>NZ_JCASNH010000004.1:0-878856 GCF_059683565.1 Williamsia sp. Y721 | reverse complement strand
GACCAAACCCCGGAATGGGATTTCGTCACCGTGACAGACATACAGCACCTAAATTGGCACTAACAATCCATCGACACACTATCGAGTTCTCAAAGAACACACCCACAACCAACTTCGACACACACTGTGGCGCCATCCTGGAAGGGATATTTTGTTGTATCTAACAGGCTGTCTCCGTCTCGGAGGCAACTTTTCAAGCTTACCCGACTCGCATCCGGTCCGCAACTCGCTGCTCTCGCAGTCCGTCACCACCCGCGTTTGAACCCTCCACCGAAAAGCGGAGCACATTCAACCTATGGGCGGTCAACGTTGTTCCTTCAGGAAAAGACTTCCCTGTCGGTGTTCTCGGCCGCTCCGGACTCTTGCTCTCCGGCGCCTCACTCGCTGACTTGAAGAAAGTTACGGGAACAAGTCCGTCGGCGTCAAATCGCCTGGTGCGCAGGGGCTTCGAGCAGCATCCGCGCAGGTCAGTCGCCTCACGACGCCGCCGTCAACGTAACCGGACGGCAACTTTCGCCCGAAGTTGCCCTTGTGATGACCACCACCGGGCAGCTCCTGGCGCGTTTCGTTGACAACCTACCGGTCAGTGCCCGGGGTCGAATCCGGCGTCACACGAACGATCTCGCCACCAAGGCTGCGCATGATCTCGACGAAATCGGGATAGCCGCGGTCGATATGCGAGACGTCGTGCACTTCGGTCACACCGTCGGCGACCAGACCGGCCAGAACCAACCCGGCGCCGGCCCGGATGTCCGAACTCCACACCGGTGCGCTCGACAGCTGTTCGATGCCACGGATCACCGCGTGATGGCCGTCGGTCCGGGCGTCTGCACCCAACCGCACCATCTCCTCGACAAACCGGAAGCGGGCCTCGAAGACGTTTTCGGTGATCACCGACATGCCTTCGCTGATCGCGGCCAGTCCGATGGCCATCGGTTGTAGGTCGGTGGGGAAACCGGGAAATGGCAGCGTCGAATAGTTGACGGCCACGGGCCTGCCCACCTGGACAACGCGGAAGCCGTCCTCGAACTGGGACACCGACGCCCCGGCGCCGACGAGCTTGGACAGCACCAACTGCAGATGGCGAGGATCGACCCCGCGAACCGTGATATCGCCTCGCGTCATGACAGCGGCGATAGCCCAGGTCGAGGCGACAATCCGATCGCCGATCACCCGATGGGTCACCGGCTGTAACCGCTCGACACCCTCGACCGTCAAGGTCGAGGTACCTTCACCGCTGATCTTCGCGCCCATCTGCTGCAACATCACGCAGAGATCGACGATCTCGGGCTCGCGAGCGGCATTGTCGATGGTTGTCACACCCTCGGCCAGCACCGACGCCATCAGGATGTTCTCGGTGGCACCCACGGACGGGAACTCCAGACTGATCGGCGCACCGATCAGTTTGTCGGCCTCGGCGACCACACACCCGTGTTCGATCACGCTGTGCGCGCCGAGCAACCGGAGACCGGCCTGATGCATGTCCAGCGGGCGCGACCCGATCGCATCGCCACCTGGTAGAGCAACCACCGCCCGTCGGCAACGCGCCACCAGTGGACCGAGCACACAGACCGATGCCCGGAACTGTTTCACCGCGTCGAAATCGGCGTGAAACTTCAGTTCCGCAGGCGTATCGATCACCACGGTGTCGCCGTCATGGCTCACCACAGCGCCCAGGCCCCGCAGGACGTCGGCCATCAACGGCACATCCAGGATCTGCGGGCAATTCGTGATGGTCGTCCTACCCTCGGCGAGTAACGCCGCAGCCATCAACTTGAGAACACTGTTCTTGGCGCCCACGACTTCGACCTCACCGGTCAGTCGCGCGCCCCCGGTCACCAAAAAACGATCATCAACCACGGACGTAGCCTAGGCGACCGGAACGCGGCGGCGACCGACGGCCCGCAATAGTGTTCACCGGTTCTCGACTACGAGCTTCAGCGAGGCGAGTCCCTTCTCGAAATCGTTGCCCACCAGTTTGTCGGTGGGCACAATTTTGGCGAATAGCTTTGCCACCCCAGCATTTTCGCCCTTCATGGACCAGTTCACGACGGTACCTGCAGCCGCGGGATCCTCACTGAGAGTGAAGGTCGCCAGATTGGACGCCTTGAATGGCTTGAGGAAGTCCAATTGCATCGATACCGACTCCGGGGCAACAAGATCGGTCACGGTCATCGATCCCTGGCCCGCTTTCCGATTGCCCTTCCAACCGTAGCTACCGCCCACCGCACCGGCCGGTCCGCCATACGTCCGCTCGAGCGATGGATCCAACCCCTCCCAGGGCGACCACAGCGTCCACTGGTGGAAATCCACGATCAACGGGAAGATCGCCTCGGCCGGAGCGGCGATCGTGATGGATCGTTCGATGGTGTAAGGCTGTGGCGCCAACGGTGACTCCCGGTTGAAGTGGTCGCGGCCCTGACCGGCCATTACCACTGCGAGGATACCGGGTAGCTTTGCTCTCATGGCTGTTCATCTGACCCGCATCTACACCCGTACCGGCGATGCGGGAACCACCGGACTCAGCGACTTCTCGCGCGTATCCAAAAACGATCCACGTGTGCTGGCCTATGCCGATTGCGACGAGGCCAATGCCGCGATCGGTGTTGCTCTGGCAATGGGCAACCCGACCTCCGACGTAGCCGAGATCCTGTTACGGGTACAGAACGACCTGTTCGATGCAGGCGCCGACCTCTCGACTCCGGTGGTCGAGGATCCCAAATACCCGCCGCTGCGCATCCTGCAGAGCTACATCGACGACCTCGAGGTCTGGTGCGATCACTACACCGACACGCTCGAGCCGCTCAATTCATTCATCCTGCCCGGCGGTAGCCCGCTCAGTGCGTACCTGCACGTCGCACGAACGGTCACGCGGCGCGCCGAGCGGACGGCATGGGCGGCCATCGAGGCCTTCCCGGACAACACCAGTCCCCTGCCGGCGCAGTATCTCAACCGACTCTCCGATCTGCTGTTCATCCTGTCGAGGATCGCGAACCCCGGCGGCGACATCCTGTGGCAGCCAGGAGAGCAGCGCAAGCGCGCCGAACGTGACACGACCCGGCCCGAGACGAACGCGGGCGGGTCGAAGGACGACTGAGCAAACGACACGAGAAAGGCCCAGACCGGTTTCGGTCTGGGCCTCTTTTGTCGGACGGAACGACACTCGTCGGCGCTGGTGATCGGTGGGCGCTAGTGGTCGCGGCGGCGGCGTTCTGCGCGCTGTGACGGCCGAGACTCGAGCCACGACTGGAATGCGGTGACACCACCGCTGTCGAGGGCGAGCTCGAACTCGCCGTCACGATCGGCGAGCTCGAGGATGACCATGTCGTTGTCGATGACATCGGCCTCCGATGCCGTTGGCGACCGTCGACCGCTCACGGTCACAGCTTGCCGCAGCACCAGACGCTGCGGACCGGGCAGCACCCTGCGAAGGCGGAAGTACTCGAGCGCGTTGTCGTCATAGCGGACCACCCCGTGCCGCCAGGCCCGGCCGTCATCTGCAGGTAGCTCACGCAGCAAAGCCGAGGTACCCGAACCGCGTAGCTCGTTGATCCGATAAAGCATGTAAAGCACAAACACAAGAACAAGCACGATCACCGCAAGGGCAGCCAGATTCCAGTCCACAGACGACACCTCCTTCAGCCCCCGCCACATATACGACGATCCCCGCAAACTTGTCTGAAGTTTGCGGGGACCGTAGAACAATTAGCCATTCGAACGGCCCCTGCTCTACAGGATGCCATTCGCGCGGCACTTTATTTGACTTGCTGCAGTACTTCCACCGCGCGCAGACGCGATTCGGCACGCAGGTACTCGATACTGCCCTTCTCGGCAGAGGAGAGAACCGAACGCTCGGCAGCCTCGTCGACGTCGCGAGCCCACTCGGCGGACTCGGCGAGAATCGTGACGACCTCACCGGTGACCGAGATGAAACCACCCTGAACAGCTGCCACGCGGCGCTTGCCATCGACCTCGTCGATCGCGACATATCCGCCCGGTGCCAACTGACCCAGCATCGGCTCGTGTTTGGCCAACAGACCAACAGCGCCCTCGGTGGTCTGAGCCACTACAAACGTTGCTTCGCCGGAGTAAATACGCGATTCAACCGCGACCAACTCGACGTGAAATGGCGTGTCAGGCATCGGGTGATATCACTTTCCGGTGATCTTCTTGGCGGCGGCCTCGACGTCGTCGAGTCCACCACAGCTGTTGAACGCCTGCTCGGGAAGATGATCGTATTCACCCTTGGCGACCTTGTCGAAAGCCTCGATCGTGTCGGCAAGCGGCACAACCGAACCCTTCTGGCCGGTGAACTTCTCGGCAACGATGAAGTTCTGTCCGAGGAACTTCTGGATACGCCGTGCACGCTGCACGGTGATCTTGTCCTCCTCGGAGAGCTCGTCCATACCAAGAATCGCGATGATGTCCTGGAGTTCCTTGTACTTCTGCAGGATGCGCTTGACCTCGTTGGCGACGCGGAAGTGCTCGTCACCGACGATCGAGGCCTCGAGGATCCGAGAAGTCGACGTCAGAGGGTCCACAGCCGGGTAGATACCGAGCTGTGAAATCGGACGCGAGAGCTCCGTGGTGGCATCCAGGTGGGCGAACGTGGTCGCCGGCGCCGGGTCGGTGTAGTCGTCGGCGGGCACATAGATGGCCTGCAGCGAGGTGATCGAGTTGCCACGCGTCGAGGTGATGCGCTCCTGCAGCTCGCCCATCTCGTCAGCCAGCGTCGGCTGGTAACCGACGGCAGACGGCATACGGCCGAGCAGCGTGGAGACCTCGGAACCGGCCTGCGTGAAACGGAAGATGTTGTCGATGAACAGCAGCACGTCCTGACGCTTGACGTCACGGAAGTACTCCGCCATCGTCAGCGCGGACAGGGCGACGCGCATACGCGTGCCCGGCGGCTCATCCATCTGGCCGAACACCAACGCGGTGTCCTGCAGAACGCCCATCTCCTCCATTTCGAGGTGGAGGTCGGTGCCCTCACGGGTACGCTCACCGACGCCTGCGAACACCGAGGTGCCGGAGAACTCGCGAGCGATACGGGTGATCATCTCCTGGATCAGAACGGTCTTGCCGACACCGGCACCACCGAACAGACCGATCTTGCCGCCCTTGACGTACGGGGTCAGCAGGTCGATGACCTTGATGCCGGTCTCGAGGATCTCGGTCTTGCCCTCGAGCTGATCGAAGGCCGGGGGCTTCCGGTGGATGCCCCACTGCTCGCCGTCGCGACCGGTGCCCGGTGCGTCGAGGCAATCGCCGAGTGCATTGAACACGTGGCCCTTGACGACGTCACCGACGGGAACCGAGATCGGCTTGTCGGTGTCGGTCACCTCGGTGCCGCGGGTCAGACCGTCGGTCGGCTGCATCGAGATGGTGCGAACGAGGTTGTCGCCGAGGTGCTGGGCAACCTCGAGCGTCAGCTTCTTGGCAACCGACTTCAGTGCGATGTCGGCGTGCAGTGCGTTGAACAGTGGCGGAATGGCGCCGCGCGGGAACTCCACGTCGACGACCGGACCGATGACACGCACGACGCGGCCGGTCAGCCCAGCGGAACCCTTCCGGGAAGTTTGGGTTTCAGTTGTGGTCATGATGTCTCTTCCTCTGTGACGATGGCATTGGCATGTTTCGCGAACCGCGACCCCACCGGCCGGCTGCCTGAAAAGTGTCGAGTCCTGCTACGAAAGGGCATCCACACCGCCGACGATCTCGCTGATCTCTTGTGTGATCTGGGCCTGTCGGAGCTGGTTCGCCTCACGGGACAAGTTGGTGACCAACTCTTCGGCGTTGTCCGTAGCCGCCTTCATGGCGGTACGGCGGGCTGCCGACTCCGACGCAGCCGAGTCGAGCAGCGCCGAGAACACGCGGGTCGCAACGTACTTCGGCAGCAACGCCGACAGCAGCGCTTCTGCACCCGGCTCGAACTCGTAGTTCCGAGAAGCTCCCGTGCTCTCCCCGCTCTCGTCCACGCTCACCACCAGGGGTGCGACGCGACGAACAACCGGTGTCTGCGTCAGCATGCTGACGAAGCGCGTGTACACGATGTGGAACTCATCGACGCCCTCGGTCTGAGTGCCGTCAGGCGACTCGACCGAGGTGCCCGAACCCGCCATGAACAGTTCGATCAGGTGCTCAGAGGCGTTCCAGGCATCGGTGTAGGCCGGCTGCTGAGAGAACCCGGTCCAGCTGCCCTGGATCGGCATCTTCCGGAAGTTGAAGTACGTCGTGCCCTTCTGCCCTGTGACAAAAAGAACGACGTCCTTGCCCTCGTCGGTCAGCAACTCGATGAGCCGGCGAGCCTCGCGCAGGACATTCGAGTTGTAGCCGCCGGCCATGCCACGGTCGCTCGTAACGATCAGGACCGCAGCACGTTTCGGTTCGGGACGCGCCGTCAGCAACGGATGCGTCAGCGAGGTGGCGCTCGAAGCCAACTCAGAGAGGACCGCAGTGATCTCCTCCGAATACGGCTTCGAGGCCGCCACACGAGCCTGAGCCTTGGTGATGCGCGAAGTCGCGATCAGCTCCTGTGCCTTCGTGATCTTCTTGGTCGATTGCACAGACCGGATGCGCGAACGTAGCTCGCGAATGCTAGCCATCTACTGTCACAGCCCTTCCCGGCCCGTCAAACCTTTACCAATCATCAAACGATTCCCTATTACTTGCGTACTTTGACGGTTTCGTCCTCGACCTTGTCTGCGGCGAGAGCCGAAGCAGCTGCTTCGTTCACGGTGTCAGACTTCTCGCTGGCCAAGAAATTGTCCTTGTACTTGTCAGCAGCGGCCACGAGGGCATGAGCGGCCTCGTCGGTCAGTGCCTTGCCGCCTGCGATGGTCTCGTAGACACCGGAAGCAGTGCGATGCAGCTCGTTGAGCAGCTCCGCCTCGTACCGCCGGACATCCTCGATGGGGACCGTGTCGAAGTGGCCTTCACCGGCGAGGTAGATCGAGACGATCTGGTCCTCGACCGATACCGGGGAGAACTGATCCTGCTTGAGCAACTCCACCCAGCGGGCACCACGATCGAGCTGAGCCTTCGAGGCATCGTCGAGGTCCGAGGCGAAGGCCGAGAAGGCTTCCAGCTCACGGAACTGAGCGAGCTCCAGACGCAGCGAACCCGAAACCTTCTTCAGGCCCTTGGTCTGTGCGGCGCCACCAACACGGGAGACGGACGTACCGACGTTGATCGCCGGACGAACACCCTTGTTGAAGAGGTCGGACTCGAGGAAGACCTGACCGTCGGTGATCGAGATGACGTTGGTCGGGATGAACGCCGAGACGTCGTTGGCCTTGGTCTCGATGATCGGCAGACCGGTCATCGAACCGCCACCCATCTCGTCCGAGAGCTTGGCGCAACGCTCCAGCAGACGTGAGTGCAAGTAGAAGACGTCACCGGGGTACGCCTCGCGGCCCGGCGGACGACGCAGCAGCAACGAGATCGCGCGGTAGGCCTCAGCCTGCTTCGACAGATCGTCGAACACGATGAGGACGTGCTTGCCCTCGTACATCCAGTGCTGACCGATGGCCGAACCGGTGTACGGTGCGAGCCACTTGAAGCCGGCGGAGTCCGAAGCCGGAGCAGCAACGATCGTGGTGTAAGCCATCGCGCCCGACTCTTCGAGAGCGGTCTTGACGCCCGCGATGGTCGAACCCTTCTGGCCGATTGCCACGTAGATGCAGCGAACCTGCTTGTTGGGGTCACCGGTTTCCCAGTTGGCCTTCTGGTTCAGAATCGCGTCGATGCAGACCGCGGTCTTGCCGGTCTTGCGGTCGCCGATGATCAGCTGACGCTGTCCACGACCGATTGCGGTCATGGCGTCGATGGCCTTGATACCGGTCGCCAGTGACTCCTCGACGGGCTGGCGTTCGAGCACCGAAGCCGCCTGGAGTTCGAGGACACGGTTCTCCGAGGACACGATCTCGCCGCGGCCGTCGATCGGCTTGCCGAGCGGGTCCACGACGCGGCCGAGGAAGTTGTCGCCGACGGGGACAGACAACACGTCTCCGGTGCGGCGGACTTCCTGGCCTTCTTCGAGAGTGTTGTAGTCACCGAGGATGACTGCGCCGATCTCGGATTCGTCAAGGTTCAGCGCTACGCCGAGGACGCCGCCGGGGAACTCGAGGAGTTCGTTCGACATCGCGGACGGCAGTCCACTGATGTGTGCGATTCCGTCGCTGGTATCAGTGACATACCCGACCTCGTCACGTGCAACTTCCGTTGAGAAATTCGAGGTGTACGTTTCAATCGCACTTCGGATCTCATCGGAGGTGATCGTCAACTCCGCCATATTCTTGCCCTGCTCTTCCTGCGTGGTCGTGAGTTTTGTGGAATCGGTGTGGTGCGTCGTCTGCGGCGAGGCTCAGCCCAGCGACTTGCGGATCGTGGCCAGTCGGCCGGCGCCCGAACCGTCGATCACTTCGTCACCGATCTTGACGACCAAGCCCGAGAGCAGGTCCTGATCGACGACAACATGGGTGATGACCGGCTGGTTGTAGATGCGCGTCAGCGTGGACGTCAAGGCTTCCACCTGCGAGCTCGTCATCTCGACGGACGCCCGCACCTTCGCAACCAGACGATCCCGCTGTCCGGCGGCCAGGTTCGACAACGCGTCCAGTGCGTCGGCCGGCTTCTGATCGAACAACCGGGCGATCGACTGCAACGCGAGTGCTTCGGTGACCGCAGACACCTTGCCGGTCGTCAGCGACGCCAGCAGTCCCTGGCGGGCCTTGGCCGAACGGGACTTGTCTTTGAGGATGATCTCGAGCTCGGGATGAGCCGCGACCGTCCTGCCGAGCAAGAACAGTTCTTCCTCGACAGCGTCAAGTGTTCCCGCTTCGGCCGCCGACTTGAGGTACGCCTCGCGACCGAGGAGTTCAAGCCCGTCCAGCAGATCGGAGGTGTTCGACCAGTCACGGCCGACTGCCTCGACCACCACCGCCAGCGAGTCGGCACCGATCTGGCTGCCGAACAACTGGCGGGCCAGACCCTGCCGAACATCCACAGGTGCGGAGATGTCGCCGAACGCGGTACGCAACGATCGCTCGCTGTCGAGGAACCCGACAACTGCGAACAGATCGGATCCGATCTGCTGCGCGGCCGTGGCGGCGTTGCCGCCGGCTGCTGAAATCGTCTCGGCCAGAATTGCCCGGGTACCGCTCAAAGCGTCGCGGCTGGCTGCGTACATCGCCTTCACTTCCTCTGCGCTGAAGTCGCGTCGAGCTCAGCCAGGAACCGATCAACGGTCTGTCCGCGCTTGGCGCTTTCTTCCAGGTGCTCGCCGACGATCTTCTCCGCCAGGTCAACGGCGGTCCGACCGAGGTCCGACCGGAGTTCGGTGACGATCTGATCGCGTTCGGCCTTCAGCTGTGAGCGTCCGGCAGCAACGATGCGCGCACTTTCGGCTTCGCCTTGAGCGCGGAGCTCGGCGACGATTTCTTGTCCGCGCAGTCGTGCGTCCTCGCGAATCTGAGCGGCGACTGCACGGGTTTCGAGCAGCTGCTCTTCACGCTGCTTGAGCAGGGCGTCGGCTTCGAGTTGTGCATCAGCGGCCCGCTTGAGTCCACCGACGATGCCGTCGGTGCGCTCTTCGAGAACCTTCTGTGCACGTGGAAGTACGAGCTTCCAGAAGACGAGTCCCACAACCACCAGGGCCACGATGGACCAGGTGATGTCGTAGGTCGCAGGCAGAAGAGGATTATGAGATTCCTCTTCGGCGGCGAGAATCAAGGAGTTGGCACTCATCGGATCAGAAGATGAAGCCGGCAACCAAGCCGATCAAGGCCAGCGCTTCGGTGAATGCGATACCAAGGAACATGGTGGTACGCAGCTGGCCGGCGAGCTCCGGCTGACGCGCGGTGCCCTCGATGGTCTTGCCGACGACGATACCGATACCGATACCGGGGCCGATGGCAGCCAGACCGTATCCGATGGCGCCGAAGTTGAGTTCGCTGATCTCACCGGAAACTTGCGCGAGGTTGCTCATGGTGTTGGATCCCTTTCTTCTTGATCCGCTGGGCGAGGTTAGCCGCAGCGGCCAGTTTGTTGGTCTAGATGAATCTGGTGGTGAAGCTTCGGTCAGTGGTCGGCGGCGTGTTCAGCCAGGTCGATATAGACGGCAGTCAGCAGGGCGAAGATGTATGCCTGCAACACGATCACCAAGAGTTCGAAGAAAGTGAATGCGATGCCGCCGAGCAATGCCGGCAAGCCGAAGATCCAGGTCCAGGCCTCCGTGGTGAAGAAGAAGTACTGGGTGGCGCTGAAAAACAGTACCAACAGGATGTGACCGGCAAGCATATTGGCCATCAGACGGACCGTCAGCGTGAACGGCCGCAGAATGAAGGTCGAGAGGAACTCGATCGGGATCAGCAGGATGTGCAGCGCGGGCGGCACATCCGGCACCACGATGCTCGATTTCACATAACCGAAGAAGCCGTACTTCTTGATGCCGACGTAGTTGAAAACGATGTACGCCAGCGCAGCCAACACGATCGGCATACCGATCAAACCGTTGGAGGAGATGTTCAAGAGCGGGATCACACCGGAGAAGTTCAGGAACAACACCGTGAAGAATATCGTCACCAGGATCGGGAGGAAACGCTTCCCGTTCTCTTTGCCGAGGACACTCTCTGCGATCTGGATACGGACGAAGTCCAACGCCATCTCGCCTGCGTTCTGCAGGCCGCGGGGAACCAGCTTCGGGCTCCGGAAGGCCAGCAAGAAGAAGACGACACAGACACCGGCCATCAACAGCCGGATCAGCATCAGACGATCGAGTTCGAAGATCGTTCCTTCAAAAAGGACTGCATCAGGGTAAAAGTCGGACAGCGAAGGCGGGTGGTAACCCCCGTCGCCTGCCGCGAGGTTCAAGACGCTCAGCACTCTCTCCCGTGCTCTGGCCGCAGGCAGCATGCCTGCAGTTCGACCGGACATAAGTTCAGATCTGGCAAAAAAGTTCTTTCAGATTTCGTGCCGTACACGCCCCCGGTCTCCCCTGGGCCGAAGTCGCATTTCTGCGCCTTCACGCGTGGCACGGCAGTCTGAGCACCGGGCTGGTCAAGTCCGGTTCTCTTCTGCGGGCCAACGATAGCAACACCGTAGGTGACCCTCATAGTGCGGGTATCTACCAGTGGCCATTACTACCCTGTGTAGTATGTCCGGATTCAGTCCTCGTCGTCAACGTGGCCATCCGGCCCGACATCGACGTACGGCACTTTGGTGGTCATGATCGCGTAGGTCTCGCAGGCCAGCACGATGATCATCGCGATGAGGGCGGTCACCCCGAGGGCGACATGGTTGAGCGAATCGACCTTGCTCAGCGCCGCCAGGGCGAGCATGGCCAGCAACAGTTTGAGTAGCCAGGTGCCCATCAGGATGGCCCCGCCCGTTGTCGGCGACACATTGGCGGTCAACACCACCACGATCACCGTGAAGAGGATGAATCCGCCGCCGAACGCCGCGCCCACCAGCGCGCCCCACAAGCCCTCGGTGCCGTCGATCAACGCCCAGACACCCACGCTGATCACGGTCAGTACAACAAGTCCGAGCGCGCCGTAGCGGATCGCCTTCTGCAATGGGGTGAGCTGTTTCGAGTCGTTTGTGGTGGTCAGTGCTGGTTCAGAAGCTTCGTTCACCCCTCCAGGGTAAGGGTCGTTCACGAACCGCTGATACTCACACCCGTTCGGTGCCGGTTCCGCAGCCGGGGAACGATCGTCGCGAGCATCGCGATGATCAGTCCCCCACCCAGTACCGGAAGCACCACAGAAGCCGAGAAGAGCGTGCTGGCAGCAGCACTGAATGCCAGCACTCCCACCCAGAGGTAGATCACCAGAACCACCCGGCGATGGGAGTGACCGAGCTCGAGCAACCGGTGGTGCAGGTGCATCTTGTCCGGTGTGTAGAAACCGACGCCTGCACGGGTACGCCGGATGACCGCGAGCAACATGTCGAGCATCGGGATGAACATGACCGCTGCCACCAGGATGATCGGCGAGAGCAGCGTGAAGACATCTGCCGGACCGTACGCGTTGACGGCGATCCGACCGGAGGCACTGGTCGACGCCGCGGCCAGCATCAGCCCGATGAGCATCGAACCGGAGTCGCCCATGAAGATGCGGGCGGGCTGGAAGTTGTGCGGGAGGAACCCGAGACAGGCGCCCGCGAGAATCGCCGCGATGAGGGCCGGCGGGTAGTAGCTGACGTCACCACCCTGATCGTGCAGCAGACCCAGCGAGAAGGCACAGATCGCCAGCGCCGCGATCAGGGCCAGACCGGCGGCCAGGCCGTCGAGGCCGTCGACAAAGTTCATTGCATTGACGGTCGCGACGGTGACCGCAACGGTGAGCAGCCCCGACTGCAGCGGATCGAGCACAACGGTTCCGATGTCCCCGAACGGCACCGCCACCACCGTCCAGCTCAGCCCCATGATCACCAGAACACCGGCAGCGGTGAGCTGACCGACGAACTTCGTGAGCGCGTCGATCCCCCACCGGTCATCGATGATGCCGACCAGGACGATGACCCCGCCCGCCACCACGACGGCGTTCATGTCGTCGGTGTAGTCGAAGCCCCGGGTCAACGCGGGCAGCTCACCGGCCAGGACCATTCCGGCGAGGACACCGATATACATGCCGACGCCACCCAGTCGGGGCGTCGGTACCGCGTGGACGTCCCGGTTGCGCGGCACCGCAACCGCACCGGTGCGGGTCGCGACAACTCGCACCAGGCCGGTGATCAGGTACGTGATCAGCGCTGCGCACAGCCCGACCAGCATCAATTCGCGCAGCGGCACACCCGCACCACTGCTGGTGAGGCCGGACTGGGCGGCAATCAACACACCACTGCCCTCATTCAACGTTGTCGAATAGGCCACGGATAGGGACGCTACAGGGGGCGGGCATGCGGGTCAGACCCGAAGACTCTCGACCTCGGTGCCGATGACCTCGGCGATTTCTTCGGCGCTGATCGCACCTTCCCGAAGGATCTTGGGTGTGACATCGGTGAGGTCGACGATCGTCGACGGCACCGCCTTTGCCGCAGGTCCACCGTCGAGATAGACCGCAACGGACTCCCCCAACTGCTCGCGGGCCTGCTCGACCGTGGTCGCAGGCGGGCGGCCGGAGACGTTCGCGCTCGAAACCGCCATCGGGCCCACCTCACGCAGCACCTCGATCGCCACCGGATGCAAGGGCATCCGCAGCATCACGGTGCCGCGGGTGTCGCCCAGGTCCCAGGCGAGTGACGGCGCCTGGTGCACAACCAGACTCAGGCCACCGGGCCAGAACGCGCGGGTCAGCTCGCGGGCGGTCGGTGACACCGACAGCACCAGGCCATCGATCGTCGTCCACGACCCGACCAGGACCGGCACGGGCATGTCACGGCCGCGGCCCTTGGCGGCCAGCAGGTTGTTCACCGACTCGGAATCGAATGCGTCACAACCGATTCCGTAGAGGGTGTCGGTGGGCATGACGATCAGGCGCCCACCTTTGACGGCGCCGACCGCGGCGCGCAGGCCTGCGGACCGAGATCCGGGATTGCTGCAATCGAACGTAGTGCTCACGGCGTCCATCCTTGCACGTTGCCGGCGTGTGATCAGCGACGCGTGGCGGTGACGAACCGCGGACGTCCGGCGAGATCGAGTTTCTGGGTGATCGAGTCGAAGTGTCCGTCGGCCTCGAGCGCATCCATCACCAGGTCACCGGTGCTGTCGTCATGCTCGATCCCCACCGCGCAACCCGGTCGCAGGATCCGCGCAATCACCGAGATCATCGGTGTGATCACCGACATCCCGTCGGCACCACCGAACAACGCCAGTGCCGGATCGTGATCGGCCACCTCGGCAGGCAGGTCTGCGCCCACCGGGATGTAGGGCGGATTCGACACCACCAGATCGGCGGTGATGTCGGGCAAGATGTTCGGGTCTGCCGCATCGCCCAGGTGGACGGTGACCCGGTCCCGGACGTCGGCGGGCATACGAGACAAGTTGTGGCGCAACCATTTATGGGCACCGCCGTCGATTTCGACCGCGTGGACCCGCGCCCCGGGGTGGGAGGCGGCCAACGCCAGGGCCAGCGCGCCGCTTCCGCTGCACAGATCGACGACCACAGGATCTGTCATCGCCTCGATCCGAGTCACCGCCCACGCGTGGAGCAGTTCGGTTTCCATTCGTGGGATGAAGACCCCCGGGCCGACTTCGATCTCGATCGGCCCGAATGCGACGCGCCCGATGATGTGCTGCAGCGGTTCGCGCTGCGCGCGGCGGTCGACGAGTTCGCGATAGCGGGCAGCGTCGGTATCCGACAGCTCATCGACGGCGATCAGTTCACCGACCGACCGATTCAGCACGAATGCCAGCAGCAGCCCGGCATCCACCTGCGCATTCGGAACTCCGGCCGCGATCAGCTGCGCGACCGCAGCCCGGCGGACATCTCTGGCGTTCACTCCGCCTCGAGGCGGGCCTGACGATCCGCGGCCCGCAGCGCGTCGAGGAGCGCATCCATGTCACCGGCGAGCACCGCGTCGAGATTCTGGGCTTTGTAGCCGATGCGATGGTCGGTGACGCGGTTTTCCGGGTAGTTGTAGGTGCGGATTCGCTCCGAGCGGTCGACGGTGCGGATCTGTGCGGCCCGACCCTGCGACGCTTCGGCGTTGGCGGCCTCTTCTGCGGCAGCCTGCAACCGGGCGGCCAGGACCTGCATCGCCCGCGCCTTGTTCTGCAGCTGGGAACGCTCGTTCTGGCAGGTCACCACGATCCCGGTGGGCAGATGGGTGAGCCGCACCGCTGAGTCGGTGGTGTTGACGCCCTGTCCCCCCTTGCCGGAGCTGCGGTATACGTCGACCCGGAGATCGGACTCGTCGATCTGGACCCGTTCGACCTCATCGGGTTCCGGGTAGATCAGGACACCGGCCGCCGAGGTGTGGATGCGGCCCTGCGACTCGGTGACCGGCACGCGCTGAACGCGGTGCACACCGCCCTCGAACTTCAACCGCGACCACACGCCGTCCGGTCCGTCGCCCTTCGACTTGATCGAGATGGTGGCGTCCTTGTATCCACCCAGGTCGGATTCGGTCAGACCCAGGATCTGCGCCTTCCAGCCCTGGCGCTCGCAGTATTTGAGATACATCCGCGCGAGATCGGAGGCGAACAGCGCCGATTCCTCACCGCCGGCCCCGGACTTGACCTCGAGGACCACATCATCGCCATCGTGCGGATCGCGTGGGGAGAGCAGGTCGGTGAGCGTTTGATCGAGGGCAGCGACCGTCTGCTCGAGCTCCGGGATCTCGGCGGCAAAAGCACTGTCGTCGGCCGCGAGTTCGCGCGCAGCTTCCAGATCGCCCTGTGCGGCCTGAAGTTTCGTGTAGGTCGCCATGATCGGAGCGAGTTCGGCGAATCGTTTGCCCACGCGCCGGGCGGCTGTCGGATCGTCGTGTAACGACGGATCGGACATCTGGCTCTGCAAGCCGGCATGCTCGGCAAGGATGTCGTCGATCGCGGACGGATCGGAGATGCTCATGACCTGTTTCCTTGACGGTGTGGCTGCGGCACCCGATCCGACGGTGGGTCGAGCGGATTGGGCTGCGGAAGAAAAAAGAAACCGGCGCCTGACCTGCCGCAGGGCAGAGTCAGACGCCGGTCGTACAAGCTAGTTGTCTGCTGCGTCTTTCTTTGCAGCGGCCCGCTTGCCGTAGCGCTTCTCGAAGCGCGCAACACGGCCACCGGTGTCGAGAATCTTCTGCTTGCCCGTGTAGAACGGGTGGCACTGCGAGCAGACCTCGACGTTGATCCGACCCGAAACCTGGGTGGAATGGGTCTGGAAAGTGTTCCCGCAGCCGCAGACCACAGTGGTCTCGACGTATTCGGGGTGAATTCCCTGCTTCATTTCTGGTGTCCCTTTCATGGTCGCCGGGTCACCTGCGCGGATCGAAGGTGTGAACCGGAACCGGACTCGACCGCTCAGTATGCCAGAACAGCCTCCCGACCTGCCAATCGCTGGTACCAGTTGAGTAGCTGCCCTAGTTCTTGCGGCACGATAATCCCAACAACAACGCGCCCCAGTTCATTCCGGCCAGGCAGGTTTGACGTTGACACACGCCGCACGCTTCGCAACGACCGTATTTGCACTGCTCATCGGGTTGACCGCCTGCAGTTCAACACAGTCGGACGATGCCTCGGGACGCCCGGAGGGCACGCCACCGGCGGCCACCGACAGCCTCTCACTCCTGGATTTCGTCCCCAGCGGACTCAATCCTGATCCGACCGATCAGATCGAAGGCGTGCTGAAGGTCTACTACCCGTCCCCGGCTCACGTCGAACGTGATGAAAAGGTGCGCTACACGTATTCGCCACCGTTCGGCGGAACCCACGACTGGGCCTGGGCCGGATGCACCGGAGTGGTGTACCCCGTGGCGATCCGCAACGAGACAGCCGTCCATTCGCTCGAACACGGGGCGGTCTGGATCACGTACAGCCCCGATCTCGACGTCGCTGCGGTCGACGCGCTTGCCGAGCGGGTCGCGAATGTGGAATACACGCTCATGTCGCCGTATCCGGGTCTGGACCAACCGATCTCCGTGCAATCCTGGGGACACCAACTCAAGGTCGCGAGCGCCGACGACCCGCGGATCGACCAGTTCATCACCGCCACCAAACAGAACGCCCAGTCGAACGTGTATCCCGAGGATCCGGCCGCCACCGCCCACCCGACCCCGGGTACCAGTTGTACCGCCGTGCCGGATGCCTTCGATCCCGCCGATCCCCCATCGTTCGAGCCCGGACCCGGCACGGTGCCCGAGACCTGACATCTGATCGGATGCCGCTTCTGACAGGATGATGGCCCAGCAGATCGACGCCCCGATCAAGCCGATCAGACAGGTGTGAACGTGAAACCAGTGGTCAAGCTCGCCGCAACCGGATTACTTCTGGTCATCGGCCTGAGTGCGTGCAGTTCGTCCAAGACGGGCGACCCACAGGCCGCGACCACCACCGGCGCAAGCGGCGGCAGTTCGACCCGGGACTTCGTGCCCAGCAGCTCCAATCCCGATCCGACCGATCAGATCGACGGCGTGCTGAAGGTCTTCTACCCGGCGGCCGAGCACGTCCTGGACAACCAGAAGGTCAAATACACGTACTCGCCGCCCATGGGCGGGCGACACGACTCGGTCTGGGCCACCTGCACCGGCATGGTCTACCCCACCGCCATCCGAACAGAGAACGCCGTCCACTCCCTCGAACACGGCGCCGTGTGGGTCACCTACAACCCCGACGATCTCGATGCGGACGAGATCGCCGAACTCGAGCAGCGGGTCGATGGCCTCAACTACATGCTGATGTCCCCGTATCCCGGTCTGGACCAGCCGATCTCGCTGCAATCCTGGGGACACCAACTCAAGGTCGCCGACGTCGACGATCCGCGGATCGACCAGTTCATCACCGCGACCCGACAGAACACGCAATCCGGTGTGTACGACGAAAGTCCCTCGGCGACCGGCTATCCCGAACCCGGCGCCACGTGCGCGACGGTGCCGGGACGATTCGACCCCGCCGATCCCCCACCCTTCGATCCGGGACCGGGCACCGTTCCCGAGAGCTGACGAACAAACCCACCTCTTCCTGGATCGGAAGAGGTGGGTTTGTTGTTGGTGCCGGGGACGATTCAGTCGTCCTTCATGTTCCCCGGTGCGGTCTTCTGCACCTGCATCAGGAACTCCATGTTGTTCTTGGTCTTCTTCAACTGGCTGACCAGTAGGTCGATGGCCTGTTGTGAGTCCAACCCGGAGAGCACACGGCGCAGCTTGTGCACGATCGAGAACTCTTCCGGCGACAGCAGCAGCTCGTCCTTACGCGTACTGGACAGGTTGACGTCCACGGCCGGGAACACGCGACGCTCCGAGATCTTGCGGTCCAGTTTGAGCTCGGCGTTGCCGGTGCCCTTGAACTCCTCGAAGATCACGGTGTCACCGGTGGATCCGGTCTCGACCAGCGCCGAGGCGATGATCGTCAACGAGCCGCCGTTCTCGATGTTCCGAGCCGCTCCCAGGAAACGCTTGGGCGGGTACAGCGCCGTGGAATCGACACCACCGGACAGGATTCGACCCGATGCCGGTGACGCGTTGTTATAGGCGCGACCCAGGCGGGTGATCGAATCGAGCAGGACCACAACATCTTTACCGTCTTCGACGAGACGCTTGGCCCGCTCGATGGCAAGCTCGGCGACCGATGTGTGATCTGACGGCGGCCGGTCGAAGGTCGAGGCGATGACCTCACCCTTGACCGAACGCTGCATATCGGTGACCTCTTCAGGCCGCTCGTCGACCAGCACGACCATCAGGTAGCACTCGGGGTTGTTGATCGAGATCGCGTTGGCGATGTTCTGCAGGATCGTGGTCTTACCCGCCTTGGGGGGCGAGACGATCAGCGCACGCTGGCCCTTGCCGATGGGCATGACCAAGTCGATGACGCGGGTCGAGATCTGATCGCTGGTGGTCTCCAACCGCAGTCGCTGGTTCGGGTACAGCGGGGTCAACTTGTTGAATTCCGGTCGCCGCTTGGCGGTTTCGACGTCGGCACCGTTCACCGAATCGAGCCGGACCAACGGGTTGAACTTCTGACGCTGATTGGACTGGTCGCCTTCACGGGCCACCTTGACCGCACCGGTGATCGCGTCGCCGCGACGCAGACCGTTCTTGCGGATCAGGTTCATCGACACGTAGACGTCGTTCGAACCGGCCAGGTAGCCGGAGGTCCGCACGAACGCGTAGTTGTCGAGGACGTCGAGGATGCCCGCGACCGGCTGCAACACATCGTCGTCCGATACCTGCGGCTCGCCGCTGCCACCGGGACCGTCGGTGCGATCGCGTCCACGGCGACGCTCGCGGAAGCGACGTCCACGACGGCCGCGTCCGTCACCGTCTCCGTCATCGTCGGGACCGTTGTCACGATTGTTGTTGCGCGGACCGCTGTTCTGGTTGCCGGCGTTCCGGTTGTCGCCACCGCGGTTGTCGCGGTCTGCGTTCCGGTTGTCGCCACCACGGTTGTCGCCACCACGGGTATCACCGCGGTTGTCACCACGGTTGTCGCGGTCCGCGGTCCGGGTTTCGCTGCCCCGGTCGCGGTTCTGTCCGCCTTCGCGGCCCTGTCCACCGGACTGGTTGTCGCGTCCGCCCTGGTTGTCGCGAGCGCCCTGGTTGTCCCGAGCGCCCTGGCCGTCACGGTTCGTTCCGGTGCGGTCTTGACCATCGCGTCCGCGACGACGCTGACGACGCGCATCAGATCCGTCGGCAGACTCGTTGTCGTCACCTGATTCTGCGGTGATCTGCGCGGAGGTCTCGGAACCGGTGTCTTTGACTGCCGGGTCCGCGTTGTCGGTGGACGCGCCACGTCGCCGGTCACGGCGAACCGGGGCCGACTCTTCCTTGGCCTCGACAACCGGCGCCTTCTTGGCATCCTGCACGGCTTCGGCCTTCGTGGCCTGCTCGGTCTTCGTTTCGGTCGACTGACCCTCGGCCGCGTTCTTCGGCGCGGCAACATCGGCCTTGGCCTTCTCGGCAGGCGCCTTGGTGGCTGTCTTGGTCTTTGCAGGCGCAGCAGCGGCGGTCGAACCGCTCTGGCGCTCCTTGATGGCCGCGATCAGGTCGCTCTTACGCATACCTGACGTGCCTTTGATGCCGAGCTCGCCGGCGAGGCCGCGCAACTCGGTGAGAACCATCCCCGACAGTCCGGTGCCACGACGACGTTCGGCTTTGGGAGTGTCGACTCCGCCGAGGTCAAGCGTGTTTTCCGCACCCTGTGCAGTGATGAGGTCCGTATCCGTCAACGGATATCCTTTCCTTCCCCCGCCGGTAGATTCGCGGGGGCAGTGTTTCTCGCACCCGGAGACCAGGTGAGAGGTGCCGCTATTTGGAGCGGTCTTTTAGGCTTTGTGTCGTATGCCGCGCTTCGATTTCACGGAATGACGCCCGCGGGCTCTGACCGTAGAATTTCACATTTCTTGTGAGAAGCACGCGTGGTGAAACTTTCGCGGCTGGACGGGTACATGCTAACCACGTTCAACAGTATGAGCAACACCCAGCGATGACGGCGTGTTCCCTGACAGTGGATGAGTCAGCTGACCCGGCCGCTTTTCAGTGTACGACTACTCCCGGCGCGATCTCTACCTCGTCGAGCACAAATCCCAGTTCAGCTGCCTTCTCCTGCGATCCGGCGGGCAACGATGACGCTGTGAGTGCAAGGACGGTGGGGCCGGCACCGGAGACGGTGGCGGGAACATGTCGGTCCCGCAACCAACGAACCATTTCCGCGGTGGCGGGCATGACGGGGGCGCGGTAGTCCTGGTGCAGCCGATCCTCGGTTGCGGGGAAAAGAAGGCCCGGTTCGGTGGTCAGTGCCACCACCGCGAGCGCGACACGACTGACGTTGAAGACCGCGTCCACCCGTGCGACCGCGTCGGGCAGAAGCCCGCGGGTGACGGCGGTCGACGACTCGACCTGCGGAATCATCACAAAAGCCCGGATGGACGGATGGACATCCAGTTTCCGGGCGAAATAGCTCACCTCGTGCGGCGCACCGTTCTCCAGCACCGCCGGGACCTCACCGCAGGCCGCCTCCGACCACGACACCACCGCCGAGCCGAGAACACTGGCCGACGCGTTGTCGGGGTGCCCCTCGAACTCCGAGGCCAACTGCACGAGCGCGTCGGTCGACAATGGGATGCCCACACCGGCCGCGCGAACCAGTCCGGCTGCCGCGGCCAGTCCCCCGACCACCGCGGAAGCCGACGAACCCAGGCCACGGGAGTGCGGAATGCTGTTGCGGCACTCGACATCCAGACCCGCGGCCGTGACGCCGGCCGCCTCGAGCCCACGGTTGATCGCACGCACCACCAGATGGCGTTCGTCCAGGGGAACCCCTTGCGCACCTTCCCCGCTCACGCTGATCCGCAGACCGGGGCCGGAGACGGTCACCGAGACATCGTCGTAGATCCCCAACGCGATACCCAGCGAATCGAAGCCGGGCCCCAGGTTGGCACTCGATGCCGGCACGCGAGCGCGCACCTGCAGGCCAACAGGCAGAACAGGGTTCATACCGCGCCCATCAACTCGCGAGGACGTTCGGCACGACATGCGCCGGGGTGGTCATCAGCTCAGTCCCAGAGCAGCTGCGACCGCCACCGGGTCGACCGGGATGGCCTCGACCGGCGGAATACCCGCAAGCGCGGTGTCGGGATCTTTCAGACCGTTGCCGGTGACGGTGCAGACCACCAGCTCGCCTGCGGAGATCCAGCCATCAGCGCGGGCGGCCAGCAGGCCTGCCACACTCGCGGCCGACGCCGGCTCCACGAAGACGCCCTCGCGGCCTGCGATCAACCGGTACGCCTCGAGAAGCTTCTCGTCGGTGGCCGCCAGGAACTTGCCGCCCGATTCGTCCTTGGCCGCCACGGCCTGGTTCCAGCTGGCCGGAGAGCCGATGCGGATGGCGGTGGCGATGGTTTCGGGATCCTTCACCGGAGCACCGGTCACCAGCGGCGCTGCACCGGCAGCCTGGACACCCAACATGCGCGGCGTCGAATCGACAACGCCGTCGCGATGGTATTCGGTGTAGCCCTTCCAGTACGCGGTGATGTTTCCGGCGTTGCCGACGGGCAGCGCGTGCACATCCGGAGCCCGGCCGAGCACATCCATGATCTCGAACGCTGCGGTCTTCTGACCCTCGATGCGCGCCGGATTCACCGAGTTGACCAGTTCGATCTGCGGGAACTCTGCGGTCGCCTTACGGGCGAGCTCGAGGCAATCGTCGAAATTGCCTTGCACCTGAATGATTTTCGCGCCGTGCATGACCGCCTGGGCCAGCTTGCCCATGGCGATCTTGCCCTCCGGGATCAGCACCGCGCAGGTGATCCCGGCGCGGGTCGCATACGCCGCGGCAGAGGCCGAGGTGTTACCGGTCGATGCACACAGGACCGCGGTCTTACCGTTGTTGACGGCATTGCTGACGGCCATCGTCATCCCGCGGTCCTTGAAGGAACCGGTCGGGTTGAGGCCCTCGATCTTGAGATAGACCTCGCAGCCCGTGATCTCGGACAGATGCGGGGCGCTGATCAGCGGGGTGCCGCCTTCGAAGAGGGTGACGACCTTCCAGTCGTCGCCGACCGGGAGTCGATCCCGGTAGGCCTCGATCAGGCCCGGCCATGCACGATGCACAGCTGCTGACTCACTCATTGGTACCCTCCAGTCGCAAAACACTCGAAACACTCAATACCGCATCCAACTTCTCCAGCGCCGCAACGGTTTCCGACAGCGCGGCATCCGGCGCACGATGGGTGACCACAACCAGCCGGGCATCCTCACCGGCGCCTTCCTGACGAACCGTGGAGATGCTGATGTCGCGGGCGGAGAACTCACCGGCAACCGTTGCCAGAACCCCGGGTTTGTCGGCGACCCGCATCGACACGTAATAGCGGGTACGCACGTCGCCCATCGGGGCGATCGGCAATGACGCATATGTCGATTCCAGCGGACCGCGTCCGCCGTGGACCTTGTTCCGTGCGGCCATGACCAGATCCCCCAACACTGCAGATGCGGTCGGAGCGCCGCCGGCACCCTGGCCGTAGAACATCAGCCGACCGGCGTTCTCGGCCTCGACCACCACTGCGTTGAAAGCGCCGTTCACCCCGGCGAGCGGATGTTCCAACGGAACAAGCGCGGGGTAAACGCGCGCCGAGATCCGTTGGGTGCCATCTTCATCCACGACGCGCTCGCAGATCGACAACAACTTGATCGTGCAATCGAGTGCGTGCGCCGAAGCGAGATCGTCAGCGGTGATATTCGAGATGCCCTCGCGATAGACGTTCAGGGCGGTCACCCGCGAATGGAACGCGATCGACGCCAGGATGGCCGCCTTCGCCGCGGCGTCATACCCTTCGACGTCGGCCGTCGGGTCGGCTTCGGCATAACCCAGTCGGCCTGCCTCGGCGAGGGTCTCGCTGTAGTCGCTGCCGTCGGCATCCATCGACGAGAGGATGAAGTTGGTGGTGCCGTTGACGATTCCGGCCACCTTGGTCACCGTGTCACCGGCCAGCGACTGCATCAGCGGGCGGATCACCGGGATCGCTCCGGCCACGGCCGCCTCGAAATAGAGGTCGACCTTTGCCGTTGCCGCGGCCGTTGCCAGCTCGCCGGTGTAGTCGGCCAACAGCGCCTTGTTGGCGGTCACCACCGACTTGCCACTCTGCAGTGCCTCACGAATGAGCATGCGCGGCGGGTCGATACCGCCCATCAGCTCGACCACGATGTCGACGTCGTCGCGGGCCACCAATTCTTCGGGCTTGTCGGTGAGCAGCGCCGGGTCGATACCGCGCGGCTTGGCGAGATCCCGGACCGCCACGCCACGAATCTCCAGCGGTGCACCGACGCGGGCCTTCAGGTCTGCCGCGTTGTCGGTGAGGATACGCACCACCTCGGTACCGACGTTGCCCATTCCGAGTACCGCAACACCAATGGCGCGCGTGCCGGTTTCCGTCATTCGTTCACCTCCAGGCTCAACAAATCTTCAACGGTTTCACGCCGCAACATCACTCGCGATGCGCCGCCCTGAACTGCGACCACAGCGGGTCGGGTCACCATGTTGTACCGGCTCGACATCGTGTAGCAGTATGCGCCGGTTGCACCAACCATCAGAACATCGCCGGGTCCGACGTCGCCGGGCAGCCAACAGTCCTTGACTACGATGTCGCCGCTCTCGCAGTGCTTTCCGACCACGCGGCTGACCACCGCGTCGGCGGTCGAGATCCGGGAGGCCAGGCGCACATCGTATTCCGCCTGGTACAGGGCGGCCCGGATGTTGTCGCTCATCCCGCCGTCGACCGACACGTAACGGCGATGCGCCCCACCCGGTGAGATCTGGACGTCTTTGACCGTGCCGACGGTGTAGAGCGTGACACCGGCCGGTCCGGCGATCGCGCGACCCGGTTCGACCACGATGGTCGGTGTGGGCAGCCCCATGGCCGCCGACTCGATTTCGACAATACTGGCGAGCTTGTCGGCAACCTCTTCGACCGGTGGCGGATCATCCGACGGTAGGTACGAAATACCCAGCCCACCACCAAGATCCAGAATCGACAGCTGGGCGGCCTTGTCGAGGCCGAATTCGGCGACGACATCGCGCACCAGCGACAGCACACGGCGTGCCGCCAATTCGAAGCCGTCGACGTCGAAGATCTGTGATCCGATGTGGCTGTGCAGCCCCACCAGGCGGAGATGCTCAGTTGCGAAGACGCGGCGAACCGCGGCCATGGCCAGGCCACCGGCCAGCGAAAATCCGAACTTCTGATCTTCGTGCGCAGTCGAGATGAACTCGTGGGTGTGCGCCTCGACGCCGACCGTGAGCCGGATGAGAACGTCCTGCACGACACCGAGGCGGCCGGCGATCTCATCGAGGCGCTCGATCTCGATCATCGAGTCCAGCACCACGTGTTCCACACCGGACGACGCGGCCAGCTCGAGTTCCGGAACCGACTTGTTGTTGCCGTGCAATGCAATTCGGTCAGCCGGGAAACCCGCGCGCAGGGCGACGGTCAGCTCCCCCACCGAACAGACGTCCAGCGAGAGCCCCTCGGAATTCACCCAGCGGGCGATCTCCGACGACAGGAACGCCTTGGATGCGTAGTGCACGCGCTCCGCGGAGCCGAAGGCCTTGGCCATCGCGGCGCAACGGGCCCGGAAATCGTCCTCGTTGATGACAAACAGTGGCGTGCCGTACGTCTGCGCCAATTCGGTGACCGGAATGCCACCGATCCGGGCGACATCGTTGCTGTCGCGGTCGGTGCCCTGCGGATAGACGCTGGCCGGCAGCTGCGCCAGATCGGCTGCGCTGTTGGGACGTTCGGCAAGCCGGGGTTCGGCGAGAAGCTCCGCGTGAAGCGGGCCGACGGGGTTGGCGCTCACATTCGCTCCGGTGCGCTGACGCCGACCATCGCCAAACCGTTGGCGATGACCTGCTGGGTGGCACCGCACAATGCCAACCGTGCGGCATGGATGTCGGCCGGTTCTTCGTCACCCTGCGGCAACACGCGGCACCGATCGTAGAACTTGTGGTACGTGCTGGCCAGCGCCTCGAGGTAGCGGCAAACGCGGTGCGGCTCACGCAATTGCGCGGCCGTGTCGACCACTGCCGGGAAGTCGCCGAGCGTGCGGATCAAGTCGCCTTCGGCCGGATCGACCAGCAGCTCGAGGTGATCGGTGGAGGCGACCAGACCCAGTGCCGCCGCGTTGCGGGCGATCGCGCAGAGCCGGGCGTGTGCGTATTGCACGTAGTAGACCGGGTTCTCGTTCGACTGACTGACGAGCAGGTTCAGGTCGATGTCGATGTTGACGTCCACCGAGGACCGGATCAGCGAATAGCGGGCGGCGTCGACACCGACGGCCTCGACCAGATCGTCGAGGGTGATCACGGTTCCGGCACGCTTGCTCATCCGTACCGGTTGCCCGTCCTTGACCAGGTTGACCATTTGGCCGATCAGAACTTCCAACCGGTCCGGGTCGTCACCGAGGGCGGCCGCGGCGGCCTTCAGACGCACCACGTAGCCGTGGTGATCGGCGCCCAACATGTAGATGCAGAGGTCGAAGCCGCGATCACGCTTGTCCTTGAAGTAGGCGATGTCGCCCGCGATGTACGCAGCTTCGCCATCACTCTTGATGACCACGCGGTCTTTGTCATCGCCGAAGGCGGTTGACCGCAGCCACCACGCACCGTCGTTCTCGTACAGATTGCCGTTGGCCTTCAGTTCGGCGATCGCCTTCTCGACCTGACCGGACTCGAACATCTTGTTCTCGTGGGTGTAGACGTCGAAGTCGGTGCCGAACTCGTGGAGATTCTTCTTGATCTGCCCGAACATCAGGTCCACACCATGTGAGCGGAACGTCTCGAGGCGCTCGGCGTCCGGGCGACTGAGCACGTCCGGCACCTCGGCGACGATCTGTGCCGCGATGTCGTTGATGTACGCGCCGGAGTAGCCGTCGTCGGGAGTCGGTTCACCCAGCGCAGCGGCCTGCAGTGATCGCGCGAACCGGTCGATCTGGGCGCCGTGATCGTTGAAGTAGTACTCGCGGGTCACCGCGGCACCGGCGGCCGACAAAACCCGGCCGAGGGCGTCGCCGACGGCGGCCCAGCGGGTACCACCGAGATGGATGGGTCCGGTCGGGTTGGCCGAGACGAACTCGAGGTTCACCTTCAGACCGTCATAGAGCTCACTGGTGCCGTAGGCATCGCCGCCGGTCAGAACATCGGCGACGACCGCGTTCTGTGCATCGGCAGCGAGCCGGATGTTCACGAACCCGGGCCCGGCGATGTCCGCGGTGGCGATACCGTCGCGCGAGATGAGTTCGGTCGCGAGCCATCCGGCCAGCTCACGGGGATTCGCCCCGACCTTCTTGCCGAGTTGGAGCGCAATGTTGGTGGCGTAATCGCCATGCTCAGGATTTCGTGGGCGTTCCACGACAACAGACTCCGGCAGCGCGGACGCATCGAGTCCGTGGTCGGTGAGCACTGTGGAGGTGGCGGCATGCAGGAGTACCGCGAGGTCGGCGGGGGTCACGATGCACCATCCTATTGGCCGACCGATGATCAAAGACAATCGCACTGACTTGACACCGGTCACCGCCGGAGCGCTCGGCGGGATCTTGTCAACACTCGGCGGCGTGAAGGGGCCCACGTAGACTCTCGTATCGCCGGTGAACAAGTCGGCAGTGCGACGTCCGCTCTCCATAGAATTGCACCGAAAGAGATCCATGGCTGACGCCAAGAACAAAGGCAACATCCCGAAGAAGCCTGCGGGCTCCGGGAAGAAGAAATCTGGTCAGATACCGGTGGTCAAGGCCGGCGGTGGACGCCAGTTCCCGTGGGGCACCATCGGTGGAGTGGTGGTGGTCCTGCTCATCATCGCCGGACTGGCCGTCTATCTGATCCCCAAATACGAGGACAAGCAGGAGGTCGCGCAGTACACGCCGTCCTCCTCGAATCCAGATCCTTCGGACAAGATCGAGGGCGTCACCAAGATCTATTATCCGGCCGGTCAGCACGTCGAACCGACCCAGCGGGTCGCCTACGACCAGTCGCCACCCTTCGGCGGGCCGCATGACGCCGTGTGGGCCACGTGTACCGGCATCGTCTACCCGAACGAGTTGCGCACCGAAAACGCGGTCCACTCGCTCGAGCACGGTGCGGTCTGGATTGCGTACAACCCCGAGACCATCGCCCCCGGCGACCTCGACATCCTCAAGTCGAAGGTCGAAGACGAGCAGTACATGCTGCTCTCGCCGTACCCGACGCTGGACCGGCCGATCTCGCTGCAGTCCTGGGGCCACCAGCTGAAGCTGGACTCCGCAGGCGACCCCCGCATCGACCAGTTCATCGAGGCGCTGCGCCAGAACAGCAACACCGGGGTCTACGCGGACTACCCGGACGCGACCGCCTATCCCGAGGTCGGCGCGCAGTGTGCGGCAATCCCCGGTTCGTTCGATCCGAGCAACCCACCGGCCGCCGATGTCGGCCCGCTTCCGGCCGACGCGATCCAGATGGATGGCGCAGGCACGACGCAGGCCGCCGACGAAGGCGGCATGGTTCCGACGCCGAACCCAGCAGGCTGATGAGCGCACCTGGCGAGGACCCTCGCGGTGGCACCGATCGGACCGCCATCGCGCGGGACGTACCGCGCGGTCACCGGAGCCAACAGACCGCGGTGCTCGTGCTCGGTGCCATCGCAGTTCTGCTTGTCGGAGTTGTCGTCGGACTGCTGCTCCGCACCACGTTCGACGGCGATGACGGCAGCAACCGGCCCGCGGGGGACTCGGCTGCGGTCGGGTTCGCTCAGGACATGAGCGCACATCACCAGCAGGGCGTCGAGATGGCGACCTTGGAGCTGTACGGCGGCAGTGATCCGCAGGTCCGCAGCCTGGCCTACGACATCCTGACGACACAGGTCAACCAGATCGGTCAGATGCAGTCGTGGCTGACCCGCTGGGACTACCCGCTCGACAATCCTGGCGCACCCATGGCCTGGATGACCGACGGCGGCTCCGGGCACGGGCACGGGGGTTCGGCAGAAGCAGGATCCACCGGGTCCGGCATGGACATGTCGAACTCCGGCGTACCGATGCCGGGGATGGCCACCACCGAAGAGATGAACAAGCTGCGATCCCTGCAGGGCAGCGAGCTCGACCTCTACTTCCTGCAACTGATGTTGCGCCACCACCAGGGCGGCATCGGAATGATGGAGTACGCGGTGGAGCCCGACCACGTTAGCGAGGACTACGTCCGCGAACTGGCCCAGCAGATGATGAACGTTCAGAGTTCCGAGTCGGAGACCATGACGAAGATGCTCGAGAGCCGCGGCGCTGCACCACTTCCGATGAACTGATCAGACCAACAACTGATCAACACACAAAAAGCCCCTGTCCGATGTCGGACAGGGGCTTTTTGATTGTTCGATGCAGAGGTGATCAGTTCAAGTGGCGCCGTTGTTGCACCGGGACGCTGCGGCCGTGGATCTTCTCGTAGGCGACCCGGTTCGCATCATGTTTGCGCGTCTGTTCCGGGCTCTCGAGGTCGGCGGGCAGCCCATGGAGTTCGAGCCGGTGTTCACGGTTCATCTGCATGTAGGCACTGCAGTAGAACAGCGCCAGGATGAGTCCGAGCAGGACCATCGCCATCCGCAGGTAGATCGGCCCTGGGAAGAGCAGGAACAGCGCGAACACGGGCAGGAACGGGATCATGCCGCGCACGAGGTGCCGCGGGACCCGCCAGCGGCCCGTCAGGTCCTGCCGGACCCAATCCTGCAACTCGTCGGGCAGCTTGCGCCCCCAGCTGTAGGTGATCCACTGCCATGGATTCGGCCGTTTGCGCTGCGTCATCTTGCTACTCCTGAATTGCATTAGAACCCTACGGTTCCAGGGTGATCGAGCCGGTGGCGATGGCCGCTTCCGCCGCCTGGTTGACGGTGCCCAGCACCCGGTGCAGCTCTTCGAGAACCGCAAGATCGACGCCGAGCGTCCGGACGACCGCGAACGGGATCTTCTCGGCCTCGGTCCGGAGGTCGACTCCGGCCTCTGTGAGTTCGACGACCAGTTGCCGCTCATCGGTGACACTGCGTGTGCGGGTGATCAATCCGGCCGCCTCGAGCCGTTTGAGCAACGGCGAGAGTGTCGGCGAATCGAGCCGCAGGGCTTCGGCGATCTCACGCACCGACATCGGCGCCCGTTCCCACAACGCCAGCATCACCAGGTACTGCGGATGCGTCAGACCCAACGGCTCCAACAGCGGCCGATACACACCGAGTACCGTCCGGTTGGCCACGGCCAGCGCGAAGCAGACCTGACGTTCGAGAGCCAACGGGTCGCCCTCGATCAACAGCTCCTCAGACATCGCACCTCTTTGATCGTGCCAACATAGTTATCGCACTAACTATATGTCCACGAAGGAGTTGATGCAATGCCTGCGAACGTGGACTGGCCCACAACTCATTGCCAGGACAACGGCACATTGCCGGTTGTCACACCAACGAAAGAAAGGGCAAGGGCTGAGCGCGACTGAGCGGGAAAGCAGATGAATTCGGTTGATGCGCCACCGGACCCAGGACTTCCACTGAGCCGCAACGCTATTCACGCGCTATCTGGAAGGCGACATCCTCGACTTGAAAGAACCCGGAGTCTTGCCTGAACGAAAATAAGTGCCCCCGGCAGGATTCGAACCTGCGGCCTTCCGCTCCGGAGGCGGACGCTCTATCCCCTGAGCTACGGGGGCTCATCGGGCGAGGATCAGCGTAGCGCATCAGACTCGGCCAACCCAAAACGCCAGGACGTGCGCGTCTCAGACCGCCACCAGTTGCGCACCGCCAACTCCGGAGTAGCGGGCAGGCGTGCAGGTCAGGACGATGACCTGGGTCTGCCTGCCGGCATACCCGAGCACTGCGGCCATGCCCGCCAAGCGGCCGGGATCTGTGTATCCGAGCGCGTCGTCGATGATCACCGGTACGCCGTCGACCGGATCGACCAGCATCGCGCAGGCAAGACGACTGATGATGCCGAGTTGCTCCTTCGCTCCCCCGGACAACGACTCATGGTCGACGGTCACACCATCGAGGGTCCGCGTGGTGATGCGCAGATCCTCGTCCACACCTATCTGCAATGTCGGGCCGAACACCACTTTTCCGAGCCGCAGGATCTGGTCGGCAAATGGAGCAACGTACCGGCGCCGCGTGTTGTCGCGGTGCCGTTCCAATGTCTGCATCAGCAGGGCGACGGCACTTGCCCGCGCCCGGACGCGTTGGTGTTCGGCCTGCGCGCTCTCCAATTCGGTTGCAGCGCGGTGCAACTGATCGAGCTTGCCGTCGTCGCGCCGGATATCGATGCGGGCCCGGAGCTCATTGATCTCGTCGCCAAGCGCTGTGAGCTTGGGCCTGCCCTGCTCGACCACCGCAGCCTTGTTCGAGTACTGCATCTCGAGGCTCTCCAGATCGGCTTCCGCGATCTGCGCGTCGATCTGCACCAGCACCTGCTTCGCGTCGGCCAACCGATCGACGAGATCGGCGCGCCTGCGCGAGAGGTCTGCATCATCTGCGGCATCACTCAGCTCCGCGCGCTGCGTCTGCAGTTCGTCACGTTGCCTGCGGAGTTCTGATGCGTTGTCCCCCAGCCTGCGCAGTTCGGCGTCGAGACCGCCTCGGCGGCTGCGTAACTCGGAGGCCGTCTCGGACAACCGGGACACAGCGGCAGCCGCCAGATTCGATGCCTGCTCGACCTCTGTCACGTCGAGAACATCATCGGATCCACCACTGGACGCACCCACACGCTCACCGAGTTCGGCGCATTCGGCGCGCAGGGCCACTTCATCACGGTCGCCGAGGATCCCGGCAAGCTGCGCCTGCTGAGCCTCGGCGGCACTCTCTGCCCGCTCACGTCGCCGTACAAGCGCCCGTAACTCCGCCACGTCTTCGACACCGCGCTCGGACAAGAACCCCGCCAGCGCCCGCTCGGCCTGGGTCACGCGATGCGAGAGCGTCGCGGACCCGGCTGCGGGCGAGACCACCACCCGGACCACACCGGCCACTTCGACAACGGTCTCGCCGGTGACCGCGAACTCGGAATCGACAGTGCCCTGGCCGTTGGGATCTGCATGCCCGACCACATCGACGACGGCCTCGCCCAGCCGGGTCACCGACATCGTCGCGGCAGCGAGCTCTGCGTTCGCGCGAGCAACGGTGACGTCGCTTGCGAGCGACTCGGCAACCGGTATCTCGTTGCTGCCGTACGCCACCGCGGCCACGTCGCGGCGACAGCGCGCCAATTCGGCGTGCACCTGGTCCACGCGTTCCAGGACTCCGATGAGTTCACGGTGGCGCGCACGTGCGCTCTCGAGGCGGGCGCTCGCACGGGCAGCGGCCACGTGCTCGGTCGCCTCCACGTCACGGCGGCGGGCGGCATCGAGACGCCCATCTGTCACCTCGACCTCGCGGACGCAGTCAGCAAGCTTCTCGCGCAGACCTTCGAGCGCCCGGTCGGACTCCTCGATCCCGCTGTCGCGGTCGGCGATCTGCCGATCGATCTCGGCACGGGCCGCCAGGTCACGGTCGAGTAGCGCGAGTTCTTGGCCGACCAGACGCACCGTCTGTTGCGCATCGTGCTGGCGGTCCTGTAGTCCGGCGGCCTGCTCGCGTTCGGCACTGAGCGCCGCCAACTCGACCGTTGCCAGTTCGACGGCGTTGGCGACCTCCCGGCGAGAGTCGGTGAGCGAGTCGAGCCGGCCCGCATCCTTGGCGATCTCGGCCATCACCGCGACCATTTCGGCGTGCCGAACCTCTGCGACCTCCAGATCCGCAGTCGCTGCGGCCAATTCGCGGGACGGCCGCCCTTGCGCGGCGGTGAAGTATCGTTCGTATTCGGTGCGTACCCGCTCGATCAGGATCGAGTTGTCGTCGCTGCCGTCCACGTCGGAACCGGGCGAACCACCGGCGGCATCGAGTGCGCGCGACAACGCCGAACTCCCACTGAGATCACCGACACTCGGATCGGCGGCCTGCATCAGCCGCAGTGCCTTGAACAATCCCATGTCGACGGCACCATCAAGGATTTCGGACACCTTGTCGTGAGCGGTCCGTCCGCTGAGTTGCTCCGGCGCCGGTTCGTGGATGACCAGCTCGGTACGGGCTGCCCGGTTGTATTGTTTGGTGTACGTGAATCGGTAAGGGCCACAGCTGATATCGGCCTCCACGAGGCTGCCGGCATCGACACCGGCCGGAGCGACCGCACGCACCCGGGTGCTCTTGCTGTCCGAACGAATCTCCAGCAACAGGTCCAACGCCTCGATCATCGATGACTTGCCTGCCTCGTTGGCGCCCTCGACCACCGTCACACCCACGGCGGCGAAGTGGATTTCACGATCGGTGATGCCGCGAAAGTTGCTGAGCCGCAGCCGATGCAGCTTCACCGTCGGTCCCCGGCCAACCGGAAAAGTAAAGCCAGGGCCTCCTGCGCTGTGACCGCGTCCGGATCGGTGCCGCCGGCAGCGCTCGACAATTCGGCAACGGCGTCGCCGATGAACCCGCTCAGTGCCAGCTGGTCGAAATCGTCCGGCGCGGGCCGGATCACCAGATCGTGTTTCAACGCCCAGAATGTCTGGGCGGCAAAACGGTCGGCGAACTGCTCGAGCATCTCGTCGAGTTCAGCTCGCTGCGTGATGGTGACCGCACCACACAGTGCCAGTTGGACCACGGTGCGGGTCTTGTTGTCGATCGCGTCCAGCCGGCGACGCAGGTCGGCGATGTCGTCGGCACCGTTCACGTCGTGCTCGATCGTCCGAAAAGACCATTGCCCCACCGGGTGTGGCGTCACCGTCACCGATTGCGGGCCGGCGTCGGGGTCATGGCCGGGCAGACCGGCGCCGCGACTGAGCGTCACCACGAGCGCCTGCCCGGGATCGGTCTCCCTGTGGTCGTAGTTGGTGACCTCTTGGGCACCGGAGTACCAGATGCGACCGGTCCGGCCCACATCGGTGGCCGAGTGCCGATCCCCCAGTGCCACATAGTCGATCAGTCCGTCGTCGATCGCCCGCTCTAGGTCGGCCACACCGATGAGGGTGGGGTCGTCGGAGTCGGGTGCGAAGTAGTCGACGCGACCGTGCCCGGCGACAATTCGGATGTCCTCGCTGGGCGTCAATCCGCCCACCTGCCTGGCCAGCAGATCCGACAAGGGCACCTTGGTGGTCCAGGGCGCCGCGATGATCCGGATCCCGGGCCGTACCTGCACCGGGCCGGGCGTCCCCAGCACGTGCACGTTGGGTGGCAGGTGCTCGGTGAAGACCCTGGAGCTGTAGATACTCGATGCATCCATCGGATCGTGGTTGCCCGGCAGCAAATACACCGGGACGGGCACCTGCGACAGTTCGTCGAGGCTCTGCCGGATCACGCGGGACGAGACCTGCCGGTCCTCGAACACATCACCGCACACCAGGACGAACTCAGCATTGTGTTGCGACGCCAACTGCCCGATACGGCCGATCGCCTCTTGGCGCGCAGCGGTGTACCGCGCCTGCGCATCACCCTTGAGGAAATGCCGGGTCATGCCCAACTGCCAGTCGGCGGTATGGATGAACGTCACCTCGGTGGCGGGCTCGAACAGTGGAAGCGCGACACTCACAGGTGACTCCTCTCGGTTCGTCGGCAACTGCGACGATCCTACGAGGGCACTACGACAGAGCCTTGGACCTACCGCGGTGCGTCACCGACCGATCACCAGCGCCCATCCCTCTACCGTCACCTTCCCTGCCACCGACAACACGATGACACGGGTGCCACCGGTCACCCCGTACCCGTACTGTGATCCGCTCTGAACCGGGTTCGTCGTTGATACCCGAGGCGAGGGTCCGGAGCGCGGCCGAACCCGTCAGACGCTTCCCGAGTGTTCGCGTGCACGTTCGCCGACGTCTTCGTTGACGTCTTCGTTGACGTTGTCACCGGGGCCCACCATCGCAGGCGCGAGCACTTCTCGCCAGATGATGAATGCCGGTACGACAAACGCGTTGAGCCACAACGCCATCGGCGCGGGCTGGTTCCAGTCGACTCGAAGGCTCATCAGCAGCAAGACTGCGAGACCACACACGAACAGGGTTGCCGCCAGCACCAGCAGCGTATTGCGCTGGTCGGCGGCGTTGCTCGCCAATCGATCTCGGGTGAGCACCGCGCCGGCAAGTGCAATCGTGAAGAACAACAGTGCGCCGAGGGTCGCGGCCGACGCGGAATACAGCGTCAGCCGAACAACCGACAGAGCGATCCACAACGCCGAGATCGCGGCAACCAACCCCAGCGGCGGCAAATAATACTGCGCCTGGGTCACCGCCGGGCGGGTGGGCAGCGACGGTGACAGCGCCGCGGCACCGATCCCGCCCAGCAGGCCCAACCCGAGGTAACTCACCTGCACGGTATCCACCGACAGATATGGCAGACCCGGCAGTGAGACCATCACCGCCCATCCGGCGACCGCCCAGGCCGGTAGCGAAAGTGCCAGTCCGGCAGCCGGTTTACCCACTGCAGCAGACCAGATCAACCGCCCGATGATGACCAGCCAGACCAGCGCCGCAATCGCATCGACGAGCGGGTTCAACACGCCGACGCGGAATCCGGCGACCGCATCGATACCGTCAACGAAACGGAACACCGACGTCGCCGCGCCTGCGACAGACGAGATGGCGAACAGAACCCCGAGACAGATCAGCAGCAACCGGGCGTGCAGACCCACCCGCGAGGGCGAGCCGGGACATACATCGAACAGATCCGACTCTCGCGGTTGAGCCGCCAACACCGCTCCCGCCAAACCGACCCACACTGCGGGCCCCAAACCCGTACTGCCGTAGGACACTTCGATCCACCGACTGGAGATGTCCCAGAACAGGTACACCGCGACCAGCGCCAGATACGGCACACCGGCGATCAATTTCGCCACGCGCAACCGAGCCGGCGACCAGGTGGGCCCGAACAGACCCCGCCGGCTCGCCGCCGGCAACAACAACGACAACATCGAGATCCCGGTGATGAGCGCCGCATCCACCCGGAGCAGCGCGATCGAGTCCGCGTTCCAGTCCAGAACCAATGACACCAGCAGCGCAACCACCGCGATGACGTCACGTATTCGATCGGCCCGCGTGGGAACCACCCCTGGCAACATAAGCGTTCCTCCCCTACAAGCCCCCGAAGCAAAGGCCATATCGTACGACAGTCGTCAGCAATTCCAGGTCTTCGAGGCGTTGTTCGAACCAAGCGATGCAATTCGTCGGCGACAGACGGGGATCGGCGCGAGGATACTGATCGGCATGCCCTTCTCACCACGTGAACGTGCGCTCGCAGCGATGGTCAGCGGAGTCCTGTGCGCCGCCCTCGGCGTCGGCGTCGGCTACCTGTGCGCGCTCGCGGTCGACCGCGCCGCCGCGCCACTTCACGCAGTCGGTTCCGCTGTCATCGACGACGCGCCTGCGTCGATGCGTGAATGGGCCATCGACACATTCGGTACCGCCGACAAACCGGTGCTCCTCGCCTCGATCGCTGTGATCATGGCGATCATCGCGGCGCTCGCCGGGTTCGCAGAGTCGAGGCGGCCGCCTACCGGACTGGTGATCTTCGGTGTGATCGGCGCGATCGGGATCGGCGCCGCGCTGGACCGGCCGACCGCGGTGTGGACCTGGGCGCTGCCCACACTGGTCGGCGTTGCTGTCGGGATGGTCGGGCTGCATGTCCTCATAAACCGCATTCAACCCGGCATCAACAGCGCCGCAACAGCGCAGGCACCCCAGTTCGATCAGTCGACCGACACCCGTTCACATCTCGACCCGGCGGCGGTTGAACCACCGGAAGTCGAACCACGGGACCTCGAACGGCGCCAGTTCCTCGTCGGCGCCTCCGTCGTGGGTGGTGCGGTCGCGGTCATCGGCCTCGGCGGCGCGGCGTTGTGGCGCACCACGGGCTCGGTCGGCGCCGATCGTGCTGCATTCGATGTGCCGTCGGCCACCAACACGGTGACCACCCTCGCCCCGGAACTCAAGGACGTCACCCCGTTCATCACGCCCAACAAGGACTTCTATCGGATCGACACCGCGCTCACGGTGCCCCAGGTGAAGAGCGATTCGTGGTCACTGCGGATTCACGGGATGGTCGACCGCGAGGTCCGCATCGATCTCGATCAACTGCGCCGCGACCACACCCCGTTCGACGCCGTGGTGACGCTGACATGTGTGTCGAACAGCGTTGGTGGAGATCTGGTCGGCAACGCCACCTGGACCGGCTACCGCATCCGCGATCTGCTGGCCCTGGCCGGACCGGCGAACGACGCCGACATGGTTCTGTCCACCAGTGCGGACGGATGGACGGCCGGAACACCCCTGACCGCACTGACCGACAACCGAGACGCGATGCTTGCGGTCGGTATGAACGGCCAACCGCTTCCGGTGGAGCACGGTTACCCGGTGCGCATGGTCGTCCCGGGACTCTATGGATACGTCTCGGCGACCAAATGGGTGGTCTCGCTCGAGGTGACACGATTCGACCGGGCCAGGGCCTACTGGACAACCCTCGGCTGGGCCGAAAAGGGTCCGATCAAAACAAGTTCGCGCATCGACGTTCCTCGGCCCAACTCATCGGTGGCGGCCGGTCCGGTGACGGTTGGCGGCGCCGCCTGGGCGCAGGGCCGGGGTATCAGCGCCGTCCAGGTTCGGGTCGACGACGGGCCCTGGAACGATGCCGAGGTGTTGGCGCCGGACCTGATCGACGCCTGGCGGCTGTGGAAGTGGGACTGGAACGCCGAACCCGGCAAACATCAACTGACCGTCCGCGCCGTCGACGGTGACGGGCAGCCGCAGATCGAAGCCAAAACGCCTTCGGTTCCGGACGGCGCCACCGGCCTGCACACCATCGCGGTGTCGGTGGCCGGCTGACCACCGTGATGTCGTACGTCTTTTGTTGCCGTATGTCCTATCTGGGTGATGCGGAATCGGCTATCAGGCCGGCCACGAGCGAGAGTGACCTGCGCGCAGCGGCATCGTCGCGATCGACCAGCCACCATTGGACGGTTCCGAAAAGCATCTGCAATGCAGACCGAACCAGGGTTCGCTCGTCGATGTCCCACTTCATCTGACAGCGCTCGCCGATCTCCGATAGATAAGCGCGGCCGTACTTCTCGGCGGTCTGATGTTGTACCAACGCCTGACCCGCGGACGCCGAACCGCTCGGCTGACGCAGCGAGAACAGCATCGATTCGATCATCAGCAGCCAGCGATCCGGAAACTCCGCGGCGCGACGCCACACCCCGGTGAGCGCCTCCTCGACCCAGGTGCGCAACGCATCTCGGCCGGTCTCGAGGTTGCCGGTCGGAATCGAACCGATCAGCGCTGCGAGTTGTTCGGTGATCACCTTCTCGATCATCGCCGCGACCAGCTGCTCTTTGTCGTCGAAACAGTAATGCACAACGCCCAGTGAGACTTTGGCCTCTTCGGCGACACCGCGCACGGTCACCGCGCTCATTCCACCGCGATCGGCCAGTGCCAGGGCGCTCTCCACCAACTGTGCGCGGCGATCCTCGACGGACAGACGGCGCGGACCCGGGACGTCACTGTGCATGTCGCCCAGTACATCCCGCCCGCGCAACTCCGTCAAACGCCATCGCTCGCGGGGATGTCGGCCAGCTTTGCCTCACCCTGCGTCGGCGGGGTCGGATCCGGAATGCCCGCTGCGCTCATATGCCGAGGTCGGGCAAAGAACAGCGCCGCGACCACACCCAGAAGCAATGCGGCCGCGGGCAGCAACAGGGTCTGGCCCATGGCGGTCGCGAAACCATCGCGCACCTGCTCGGGCAGACGCCCGGTCACGTCATCCATCGAGTTGCCACCGAACTGCGGCAGTTCCGCTGCCAGACGCGTCTGGATCAGGGCTCCCACAGCCGCACTGCCGAGCACCGAACCGATCAGGCGCGTGGTGTTGTAGACGCCGGAACCTGCTCCGGCACTGCTCATCGGCAGATTCCGAGTGGCGGTTGCAGCCAGCGGCGCCCAGATACCGGAGCTCGCGATACCCATCAGGCTCACCGGCAGCAGCAACTGCCAGATCGGGGTGGTCGGGGTCGCGAGGACGGCGATCCAGCCGATCGCGATCGCGTTGAGAAGGAAGGCCGTGGTGATGATGTACCGCGGATGGATCCGGTCGACCTGCTGCCCGACTATCGGGGCCAGAACACCGGTCAGGACCGCCATCGGAATCGTCAACACCGCCGATTCGGTCGGGGACAGACCACCGACGAGCTGCAAGTAGTACATCAGCGGGACCATCATGCCCGCGGTCGCGAAGCCCATCGTCGCGATGCCCAGACTCGCCAGCGAGAAATTGCGATCACGGAAGAGATTCAGCGGGACCAGCGGTTGGGAGCCGGGTCGGAGCGTCACCATCTTGTGCTGCCAGTAGACAAACAAGGCGATCAACACCAGACCGACGCCGATCAGGGCACAGATCCACCCGGCCCAGTCGTACTTTTCGCCGTCCTGGATCGCGAACACCAGAGCAGCCAGACCCACACCGCTGAGTCCGACACCGATCAGATCAAAGTTGCGTTTGCTGGTCGGCACCGTGGGCACCAGCTTCCAGGCCAGCACCAATCCGATCGCGCCGACCGGCACATTGACGAAGAAGATCCACTCCCAGCCCAGACCATCGACCAGGATTCCGCCTGCGAGTGGGCCGACCAGTGTCGCCACGCCTGCCACCGTGCCCCACACGCCCATCGCCGCACCGCGTTTGTCGGCCGGGAACATCCGGGTGATCAGGGCCATGGTCTGCGGGGTGATCAGCGCCGCTCCCACGCCTTGGAGCCCGCGGGCGATGATCAAGACCTCGATCGACTGGGCCAGGCCACACAGGATGCTCGCCAGCGTGAAGACGATCAGCCCGAGCTGGTAGATCCGCTTGGGTCCGAAGCGATCACCGAGTCGGCCGGCGAGGAGCATGGGCACCGCATAGGTGAGCAGATAAGCGCTCGAAACCCAGATGACGCCGTTGACGTCGGTGTCCAGGGCCTGCTGGATGGCCGGCTGGGCAACGGCAACGATGGTCATGTCGACCAAGATCATGAAGAAACCGATGCACAACGCGCCCAGCGCCAGCCATGGCCTGGTGGTGATCGGCGCGTCGGTCTCCGCGGTGGGACTACTCACTGCTTACCTCGTTCCCTGACCGGGCGATCAGCCCGGTGATATCTGTGTGACCCTGCTGCGGGTCGGCGTTTCGCAGTTCCAAGTACTCCGGCAGCCACATCAATTCACCGGTCGCGAGCCGCGTGCGCAGCTGCTCCAGCCAGCTGATCTGGGCATCGAGGACTGCTCGTCGGCACCCGACGTCGAGCAGGAACATCTCTGGGTGCCCCTGTCCGAGAGCTTCGGACATTGCTGACCCGATGTCCGACAGCTCGGTACGCATGATCGTCAGACGTTCGTCGAGCAGCGCCACAACCTCGTCCCGGCCCAGGGTGTGGGCTTCTGCCAGGGCCAGATAGAGCGCGGGATACTCCTCGACCGGAGTGCGCAGCATGGATGCCAGCGCACTCTCCAACGCCTTCCGCCCCTCCCCCGTTATCGCGTAGACCGTTCGCTGCGGCCGGTTCCCGTCTCGATGAACATCGCTGACCTGCAACAGGTTTCGACAGCAGAGCCGATCAACGGTGTGGTAGAGCGAACCCGGCCGCAGTTTTGCGAACCGCTCTTCCTTGCGCGCCCGAAGCGTCTGCAACATCTCATAGGGGTGCATCGGTTGTTCGACGAGGAGCCCGAGGACCATGACACCCATCGGCGTCAACGCGGCGGTTGCCACCCCTGGTCGCGCGTCCATACAGATACCCCAGACCATTATTCGGCGCCGAATACTCCGTGCGGAATATACCGCGACCGAGAGCTCGTGCCCAGACTTTTTCGGACGGCTAGTCTGGAAAACGATGAGCACTCAGGCGAGTACCTCCGATCAGAGTTCCTCCGACGGGAATGTGCCCGATGGCCACGTGAGCGATGGCTACGTGACCGCCGGCCAGGAGTTCGTGCGCGACACCAACTACATCGACGACCGGATCACCCGCGATGGGATCGGACCCGCGGGCAAGACATACCCGGTCGAGGCCGGCCGCTATCGCCTGGTCGTCGCCCGCGCCTGTCCCTGGGCCAATCGTGCGATCATCGTGCGCCGGCTGCTCGGATTGGAGCAGGCGTTGTCGATGGGCATGTGCGGGCCCACCCATGACTCCGACAGTTGGACGTTCGATCTCGACCCCGGCGGCATCGATCCGGTCCTGAAGATCCATCGCCTCAAGCAGGCCTATCTCACCCGCTATCCCGATTACCCGCGTGGTATCACCGTGCCCGCAATCGTGGATATCCCGACGGGGGCCGTGGTCACCAACGAGTATCGGCAGATGACGCTCGACTTCTCCACCGAGTGGGTCGATTTCCACCGCGAAGGTGCACCCGATCTGTATCCGGTGAACCTGCGCGCCGAGATCGACGAGGTGATCGACGTGATCTTCACCGACGTGAACAACGGGGTGTACCGGGCCGGATTCGCCGGCAGCCAGGACAGCTACGACAAGGCCTACGACCAGTTGTTCGCACGCCTCGACGACTTGTCGGAGCGCCTGCGCGGACAGCGTTATCTGGTGGGCGAGACCATCACCGAGGCCGACATCCGACTGTTCACGACACTCGTCCGCTTCGACTCCGTCTACCACGGCCATTTCAAGTGCAACCGCTCCAAGCTCAGCGAGATGCCGGTGCTCTGGGCGTACGCCCGCGACCTGTTCCAGACCCCCGGTTTCGGAGACACCGTCGACTTCACCCAGATAAAGCAGCACTACTACATCGTCCACAGCGACATCAATCCCAGCCGGATCGTGCCTCGCGGGCCCGACCTGTCCGGCTGGCGAAGCAGTCATCACCGCGAACAACTCGGTGGTCGCCCGTTCGGTGATGGCACCCCGCCACCACCGCCCCTGGCCACCGAACGCGTTCCCGCCGGACAAGGAGCCTGAAAAGACGTGGCAAAGAAACAACTTTCGTCGATCGGCAACGGCAACGCGATCGGCGCAACCCGCAAGACCGAGGGCATGATCGACTCCCTCGTCGATCACGCCCAGCACCTACAGGCACCGGCGGTCACGAAATACATCCATCACCTTCGGCGCGAGCATCCACAGGAGTCACCCGCGCAGATCATCGAGCGTCTCGAAAACCGATTCCTGCTCGCGGTCACCGGATCCGGTGGTGCGGTGGGTGCGGCCGCCGCGTTCCCCGGCATCGGAACGATGGTGTCCCTCGCCTCACTCGGCGCCGAAACCGCCTTCTTCATCGAGGCGTCAGCGCTGTTGTCGCTGGCGATCGCCGAGGTTCACGGGGTCCCGATCGATGATCGGGAACGCCGCAAGGCCCTGGTGTTGACCGTGGCCCTTGGCGAGTCCGGACTCGCGGTGGTCCGGGATTCGCTGGGCGCCAAGTCGGGAACCATGGCCAGGGTGTTCGGCGGATTCATCCCCGCGCCGGTGCTGCGCACGCTCAATCAGAAGCTGATCCGCACCTACTTCAAGAAGTACGCGCTCCAGAAGCTGCCGCTGGCGGCAGGCAAACTGCTCCCCGCCGGCCTGGGTGCGCTCGTCGGCGGCGTGGGCAACCGTGCACTGGGCAGGATCATCGTGAACAACTCACGGCAGGTCTTCGGGCCACCACCGCCCTACTGGCCGGTTCGCGATCCCAATGTCCCCCTGTACGCCGTGGGCAATCCCCAGAACGCCGTGGGCACTCCCCAGTTCCCGGCCTCCGGCGATGGGCCGAGCGCTAGTTGACCCGACCACACACTGCATCCCCCGGGTCCGGTTGGATCCGACGTCTGACCGGCGAATGCGGCCGCCACCGACGGCTCGTTGCGATCACCCTGGCCGTCACCGCACTGGCCGTCATGATCGACCTCGCTCTCCCGCTGTTGACGAGGGCTGCGATCGACGAGGCAACCGGGGTCGCCCACCACGGCTACACGATCGGCGCGATCGCACTGGTGATGGTGGTCCTGGCATTTGTCCGGTACGGATGCCAGTACGGCCGCAGGCTGACCGCAGGCAAGCTGTCGTTGAAGGTGCAGAACTCGCTGCGGCTCTCGGTCCTGGATTCGGTGCTGCGGACCGATGGTGGCGCACAGGACCAGATCCGCACCGGCCAGGTCGTGTCGCGGTCCATCACCGACCTACAACTCGTGCAGGGTCTGCTCGCGATGGTCCCGCTGTCGCTGGGAGCCGCACTCCAGGTGGTCCTTGCCATCGGTGTGATGTTCTACCTGTCGCCGTTGCTGACCGTTGTCGCGCTCCTGGTCATCCCTTGCGTCGCCGTCATCGCCTTCAACAGCCGCAAGCGGATGTTCGCGGCGACGTGGTCGGCGCAGCAGGCCGCCGCGGATCTGGCGCAGCATGTCGAAGAGACGGTCACCGGCGTGCGGGTGGTGAAGGGTTTCGGTCAAGAGGATCGCGCCGTCGACGAACTCGTCGGATACGGGCGGCGCCTCTACTCGCTGCGCCTGCGGGCCGCGAAGATCAACGCCCGTTTCGCGCCGGCGTTGGCCGCGGTGCCACAGCTGGGCATGGTCGCGATCATCGCGCTCGGTGGCTACCTGACGATGACCGGGTCCATCTCGATCGGCACCTTCCTGGCGTTTGCCACCTACGTCACGACCATGACCGGATTGGCCCGCGTCCTGACGTCCCTCATCGTCTCCGCACAGCTGGCCCGCGCGGCCGTCGAGCGGGTGTACGGCGTGATCGATCAGCCGGCAGATCCCGGCTTGGCGGCAACCGGTCTGCTGCCGGAGGGCACACTCGGACTCGAGCTCCGCGACGTCACATTCACCTATCCCGGTGCCACCGAACCGGTCCTGCGTGATCTCGATCTGACCATCGCGCCCGGCGAGGTCGTCGCGGTGGTCGGGGCCCCGGGCTCCGGCAAATCGACGCTGGCCATGCTCGCCGACCGGTTCTACCGACCCGACTCGGGTTCGGTGGAACTGACATCGCACCCCGGGACCGGAGGGTCCCATATCCCCCGGTTGCCCAGCGCCTACGACCTCGACACCATCGCGACCGAGGAACTACGGGGTGCGGTCGGCGTGGTGTTCGACGAACCCTTCCTGTATTCCGACACCGTTGCCGCGAACATCGCGCCGAACGCCCACGTCGGCAAGTTCGACGAGGACGGTCCCATACCGGCGGGCATCGTCGACGCCGCGTCGCAGGCACAGGCCACCGGTTTCGTGACTGCACTCGAAGACGGTTTCCGGAGCATCGTCGGTGAACGCGGCCTCACCTTGTCCGGTGGCCAGCGGCAGCGGATCGCGTTGGCCCGTGCCCTGTATGCCGATCCCCGCGTCCTGATCCTCGACGACGCCACGTCAGCGGTCGACGCCCAGACCGAGGCAAAGATCTTTGCCCACCTGCGCACCTCCACCCGGACCATGCTGCTGCTGGCCCATCGACGATCGACCCTGTCCCTGGCCGACCGGGTGGCGGTGCTGGACGGTGGCCGGATCATCGACATCGGCACCGACGCCGAACTGACACAGCGGTGCCCCGAGTTCCGGGCTTTGATGACGACCGACCTCGACACCCTCGACGGTGAGCTCGCGGCCGACACGGATCGCGCCGATCCCGCGCTCGACGATCCTGCGTTCGACGATCCCACCGTCCCCACCGCGGAACTATGGCCGGCCGACGCGCCGGACGCGCTCGAACCGACCCGCGCCGTCACCAACGCGATCGGCGGCCGGGGTCGCGGCGGTGGCGGCGGAATCGCGGGCGCGCTCGGCGCCATGCCCGCCACACCCGAACTCCTCGACTCCGTGGCCGCATTGCCGCCCGCGGACGAATCGCCGCCCACCGACGACGCCGAGATCCGCCGGGACCGTCCCGACTTCTCGCTTCGCCAGTTGTTGCGGCCGGTTCGATGGCTGCTGGCCGCGGTGGTGGTCTGCATCTCGGTCGACACCCTGATCGGCCTGGCGTTCCCGACGATCGCCCGGTTCGGGATCGACGGCGCAACGGACGATCAGTCAAGCCGGATCTGGATTGCCACCGGCCTTGGCCTCGGTGCGGTCGCCGTCGGATTTGTCGCCGCCGCGGTGATGACCGTGATCACCGCACGCAGTGGCGAGCGTGTCCTCTACGCGCTGCGCGTCCGCAGTTACGCCCACCTGCAGCGCCTCGGACTGGACTACTACGAGCGGGAGTTGTCCGGGCGCATCATGACGCGGATGACCACCGACGTCGACGCGCTCTCGACGTTCCTGCAGACCGGACTGTCGTCGGCGATCGTGAGCACCCTGACGATCGTCGGGGTCGGGGTGGCGGTTGTGCTCACCGACCTGTCGCTGGGGCTGCTCATGCTGGTGGTCTTCCCGCCGATCATCATCGCGACGATCGTCTTCCGCCGGATCAGCTCCCGTGCGTACACCCGATCCCGGGAGCTGATCAGCGAGGTCAACGCCGATTTCCAGGAGAACGTGGGCGGCGTCCGCACCACGCAGGCCTACCGCCACGAGGGCTTCGCGATGGCCCGGTTCACCACCCGGGCGGCGACCTATGTGCGGGCCCGGATGGTCTCGCAGCAAGCGATCTCGATCTACTTCCCGTTCATCACGCTGATGGCGGACCTGGCCACCGCAGGCGTCATCGCGGTCGGAGCCCATCAGGTGGCACGCGGCGAGACCAGCCCCGGCACCCTTGTCGCGTTTGTCCTGTACCTCGGCATGTTGTTCGGTCCCGTCCAGCAGTTGTCCCAGGTGTTCGACGGCTATCAGCAGGCATTGGTCGGCCTCCGCCGAATTTCCGATCTGCTGGCGACCCGCAGCAGTGTGCAGTGTCCGGACAGCTTCGGGTCACGTGACGGCGGACCAGCCGAGACGATCCCGCCACCGCCCGGCGGCTTCGAGGGCCACGCCGAACTGCGAGGGGTGACGTTCCGCTATGCCGGTGCAACACGCGACGCACTGTCGAGGGTCGACCTCGATCTACCGGCAGGGACGTCACTGGCGCTGGTCGGTGAGACCGGCGCGGGCAAATCCACCATCGTCAAACTGCTCGCCCGCTTCTACGACCCCACCACCGGTTCGGTCCGGATGGACGGCACCGACATCCGGGGCTTCCGGCTGAGCTACTACCGGTCCCGGCTCGGCGTGGTGCCGCAGGAGCCGCACCTGTTCACCGGGACCGTTGCCGACAACATCGCCTACGGCAAACCCGATGCGACCCATGACGAGATCGCCGCGGCGGCCGCGGCCGTCGGCGCACTGTCGATGATCGCGGGTCTGCCGGGGGCGATGAACCATCCGATCGGGGAACGCGGAAAGGGCCTGTCGTCAGGTCAGCGACAGCTGATCGCGCTGGCCCGCGCCGAGCTGGTCGACCCCGACCTGCTGCTGCTCGACGAGGCCACCGCCACCCTCGACCAGTCGACCGAACGCCGGGTACTGGCCGCGGGACGACACCTCACCGGGTCTCGGACGTCGGTGATCGTCGCCCACCGGTTGGCCACCGCGGCTCGCGCGGATCGCATCGCGGTGGTGTCCGGCGGTCAGATCGTAGAGCTCGGAACACATCGGGATCTGCTGTTGTTGAACGGGCAGTACAGGGCTCTGTGGACCGCTGGTATCACACCGGATGAGATCGGACGAAGTGACCCACGCCACGAAGGCAGCCAACCGGCATAGCCTCGCAGTCCAGTGGGGTCTAACCTTGTTATCTGGGACTTCGCAAACGCACGTAGGTCGGAAACGCACGCCGGCCAATCAACGAATTGAGGCGAGATACTGCCGTGAGCAGCAGTTCGATTTCAGACTTCGGACAGAACGAGTGGCTGGTTGAGGAAATGTACCAGCGCTTCCAAAAAGACCCGACCTCGGTTGATCCGAGCTGGCATGAGTTCTTGACGAACTATGCAGCCGAGGCCAACGGAACAAAGACAAACACCGGTGACACGGCGAAGGCCACGCCCGCCACCGCATCCGACACCTCCGCATCCGAAGGATCGGGCTCGGGTAAGCCGGCAGTCGATTCGACGCCCGCGAGCAAGGCCGCGGCAGGTCAGTCAGAGACCAGCCGCGACGGATCCAACGCCACCACCGCATCTACGGCAAAGGCCACCCCCGCGCCTGCGGCAAAGGCAGACGCGACCAAGGCTCCGGCCAAGGCGAAGTCACCTACGCCAACCAAGGACGCGACCGTCTCGAAGAAGACCACCGCCAAGAAGCCGACCGCCCCGGCCACCACCGAGGTTTCCTCGCAGGTGTTGCGCGGCGCAGCGGCCACCGTTGCCAAGAACATGTCGGCGTCGTTGCAGATCCCGACCGCCACCAGTGTGCGTGCGATTCCGGCGAAGCTGATGATCGACAACCGGACGGTCATCAACAACCATCTCGCCCGTACCCGCGGCGGCAAGATCTCGTTCACCCACATCCTGGGTTACGCGATCGTGCAGGCCATCAAGTCGTTCCCCAACCTGAACCGGCACTTCGCCGAGGTCGACGGCAAGCCGAACATCGTCTCACCCGCGAATACCAACCTCGGCCTGGCCATCGATCTACCCGGCAAGGGCGGGTCGCGCATGCTGGTGGTTGCTGCCATCAAGCGCTGCGAGAACATGAACTTCGCCGAGTTCCATGCCGCGTATGAGGACATCGTCCGCCGCGCCCGCGAAGGCAAACTCGCCGGCGACGACTTCGCCGGAGTGACCATCTCGCTCACCAACCCCGGCACCATCGGCACCGTGCATTCGGTCCCCCGTTTGATGAAGGGCCAGGGCGCCATCATCGGCGCAGGCGCGATGGAGTACCCGGCCGAGTTCCAGGGCGCGAGCGACGAGCGCATCGCCGAGATGGGCGTCGGCAAGCTGATGACGCTCACCTCGACCTACGATCACCGCATCATCCAGGGCGCCGAGTCCGGCGACTTCTTGCGGACGATCCACCAGTTGCTGCTGTCCGACGATTTCTTCGACGAGATCTTCACGACGCTGCACATCCCGTACGAGCCGATCCGGTGGCGTCGCGACATCTCCGAAGGTGAAGTCGACAAGAACGCACGGGTACTGGAACTGATTGCGGCATACCGCAATCGGGGCCACCTGATGGCCGACATCGATCCGCTGATGCTCGATTCGGATGCGCGCGCCTCCCACCCCGACCTGAACGTCCTGACCTACGGCCTGACGCTGTGGGATCTCGATCGCAGCTTCAAGGTCGGCGGATTCCACGGCGAGAACAAGATGAAGCTGCGGGACATCTTGTCGATCCTGCGCGATTCCTACTGCCGCCACGTCGGTGTCGAGTACACGCACATCCTCGAACCCGAACAGCAGCAGTGGCTGCAGGACCGGGTCGAGATCAAGCACGTCAAGCCGCCGGTGGCCGAGCAGAAGTACATCCTGTCGAAGCTCAATGCCGCCGAGGCCTTCGAGACGTTCCTGCAGACCAAGTACGTCGGTCAGAAGCGCTTCTCACTGGAAGGTGCCGAAGCCGTCATCCCGATGATGGACGGTGTCATCGACCAGAGCGCCGAGTACGCACTCGACGAGGTCGTCGTAGGCATGCCGCACCGCGGCCGTCTGAACGTGCTGGCCAACATCGTCGGCAAGCCGTACTCGAAGATCTTCACCGAGTTCGAGGGCAACCTGAATCCGTCACAGGCCCACGGTTCGGGCGACGTGAAGTACCATCTCGGTGCCGAGGGCAAGTACTACCAGATGTTCGGCGACAACGAGATCCTCGTCTCGCTGACCGCCAACCCGTCACATCTCGAGGCCGTCGACCCGGTGCTCGAGGGACTGGTCCGCGCCAAGCAGGACCTGCACAACAAGGGCGGCGAAGAAGAGTTCACCGTTCTGCCCCTGATGCTGCACGGTGATGCCGCGTTCGCAGGCCAGGGTGTGGTCGCCGAGACCCTCAACCTGGCCATGCTCCCCGGGTACCGCACCGGCGGCACGATCCACATCGTGGTCAACAACCAGGTCGGCTTCACCACCGCACCGGAATCGTCGCGTTCGTCGGAGTACTGCACCGACGTCGCGAAGATGATCGGTGCGCCGATCTTCCACGTCAACGGCGACGACCCCGAAGCCTGCGTGTGGGTGGCCAAGCTGGCCGTCGACTACCGGCAGAAGTTCAACAAGGACGTCATCATCGACCTCGTGTGCTACCGCCGCCGCGGTCACAACGAGGGTGACGATCCCTCGATGACCCAACCGGCCATGTACGACGTGATCGACACCAAGCGCAGCGTCCGCAAGAGCTACACCGAAGCCCTCATCGGTCGCGGTGACATCTCGCTCAAAGAGGCCGAAGACGCCCTGCGCGACTACCAGGGTCAGCTCGAACGGGTCTTCAACGAGGTCCGCGAACTCGAGAAGTACCAGGCCACGCCGAGCCCGTCCGTCGAATCCGATCAGGCTCTCCCGGTGAAACTGGAGACCAAGGTCAGCAAAGAGACCGTGGAACGGATCGGCGACGCCTTCGCCAACGTGCCCGAGGGCTTCACCGTCCATCAGCGGGTCCAGCCGGTGCTCAAGAAGCGCCAGGACATGTCGCGCAACGGCAACGTCGACTGGGCGTTCGGCGAACTGCTCGCCTTCGGTTCACTCGTCGAGGAGGGCCGCACGGTCCGCCTCTCGGGCCAGGATTCCCGTCGTGGCACGTTCACCCAGCGGCACTCGGTGCTCATCGACCGGGAGACCGGCGACGAGTACACACCGCTGCGCACGGTCGCCGAGACCAACCCGGACAACCCCGGCCAGTTCCTCGTCTACGACTCCTCGCTGAGTGAGTACGCGGTCGTCGGATTCGAATACGGCTACTCCGTTGGCGATCCCGACGCACTTGTGCTGTGGGAAGCCCAGTTCGGTGACTTCGTGAACGGCGCGCAGTCGATCATCGACGAGTTCATCTCGTCAGGTGAGGCCAAGTGGGGCCAGACCTCCGACGTGGTCCTGCTGCTCCCGCACGGCCACGAGGGTCAGGGTCCCGACCACACCTCGGGCCGCATCGAGCGGTTCCTGCAGTTGTGCGCCGAGGGTTCGATGACCGTCGCACTGCCGTCGACTCCGGCCAGCTACTTCCACCTGTTGCGGCGCCACGTCCTCGACGGGATCAGCAGGCCACTGGTCGTCTTCACCCCGAAGTCGATGCTGCGCAACAAGGCAGCGGTCTCCCCGATCTCCGAGTTCACGGATGGCAAGTTCCGCTCGGTCATCGACGATCCGGCCTTCGACGGCGGCGGCGATCGCAGCAAGGTCGAGCGGGTGTTGCTGGTGTCGGGCAAGCTCTACTACGAGCTGGCCGCACGCAAGGCCAAGGACAATCGCGACGACATCGCGATCGTCCGGATCGAGCAGCTCTACCCGGTTCCGCACAAGCGCCTCAAGAACGCGCTCGAGCAGTACCCGAACATGAAGGAAGTGTTCTGGGTCCAGGAAGAGCCGAAGAACCAGGGTGCGTGGCCGTACTTCGGCCTGACGCTGCCGGAGATGCTGCCTGAGTACTTCAGCGGATTGCGTCGCGTCTCGCGTCGCGCGATGTCCGCACCGTCATCGGGCTCATCGAAGGTCCATGCCGTCGAGCAGCAGGAGATCGTGGATACCGCGTTCGCCTGATCCAACCCCCGATAATGTGCCCTTTTGGCGGCGCCCACCAGGGCTTTCAGTCGCCAGAAGGGCACATTATTGGTATCCGGGGGTGGGTATCTGGGGCTGGTCGCCGACAGTGTCCAGGGTTCCGGCAGTCATCGCCAGAAGCGGCAGGGCTTGCGTGATCAGTTCGATGAGGGTCTCGCGGGTGACCCCGGTGTCATCGAGTAGCCAGCGAACGGTGACCTGTTCACTGAACGTGACCCAGCCGTGCACCGCCAATTCGAGGATCGGTGTGCGCTGCAACTCCAGCAGGTCGGCCAAACCGAGAACACGCTCGGCCATGACCGCACGGGTGTCGTCGGCAACCTTGCGCATCGCCGGATCCGAGGCGCCGACACCTTGCAGGATCGCCAGATAGGCCGACCTGTTCGCCGAGACGTAGTCGATGAACGCGGCGAGGGATGCGCGGGCGATCGCGACAGGATCTCCCAGGCTCAGATCCGGTTCGGTACGTTCGAGCATCCGCTGACTCTGCGTGGTCGTCAGCGCCACCAGGAAATCCTGTTTGGACTCGAAATAGTGGAACAACAGGGCCCGCGAGACGCCGGCGGCCTCGGCCACCTCCTCGACCGACACCTGGTCCAGCGCTCGGTCGGAGAGCATCTGCAATCCGTGTTCGATCAGTTGATCGCGTCGGGCCTGCGGACTCATTCGGGTGCGGCGGGCGGTGGTCATGAGTCCTCATCTTACTGACTTATCGTCAATAAGCGCCATCATCTGGCCCCGTCCCTATTGACACTTGGTCAGTAGTGGGTAAGTTCGTACCCATGAACGTTGTAAAGATCGCCATCATCGGCGCGGGCTTCTCCGGACTCGGCGCCGCGATCAAGCTGCGGCAACAGGGTATCGACGACTTCGTGATCCTCGATCGCGGAAGCAATTTCGGCGGCACCTGGCGCGACAACACCTACCCCGGTGCCGCCTGCGATGTGCCCTCACACCTCTACTCGTACTCGTTTGCACTCAATCCGACGTGGAGCCGCTCGTTCTCCCGGCAGCCCGAGATCCACCGCTACATCAACGCGGTCGCAGCCGAACACAACCTGGAACCGAACACGCATTGGAACACCGAGGTCACCAGCATCACCTGGGACGAGCCGGCCGGCCAGTGGGCCATCACCACCTCCTCCGGTGAATACCGCGCGACGTTTGTGATCGCCGGCGTCGGACCGCTCTGCGAACCCAAACTCCCAGACATCAAGGGCATCGCCGACTTCACCGGCGAGGTCTTCCACTCCGCGCAGTGGAACCACGATTACGACCTCGCGGGCAAACGGGTCGCGGTCATCGGTACCGGCGCCTCGGCCATCCAGATCATTCCGGAATTGGCCAAGGAGGTCGGCCGACTCGACGTCTACCAACGCACCGCGCCATGGGTGCTGCCGCGCGCAGATCGCCCGTACTCGGGCGCCGAGAACTGGGCGTTCAAGCACATTCCCGGGTTCCAGAAGGCCGCCCGGGGCGGCATCTACGCCTCGCACGAGCTGGTCTCCTTCGGCCTGACACATGCCCCCAACGTGCTCGCCCCTGCCAAGATCATCGGCAAGCGGAACATCGCGCGCGGGATCTCCGACCGAAAATTACGCGCCGCGGTGACGCCGAACTGGAAGGTCGGATGCAAGCGCATCCTGCTGTCGAACACCTATTACCCGGCGCTGGGCCAGAAGAACGTCGACCTGGTCACCGACCCGATCAAAGAGGTCACCGCCACCGGGATCATCACCGCCGACGGGGTCGCCAGGGACGTCGACGCGATTGTCGTCGCGACCGGCTTCCATGTCACGGACTCCCCCGCCTTCGAGCACATCATCGGCAAGGACGGCGCCAGCCTCACCGAGGTCTGGGATGCGACCGGGATGAATGCGTACAAGGGCACCACCGTGCACGGGTTCCCCAACCTGTTCTTGATGGTGGGTCCCTCGACGGGCCTGGGCCACACCTCGATGGTCTACATGATCGAGTCGCAGCTGAACTATCTCGTCGACTACCTCAAGCTGCAACGCAAGTACGACATCGCCCGCGTCGAGGTCCGATCCGATGTACAGCACGACTACAACGTCGGCATCCAGAAGAACCTGAAGTCCAGCGTCTGGGAGACCGGCGGTTGCGCCAGTTGGTACAAGGACGCCTTCGGCAACATCACCACGCTGTGGCCGGGATTCACGTTCAACTACCGCCGCATCACGCGTAAGTTCGATCTGGCCGCATACGACACTTCCAGTGTCCCCACCGGGGCTCACACCGGTGCAGTGGCCGAACCCTCCCGACCCGCAACAGAAACGGTGACATCGTGAAGGACTTCAAAGGCAAGGTTGCCGTGGTGACCGGGGCCGGATCAGGCATGGGCCGAGACCTGGCGCTGCAACTGGCGGCCAAGGGCGCGCTCGTGGCGATCAGCGACGTCAACCCGTCCGGACTCGATGAGACCGAACGGCTCCTGAAAGCTCGCGGCGCGCAGGTTCATTCACAGCTGCTCAATGTCGCCGAACGTGAGGCCGTCCTCGAATACGCCGATACCGTCGCGGCGCATTTCGGCAAGGTCAACCTGGTCATCAACAACGCTGGCATCGCCCATCACGGCGAAGTGGAGATCACCGAGTTCAAGCAGTACGAACGCGTGATGGACATCGACTTCTGGGGCGTGGTCAACGGCACCAAGGCGTTCCTACCCCACCTCATCGCGTCGGGCGACGGCCACATCGTGAACACCTCGTCATTGTTCGGGATCCTGGCGATGCCGGGCCAAAGCGCCTACAACGCAGCAAAGTTCGCGGTTCGCGGATTCACCGAGTCGCTCTACCAAGAAATGCGGATCGCCGGGCATCCGGTGCAGGTCACGTGCGTACATCCCGGCGGCATCAAAACCGCCATCGCGCGCAACTCGACGGTGTCCGAGGGTCACGATCAGCGCACTGCCGCCGAGTTCTTCGACAAGAAGTTGGCCCGGACCACCTCACCGCGCGCCGCCGAGATCATCATCGCCGCGATCGAGAAGAACCGTCCCCGCGTGCTGGTCGGTGCCGATGCGAAAATCATCGACGTCCTGGTCCGTACCGGCGGTTCACTGTACGAAGTGGTGATCTCCAAGTTCGCAGGCCGGGTTGCACCGAAGCCGGAAAAGGTCCCGCACGACCCGTCGTCGGTGCTGTGATCGAGCGATGAGTCCTTCTCTGGCCCTGTCGATTCCACTCAGCGAACGTCTGTTCAAACCCGTCTTCCGACTTGCCTTGAATGCACGGTTGACGCCCACCGTTCAACGACGGATGCTCGATGCCAGCGCATTGCTGATACCGCCGGTCGCCGATCAGGTGATCCGCAAGATCGTTCTGGGCGGCCTGCCTGCCGAGCGGATCACCGTCGGGCCAACCCAGCACGCCCAGGCGATCCTCTACCTCCACGGCGGGGCCTACGTCACCGGCTCGCCGAGGTCCCATCGCGGCCTGACAACCAGTTTGGCGGCAGCTGTCCGGGCCGAGGTCTATGTCCTCGACTACCGCCTGGCGCCGGAACATCCGTGCCCGGCAGCAGTCGACGACGCGGTGGCTGCATTCCGCGATCTGGTGACGCGCGGATACGAACCCGAGTCCATCGCCATCGCAGGCGACTCCGCAGGCGGCGGATTGAGCGTGGCGACCGCACGAGTGCTGATCGACGAGCACGGACTGCGTCCGGCCGCGCTGGGATTGATCTCGCCGTGGGTTGATCCCGCGGCACGGCAGGCCGACAACGGCACCGACATCGTCGTCAATGCCGCCTGGGCCAACCGAAGCGCCGAAATGTACCTCGGCGACGGCGATCCCGCCGATCCCAGGTATGCACCGGCGCGCGGCGACCTCACGCAGCTACCGCCGACGCTGATCCAGGTCGGCAGGCCGGAGATGTTGCTGCAGCAGGTCACCGAGTTCGCCGCCGATCTCGAGGCCGCCGGCGTCGATACAACGCTGAGCGATCTGGGCCGGCTCTGGCACGTCGGTCACGTGGCCGCGCCCCTGATGCCCGCTGCCGCAGCAGCCGTCGCCGACCTCGGCGACTTCCTGGCCAGGCACCTGACCCGGACCAGTGCGGACGTCGAGATATAGCGGTCGGGGTCAGCTACTGTGTTCGGCCAGCCAGCGACCGGCGACAGCCGACACCTCGGCGCCGCCGTCGACCTGCTCCGCCATCGTGGTGAGGTCGGCGGTGGTCAGGTCTCCGGCAACCTTGTTCATCGCGCGGAACAGGTCGCGGTCCAGGGCCGCGGTCCGGAAGACCGGCACCAGATCCTGGGCGCGCAACGTGTCGGTGGTATCGGCCAGAGCCTGCAGCCCGGAATCGTCGCCGACGACGCCCAGCGCCGAGAACAGTCCCGCCGCCCGGCCTGCCGCGACCTCCGCGATCGCCGCCTCCACACCGAGCACCACCGGTGATGCGAAAGCACAACCGGCACTGCCCAACTCGGTCAGCGTGACCGGGTCGGGCTCCGTGACGACCACCAGCGGCAGACCGGCCGGGAGCCGACCACAATCGGAGAGTTCGTCGACGTCGGCCGTGGTGGCCAGTTCCGACGAGACGTACACGAGCGTCTTGTCCTGCACCGACGTCGCATCACCCACCGAAACACCCTGCGGTAGTGCCTGATTCAACTCGTTGTAAACGTCTTCGGTACTGCGACCGGTGGCACCGGGATTGAGTTGGCCGAGCAACTCCCCCGACCAGGCCGGCATCAGGTCGACCGAACGCTCGTCCATCCCGGCCAACAGCTCGGCGTAATCACCCACCGGATGATCGTCGGAGACGTCGGCGCCCGCGTTCTGCAGAGCCCCGGCATAGATGGCGGTCACCACGCGGCTCGGCGTGTCCGGGGTCGACCCGGTGACCAAAGGCTGCGCCGTCGGGCCGGGTTCTGAACATCCCGCGAGGATCAACGCACCTACCAGCACCAACGCCGGCAACATCCGCCGAACCCTGCGGTTCATGAGAGCACTCACTCAGCGGCGACCCGGGCAACTGCGGCGGCGACTGCCGGTGCGACCCGTGGATCCAGCGGGCTGGGCACGATCATCTGCACCGACAGATCGTCGCCGAGCACCTCGACGATCGCGTCGGCGGCAGCGAGTTTCATCGCCTCGGTGATACGCCGGGCACCGGCATCGAGCGCACCCCGGAACACGCCGGGGAACGCAAGCACGTTGTTGATCTGGTTGGGGAAGTCGCTGCGACCGGTGGCCACCACCGCCGCATATTTCGCCGCGATCTCGGGATGGACCTCGGGATCGGGGTTCGACAGGGCGAAGATGATCGCGTCGGAGTTCATGGTGGCCAGCGCGGCTTCGGGCACCTTGCCCGCGCTGACGCCCACGAAGACATCGGCACCGACCAACGCATCCGACAACGATCCGGTGCGCCGATCCGGATTGGTACGCGAGGCCAGCTCGGCCTTCACGTCGTTGAGGTCGGTGCGTCCGGCGTGCACGATGCCCTTGCTGTCGATCACGGTGACGTCGGCGATGCCGTCGGCCAGCAGTATGTTGGTGCAGGCCACACCGGCAGCACCGGCACCGGAGATCACGATCTTCAGCGAGCCACGGGGCTTGCCGAGCAGCTTGGTCGCAGCCTTGAGCGCGGCCAGGACCACAATCGCGGTGCCGTGCTGATCGTCGTGCATCACCGGGCAGTCGAGAGCCTCGATGACCCGCTTCTCGATCTCGAAGCAGCGGGGCGCAGAGATGTCCTCGAGGTTCACCGCGCCGAATGAATGCCGCAACCGAACCAGGGTTTCGACGATTTCGTCGGGATCGTTCGTGCTCAGCACCAGCGGGATCGAATCGAGGCCTGCGAAGTTCTTGAACAGGGCAGACTTGCCCTCCATCACGGGCAACGAGGCCAGCGGGCCGATGTCACCGAGCCCGAGTACGGCGCTGCCGTCACTGACCACCGCCACCAGGCGGTTGGTCCAGGTGTACCGGCGCGCCAGTTCGGGGTCGGCCGCAATCGCACGGGATACCTCGGCGACGCCGGGTGTGTACGCAATGGACAACGCCTTCTTCGAATCGAGAGGTGCGGTGATGTTCACCGACAATTTGCCGCCTTCATGGCCGGCAAAGATCTCCTCGCGGGTGATCGTTGTTGCTGCACTGTCATCATTTACGGGCGATTCGACGCCCCGGGGCTCGGTCACGGCGACAACGCTACTTCAGATGACCGGGCTCACACCCCAGGACCTCCGGATCGTGAGCATCAGGCAACATTTCGATCGATTCAAGTCACCGGCCTGCGACGATGAGGTCGCGCACGGAATCCGGCGAGCCGCGGGTCCCGAGCGGCACCGGCGCCTGCCAGCCGGCATCGTCGGCGAACGATGACCGACCGGTGAGTGCAACGGCGACACCTGTCCGGACGGATCCGCGATCGCCACGAGCGTATTCGGCATCGCCAGGTGGAGCGTGGTGTCGAAGCCCGGGGCCCACAGTCTCTGACCTGATTCGTAACCCTTGGCCGGTGGCGATGCCCGGTGGTGTGGAGGGCGTACGATCTTCGGGGGGTCGAATCGGGTTCGACACCAGCAACGAAGGAGGCTGTCATGCCCTCGCGGCCACATCTTCGCCCCGGCGTCGTCGAACCGAAAGTCTCGGCGCCGGTGCCGATTCCACCATCTCGCGCGGTCGTCGACTGCGCGGTGTACGTGGACGGTCACCGCCTGCCCGGTATGCGCACCTTCTCCGGCGCCCTCAAAGAGGTCCGGACAACCGGTCGAGGCTATGTCTGGGTCGGCCTGCACGCTCCCGACAACCGCCAGATGGAAAGTGTTGCAGAGGCTTTCGGGCTTCACGAACTCGTTGTGGAAGATGCGGTCCTGGCGCACCAGCGCCCCAAACTGGAGCAGTACGACAACATCCTGTTCCTGGTGCTCAAAACCGTGAAATATCTTGAACACGAAACACTTCAGGTCTCCAACGAAGTCGTCGAAACGGGCGAGATCATGGTGATATCGGGCCCCGACTTCGTCATCACGGTCCGCCACGGCGATCACACCGGATTGGCTGGGGTCCGCAAACATCTCGAAGCGCGTCCCGAACTGCTCGTACTGGGACCCAGCGCGGTGATGCACGCGGTGGCCGACCACGTGATCGACACCTATATCGACGTCACGGCACGCATCGAGGTTGACGTCGACGCCATGGAAGAGACCATCTTCTCGCCCGGCCGCCGGGTCGAGATCGAACCGGTGTATCTCCTCAAGCGGGAGGTGATGGAACTGCGGCGGGCGGTCGATCCACTCGACGTGGCACTGCGCCGCCTGACCGGCTCCGAGGACAAGCTGGTGCCCAAGGAAGTGCGCCGATACTTCCGCGATGTCCAAGACCACCACAGCAGTGTCAACGAACAGATCGCCAGCTACGACGAGGTGCTGACGTCGCTCATCGATGCGGCCGGGGCCAAGGTCGGCATCCAGCAGAACACCGACATGCGCAAGATATCGGCCTGGGTTGCGATCGCATCGGTGCCGACGATGGTCGCAGGTATCTACGGGATGAACTTCGAGAACATCCCCGAGCTGCAGTGGAAATACAGTTACTTCATCGTGCTGGCCTTCCTCGTCGGCGTCTGCACCGCCCTATGGCGCACATTCCGCAGAAATCATTGGCTCTGACCACATCTGACGCATGAGCCGCGCTGGCCTGCTTCCTCAGTTGCCGAGCCCGGCGACCTGACGCAGCTGGGCGAGAAACGACACACCGTTGTCGTCGGAGGGAAAAAGGTAGTGGCAAATCGCGATACGCGCAATCGCGCCTGCGATCGTGGCACCACCGGGGCCAGGGAACTCCGGTGCAATCCATTGCTGCACAACAGGTAACACCCGTTCGATCTCACCCAACTCATGCTCGGGCTCGATGAGGATGAGATTTCGGAGCGGATAGGAGTTGTGGGACTCGACCATGTACCGCAACAGCGCCTCGAGTCGTTCGCGGCCGCTCAATCCGTCCACCGCGGCCGCCACCGCCGCACGTACCCGCTCCTGCTCGTGCTGACCGAGCGCATCGAGCAACGCTTCCTTCGACGGGAAGTACCGGTAGAGGGTGGGCCGCGACACCTTCGCAGCCGCCGCGACCTCGGACATGTTCAACCGGCTCGGGCCCATCCGGGCAAGCACCGTCGCCGTCGCCCGGAGGATCCGCGCCCGGCTCGAGTCGCTGTCGCCGCGCCCATCAATCGTCACATACACACTTTACAAGAAGTGGAATATCTGTAACATTCTGGCCCATGCCTCCCACATCCGGACAGCTCCCTCCGATGAAGTTCGGTTACTACACACCGAACTTCGACTTCTGCGGCGACGCCCGGGTCCTCGCCGGCCTGGCAGCGGACGCCGAAGCGGCCGGATGGGACGGTTTCTTCCTCTGGGACCATCTGCAGTTCACCGAACCCGTTGTCGACCCGTGGATCGCGCTCGCCGCGATGGCATTGCGGACCGAACGGATCCGCCTCGGCACGCTCGTCACCCCGGTCCCCCGACGACATCTTGGCAAACTGGCTCGCGAGATCATCACCCTCGACCATCTCTCCGGCGGACGCCTGACCCTGGGGGTCGGTGCCGGATACCCGCATCTCCCCGACTACGCCGCATTCGGCGACGGCAGCGACCCCAGGCAGCGGGCGGCAGCGCTCGACGAAGGTCTCGACGTCCTGGCTCAGCTGCTCAGCGGACAACCGGTGAACCACCACGGCGACCACCACGACATCGAATGCGCCGCATTCACACCGACAGTGCAGCAACCGCGGGTACCGATCTGGGTTGCTGCGTCGTGGCCCGCACGCAGCCCGCTCCGGCGCGCGGCCCGGTGGGACGGATTGGTCACCGCCGGTACGTACGGACTCGATGTCGCCCCGGAGGATGTCCGCAGCGCGGTCGACTACGTCGCCACCCATCGCACCGACGAGGGACCCCTCGACGTCATCAGATTCGGCACCACCGAGGGTCCGTCGGACAACGCCGTTGTCTCCGCGTGCCATACCGCCGGTGCAACCTGGTGGATCGAATCGAGCTTCACCGCGGGCGCTGATCTCGAGGCCACCCGCCACCGGATCGCGCAGGGACCGCCCCGCCTCTGAACAGTCGGCCTCAGCCGATGGTGGCACCCGCGCGGACCGGATCGCGGACGTCGATACCCGCTTCGGTCCAGGCGCTGCGCAGGGCGTCGAGACCTTTCAATCGCACCCAGGCGGCCTCGTTGGCAGTGATCGGGATGGCCCGGAAGAACATCACGTCTTCGAGGTCGCCGGGCAGCGGGCACGGCGCGACGACGTCGGCCTCCAACACCACGGCCGTGCAGTTCGAACCCTCCCAGAGCGGCTCGCCGAGGTCGATCAAACCGTCGGCGGTGAGCACAAGACCCTCGACCGCCGGTGCTGCCGCCAGCATCGCGACGCTGCGGTGGAGCCCTGGCAGCGGCGCCGAAGCGTACATGCGGACCACGATCTCCCCACGGGGCCCAACGGTGGGATCGACCAGCATCTGATCCGGTTCCCCCATCGGATGGCGGCTGCAACCCAGCGAGACGTAGGCGACCTCGACACCCCCGTCCCGAGCGCCCCCGGCTGCAGCAGGACTGCCGGTGAATCGCAGTACGTCAATCGATTCCAGACCCAAGAAGGTCACCGATGCCCGCTGGGGCTCGGAACCGGAGAATGCCTGCTGAAGGTGCGCCGACACCCGTTCGATCACCGACGATTCTGAATCATTCATTGCACTGCCCAGTAAAACACCACCATCTTCGGTATCCCGACGGCCCCACGAGGCTAGGGTCGGTGAGATGGCTGAAGGCGACGAAGTGGCTGGGTCCGGCGAAGTGGCCAGGGTGAGTGAAGTGGCCGGGTCCGGCGAAGTGGCTGAGTCCGGCGAAGTGGCTAGGGTCGGTGAAGTGGTACGTGTGCTCGCGGTCTCGGACGAAGTCGTCGACAGCCTCCAACATGGGGCGGCCGACGAACTCGCGCCTGACCTCATCATCGGTGCAGGCGACCTGCCCTTCGACTATCTCGAAAAGCTGATGATCCGGTTCGAGGCGCCCTGCGTCTTCGTGCCCGGTAACCACGACCGCGACCTGAGCGGTTACAAACGCACACGGAGCGGCTGGACCCGAGCCGGACTACCGACCACAGACCCCGGTCCGCAGGGCGCGGTGAACGCCGACGGCCGGATCGTAACGGTCGCAGGACTGCGGATCGCCGGGCTCGGTGGCAGCATCCGCTACAGCGACGGACCCAACCAGTACCGCGAGGCCGCTGCACGTCAACGCGCCAACCGGCTTGCGCTGCAACGGTTCCGCTACCTTCTCACCCCCGGATCAGGTGGCGTCGACATCCTGCTGACCCACAGCCCGGCCCGCGGTATCGGGGATGCCGAGGACGGACCCCATCGCGGTTTCCGTTGCTACCTCCCACTGATCTATCGCCTGCGCCCACGACTGTTGGTACACGGACACATCCATCCCCACGGTCAGACGCCGATGGACCACACGATCTTGCACAAGAAACGAAGGCCTGGTGGGTCGCTGCGTTCGAGCACGATTTCCATGAACACCGTCGGATACAGCGTCTTCGACATCGAACCGGGCGGCGGCGAGATCACGGTCCAACGGAGGCGACATGGCTCGTGACACCGGGTTTCCCGGCCCCGACGCAGAAAACGACTTCAGCAGGCAACGTCGAAAAGCCGAACTGTCCCGGCTGTCGGCCTGGCTGACCCGCCAGCCTGCCGACGTCAACACGATATTGCCGTTCGACGAAGTTGTTGCCGCACTGGGCAAGACCGGTGAAACCTACCTCGGCCTTGTCGCCGTGGACGTCTCCACGATCGTCGGAAGCGTCGACCGTACCCGCGACTTCGATCGGTACTTCCGGCCGACGTCGGCCCGGATCCGGGAACGGTGGCAACGGCTCGCCGCCGCCCAACGGCGAGGTGAATCCGTGCCACCGGTCCAGCTCTACCGCATCGGCAAGATGCATTTTGTCATCGACGGTCATCATCGCGTCTCGATCGCGATCGCCCGGAAATTCAAAACGATCGACGCCTACGTCACTGAGATCCACACCCGGATATCCCCCGAGGGCATCAATGCCCGCTCCGACCTGATCATGAAGGATCACCGTCGGCTCTTCTTGTCCCGCGTCCCGTTGGAAGGCAAACAGCGCGAGGCGATCTCATTCGACGACCCCTTCGACTACGCCGAACTGGCCGAGAACGTCGAAGCATGGGGTTTTCGACTCAGTCAGGAAACGGGTACGTTCCTGCGGCGGGCCGAGGTTGCGCGCCGCTGGTTCGGAGAAGAGTTCCTACCGGTCGTCAGGATGGCACGGCGTGCTGACGTGCTGCCCGACATCGACAGCGACGCAGAACTGTACCTGTGGCTGGCGTGTGAGCGTTACCGCCTGGTGCGCAGACACGTGTGGGATGAGGAGATCATCGACGAACTCCTCACCCACTCGCGCCGTCGCCGCAAACTTCCCTGACCGCCTGGGCCTACAGGCTGAGGTTCGCGCCGCTGTGCTGGTCGAACACGAGGACCTTCGAGGTGTCGTAGAACAGTTCGGCCTGCTGCCCCTTGGCGATCGGCGACTCGGGTGAAAGCCGCGCGATCAACTGACCGCTGCCCATCTCCTGACCGGCATCGGCCGCGATCTCGGCCAGCGCGGCAGATGATGCCTGTCCGCCCTCGATGTTGAAGTACGCGTAGTTGTCCGAACCCATCGACTCGAGCACCGAGATCTTCGCGTCGAATGTCGCACCTCGCGACTTCGTAATCGCATCAACCAGATTCGCGTCCTCGAAATGTTCGGGCCGGATACCGATGAGCACCTCACCGTTGCTCTTGACGTGTTTGGCGTTGTCGAGGACCTTGCCCACGTCGACGGGTACGACCTCACCGATCGCGGTCTCGACGCCGGTCTGGGTCAATCGTCCGGGCAGGAAGTTCATCGACGGCGACCCGATGAATCCGGCCACGAACAGATTCGCCGGCAAATTGTAGAGCTCGGCAGGTGTCCCGATCTGCTGGACATTGCCCGCACGCAGCACCACGACCCGGTCGCCGAGAGTCATGGCCTCGGTCTGGTCGTGGGTCACGTACACCGTCGTGGTGCCCAGACGCTGCTGGAGAACCGCGATCTCGGTCCGCATCTGCACGCGCAGCTTCGCGTCGAGGTTCGACAACGGCTCGTCCATCAGGAAGGCCTTGGGAGAACGGACAATAGCCCGGCCCATCGCCACGCGCTGGCGTTGACCACCGGACAGGTTCGACGGCTTGCGGTCCATGTACTGGCCGAGGTCGAGGATGCGCGCAGCTTCGTCGACCTTCTCCGTCACCTCGGCCTTGGACAACTTTGCCAGGGTCAAGGGGAAGGCGATGTTCTGACGCACCGTCATGTGCGGATAGAGCGCGTAGGACTGGAACACCATGGCGATGTCGCGGTCCTTGGGCGCCTTCTCGTTGACCCGCTCGCCTGCGATGCGCAATTCCCCCGAAGAGATGTCCTCGAGGCCGGCGATCATGTTGAGCGTTGTCGACTTTCCGCAGCCGGAAGGGCCGACCAGGATGATGAACTCGCCGTCGGCGATGTTGATGTTCACATCGTTGACGGCCAGCGAACCGTCCGGGTACTTCTTGGTCACCTGGTCCAGCACGATATCGGCCATTGGTTATCCCTTCACAGCGCCGGAGGTCAGACCGGCAACGATTCGACGTTGGAACAGAAGGACAAAGATGATGATCGGGATCGTGATGACCACGGCCGCCGCCGCGATCGATCCCGTGGGTTCTTCGAATTGGCTGCTGCCGGTGAAGTTCGCGATCGCCACCGGAGCCGTGATCGATCTCTCTGTCGATGTCAACGAGATCGCCAGCAACAGATCGTTCCAGGCGAAGATGAAGACCAGGATCGCCGCGGTGACGATGCCCGGCGCGGCCAGAGGTGCGATGACCTTACGAAATGCCTGTGCCGGAGTGGCGCCGTCCATCTTCGCGGCCTTCTCCAGCTCCCAGGGAATTTCCCGGAAGAACGCCGACAACGTGTAGATCGCCAGTGGCAACGCAAAGGTGATGTACGGCAGGATCAAACCGGCCCAGGTGTCGAACAGTCCGAGGCGGCGTTCGATGTTGAACAACGGTGTCACCAGCGAGATCTGCGGGAACATCGCGATCAGCAGTGCCGCACCCACCAACGCCTTCTTGCCCGGGAAGTCCAGACGTGCAATGGCATAGGCGGCCATCGTGCCCAGTGCCACGGCGATCACCGTGGTGATCAACCCGATTCCGATCGAGTTGCGCAGCGCCGAGGTGAACGCACTGGTCTCGAAGATGCTGGTGTAGTTGTCCCACGTCCATTCGGTCGGGATGAAGTTGCCATCCTTCACCGAACCCGGTGGTTTGAACGACAGACTCATGATCCACAGGACCGGAATCAACGCGTAGACCAGCACGAGCAGGTTGACAACCGACCATCCGATACGGCGTCCCATCACATTGTTCATCGGTGCTACCGCCCCTCGTTGTCAGAGCCGGGCGCCGAGGCCCCGAACAACTTGATGAAGATGAAGGCGATGATCGCCACGCACAGGAAGATCAACACACTGATCGCGGAGCCGACTCCCAGGTTGAAGGCCTTGAACAGGTTGTCGTAGCCCAACATCGAGACCGAATAGGTGTTGTTGCTGCCTCTGGTCAGGATGTAGATGTTGTCGAACACGCGGAAGGCATCGAGCGTACGGAACAGCAGTGCCACCAGGATCGCGGGCTTCATCAGCGGAAGAATGATCCGCCACAACCGAGTCCAGGCACCGGCACCGTCCATCTGTGCTGCCTTGAGCAGGTCGTCCGGAACCAGCGCCAGTCCGGCCAGGAGCAGCAACGCCATGAAAGGTGTTGTCTTCCAGACCTCGGCGAGGATGATGATCGCCAGCGAGGGCCACTGCTCGGTGAGCGGGGCACTATCCTCCGGGAGAAGGTTGGCCAGGTAGCCCGTGCCCGGCGTCCAGGCGTAGTACCAGGAGAACGCCGCGACCACGGTCACGATGCCGTACGGGATCAAGACCACCGTGCGGATCGCGCCCCTGGCAAACAGGGTGCGGTGCATGACAAGTGCGATCGCCATGCCGAGAACCAACTCGATGACGACCGACACCACGGTGATGAACAGCGTGATGCTCAGTGCCGTCCACCAGTAGCTGTCGGTCAGAACCGTGCCGTAGTTGGAGAACCAGATGAACTCGTCCTGACCGGGCGCCGACAGGCTCGCCTTCTGCAGACTGAGCCAGAAGGCGTACACGATCGGATAGCCGGTGACGAGGATCATCATGATCACCGCCGGGGTGATCAGCCAGAGGCCCAGCCGCCGCTCGGCCCGCTTGCCCTCACTCAGTGCGGGCTTCTTCTTTTTCTTGCTCGGTGCGGATTCTCTGTCCAGCGTTGCGGTCATGGGATCAATCCCTCCCCTTTGATGGCCTTGTCGACCTGCTCGGCGAGTATGTCGACCATCGGTTCCGGATCCCAGGAGCCGACCGGACTGAGCTTCGCGGTGATCAGCGTCGAAATCGCCTGGTAGTCAGGCGAGGCCGGCCGCAGCGCGGCAGAACCGGTCTCCAGTTGCGCCTTGATCGCGTCGCCCATCGGGTAGGCGGCCTGGAAGTCGGGGTCGCTGTAGATGGACTCGATCGTGGGAGGCGTACCACCGCTGATCGAGTACAGCTTCTGTGACTGTTCGTCGGTCAGGCATTCAGCGGCCTTGAACGCCAACTCCTTTTGTTGCGAGGTATCGGCGACCGCGATGTTGACACCACCGAGTGTCACCCGCGACGGCTTGTCGGCTTCCACCCCGGGGTACCTGGTGAAGTCGAACTTGGTCTGCACCAGATCGTTGGCAGGCGCCAGGTCCGCATCGGCAGGCGGGTTGTCCGGGTCGGAGAACATCGGACCGAACTGCTGCTGCACCTCCTTGAGGAACGCGACGTCACCGGCCGCGGAGTTCGACCGCATCGACGGGAACACGAACGGCCAGTTGACCTCGAAGGTGGCCAGGCCGCTTTCCATCCCGAGCCGCGCCGACGACTCATCACTGTTGGTGATCGAGGGATCTCGGCCCGGCGCGGTGGCAACTGCTTTCAGCGTCTGCAGCGCCTTCAGCGTCGCGGCCCGGTGCTCGGGGGTGTCGTTGAGGGTCTGCTTGTCCGGGTTCTCCGGGTCGAGTACCTGTCCGCCTGCACTGACGAGAACCGAGTTGAACCACACCATCAGGCCCTCGTATTGCTTGCCCTGCACCATGATGTAGCTCGGTCCGCCTGCCTTGCGGATCTCTTCGTTCTCGACCAGCATCTGGTCCCACGTGGTGGGTGGGGTGGTCCGGTTCAGGTATTGCTGGAGAACGTCTTTCCGGTACCAGAGCAGCTGGGTGTTGGTCCAGGTGGGAATCGCGTAGAGACGCTTCTCGTTGTCGTCGTCGGTCTTCCACAGCGCGGTCTCGACCGGCCCACCGAGCGTGGTCTCGGTGATCTTGGCTGCCAGGTCATCCGGGACCGGTTCGATCCAGCCCGCATCGGCGAACTCAGCGGTCCACACCACATCCATGCCCATGAGGTCGAGGCCCTTGTCGTTGCCTGCGAGCCTGCGCGCCAACTGCAACCGCTGGTCGTCGGCGGCTTTCGGAAGGGCGAACGTCTTTATCTTGTATTCGCCATTGGAATTCGCGGTGCAGGTCGCGGCGGCCTCTTCGATGAATGAGGCACCATCCGCCGGTGCGTATATGTTGATCGTTCCCGCCGTGTAACCAGAACCGCAGGCACTGATCACCGGGAGCGCCACAGCGATTGCAGCGCACGACAATCCGAATTTCTTGAGTCCGCCGTATTTCTTCGGCCCCGAATCCTGGGACGCCGCTCCGTCAAAACCTGTGGACAATTCCCCGTCCACGGGGCGATCGCCTGTGCGCTTCACGCAGCCTCCTCGATGCGTCGGAGGTGCGCGCGGTCTTCCAAGCACACCTGAATGCCCAGCACTTACGTTATAGGCGTCAAATAGTGACGCGCAGCACTATGGACATAGTTGTACTAAGAAGTCATCACAGAGGGCAAGGCAACGCCATTCCGGGCGTGTCGCAGCGCCTTCGGCGTATCACGGTGGGGCCGCAGGCGTGTCGCGGCGCGCCGGTCGAAGTGTCGCGGCGCGCCGGTGGAGGTGTCGGGCTGCCTGCCGTATCGGGGTCAGGGCTGCAGGCGGGTCAACATGTCGCGGGCCCGTTCGGCGCTCTTCGGATCGCACAACACGTCATAGCGACCCGCGACCAACTGCATCGTGGACGCGAAATCCCGTTGTCCCCTGGTGGCCGCGTACGGGATCGATGTCGACACCACGCCGAAGATGACGCCGCCGACGAGGCCAATTATCAACGGCATCAACGGGTCTTCGACAACGATCCCCACCAGCAGACCGAAGAACAGACCCAGCCAGGCGCCGGAGACGATCCCACCGCCGATCACCTTGCCCCAGGTCAGTCGCCCCAGCACCCGTTCGACCTGCATGAGGTCCACACCGACGATGGTGACGTCCTGCACCTCGAAGTTCTCGTCGGCCAGGAAGTCGACTGCGCGTTGTGCTTCCGCGTAGGTCGTGTACGAACCGATCGGCCACCCCTTGGGCGGTGTGGGCAGGCCTGGTCGTGGGTTTGGTCGCATCGGATTACTCATCGTCACCGTGTCCTCGGGTTAGCTGCTCGGGTCTCGTGCTCGTCGGGCCGAGTACTGCTTCAGTCCTTCGTGGACGCTTCGGCCGGTGTCCGGGTCATGCCCGCGGCCCGCCCCTTGGCGGCGATCACCTCGGCCATCTTCCGGCTCGCCTCGTCTATCATCTCACCTTCGAAACGGACCGCACCGCGCTCGCCGCCTTCGGCCGACGTCGCATGCGCGTACGCGTCGAGGAGGTTCTCAGCGGTGTCGTAGTCGGATTGACGTGGCCTGAAGACCTCGTTGGCGATGTCGATCTGACTCGGATGAACCACCCACTTGCCGTCGTAGCCGAGCGCCGCCGACGCCTCGGCGACCGCCCGGAACCCCTGCGCATCATCAATTTTCAGGTAGGGACCGTCGATGGCCGTCAGACCGTGTGCACGAGCGGCAACCAGGATGGTCATCAACACGTGATGGTGCGCGTCGCCATGGACGTAGCCCTGCGGTTGCTCTCCGACCGCCATACCGCGCATACCCAAGCTGGCCATCATGTCGGCGGGACCGAGCACCAATGAACGCAATCGGTCACTCGCCGAGGCGATTTCGTTGATGGCAGCCAGACCCTGGGCATTCTCGATCTGCGCCTGCACGCCGATCTGGCCGACTGGCAGCCCCGAATTGATCTCGAGCTGGCGCAGCACCATGTCCAGTGCGGTCACCTGCGCGGCCGACGTCACCTTGGGAAGCAATATCGAATCCAGATGTGCACCGGCACCCCGCACCACGGTCACCACGTCATCGAGGGTCCACGGCGTGGTCCAGTCGTTGACCCGGACGACCCGGGCCTGCCCGGCCCAATCAACAGCCGCGAGCGCGGTGACGACCGCGGCCCGACCGGCCGCCTTCGCTCCGGGGGCCACTGCATCCTCGAGGTCGAGGAATATCTCGTCGGCAGGCAGGCCGCGGGCTTTCTCCAGCATCCGCGAACTGCTGGCGGGTACGGCGAGAATGGACCGGCGAGCGGCGGCGTGCATGTGACTCCTCGTGACGATGGTGTGGCGTTCGGTCATCTACTTGCGACAAGTACTCGGCAGGATCACACCCGGGTGTTCGAACCGGCTGCTCGATGCGAACAAATCCGATTCTGCCCGTATTTGATTCTGACCATGTCTGATTCTGCCCGGCCCTGATATTCGCGATGGACGTGGCCGTACCGATGGCGCTGCCAAGCAGGGCGAAGGTGCCCAACTACCCTTACAGCCATGGCAGCGGTGAGCAAGGCATTCGTGGCCAGGCTGGCCGGTCTGGCGGTGATCGGACCAGATGGCGAATCCATCGGTCGGGTCCGCGACGTGGTGGTCTCGATCAGGTTCGGCACCGGGCAACCCCGCGTTCTGGGTCTGGCAGTCGAGTTGACCACCCGGCGTCGCATTTTCGTACCGATGCCGCGGGTCACCGCCATCGAACCCAACTCCGTGACACTCAACACCGGAACCGTGAGCCTGCGCCGGCTCATCATCCGTCCGGGCGAAGCGCTCGTCCTCGGTCAGATCGTCGAATCGCGTGTCCGCGTTGATGATCCAGATCTCGAGCACCTGCACGGCGAAGACCTGACGGTCGTCGACCTGGCGATCGAGCGACGACGCACCCGGGACTGGGTGATCTCCCGGGTGGCCGTCCGTGGCGCCCGCACCCGACTCGGCCGACGCGGTGAGACGCATGTGGTCGAGTGGAACCACGTGCTCGGCCTGACACAGAGCGCACTGGCGTTGCCCGGGCAGGGCGTGGCCCAGATCCTGTCGCAGTTCGAGGGCATGCGGGCCGCCGATGTTGCCCACGCGCTGCGCGAACTGCCCGCCAAACGGCGACTGGAGATCGCTTCGGCCCTGGACGACGAGCGACTGGCCGACGTCGTCCAGGAACTCCCCTCGGACGACCAGACCGAATTGCTCAGCCACATGAAGGTCGAACGCGCCGCCGACGTCCTCGAGGCCATGGACCCCGACGACGCGGCCGATCTGCTCGGTGAACTCCCCGACATCGAGGCCGAGGCGTTGCTGCAGTTGATGGATCCCCAGGAGTCCGAGCCGGTGCGCCGGCTCATGCGGCACTCGCCCGACACCGCAGGCGGCATGATGACCACCGAACCACTGGTGGTCACCGCCTCGACGACAATCGCCGAGGCCCTGGCCCGGGCCCGGGACCCCGATCTCACACCCGCTTCGGCGTCCCTCACATTTGTGGTGCGGCCACCGACCTCCACACCGACCGGCAAATACCTCGGCTGTGTCCACATCCAGGCCCTGTTGCGGGAACCGCCGGCAAATCTCGTCGGCGGCATCCTCGACGACCGGCTCCCCTGCCTCGGATCCGAGGATTCCCTGGAGAGGGTGACCCGCTATTTCGCCACCTACAACCTCGTCTGCGGACCGGTTCTCGACAGCGACGGACACCTCATCGGGGCGGTGACGGTGGACGATCTCCTCGATCATCTACTGCCCGAGGACTGGCGCGAGACCGAGGCCGATGACGAGCTCGACGACGACGCCACCACCGAAAGGATGCGGTGATGAGTTCAAATGGGTCCGAGTCGCGCGTGAAAGACCGTGCAGAAAAACAGAGTGCGCGTTCGGCACGACGCCTGGACACTCCCGGCGAACGGCGCCGGTGGAGTCTCAATCTCGATTCGGACGTGGTCGGCGTCTACAGCGAACGCGTCGCGCGTTTTCTTGGCACCGGGCGCTATCTGGCCATCCAGACGATTCTCGTCATCGTCTGGATCTTCCTGAATCTCGCGGTCGTCACGCTGCAGTGGGATCCGTACCCGTTCATCCTGCTCAACCTGGCGTTCTCCACCCAGGCCGCCTATGCCGCACCGCTGATCCTGTTGGCCCAGAACCGCCAGGAGAACCGGGACAAGGTCTCGCTCGAGGAAGACCGGGTGCGCGCCGAGCAGACCAAGGCCGACACCGAATTCCTGGCACGGGAGCTGGCCGCGGTCCGGCTCGCGGTCGGCGACACCGTCACCCGCGACTATCTGCGCCGCGAGCTGGACGATCTGCTGACCGAATTGTCCGAGCGGATTCTCGGCGACCAGGCCAAGGCCGAGGAGTCCACGAAACCAGGTGCCTCGCATTCCGATTGATGCCCCCGACGCGGGCACACCCGTCGCAGGATCGCCAATCGTTGCTTATCTGTGACTAATCCATTTCTCCATGCACGCTGGTAACAAAAATGTATCGTGGGTCACATTCGCCCGGGCCATTCCGGGCGTCGGGGAGATGAACCAGGAGCGCTCGCGTGCGGTGGTGTCGAGTTCAGATGCTGACCGGTTGTGCGGTCATCGGTGTCGGGGTATTGGCTGCGGTCACCTCGAGTGCACAAATCGGTCCGGCGCCGGAGCTGACCGCCAACACCGAGGTGGACGACGTCGTCGTCGCAGCACCCGAGATCCTGCCCGCGACGGCTCGCCCCGAGCTCGCCTTCACGCCGCCGCCGCCGCGCGAGGTCCCCTCGGTACCCGCCGCGACCGTATCCCAGCGCGTGCCCGCGACATTGCTCCCGGCCGGACCGCTCGGGATCCCGGGGATCGTCCTGCACGCCTATAAACTCGCCGAACAACGCGTCGGCGCCGAGACCCCGCAGTGCAAACTGCCGTGGTTCCTGCTCGCAGCGATCGGCCGGATCGAATCCGGGCATGCCGGGGGCGGCAACGTCGACAGTTCCGGCACCACGCTCACCACGATCGCCGGGCCCGTGCTCAACGGCACGGTGGCAGGCAATGCCGTGATCACCGACACCGACGGCGGTCGCCTGGACGGCGACCTCAAACACGACCGGGCGATGGGTCCGATGCAGTTCATCCCATCGACCTGGGCCGCGTGGGGTTCCGATGCCAACGGCGACGGCATCGTGAATCCGAACAACATCTTCGACGCCACCTACTCCGCAGGCCGGTATCTCTGTTCCGGGGTCTCCGACATCATGTCGGAGAAGGTCCGGGTCGGCGCGGTTCTGCGGTACAACAATTCGATGGAGTACGTGGCCAACGTCCTGGCCTGGGCCACCGGTTACGCCACCAACGCCGCACCCACCGAAACCGGCCCACTCCCGGATCCGCGACCGTCGAGCCCGAGTTCGTCGTCCTCCTCGTCTTCCTCGTCCTCCAGCAGCACCAGTCCGTCGAGCAGCCCGGGTGAGAGTTCTTCGTCGAGCTCGTCACCGTCACCCACACCGGGGCCCTGCGTGATCGTCTGCCTCCCACCGGAAGTGCAGTCACTACTGCCGACACTGCCACCGCGGTGAACCGATCCGACCCGCCAGGGCCTTCTCGACCCGGCCGAATCCGGCGAGTTTCGGTGCGCGCGTAAACTGATCGCCTGATGACACAAGCAACATTGCCGACCGAGTCAGCCATTCGCGCAGCTCTGGCCAAAGTGAACGATCCCGAGATCGGTAAACCCATCACCGACCTCGGCATGGTGAAGTCGATTTCGATCGCCGACGACGCAAACGTGGCCATCGAGATCTACCTGACCACGTCCGCCTGTCCGTTACGCACCGAGATCACGCAGCGTGTGAGTACCGCCGCCGCCGACGTCCCCGGTGTGGGAACGGTGTCCGTCGAACTCGACGTGATGAACGACGAACAGCGCACCGAACTGCGCAAGAACCTGCGTGGTGACCGCGCCGAGCCGATCATCCCGTTCGCCCAGCCCGGTTCGCTGACGCGCGTGTACGCAGTGGCGTCCGGTAAGGGCGGCGTCGGCAAATCCAGCATCACCGTCAATCTCGCTGCGGCACTGGCCGAACGTGGATTGAAAGTCGGAGTGCTCGACGCCGACATCTACGGCCACTCGGTGCCCCGCATGCTGGGCAACGACGCCAAGCCGACGCAGGTCGAGAAGATGATCATGCCGCCGATCAGCCACAACGTGAAGTTCATCTCGATTGCCCAGTTCACCAGCGGCAACACCCCCGTCGTCTGGCGCGGGCCGATGCTGCACCGGGCATTGCAGCAGTTCCTGGCCGACGTGTTCTGGGGTGACCTCGACATCCTGCTGCTCGACCTTCCGCCTGGCACCGGCGACGTGGCGATCTCGGTGGCACAGCTGATCCCGGGCGCCGAGATCCTGGTGGTCACCACACCGCAACAGGCAGCTGCCGAAGTTGCCGAGCGCGCCGGTGCCATCGCACTTCAGACCCGCCAGAAGATCTTGGGTGTGGTGGAGAACATGTCGTGGATGGAGCTTCCCGACGGAACCCGGATGGAGCCGTTCGGTTCCGGTGGCGGCGCCAAGGTCGCCGAGCGACTCACTGTCGCAGTCGGCGCCGAAGTGCCCTTGCTTGGCCAGATTCCGCTCGATCCCGCACTGCGCGAAGGCGGCGACGACGGTATGCCACTGGTGCTCTCGGCCCCGGATTCCGCTGCCGGCGCCGCCCTTCGAGCGGTGGCCGACAAACTGGCCGTCCGCAAACGCGGTCTGGCCGGTATGAACCTCGGTATCGACACGGCCCGCAGCGCAGCCAAACCGCTGCTCTGATCAGGACTCCGTGGCACGGGTCATCGGCGGAGCAGCAATTCGATTCCGTCGATGATCCGCGCCAGGCCGAAGTCGAACGACCGGTCCGCATCACCTATTGATTCGTACGCGTCGCCTGCGGCCTGCCCCACCCGCCTCGATATCGGGTAGTCGCTGCCCGCCATCAGTCGCTCGAGGACGGGCGCGTTGATCTCCCACCACTGAAGGTCGGTCATACCCGATTCGGTGCGCGCACCGGCCGCTTCGATGGACGCGCGGGCCGAACTCTCGGCGAACCCGGTCAACACCGCGATCGTGTTGTCCATCTCCAGGTCGTCGAGACCGACACCCTCGATCGCCTGGAGCTGCCACTCGAAGCGCGCTGACCCGTTGGGCCCGATCCACGGCCTGGCCTTCTGAGCGTGCAAAAGCCATGGGTGCCGGTGGTATTCGTCCCACGATTGCCGGGCGACCGCAATCATCCGATCCCGTAGGTCACCGGTGTGCTCCGGGTAGTCGACCTCGCCTGCGACCTCGTCGACCATCAATCCCACGAGTTCGTTCTTGCCCGGCACATAGGTGTAGATCGACATCGCACCGAGTCCGAGCCGCTGGGCCACCTTCCGCATCGACAATGCGGCCAGCCCCTCCTCATCGGCCAACGCGATCGCTGCCACGATCACCTCGTCGACACTGACCCGTTGCCTCGGTCCGCGGGAGCCCTGTGGTCGCCCGGCCTGGTGGCGCCAGAGCAGCTCCAGAGTTCGGTCCACCCGCGGTGGGCTCTGCGCATCATCCATCTGGCCACACTATCCCGTGGGGTGTACGGCGAAACGCCGTCGAGTTGGCCCAGACCGCACGGTGCCAAAGCGAAAGTCGGACTCTAGGTGGCGTCGTCCCAGCGATTCACACCAGTGGCGTCGGCGGCGGGAGTGGGAGCCGCGGTGACGGACTTGGACAGCGACGGCGGCGCCGGCTTGTCGACCGCACCGGGCGAAAGGACCTTGGAGTTCTCGTCGGTGGTCGGCAACGGTTGGGACACCGGCTTGACCTTGGTTTGCGCGTCGAAGTTGCCGGTGAAGAACGAGTCGTCGCCGTCCAGGAGATGCTTGGTGATGACCTTGCGGGGACTCATCCCCCGCAGCTCGTTGAGCTCGGCCAGCGGCTTGCGCAGATCTTCGAAATCGGCGCCGAGGTCTTCTTTGAGCTGGCTCGTGGCACCGGTGGCGTAGTCGCGGGCCTGCCGCACCGACTTCAGAGTCCACTTCAGCGCATCGGGCAACCGCTCGGGACCGAGGATCACCAGACCCGCGATCATCAAGATCAGGATTTCGCCCCACCCAACGCTGCTGAACACTGTTCCAGATTACTGGTAAGTGAGCCGCTGTCGAATCGACCGGACGATCTGACAGGAACCTCCCAGACAACCCTTCGCGTCGGAGGCGCAAACGAGGGTCAGTCAGAGGCCGGGGTCACGGTTCCTTCGAAGGTCCGGCCCTCACGCCAGTATTCGAACTTCACCGGCTTTCCGATGTCGGCTGTGCGAACGGCCACCGTCAGTTCGTCGGCGTCGTCGGTCATCCGGCCGTCGAACTTGGTGATCACATCGCCTTCACGGATCCCCGCCTGCGCCGCGGGTGAACCCTCGACGACGTTGCGGATCTGGGCGCCGAGCACCTGGTCGTTACGAACCGAACTCGCGTTCACACCGATCTGCGCGTGGACCACCCGTCCGTCATTGATCAGCGCCTGCGCGACCGGCAGGAACTCGTTGACCGGAATCGCGAACCCGAGGCCGATCGAACCGCCGTTCGGCGCGAGGCCCGCGGTGTTGATGCCGATGACACGACCCTGATCGTCGACCAGCGGACCACCCGAGTTGCCGGGGTTGATGGCCGCGTCGGTCTGGATGGCGTCGATCACCGCGTCGGTGTCGGATGTCTCGTCCGGACGCAGTGGCACGGCACGATCGATCGCACTGACGATTCCGCTGGTGACCGTGCGATCCAGGCCCAGGGGCGCTCCGAACGCCACCACTTCTTCGCCGATCTGGAGTTTGTCCGAGTCGCCCAACTTCGCGACGGTGAGATTGTCGACGTTGTCGACCTTCAGAACCGCGAGGTCGGTTCGGATGTCGCGGCCGACGATCCGAGCCGGTACCCGGGTGCCGTCGGAGAAGACCACTTCGAGTTTTGCGCTGTTGTCGTTGGCCGCCATCGAGATCACGTGGTTGTTCGTGACGATGTAGCCCTCGTCGTCGATGACGACACCGGATCCGGTACCGCCCCCGTTGGGCAGTCGGACGTCGACCATGACCACCGACTTCTCGACGGCCTCGGCCACGCGGGCGACCTGACTGCGGGGTTCGGCCTCGTTGTCGTCGTCGCTGCCGGACAAACTCACGGTGTCCGAGTGCAGTGGTGAGGTGACCTCTGCGGTCAGCCGGCCGATCAGGCCTCCGACCACGCCGACCAGCACTGCGATGACCGCCAGCACAGCCAGGGCCTGCCAGCTGACCTTCCGGTCGAAGAGCACTTCGCGGACACCGAGCTTCGGCCCTGGTGTCGTCGGTGCCGGTGGCACCTCGGTCTCGACGGCCGGTGCGCTCAGGCTGGCGGCGGCATCGGGATCGCGCCACGGATCCTCGGGTGCAGGAGCCAGCTCGACATCCCGGGATTCTTCATCCGGATCTCGCTGCAGGCTGTCTGCACCGTCGGGACGGGAAAACGCCTCGCGCAACACAGGATCGGGATTCGACAGGACCGGTTGCGGCGCTCGCGTGGGAGCGGACCCCGAGGGCGCAAATGCGCCGTCTACGCCGTCCGGACGCCCGAAGACGGCGGCAGTCTGTGGCGGCACGGGTGGGCGCTCATTCGGCCGCGGGCCCAATCGAGGGGCCTCGCCGACGTCGCGTGGTTCGGAAGGAGGTGTGGCGCCGAGGCCGTACTTGTCAGTATCGGTCACCGGCCCGCCCGGTCATCCGGTCTCATGAAAAACTCGAACCCCTCGCTCGCGGCTATTCGGTCGCAGATCAACCGGCACCGCCGATCAATCCTCACCGAGGCTACCCGGCTGCCGGTACAAAACAATTGCGGTGCTGCCGCGGACACCGATTGCGGCATTGCCGCGGACACGGTTTCTCAGCGGTTGCGTCGACGCTGGTCCCGATGTACCGGTGAGGCGGGTGCATCGAGCAGGGATTCGTCAGGGTCGACTTGCGCCGGATTGCCTGCGGTCGCGCGCAGGTCGATCTCACGAGTGGGGATCTGGTTGAGTGCGCCCAGCAGTCCCGCGGGCATGACGATCTCTCCGGAGCGTCGCAGTGCCGCGCGCGCTGAGCTCTGCGCATCGACCTCGGCGCGGCATTGCACGCACAACTCGAGGTGCTGTGAAGCACGCATGTAGGCATTCATCCGGAGCTCGCCGTCCACATACGCGGCCACAGCTTCGGTAGCGAGATGCTCGGTGGACAGGAATCGGCGTCCGCCGACGCTGCCGGGTGCTCGATAATTCTTGTTTGCCGAGACCATCGACGACGCCGGGAACCATCCCAGCGCCCGTCGCCGGTTCCGCATTGCTGCGGGCCGATCTCCGCTGCCTGTCGGTTCGGCGCCGTTCGAATCTGCGGGGCCGGAGTCATCGGGTGTGCGTTCACTCACCGCATTCACTCCTTCCTCTTACGTGCCCACCGGGATCCTCGTGGTAGAGGACAAACCTTTTGGGCGTCTCGACAATTCGCCTCGACTCTACGGACTTCGGCGCATGTTCGCCGCGCCGGCGTCCAACATCAACAACGAAGTCACATCCCCTCAGGTTCCCGTTCGGTACGCGGGTCAGATGTCTTGCGTCATGACCGATCGCCCCGAGTGATGACCACTGGCCGCAAGATGTCCGCGGATGGCCTGCCGACCCCGGTGGATGCGGCTGCGGACCGTGCCGAGCTTGACCCCCAGCGTCGCGGCGATCTCCTCGTACGACAAACCTTCGATGTCACACAGGACCACTGCGGCGCGGAACTCCGGTGCCAGGGAATCGAGCGCGCTCTGCAGATCCGGATCGAGATTGGCGTCGTTGTAGATCTGCTCGGGATCCGGATCGCTGCCCGGTACCCGGTCGTAGTCCTCGGGAAGTGCTTCCATCCGGATCTTGTTCCGGCGCCGGACCATGTCCAGGAACAGGTTGGTGGTGATGCGGTGCAACCAGCCCTCGAAGGTGCCTGCCTTGTAGCTCGAGAGCGACCGGAAGACCCTGATGAAGGTCTCCTGGGTCAGATCCTCGGCGTCATGCTGATTGCCGGAGAGTCGGTAGGCCAATCGATAGACCCGGTCGGCGTGTTCACGGACCAGCTCATCCCAGGCCGGCATCAGGGTGGCGTCGCCGGTGGCATCGAAACGCGCCGTCCCAGTCGGTTGGTCTGTCGAAGAATCGTTGGTGTCGAGCACAGTAAGAGTCCCGTTACCGTCTTTGCGGTTGGTCTCTGTCACGATCTGATCAACTCTCCTCCCGGGACCGGTCGACTGCTCCGGTCAATTGCTACACGCACTAGATCGTCAAGAATTGTTACCGAAGGCAACGCCGGCACCGGGCCGGTTGTTCCCCTATGACCCTGTCCGACCGGGGTGTGTACGCACTATGAGCGGCCTGAGCGTTCCCTGAGAGTCCGTGCGCTGCGCAGCAGACTTCCGATACCGCTGCTCAGCGCGCCTAGGCGGCCATTTCCGCGGGCAGCGCTAACCTCAGATCTGTGTCCGATGAGAGCCAGTCCGCCAACACCGATTCCCCGCCGCCTGTCATCGACCCAGCAGTGTTGAGCAGCTACGCGGAGGCCGCGATCGTCGAAGACGAGGCCCTGCGGCTGGCGCGCGAGCGTTCCGACGAACTCGGAGCCCCGTCCATCACCCCGGCTGTGGGTGCCGCACTGTCACTGTTGGCCCGATTGGTCAACGCAAAGGCCGTGGTCGAGGTCGGTACCGGCGCCGGGATCAGCGGACTGTGGCTCCTCAACGGCATGCGCACCGACGGCGTGCTGACCACCATCGATTCCGAAGGTGAGTACCACCGCGCCGCCAAACTGGCGTTCAACACGGCCGGTATCAGCCCCGGCCGCACCCGCCTCATCAACGGACGGGCCGCAGAGGTCCTCCCCCGGCTCGCCGACGGCGGCTATGACCTGGTGTTCATCGACGGCGCCGTCACCGACCAACCACGTTTTGTGGCCGAAGGCCTCCGACTGCTGCGCGGTGGCGGTGTTCTGGTCGTCCACAACGCCTCTGCCGACGGAACCGTCGCCGACCCGGCCACGTCCGATCAGGCTGCAGTCGCGGCGCGCGAAGCCGCAATGCTCATCGCCGACGACGACTCACTGTTGCCGGTGGTGATCCCCCTGGGCCGCGGATTGCTCGCAGCGGCAAAGGCCCCCGCGGCCGACTAACCGATTCCCCCACCTGAACGCTCCACCTTTGCGAGGACGCTCCACATATTTCCGGAGCGTCCTCGTACACGTGGAGCGTTTGGTCAGGTACTGGGCGTCATCGCCGTGAGTTCGGGGTACTTCGGTGCGATCGTGTCGCCCGTCGACACGCCCAGTAGCCGGCGGCCCACCCACGGCATCGCATGCTCCACCGTCCACTGCCGACTGTCCCGACGACGCTGCGTCGGCGAGATCTGTTGCGGCGGACCGAGTTCCACCGGAACCAGATCGTGTTCGATGCCGAGCGCATCGAGCACCTCGATGGCCATGTACACGTGCCCGGCAGTCGACATGTGCATCCGGTCGAATTCCCACATCCCGCGTTCGCGGAACACCCGCATCCGCCAGAAGTCGACCAGCGTGAGGTTGCGCCGCTCGACCACTTCACGCAGGAGTTCGTTGTAGACCGCAAATCGACCGCGCAGGGCCCCGAACACCGGTTTACCGCCGGTGTCGTGAACGGTGAAGGTGACCACCTTGGCGCCGGAATCCTGCAACCGGCCGATCGCGGCGTCGTAGTCCTCCATGAGGGTGTCGATGTCGGCGTTCGGCCGCAACAGGTCGCTGGCACCGGCACTGATGGCCACCAGATCCGGCTTCATCTCGAGGGCCGGGCCCAGTTGCTCCGACACGATTGCCGACATCAGCCGGCCGCGGATCGCCAGGTTCGCGTACCGGAAGTCGGAATCGGCGCGGGCCATCACCTCGGCCACCCGATCGGCCCAGCCCCGCACCCCGTTCGGGCAGCGGGGCTCGACGTCACCCACACCCTCGACAAACGAATCACCGAGGGCGACAAAGCGTTTGAATGATGGTGAGGCGACGACGTCAGACATCTGTCGAGAACCTGATTCCACCATCGGGGAGCTTCACACCTGGCCAGACACGCGCGCCACGAAGCAGTTCACATCGGGCCCCGATGTCGGCACCGTCCCCGATCACGCCGTCCCGGATCAGGGCACGTGGTCCGACCCGGACACCGAAACCGATGATCGACCGCTCGATCACCGCGCCCGCCTCGATCACGGCACCATCGAAGATGACGGCGCCGTCCAGGCGTGCGCCGGCACCGATCTCCGCGCCACGGCCGACCACCGTGCCACCGATGAGCAGCGCCCCCGGCGCCACACCGGCACCCTCGTGGACCAGGTACTCACCGCGAGGTCCGCTCAGCGCCGGTGACGGTGCGATACCGCGCACCAGGTCGGCACTGCCACGGACGAAATCCTCGGGTGTGCCCATGTCGCGCCAGTAGCCGGAGTCGACGTAACTCTGCACGTGCGCGCCGTCGGCGAGCAGTCCGGGAAAGACCTCACGTTCCACCGAGACCGGACGGTCGGCGGGGATCTTTTCGATCACCGAACGGTTGAAGACGTAACAGCCGGCATTGATCTGATCGGTTGGCGGATCCTGCGTCTTCTCGAGGAACGCCGTGACCCGTCCGGTCTCGTCGGTGGGCACACAACCGAATGCCCGTGGATCCCCGACCCGCACCAGATGCAGCGTCACCTCGGCACCCGAGGTCCGATGGGTGTCGATGATGGAGCGGACATCGGTGCCACAGAGGACGTCACCGTTGAACACCAGGATCGTCTTGGCGGTCAGGTGCCCGAGCACATTGCGGATGCCGCCACCGGTACCCATCGGTTCGGACTCGTGCACGTACGTGATCGACAGGCCCATCTTCGACCCGTCACCGAAATGCTGTTCGAAAACCTCGGATTTGAAGGAGGTTCCCAAGACGACCTGCTTGATCCCCGCGGCCTTGATCCGGGCCAGCAGGTGGGTCAGAAAAGGCACACCCGCCGTCGGCAACATCGGCTTTGGCGCCGACAGCGTCAACGGACGCAGTCGAGTTCCCTTGCCGCCGACCAAGATAACGGCCTGGACATCATCTGTCGGGGCGTCGGAAGCCGGGGATGTCACACCATCATCGAGGGTCACTTTGCGCCTTTCGTCGAACTGTCGATCGTTGAGTTGTTTGATGAATCTTCGCGGCGGGCAGCACGTTTGGCCGCTGCTACCACCACTGCCGACCGCGCGGTGAGTCCCGCACGCAGGGCAAGCCTGAGGGGCGCCTGCCACCAATGCGGGTGCCGATCGGCCTGAAACCGATATGCGCTGCGATGGTGCGCAGGCAACATCTTTCCTGGATCACGGCCAGCCGCATGGCCTTTCGTGTGCAAGACCTCCGCGTCGGGCACAAAGACGTTGAGCCAGCCGGCCCGGCCGAGCCGGTCACCGAGGTCGACATCCTCCATGTACATGAAGTAGCGGGAGTCGAAACCGTCGATGGAGTCGAAGGCATCGCGCCGCACCAGCAGGCACGACCCGGACAGCCACCCCACGGCGCGTTCGGATACATCGACGGCATCCTGCCGGTACGCCGCGGTCCAGGGGTTGGACTTCCATACCGTCCCCAGGATCGCGTGTCCGGTTCCGGAGACCAGGTTCGGAACCCGCCGCGCCGACGGATAGATGGTCCCGTCGGGTTCGCGGATCAGGGGTCCCAGAGCACCGGCCCGTGGCCAGCGGTCGGCCGCGGCCAGCAACCGGTCGATCGAACCCGGCGCCCACTCGACGTCCGGGTTGGCCACGATCACGTATTCGATGCCCGGATCCACCGCGGCAACCGCCCGATTCACCGCGCCGCCGTAACCGATGTTGCCACCGGTGTGCAACAACGAGACGTGGTCGTATTTCTGTGCAGCCAGCTCGGGGGCACCATCGTCAGAACCGTTGTCCGCCATGATCACCGCCGGTGTCCCGGTCATCGCGTCATCGAGCGTCTCGATGAATCGGGCCAGGTAGTCACCGGACGAATACGTCACGGTCACCACAACGACACGGTCGGAAACCTGCTCATCACTCACCGCCACAGGGTAGCCGGATACCGCGGCGTCCCCTCCCATCACGCCCCCACCGCCGATCAAGCGCTGACCGCGGCGGCCAGCGCCGAACGCCAGTCCCGCAGCGGGGTCAATCCGGCCTTCTGCCACGACTGACCGGACAACACCGAATACGCCGGACGCGGCGCCGGACGGGGGAATGCGTCCGAGGTGGTGGGCAGCACCCGGGCCGGGTCGGCACCGACCTCGGCGAACACGGCCTGCGCGAGGTCGAACCAGCTGCAACTCCCGGCATTCGTGGCGTGCAGGATTGTTCCGGTCGCCGGTGAACCACCTGCACAGATGTCGGCAGCGAGTTGCAGCAGGCCATCGGCCAGATCGGCCGCGTACGTCGGCGATCCCACCTGATCGGTGACCACCGACACGGTGTCGCGTTCGCCCTCGAGGCGGCGCATGGTTGCGACGAAGTCATTGCAGCCGGGCGCACCGGTGTAGACCCACGCCGTACGGACCACCGTCGCCGACGGGTCACCGGCGCGGACCGCGACCTCGCCTGCCAGCTTGGTCTCGCCGTAGACCGACTTCGGGCCGGTCGGATCATCCGGTTCCATCGGGCGATCGGCCACACCGGTGAAGACGTAGTCGGTCGAGATGTGGATCAGGTGCGCGCCGGTGTAGGCGGTCAGCGCTGCCAGGTTGGCGGGTCCGGTGACGTTGATCGCGTATGCGCGGTCCCGGTCCGTCTCCGCCGCGTCCACCGCGGTGTAGGCCGCGCAATTGATGATCACGTCGGCAGGCCCGAGGCCGCCGAGCACCGAATCCACTGCCACCGGGTCCGTGATGTCCAGATCGGTCGAGGTCAGAGGCCGCACGACCTCGCCCCCTTGAACACGTAGCCGACTGCCCAACTGACCGCCGGCACCGGTCACGACCACAGATCCCAATTGCCTTTGCATACAGACCATCATGTCCGGTTCGGTCGGCCTCCGCGCATCGAGGCCCGATTCGCCAACGTGAACAACATCATCACGGGCGCGCCGGAGCAGCTCCGGCGACGCCGCGAGAATCGCACGTAGCATTGCCACCAGTCCGTCCCCGGTGCACGGCACATCGCGCCCGGAGACCCCTGCCAGTACCTGCCAGAGCCAGCACACAGAGATAGGAGCGCCGCCCGCCGTGGACCGTCCCTCTTCGGATCGACCGTCGGGTGAGCGTCGCAGCGGATCACCCCGCGAGGGTCGCCAACCGCGCTCCTCCTCGGGCGAACCCACTCCGCCGGGTGCACGCCGCCGGCCATCGCCGGACGATCCCCGCGCCGCGGTACCTGCCGAACAGCGGCAGCCACGGCGTCGACTGGACGATGCCGAACGCGTTCGCCGCCCGTCGCGACCGCAGGCAGGCGATCCACCACCGAAGACCCGCCGCAGCGACCGGCCCGCACCCGAAGGTCGTCCGAAGAAGGCGGCGCCCCTTGCCTCGGCCACCTCGACGACAGGTGAAGCCGCCGACAACAAGAAGTCCACTCGTTCCATCACCCGGATCGCGGTGGCCGTGGTCTCGGTCGCCGTCATGGTCGCGACCGGTTACGCCTGGAACCAGATGACCGACCTCGAGAACAGCATCACCAAGCTGGACGGCCTGAGCCTGGGCAGCGGCAAGGACGGCGCCGTCGACATCTTGATGGTCGGTACCGACTCACGCACCGACGCGCAGGGCAACCCGCTCTCGGAGAAGGAACTGGCCCAGCTGCACTCCGCAGACGATGTGGGCACCAACACCGACACGATCCTGCTCATCCGCATCCCCAACGACGGATCCTCGGCCACCGCGATCTCGATTCCACGGGACTCTTACGTCGATGTCCCCGGGGTCGGGATGAACAAGATCAACTCCGCATACGGCACGGCCAAAGAGGAGCGCCGCCGCGAGCTGGTCAACGACGGCATGGACCTCGACGATGCAGACAAGAAGTCCGTGGAGTCCGGACGCGACGCACTCATCGACACCGTCACCGAGCTCACCGGTGTCGAGGTCGACCACTACGCCGAAGTCGGCCTCCTGGGGTTCGTCCTGCTCACCAATGCGGTCGGTGGAGTCGACGTCTGCCTGAAGGCGGCGGTTTCCGAACCGTTCTCGGGTGCCGATTTCCCGGCCGGAGCGCAGACCCTGGACGGATCCGAAGCGCTGAGCTTCGTCCGTCAGCGCCACGACCTGCCGCGGGGTGATCTCGACCGCATCGTCCGTCAGCAGGTCTTCATGGCCTCACTGGCACAGAAAGTCCTCTCGGCCGGCACCCTGTCGAGCCCCGGCAAGCTGTCCGATCTACAGAACGCGGTGTCGCGGTCCATCGTGATCGACGAGAACTGGGACGTCATCAAGTTCGTCGAGCAGCTCAAGGACCTGTCCGGTGGCCGGGTCCAGTTCGCGACCATTCCCGTGGTGACCGAACAGGGCTGGAGCGACGACGGCCTGCAGAGCGTGGTCGAGGTCGATCCGGCCGCCGTCAAGTCCTTCACCGCAGGATTACTCGGCGAAAAGGATGCCTCCGGCAAGACCGCGTTCGTGGCCGCCGACTACACCGTCGACGTGATCAACACCGGCACGGTCGACGGACTGGCCACGAATGTGTCGCGAATCGTTGCGGGCAAGGGATACCTCCCCGGCGAAACAGACAACGACCTCAACGACACCGTCGACAGCCAGGTGCTTGCCGCGGCCACCGACGATCCGGGCGCGAAGGCCGTGGCCAAAGACCTCGGCGGACTGCCGATCATCGCGGATCCGTCGCTGCCCCCGAACACGGTTCGGGTCCTACTGACCGACAGCTACACCGGGCCGGGTTCGATCAATGATTCCGGTCCACAGGACAGCCAGGATTCTGATGGTGACACCGCACCCCCCGCTCCACCCGCCCCTCGAATCACTGCCGGTGGAACCGGCCCGGAGTGTGTCAATTGATCACCCTTGCAGACGCCGCGCTCGATCCGGCGCTGACCAGAGACGGCACCCAACCGCTCCTGACGTACTACAACGACGCCACCGGTGAGCGGACCGAACTATCAGGTCTGACCGCTGCCAACTGGGCTGCCAAGACCGCCAACATGATTCGCGACGAGTTCGGGTTGATGCCGGGCGATGTCGTGGCTGTCGGTCTGCCTGCACACTGGCAGACCGCGGGGGTCCTGCTCGGCGCGTGGTGGGCCGGAATGCATGTGCGCCTGGGTTACACCGACGATGCCGCACTGGCCTTCTGCTCGATGGACACACTCGGCGTGATGGAACAGGCGCCCGAGATAGCGGTGGTCTCGCTCGACCCGTTCGGTATGCCGATGCGGGATCTGCCGATCGGTCTGACCGACTATGCGGCGTCCGTGCGGGTGCACGGGGACCAATTTCGTCCGAGTGGGTCCGCCGATCTGGCGCTCGACGGTCGAACCGTCACACAGATCGTCTCCGCGGCCACCGCTGCCGCCGACGAGGCCGGGATCGTGGCGGGTTCACGGGTCATGTCCACGAGTACCTGGGACACCGCCGAACGCCTGATCGGCAACCTGCTGACGCCCCTGATCGCCGGCGGTTCACTGGTGCAGGTGGCCCATCCAGATGACAGCAAACTGGCCGCGCGGGCCACCACGGAGAAGGTCACCGCGACCCTGCCCTGAGATGACCCGGGACGGCTCAGAACAGCGTGGGCTGAGGCTCTTTGACCGGAGTATGCGTTGGCAACGCTCCACGGAGGGGGTTCTGGCCGACGTCCTCGGAGTCATCGCCGGGGGTACCGGCGAGCCCGTGCTTCTCGATCAGCGGCGTCGTACGGTCGCGTAACCACCGCTGGTATTCCGGTGCCGTGTAGGCCCCGCGTCCATAAATCTGACGGTAGCTCTTCATCAATGCCGGATGGTTCTCCCCGAGCCACGTCAGATACCAGTTCCGGGTTGGGCCACGTAGATGCATCGGAAACGCGGTCACCGAGGTGGCGCCTGCGGCCGCCAGCGCACCGAACAACTCGTCGAGTGCCCCGCGAGAATCGGTGAGCTGCGGCAGAATTGGTGCCGCCATCACATGACAGTCCAATCCGGCGTCCCGCACTGCGGTGATCAGATCCAGTCGCGCGCGAGCCGATGGGGCACCGGGCTCCACCTGCTCACGCAGATCTTCGTCGAGAAGCGCCAACGAGATCCCGATCGACACCGGAACCTGCTGCGAGGCAAGCGACAACAGCGGAAGGTCGCGGCGCAACAACGTCCCCTTGGTGAGGATCGACATCGGTGTGCCGGAATCGGCCAGCGCGCCGATGATCCCCGGCATCAGCCGATAACGCCCTTCTGCCCGGTGGTACGGATCGGAGTTGCTGCCGAGTGCCACCGGTTCACGCTTCCAGCTCCTGCGCGACAACTCTTTTCGCAACACCGCGGCCACGTTCATCTTCACGACGATCTGGGTGTCGAAGTCGCGTCCGGCGTCGAGGTCGAGGTATTCGTGTGTTCCGCGGGCAAAGCAGTACACGCACTGGTGCAGGCATCCACGCATCGGATTGATGGTCCACCGAAACGGCACCTGCGACGCCTCGGGCACCTTGTTGAGCGCACTCTTGCAAAGGACCTCGTGGAAGGTCACGCCGTCGAAGTCAGGTGTCCGTACCGATCGGACGAGACCGGCCCGCTCCAGCCCGGGTAGGGCCGGAGCGGCCGAGTCCTCACCCGCGTCGGGTTCGGCGTCGAGGAGTTGCCCGTCCCATCGCATGTGACCAGTCGAACATCCGTTCTATTCGATGTCAAGTCCACGGCACCGAAGCGGCCAGTTCTCCCAAAACGCCGAAAGTGCGCCGCAACACCCAGATGTCACAGTGCGGCAGCCGGATCCGCCCGCAATGCCTGCCGAGCCGGGAGCGCCGCCGCGAGCAGACCGGCCAGACCGCCGACCACCACGATCCCTGTCAGTACGCCCCATGGCATGTCCGGCGCGGCAAACCGATCGGTGCCGAGTACCGCGGCTGCGCCGGTGAGGCCGTATGTGATTCCCAGCAGCACGCCCATTGCCGAGGCCACCGCGGCGATGGTCGCCGCTTCACACAGCAACATGGCCGCGACCCCGCGACGACTCACACCGATCACCCGCAGCAGCGCATTCTCGCGTCGCCGTTCGATCACCGACAGCGCCATCGTGTTCCCCACCCCGATCAAGGCGACAACCACCGCGACAGCCAGCAGCGCCAGCACGATTCGCAGTACCAGTGCGACGACGTCATCGAGCTGCTGCCGGATCTCGACGCCGCCGGAGAAGGTCGCATCGGGTGTGGCGGAGGCGAGCAGTTCACGTAATTCGGTGAGTGTCTCGCCAGTGTCGGCACGCGAAGTCGTGAGCCGGATCGCCACACCGGTCGGTACGGGCGACGCCGACGCCCCGACCACGGCCCGATCGGCGAATGAGCCGCTGTCTCCCTCGATCACCGTCAACGTCGTCGTCACGCCGCCCGAACCCACCGAGACCCGTTGTCCGACCTCGACTCCCGCGAGCAGCCGATCCTCGTCGGTCAGTGCCAGCTCCGATGACGTCGGCGCCCGGCCGCTGCGCATCAGGTTCTGCAGGTCGACCGTATCGACCACTCCCACCGTCAGCGGTACCCCGTCAACGGCAATGTCCGTGCGGGTCACCGCGACTGCGTCCGAGACTCCCCTGCTGTGCCCGATGGCCTCGACGAGATGGTCGGGCAGCGGCGAACCGGAGGACACCAGCACGTCGACCGGGTACATGTCGGAGATGAGTTCGGTGGCACTCGACCGGACCGTTTGGGCGCCGATGACCATCATCGTGGTCAAGGTGATCCCGATGATCAGAGCCGAGCAGGTTGCCGCTGTTCGGCGGGGTGACCTTCCGGCATTGTCGGCCGCGAGTTCGGCGATCGGTCCGGCCGCGGTGCGGCGCAGCACTCCTGCGCCTGCGGTGCCGACACCCCGGATCAGGGGCGGGAACAGGACGACGCCGGCCTGCATCAGTGCGAGAAAGGTCATGGCGCCACCGAATCCGGCCACCACCCCCGAACCGAGGGCCAGGCCGAGCACCAGAGCCACCGCGCCGGACACCCCGAGTGCCCCTGCGCACCACAGTCGGACAACTGGGCGGTGACCACGTCCAGTGCCCTCGTCACCGGTGGCGAACGCGGCCAGCGGCGAGACCCTGGTGGCCGTCCGGGCCGGCACGGTCGCGGCCACCAGCGTCATCACGACCCCGAGCAAGATCGGCACCACAACCGCCGTTGCCGGGATCGAGAGATCGGTCAGCGGTACCTCGGCGCCCGTCATCCGTACCACGGCAGTCGCCGTCGCCACCCCGCCGATACCCAGGACCACCCCGATCACCGCGGCGACCAGGCTCAGGATCAGGGCTTCCAGACGAACCGCGGAACGTACCTGCGACACCTCGGCACCGATGCAGCGCAACAACGCCAACTCCCGGGTGCGCGAAGACACCAGCACCGCAAAGGTATTCGAGATGACCAGGCACGAGACCAGCGCGGTGATGGCGGCAAACGACAACAGCACGGTTGCCAACAGGTCGTTCTCTCCGGTGTATCGGGCGACCACCTTGTCGGCCGCCTCGATTCCGGTCACGACCTCGGTTCCCGGTACCGACGCGACCTGGGCCCGGATCGCGTCGAGAACGGCCATCGGATCAGCAGAACGATCGAACCTGGTCCGGATGATCACGTCCTCCCCGCGTTCGGATGCGCGCCCCGCAGCGACCGCCGACACCGCTTCCGGGGACGCAAAGAGCTGGGCCGAACCGGCCGCGGGCCCGTCGGACTCCAGCAGTCCCACCACCGTCATCTCGGTGGCGGCGCGATCGGTTGCGGTGTCCATGTCAGGTCGTACGAACAGCTGTTGTCCGACAGCAAAATTGGAGCCTGCCTGGGCGACCACCTGTCCCGGACCGTCCGGGAGGACACCGGTCGACAACTGCTGCCAACGAAGACCGTCATCTTTCGACATCGCGCCGAGACGAACCTGGTTGTACGACTTGCCACCGCTGGTCACACTCACCAGCCTGTTGCTGTCGACGGCCACGGCATCGACACCCCCGATCGCGGCGACCTGCTGACCGGTGCGGTCGGCGAACTCGCCGGGCACCACCACCGCGGCGTCGGTTCCAGCGAACTGACCGGCCACCGCATCACGCATCGACGCCGTCGACGTGGCGGTCAAGGTCAATGTCGCGGCCACGAATGCGACCGAAATGGCCACCGCAAGTGCGGAGGCGACATACCTGCCCTTGTACGCGCGTAGCTGCGCCCAGGCGAAGCCCCTCATCGCGGCCCACCAACCGTACGCACAGCGGCAGGACCGAGACGAAGCATCGATTCGAGCACCGAATCCGCTGTTGGCGATTCGATTCGATCAACCAATCGCCCATCTGCCATCACCAGGACCTGATCGCAGTAACTCGCGGCAACCGGGTCGTGGGTCACCATGACAATGGTCTGTCCGCCGCGCCTGCTGCTGTCGCGCAGCAGGGACAGCACCTGCGCGCCCGAGGTGCTGTCGAGATTACCGGTGGGTTCATCGGCCAGGACCAGCCTGGGCCTGCCAAGCAACGCCCGGGCGATCGCGACGCGTTGCTGCTGTCCGCCGGAGAGTTCACCCGGCTTGTGATCGAGGCGATCGGCGATTCCGAGCGCGTCGACGAGCTCATCGAACCAGGCCTGATCGGCGACACGACGATCCAGAGTCAGCGGCAGAACAACGTTGGCCCGCGCGGTCAGCGCCGGCAACAGATTGAAGGCCTGGAACACGAACCCCAGCTCTCGCCGCCGCAACCGCGTGCGCTCGGAGTCGTTGCAACGTCCCAGATCCACCTCGCCGATCCGCACCGTTCCCGAGGTCGGGGTGTCGAGTCCGGCCAGGCAATGCATGAGGGTCGACTTTCCCGAACCAGACGGCCCCATGATCGCCGTGAACTTCCCCGACGGCACATCCATACTCACATCGCGCAGCGCGTGCACCTCCGCACTGCCCTCACCGTACGACTTGTGCACACCTATCGCCCGCGCGGCGACTGCTTCTGGCATTGCCCTACCTCCCGTTGACCCGCAGAATCAAATGACCTGCCGGACAAACGTATTGCCGGGTGTTGTCACCGGTCATCGGCGTGCAGGAGGACGCGTGGGCCAGACCAGGCATCAGACCGTGGTCTGATGTCGGGCATCTGGCGAGGCTATGCGTGCAGCCGAAGAATGTCGTCGATGCCGACCATGCCGGTCCGGAACGCGAACAGCACCACCTGAACCCGGTCGCGAGATCCGGTCTTCGCGAGGATCCTGCCGATGTGCGTTTTCACCGTCGCCAGGGAGAGGTGGAAGTCAGCGGCGATCTCACTGTTCGTCTTACCGATCGCAATCGCCTGCAGGACTTCGGTTTCGCGCGGGGTCAAGGCATCGATCAGAGCTGCAGGCACCGGCCGTGATGTCCACTGCGGACCCGGGTCCGACCGCCCGGATACGGTTCCGGCCACATGTGCGAGCAGACGCCGCGTCGAGCGGGGCGCGATAACGGCGTCACCGGCGTGCACGGTCCGGATCGCCGCGAGTAATTCTTCGGGCTGAGCATCCTTGAGCAGGAATCCACTCGCACCGGCGGCGATTGCCGCAAAGAGGTACTCGTCGGTGTCGAAGGTGGTGAGAATCAGGACCTTCGGGGTTTCGCTGCCGGACTCCAGGATCTGCCGGGTCGCCGAGATTCCGTCGACACCGGGCATCTGGACATCCATCAGCAGGACGTCGGCGTCGCATTCGGTCAGCCGGGCAAGGGATTCGGCTCCGTCGCCGGCCTCCAACACCACCGCCATATCGGGCTGTGAGTTGATGACCATGCCAAACCCTGCCCGCACGAGCGCCTGGTCGTCGACGAGCCCGACCCGGATCGGTTCGGTCATCGGGACTCGCCCACCGGTAGAATCGCGCGCACCTGATGGCCTGCGTCATCCGCGCGGTTGCCGACCTGCAGCGAACCACCGTGCAATTCGGCTCGTTCCCGCATCCCAAGCACGCCCTTGCCGCCACTGTCGACGACGGCCTCTCCACTCCCCCGGCCGTCATCTTTCACCGTGATCGTCAATACTTCATCTCCCCAGCGCAATTCGATGTCCGCCCCGGCTTGGTCGCCGGCGTGCTTGAGAATGTTGGTCAGGGATTCCTGCACGATTCGATACGCGGTCAGCCCGCACCCCACCGACACGTCCCGGGGTTCTCCGACCGTTCGGTACCGGACCGGCAACCCGCCCGACCGGACTGTTGCCACCAGGTCCGGGAGATCGGCGATACCCGGGACCGCACGGATCTCCCGCGGGCCGTCATCCCGCAGAACCCCGAGCAGCGCCCGCATATCCGACAGCGCCTGCCTGCCATTGTCGGCGATCGTCGCGAGCACCTTGATCGCCACGTCCGGATCCTGCTGTGCCGCATAGCGTCCGCCATCAGCCTGTGCGATGACAACGGTCAGGGTGTGGGCGATGATGTCGTGCATCTCCCGGGCGATGCGGGTTCGTTCACCGACCGCGGCGAGTTCGGCCTCCTGGGCACGCTCGAGTTCGAGCAGCCGCGCTCGTTCCCGCAACGTCGCGACCTCACGAATCCGCGTCCGCCGCAGCATTCCGACCGCCCATACGCCGGCGGAGAACGCGGCCAACAATGCGGCGTCGACCAGACTGTAATTGAAAGCCGGCGCTTCTCTTGCAGCCGTGAAGAACCGGCCCGAAGCCGCCACACCACCGCATATCCCGAGAACTAACGCGGCGCGTGTACCCCGGACCGAACCATAGGCGGCCATCGAATACAGACCGATCGAAGCGGCCGAACCGACGGCCGGGCTCAGGTTCTGGTCGACGGCAACGTGGACCAGCGCGACGCCTGCGATGACCACCCCGGCGACATCGGGGCGCGTCCGGCGAAATGCCAGTGCGATGCAGGCGACAGAACCCAGCAGGATTCGCCACGCGACCCGATCGCCCATCTCTTCCCACAGCTCGGGAACGACGGTCAGGAGCGCGATGGCCCCGGCCAGCAGGGAATCGAGCAGGAGTCGCCGTGGCTCGGCAAACCTGTTCCAGCGCTCGAGTATCCGCTGGGTGCTCACCTCGCCCAATCTAGTGCCCACCCGCGGACTGTCGCATCAGACCACGGGCGGACACACCAACCTCAGCGCAGCAGTGCGCGTGACATCACGACACGCTGGATCTGGTTGGTGCCTTCGTAGATCTGGGTGATCTTGGCATCGCGCATCATCCGCTCGACCGGGAAGTCGCGGGTGTAGCCGGCGCCACCGAAGAGCTGCACCGCGTCGGTGGTGACCTCCATGGCCACGTCCGAGGCGAAACACTTGGCAGCGGCCGAGATGAACCCGAGGTTCTTCTCGCCACGCTCGGCGCGCGCTGCCGAGGTGTAGACCATCAGACGTGCGGCCTCGACCTTCATCGCCATGTCGGCGAGCATGAACTCCACACCCTGGAAGGTGCTGATCGACTTGCCGAACTGCTTGCGATCCTTGGTGTAGGCGATCGCCTGGTCCAACGCGCCCTGTGCGATACCGACGGCCTGTGCGCCGATGGTCGGGCGGGTGTGGTCGAGGGTCTCGAGCGCGGTCTTGAAGCCGGTGCCCGGCTCGCCGATGATGCGGTCACCGGGGATGGTGCAGTTCTCGAAGTACAGCTCCGCGGTCGGTGAACCCTTGATTCCGAGCTTCTTCTCCAGCGGTCCGACGGTGAAGCCGGGGTCGTCCTTGTGGACGATGAACGAGGAGATGCCGTTGGCGCCCTTGTCGGGGTCGGTGACGGCCATGACGGTGTACCAGGTGGACTTGCCACCATTGGTGATCCAGCACTTGGAGCCGTTGAGCACCCAGTCGTCGCCGACTGCCTTGGCACGAGTCTTCATCGACGCGGCATCGGAACCGGCTTCGCGCTCGGACAGCGCGTAGGACGCCATCGCCTCGCCACTGGCGAGGGTCGGCAGGACCTGCTTCTTGAGTTCCTCGGAACCCTTGAGGATCAACCCCATCGTGCCGAGTTTGTTCACGGCCGGGATGAGCGAGGACGACGCGCAGACACGGGCGACCTCTTCGATCACGATGCACGCTGCGACCGAGTCACCGCCCTGGCCGTCGTATTCCTCGGGCACATGGATCGCATTGAAACCCGAAGCCTTCAGCGCGGTGAGCGCCTCTTCCGGGAATCGTGCCTTCTCATCGACGTCTGCCGCGTACGGTTCGATCTCTTTTTCCGAGAGCGCCCGAATCGCGGAGCGCAGCTCATCATGCTCTTCAGCGAGCTTGAACAAATCGAAGTCGGGATTGCCGGCCATCAGAACACTCCTAGTAGGCGCCAGTGCGATTTTCCTTCCCTGCAATTCTAATACCGCCGATCGGTTCAGTTACTGCCGGGTAACTGAAGTCTGTTCGACCGCGGCCACGGGCCCACGGAAGCTAGCCTTGGCGCACCCGAAGACCCGCATGTCGAAAGGCGATCACAGATGAGCGGCCAGACGTCACCGGCAGAAGCACTCTCCGACTTCGAGAAGTCGGATTTCACACATTTCGGCAAGACCAGGACCATCTACCGGCGTGGGCACGGCCCCGCGGTGATCATCATCGCGGAAATACCCGGTATCACTCCGAAAGTCCTCGAGTTCGCCCGCAAGGTGTCCGATATCGGTTGCACCGCAGTGCTTCCCAGTCTTTTCGGAATCGACGGCCTGGACCCCGACAATTCCGGGCCTGCAGACCTGGCAAAAATGGCCGCGTCACTCATCCCGACCTGTATCAGCAGCGAGTTCACCACCCTGGCCACCGGAAAGTCCTCGCCGGTCGTCACCTTGCTACGCGCACTCGCCGCCGACGAACACGGTCGCTGCGGCGGACCGGGCGTCGGCGCGATCGGAATGTGTTTCACCGGCGGGTTCGCATTGGCGATGGCCACCGACGAACGACTGCTGGCCCCCGTACTCGCCCAACCGTCGCTACCTTTTCGGCCGATCAACGCACTGGCCGGCAATATCGATATCTCCCCCGGCGAGCTCGACACCGTCAAAGGCCGCTGCGCCAAGGGACTTCAGGTACTCGGTGTCCGATTCAAGGGCGACCACATATCTCCGCCGAAGCGTTTCGAGTTTCTGCGCGAACAGCTCGGCGATGCGTTTGTGGCGATCGAACTCGACGACAGCGCAGCCGGGCCGTCACCGATGCCGCCGCACTCGGCCTTGACCGAACACCTCATCGACGAACCCGGCCAACCCACCCGGCAGGCCCTCGACGAAGTCCTCGACCTGTTCCGTCGCAAGTTGTTGTCGAGCGTGTAGTTGCTGCGGCATCGACCGGGTGGTCATCACCACAACTACACGCTCGACACGACCAACTATTCGCCGAGCAGTTTGTCCTGCAGCGCTTGGTCTTTGGCCAGGACCATAGTGTTGAGGTTCGCCTGGAACTGTTCCATCCGGGTCCGCAGCGCCGGGTCGGATGCGGCCAGGATCCGGACCGCCAGCAGGCCGGCATTACGGGCCCCACCGATCGATACGGTGGCCACCGGCACTCCGGCGGGCATCTGCACGATCGACAGCAATGAATCCATGCCGTCGAGATACTTCAACGGCACCGGAACACCGATGACGGGCAGCGGTGTTGCCGACGCCACCATGCCCGGCAGGTGCGCGGCGCCACCGGCGCCGGCGATGATGACCGAAAGGCCCCGGCCGGCAGCATCTTTGGCGTAGTCGAGCATGCGTTGCGGTGTGCGGTGCGCGGAGACGACACCCACCTCGAATCGCACACCGAACTCCGCGAGCGCCTCGGCGGCGGCCTCCATCGTCGGCCAATCCGAATCGCTGCCCATGATCAGGCCGACCCGCGGCCCTGACGCTGTCGACGCCGACCCTGCAGTTTCACTCACCGTGCACATCCCATCCATCGGTCCAGATCCCGGTCGACATCCAGTGTGCCGCCCGTTCGGCCACCTCCCGCACCCGCGCCACATCGTCCGGGTTGTCGATGTCGTCGGTCGCCGCGCCGAGCACGTTGATGTGCCCGATCTTGCGGTCCGGCCGTTCGCTCTTGCCATAGAGGTGCACCCTGGCCTGCGGAATCCGCGCGAACAGGTGATGCAGGCGCTCGTCCATCGACATCTCCGGCGCCTGTTCGGCACCGAGGATGTTGGCCATCACGGTGATCGGCGCGAGGGTGCCGGTGTCGCCGAGCGGGTAGTCGAGCACGGCACGCAGATGCTGTTCGAACTGCCCGGTGACCGCGCCGTCCATGCTCCAGTGGCCACTGTTGTGCGGCCGCATCGCCAGTTCGTTCACCAGCAGATCGCCATCTCCGGTTTCGAACAACTCCACCGCCATCACACCGACCACGCCGAGTTCGGCGGCGAGCGACAACGCCAGGCGTTGTGCCTGCGCGGCGACATCTGGATCGAGGGACGGTGCCGGCGCGATCACGACAGCGCACTGACCCTTACGCTGCACGGTTTCGACGACCGGCCACACCGCGCCCTGGCCGAAGGGCGAACGCCCGACCATCGCCGACAGCTCACGACGCAGCGCCACCTTCTGCTCGGCCATCAACGCCGTCCCAGCGGGGGCCTTCGCCAGGACCTCGAGTGCTTGCTCCCGACTTTCGATGAGCCAGACACCACGGCCGTCGTAACCGCCGCGGATCGTCTTGAGGACGATCTCCCAGTGATGTCGGTCACCGAACTCGATGAGTTGAGCCTGCGGATCGGTGCCCGCCAGTTCCACGTAATCCGGGATTGGGGCGCCCAGTGATGCCAGTTTGCCCCGCATCGCCAGTTTGTCCTGGGCGTAGATCAGTGCACTCGGCGGCGGCAACACCTTGACGCCTTCGGAGACCAGAACCTCGAGATGTTCGACGGGCACACCTTCGTGGTCGAAGGTCAGCGCATGGCATCCGCGAGCGGCGGCCCGGAGATCGTCGAGGTCGGTGTGTGAACCCAAAACGAGATCAGGGGTCACCTGACCGGCGGGTTCATCGACCGAAGCGGCCAATACCCGAAGCCGCTGACCCAGCGCAATCGCTGCCTGGTGCGTCATCCGGGCCAGCTGTCCGCCGCCGATCATGGTCACCACCGGCATTCCCGATACCGCCGCCGACCGACTGCCGGACGCCGCGGCGGCGCTTCCTGCCGATGCCGGGACGGGGGCAGGCGGAGCCGTTGCCACGATCGATTCAGGGGCTGGGTTTCGATCACTCGTCACGGCTACCAATCGTGTCATGTTCGGCCTCGGATGAATGACACGGGCAGGCCACACGCTCGGAGATTCGTTCCGGCGGGTGGTTATTTCGTAGACTGCATCCTTGTGTCATTCATCGACGGGCTGCTGTCCCGTACTCCAGCGCCGATCCGAGCGCTGGCGATGCGTCACAACGAGCTGATCAAGTTCGCGATCATCGGCGGATCGATGATGCTCCTCGACATGGCGATCTTCTATTCGCTGAGCCTGACCGTTCTCGACACCAAGCCGGTCGTCGCCAAGATCATCTCGGGTGTGCTGGCCACGATCGTCAGCTACGTCCTCAATCGCGAGTGGGCATTCAAGAACCGTGGTGGCCGCGAGACACACCACGAGGCCATGCTGTTCTTCGCGATCAGCGGCGTCGGCGTCGTGTTGCAGGCAGCCCCGTTGTTCGTCGCCAACAACCTCTTCGACATCCGTAGTTCGGTGGATGTCACCCAGCTCGTCTTCATCGACTTCGTCCTGGGTTACATCATCGGCAATCTGATCCAGATGGCATTCCGATTCTGGGCGCTGCGCCGCTTCGCCTTCCCCGAGTCCGAGCTGGACCCGGACGGGTCGGTACCCACCGGTCTGGAACCGACACCCGGCGAGCTCGGGCACAGCTGAGCGATCCCGGGATTCACCGGGGCTCTACGCGACTGCTCGATGCATCCGGGCCGTCCTCCTCGACGTCGTACCTGGGCACGACGATCGCGAACGTCGGTGGACGACGATGCAGCAGATCCAGCCGACCGCCATCGGCCTCGATGAGAGATCTCGCCAACGACAGTCCGACACCACTCGAACCGCCCTCCGAATAGCCGCGCTGAAATACGTGCGGTGCACTTTCGTCGGTCACGCCCGGTCCCTGATCCGACACCGAGATACGGATCATGCCGCTCCCGGGCAGCTCCTGGGTGTCGACGACGGTATCGCCCCGACCATGCTGCAGTGCGTTGTCGACGAGCACCGCGAGCGCCTCCCGCAACCGGGTTGGCGTCACCCTTACGGCGGCCTGTCCGGTCGTCTGCGCGGTCAATTCGCGACCCTCGACCGCAAACGCCTGCTGGAAGTCGGAGACCACCAACGCCACCTGCTGCGAGACGTCGACCGGCTCGAGCATCGCGACCTGTTCGCCGCGGGCCGCGGTGATCAGTTCGTCGAGTTCGTTGGTCAGTCGTTCCACCTGTCCCAAGGCCGCTTCCGCTTCGCTGACGACATCGGTGTCGGGATGGATCGACAACTCCTCGAGCCGGAGCCGGATCGCGGTCAGACGACTGCGAAGTTGATGGGACACCTCGCCGACGATTCGCCCCTCACGTTCGAGCCGGGTGGTGATCTCCCGGTTCGCGGCGTCGAGAGCGGACGACATCCGGTCGAGTTCGTCGATGCCGTAGTGCCGGCCCTCGGTCCCGAAGTCACCCTGTGCCATCCGTGCCGCGCGTGCCGCGACATCTTCGAGTGGATCGGCCAGACGTCCGGCGGTGACGGCCGCGACCACGACGCCGGCGATCACCGACATCGTCACCACCAACGACACGACGCCCACGGCAGCCCACTGCCCGCTGCGCACCTGGGTCTGCGGAATAGACAGGGTCAATGACCCGGCCTCCCCCAAGGCGAGCGATTCTCTGACCGCCCGTTCATCGAACTCGGTGCCGATCCCGACTTCACGTTGTTCGGTCCCGGTCGGGGTCGCCACCGGATAAGTGATCACCAACCGGCCCTCGGCCGGGATGAGCAGGCGGAACTTCTCCCGATCGAGTGCCCCGGTGATCCTGCCGTCGGAACCCTCCTGGAGGAGCAGTTCTGTGGAGATACGTTTGAGCCGATTGTCGAGGTCCTGTTGTGCGGTGTCGCCCACCCACCACCACGCGGTGACCATCAGGGGCACGCCGAGGAGCAGTCCGATGCCCACGACCATGCCGATCATCGACCGGAGAATGCGGCCGCGCACGTCTAGTCGGGATCGAAGCGGAAGCCGACACCACGGACGGTCACGATCCGCTTCCGGCGGTTGGGCTGGTCGTCCCCGATCTTTCGGCGCAACCAGGAGATGTGCATGTCGAGAGTTTTGGACGACAGCAGATCCGGGGTGCCCCAGACCTCGGTCAGGATCTCTTCCCGACTGACCACCTCACCGGCCCGCTCCATCAGGTAGCGCAGCAGGTCGAACTCCCGGTTGGCGAGCGTGGTGTCCACGCCGGACACCTGGACACGTCGCCCCCGGGCATCGAGGTGGATGTCGCCGGCCTCGAGCACGACGTCGGCGGTCTGCTTGCGACGCAACAACGCTCGCACCCGGGCCAGCAGCTCGGCAAGCCGGAACGGTTTCCCGACGTAGTCGTCCGCCCCGGCATCGAGACCGACGACGAAGTCGACCTCGTCGGTGCGGGCGGTCAGCATCAGCACGGCCAGCTGAGGTCGGGTCTGCCGGATGCGACGGCATACCTCCAGACCATCCATCTCTGGCAGGCCGAGGTCGAGGACCAACAGCTCGAACCGTCCGCTGGCGGCGCGTTCGAGTGCATCGGTACCGGTGGTGACCACCTCGCAGCCGTAGCCCTCGCGCGTCAGCGCACGCGCCAGCGGCGCGGATATCGCTTCATCGTCTTCGGCGAGCAGAACATCGGTCACCTGATCAACTTAGGCCCCCGGCGCACAGATATGCCGCCAACGACATGGCTACGGCCGGAAAGTCTGCGCCCGGCCGTCATCGGCGACCGCGGAAGTCGTCACCGTCGGCGGTGTCGAAGACCTCGTGATACAGCAATGAATGGACGCGTTCGACCTGTGGGATGTCGTTGAACTCGAGGGGATCCTCGGACGCCGACTCGATGATGAGCGTTCCTGTCCGCAGGATCCGGTCGAGCAGTCCGTGCCGGAACTCGACTGAGTTGATGCGCTGGACCGGGATGTCGATCCCGGACCGGGTGAGGATGCCGTTGCGGTAGGTCACCCGGCGGTCGGTGAGCACGAAGTGGGTGGTCCGCCAGCTGATGAACGGACGGATGAAGAACCACAGCACCAGGCCCAGCCACACCACCGCGATGATGATGCCCAGGACCGTCTTCGTGGACGACCCGATGTCGGAGGTCGACAGGTATCCGCCCGCGACACCGGCCAGAGCCGTGCCGAGAACAAACACCACGATCGGCATCAGCAGGCACTTCCAGTGCGGGTGGTGGTGCAGGATCACGCGTTCACCCTGGGCCAAAATGCTCTCCGGATACCCCATCAACAGGCCTTCCCTCTCGATACGCATGGAACCCGATGCGCGGGTGCGCCACATCTGGACGTGCCGCAATCAAACCACCCGCCTGCCACACCTGACGTGGAGTCCGAGCCGGTGGGGGTTACGGTTGTCGCCTCATCATCGAAACACCGCAGGTATCGGTGATCAGTAGACTCACCTGCAGGGAGGTGCCCGATGTACCCGAATGATCCGAACAAACCACGCACCCAGCGCTATGACCGCGGACAGGACCCCGATCCGCAGGCATACAGCCAGGCCTACCCCGAACAGGGCTACCAGCAACCCTACGATCAGTATCAGGCCGGCCAGTACCCCGGCGATCAGAACTACGCGCCGCCTGCCCGGCCGGCTGCGCCGCAGCGACGACCGAAACCCAATCGGCCACAGGTCAATCCGACGATGTTCATCGGCGGTGTCCTGGCCACGGCCGTGGTCACCGGACTCGCGGCCTGGCTGGTCGCCTGGATCATCCGGCTCATCATCACCCGGGTGAACGAAACCGGTGCACTCGGTGTGTGGAATCCGATGGCCAACGACGAGTACTGGTTTGCCGTCGTGGCGTTCCTCTGCGCCATCTTCGCCGGCGCACTCTGGTACGTCCTGCAGTTGGCGACCCCTGCGCCCAACGACTTCTTCAAGTGGATCGTCGGGCTGCTCATCGTTGCAGCGATCCTGATCCCGCTGCTGCTGTCGCGGGAATGGACCACCGGCATCTCGACCGCGATCGTGCATGCGGTGATCGGTCTTCCGATCATGTTCCTCATCCCGGCAATGGGCACGAAGAGCATGGACCGTCGCTGATCTGAACTCCGACGAGCTCGCGGGCGCGGGGATCAGTCGGTGATCCGCAGGTGCGTCACGTCGCCTGCGGACACCGCCACCCGCTCCCCGCGCTTGTCCTGCACGACAACCCGCCCGGTGCCGTCGATCTCGACCGCGACACCCTCGAGCTGCTTGTCCAGGGGCAACTCCACCCGGACCTGATGGCCGAGCGTGGCGCAGCGCGCGCGATAGTCCTGCCGCAGTCCGTCGAGGTCGTCCGGCCACTGTTGCAACCTGCGGTCCAGCGCGACGAGAACGGCTGCGGCAAGGTCCTGCCTGCTCACGTGGGCACCCGCCAGCTCCAGCGAGATCGCCGTCGGGACCGGGAGTTCGGTCTCCGTGAGGCTGACGTTGATCCCGATCCCGATGATCGCCGCCGCACCCGACGGTCCACGGGTCAATTCGGCCAGGATTCCGCACACCTTGCGGCCGCCGATGCCTGCGGTGGTCTCTCCGGGCGCAGGCAGCAGAACATCGTTGGGCCACTTGAGCACCGGTGCGAGGTCACTGACCGCCCCGATGCCCTCGACCACTGCCAGGCCGGCCAGCAGCGGCAACCAGCCGAGCGCGGCCGGAGCGTTCGCGGTGTCCGCCGCCACCGCCACGGACATCGCCACCTGTGAGCGTGGCGGGCTCACCCACTGCCGCGCGTGACGTCCACGGCCCGCGCTCTGGTGTTCGGCGACCACAACCGACCCGACACAGTTCGATGTCGCGGCCAGGGCCACGAGATCTGCATTGGTCGAACCGGTTTCCTCGACCACCCGCACCGAGCTCCAGCGGGTGCCCGCCACAGCGTCCCGGAGTGCTTGTTCGTCGATCGGTTCACGCTTGACTGCCTGCGGCTTCATGCCATCAGCGTAGGGGCAGGCGCCGGGGAGATCCTCGGCTGCCCGCAGGGGGTTTTGACACGAAGATCTACCTGTATCCGGCGGTACCACCTCAAATGTGAGTTAACCCTCAGGTTAGCCCGGCGCGCACCCCCTTCACACAGTGTGGATAGCATCAAAGCCATGACGAGTTCCCCCCAGGACGCGCAAGCGGCGCCGGACATCCACACAACTGCCGGAAAACTCACTGACCTGCACAATCGCCTTGCCGAGGCCAAGCACCCGGTCGGCGAAGCAGCAGTCGAGAAAACCCACGAGAAGGGCAAGCTCACTGCACGCGAGCGCATCACCCATCTCCTGGACGACGGTTCGTTTGTCGAACTCGATGCGCTGGCCCGCCACCGCAGCACCAACTTCGGACTCGGCGACCGCCGTCCGGTCGGCGACGGCGTCGTCACCGGATACGGCACCATCGACGGCCGCGAGGTCTGCATATTCAGTCAGGACGTCACGGTCTTCGGTGGCAGCCTCGGCGAGGTCTACGGCGAGAAGATCGTCAAGGTGATGGACCTGGCGATCAAGACCGGCCGTCCGCTGGTCGGCATCAACGAAGGCGCAGGCGCCCGCATCCAGGAAGGCGTTGTCTCCCTTGGTCTGTACGGCGAGATCTTCCACCGCAACGTGCGCGCCTCGGGTGTCATCCCCCAGATCTCGCTGATCATGGGCGCGGCGGCCGGTGGCCACGTCTACTCCCCCGCGCTCACCGACTTTGTTGTCATGGTCGACAAGACCAGCCAGATGTTCGTCACCGGCCCCGACGTGATCAAGACCGTCACCGGCGAGGACGTCACCATGGAAGACCTCGGTGGCGCCCACACCCACATGGCGAAATCCGGTGTTGCGCACTACGTCGGCACCGACGAAGAAGACGCCCTGGAGTACGTCAAGGACCTGCTGAGCTACCTGCCGAGCAACAACCGCGGCGAGGCCCCTCGCCTGCCGGTTGCCGCGCCTGCCGCCGGTTCGATCGAGGACACCCTGACCGACGAAGACCTCGAGCTCGACACCCTCATCCCGGACTCCCCGAACCAGCCGTATGACATGCATGAGGTCATCCGCCGCATCCTCGATGACGACGAATTCCTCGAGGTGCAGGCCGAGCGCGCGATGAACATCATCGTCGGCTTCGGCCGCGTCGACGGACGCAGCGTCGGCCTCGTCGCCAATCAGCCGACCCAGTTCGCCGGCTGCCTCGACATCGACGCGTCCGAGAAGGCCGCGCGTTTCGTGCGCACCTGCGACGCGTTCAACGTCCCGATCATCACCCTGGTCGACGTGCCGGGGTTCCTGCCCGGTACCGAGCAGGAGTTCAACGGCATCATCCGTCGCGGAGCCAAGCTCCTCTACGCATACGGCGAGGCCACGGTCGGCAAGATCACCGTCATCACCCGTAAGGCTTACGGCGGCGCGTACGACGTCATGGGCTCCAAGCACATGGGCGCCGATGTGAACCTGGCCTGGCCGACCGCTCAGATCGCTGTCATGGGCGCCTCGGGCGCGGTGGGCTTCGTCTACCGCGGCAAGCTCAAGGAAGCCGCCGCCAACGGCGACGACGTCGATGCACTGCGTCTGCAGCTCCAGCAGGAATACGAGGACACCCTCGTCAATCCGTATGTCGCCGCCGAACGCGGATACGTCGACGCGGTGATCCCGCCGTCGCACACCCGCGGTCAGATCGCCACCGCGCTCAAGCTCCTCGAGCGCAAGATGGTGAGCATGCCGCCGAAGAAGCACGGGAACATCCCCCTATGAGCGACCACACAACGCCTGCGGGCGACGAGACCGCCGCCCCCGCAGCGCCGTTCCTCACCGTGGTCAAGGGCAATCCGACCGACGTCGAGGTCGCTGCCCTGGTCGGTGTGCTCGCCGCAGCAAGCGGGTCGGGTGCACCTGCCGATCCCGGTCCCCGCAATCTCTGGGGTGCACACGTCGACCGGCTCCGGCCTGCAGGCGGGTTGGCGCCCAGCGCTTTTCCGAACCTGCGCTGGGATTACTGACCCGGTGACGCCCGGTTACCGCCGATGACCCGGTTCGTCCTGGCATCGGCGTCACCCGCACGTCGCAAGATCCTCGGCGCCGCCGGCATCAGCCCGGTGGTGTCGGTCTCCGAAGTCGATGAGGACGCGCTGCTTGCCCAGGCAGGCAGCGCGGCCTCACCGTCGGCGATCGTGACGATGCTGGCCCGCGCCAAAGCGCTCGACGTGGTCGGCCGCCTCGATGCCGACCTCGCGATGGATTCGGTTCTCGTCGGCTGCGATTCGATGCTGCTTCGCGATGGTGTGCTCACCGGCAAGCCACACACCGCGCCGGTCGCCCGCTCGCAATGGATCGACATGCGCGGTACCGAAGCACAGCTGATCACCGGACATTGCCTGCTCCGACTGATCGACGGTGAGATCGCCTCCACCGAAACCGGCAGTGTCGCAACAACTATTCGTTTCAGCTCCCCCACCGATGAACAGATCGACGCGTACGTCGGCAGCGGCGAGCCCCTACAGGTCGCCGGAGCATTCACCCTCGATGGGCTCGGTGGCTGGTTCATCGACGGCATCGACGGAGACCCCTCATCCGTGATCGGAATCAGTCTTCCGCTTGTCCGAGAGCTGCTCGATCGGGTTGGTGTCAGTGTCACCGACCTGTGGTCCCCCGGGGCATGACCATGACATCGCGGACGCGGCCCGGCTAGCCTGTACCGCGTGATAACTGAACCGATGGGCTCGACCGACGACCTCGCCATCGAAGTACGAAGTCTGTGCAAGAGTTTCGGCGATCATCGCGCGGTCGACAACATCGACCTGACCGTCGCGCGGGGTACGGTCTGCGGTGTCCTCGGCCCGAACGGGGCCGGCAAGACCACGATGATCCGGATGCTCACCACGCTGTTGCGACCCGACTCCGGGACGGCTCTCATCCTCGGCCGCGATGTCGTCCGGGAAGGTCCGGCAATCCGATCCCTCATCTCCTTGACCGGGCAGTACGCCTCGGTCGATGACGATCTCACCGCCGCCGAGAACCTCGACATCTTCGGGAGGTTGCTGGGCTTGCGCAACGCTGAAGCCAGGGACCGTGCCCGCGAGCTCGTCGACGAATACGGGCTCACCGCCGCAGCGGGACGCCCGGTCCGCAAGTTCTCCGGCGGGATGCGGCGCCGACTCGACTTGGCGGCCAGCATGATTCGTCGGCCCGAACTGCTGTTCCTCGACGAACCCACCACCGGACTCGATCCGCGGACCCGAACCCAGCTGTGGGAGATGGTTCGAGGTGTGGTCGCAGACGGCACGACGGTCCTGTTGACCACCCAGTATCTCGACGAAGCCGACGCCCTCGCCGATCACCTCGTGGTCATCGATCACGGTCAGGTTGTCGCGGACGGCACACCGGAATCCCTGAAACGTTCGGTGGGCAACTACGCCCTCTCGATCACGCTCGCCCGCGGCGACGACCGCGCCCGCGCAACCGAGATCATCATGCGGTTGCTCGACGGGCCGATCGAATACGAGGAGAGAACTCGGCAATTGACGATGTCGGTGAGCGATTCGGCGCGTTCGGCACAGGTGATCGCGGCACTGTCCGAGCAGTCGATCGAGGTGCAGGAACTCAGCGTCCACAAGCCTTCACTCGACGAGGTGTTCTTTGCGCTGACCGAGGATCGGAGCCCGGCATGACCATCAACCGGACGACCGAAGTGTCGAACGACCCGGCCCTCGGGCACATCACCACCCGAAAAGCTCTGCGCGACACGTCGACGATGGCCCGGCGCGGCCTGCTGAAGTTCAAGCACACACCGCAACAGCTACTCGACGTCATCGTCGTGCCCATCGTGTTCACCGTGATGTTCGCCAACATATTCGGTGGCGCGATCGCCGGGAGCGTCGACGCCTATCTACCCGTCCTCATCCCCGGTGTGCTGGTGAACATCGTGATCACCAGCACCGTCGTGGTCGGGGTCCAATTGCGGGTGGACATCGATCGCGGTGTCTTCGATCGCTTCGTGTCCCTGCCGATCTCGCGAATCGCGCCGCTGTCCGGATCGTTGGTCGCCGCCGTGGTCCGGTACGTCATCGCGATCGTCATCACGCTGATGGTCGGATTGTGCATGGGTTATCAGCCCGCGAGCGCCCTCGGCACGCTGGCCGCAATCGCCCTGGTGATCTACGCGGCCTTCTCGTTGAGCTGGATTTTTGCGTTCATCGGCGTCCTGATGAGTAAAGCCTCGTCGATTCAGGGGATCTCGGCGCTCACCCTCACGACGCTGGGCTTCATGTCCAACGCCTTTGTGCCGACCGAGAGCATGCCGTCATGGATGCGGACGATCGCCGAGATCAACCCGATCTCTCATCTGGTTTCCGCGGTGCGTTCGCTGGCCAATGAAGGTCAAGCGGATATGCACATCGTGTGGTCGTTGTTAGGCTCCACCGTGGTCATCGCGGTGATCGCACCGCTGACCGTGAAGACTTACCTGCGGCGGCTGTAGACCGACCGCCCGACGAAGGAGTATTGGTGGGTCAGACGTCCCCGGTCCTACGCATCACCCCCGACGATGATCTCTTCGTCCGGATGCACCGGGCGGCAGGCCTCGGAGTCGTGAGCCAGATGGTCTGGAGATTGAGATCTCCACTCGACGCCGGCGAGCTGGAACAGTTCGGGACCGCGCTGGCGGCAGGGCATTTCAGTCGAGTATTGCGTCGGCGGCGGATGCCTCTGGCCCGCGACCACTGGATCCGCGGCGGAACACCGGGGGCTGTCCATGTCGACTCGGCTGCGTTGACCGCCGATCAGATCCACGACTGGATCGACACCGCTGCCCAGTTCGAGGTCGATCTCATCGCCGGCCCGGTGTGGGAACTCCGTTCGGCCCCACTGCTCGACGGCGGCGAGCTGGTGTCGCTCTGCTTCTCACACGCCGTGGCGGACGGCGCCCTCTTCGGCAAGAACATCGACAACGCACTCTCCGCCGAGCACCCCGCGATCCCGCCCGCCACACCGGTGCGGGCGTGGGACGACCTCTCGGACGCGCTGGGTCAGCTGCGTCAGATCAGCGGAGGTCTGGGCACTCTGGCCGCATCGTGGATACGGTCTCGACGCAGTGCCGACGAACGTCCTGCCAATGTCGTGACCTCGATGTCTGTTCCGTTTCCGTCCCATATAGAGGTGCCCGACGATGCTCCCGGGTACATCGCGCCGTTCGCGGTCGCCAGCATGCCGACGAAAGAATGGCTCGATGTCGCCGCCCGACACGGTGGTTCGGGCAATTCGTTGTTCGTGGCCATGGTCGTCGGGATCCTGGTCGGGACCGGCCGCGCCAGCTGGGACGACACCGTCCGCGTGTCGGTCCCGATGACCGCCCGCACGGACCCCGACGACATCCGGTCCAACGCGACCACCGGCCGCTCCCTTGACCTTCCGGCCCGACTGAGCCAGGAGCGGGATCTGGAGGCCGTCAAGGCGCATTCCAAACTCATGTACATCGATTCGTCGCGGCGACCGAGCACGATCACCCTGCTGCAGCCGCTGGCGCAGGCACTGAGCGACCGAACTCTGCTCCGGCTCAACCGCCGAGCCTCGACACCGCTGGCGTTGGCGTCGAACATGGGGACCTTCAGCGCTACATTCGGCGGCCTCGGGCGCCCCAACCGAGTCGATAAATTCATGGGTAGGTCCGTCACGCCCGCCATCACCCGCGAACGGCTCATCCAACTCCGTGGCGGCTTGATGGCCTGCGCGATCGTCAGTGGCGACACCATGAACCTCACGGTCAGCGGCCTGGATCCCGTGGCTCTGCCCGACACGGACACACTCTCCGAACTGCTCGCCGCCGAGTGCGACCGTTGGGATCTCAAACCCGAACTGTGGTGATGCGCTGGATCGCAAAACATTTGATCTGAGCGCAGGTGTGTCTCAACCCATATTATGATCACGCGACTGCATCGAAACGATGACGGCGATGTTTCATCACACCGCAATACCGCTTGTCCGAGAACCCGAAGGGACCAATTGATGCCACGTGCACCGATGACAGCTGCCGACGGCGCGCTGCGCCGCCACAAGGTCTTCAGGCAGCTGTTAGTGCTCGCGGCACTCTCCACCCCGATCGTTGCGATGACAGCGCCCGCCGCAGCCGCTCCGGCACCGATTTCGACGGTCGAGCAGGTTGTCCAGGAGGGTCCGACCCAGTGGGCGATGTACGTGCACTCCGCCTCGATGGACCAGACCATCAAGGTTCAGGTCCTGACACCCGAAGTCGCCACGTCGACCACTCGCCCTTCGCTGTACATGCTCAGCGGGCTCGGCGAGGAAGACCCGACCAACAGCATGTGGTTGCGCAAGACCGACGCCGTCGACTTCTACAAATCGAAGAACGTCAACGTCGTGTTGCCGCTGGCGGGCAACGGTAGTTTCTACACGGACTGGCAACGCGACGATCCAGAGCTCGGACGCTATCGGTGGGAAACCTTTCTGACCGAGGAACTCCCACCACTGGTGGATGCCGAGTTCGACGGCAACGGAACCCGCGGCATCGCCGGCCTGTCCATGGGCGCAGGCTCTTCACTCACACTGGCAGCCCGCAACCCGGGTTTCTACCGGTCCGTCGGGTCCTTCAGCGGCTGCTATTCCACGGCAGATCCGGCCACACAGGTGTTGACCCGGGGCATCGTCGCCGCATTCGGCGGCGATGCGGACAACATGTGGGGTCCCACGGGCGATCCGGACTGGGCAGCACACGACGTTCTGCTCCACGCCGGCGGACTTCGCGATACAGCCATCTACGTCTCGGTCGGTTCCGGCTTGCCGGGGCCGTACGACGCGCCGGAGTATCCGGGAAACACCAGCCCGCTCGACCGCGTCGTCGTAGGCGGCGCGATCGAACTGGGTTCGCTATGGTGCACCCAACAGTTGGCTACCGAATTGGCCCATCGAGAGATACCGGCGACGTTTGATTTCGAGGACCTGGGCACACATTCGTGGCCGTACTGGGTCACTCAAATGCACAAGAGCTGGCCGGTGCTCGCACGCGGCCTCGGAATTTCGGCCTGAGCGAAAAGTTCAAGGGCTCGAACATATTTCATGATCTGACAGAACCGACGAGGACTCTCGCTCCTCGCGGAATCAGGCATTAAAAAAGACAGACGGGGAGTTTTCTGATGGAATACACCGAACTGGCCGACTATGCATTGCCGAGCGGTGTTCTGACCGAGTGGTACCCGGCCGTCGCAGATGACGACGCCTGGCGCGCCGACGATCGACAGCTGTCGTACATGCACCTCGAACACGCTCGGCGCGCCTACACCGAAGGCGACGGCTGGTTCAGCGAATGGATCGGAACCGCCTTCGCCATCCACCATCGGCTCGACGCAGACGTCTTCTCTCGCACGCTCCTTCGCTGGTACGCACGTCACGAGGCATTCCGGGCTTCCGTCGTGGCATCCGAAACCGGCGACGGGGTCGATTTCCTCCGGCGGACGGTGTCGCCCGACGCAATTTCGGTCGAGGCCATCGGTTCACCTGAGGTCATCTCCAGCACAGCTGTTTTCGGACGGGTCAGCGAACTGTTCAACACCAAGGTCAACCCGTTGCATTGGCCGCCGTGCATCGCGGTGACGGTCGCGCCTGCCGACGATACCCAGTCGTTTCTGGTCATCTTCGCGGCCGATCACACCGTCATGGACGCCTACACCCAGGTTTTCGCCATCAAGGAACTGACCGCGATCTACGAATCGGAGCTGCTCGACGTACCTGATCAGCTACACGAGTTCGGCAGCTACCTCGACTTCAGCGACGCCGAGCGCACCATCGGATCGCAGATCACCGCCGACGACGCAGTGGTGTCGCGGTGGACGGCGTTCTTCGAGGCCCACCACGATTCCACGCTCGACACCCAGCCGCATTCGATGCCACGCTTCCCCGTTCTGCAGACGATCCCGGCACCGACAAGCGCGGAACGCCCAGCGGTGTCACCTGCCAACGACAGTGAGTACCAGGCCAGCCTGTCCTCGTGGCTTCTGAATGCCGAAGAGACCGAGCGCTTCCACCAGATCTGCAAAAAGCTCGGGGCCAACATGCAGGCCGGTGTCTACACCGCGCTGTCGATCACCAATTCGCGGCTCGCGGGGAATCCTGATCTACGCTTCATCAGCCCGGTTCACACCCGCACAGAATTGAAGTGGGGCGAATCCGCCGGATGGTTTGTCGGCATCATCCCGGTTCATCTACGTCCGGGATCGGCGAAAAGTTTCTCCGAGGCCATCACGCAGCTCGGAAAGAACGCGGCCGAGTACAAGGAATTGGGTACCTCGCCCTACTACCCGATCGCCGATCTCATCGGTGACCGCACCCCACCGCAGTTCGTCATCTCCTACATCGACCTGCGGAACGCCGAGGGTTCCGAACATTGGGATGCCCGGCAGGCTCGGGTGTTGCGCAGCTCGACCCGGAATTCCGACGAGGTCTATCTGTGGATCAACCGGATCCCCAGGGGCACGAACATATCGGCTCGTTTCTCGGCGAGCCAGCAGGCCAGCGAATCGGTACACCGTTACATCTCGACATTCAATGACGTCTTGCGCACCGTCATCGACGACGGTGACGCACTGTTCGATACCGCCGCCGCCAACGAACCGACCCGCGGCGACGTGTACTCACCGGACTCGCGCTCGTGAAGGGCTCGACACTGGACTGGTGGTCACCCGAACCGGGCACACTGGTCGAGTGGCGCCTGCGTGATCCCGACGGAGCCAGGGCGAACTCGGCCCAGAGCGCCACCGGCCCGTCCTTCCTTCAGCGTGACCACCTGATGGCGGCCGCCGCCAAGCGTGCGACCGGTGAGACAAACCAGGCCATCGCCATGATCGTCACCGACGTGGACGAACGACTCGATCGTGATGCGATGGCCCGCGCCCTGACCGCCTTCGTACGCAGGCACGACGAACTGCGGTGCTGGTTCGATGTCTCCGACTCGGGACCGGTGCGCCACCTGGCTCCGGAATCGGCGATCGAGTTCACCACGGTGGACGAGGGTCCGTCGGGCACTCCCGACGAACTGGTCGCTTACATACACTCCCGCATCGACACCGAGGCCGTCTTCGACCATCTCCCCGGTTTCGCGTTCGGGGCCATCGACGCCGGCGACCGGTTCGGTTTCTATTTCGTTGCCGATCATTCCCATACCGATGGGGTGTCACAAACGCTCGCGCTCGACGAGATCTTCGAGACCTACCGTCACGAGATCGACGGCAGCGCAGACCTTCCACTATTGCCCGCCGGCAGCTATTTCGATTTTGTGGCAAATGAGATGCTGCTCGCCGGACAGGCCACACCCGATGACGCGCGTATCGATGCCTGGCGCCAGATCCTCAAGACCCATGGCGGCAAGGTCCCGCGCTTTCCACTCGATCTCGGGCTGGCGGACGGCGAGACCATGCCGAACGCGGTGATCGAGCAACCGGTGACCGACGGTCCACAATCAGATCGCTGCGAGGAACGGTTGCGCGAGATCGGCGCCTCCCTGCAGGGGTGCATCTTTGCCGCCCTTGCCGCAGCCGAAAGTGTGCTGGCCGGGAGTTCAGAGTTCTTCACGACCACCATTCTTTCCGTTCGCACGCCGGAAACCGTTGGTACACAAGGCTGGTTGTGCAATTTCGCACCGGTCGCGTTCCGCGTGGAAGATGACGTCGAATTCCACGACCTTGTCATCACCGCGTCGGCCGCAACCCGCAAGGCACGCGAAATCGGTTCCCTACCAGTGCATGCAGCGCTCGGGTATCTCGCAGCCGAAGGTTCCATCGATCTGGAAAGTGGTTCACCGCAAATGGTTTCGTATTTCGACCTTCGCCGCCTGCCCCGCGCGGACGATCCGGTCAAGAAGGCCGCCCTGATCCTTCCCGGTCGAGGCCGTACCCGGAACGCGAACATGTGGATCAACCGCGGCGACTACGGAATTCGATTGCTGACGCAAATCCCGGACAACGAGACGGCGCGCAAGAACACCACCGAGTACATCGCGGTGGTCACCGACTTCATCGCGTCGTTCGCCAATGGTGAGAACCGGCCGGTGCGGACCGGCTAGATACGCACACCATGAAACTCACCACAATCGACCGTGTGGTCATCGCGCCGGGTCAGGTCGACACCTGGCCGATCTCGGCAAATCGCGAGGCACAACCCAGTCCGACCGGACCGTCGGAGAACGAACGCTTCCACCTCGAGTCGGTTCAGGGAGGTGGTATCGGCTGGTTGGCGGTCACGATCGAGTTGCCCGGTCCCTTTGCCCCCGAAGTCCTCACCGAAGCGTTGCGCGAACTCCTGGACCGTCACGACGTCCTGCGTTCGTACTTCGTTGTCACCGACGACCCCGACGCCGCCGCATCCGCGAACGGCGGGTACACGCGGTTCACCCATGACCCCGGAAGCGCCGACGTACAGGCCCTGAGCGATCAGTACTTCATCGACGACGACACCGGCGCCGCGGCGGTTCTCGAATCGGCGATCAACGCGACGTGCACACCGTTCGCGCCATACCCGCATTTTTTCGCAGCGGTGCGTCACGAGAACTCGACCACCGTCGTATGTGCTTTCGATCACTGCTTTGTCGATGCACTGTCGCTGGCGATCATCGCCGAGGATCTGCTCGATCACTTTCGCGGGATCGAGGTACCCGCTGCGGGCTCTTTCCTGTCCGGCGGTGGTGCCGAGGTGCCGGCCATGGCCCCCGACGACGACCCTCGACTGGTTCCGTGGCGAAGCCTCCTGCACGCGACCGAATGGGCGGTCCCGGCGTTCCCACTCGACCTCGGTGTCACCGAAGGTGATCGTGTACCCCCACACATCGACATCCGCACGATCTACGACGCCACCGCAGCGAAGCGTTTCGACGCCATCGCACGTACCGAGGGTCTGCGCACCTATCCGGCGATGGTCGCCTGCCTCGCCACGGCCGTCTTTCGCGCCGGCGGTCCCGACCGCACCGCGATGATCATTCCGGTTCACACCCGAAACGAGCCGAACCGTGAACGCGCCGTCGGATGGTTCGTATCGAATGGTCCATTGCTCGTGGACGGATCCGATCCGGACCTGCTCGCGTCGATGCGCAACGCCACAGGGGCATTGCGGGCGGCGGTGTTCGCCGCGGATCTGGGATTGTCGACCGTTTTCAGCGTGTTCGGCGACCGGATAAGAATGGTCCGCCACGACGTCTTCATGGTGTCGTACGTCGACTATCGCCGTTTCGATCTTCCGGATTGGTCAGCACCACAACACGTTTCGAGTTCCAGCGATACCGATGCGCTGCAGCTGTGGTTCTGGCGGGACCACGATGGATTGCATCTGCGGGCGCGGTATCCTTCTACCGATACCGGACGTTCGACCGCCGCGCGGGTGCTCGACGATTTCGTCGATTTGGCGGGGTCGGTAATCTCGACTCGAACAAACATTTAGATCCGCACCTGCTGATTCCATTGGTCGGCAGCGATCGTCTGGAGAGACACAGTGACCGTCGAGACCGACAACAACCCCGGCTTCGCCGAGTACGTACACCCCGAGCGCCTGGTGAGCACCGAATGGCTCAGCGCTCACCTGGGGACCGATGGACTGAAGATCATCGAATCAGACGAAGATGTATTGCTGTTCGACATCGGACACATCCCGACCGCACAGAAGGTCGACTGGCATCTTCACCTCAACGACCCGGTCGTCCGCGACTACATCTCAGGTGATCAGTTCGCAGAACTGATGCGCAGCAAGGGCATTCGGCGTGACGACACCGTCGTCATCTATGGAGACAAGAGCAACTGGTGGGCCGCCTACGCGCTCTGGGTGTTCACCCTCTTCGGCCACGAGGACGTCCGGCTACTCGACGGTGGCCGCGACGCCTGGTTCGCCGAGGACCGCGACATCACCTTCGATGTGCCGTCGTACCCCGAATCCGACTACCCGGTTGTCACCCGCGACGACTCTGTCATCCGAGCGTTCGCCGCGGAGGTCCACGGTGTCATCGGCACCGAACCCCTGATCGATGTCCGGTCGCCGCAGGAGTACACGGGCGAGCGCACCCATATGCCCGAGTACCCGCAGGAAGGTGCACTTCGCGGGGGCCACATCCCCACCGCGCTGTCGATCCCGTGGGCCAAGGCCGCCGCTGCCGACGGCCGGTTCAAATCGCGCGCCGAACTCGACGAGGTCTACGCCGACCTCGACGCCGATATTCCGACGATCGCCTACTGCCGGATCGGTGAGCGGTCGTCACACACCTGGTTTGTGCTGACCCACCTGCTCGGATTCACCAAGGTCCGCAACTACGACGGATCGTGGACCGAATGGGGCAACGCCGTTCGGGCCCCCATCGTGACCGGTTCCGAACCGGGCACCCAAAGCAGCCAGAGATGACCGCGGCGCTCGACGAAATCGTCGACGATTTCGCCGCACTGTCGGATTCGGAGAAGATCCAGCTCCTCCTCGAGTTCTCGGACGAGCTCCCCGAGCTACCCGAGGATCTCGCCGAGGCCGCGATGGAACCGGTACCCGAATGCCAGTCACCGCTGTTCCTCTCGGTGGACAACAGCAACCCGGATTCGGTGAAGTTGTTCTTCAGCGCTCCGCCGCAGGCGCCGACCACCCGTGGATTCGCGTCCATCCTGTATCAGGGACTCAACGGTGCCAGCTCTGAAGAAATCCTCGCGATTCCGGTCGATTTCTATACGCGGCTCGGGCTCGACTCGGCCATCAGTCCGCTGCGATTGCGGGGCATGTCCGCCATGCTCACCCGGATCAAAGCGCATCTGGGCCCTCCCGCCCGATCCATGAGGTCATGAAGTTCATCCAGATGATGGACCAGCCCGTCGAACCGGGCGGGCTGGTCGAGTGGAGCCCCTACACCGAGGGCGGGATGGCCCATTGGACCGCGGATTCGCGTCCTACCTCGCACAATCATGAACTCCATCTGCGCGGCGCGTTCGAGCACCGGCTCCGGACCCACCGCGAAGGCGGCCGTGAGTCCTGGCTGGGTCTGGCGATCGAGTTCGACGAACCGCTGTCGATCCCGGCCATCCGCGCCGCGCTCACGATGTGGATAGACCGCCACGAGGTCCTACGCAGTCATGTGGTGATCTGGAGCGACCATCTGGCCAGGCTGACCACCGGACCGGGAACGGTGAAGCTCAAGATGGGCCGCGTCGGCTGGTATTCGGAATCGGCACCCTTGCTCGACCAGCTGGCAGGCACTTTCGACCGGGCCACCGCACCCCTGCAGTGGCCTGCCTACATTTTTGCCACGGTCGCCCGGGAGAAATCGTTCACGCTGTTGTTCGCCGGTGACCATTCGCTGGTCGACGGCTACTCGCTGATCATGGCGCAACACGAACTGATCGCGCTCTACTCCGCCGCGCGGCGCCGTTCCGACCATGCGCTGCCCGCAGTGGGTTCTTACGTCGACTTCAGCGCCTATGAGCGGCGCGAGGCCGACGCCGCCGGTGTCGACCACGAAGCCGTCGCGGTCTGGGCCGATTTCCTCCGCGACACCGGCGGCACACTGCCCGCCTTCGAATTGGCTGACCAACCCGAAGAAGCCGAAGAGGCAGGCACCGACGACCGGCCGGCTTCGGTGCACCCGATCCCGGATCTGGTCCCTCAGGGCTCGCTGACCGGAGCCCTGCTCGATGACGAGCAGACGAACCGGTTCACCGCCGTGTGTTCGGCAGCCGGCGGTTCGTTGATGTCGGGTGTGCTCGCGGCGCTCGCGGCGGTCTATGCCGAACTCGGCGGCGGCCCGGTGCTGCGCTGTGTGATTCCCCGGCACACCCGCGGCGACCAGCAGTGGTTCGGCGCGCTCGGCTGGTTTGTGGCAACTGTTCCCTTCCGCCTCGACACGACCGGGGTGTCCGATTTCGGTCAGCTGATCGGGCGGGCCTCCGACGAGATGCGCCGTGTCCGCAAGGCGGCCAACCTCCCTTTCCTTCGGGTCGGCGAGATCCTCATGGAGGTGAAAAGAGAACAGGCGCAGCGGATCTCGACTCAAACAGCCAGAGAAGAAGCGCAGCGGAGCTCGGTGGAATCATCGGCCAATGTCGATTTCCCGGAGCCGAAGTTCGTGGTGTCGTTCATCGACCTGAGATTTGCACCCGGACACGCCGAGGCCGATGCCGGTCGGGCACGAGTTCTGCGCAGCCACAACTATTCCAGCGACGAGGTCTACATCTGGATCAACCGGACGGCCTCTGGGCTGCGTATCTCGGCCCGCTTTCCGTCGCATGGACCTACCCACAGCCAGGTCGGCCGGTATCTGTCGCGGTTCGGCGACTTTCTCAAGCAGATCGGTGATCAGAGCACTTTCGGATCCTTACCCGCGAGTAGGGAAACGTGAACGAACAACCACCTTCTCGGTTACCCGTGAGTAGCTAAACCGGACCGAACGAGCGATCTGTGGGTTGGAGTCGAGACCGATCGCCGAGGTGCTTAGACTCCACTGGAGTGCTGTCGTCCATCCACCGATGGACCAGTGCGCCACACCACAAGACGTCGATATCCAACATCGATATCCACCACAGTGTCACCAACGCGCAGACACCAGCGCCCGACAGGAGATCCAGTGCCAAGTCACGCCAGCACAGCACTCACGAAAGTCCTCATCGCCAACCGCGGTGAAATCGCGGTCCGCGTCATCCGCGCCGCGAAAGACGCCGGACTGACCAGCGTCGCGGTGTACGCAGAACCCGATGCGGATGCTCTCTTCGTGAAGCTTGCCGACGAGGCGTTCGCCCTCGGTGGACAGACATCGGCCGAGTCGTACCTCGTGTTCGACAAGATCCTCGACGCCGCGAAGAAGTCCGGCGCCGACGCGATTCATCCCGGCTACGGATTCCTGTCCGAAAACGCCGAGTTCGCCCAGGCTGTCATCGACGCCGGGCTCACCTGGATCGGTCCCTCACCGCAGTCCATCCGCGACCTCGGAGACAAGGTCACCGCGCGCCACATCGCGCTGAAGGCCGACGCCCCGATGGCACCGGGCACCAAGGACCCGGTCAAGAACGCCGACGAGATCGTCGCCTTCGCCAAGGAGTACGGCGTCCCCGTGGCCATCAAGGCCGCATTCGGTGGCGGTGGCCGTGGCATGAAGGTCGCTTACACGATCGAAGAGATCCCAGAACTGTTCGACTCGGCCACCCGTGAGGCAATCTCGGCCTTCGGTCGCGGCGAGTGCTTCGTCGAGCGCTACCTCGACAAGGCCCGCCACGTCGAGGCCCAGGTCATCGCCGACCAGCACGGCAACGTCATCGTCGCCGGAACCCGCGACTGCTCGCTGCAGCGCCGCTTCCAGAAGCTCGTCGAAGAAGCACCGGCCCCGTTCCTGACCGCAGAACAGCGGGAAAGAATCCACTCCTCGGCGAAGGCCATCTGCAAGGAAGCCGGCTACTACGGTGCCGGCACCGTGGAGTTCCTCGTCGGCAACGACGGACTGGTCTCGTTCCTCGAGGTCAACACCCGTCTGCAGGTCGAGCACCCGGTCACCGAGGAGACCGCGGGCATCGACCTGGTTCGCCAGCAGTTCCGCATCGCCGCCGGTGAGAAGCTCGAGTTCACCGAAGATCCCACCCCGCGCGGACATTCGTTCGAGTTCCGCATCAACGGTGAAGATGCCGGTCGTGGCTTCCTGCCCGCCCCCGGACCCATCAGCGTCTACAAGGAGCCGACCGGCCCCGGCGTGCGCGTCGATTCCGGTGTGGTCGAAGGCGACGTCATCGGCGGACAGTTCGACTCGATGCTGGCCAAGCTGATCGTGACCGGCGAGAACCGCGAGCAGGCCCTGGAGCGTTCACGCCGCGCGCTGGCCGAGTTCCAGGTCGAGGGCCTTGCCACCGTGCTGCCGTTCCATCGCCACATCGTGTCGAACCCGGCCTTCATCGGTGACGGCCAGGGCTTCGACATCTACACCAAGTGGATCGAGACCGACTGGGACAACCAGATCGAGCCCTACACCGGCGCACAGCCGATCGAAGAAGACGAGACCGAGCCCCGCAAGACCGTGGTGGTCGAGGTCGGTGGACGCCGCCTGGAGGTCTCCCTGCCGGGCGATCTGGCCATCGGCAACGGTGGTGGCAACGGCGCGGTCAAGAAGAAGCCGAAGTCGCGTACCCGCGCCAAGGGTGGCGCTTCGGCCGCTTCCGGTGATTCCGTGACCGCACCGATGCAGGGCACCGTGGTCAAGGTCGCCGTCGTCGAAGGTCAGGAAGTCGCGGCAGGCGAGCTGGTCGTGGTGCTCGAGGCCATGAAGATGGAAAACCCCGTCACCGCCCACAAGGACGGCGTTGTCACCGGCCTGAGCATCGAGGCAGGCGCAGCCGTCACGCAGGGCACCGTCCTGTTCGAGCTCAAGTAGGACCGCAGCCATCGAAGCGGTCGAGATCAACGCGGGCGCGTGGTACCTGCGCGCGTACCGCGATGACGACCGGGTGTCGGACCGGCCGGCCTTGGCGCTGGCCGGTGTCACCGACCCCGATTACGTCCGATCGTGTGAGCGGGGCTGGGCGAACGAAACGCGGTTCACCTGGGCGGTCTGCGAACCGACCACCGGTGAGATGCTCGCCGAGGTCGCGCTCGAACCCGAGGCCGACACCTACTTCGCCACGCTGACCGGGTTCGCCCGGGACGGCTTCGAGGTACCGCTCGAGGCCGCCAAGGTCGTGGTCCGCCGATTCGGTGAAGGTGCCCTCGGCTTCACGATCAAGGACTAGCACTTCACGCAAAACCACACGGTGCGGTCATTTCCAGCAGTTGCAACTGCTGGAAATGACCGCACCGTGTGGTTTTGTGCTTTCCGGCTCAGGAGTCCGGATAGTCGTGGTCGATGCCACTACCGAGGTCGCTGCAGTCGACGTCGATCACGTCGTCGCGGCCGGCCAGGTACGGTCCGGCACCGCGATCGCCCGCCAGGGAATCAAGCACGGCGTCCAGGTGATCGGCACCGATGTACACCGGATGTCCGGCCTTCCCGGAGTGTGTTGCGCGGGCCAGCGCGGCCGGTGTCGGGCCTGCCGCCGCCAACAGCCGGGCGACCTGCCCCGCGGTCGCATCCGGGATGTCAACAACATGTAAAACCACTCCGGCCAACCCCGCGTGTTCACGGGCTCGATTCAGGCCGGCCCGCACTGATCCACTGAGCCCGATCTGCCATCGCGGCACCCGTACGGCGCGGGCCTGCGGCGGCATATCCGGCTCGGCGGCGCCCACGGTCACCAGTACCTCCGCGCACCCACCGTCTATCAGCGCGCGAACACCCGAGCGCAACCACTCCCCTTCTGCAGCAAGTACTTTCGGCATTCCGTATCGGGTCCCGGCGCCGGCTGCCAGCAGCACACCGACCACGACCGGCACCCCGGCTCGCTCCTCGTGCCCCACTCCCACGCGACTCCCCCCACCCTCTCGCCAGATACGCCGACACGACAACAACCCTCGCCGCTCCATCACACATGATCACGTCACCGCACCACCACTGCCCCGAGAAACCGAACTCATCGCCGCGCCCAAGCAGTCGACGTGCGGCAGAATGGGTACTTCGCAACGCCTTGAAGCCAGTGGACAGGCCCCATCACGTCAGCGCGGTTCGATCCGAGACGTATTGGGCTGATACATGAGGGAAAGACAGGTCATAGACAATAGACGGAGGTCACAACTTGCGACGAGTTGACTGGCGGGGCCTGGAGAGCTTCAACGACTTGCGGCAGAGTCAAGCAATTCACGCCCTGTACCAATGTTGCACGTCCACGATCTGGGCGCTCCGGGTGGCGGCAGGACGCCCTTACGTCGATGAAGAGGCCCTGTTCGACCGCGCTGACCTGATCCTGGCCGAACTCACCGAGGCCGATCTCGACGAGGCGCTCGACGGGCACCCCCGAATCGGTGACAAAACCGACAACGCTTCGTCGGCCGGTGAGCAGTCCGGTGTCGTGGGTGCGGACGCGGAGATCCTCGACGAACTCAAGACGTGCAACGCCGAGTACGAGGCCAGGTTCGGACATGTCTATCTCGTGTTCGCCAACGGCCGCCCGGCCGGAGAACTGCTGGCAATACTCAAAGAACGGATGAGCAACAGCCCGGAGACCGAGCGGCGCGTCCTGCGGATGGAGTTGTCGAAGATCAATCGGCGGCGGCTCACCGCCATGCTCGAACCGGCGGTACGGTACGCGACCGAGGAAGACGCGTACACCTCGTGATCAGAATCACGAGGGTCGAGGTAGGAGTGACCTGGAGTATGTGGACGATCGAAGTGACAAGGTGAGCGGCTTGAGTACCCACGTGCTCGATGCGGTCACGGGGTTACCGGCGGCCGATGTGGACATCACACTCAGCACATTCGATGGAGTCACGATAGCGTCTGGAACAACCGATTCCGATGGCCGAATACAGTCGATCGCCGACGATGATCTCGCCGCAGGCACGTACCGACTGACGTTCGACACCGGAACATGGTTCGCCGCCCGGCACATTGAGCATTTCTACCCGGAGGTGTCGATCGCATTCGCGGTAACCGACACCTCGCGGCACTACCATGTGCCGTTGCTGCTCAGCCCTTTTGCCTACTCCACCTATCGGGGTAGCTGATCCGAAAGAGAGTGACACAGACCCATGGGCATCATCCTTGGCGAAAACCAATACGGAAAAGCCGAGAACCGGGTTGTTCGGATCTACCGGGATTCACCCCGCCACGAGATCAAGGACATCAACGTCGGGACCTCACTGCGCGGTGATTTCGCGGCCGCCCACACCGACGGTGACCAGCGCAAGGTGTTGCCCACCGATACCCAGAAGCAGACCGCCTACGCGTACGCGAAAGAAAAAGGCATCGAGAGCATCGAGAAGTACGCTCTCGCACTGGCCCAACGGTTCGTCGACAACACAGAACCGGTGATCGGCGCGCGGATCGAGGTCGAGGAATACAGCTGGGAACGCGCCGTCGTCAACGGTGTCGAACACGATCACACCTGGGTCCGTAAAGGACAGGAAGTCCGCACCGCGGACATCACCGTCGAAGGCAAGGGTGACGATCAAAAGACCTGGGTCATAGGCGGTTTGAAGGACCTGGTGGTCCTCAAGTCGACCGGCTCGGAGTTCCACGACTTCCTCGAAGACGAATACACGGTCCTGGAGCCCACCAACGATCGCGTGATGTCGACGTCCTTGGTCGCAAAGTGGCGCTTCACGGCCGGACACGAAGCCGAAGGCGGAGCCGGACCCTACGACTACGTCGACTGGGAGGCCGTGTACCCCGCGATCAGGCATATCATCATCGAGAAGTTCGCCACCGTGCACTCATTGGCCTTGCAACAGACGCTGTTTCAGATCGGCACAGGGATCCTGGAGGCCTTCGATTACATCGCCGAGGTGAAGTTGTCGGCACCGAACATCCACCACTTCGTCTATGACCTCTCCAAGTTCGGTCTGGAGAACAACAACGAGGTGTTCAACGCCGACGACCGGCCCTATGGCCTGATCCAGGCCACGGTCACCCGCGACGACGCACCCGACGCCGGACCGTCCTGGACACCCCAGCGCACCTGGCTCGCCTAGCCGACCACATGGGCCACCGAATCGCCAGGCTGTCCCATCCTCAGTATGTCGGTGGCGGTTCGTTCCTCCCCCGCTCTTCGCGACGTTCCCGGTTGAGTTGCTCTCCCAGTTCGCGCTGCCGACGATTGGCGAGTCGTTCCTGTTGGCGGCGTGCATGTTTGGCAGCGGTACGCGACTGTTGGCGGTCGGTGTGCTGCGGGCGCGATGGCGACGGTCTTCGTGGTGGCCGGCCTGGTGAGCCGCGTTGGTTGTCGAAGACGATCAACCTCAACGTCGGGAACAGGTCATCGCCGGTCCACCCCGGACCGTGATAGTGGCGGCGTTCGGGGGTGGTGAAGATCAACCGGGTCCGCCCGGTACGTGGGTCAGGGTACTGATCATCAAGCCAGTCGATTGGTCGAGCTCCGCTTCGCTTCGTCTCCGCGCAGTACGTCTTCAGCTGATGGTGAAAACGGCACAGCGTCTTCATCTCTGACGGATGGGTGCAACCACCGGCCTCAGGCTCGTTGTGGTTGTACTCGCAGGTGTGGTCCAGGTCAGCTCCCCAGGCCTTGTGCTCACAGCCGGGCCACATGCAGTACACATCCCGGATCCGGAGGTAGGTATCCAAGACGACTGACGGACGGTACTGGTCACCCGGCTGGGTGGTCGGCAGCGGAATCACCTGCGGGAACGGCGCTGCGATCGCATTGTCGTCGCCGCCATCGGGGAGGTTCTCGGCTGGTGGGTTCTGCGGTCCGCGCATGTAGATCTTCGGCCGCTTGGGCTTCGGTGTCTCCGGTTCGAGCGGCTCGGGTTCCGATTGCACGGGTTCGGGTTGAGGCTCGGGGTGCACAGTAGCGGGTGCAGGTTTGTTGCCCATAGGTCGCTGGATCGTTTCCGGGCGGGCCGCGATGTCACGAACATGATCGCCGGAGATCACACCGTGACCATCCATGAATCCGGGATTGGTTGCGGTTCCTTCCAAGGTCGACTGGTCGGTGATCACGTGCAGCACGATCTTCACGTCCACGCCTGAGATGACTTGTCCGGCAGGAACAGTGACAATCTCAGCGGTACAAGGATGTTTCGGGTCGTTCGGGCATTCACAACGGAACTCGCGACCCATCACCGTGGCGAACAATGCATCGGCCATCCGGTCAGACTTCTTTCGCGGATCAGCCTTACACGTGGCCATCGCCAACTTTTCCAGCCGCGCCATGATCAACGTCAATTCCTCAGCCGTGGAATGCGCATCCAGCACCGCCATCCCGTGGTCGGTGTTGTTCGCCCACACCCCGCGATTGTTTTTCGCATCCTCACGGTTCTTACGCACCAAGTCCGGGTCACGACGAAAGATGATGGCATCGACCATGTCTCGCATCCGACCCTTCGACCACGACCCACGCCGGCCCAGTGCTTCGGCGATGCCGCGATCGATATCGGCCATATGGGCCGAGCCTTCGATCAACTCGGTCCGCGCGATGATGTCAGGGATATGGTGCGCGGCGATGCGACCGACCTTCAACAACGCATTGACCGCAGGCAGTCGATCGCGCAGCGCGACCCCGCGATTGATCTGGAGCTCCGCGGTCCGCTGCGTCAATCCCTGTGCCGCAGACAATCTCGCCGCACACTGCGCGAACGGATCAAGCGCCCGCATCTCCGCCTCAGACCCAGCAGTCGGCTCTACCAAATGTCGGTGCAGCATCGCCGCAGCGGCATACCGCTCCCACTCCATCCGCGACTGCTGAACCATCGCAAGCTCGGTGTTACGCAACAACTCATTCACACCCAGCGACTCGACGGGCCCGATTTCATCGTCCCCACCTGCATCTTCGATCTCCCCATCGAACATACATTTGAGACTAGACGGGGGGTACGACAAGCGATTCCAACGCCAGACGCGGCTACCCCACCTCGGGCGACAACTCCCGCAACAGAACAGCTTTGGCCGCGCGGACGTGCGCTTTCATCACCGATTCGGCCCAGAGCGCGTCACGATTGCGTAGGGCGGCGACGAGGTCACGGTGGTGCGCAAAGCTGCGCGACAGTTCTTCCGGGTCGTAACGCTGGAAGGTGCGCATCACCAGTGAGACCTGAATGACGTTGCCCAACATCGTTGTCAATCGCGAGCTCGCCGCCGCGATCCGCACAATCGAGTGGAACTCGTCGTTGCACTGGGCGACCAACTCGACCCGCTCATCGGCGAGTGCGGAGTCCATCAGATCGCACAGCTCCGCCAACCGGTCCAGTTCGGTGGCTCCGATCCGCTCAGCGGCCCGCGATGCGGCCATCGCCTCGAGCACCATTCGCAGGTCGTAGATCTCTTCGACGTCGTCTGCCGTCCAGTCGTAGACCCGGGCGCCGCGATGCGGCAAGACCTCGACGAGGCCTTCCATCTCGAGTTGTCGCAGCGCCTCCCGGACCGGCGTACGACTCGCGCCGGTCACGTCCGCGAGTTCGACCTCCCCCAATCGCGCACCGGGAAGATATCTCCCGTCGAAGATTCCCTCCCGGATATGCGCGTACACCTTGTCGACCGCTCGGGTCACGTGGACCTCCCTCAATTGTTGTTCACAATCTAGGCGGAGTGTCATAGTTTGTCTTGTCTCCCGCCCCCGGCGACCAGGTTACGCGTCGAGCGTGTGCATACAACCTCGGCTACGTGCACTATGGACGGATGGATACGGTGCAACTGGTCGAGGTCAGTCCCCGCGATGGCCTGCAGAACGAGAAGACGGTGTTGTCGGTCGACTCGAAGGTTGAACTGATCAACCGAAGTGTCGCGGCCGGGGTGAAACGTGTCGAAGCCGTGAGCTTTGTCAATCCGGCCAGGGTCCCCCAGATGGCCGGTGCCGAAGAAGTGATGGCCCAGGTCCCCCGCGTCGACGGGGTGTCGTATATCGGACTCGTCCTCAATCGACGTGGGCTGGAGCGCGCACTGACAACCGGGGTCGACGAGGTCAATGTGGTGGTGGTCGCAACCGACGAGTTCAGCACCAGGAACCAGGGTTGCACTGTTGCCGAGGGTGTTTCGGCGTGGAGCGACATCGCTGCCGCAGCGAAGGCAGCAGGCTTGCGCACGACTGTGACCATCGCCGCCGCGTTCGGGTGTCCTTTTTCCGGCGACGTCGATCCCGCGTGGGTCACCGAGCTGATCGGACGGGTGGCTCAGGCAGGCCCGGACGAGATCGCACTGGCCGACACGATCGGTGTCGGGGTACCCGCCCAGGTTCGCAAACTCGCCGCCGGCGCTGCCCGCAACGCACCAGATGTGGCGCTGCGCTGGCACTTTCACAACACCCGCAACACCGGATACGCCAACGCCTTGACCGCGCTCGACCTCGGCGCCAGCGCCCTCGACGCGAGTATCGGCGGCTTCGGTGGGTGCCCGTTCGCCCCTGCCGCCACCGGCAACATCGCCTCTGAAGACCTCATCTACGCACTCGACCGATCCGGCGTCACGACCGGCGTCAAGCTCGAATCCCTGGCCGAGACGGCCGTGTGGCTCGGCGGTCAGCTCTCGAAGGACGTGTCAGGGCAACTCAGCCGGGCAGGCAATTTTCCGGCTCGCTGATCATCAACGCAGCCCGCCGGTCAGCGCCCAGACCAGTTCCGGATCGCGTCTCCCAAGGAGAGTTCGGTCGATGACGCCGGCACCGGTACGGCTGTGCGGGAAAAGCGTGGTGCGGGCGCCGGCTGGACCACACCGTCGACCACAATGATGGCGTCCCGGTCGGCCATCTGTGGGTGCGCAGCAACCTCACCAAAGGCCAGAACCGGTGTCACACAGGCATCGGTGCCGGCAAAAACCGTGGTCCACGCATCCCGGGAACGCGAGGCGAACACGTCCTGGAAAGTCTTGACCAGTACCGGCCACTGCTCCTTGTCCCAGCGGTCAGGTAGGTCGGCCTCGGTCAGTCCGAGGCCGCGCACCAGTTGCGAATAGAACGGCGGTTCAATCGATCCGACCGCCACGTAGCCGCCATCCGAGCATTCATACGTGCGGTAGAACGGGGCCGATCCGTCCAGCAGGTTGGTGCCACGGTCATCGGACCACCGGCCTGCGGCCCGCCACGACCAGAGGAGCTGCGACAACAGATTGGCGCCGTCCGCCATGGCGGCATCGACGACCTGTCCTCCTCCTCCGGTGCCTGCCCGGTCGCTGTCCCGATTCCACAGGGCACTCAGAACTCCGACCACCAGCAGCATCGATCCGCCGCCGAAGTCGGCAACCATGCTCAACGGCGGCACGGGTGGGCCGTCGGCCGGGCCCATCGCACCGAGTACACCGGTCAGTGCCAAATAGTTGATGTCGTGGCCCGCGGTCTGTGCCAGCGGTCCGGTTTGTCCCCAGCCGGTCATCCGGCCGTACACCAGTTGCGGGTTGCGTTCGTGACAGTTGTCCGGGCCCAGACCCAGACGTTCCATGACGCCGGGGCGGAAGCCTTCGAGCAACACGTCCGCAGAGGCGATCAGGTCGAGTACGTGGTTCCGGTCGATCTCATCCTTGAGGTCTGCGGTGACCAGTGCGCGGCCCCGCCACATCGCTCGATCCGCGTCGGCGACACCGTCTGCTGCTGCCGCCTTGGCCCGGCGGTCGACGCGGACCACGTCGGCACCCAGATCAGCCAGGATCATCGCTGCGTGGGGTACCGGACCGATACCGGCCATCTCGACCACTCGGATACCGGTCAGCGGTCCCGTCATCGGTCACTCCTATCGGGTAAGCCGCTCTGCAGCACACCGTCGATCGCATACGAGGTGTACGTATCGGCAAGGGCGCCAACGTCCTGACCGGCGTGCAGCCACCAGCTGATGCCGTTCATCATGTCCAGGATCGCCACCGCCGCCTGATGAGGATTGGCGGTATGGAACTCCCCGGCAGCAACACCGGCGGCGATCACGTCGCGCACCCGTCGCTGGTAGTACTTACGGATATCGGTGATCTCCGCCAGATGTTCGGGTGTGAGCGCTGTCTGCTCACGCAGACTCACCAGATGCTCGGTCTGATGCTCGGCCAGACTCCGGATATGTGCATGCATCAGGTTCGACAGGCGCTCCTTCGGAGTTCCCGCAGCGTCCAAGAGTGGCATGTGCAGGTCTTGAAGGTCGCGTGTCATGCGGAGCGCGATGGCGTACATGATCTCTTCTTTGCTGGCGAAGTGGTTGTACAGGCTCGCGCCACGGATACCCACCGCTTCGCCGATCTCCCGCATGCCAACCGTGTGATAGCCCTGCTTGGCAAAGAAATCCGCTGCGGCCGAGACGATCTCGGCGCGACGCCCCGCACCCCGCCCATTCGCCGCCGGCGCCTGCTGCGCCGTCACCGGGAGCTCGCCTCGGCATAGAGGCGACGAAGTTCGCGTTTGAGCACCTTCCCCTGAGGGTCGACCGGTAATTCGGTCAGTGCATGAATCTTCTTGGGGGTCTTGTAGCTTGCGATCGACTGCTTACAGTGCGCCATGAGCGAGTCGGCGTCGAGCGTCGACTCCTCCCGCAGGACGACAAAGCCGGTGACAACCTCGGACCAATAGTCGTCGGGCAAGCCGACCACTGCGGCGCGCACCACGTCGGGATGACTCTGCAGGGCGCGCTCGACTTCTTGGGAAGACACGTTCATGCCACCGGTTTTTATCATGTCTTTGCTGCGGTCGAGGAAGAACAGGTTGCCGCCGTCATCGCGTCGCACGATGTCGCCGGTGTGCACCCATCCGTCCCGGATGACCTGCGCAGTCCGTTCGGGGTCTTTGAAATACCCCGACATCACCGACGGCGAACGGCAGATCAGCTCACCGGATTCCGCCGGATTCCCTTCGGCGTCGATAACTTCGACCTCCAGATGCGCAACAGGCTTTCCGATCCATGTGGGATCGGCGTCCGGGATGTCATCGAGTGTGTGGAACCATCCCACGCTGCCCAGCTGCGACAGCTCGGACTGGCCCCAGTACGTGCCCCAGGTGACGCCCGGCGCCGCATCCGCCCACGCCGTGATCGCATGCGGCGACACCTGACCGCCATAGGTCATGCAGCGCTGCACTGTTCGCACGGTCTCCGGACCGAAATCTGAATGTCCGGACAGACCGATGTAGAAGGTCGGCGTCTGGGCCAGGACCGTGATCTTCTCGTCCCGGATCATCGACAACGACGCGCCCGCAGCGGTGGTCGCGGGCAGCACGAGGGTTGCACCCATCATCGTCAGTGTGGTCATCGATCCGATGCCTGCGATGGTGTGAAAAGGCATGACATACAGCCAGATGTCGTCCGGCTGAGTACGCAGACCCCAGCTCCATGCCGGACCGGTGGAGATCAGGTAGTTGCGGTGCGTGATCATGACGCCCTTGGGCGCCGCCTCGGTGCCGCTGGTGTAGACGATCATCGCCAGGTCGTGTTCATCGACCTCACAGTCCGGTTCATCCGATGACGCTGCTGCCAGCAATGCGTCAAACGACTTCCATCCCGCGACGTCGGTTCCGCCGAACACCACGTGGTGACCGACAGGCGCGCTGTCCCGCACGTCGTCCACCACATGCGTGAACTCGGCGCCGACGAGGACCACCGACGGCTCCAGGTGCGAAAGCTGCTGCGCGACTTCGGCCGTACCGAACATCACGTTGATACCGGAGTACGAGGCACCTATCTTGAGCGCGCCGTAATACGCAACCACGGTGTCGACGTGGTTGCGTGCCATCACGGCAATACGATCGCCTCTACCCACACCCATGCCGCGCAGTGTGTTGGCACAGCGGTTCGCCCGTTCGTTGAGCTCGGCGTAGGTGCAGACATGGCGATCACCGGCGACGTTGTAGCTGATGAATGCCGGCTTGCCACCCTGGGTCCGGGCGTGGCGGCGGAGCTGGTCACCGAGCGTGGCCCGGCCTAGTGGGCTCGAGGCAATCGTGTTCAAAGACATTGTTTTTCAGTACTCCATGATCTGGCGAAGCCAATGCGCCGCAGCAGCCGCGATGGTCACAGCAGTGCAGGGACGGAAAATGATCGACTAAGCGAACATTGGCGTTTCGAAGGAATCGATCGAGACGATGTCCTCGACACGGCTTCGGGTGAGCTTGGTCGGGAACTTGCCGCTGGGGTAACCGACGGCGATGTGGGCAGCGGTGATGAAACCCTCGGGAATCCCGAGCAGTTCGCGGACCGCGGGCTCCTCATGACACAGCAGCGTGGTCACCGCACTACCGACACCCTGGTCACGCAACGCCAGACACAGGTTCTGCACCGTCGGATAGATGGATGCTCCGCCGACCACGCTGATGCGGTCCAACTCGGCGTCGGTGGGATGGAGCCCGTCGATCTCGGCGCACACCACGATGAGCGCAGGCACCGTCGCGAGGTTGTGTGCGAACTCGTTGGCACTGCGAATCGTCTTGGGTACCGCACCGACGTCTTTGGTGCCGTCACTGATCGCGCTGTAGTAGGCCTCCCAGTACGGCAGGTACAGGTCTGCCAGCGCCTTCTTCTTGGCATCGTCGCGCACCACGATCCAGCGGACCGGCTGCCGATTGCCACCCTGCGGACCAAAGCGGGCAACTTCGAATGCGTCGTAGAAGACCTTCTCCGGAACCGGCGTATCCGAGTAGTGCCGACAGGTTCCGGTGGTGCGCATCGCCTCGGAAAGTTCCATCAAAATCTCCTTGTTACGGGATCGGCCCCGCCCGTGGCCCAGAGCCGACGGCGGATGACTGACCAGCTTCTACTTACCACTGTTAGCGTGATTGCAGTCACAGCATCGCCAGTAGACCGCCGTTCTGTCAAGTCTCTTCTGCCCATCCACGCCCACGTCGCAGAATTTCTCCCAGCCCTTGCATTTCCTAGACTATCCGTGGTTAGTCTTGTGTCGTGAACCTTCAGCCATCCGCACCCGCGAACGGGATCGACTCCGCCCGGCTGGGTCAAGCAGTCAACGCAGCGAACATCCCCACACTCCTCGCCGTCCTCTATCAACTGACCGGCGATCGACAGTGGCTTTCCGCGCGCTACCAGCCGACCCGAAGCCGCGGCATGGACGACAACGCCACCGGCGGATTGTCCGACGACCTCCAGACCGAGGTCCGAGCCGCAACTGTCGACGCGGTCCTCGCCTGGGCCGGCGGCCGAGAGCCCGCACACCTCGCCCTCGACACCTCAGAACTCATGGAGGTCATGGAGTTCACCATGGGTGAGCCGGTGCCGCACGAGTTCGGCCCGATGATGGCCGAGGTGATGGGTTTCGACAACACGCCCGAACCCCACCCGACCCGCGCGGTTCCCACAGATTTCTCGGTTGTGGTGATCGGCTCCGGTATCGCCGGCATGCTCGCCTCGGTCCGCCTGAGCAAGGCCGGTATCAGCCACGTGGTCCTCGAGAAGAACGACAACGTCGGCGGATCATGGTGGGAGAACACTTATCCCGGCGCCGGGGTGGACACGCCGAGTTACCTGTACTCGTACTCGTTCTTCCGTCACCCGTGGTCGACACATTTCGGTAAACGCGATGAGGTCCAGCAGTACCTCGAAGACTTCGCCAAGACCTACAACCTGCGGACGAACATCCGTTTCGGCACCGAGGTCAGCAGCGTGGTCTACGACGAAGCCGCACAACGGTGGAACATCACCGCCCGCGACACCGACAAGAACCTGATCACACTCTCGTCCACTGCCGTGATCAGCGCGGTAGGTCTTCTCAACCGCCCGAAGATCCCGCCGCTACCCGGACTCGGCACATTCACCGGAGAGCTCTTCCATTCAGCGCAGTGGCCATCGGCCATCGACCTGCAGGGCAAGCGGGTTGCCATTGTCGGCGCCGGTGCCAGTGCCATGCAGATCGGACCCGCCATCGCCGGTTCGGTTGCCTCACTGACCATCTTCCAGCGCTCACCGCAGTGGATCGCCCCCAACGACGTGTACTTCTCGCAGGTCGGCGACGACGTTCATTGGCTGATGGACCATGTGCCGTACTACCACGAGTGGTACCGGGTGAGGCTGTCCTGGATCTTCAACGACAAGGTCCATCCGACCCTGACCGTCGACCCGGAGTGGACCGAGCCGAAGCACTCGATCAACAAGACCAACCATGGACACCGCGCGTTCTACACGCGCTACCTCAGCGACGAACTCGAAGGTCGCCCAGACCTCATCGAGAAGTGCCTGCCGGACTACCCGCCCTTCGGGAAGCGGATGCTTCTCGACAACGGCTGGTACCGGATGCTGAAACGCCCAGGGGTGGAACTCATCACCGAAGGCGTCGCGGAGATCACCGAGACCGGACTCAAGGACAGCGCCGGCCGCGAACACGAGTTCGACGTCATCATCATGGCCACCGGATTCCACACCGACCGTCTGCTCTACCCCATGGATGTGGTCGGGCGTTCCGGTGCCAGCACCCGTGAGGTGTGGGGCGAGCACGACGCCCGCGCGTACCTCGGCGTCACCGTGCCCGACTTCCCGAACCTGTTCATCATGACCGGACCGAACACGGCCCTTGGCCATGGCGGCAGCTTCATCACCATGCTCGAGTGCCAGATGCGCTACATCATGGACGCGTTGACGCAGATGGTCGATACTGACCTCGGTGCCATCGAGCCTCGTCAAGACGTCCACGACGACTACAACCAGTCGGTCGACGACGCCCACGCGTCGATGGTGTGGACCCACCCCGGCATGAGCAACTGGTACCGCAACGCCGACGGCCGCGTGGTTGCCGTCCTGCCGTGGCGAATCATCGACTACTGGTCCATGACCCGCCACGCCGATCTGACGGAGTACGTGACAGAGCCCGCAAGGCGATAGACACAAGTTCGCCGGCGCCCATCAGGGCGCCGGCGAATCTGTTTACCGCACAGTCTTATTCCAGCTCGACCAGCAAGTCGCCGCCTTCAACCTGCGACACTGACGTGATGGCGACCCGCTTGACGGTGCCGCCGGTGGGCGCGGTGATCGCGGCCTCCATCTTCATGGCCTCGATCGAACCGATCGCAGCTCCGGCCGCCAGCTTCTCCCCGGGTTCAACCACAATCGTGACCACACCACCGAACGGTGCGGCGATGTGTTTCGGATTCCCGGTCTGGGCCTTCTCGGCCACCGCTTCGGTGACATCGAGGCTACGGTCACGCACCTGCACCGGCCGCAGTTGCCCGTTCAGGATGCACATGACCGTACGCATCCCCCGCTTGTCCGGTTCACTGATCGCCTCGAGACCGATGAGCAACTCGACACCGGGTTCGAGTTCCACCCGATGCTCGTCGCCGTAGCGCAGGCCATAGAAGAACTGGTTCGCCGACAACGTCGAGGTGTCGCCGTATGCGACCTTGTGCTCTTCGTAGTCCCTGGTCGGGCCCGGGAACAGCAAGCGGTTCAGCGTCTTCCGACGCAACGCCGCATCCGGGTCCTGCAGATCGGCCGTGTCTTGATCTGACAGCGCCACTTCGGGTTTGGGCTCCGCCCGCCCGGCCAGCGCCCGGCTACGCAGGGGTTCGGGCCAACCACCGGCCGGATCCCCCAGCTCGCCGCGCAAAAATCCGATCACCGAATCGGGAATGTCGTAGGAGGTCGGATCATCGGCGAACTCCTTGGCACTGACGCCCTGACCCACCAGAGTCAAAGCGAGGTCTCCGACCACCTTCGACGACGGGGTGACCTTGATCAGCCGTCCGAGCATCCGGTCGGCGTCGGCGTAGGCGCCTTCGATCTGCTCGAACTGATCTCCCAGTCCCAGTGCGACGGCCTGCTGACGCAGATTCGAGAGCTGCCCACCGGGAATCTCGTGGGTGTAGACCCGGCCCGTCGGCGACGGCAACCCGGACTCGAACGGCGCGTACACCTTCCGCAACGCCTCCCAATACGGCTCGAGATCGCAGACGGCGCCCAAATCCAGACCGGTGTCGAACTCGGTGTTGGCCGTGGCCGCCACAATCGCCGACAACGCCGGCTGACTGGTCGTCCCGGCCATCGACGCCGATGCACCGTCGACCGCATCCGCGCCGGCCTGCCAGGCCGCATAGTAGGTGGCCAGCTGGCCACCGGGGGTGTCATGGGTGTGCACGTGCACCGGCAGATCGAAGTTGCTGCGCAGCGCGGTGACCAGCGCAGTGGCGGCCTGTGGGCGCAGCAGGCCGGCCATGTCCTTGATCGCCAGGACGTGCGCACCCGCCTCTACGATCTGCTCGGCCAACTTCAGGTAGTAATCGAGCGTGTACAGCTTCTCGTTCGGGTCAGACAGATCCCCGGTGTACGACATCGCGACCTCGGCGATCGTGGTGCCGGTCTCGCGGACCGCGTCGATCGCCGGCCGCATCTGATCAACATTGTTCAGCGCGTCGAAGATCCGGAAGATGTCGATACCGGTCGAAGCCGCCTCGGCCACAAACGCTTTGGTGACCGTTTCGGGATACGGCGTGTAGCCGACGGTGTTGCGACCCCGCAGAAGCATCTGCAGGTTGATGTTCGGCATCGCTTCACGCAACTGCGCCAACCGATCCCACGGATCTTCCTTCAGGAACCGCAGCGCCACATCATAGGTCGCCCCACCCCAGCACTCCACCGACAACAACTGCGGTGTCGCAGCGGCCACATACGGGGCCACCATGAGCAATCCGGACGTCCGTACCCGGGTCGCGAGCAACGACTGATGGGCATCACGGAAGGTTGTGTCGGTGACCCCCAACGCCTTTGAAGCCCGCAGATCTGCGGCAAAACCCTCCGGCCCCAGCTTCAGCAACCGTTGCCGCGAGCCATCAGCCGGTGAGCTGATGTCGATGTCGGGGAGCTTGTCGCGCGGATAGACCGTGGCCGGCCGCTCACCATGAGGCTTGTTGACCGTGACATCGGCCAAATAGTTCAGGATCCGGGTACCGCGGTCAGCAGAGACCCGCGAGGTCATCAGTTGCGGACGCTGCTCGATGAACGAGGTGGTGACATTCCCGGCCCGAAAGTCCGGATCGTCCAGAACTGCCTGCAGGAACGGGATGTTCGTGGCCACGCCACGAATCCGGAACTCTGCAACCGCGCGCCGGGCGCGGGCCACCGCTGTCTCGAAATCGCGACCGCGACACGTCAGCTTCACCAGCATCGAGTCGAAGTGTGCGCTGACCTCGGCGCCAAGAGTCGCTCCACCATCGAGCCGAATTCCGGCACCACCAGGTGTGCGATATGCGGTGATCCGGCCGGTGTCGGGGCGGAAGCCATTGGTCGGATCTTCGGTGGTGATCCGGCACTGCAACGCCGCGCCGCGAATCTGAACGGTGTCCTGCGACAACCCCAGATCGGACAGCGTCTGCCCCGACGCGATCCGGATCTGCGACTGCACCAGATCCACATCGGTGATCTCTTCGGTGACCGTGTGCTCGACCTGGATCCGCGGATTCATCTCGATGAACACGTGATTGCCGTTGCGGTCGAGCAAGAACTCGACCGTGCCCGCACACGAGTAACCGATCTGCTTGGCAAACGCCACCGCGTCCGCGCACATCTTTTCGCGCAGCTCCTGCGGTAGATGCGGTGCAGGCGCCAACTCGATCACCTTCTGATGGCGCCGCTGTACCGAGCAGTCGCGTTCGAACAGATGCATCACGTTGCCGGCGCCGTCGGCAAGGATTTGAACCTCGATATGACGTGGTTCGATCACCGCCTGCTCCAAGAACACCGACGCATCACCGAATGCCGACTTCGCCTCACGGCCAGCAGCTTCGATGGCCTCACGCAACTCGTCGATCGTCTCGACCCGGCGCATCCCGCGGCCCCCGCCGCCGGCGATCGCCTTGACGAACACCGGGAACGTCATCGATTCGGCTGCAACCATCAATTCTTCGACGTCATCGGACGCCTGTGACGACGCCAGAACCGGCAGACCCGCCTCACGGGCAGCAGCGATTGCTCGTGCCTTGTTCCCGGTCAGCTCCAACACCGCAGCACTGGGCCCGATGAACGTGATCCCGGCAGCCTCACACGCCGCAGCCAGATCGGGGTTCTCCGACAAGAAGCCGTATCCGGGGTAAATCGCGTCCGCCCCGGCGCGACGGGCCGCAGCGATGATCTCGTCCACCGATAGATATGCGCGGACCGGATGACCGGGCTCACCGATCTGGTAGGCCTCATCTGCCTTCAATCGATGAATCGAGTTGCGATCCTCATACGGGTACACCGCCACCGTGCCGGCACCCAACTCATACGCCGCACGGAACGCACGAATCGCGATCTCACCACGATTGGCCACCAGCACCTTACGAAACATCAACCCGCCTCCACCTTCATTCGCGCCGATCACTGCACCCACCGCGGGAACCGGACAGAACCCTGCATAAAGAAACCCTACGACCCGACTACATCCTCACAAATATTCAGGCCGTGACTGTGCGCTGTTTGTAACCGCCGTACTCACCGGGCGGACGGATGAGTGCGTTGGATCCGGCCTGTTCAATGACGTGTGCCGTCCATCCGACTATTCGGCGCATCACAAAAGTGGAGGTGAGTGATCCGAGCGCAAATCCCATCAAGTGATACACAGGTCCGGTTCGGATATCGAGATCGGATGTGATCCGGTCGCGGAGTCTATGTCTTCGAGGTCGGATCGTCGACGAATGCGTCGACGTCATCGACGTCCCGCGGGCCGTTATCCATCCGGTTCGCCAGGTAGGTCACGCCCCAGAGCACCACTCCGAGCAGCAACATCACGCCCGCGATCTTGTACTGGATCATCTGCGAGTCGGTGCGAGCCCACGGACCGGCCAGGAAAAGGCACAGGATCGCACCCAGTACCGGAATCCAGACCGGTGCCCGGAAGAAAGTCTTGTCGTCACCACGTTTGAGGATGAGGCAGCAGACGTTCACCACCGCGAACACGCAGAGCAACAGCAGCCCCGTGGTGCCCGCCAAGGCCGCGACAACATCGTTGCCCGACAACTGATTCACCACGATGATGAGTCCGAACGCGAGCAGCGTGGTGAAGATGATCGCGCTCCACGGCGACCGGCGGTTCGGCAGGACCCTGCCCAGACCTCGCGGAAGTACCCGCTGTTTGGACATTCCATAGATCAACCTGCTGGCCATGAGCATGTTGATGAGCGCAGTGTTGGCCACGGCAAAAACAGTGAGATACGGGAAGATCTCGTCGATCGGCACCGACGGTGCTCCGATCTCGACCACGTGAAGCAGGATGCCCTCGTCACCCGAGTCGTAGTCGAGCGGCAGCACCGCGATCACCGCGACAACGACAAAGACGTAGATCAGGCAGGCTATCCCCAATCCCGACAGCATCACCTTGGGAAAGATCTTCTGGGGTTCCTTGGTCTCCTCCACCATGTTCACCGAGTCCTCGAAACCCACCATCGCAAAGAACGCGATCGTGGTCGCGATGGTCACGGCCAGGAACCATCCCTTGTCGTTGGCGTCCTCGAACACCACCAGATTTCCGATGTCGCCCTCACCGGTTCCACGTCCGGCCGCCACGAAACCGATGACGATGACGATCGCAAGGGCGAGGATCTCCACCGCGGTCAGGACCACGTTGAACCGTACGGACTCACCGACCCCTCGCAGGTTGACCAGGGCCAGAACGAGCATGAAGCCGAGCGCCACCGCCAGCTGCGCACCCTCACCGGTGGGTACGTCGAACCAACCCAATCCGTCCGCGCTGCTGAATGATTCGTGCAGTCCCGCGAGCAGATTGCCTGCGACGACGTTGGAAGAGGTGGACGCACTGGTGATACCCGAGCACACCACCGCAAATGCCACCAGGAACGTGACGAAGTGGATACCGAAGGCTTTCTGCGTATACAGCGCCGCACCCGCACATCGCGGGAACTTGGTCACCAGCTCCAGGTACGAGAATGCGGTCAACGTGGCCACCGCGAACGCCAGGATGAAGGGTAGCCACGCCATCCCGCCGACGTTGTCGATCATCTGACCGGTGACCGCGTAGACCCCCGCCCCGAGAATGTCACCGACGATGAACAGGAGCAGCAGGCCGGGCCCCATCACCCGCTTCAGTTCGGGTTCAGATTTGGAAGCGGGATCAACTGTGGTTTCTGTCATTTCAGACCCTCCGGTCCCCAGGTGCCGCCTACCGGCCGCAACCGCTGTATCCGACGGAAATGATGATATTCCTCACCCTGGCCCAGACAGCTCGTTGTCATTTCTTTGTAACCCGCTCGTCGTACGGTGACGCCATGAGCACTGTGATCGAGAATGCCTACATTGTCACCATGGATGCCGGGCGGCGGGAGTTGCGCTCCGGTTCCGTGGTCTTTGACGGCAATATGATCGCCGCGGTCGTCGACGGGCGCGTCGACCCACAGGTCGCAGCCGTTTCCGAGGTGATCGACGGCTCCGGCTGCGTCCTGACACCGGGCCTGATCAACACCCACCATCACCTGTACCAATGGATCACCCGCGGCCTCGCCGCCGATCACACGCTTTTCCAGTGGCTCACCACGCTGTACCCGGTGTGGGCGGGCATCGACGAAGAAAGTGTCCACGTCGCCGCCATGGGCGCCTTGGGCCGGCTCGCGCTGACCGGGTGCACAACCAGCACTGACCACCAGTACGTCTTCCCCAAAGAGGGTGGCGACCTGCTGACCGCCGAAATACTCGCCGCACAATCGGTGGGACTGCGCTTTCACCCCACCCGCGGATCGATGGATCTGAGCGAGAAGGACGGCGGTCTACCGCCCGACAGTGTGGTCGAGACGATCGATCAGATCCTCACCGCGAGCTCCGATGCGATCGACCGCTGGCATGACCCGTCGCCCGATGCGATGGTCAAGATCGCCCTTGCCCCCTGCTCGCCTTTCTCGGTGACCGCGGACCTCTTGCGTGCGTCGGCGGAGTTGGCCCGCGAGAAGAACGTGCGACTGCACACCCACCTCGCCGAGACCGTCGACGAATCCGATTACACCGCGGAACATTTCGGTTGCACGCCTCTCGAATACATGGAGAGTGTCGGCTGGCTCGGCAACGACGTCTGGTTTGCCCACGGCGTTCATTTCGACGACAAGGCAATCTCCACACTCGCCGCAACCGGCAGCGGAGTTGCCCACTGCCCCACCTCCAATGGCCGACTGGGAGCCGGGATCGCCCGCACCCGCGACCTGATCGCGGCCGGCGTACCCGTCGGTCTTGGCGTCGACGGCGCAGCCTCCAACGAATCGAGCCGCCTGCTCGAAGAAGTCCACCAGGCAGTGTTGATGGCCCGCGCCATCGGCGGTCCCACCGCGCTGACCACCCGGGAGGCCCTCGAATTGGCAACCCTGGGCGGGGCCCGCGTTCTCGGATATCAGGGCACGCTGGGGTCCATCGAGCCCGGCAAACTCGCCGACCTGGTGCTCTGGCGGCTGGATGGCCTGGGCCACAGCGGTATCGAAGATCCGGTGGCAGCACTGGTACTCGGCGACATCCCGCCCATCGAACGACTGTGGGTCAACGGGAAAACCGTTGTCAGCGGCGGCGAACTCGTCACCATCGACGCCGAGGACACCGCACGCAAAGTCGCGGCCGCACACACCGCATTGATCGCCAAGGCGGGATAATGGATCTCCACACGATCGAAAGCATCGAAACACCACGTACCCGCGCCGATCTGACGGGGCTGAGCGCCACCGACGGCCTGATGTCCGGCGGTACCTGGTTGATGAGTGAACCGCAGACGCACCTGCGGCGATTGATCGACCTGCGCGGACTCGGGTGGCCCGACCTCACCATCACCGACGACGGCCTCGAGATTGCCGCCACCTGCACCATCGAGACACTCATTTCGGCACGCTACCCGGCGGAATGGGTTGCCACCCCACTCTTTTCCGCCGCCGCGCGTGCGCTGCTCGCGTCCTTCAAGATCTGGAAGAACGCCAGTGTCGGCGGCAACATCTGCCTCGGATTCCCCGCAGGCGCGATGATCTCGATGACCTCGGCCCTCGACGCCCGACTCCTGGTGTGGAAAGCCGACGGCAGTGATCGTATCTACTCGGTGCCGCAGTTCGTCGTCGCGCAGAACGAGACCATTCTCGAACCCGGAGACGTGCTGCGCTCCATCATGATTCCGGCTTCGTCCCTCACCCAGCCGACCGCGCTGCGCAAAATGGCCATGTCGCCGCTGGGCCGCTCCGGCGTGGTGGTCGTCGGGCGGAGCCGGCCGGCAGGCGCGTTGATCTCGGTGACGGCCGCGACCCGTGTCCCCTATGTGATCGCCACGGAATCGACGGAGCCCGATGAGGTTGCAGCCCATGTCGATTCGGCCATACCCCTGCAGGCCTACTATTCCGATCCACACGGCGCCGCCGACTGGCGCCGTCACGTCACCGGCGTTCTCATCCGGGATGTTGTTGCCGAGCTCGCCGGTTCGTGAAGGACAAAATACATATGAAGATCAACGGAAAACCTGTCGATGGCCGCCCCGCCCCCGGGCAGTGCCTGCGCACGTTCATTCGCGACCAGGGTGAGGACAGTGTCAAAAAGGGTTGCGACGCCGGCGACTGTGGTGCCTGTTCGGTCCTGATCGACGGCGAGCCACATCATTCGTGCCTGATCCCCGCGTTCCGGGTGGCCGATGCCGAGATCACCACAGTGGCCGGGCTCGGCACCCCCGACAACCTGCATCCGCTGCAGCAGCGCTTCGTCGACGCGGCCGGCTTCCAGTGCGGCTTCTGCACCGCCGGGATGGTGGTGACCGTCAGCGCGCTCGATCAGGCTCAACGAGACGATCTGCCGCAGAGTCTCAAGGGAAACCTCTGCCGCTGCACCGGATATCGCTCCATCTGCGACGCCATCAACGGAGTCGTGGGTGTCGAGAAGGTCTCCGCAGGAGATCCGGGGCCCTCGGTGGGCCGGTCGATCCCGGCACCGGCCGCCGCGCGCATCGTTACCGGCACCGAGCCGTACACGATGGACCGGCTTCCCGCCGATCTCGGACACATCGCCGTCGTCGGAAGCCCACATCCGCATGCCCGGATCGTGTCGATCGACACCACAGCTGCGCAACAGTTGCCCGGAGTGCGCGCGGTACTGACCCACCGGGACGATCCCGGGGTGCCCTTTTCCACGGCGCGCCACGAGAACCGTCTCGACAATCCCGACGACACCTACGTTTTCGACACCACCCTTCGTTTCGTCGGGCAGCGGGTCGCCGCCGTGGTCGCCGATTCGATGACCATCGCCCGCCGGGCCGGAGAGCTGATCGTCGTCGAATACGAGGTCCTACCCGCCAATTTCGATCCGGCACTGGCCACCGAACCCGGCACGCCCCTGGTCCACGGCGACAAGACCACCGATGCCCGCATCGCGGATCCGCAGCGCAACCTCGTAGTCGAATTCGGGGGTACCACCGGCGATGTGGAGGCCGGTGTCGAAGCGGCCCGAGCAGCGGGCGGAACCGTGGTGTCCGGACGCTGGCAGACCGCACGGATCCAGCACACACATCTCGAGACCCACGGTGCCGTCGGCTGGCGGGATGAGAACGGCCGCTTCGTCATTCGCTCGAGCACTCAGGTCCCGTTCCTGACCCGAGATGGGCTGTGCCACATCTTCGGCCTGGCCGTCGACGACGTCCGGGTCTACACCTCTCGGGTTGGTGGCGGCTTCGGCGGTAAACAGGAATTGTTGACCGAAGACCTGGTGGTACTGGCGATGATCAAAACCGGCCGTCCGGCGGTCTACGAGTTCACCCGGACCGATCAGTTCACCATCGCGACGTGCCGTCACCCGATGCGCGTCGACGTGACCGCGGCCGCAGGCGCCGACGGTGTACTCACCGCACTCTCGGTCTCGGTGCTGTCCGACGCCGGCGCGTACGGCAACCACAGCATCCCGGTGTTGTTTCATTCATGTAGTGAATCCGTCGCCCTGTATCGGTGTGCCAACAAGCGCGTCGACGCACGTGCGGTGTACACCAACAACATTCCGTCCGGAGCGTTCCGCGGCTATGGGCTCGGGCAGGTCGCGTTCGGGATCGAGGGGGCGATCGACGAATTGGCCGCGCAGCTCGGCATCGATCCGTTCGAGATGCGCCGGATCAACACCACGGTTCCGGGTGACCCGTTCGTGACGTGGGAAGTCGAGGACGACGACCTCGAGTTCGGCAGCTACGGCCTCGACCAGTGTCTGGATCTGGCCCAGGAGGCACTTCATTCGGCTCGCACCGATCCCACGCGCAATGGCGAAGTCTTTGCCGACCAGCCGCATTGGCGAGTGGGCGAAGGTATGGCCTCCACGATGATCGCGACGAATCCGCCGCGCGGCCACTACGCCGATGCACGGATGTCGCTGACCACTGATGGCCTGTTCGTGGCAGCCGTGGGTACTGCCGAGTTCGGCAACGGAACCACCACCGTTCTGACCCAGATCGCGGCGTCGGCACTGGGCTGCGCGCCGACCCAGATCGTCATCCGCCAGTCCGACACGGACGTCATCGGTTACGACACCGGCGCATTCGGCTCGGCCGGCACCGTCGTTGCAGGCAAGGCGCTGAGCCTGGCCGCGGACGAACTCCGCCGGAAGATTCTCGAGATCGCGGCCACCGAACTCGGGGCAGATCAATCCGAGTGCGTTCTGGGGCCCCAGGGCGTGCAGGCCGGAGCCGCCTTCATCGATCTTGCCGGTATCGCCGCAGCCGCCGGTGGACCGGTCGAATGCGAAGGCACCCACAATGGCAGCCCGCGGTCGGTGGCATACAACGTGCACGCCTTCCGGGTCGCGGTCAACACTGCGACCGGCGAGGTCCGCATCCTGCAGTCGCTGCAGGCCGCGGACGCAGGTGTGGTGATGAACCCCGGGCAATGTCGCGGACAGATCGAAGGCGGTGCGGCCCAGGCCATCGGTACGGCGTTGTACGAGGAGATGATCATCGACGAAGGTCACGTGATCACGCAGGTGCTTCGGAACTATCACATCCCGGCGCTGGCCGATGTGCCCCGCACCGAGGTGTACTTCGCCGACACCTATGACTCCATCGGCCCACTGGGCGCGAAGTCGATGAGCGAGGCGCCCTACAACCCGGTTGCACCGGCTTTGGAAAGCGCCATCCGCAACGCGATCGGCGTCCGGATCCACGAGTTGCCGATGAACCCGCCCAGGGTCTGGCGAGCCCTCACCCCCTGACCACACCCGGTGCAAAAGTGGGTGGGTCAGGACGAAATGGTCCGAGCCGTACCGGTTTCCATCTTGCCGGAGACGATCTGTAAGCCGTGGTGGGTCCCGGTCTTGAGCCAGCGAGACAGGGTCGGGCCCTCGGCAAGAACAGCGACCTTTGCATAGCGGGCCCGTCCCGTCAGCTTGGTCGCCGCGATGTCCACGCCGCCGTCAACCGGCTGGGCAAAACCGAGAGAACCCTTGATCGGGAACGACGGCCCGCGCCCATCGGACTGGGTTTGCACCAGCCAATCGCGTGCCGAGACACCGGCGCCTTCGAGGACGTCACCGGTGAAGTCGGCCAGTACCTTTGGCAACTGCCAGTGGAAGCGACCACCGTGCACCGAGGCGGCCGAGTCGACGGCGATGAACGGCACCGACAACCGAGGCATCATCCCGAGCCCACCACCCGGCCGCCGCAGGACCGGACTGGCGAGGATTTCGCGATACGGTCCGACCGGCGAGTCCAGGTAGTCGACAACCATTCCCACGGTCATGTTGATCGTCGATTCTCGGCCGCCGAGGGCGATGGCTTCGTCGGTTGCCCGATGCCACCAGAGTGTGGCCCGCACCGACGCGGGCCATGGCGGTGGAGAGCTGACCGGCAACTGCGCCGGGGCACTTTCGGATTCGACAACGCTCCACATCAGCAGGCGTCCTTCGACGCTGCAGAGGTGGTCACGAACAGAGGTAGCCGTAGCGCCCCTGGCGCATCTACCGGCACCACGGGTGATGTTGGCGTTACCGCGGTGACACGCACGTACGCTTCGCCGATCTCCGGACGCTGATCGACCTCACCCTTGTTGGGCCACAGCGCAATCGCACGTTCGGCCTGCGCGGTGATGGTCAGCGACGGGTTGACACCCAGATTGGCGCTCACCGCCGACCCGTCGACCACATGCAGCCCCGGATGTCCGAAGACACGGTGATACGGGTCGACCACACCCCGCTCCGAATCCGCTCCGATGACGCAACCGCCCAGGAAATGAGCAGTCATCGGGATGTTGACCACTTCGGCCATCGAACCGCCCGGATCGCCGTCGATCTTGTCGGCGAGCAATCGGATCGCCGTATGTCCCTGTGGAATCCATTCGGGGGGCGGGTTTCCCGAACCGGGCCGACTCGTCAGCTTCCGGCCGAAGATGCCGCGCTTGGACGCCAGCTCCAGTGAGTTGTCATCGGTTTGCATCACCAGTGCGATCACCGTCTTCTCCGACCAGTGCCGCACCGAAAGACTCCGGACGAACGCTCCCGGGTGGCGAAGTGCGACCCCGACCGTCTTGAGGACCCGTGGCGTCCGGCCACCGCCGTCGGACAACACCGTCTGCAACAACCCGATGGCGTTGCTGCCCTTGCCGTATCGAACCGGCTCGATGTGCGTGTGGTCGTCCGGATGGAACGACGACGTGATGGCGACACCGTTGGTGTAGTCGATATCCCGGTTGCGAGCGGTCGCGGCCAGCACTGCCTCGGAGTTGGTGCGCACGACCGAACCCAGCTGATCGGACAGCTGTGGCAGTTCCCCGGTCTCCTTCATCGCGAGCAACAACTTCTGCGTGCCGTAGGTTCCGGCCGCGAACACGACCTGGCCGGCAAAGATGCTTCTCTCGCGACGACGCAGCTTGGCACCTGTGCGCCGGGTGACGATCTCGTATCCGTCGTCGGACGGCCGAACCGCGCGCACCGTGGTCAACGGCAGTACCGTCGCCCCGGCCTTCTCGGCCAGATGCAGGTAGTTCTTCACCAGGGTGTTCTTGGCACCCACCCGGCATCCGGTCATACAGGACCCGCATTCGGTGCAGGCCGTCCGCTCGGGGCCGGCCCCACCGAAGAACGGATCTGCCACGCGCTCACCGGGATTACCGAACAGGACACCCACCGGTGTGGTGGTGAACGTCGAGCCGACACCCATGTCATCAGCCACCTCGCGCATGACCTTGTCGGCGGCCGTCACACTCGGGTTGTCGACAACGCCCAGCATTCGACGGGCCTGGTCATAGTAGGGGTCCAGTTCGTCGAACCAATCGGTGATATCGCCCCACTGCGGGTCTTCGAAGAAGCGTTTCGGCGGCTGGTACAGCGTGTTGGCGTAGTTCAGCGATCCGCCACCGACCCCCGCCCCTGCCATCACCAGGACATCGGGTAGTAGATGGATGCGCTGCACGCCATAGCAACCCATCCACGGTGCCCACAGGTACTTGCGCAATCGCCAACTGGTCTTCGGCAACTCGTCGTCTTCGAAGCGACGTCCGGCCTCGAGAACCGCTACCTTGTAACCCTTTTCCGTCAAACGGAGCGCGGCAACCGATCCGCCGAAACCGGATCCGACAACCACCACGTCATAGTCGTTCATGCAGGCTCGCTTTCCCGTGGCTGCGGAACCACTGCACCGCTGCCGAGTTCGAAGTCGTTGAGATTTGTTGTGCGCAGGAGCTTGCGGAACTCCCAGGTGAACGTCGGCCACATGACCGAGTTGCGGCCCTTGCGATCGAAGTACCAGCTGGAGCATCCGCCGGCGTTCCACACGGTGTCCGTCAATTGCTCGTCGATATCCGCGTTGTAGGCCTCCTGCGCCTCACGCTTGACATCGATGCTCGACAACTTCCGGTCGGCCATCTGCGCGATCGCCGAATTGATGTAGTTCGCCTGCGATTCCAGCATGTACACGATGGAACTGTGTCCGAGGTTCGTGTTCGGTCCATACATCAGGAACAGATTCGGGAAGCCATTCACCGACGTTCCCCGATAGGCACTGGGACTGCCGTTCCACGATTCGGCAAGGCTACGGCCGTCGGCGCCGTGCAATACCTGTGCCACCGGCGGCTCTGTCGCGGTGAAGCCGGTGCCGAAAACCACCGCGTCGACCTTGTGTTCCACCCCGTTTCCATCGACAACCCCGTCCGCGGTCATTGCCGCCATCCCGGTGTCCACGAGGTTCACATCGGGTCGGGCGAGGGTCCGGAGCCACGTGTTGCTCAGCAGCATTCGTTTACAACCGATGGTGAACTTCGGCGTCAACTTCTTCCGCAGCACCGGATCTTTGACCTGTCTGCGCAACTGGCTCTTGGCGAGCAATTTGAACAGCGGCAACAGGAACGTGAACTTCGCCAGCGCGAGGACGTAGCCCTCGCGGTAGACGTAGAGGCCACCCCTGGCAAGCTTCTGCGACGGGGGCAACACCTTGTACAGGGTGCGCTCCGGTGTGCCGATCGAACGATCAAGCCGAGGGATGATCCACGCCGGTGTCCGCTGGATGACGGTCAGATGTTCTGCGGGATCGGCCAATTCGGGGACGAACTGGATGGCCGATGCACCGGTTCCGACCACCGCGATGCGCTTGCCTGCCGGGTCGAAACTGTGATCCCAGGTGGCGCTGTGGAACATCGTCCCGGTGAAATCTCCGATTCCGGGGACATCCGGAAAGCTCGGATTCGACAGGGTGCCAGTGGCAGCCACCAACACTTGGGCCGAGGTGACACCGCGGGACGTCTCGACCTGCCACCGCGAGGTCACCGAATCCCAGCGCGCAGTGAGCAACTCGCAGTCGAACACGGTTCGCTCGCGCATCCCGTGCTGGTCCGCCACCGACTTCAGGTAGTCGAAGATCTCCGGCTGACGGGCGTAGTTGTGTGTCCACGCCGGACTCGGCGCGAAGGAGAACGAGTACAGGTTGCTCGGAACATCGCACGCCGCACCGGGATAGGTGTTGTCACGCCAGGTTCCGCCCACATCCGACGCACGTTCGATGAGCACCACGTCGGATGAGGTCTTTTCGGTCAGGATCTTGTGCGCCGCGGCCATCCCGGCAAAGCCGGTTCCGACGATCAGCGTGTGCACCTGCGCGGGCAATGCTGCCAGCGGGGCCGTGCGTGCGGGCGAAGTACTCATGTGCGGGTCACCATTGCCTCCCATATCGGGACGAGGCGCGCGCGCATCTCCCGGTCGGTTGTGTCATTGCGAAAAAGAGCCGAAACCGCCAGTCCCCTGGCCAGTTCAACGCTGATCTCGATGGCTTCCGGCGACATCCGGTCACCGAAGATCGCCGCGCTGCCTGCCTGAATGGCCTCGTTCACCCGCGCCTCGAGGGGTAGCACCGCGGCGTGCAGCACCGGATCGGTACGCGCTGCGATCCACAGTTCGAGCGCGGCATAGAACAGCGGCCCGGAAAAGGCATCGAGAAACAGTTCGACCCCGGCGTTGTCGTCCGCCACATGGGCGTCGAGCATCTCGGCGAGCCGTTGCTCCACCAGATGCTCGACCGCCGCGACCACCAGCGACTCCTTGGTCGGAAAATGATGCAGCTGCGCGCCCCTGGAAACCCCCGCGCGACGGGATATCTCCTGGGTACTCGTCCCGGCGTAACCCTTGTCGATGAGGCAGCCGATCGCCGCGTCGAGCAGTCGGGCCCGCATCTGCGCGGTGCGCTGAGCCTGGGTACGACTGGGTGTCACATCCGGGTCGGCGGACCCTTTTGTGTCATCGGTCGTTGATGTGTTTGTCGCCACACGAGCGACAGTAACCGAGAAGTAAGAAACAGTCCAGTCTGTTTGTAAGTTGAGTTCGGGGTTCTGGCTCCGACAGAAGCACACGGTCCAGTCATAAGCACACGTTGCAACGTGTGCTTATGACTGAACCGTGTGCTTTTGCGGATCTAGCGGGCCAACACACCCTTCGCGACATGGGTGATCTGTATTTCGTTGCTCCCGGCGTAGATCATCAGCGACTTGGCGTCGCGGGCCAGCTGCTCAACGCGGTATTCGGCCATGTAGCCGTTGCCGCCGAACAGTTGCACGGCTTCCATCGCGACGTCCGTGGCGGTCCGCGACGAGTAGAGCTTCATCACCGACGCCTCGGCCAGATCGAGCGGCTTACCCGCCTTCGAGCGTTCGAGCGCGTGGAACACCATGTTCTGCACATTGAACCGGGCCACCTCCATCTCGGCGAGCTTGAGTTGGATCAACTGCAGATCGGCAATGGGCTTGCCCCACAGCGTGCGCTGTTTCGCATAGTCGATCGACAGCCGCTGGCACTCGTTGATGATGCCGAGCGACAGCGTCGCGATCCCCACCCGTTCCATGGCAAAGCCCGCCTTGGCACCTTCGCCACCGCTGCCCTTTCCGGTGTCCTCGGTCTCCCCGAGCAAGCGGTCCTTTTCGAGCACGACGTTGTCGAAGAAGAGCTCACCGGTCGGCGACGACATGATGCCCATCTTCTTGAACGGTTTGCCCTGCGTGAAACCCTCCATGCCCTTGTCGAGCACAAACGTGAGGACCTTGCGGTGTCGCCGGTCGACGTCGGGATCACCCTCGTCGAGCTTCGCGAACACCACCACGGTGTCGGCGTACGGCCCGTTGGTGATGAACGTCTTCTGCCCGTTGAGGATGTACTTGTCACCGTCGCGCCGAACCGTTGTCTTCATGCCGCCCAGCGCATCCGAACCCGAATCCGGTTCCGTGATCGCCCATGCCCCGACCTTGTTCAAGGTGACGAGATCGGGCAGCCACCGCTTCTTCTGGGCCAGCGTTCCCCGTGATCTGATGGTCGAGGGTGTCAGTCCCATGCTGACCCCCATCGACGCGACGATGCCCAGACTCACCCCGGACAACTCGATGTTCAAGATCGACGCCATCGACGTCATACCCCCGCCGGACCCCGACTTCGGCTCGGCCTCGCCGCGCGCCACCGCCTCTTCGTGAGCAAGGTCCTTCTCGAGTGCGTCGGCCGCCATGGCATCAATTCCGAACGACTTGAGCATCAGCCGGATGATGTCGTAAGGCGGCAGATTTCCGGTCTCGAGCTCATCGACGTGGGGCCGGATCTCCTTGTCGACAAAGCTCCGGACCGCATCCCGCACCATCAGGTCTTCTTCGGACCACTCGAACATTCAAATCCCCTACCGTTGGCGTATCCACTCGATACCAACACTAGAACAAGTTCCAGTTCGTGTGCCTGGTTCAGGAATCGGGTCCAACTCCTAGCCCCCGAACCGGACCCGCCACCGCCCGTTGCGTCGAGACAGGTTCACGATGTGATTGGGCGCAACCTCGACACTCCAGAAATCGCAACCAAGCGCAGCTGCGACCACCCCTTGCGCGGTCCCGCTCGTCACCACCGCGGTCAGGTCTGATTCCGTACAGCCGATGAGCCAATCATCAAGTCGTGCAACAAAGGCAGTAACGCTCTCGCCGCCGTGCGAGGCGAAATCCGGGTCCGTCAGCCAGGTACGGAGCTCGATCGGATCGACCTGCTCGGGGTCCAGCTTGTTCCACGTCCCGAGGTCGATCGCCCCCAGCCGCGATTCAACCGGGCCGATGGCGCCGATCAGCTCAGCGGTCTCGATGGCCGCACGTTCCGGCGCAATATGCACCGGGTCCGGATACGGCAAACGCAGCCGCGCGCAATCGGCGCGACCGCGTTTGTCGAGTGGTTCATCGGCACCAAATCTCAGTGCCGCGTTGGGCCCGGTCCGGGCCGCGGTGACCAGTCGCAGTTTCAGCCGACGCTCGCAGATGCCGGAACCTGAGCCGCACGTGTCTGACGCTTGCCGATCACGGTCAAGATCACCGCGAACGCCAGCCCGAGCACAGTCCAGAGGATGACCTGGTTCAGAACCGAATAGAAGCGGAAATCACCGAAGGCATCGGCCGGGAACCCGGACATGACAATGGTGTCTCCGTCCAGGAGTTCACCCGGTATCTCGTCGTACTTCGGCAACAGCAGAATCGCGACGCCGGCAGCCACCAGGTAAGCCGCGCCCGAAACGATCGCCGCGTAAAGTCCACCGATCTTCGGTGCCAGGTAGAACGCGAGAACCCACGCGGCGATCATGAACGCAACCGACAGCACCGTGATCGTGAGGAACGAACTGGTTCGCCCGTTGATGGTGCCTTCCAGGTCGACCGCGGGAGGATTCGCCGGGTATGCGCAGAACGGGATCAGGTAAGCCGCGACGAACCCGGACAGCGCCAGCAGACCGGCCACCGAACGGGGGTCGACCTGCGGGTAGCGACGTCCGACGTACGCCCAGGCGACGGTGAACGCGACCGCCAGGAACGCGCCCATGATCAGACCGAAGGCAACCGTCCCGACGCCAACACCCAAATTCTGTTGGATGGTGCGACTGACCACCTCTTCGCCGTGTTCGTGGACGCCGCCCGCGACGGCGATCTCGGCGTCCGAGCGCTCACCCTCATAGGCGATGGCCCGGTCCACCAGCGGTTCGATGTAGATGCGGGCAAACACGAAGGAGAACAACCCGCCCACGATCCCCGCGACCAGGCCGGCCCCTATGAACTTCTTTTCCATGTTCTCAGGTGCCCCTCAGTGGCACGGGAAGCCGAGGAAATGGCGCGCATCGTGCACGAACTCGTGCACATGGGTGTCGGCGCCGAACACGGACACCGCGCCCTGGTCGTAGCCGAGGAAGTAGTAGGCCAGCGCCGCGACGAAGGTGGTCGCGGTCAGCCATAGCGCGGTGTTGACCACCGACACATCAGGTACGGCGACTGCGAGCCTGGCACCACCAGGACCTGGCTGTGCCGCTGAAAATGCTTGGGATACTGAAGGACTCGACAACTGAACTCCTCTCGCGGGTAGACGCGCCCGCGTTTCGATGGATGTTCGCTGGGTGTAGGTGCTCTGACTCGTTCCCCGGATGCTGGTGACTCCGTTGAACTCACAGTGGCGCGACCGTTCCGGACTCTCACCGGATTTCCCGTCCACACAGCGTTGGGGCTGACTCTAAACCTGCGCGTTTTGCCCGGTCAAGACGGACGGTGCAGACCACCTGTCATATCGATCCCCGGCGCCGTTGTCAGACCACTCATGGATCATGGAGCAATGGCCGCCCGCAAGCCCTCACCGCCGAAGTCCGCCGGTATCGACACCCAGCAGGTCCTCGGCCGGTTCACCGCGCCCACCCGGGCGTGGTTCACCGCTGCGTTTCCCGAACCCACCGCGGCCCAACTGGGTGCCTGGAACTCGATCGCCGACGGCCAGAACACACTGGTGGTGGCACCGACGGGGTCCGGAAAGACGCTGTCGGCTTTCTTGTGGGCGCTCGATCAGCTCGCTGCCCATCCCACCCCGGAGGGAGCCGAGCCTGCGGGTACCCGGGTTCTCTATGTGTCGCCCCTGAAGGCGCTGGCGATCGACGTCGAACGCAACCTGCGTGCACCGCTGATCGGGCTGACCCGGGCGGCACAGGATCTGGGCGAACCCGTCCCCGAGATCACTGTCGGCGTCCGGTCCGGTGATACGCCGCCCGCCCAGCGCAGGCAACTGCTGCGCAAGCCACCGGACATCCTCATCACCACACCCGAGTCGCTCTTCTTGATGTTGACGTCGTCGGCCCGGGAGACGCTGACCTCGATAGAGACCGTCATCATCGATGAGGTTCACGCGGTGGCCGGGACCAAACGCGGGACGCACCTCGCGGTCTCTTTGGAACGTCTCGATGCACTCCTGGACAAGCCCGCGCAGCGCATCGGGTTGTCGGCGACCGTGCGGCCCCCGCAGCGCGTGGCCGAGTTCCTGTCCGGGAGTCGCCCGTGCACGGTGGTGCAGCCGCCTGCGCAGAAGACATTCGACCTGTCCGTCGATGTCCCCGTCGCCGACATGACCAACATCCCGGTGATCGCGGGCACCGACGGGTTCGACGATGAGGCATCGGCACCGGTTGCCGGATCGCTGTGGCCGTATGTCGAGAGCTCCATCGTCGATCTGATCGAGAAGAACCGGTCCACCATCGTCTTCACCAATTCGCGTCGACTCGCCGAACAGCTGACGGCCCGGCTCAATGAAGTGCACGCCACCCGAATCGGCGAAGCCCCGGAATCGCGCCCGAATCCGCGGGTGCCCGGCGGCGCGCCGGCCCAGGTGATGGCCAGCGGCGCCAGCAAAGGTGCCGCCCCCCTGCTCGCCCGCGCACATCATGGTTCGGTCAGCAAGGAGGTCCGCGGACAGATCGAAGAAGAGCTCAAAGCTGGACGCCTGCGCTGTGTGGTCGCCACCAGCAGTCTCGAGCTGGGCATCGACATGGGCGCAGTTGATCTGGTCATCCAGGTGGAGGCACCGCCGTCGGTGGCGAGCGGCCTGCAGCGGATCGGCCGGGCGGGCCATCAGGTCGGAGAGATCAGTCAGGGCGTCCTGTTTCCAAAACATCGGGCTGACCTGCTGCGCTGCGCGGTTGCCGTCGAACGGATGACCGACGGACTCATCGAAGAACTCACGGTGCCGGCGAATCCGCTCGACATCCTCGCGCAGCAGACCGTCGCCGCCTGCGCCACCGGCAGTATCGGCGTCGACGACTGGTATCAGCTCGTGCGCCGCAGCGCGCCGTACGCAACGCTGGCGCGGCCGGTATTCGACGCCACCCTCGATCTGTTGTCGGGGCGCTATCCGTCCGACGAGTTCGCCGAACTGCGGCCACGGATCGTCTGGGATCGGGCGCAGGGCACGTTGACCGGGAGGCCCGGAGCGCAACGCCTGGCCGTCACCTCGGGCGGCGCGATCCCCGACCGCGGATTGTTCGCCGTCTACATGGTCGGCGAAAAGCAAACGCGGGTAGGCGAACTCGACGAGGAGATGGTCTACGAATCGCGGGTCGGCGATGTGTTCGCCCTGGGTGCAACCAGTTGGCGAATCGAGGACATCACCCACGACCGGGTCCTGGTCACGCCGGCATTCGGGCAGGCCGGGCGTTTGCCGTTCTGGCATGGCGACAGCATCGGCCGGCCGGCCGAGTTGGGTGAGGCCATCGGCCGGTTTGTCGGCGAACTCATCGACGACAAGAAGCTGGAGTCACACGCGAAGCGCCTGGGGCTCAACGATTTTGCCCGCGACAATCTCGCCCAGCTGATCTCCGAGCAGCAGGCCGCCACCGGCCACCTGCCAACCGACCGCACCCTGCTGGTCGAGCGATTCCGCGACGAGCTCGGTGACTGGCGGGTGATCCTGCACTCCCCCTTCGGTTTACGGGTGCATGCACCGTGGGCAAGTGCGGTCGCGGCACGCCTGGAACAGGATTACGGTATCGACGGGGCCGTCTCGGCAGCTGACGACGGCATCATCGTCCGCCTACCTGACACCGACGACCAGCCTCCCGGCGCGGCACTGTTCGGGTTCGAGGCCGACGAGATCGAGCAGATCGTCACCGAGCAACTCGGCGGGTCCGCCATGTTCGCCTCCAGGTTCCGCGAATGTGCCGCCAGGGCGCTGCTTTTGCCGCGCCGCAACCCGGGACGTCGGGCGCCGCTGTGGCAGCAACGCCAACGCAGTGCGCAGCTACTCGATGTGGCCCGGAAATACCCGCAGTTCCCGATCATCCTCGAGGCGTTTCGCGAATGTCTGCAGGACGTCTACGACCTCCCCGCGTTGACCGATCTGCTCACCAGGATCGCAACACGGCGCCTCCGGATCATCGAGATCGAAACGCAGACACCTTCTCCGATGGCTTCGTCGTTGCTGTTCGGGTATGTCGGCGCCTTCATGTACGCCGACGACGCGCCGCTGGCTGAGCGCCGCGCCGCCACCCTGTCCCTGGACACCGCGTTGTTGGCCCAGCTCCTGGGACGGGTCGACCTGCGAGAGTTGCTCGACGCGAAGGTGATCGCCGATACCGAGGCCAAGCTGCAGCGCCTGCATCCCGATCGCCAGGCCCGCGACATCGAAGGCATCGCCGACCTGTTGCGCTGGCTCGGACCACTGAGCGCCTCCGATGTGGGCCTGCGCTTCACCGGCGACGATCCGCAACCTCTGCTCGACGAACTCGTGGCCTCGGGCCGGGCCATCACGATCCAGCGCGGCGAAGCACAGTTGTATGCGGCCGCAGAGGATGCCGGACGCCTGCGTGACGGGCTGGGTATCCCCCCGCCGCAGGGACTTCCGCTGGCATTCCTCGAACCGGTGGACGACCCGCTCGGCGACATCGTCGGCCGCTATGCGCGTACCCACGGACCGTTTGTGGCATCCGACGCGGCCGAGGCGCTGGGAGTCGGTGTCGCCGTCGTCCGCGACACCCTGGTGCGCTTGGCCGGACAACGACGAGTGGTCGAGGGAGATTTCCGGCCCGAACCTGCAGGCACTCTGAGCGGCGCCGAACAGTGGTGCAACACCGAGGTACTCGCCGTGCTGCGACGAGGTTCCCTCGCCGCGAGCCGCGCGGAGATCGCGCCGGTGAGTCACGAGACCTACGCCCGATTCGTCACCGGCTGGCAGCACGTCACCGCACGGGCACGGCTGCGCGGCATCGACGGTGTGTCCGCGGTGATCGATCAGCTTGCCGGAGTACCCATTCCGGCATCGGCATGGGAGTCGCTGGTCCTGCCCGCACGGGTGGCCGACTATCGCCCCGACATGCTCGACGAATTGACCGCCGGTGGCGAGGTGCTCTGGGCGGGTCACGGAAGGCTGTCCGGATCGGACGGCTGGATCAGTCTGCATCCGGCGGATGTGGCGCAGGACAGTCTCCCGATCCCGGTCGATATCGACACGAGCGAGTTGCATCACCGGCTACTCGAACAGCTCTCCTCCGGCGGCGCCTTCTTCTTTCGGCAACTCAGCGACGCGCTCACCCTCGGCGGTGTGGCTCCGCTCGGTTCAGATCTGGAGACGGCGTTGTGGGATCTGGCGTGGGCCGGGCGGATCAGCAACGACACCTTCAGTCCGGTGCGGGCGCTGCTCGGCCCCGGTCGCAAATCGGGTGCCACCCGCAGCGCCCCGGCGCATCGTGGACGCAGTCGGTTCGCCCGCACACCCCGCACTGCGCCGCTGTCGATGACCGGGCGATGGTTCGCCCTGCCCGAGCCCACATCCGATCCGACACGAGCGGTGGCCGCTCAGTGTTCGGCATTGCTCGACCGGTATGGCGTGGTGACAAAGGGGGCGGTGATGACCGAGGGCATCGCCGGCGGATTCTCGCGGGTATACAAGGCGCTCAGTGGATTCGAGGACAGCGGCAAGGTCCGGCGCGGGTATTACATCGACGGGCTCGGCGGCGCCCAGTTCGCTGCGACCACCACAGTCGATCGTCTCCGCGACGAGGTCGAGACGACCGGCACCTTCGCTCTGGCACTCGCGGCCACCGACCCGGCCAACCCGTATGGCGCGGCGTTGGCATGGCCGAAACAGGCCGAGGGACACCGGCCCGGCCGCAAGCCGGGCGCGCTGGTGGTTCTCGTGGACGGGCATCTGGTGTTGTTTGTCGAGCGCGGCGGAAAAACGGTTCTGACGTTCAGCGAAAACGTCGCGCATCTGGAGGCGGCGTCCGGGGCTCTGGCGAAGGTCGTGATCCGCGGTCAGGTCGACCGGCTACACGTCGAACGGGTCAACGGCGACCCGGTGCAGACGAGCGACCTCGCCGCACATCTACGCGAGAGCGGATTCGCGGCCACACCCCGAGGGTTGCGACTACGGCGAACCGGCTGACCCGGATCACCGGAACCTCACGGTGTGGCGGACACGGCAGGTCGGCACAATTTACTGTGTACCTAGCTCGGCTATCACCGGATGGCTCACACGGGCAACGGCCCGCATACGCAAAGGAACTCTTCCATGGCGCAACAGGCACCCTCCACTGCGGCGGCAACGCTCAGTTCGGAGCTGCCCGCCTGGCAGCAGGCCCGACGGATGAGCATCATCAAGGCCGCCAACGCCGCTCTCAAGGCCCAGGAGTACGAGCAGATCCAGATCCGCGACGTGGCGCAGGAAGCCGGGGTCGCATTGGGCACTCTCTACCGCTATTTTTCGTCCAAAGAGCATCTCTACGCGGCAGTGCTGTTGGACTGGGCAGCACCGGCCTACGCGCGGTCCGGCGACAACCTGTCCGAGCATCAGATCCGGACCAAGATGAACGCGGTCATCTCGTCGTTCGAGCGTCGACCGCACTTCTTCAAAGTGCATGTGATCCTGCAGTCGAGTTCGGACACCAACGCAAAAGCGCTGCTCGGCGAATTCTTCACCGTTTGCCAGCAGACCCTGGCCGGCGACTTCGCCCGGCTCGGCCCCGGCGCCGCCGCCGACGCCGCGATCATGTTGTGGTCGATCATCAACACCGCCCTCACCTCAGCGATCTATCACGACGGAACGATGGACGACGTCTACCGGCTGTGCAACCGATTCATGGACTTCCTGTTCGGCCCGGCCGAGCAAACAGTTGAAAACTAGATTCGGGTTCTAGTAGGTTGGCGGACGACCGTCTCTTCCACTTTCTCCACGCGCAGGAGCATCCATGGGTTTTCAGGGCGATGCGGCAATTGTCGGATATACGGAGTTGCCACCACAGAAGGTCTCCACCAGGACCCCCCGTTTCACACTTGAACAGTGGGCGACCCTGTCGGCATCGGCGATCGAGGACGCCGGACTGACCGGCATCGCGATCGACGGGATCGTCACCTCGACTCTGCTCGAGTCCGAGATGTTCGTACCGTCCACCATTGCCGAGTACCTCGGAGCGAAGGTCAACTTTGCCGAGATCGTCGACCTCGGTGGAGCATCGGCGTCCGCGATGGTCTGGCGTGCCGCGGCGGCGGTGGAACTCGGCATCTGCCAAGCGGTCCTGTGTGTCCTTCCCGCCGACTACGGCGTGCCGTACAACGAGAAGAAGCCGTTGCCGGAAAGTCTCACCGACATCCTGCTGTACGGGTCGTCATCGAACCGCTACGGCTCACCGCAGGCCGAGTTCGACATCCCGTTCGGCAATCTCGGGCAGAACGGTCCGTATGGGCAGATCGCTCAGCTGTACCGCTCCGTATACGGATACGACGAGCGCGCGCTGGCGAAAATTGTTGTGGATCAACGGGTCAACGCCAACCACACTCCCGATGCGATCTTCTACGACAAGACGCTGACCATCGACGACGTACTGGCAAGCCCGATGATCGCCGACCCGCTCCGCCGCCTCGAGATCGTGATGCCGTGCTCCGGCGGCGCCGCGGTGCTGGTCACCTCGGCCGCGCTGGCGAAGAAGAGCAAGAACCGGCCGGTGTGGATCAAGGGTTTTGGCGAGCACGTCGCCTACAAGACCCCCAGCTATGCCGAAGATCTGCTGCAGACGCCGATCACGCAGGCTGCCAACTCCGCATTCACGATGAGCGGTCTCGAGCGCAGTGACATGGACATGGTCTCCATCTACGACTGCTACACCATCACGGTGTTGATGAGCCTGGAAGACGCGGGTTTCTGCGAAAAGGGCAAGGGCATGGAGTTCGTCAACTCACATGACCTGACGTTCCGCGGCGACTTCCCCCTGAACACCGCAGGCGGCCAGCTCGGATTCGGACAGGCCGGACTGGCAGGCGGCATGCACCACGTGTGCGACGCCACCCGCCAGATCATGGGCCGGGCCGGGGCCGCACAGGTCGACGACTGCAACCGCGCATTCGTCTCCGGCAACGGTGGCGTGATGGGCGAACAGACCACACTTGTTCTCCAGGGCGACTAGAAAGCGATCACCTCATGACGTTCACCAAACCGATGCCGGTGAAAACGCCTGTGACCGCACCCTTCTGGGATGCGTTGGCAGAGCACAAGATCCGCATCCAGTATTCACCGTCGCTGCAGCAGTACGTGTTCTATCCGCGTGTCCTGGCGCCCGGCACCCTCGCCGACGACCTCGAGTGGCGCGAGATCTCCGGCCTCGGGACGCTCTACACGTTCACCATCGCGCGCAAGCCGGTGTCGCCGCATTTCGCCGACTCGGTGCCGCAGCTTGTTGCCGTCGTGCAGTGGGACGAAGGTCCCCGCCTGTCCACCGAGTTGGTCAACGTCGCACCGGAAGACATCACGGTGGGTATGCGGGTCAAGCCGGTGTTCTTCGACTACCCGGACGACGACGTCACACTTTTGCGTTACGAGCCCGCCTGACCTGACGCCTGCCGACTTCTGGGCAGTGTCAGTCCGGAACCGGCACCGGCTCAAGGAGTTCGGCGCGTGATTCCGGAGCGGCCGCACGTAGGGCATCGGCAGATTCGTCGTCAGGTTGACGCTGCGAGGCGACTTCGGCGACTACACGGGCCAGGTATGTCTCGACCTCGAACGCGGTTTGCTCGGCATCCCAGTCCAGCAGTGGCGCAGCCAAATCCGCGACTTCGGCTGCGCAGTTCACGCCGCGGTCGGGGTACTCGATCGCGATCCGGGTACGGCGCGCCAGGATGTCTTCGAGGTGCAGCGCCGCCTCACTGACAACGGCGTACACGACCTCGACCCGTAGGTATTGCGGGGCACCCGTCAGTGGTTCGAGCAGGCTTGCATCTTTCTTGGCGTAGTCCAAGACCTCGTCGATCATCGAGCCATAGCGATTGAGCAGGCGACGAATACGGTACGGGTGCAGCCCATGTCGTTGTCCGAGCTGATCGCATTGATTGATCAACGCGTGATAGCCATCGGCTCCGAGCAGCGGCACCTTCTCGGTGATGGACGGCGCCACCCGGACCGGGATGAAGTCGGTGATGGCGTCCACGGCATCTGCGGCCATCACCCGGTAGGTGGTGTATTTGCCGCCGGCTATCGCAACCAGACCCGGCGCGACCTCGGCAACCGCATGTTCGCGGGAGAGTTTCGAGGTCTCGTCGCTTTCGCCGGCCAGGAGTGGGCGGAGGCCGGCATAGACGCCTTCGATGTCGCCGTGGGTCAGAGGTGTCACCAGCACCTCGTTGACCCGTTCGAGGATGTAGTCGATGTCGGCGGCGGTCGCAGCCGGATGAGCGAGATCGAGGTTCCAGTCGGTGTCGGTGGTGCCGATGATCCAGTGGGTTTCCCACGGGATCACAAACAGCACAGACTTGGTTGTCCGGAGAATGATGGCCGATTCACTGACGATGCGATCACGCGGGACAACGATGTGCACACCTTTGGAGGCCCGGACCCGAAAGCGGCCGCGCTGCTTGGACAACGCCTGGATCTCATCGGTCCAGACCCCGGCCGCATTGATCACGCAGTGGCTGCGGATGTCGGCGGTCTCGCCGGTCTCGGTGTCGCGAACGCGCACACCACTGACACGGTCGGCTTCGCGTAGGAAGCCGGTGACCTGCGTCGAGGTCCGGATCACCGCGCCATAGTGGGCCGCAGAGCGCGCCACGGTCAAGGTGTGCCTGGCGTCGTCGACCACGGTGTCGTAGTAGGTGATCCCGCCGGTGAGCGAGTTCCGTTTCAGCGACGGCGCAATGCGCAGCGCCCCGGAACGGGTCACATGGTGTTGTCCGGGAACTGATTTCGATCCGCCCAGCGAGTCGTAGAGAAAAAGGCCTGCCGCGACGTAGGGGCGCTCCCAGCCCCGGTGGGTCAGTGGGTAAAGAAACGGGAGGGGTTTGACGAGGTGCGGCGCCAGGGTGCTCAGGGAGAGTTCGCGTTCGTGCAGCGCTTCGCGAACCAGGCCGAACTCGAGTTGTTCGAGGTAGCGCAATCCGCCATGGAACATCTTCGACGAGCGACTTGATGTGCCCGATGCGATGTCGCGGGCCTCGACCAGGGCCACCCGCAGGCCGCGGGTTGCGGCGTCGAGCGCAGTTCCGGCCCCGACGATGCCACCGCCGACGACAACAACGTCGAACTGTTCGGTCGAGAGGCGCTGCCAGGCGTTTTCCCGGTAGCGGGGACCGAGGTCTGCGGGCCGATCCGGATCGAAAGTTGCTGCGCTCATCGCGATCTCCCATTCAGCTGGGCGGATACTCTTGTGCCAGGTTACCCGCAGGTAACCGTTCGGCCACTCCAATGCGCTTCGGTGACACGTCGATGGTCCACACAGCGGACTCTACGGGCAGTTCATGGAACACTCGGGGACGTGAGCAACACCACCGGGTACGTAGCCGCGGTCGACCAGGGCACAACGTCGACGCGCTGCATGATTTTCGACCATTCCGGACGTGTCGTCAGTTCGGAACAGGTCGAACACAGGCAGATCTTCCCGCAGTCCGGGTGGGTCGAGCACGACGCCGTGGAGATCTGGCGGCATACGCGCCGTGTGGTGGCGGCCGCGATGGCAGCGGAAGATCTCGAGACCGCCGACATCGTCGCGCTGGGAATCACCAATCAGCGTGAGACCACCGTGGTCTGGGATCGGTCGACGGGTCGGCCCGTGTACAACGCCATCGTGTGGCAGGACACGCGCACCGCGGCACTGTGCGTGGAACTGGCCGGCGATCACGGCGCGGGCAGGTATCAGCAGCGCACCGGACTCCCCCTGTCCACCTACTTCTCCGGGCCGAAGATCCGGTGGATTCTCGACAACGTCGATGGCGTCCGAGAACGCGCCGAGGCCGGCGAATTGTGCTTCGGCACAATGGATACCTGGCTCATCTGGAACATGACCGGCGGCCCGAGCGGTGGACAGCATCTGACCGATGTCACCAACGCCTCCCGCACCATGCTGATGGATCTCGAGACGCTCGCCTGGGATGAGGAGATCTGCCGGGAGATGCAGATCCCGATGAGCCTATTGCCCGAGATCCGCAGTTCGTCGGAGGTGTATTGCCATGTCCGCGAGCGGGGCCCGCTCGCCGACGTACCCATCGCCGGCATTCTCGGCGATCAGCAGGCAGCCACGTTCGGGCAGGCCTGCCTGGCGGTGGGCGAAGCCAAGAACACCTACGGCACAGGCAATTTCCTGCTGCTCAACACCGGCGAGGAAGTGGTCCACAGCGACCATGGACTGCTGACAACCGTCTGTTACCAGATCGGCGACAACAAACCCGTTTACGCACTGGAGGGTTCAATCGCGGTGACCGGATCCCTGATCCAGTGGCTGCGCGACAATCTTGGGTTGATCAGTGCTGCAGGAGATATCGAAGGGGTCGCCCAGACTGTCGATGACAACGGCGGGGTCTACTTCGTGCCGGCCTTTTCCGGTTTGTTCGCGCCGCGCTGGCGGCCCGACGCGCGTGGCGTGATCGTTGGCCTGACGCGCTTTGTCAACAAGGGTCACATTGCGCGTGCGGCGCTGGAGGCCACCGCCTTTCAGACGCGCGAGGTGATCGAGGCGATGCAAGCAGATTCGGGCGTTACGTTGTCGACCCTCAAGGTGGACGGCGGCATGGTCGTCAATGAGCTGCTCATGCAGTTCCAGGCCGATATCCTCGGCGTTCCGGTTGTCCGGCCGGTTGTCAACGAAACGACAGCATTGGGTGCTGCCTACGCGGCCGGGCTCGCGGTGGGTTACTGGGACAGCGAACAAGAGATTCGTGACAACTGGGCAGAGGGCAAATCCTGGGAACCCACAATGCCCGCCGATGATCGCGATGAGCGCTTCGCCGGATGGAACACCGCCGTCGAACGAAGCTACGACCTGGCCTGAGCGAGCGCGACCACAACCAGCGACCGGCAGCGAAGTGCGCTATTGCTGCTTGTCGTCAGGGCCTTTGCCACCGGGCACGTCGGGCGTTGCGTTCTCACCGGCCGGACCGAGGTCCAAGACGCGAGCCCAATCGCCGAGGACGGGCGGTCCCACCAGCGGCAGGCGTCCGACCATCTCTTCCCCGTTCTCGCGGGTGTGCAGGTACGACGGCGCGCGATGCTCGCCGTCCTTGTCTTTCCCTGCTCCGCGGCCACCGGCGGGCGACCCCATCGGACTGCCACCCCGTGAGCCGCCTGATGGCGTCGCCCCGGCCGATTGATTGGCGCCGGTTGCCGGTGTGACCAGCGAGGCGGGCGTCCGCCGGCCGAGCGGATTTGCTTCCGAACCGGCGCCGCCACCTGCCCCGCCTCCAGAGCGTCCCCCACCCGAACCACCACTTCCCACGCCGCTACTTCCCGAGCCGCTACCAGAGGCCCCACCACGCGCACTGTTCAACGCTGCGGCCGACGTCACTCCGCCTGCACCCGCGCCACCTGCCACCGGTGCGCCAAAAGCGCCATTGAGCGGGCCCGGTGTGGATCCGTCTCCGCTTGCGCCCGATGCGTCGCCACTTCCGAGGGTGAAGGGCGTGTCTCCGGCCTGACCTCCCATATAGGCGGCTTGGTCAGCGCCGGGTCCGTTCGGGCCGCCCGGCCCGTCGGGACCGTTCTCACCTCGGGTGCCGGCTCCCGCGAGCAGTGCCGGACTGGTGTCCCCTGATCCGCTACCGGAGCCGGCTCCGCCGAGGGCTTCCGCGAAGTTTGGCTCAAAGCCTGTACCGAGCTGCGGCAGCGGGGCGGCGTCGTATTCGGGCAGTGAGCCATTCGCGCCGATGACCGGGTTGCTGTACGAATCCGTCATCGTCTTGGCAATCAGCGCTCGATGTACTGCCCGCTCCATCGTGTTGTCGCCGCCACCGTCACCGAATTTGGCGTCAAGGTCCGCAACGTTGCCCTGAGTTTGCGAAAGGATCCCCGCGATGGCCGAAATCTGGTCCGCGATCTTGAGCCCGACCGCCGCCGAGCTATCCGTGTGCCGGATACCGGCAACAGTTGCCCGGTGCGATCCAGTGACGGTCTCTCCGCTGAACTCACCTTCCGGATACAACTTCGGAAGGGCTGACTCGTAAACCGCCGCAGCCGCCTGGATTCGACTCGCGATCAGCCTGATCGCCTCAGCATCAGCCTCCGCCGAACTGGGTTGCATGCTCGCGCACACCCGACGCATCTCATCGAGCGCATGGCTGACCCAGTCCGTCGGATCAATCGACTTCGGCGCCACGTTCTCCCCCAATCCCCCTCACAGCACTCCCCAGTGCTGACCCTGCGGAGCAGTCTAAAGCACCGAACCCCGCAGCAACTTCACAGCTCCGAAGCAGATCACTCTGGAATCTTGTCGATATAGGCGGTCGTAAAATCAATCACAATCTGACACGGGTCGAACTGTGCCAACGCGGCCGGAGCGGCCGAAATCATTACGGTCGTCGCAACGATAGAGTCGTTTGACTGGACGTAGGTAGAGCAAGAGGACTCATCATCATTTAGATCCGCCAATCCAACAACCCTGTCCCCAATGAGAAGATTCGATTTCCATTCCAGCTCCGGCTTCCCCGATCTGTACTCATCAAGCGACTTAGCGTTTGTTACCACACTGCTTAAGGCGAACCTGTCAGGCATGATCCAACCGCAACCACGAATTCCTTGCCCGTCAACTTGCGCGGCATCTTCAACAAGCGTCGGATCAACCCCGAACCGCAACAGTTCTTCATCCGAAAAAGCCACACAAGGCTCAAAAGGGGTTCCGTTATTCGATGGATTCCATCGATTGGGAAAACTATTTTCAAACGGCAGCAATTCCGCGTCAACAGTGGTTGAAGATTCCATAGACCTTGACGAACCCGCCACCGCTTGCGTCGATCCGCCGTCAACTTGACACGCTGAGACCCAAATAGCCGACAACACCAATATGCCAACATGAATCTTCACTGGCGAAGCTGCTCTGCTTCGTCCTCATCTGCGGATGTCAACGCAGCCCGCGAAGCTTTGCACTGTGCCGCGACGCTCCTGAGATAACCTGATTCAGCGATAATTGCCTGCGAAAATGATCCAGACTCACCATGGACCAGCGCTAGCAAGTTCGCCATCGTCGCCTCTCCCTCTGTGCACTGTCCAGCCCAATTTGACTGCAGAGTCCAACTCAGCCGATTCCGTTCGGTCTCCAAGACCCTCGCAAACGTCTCCGCAGCCTGCGCTACCGCTGCCCACTGTTCATCAGTGAACTGCACTTCGTCGGCCATGTCCCCTCCTCGCATAGATCTCCCACCTGAGGTACGACGTTAGCCGGTGGCGATCGGTTCCAACCAGCATTGAACTCGACATCTAGCCCCCAGACCATGCCGCGGTCCCACACTCGTTCAGCTATTCGGCCTGGTCCGGACTATCCGGGTCCGGACCAGGTTGGACCTCCGGATCGATGCCGGTCGGTTCCGCCAGCTTTTCGGCCAGCACCGCCTGGCGGTCGGCGAGGACTTTTTGCCACGCCGCTGCGAGAGTTTCGTTGACGTGCTGGGCGCGATTGACCCGCGGTCTGCGTTCCGGATCCACACTTGCCGGGGGTATCCACCCGACCCGGCCTTTGTCGGGGCCTTCGGTGATCATGATGGTCTGCCACTGGCCCGGGCCATCACCCACCAACTTGTGGTGCGGCGGGCACGCGGAACCCATCATGTTGATGTCGGTCAGACCACCGTTGATCCATGCAAGCAGGTGATGGGCCTCGACCCAGGTCGCTGGATTGGTGCAGCCTGGATGCGAACAACCCCGATCCCGGACGAACAACGCGAACCGCTGGCCTTTCTGCGCGGTCCGTTTGGTCCGGGCCAGATACAACACCTCCGCGGAGTGGTCAGCGAACACGGCCAAATATTTGTCGGACCGGGCTGCCAGGTGCAGGGCCTCTTTGACCGGAATATCAACCCCGGACGCAGTTCTCGCGATCCCTGCACAGTCATCGAGTTGCTGCTTTGTCATCGTGATAATCAACTGCGCCGGCAAACCCCGATGAGACTTACCGAGCAGATTGCACTCCAGAATCGTTGTCAAGATGGCCTTCAACGCATCGTGATGTTGCTGGCCCGTCGAACGGATATCCCGTTCGGCAGCAGCCTTGATCAGCTCTGCATCCTGTTTCGGATCATCGGAGGCCCCGGTCGGCGAGTTCGGGTCAGCCGGGTTGTTCATCCCCGGGGCAGCCCAGACATCCATCACGGTCTTGAACATCGCCAACGTTTCCGGATCCAGGGTGCCGGAGATCTTGGCCATCAGATCCACACCCTGATCGCCGATCCCCACCGAACGTTTACGCGCGCGATCCGAATCATCGGTCAGCCGGCCATCGGGATCAACCCGGGCCAACACCGCACGACCCGCCGCCGCCAACTGGGTGGGGTCCTGGCCAACGGCTTCTTCAGTCATCCAATGATCGACCACGTCATACACGGCCGGATCAGCCGCGGACGGAATGTGTTTGCGCACATCCAGCATCACATCCATATGCGAGGCGCCGATCAACCCGTGAGACCAGGCCTGTTCGGCGGCAGGGCATTTCGGCGCCAACTCCTCACCCTGCATCGTATGGAATCGGCCCACCGCCTCCAGGCCCCGGATCCGGGACATGGTTTGCCCTTTCGTCAGCCGCAACTCGCTACGCGTGAACCCGAACAGTGACGAATACCCGGCTTCGGTAAACGATGATCGATCTGAAACCCGCAACAGGTGACGCAACCCGGTGAACTCGAGCTTGCGAACTATCCGTTCATGCACCCGCACGAGCTCATTGACTTCCGCCCCAGACATATCGGAATCAGCGCAGTCCGCGATATCGGCAACGAGCAACTCCAACTCGAGGTACTTACGCACCAACACCGGAACCGAAGAAGAACCAACCCCGACTTCATCAGATGGATCGTCAGTCATCATGCCCCCCAGCACATCTGATCGAACGCTTTCAATCAGTTTATCTCAGGAGACACCGCAAGTCGAACACTTTTTCGAACTAGTTCGGCGAACTTTCCACAGCCGCAGCCAATCTCCGAACCGCTTCGTCCAACCCTTCAGGTCGGAGAGTGCAGAAGCTCAGCCGCAGGCAATCACTGAAATCTTCTTCCACTGCGAAGGCCGCACCCGGCACAAATGCCACACCGGCATCGACCGCGTCCGTTAGCAACCGCGACGTATCGACACCAGGCATCCGAACCCAACAGAACATGCCACCCTCGGGCTCAGAGAACTGAACCTTCTCCCCCAGCTCACGGCGCAACGCGTCAGTCAAAGTAGCTGCACGCGGGCGGTATTCAGACTGCACATGACAAATATGCACATCGAGCCACGCTTGGTCATCGAGCAACTCCGCAACCATCAATTGACTGAAGGTAGACCCACACAGATCCGCACCCTGACGGAGCAGTTCCACCATTGCAATCACCTCAGGCGGGCCGCTCATCCAGCCGACGCGCAGCGCCGGTGCCAGAATCTTCGATGCCGACCCCAGCCGGACAACTCGATCACCGTGCGCCGCAATCGGTTCGATCTCCGCACCTGAAAACCGCAATCGTCCATACGGGTCATCCTCGACGACGAGGAAGCCATAGTGATCGGCCAACCGCGCCAATTCGATTCGGGTCTGCGCTGTGGCCGTCACCCCGGCAGGATTGTGAAAGTTGCTGACGGTATGCACTATCCGCGGTCGCTCGCCAGCTTCGAGCAACTCACGCAGCGCGCCGACATCACATCCAGATGCGGTGATCGGCAGCGCACGCACCCGTGCCCGCACCGACTGAAAGACCTGCAGCGCACCCACGTACACCGGGTCATCGACCACCACCAGGTCACCCGGATTCACCAACGCATGCGCCAACAGGGACAGAGCCTGTTGCGAACCGTGAGTGAGCAGAACCCGACCTGGATCATCGGCGCCGACGTACCGGGCCACCGCTTCGCGGCACGGGTACACCCCTGCGCTCACGGTGTATTGCAACGAGGCCGGATCAGCGCTGATGCGTGCGGCCGACTCCGAGATTCGCGTCGCAGGAATCAGTTCGGTGGCGGGCAATCCGCCGGCGAGACTGAGCACATCAGGCTGTTCGGTCAGCTTCAGCAGATCACGGATCGCTGACCCACGAACATTCGCCAACGCGTGCGATGGTGCGTAAGGACTTCCAACAACAGACACGGCAATCACTCTCCACAGCAGCAGTTATCAACAAAGTGTGGTGATGAGAGTGGTCACCGAATAAGGCGCGCCAGTGTGAGTCGCAAAACCCAGGCTAGCGCGCCTTAACCGAAATATGAAATGTATTTCCCAAATTATGGGACGGTCAGTCCAGATCGTCGTGACGAACCAGCTGACGAGCGGCCTCGGTGATCGATCCGGACAGCGACGGGTAGACCGAGAATGTCTGCGCCAGGTCGCCGACCATCAGCTTGTTCTGCACTGCGAGCGCGATCGGAAGGATCAGCTCAGATGCATTGGGAGCGACCACAACTCCACCGATCACCACACCGGTTGCCGGACGGCAGAAGATCTTCACGAAGCCACGCCGCAAACCGCTCATCTTTGCGCGCGCGTTGGTCGCCAGCGGCAACATCACCGTCCGGGCCAGATACTCGCCGGAGTCGATGGCCTGCTGGCTGACACCCACGGTGGCGATCTCGGGTCGGGTGAAGATCGCCGACGCAACGGTCTTGAGTCGGATCGGCGACACACCTTCACCCAGCGAGTGGTACATCGCGATTCGCCCCTGCATGGCGGCCACGGATGCCAGCGGCAGCAGCCCGGTGCAGTCACCGGCGGCGTAGATACCGGGCACTGCGGTCCGCGATACCCGGTCGACGTTCAGGTAGCCACCGCGGGCGAGCTCCAGGCCGACGTTCTCCAGTCCGAGATCGTCTGTGTTCGGAACGGATCCGACAGTCATCAGACAATGAGAGCCCTCAACGGTGCGCCCATCGGCAAGGGTGACTTTCACGCCATCGGCCGTGCGTTCGACTTTTTCGGCACGTGCGTGTTTCACCAACGTGACGCCGCGCTCGGCCAACACGTCCTCGAGGACAAGAGCTGCGTCTTCGTCCTCATGGGGCAGGACCCGGTCCCGGCTGGAGACCAACGTCACCGGGACACCGAGCTCGGTGTACGCGTGCACGAACTCCGCACCGGTGACACCCGAACCGATGACAATCAGGTGTTCGGGGAATTCATCGAGGTCGTACATCTGACGCCAGGTGAGGATCCGCTCACCGTCAGGCTGGGCGTCAGGAAGAACTCGGGGCGACGCGCCGGTTGCGATCAACACCACATCGGCGTCGAGAATCTCTTCGGTGTCGTCGCTGCCGTCGGTCCCGAACGGCGTGGCGAGAATCTTGTGTCGGGCAAATCCGGCCTCGGGCGCAGCGAGACGGCCGCGACCGTGAATGATCCGCACACCCTCGCTCAGGAGCCGCGAGCGAATGTCGGATGACTGGGCGAAGGCGAGATCCTTGACCCGCTCGTGGATCTGCGGCAACGACACGAGCGCACCGTCATATTGCAGGTTGATCCCCAGGTCAACGGCACGGCGCACATCCGTCCTGATCCCGGTCGAGGCGATGAAGGTCTTCGACGGGACGCAGTCCCACAGGACGCAGGCACCGCCCATGCCGTCGCTGTCGACGATGGTGATGTCGGCACCATAGGTGGCGGCGGCGAGTGCCGCCTCATAGCCGGCGGGTCCTCCACCGAGGATCACGATTTTGGTCATTTCAGGTCAACTCCCAGGGATGTCGGATGGGCCTGCCGGCGGGGTGGCGCCACTTGAGAATCTAGTCGATCGCCTGTTGCACTTTCCCGATGGGGAGCTGACCCTCTAGGCTCCTCTCCGTGCCTATCTACGCGGCCTATGGCTCCAACATGCATCCCGAACAGATGCTCATGCGTGCCCCCCACTCTCCGATGGCGGGCACCGGCTGGCTGTACGGGTGGCGGCTGACGTTCGGTGGCGGCGACATCGGCTGGGAAGGCGCACTGGCAACGGTCACCGAAGATCGCGACGATCCCGATGCCCGCGTTTTTGTCGTCTTGTACGACGTCACCGACGACGACGAATCCAGCCTTGACCGCTGGGAGGGCTCCGAACTCGGGATCCACCGCAAGATCCGTTGCCGCATCACCACACCCAACGGACCGGTGCTGGCGTGGCTGTATGTCCTGGACGCCTTTGAAGGCGGCCTACCGTCCGCGCGCTACCTCGGCGTCATGTCCGAGGCAGCTGAAATCGCCGGTGCACCTTCCGATTACGTGCATCAGTTGCGGGTCCGGGAATCACGGAATGTGGGGCCAGGACCCGACAGCCCGGGACCGGACCACTAGTTCAGACCGGCGGGCCCCGCGACTGTCATCGGCTGCGCAGGCTCGCCTGCAGGACGATCCCTGCCAGCGTCCGCACGCCCACCGCGAGCGCACGCTCGTCGAGGTCGAAGTTGGGCTGATGCAGGTCGACCTGCGGTCCGCGGCCAGACCACACGCCGAGCCGCGCCATCGCACCCGGAACGTTCTCCAGGTACCACGAAAAGTCTTCTCCACCACCGGATTGCGCGGTGTCGGCGAGCGCGTCGGGGCTCACCGACAAGATCGCGTCGCGGAAGATCTCGGTGGAGATCGAATCGTTGACAACCGGCGGGACGCCACGCTTGTAGATCAGGTCGTAGCGCACGCTCAACGGTGACAGCAACCCTTCGATGATCTCGCGGACGATCGGCTCGAGCAGCGCCCAGGTGGCATGGTCACCGGTACGCACCGTGCCGCGCAGGCGGCCCTCTTGCGGAATCGCATTGGGCGCATCGCCTGCATGTGCCGAACCCCAGACCATCACGGTGCTGGTGCGCGGATCGATGCGCCGTGACAGCACTCCGGGCAGACCGGTGATCACCGTTCCCATGGCGTACACGAGGTCCGCGGTCAGGTGTGGTCGTGAGGTGTGTCCACCTGGCGAGTGCAACACCAGCTCGACATGATCGGCCGCCGAGGTGATCGGACCACGCCGCAGTCCCACCTTGCCGACCTCGAGTTTCGGGTCACAGTGCAGGGCGTAGATCTGCGACACACCGCGCGTGACGCCGGCGGTGACGGCATCGAGAGCGCCACCTGGCATCACTTCCTCGGCCGCCTGGAACACCAGTCGAACACCGATCGGCAGGTCATCCATCGATGCCAGCGCCTTACCCACACCCAACAACATCGCGGTATGTCCGTCGTGCCCGCAGGCATGCGAGACACCCTCGACGGTGGACGCGAACGGCAGACCGGTCAGCTCGGAGATCGGCAGTGCATCCATGTCGGCTCGTAACGCCACCAACGGTCCGGCCGGGCCGATGTCACAGACCACGCCGACGCCCTGGGGCAGGACCCGTGGGGACAGGCCGGCCTTCGTCAGTTCGTCGACAACGAAGCCGGTGGTGCGCAGCTCACTTCGCGACAGTTCCGGGTGGGAGTGAAAGTCCCGACGCCACGCGACCAACTGCGCGGTGTTGGCGTTGATCCAACCGTCCAGATCCTTCAGGAAACGTTCTGCATCCACGTGTTGCCCACTCATATCTCGTTACACACTCATCGTCATCTGCCCGCATCACGCGGGACTGAACCAATTCGTTTTTCCTGCTCTTGCAGGAGGTCTTCGCGCCACTGCGGATCTGCCGCCGCCCGAGCGGCGGTGGCTGCCAGGGCCAGCGCCCCGTCGACGACCGCCTGATCGGCCGACGGCGACGCAGCGGCGGCCGCGAACTCGATTTCATGGGTCCCGGCGCCGTTGCTCTCGATGCCGATCATGGGGTGGATGGACGGCAGCACATGGCTGATGTTGCCCATGTCGGTGCTGCCGAGTGGACGCACACCCTCCAGCGCTGCCGGCATCACTTCGCGTCCGAGGTCGGCGATCGCACCCCGGTACGCCGCGAGTAGTCGCTGATCGTGCCGGAGTTCAACGTAAGTCGGCGACACAGTCGAGATCTCGTACGTGCAGCCCGCCGCCATCGCACCGGCCGCGAAACACGCCTCGGCGCGCTCACGCAGGTCGGCCAGCGATGCCTCGTCGACAGCTCGCAGGTAATAGAGCAGCTCGCTGTGCCCGGGCACGATGTTCGGGGCGCTGCCGCCGTCGCTAACGATTCCGTGAATCTGCTGGCCGGCCTTCAGGTGTTGACGCAACAGCCCGAGGGAAACCTGCGCGATGGTGGCCGCATCCGCGGCGTTGCGGCCGCGCTCGGGCGCAGCGGCGGCATGGGATTCGACACCGGTGTATCGAATCGCCAGATCATCCAATGCCAAAGACCGGCTGGCCACTTCGTCCATCCGACCCGGGTGCACCATCAAGGCCATCGCAACGGGATCGAAAACCCCGGCGCGGGCCATCACGATCTTTCCGCCCCCGGTCTCTTCGGCGGGAGTGCCGAGGACCAGGACGGTGATGCCGAGTTCATCGGCGACCTCCGCGAGACCACGCGCTGCACCGACCGCGGTCGCCGCGATCATGTTGTGGCCACACGCATGCCCTAAACCGGGCAACGCGTCGTACTCGGCGCAGAGCCCGATCACCAGGTCACCCGAACCGTAGGTCGCGGTGAAAGCGGTGGGAAGGTCGGCAACGCCGGTGGTGACCTCGAATCCGTAGCCGTCGAGCAGGCTTGTCACCTTGGCGACGCTGCGGTGTTCGGAGAACGCCAGTTCCGGTTCGGCGTGAAGCGAATGCGACAACTCGATCAGGTCACCGGCCACTGCCTGTACGGCACGCGCGCCTCGCTGCCCGATCTGTGTCATCGGTTCATTGTCTCACCATCGCGATTGCGGCCTGATCCGAGTTAACCAACCAGGTTGGCCGGGGTCAGGTAGGCGAGGTCGGCGAGGAGGGGCTCGCGGAGACCCTTCTTGATCATCTGCAGGGCCGGTCCGGCCAGAGCACTTCGCCCGGCGGCGATGTCGGAGGCCGTGGATGTCAGCACATCGACATCGACGGCCTGCTCGACGATTCCGGCGGCAACAGCATCGAGGCCGCCGTACCGACGTCCGGTGGTCATGGCCTCGGTGGCGGCGGCATCGGGCAGCCGGGTCCGGATCAATGTCGCCATCCCCTTGGTGAACGGCATTCCGAGCATCACCTCGGGAAGCGACCAGAAACCCCGCTCGGTCCGCATCACCCGGTGGTCGGCGCATAGCGCCAACATGGCACCGGCGCCGAAAGCGTGGCCGTTGATCGCAGCAACGGTGGGCTGCGGGAACGTCAGGATCCGCGTGTACAGGGCGTGGACGCGGTCGAGGTACGCCGGAAGTTTGTCGCCATTGGCGCCGATGTAATCGATATCGAGACCGTTGGAGAAGAACTTTCCGGTTGCGGTGATGACCAACGCGCCCGGCTTGTTGTCGGCGACCTCATCGAGGCGAGCATTGATGGAGTCGAGCCAGTCGATTCCGAAACGATTGTCGGAATCACTGTCGTCACCCTCGGTGCCCAGATAGAGGGTATGGACGGCGTCATGTGTGGTCACGTACGGCATGTCGCGAGCCTATCGGTCCCGGCCATTCCCGATGCGACGGACACAGCCCTGTTTGCGCCGGACCCGACTCAGGGTGCGAAAGCCGCCCCTTTTCGTCTTAGGGTTGTCCCATGGCAACCGACGGACCCGACGTGATTTCAACCAGTTCCGATCCGACGATCGATCCCACCGGCGCAGCGCAGGCGGCGGCCGACGCGATCGCTGCGGCAACCGGGAAACCGAGCCACGATGTGGCCGTCGTCCTCGGCTCGGGATGGGCGCCTGCCGCTGCCGCTTTGGGTACCGCCGACACCAGCATCCCGATGGCGGAGCTGCCCGGTTTCACGCCGCCGAGCGCGGCCGGACACTCCGGCACCGTCCACTCGCTGCGCATCGGCGGCCGTTCGGTGTTGGTGTTGTTGGGCAGAACCCATGCGTATGAGGGACATCCACTGGGCAGCGTGGTGCACGCGGTCCGGACCGCCGCCAAGTGCGGGGTGGAGACGATCGTGCTGACGAACGCGGCCGGCGGTCTGCGGCACGACATGACCGTCGGCCAGCCGGTCCTGATCAGTGATCACCTGAATCTCACGGCCCGCTCCCCTCTCATCGGCGCGCAGTTCGTCGACCTCGTCGACGCCTACGCACCGCGGCTGAGGAAGATCGCTCAGACCGTCGATCCCACCCTCGCCGAAGGCGTCTACGCGGGACTTCCCGGGCCCCACTACGAAACACCCGCCGAGATCAACATGTTGCGGGTCCTGGGAGCCGACCTGGTGGGCATGTCGACCGTGCACGAGACCATCGCCGCCCGTGCGGAAAACATGTCGGTCCTGGGCATCTCGCTGGTCACCAATCTTGCGGCGGGTATCACCGGCGAACCACTGAATCACGAAGAAGTCCTGGAAGTCGGCCGCGCCTCGGCCACCCGGATGGGTCACCTGCTGGCCCAGGTGATCGAACAGATCTGAGACCCCACATGACACAGGACTTTTCATGACGCCGCTCGAAGCAGTCCAGGCCTGGATCGACGCCGATCCCGATCCGCGTACCCGAGCCGAACTCGCCACGCTCAACACCGACGAGATCGACGAGAGGTTCTCCGACACCCTGCATTTCGGGACCGCAGGCCTACGTGGCCCGGTCCGCGCCGGGCCGCTGGGGATGAACGTCGCGGTGGTCACCAAGGCAACCGCCGGGGTTGGGCAGTGGCTGATCGACCACGGTCATGCAGGTGGCACAGTGGTTGTCGGTCGCGATGCCCGCCACGGTTCCGAGGACTTCTACACCGCCACCGCGGAAGTCCTTGCGGCGCAGGGGTTCGACGTGGTCGCGCTGCCCGGTCCAGGACCGACACCCCTGGTTGCCTTCGCCGTCCGAAACCTGGACGCTGTCGCCGGGATCCAGATCACCGCCTCGCACAACCCGCCTGCCGACAACGGCTACAAGGTCTACTTGGATCAAGGGGCGCAACTGGTTCCGCCTGCCGACGCAGAGATCGAGCAATTGATCGCGGCCACCGGACCGGCCAACCGTATCCCGCGGACACCGGTGGCGCCGGATGATCGCGCGCACGAGAACATTGCGCACTACCTGGCTCGAATCGTGACCCGGTTCGGTCACCACGAGCATCGTACGATCCGGATCGCGCTGACCGCCATGCACGGTGTGGGCGGCGATGTCGCGGTAGAGGCCTTGCGCGAGTGCGGATTTCACAATGTCACGGTGGTCGGATTGCAGCATGCCCCGGATCCGGCGTTCCCCACCGCCGCGTTTCCCAATCCCGAGGAGCCGGGCGCTGCGGACCTGCTGCTCGAACTGGCCGCCGACATCGACGCCGACATCGCGATCGCCCTTGACCCCGACGCCGACCGTTGTGCGGTCGGCACGCGGATCGACGGCATATGGCGGATGCTCACCGGCGATGAAACCGGCGCGTTGCTCGGCTCCCAGATCATCGCCGAGCACACCGGCGAAGACGTATTGGTGGCCAACACGATCGTCTCCGGCAGCTTGTTGGGCAAGATCGCAAAGGCGTCCGGCGTCCGGTACGCGGCAACGCTGACCGGTTTCAAATGGCTGGTCCGAGCCGGAGAAGGACTGGTGTACGCCTATGAAGAAGCCATCGGACATTGCGTCGACCCTGATGGAGTCCGAGACAAAGACGGCATCAGCGCCGCGGTCGCGCTCAGTGTCCTGACCCAACAGCTCTCCGACTCCGACCGAGACCTGGCCGACCGTCTCGACGAAATCGCGACCGAGCACGGTGTCCACCTGACAGGCCAGTACTCACTGCGTGTCGACGACCTCGCTCAGATCACCGAGGTGATGGCGAACCTTCGGACCAACCCACCGCAGCACCTGGACGGGATCGCGGTCGACGCCGAGGATCTCCTCCAACGCGCGCCGGGTCAGTCGACCGACGCGGTGCAGCTCACCGGTACCTCTCAGACCGGCCAGATCAGGGTGATCGCCAGGCCCTCGGGTACCGAGCCGAAACTCAAGTTCTATCTCGAGGTCGCCGAATCCCCCGGCCCACCTCCGGCAACCGCACGAGCTTCGGCGGAGGCTCGAATGGCCACGATCACCTCCCAAGTCACCGCCTACTGTGCCGGGGGTCGCCGGTAGGGTGAGCGCGTGAGCGGAAACTACTACCCGACACCCCCACCGCGATCTCCATGGTCGTCACCGGTTGTGATCGGTGCGATCGTGGCCGGCGTACTCGTACTGGCGCTGGCCATCCTCCTCGGATTTCTCCTGATCCCGTCGGATGACCCCGCGTCCGAAGCCGAGGGCAGCAGCACCACAGCCGGCCCGCGGGTGTCGACGCACACCGTGACGGCCGAGCCGTCGACCGTGACCGCGACCCCCTCGCCGACGCCGACCACAACGACCTCGACACCGGCCGCGCCGGTGCCGAATGTCCCCGGCGCAGATCAGCAAGGCTTTGTCAGCGGTCCACGCTGCAACGGACCACAAGACACAGCGGTCATGGTCGGCCAGACAGATCAGTCGAAAATTGTTGTCTGCCAGTCGGATAATCAGTCGGGTCGCTACTACTACAAGGGTCTGGCGAACGGCCTGGGCGTCGAGATCCCGGATCCGACGCGCTCCGGGAACCAGTTCGTGGCGTTGAACCGCGACACCACCTATGAGATGACACCGACGTCCCTCACCATCGCAACGAACGGCGTGGTCGTCTCGCAGGAACCAATGCTCTACTACTGGACGAACTGATCATGATGCCATCCGAATCAAATGCCGACCCCAGGCCCGAAGTTCTGCACGCCGCCGGAATCGACGTGGTGCGCGGCGGGCGATACCTGTTGCGCGACATCGACTTCACCGTCAGTCCCGGAGAGCACTGGGCGCTCCTTGGCCCCAACGGCGCAGGCAAGTCGACGCTTCTACACATCCTCGGCGCGTTCGGGCACCCGACCCGCGGCACGGTGGACGTTCTCGGCCACCGTCTGGGCCGGGTCGACATGCGCGAATTGCGGACGCACATAGGACATGTCGACCCGCGGCACCGCCTCGATCTTCCATTGAAGGCGCATGACGTCGTCCTGACCGGGCTGACCAACACCCCGGAGCTCGACCCCCGCCGCACGTACACCACTGCCGATCACCGCCATGCCGACGATCTTCTCGAGCTACTCGGAATGTCCGCGCGCCGGGAATCGGTGTGGACCACGATGAGTCAGGGCGAACGCGGGCGCACCCTCATCGCGCGGGCGCTCATGCCACGACCGTCATTGCTGTTGCTCGACGAACCTGCCACCGGCCTCGACCTCGCCGCCCGTGAACAGCTGCTGACCAGCATCGACCAACTCCGAAAAGAAGTCACCGATCTGGCGAGCGTCATGGTCACCCATCATCTCGAAGACCTGCCGACCAGCACCAGTCACGCCCTGCTGCTGCGTGATGGGGAAACGGTCATCCAGGGCAGCGTCGACGAGGCTCTCACATCGGCGACCATCACCAAGTGCTTCGACCACCCGGTCCAGGTCAGGCGCGATGGTGGTCGGTGGGCGGCGCGCAGTCGTTAGATCCGTAAACCCACGATCGGAGGCAATCCCATGACAGCTGACTTCCCGGCGATCGGTGCCATCCATCACGTCAGCATCACTGTTGTCGACCTCGACCGCAGCATCGATTGGTACCGATGGGTCCTGGGCTTCGAGGTCGCCTCGCGCCAACAGAAAGACGATGCCGACAAGGCAATGCTCCATCATCCCGGCGGGCTCACCCTCAGTCTGATTTCACACGGTCCTCGCGCAACCCCGGACGGCTTCTCCGAATTCCGGCCCGGTCTCGATCACCTGGCGTTCGAAGTCGCCGACCTCGACGAACTGGAACGCTGGCGTTCGATACTCGACAATGCCCAGATCGAACACAACGGGATCGTGACGGGGATGATCGGACAACTCATCGCCTTCCGCGACCCCGATGGCATCGCCCTCGAGTTCTACACTCGCCGTCCGGCCACCTGATCAGGCCGCAGTCGGATCAGCGGGGTCCGAACTGGCGGTCACCGGCATCGCCGAGACCCGGCGTGATGTAGGCGACGTCGTTGAGACCGTCGTCGATGGCCGCGGTCACCAGGCGAACAGGAAGACCTGAATCACCCAGCGCTGCCGCACCTTCGGGCGCAGCCACCACGCACACCGCGGTGATGTCGGTGGCCTTGCGGGTGACGAGCAACTCGATCGTGTGGATCATCGAACCACCGGTGGCAAGCATCGGGTCGAGGACAAAAACCGGCTGGCCGGACAGGTCGTCGGGAAGCGACTCGAGGTACGGCACCGGCTGGTGGGTGTCCTCGTTGCGAGCGATACCCACGAATCCCACGTTGGCCTCGGGCACCATGGCGTGCGCCTGCTCGACCATGCCCAAACCGGCGCGGAGCACGGGTACCAGTAGCGGAGGCGCAGCCAGCCGCACGCCCGTCGTCTCGGTCACCGGCGTCGACACCGCGAGCTCGGTGACCGGAGCACCGATCAGCGCCTCGTAGATGAGCATCTGGGTCAGGTCTGACAACGCCCCACGAAACGCCGCGTTATCGGTGTTCTTGTCGCGCAAGGTGGTCAGTCTGGCCGCGGCCAAGGGATGATCGACAGTCCGGATCTGCATGGGATAACCATACGAGGGGAACCAGACCACCCGCCCATCGCGTCGTAAACCCATGACTTCGGTATCTGTTGAACCTGCCGCCCTGACCGCCGCTGCTGCCGGAACACGATCGGTGGCTGCCGAAATCGCGGCATACGCGGCCACCGGTCGCGTCGAGGCAGCCACACTCATTCCGGCATTCGGTCTCATGGGTGCCGAGTTCGCGGCCGCCGCGGTGATGGTCACCGACCGACACAGCCGTGAACTCACCGACCTCGCGTCCCGGATCGACGCGCTGGCAACCGACCTACAGAATTCCGCCGCCACATACTCGGGCGCCGACGACACCGGTGCGCGCGAGATCAGCGCCCAACCGAATAGCGTCCATCCGATCAAGGCCCTGTAGATGATCCCCGTCGAGATCCTGATCGCGCCGCTGCAAGCACTCCTTGCCACCCTTGGTACCGGTATCCTGCCGGGTGGTGCGCCGACGATGCAATTGAGAACAATCGCAACGGTTCTCGACGATTCCCGGGCCGGCCAGTACCGCGTGAACACCGAACTCAAACCACAGTGGTCCGGGGCAGGCGCCAACTCGGCCATCGCGGTTCTCGACGAGGCAGTCGTCGCGGCGGCCAACTACTCCGACGACAGCCTTGCCATCGCCGACATCATCGAGTCGGCAGGCGACACCGTGCGACAGGCCGCCCTCGAACTCGAGGCGATTCTCGATTCCTTTGTGACGATCGCGGCCGCGATGGGCCCGACGCTGTTCACCCCCGCGGGCATCGCCGCGATCCTCCCGATTGCGATGGCCCACCTGCAACGCGGCATCGACGTCGTCGAACGCACCCGCACGAGACTGAGCACGGACACCGAGAGGCTGCTGCAGATCGGCCGCACACCCGCGCCGGCCATCACCGCGTCGGCCACCACCGATCCGGTCACCGCCCAGCTGGCTCGAGTGGGCACCGAACTCGGCAATCTCGCGAACGCCGCCCTCGGGCCCGTCACCGCGGGCGCACAGTCCACCGTCACCGATTCAGGACTGCCGCCGGACCAGGGCGCCGCATCGACCGTTCCAGCCGGGTTGTCGGCCACCAACACCGACGGCACCGGTGTCGCAATCACCCTGCCGGACGGCTCGGTCGCCTATGCCCCCAACGAGCGCGCAGCCAAGGCGGTGCGGGCCGCGTTGAGCCAGCAGGGCGTCCCCTATGTCTGGGGCGGGACCACTCCCGGCGTGGGCCTCGACTGCAGCGGCCTGACCCAGTGGGCGTACCGCGAGGCAGGCGTCGAACTCCCCCGCCTCGCCCAAGAACAGGACTCCGCCGGTGTGGCGGTCTCACAAGCCGATCTGCAGCCAGGTGATCTCGCCGTCTGGTCCGGACACGTCGCGATGTACATCGGCAACGGCCAGATGGTCGAAGCCGGCGACCCGGTCAGCGTTTCACCCGTCCGGACGTCAAACTTGAGTCAGACGTTCGAGGGCTTCTACCGGCCCACGTGACTGCAGGCCCACGTGACTACAGGCCGCGTCTGACGATTTCGAATTCGTACCGCCGGATGTGCTCTTCGATGTGTGGGAGGTTGTCCGGATCATCCATCGCGATCGCCAACTCTCGCGTCCGCTGCGACGCAAAGAGCCCGGGGCGCAACTCGTCGTCCTCCATTGCCTCTGGATCTCTCATGCTCTCCATAGTCGCATCGCGTGGCCGTTGATGTGCTGACACTCACACACCGCGATGACGTTGTTCCTTGCTGACGATCAGGCTCCGAGCTTTCCCGAAGTCAACGGTCCGCAACACGCGTTGTGCCGGGCGGAGTCGCCGAATCGAGCCTCACATTCGAGGGCATTTACCGGCCGATCTCAGACGCGGCGACAAATTCACGACAAAGCCACAGCAGTAATGGTGAGGCGAGGTGGCCCATGGTCATCATCGGTGACTAGGCTCTGTCCCCATGGCCGGAGACATCGTCCCAATTGAACTCGTGATCACCGAAGGCAACACCTTTACGCTGTGGGCTCCCCGCTGGCGTGAGGGCGATGACGAGTGGGAGGCGTTCCTGGGTCTCGACGAAGACTTGTACGGATTCGGCTCGGTCGCCGAGCTTGTCGCATTCGTCCGGTCGGGCGCTGAAAACGATCTCGATGAGCACCCGGCATGGAAGACGGTCGTCGGACTCAAGGCCGACGAGTTCGAACCGGCGCAGGACAAGTCCTTCGACCTCATCGCCGTCCCGGAGCTCGCTGCCGAAGACCCGACCCCTGAGGTCATCGCCAAGCTCGAGGATGTCCTCGAGATCGTCCGGATCATCGGCGAGGTCTGCGAATTGACGCCGATCACCAAGTTCTTCAACGGCAATCCCATCCTCGGCGCGGTCACCACCGGCACCCGCAACTTCATCGGCAAAGACGGAGCCGAACTGTGGGAGCGCATCGGCACGCTCATCGACAAGCGTTGGGACGACGTCATCGACGCGATCGATGAGGTCATCAGCACTCCGGAGGTCGACGCCGAAGCCGTTGCGGTGGCCGACGCCGAACTCCTCGCAGCCGCCAGCGCCGAAGACGAGGACGAGCCAGACGAGGACGTCGAGATCGTCGACCGTGACGACGAAGACGATGACGAAGACGACGACGACCTCGTTGATGAAGACGACGAAGACGAAGACGAGTACGAAGAGATCGACGAAGACGACTTCTGGGCGTCCGTCGGTATCGACCCCATCCAGATCGTCACCGCCGAAGGCGAGTTCTTCTCGCTCCGTTGCTATCTGGACGACGATCCGGTCTTCCTCGGCAAGAACGGCAAGATCTTCGCCTTCACCTCCAAGCGTGCCCTGGAGCGGTACCTGGCCGACGACAACGAACACGACCTGTCGCCGATCAGCACCTTCGAGGACATCCAGGTCGCGGCCACCGACGGGTCTCTCGAGATCGACGTCTACGAAGACAACGTCTACGTACTGCCGGGCCTGACCGATGACATCCTCGACGGCCCGCGCCGCATCGACCGCAAGCAACTCGAATTGGCTGTCGAACTGCTCACGGACGCAGCGGATTATGCGGACGACGATTCGGTGGCCGAGGCATTGGGGACGACCACACCACTCGGTTGGTTCGTGGACTACACGCTCAACCCGGACCCGAAGCGGATGGCGCCGAGCCCGCCGTTCGACAACGAGTCCGAAGCCTGGCGGGCACTCGAGCACGACTTCGACACCCGCCTGGAGAAGAAGCGCGGCTGACGCGCCTTCTTCTTGGCCCTGAAAACAGTCAAATACGGGGGCGGCAAGGGATATGTTCCCTCGCCGCCCCCGTATTCAGCGGTTTTCAGGGCAGGTCAGCCGACAGTTCAGCCGATCAGGACCGCATAGCCCGGTTTGATGACGTCGTCGATGATGGACAAACGTTCGTCGAAGTGGATGAACGCCGATTTCATGGCGTTCACCGTGAAGCGCTCCAGGTCGGACCATCCGTAGCCGAACTGGTCGACGAGCACCTTGCACTCGCGGCTCATGCTGGTATCGCTCATCAGTCGGTTGTCCGTGTTGACGGTGACCCGGAACCGTAGTCGCGCAAGCACATTGAACGGGTGTTCGGCCAGACTTGCCACAGCGCCGGTCTGCACATTGGAGCTCGGGCACAATTCCAGCGGGATCCGCTTGTCGCGGACATAGTTCGCGATGTCCCCCAACTGCGCGCCCTTGAATGCGTCCGCGGCGAGGTCGGCCCCCTCGGGCAACGTGATGTCGTCGATGACCCGGACCCCGTGTCCGAGCCGATCGGCGCCACAGAAGCTGATGGCCTCATGGATCGACGGCAACCCGAAGGCCTCCCCGGCATGAATGGTGAACGGTGCGTTCGAGGCCCGCATGTATTCGAACGCGTCGAGATGACGGCTCGGCGGGTAGCCCGCCTCAGCGCCTGCGATGTCGAAGCCGGCCACACCCTGATTCCGGTATCGCACCGCCAACTCTGCGATCTCCCGGGACCGCGCCGCGTGTCGCATCGCGGTGACGAGGGTGCGAACCTGAATCCGGCGACCCCGAGCCGCGGCCTCCGCGGTGCCGTCGACAAAGCCACGCAACACCGCCTCGACAACCTCGTCGAGCGACAGCCCGGCCTCGAGGTGCTGTTCCGGCGCAAACCGAACCTCGGCGTAGACAACACCGTCGTCCGCGAGATCTTCGGCGCACTCCCGAGCCACCCGTTCGAGAGCCGGGGCGGTCTGCATCACGGCCACCGTGTGCTCGAACGTCTCCAGATATCGGACAAGCGAGCCACTGTCGGCGGCCTCCCGGAACCATGTCGCGAGATCTGCGTGATTGTCCGCCGGAAGAGATTTGTATCCGGCTTCGTGGGCGAGTTCGAGCACCGTTTCCGGACGCAGGCCACCGTCGAGGTGATCGTGGAGCAGCACCTTCGGGGCCAGCGCGATGGAGGTCAGATCCAGCGGCGATGATGTCATGAGTTGACGGTAACCCGATCGATGACCCGGGACCCGGTGTGCGGCGTTGCCGAACCGATCACAGCCGCGCCCGTGAGCGCGTGAGCTCCGGCCTCGAACCGCTCCGGTGTCTGCGTGTACATGGTGAACAGCGGGTCACCGGCGCGAACCGTTTGCCCGGCCACCGCGTGCCACCGCACACCGGCTTCGGCCTGGACGGTCTGGCCCTGCCGTTCGCGGCCCGCTCCCAGCCGCCAAGCCGCCACCCCGACGGCCATCGCGTCGATCGACTCGATCACCCCGGCCTCCTGGGCCCTGATGACTTCTTGGTGATCTGCCTGCGGCAGAGGTGCTTTCGGATCACCGCTCTGTCCGGCGATCATCGCCTCCCACAGGTCCATCGCCTTGCCGTTGCGAAGATTCTCGGCCGGGTCCACCCCGGTGATGCCACCGGCGGCCAGCATCTCGCGCGCCAGCGCCACCGTCAGTTCCACGACATCGGGTGGACCACCACCGGCCAGTACCTCCAGAGATTCAGCAACCTCGAGCGCATTGCCTGCCGTCAGACCCAGCGGCTCGGACATCGACGTCAGCAGGGCCGACGTCCGGACACCCGCGTCATTGCCGATCTCGACCATGATCTGGGCGAGCTCACGGGCATCACTCTCGGATTTCATGAATGCACCAGAACCGACCTTTACGTCGAGTACCAGCGCACTGGTGCCCTCGGCGATCTTCTTGCTCATGATGGAGCTCGCGATGAGCGGGATCGACTCGACCGTCCCCGTGACGTCGCGCAGTGCGTAGAGCTTCTTGTCGGCAGGTGCCAACGCCGAACCGGCCGCACACACCACGGCACCGACCGATTCGAGTAGTTCGGCGATCCTGTTGTTGGTGAGGTCTGCGCGCCATCCCGAAATGGCTTCGAGTTTGTCGAGCGTTCCGCCGGTGTGACCCAGGCCACGTCCCGACAATTGCGGCACCGCAATGCCATACGACGCCACCAACGGCGCCAGCGGCAACGTGATCTTGTCGCCCACCCCACCGGTCGAGTGTTTGTCGACGGTCACCAGTGGTTCACCGCCGCGATGCAGGTGCGTGAAATCCATTCGCTCACCGGTGTTGATCATCGCCTCGGTCCACCGGGCGATCTCACGACGGTCCATGCCGCGCAACAGGATCGCCATCGCCAGCGCCGACATCTGTTCGTCGTGCACCAGGCCGGCGGTGTAGGCGTTGACCACCCAATCGATTTGGCCATCGCTCAGCGCCCCGCCATCACGCTTGGTCCGGATCACCGAGACCGCGTCGAAGACCTCAGCCACGGACATCCCCCGACACCCGTCCGGCGGCCAGGTCGGACGGACCGAAATGGTCCGGAAGCAACTCGCCCAAGGACTTCGGGCCGTCCGGATGATCGATCAACATCTGCGGTCCGCCGTGTTCGAGCAACACCTGTCGGCAACGCCCGCAGGGCATCAGCACCTCACCCCGGCTGTCCGTGCAACTGAGCGCGATCAGGCGCCCACCACCGGTTGCGTGGAGATTTCCGGCCAATGTGCACTCGGCGCACAGGCCCAATCCATATGAGACATTTTCCACATTGCAACCCGTCACAAAACGGCCGTCATCGACTATTGCGGCCGCACCCACCGGATAGCCCGAATAAGGCGCATATGCCCACCCCATTACCTCAACAGCCTTGTCCCGCAGTACTTTCCAGTCAATCTCCGGTGCCACAGGGTAGCCCTTTCGCCATCGACGCCCACGAAAGCGGACATCACCTACACACTAAAACCTTGGTAAGGCAACCCTAAGTCGAGATGTGTTGCAGCTCATCTCCACTCGGGCAGGATTCTTTCTCACAACAGCTTAGGTTTATGGTTCTTGACGTGGGTCCACGATCGAGCAGCCCGGAACCGCGCTCGACGCGTCCATCAACGATGTTGGAGGCCAATTTCTCGATGAGCATTCCTACCGAGACCGCGCCCAAACCGGTGCGCAAGCGCTCGTTGTACCGGGGCGACCCAGGCATGTGGTCCTGGGTGCTGCACCGGATAACCGGCGTATCCATTTTCTTCTTCCTCTTTGTACACGTTCTCGACACGGCAGTGATCCGGATCGATCCGGACAAATACTCCGAGATCATCGAGACGTACAAGAACCCGATCATCGGTCTGATGGAGATCGGACTCGTCGCCTGCGTGCTGTACCACGCGTTGAACGGTGTCCGGATCATCCTGGTCGACTTCTGGTCCAAGGGACCGAAGTTCCAGCGTCAGATGCTGTGGACGATCTTGACCTTGTTCGTGATCATCTTCGGCGCAGCGACGGTACGTCTGCTGCAGCTGCTCGTGGAACACATTTAGGAAGGCGCCGCAGATGACCGCATCACAAGCACCTCGGATCGCCAAAACCTACGGCACCGACCATGATCGTCCGGCCAGCCTCGACAACCCGCGCTCACCGCGCCGGCCCAAGGGTGGCAACTTCGAGAAGAACGCATGGCTCTTCATGCGCTTCTCGGGTATCGCACTGATCATTCTGACCATCGGTCACATGTTCATCATGCTGGCGTGGGACGACGGTGTGCACCGGATCGACGCCTCGTTTGTCGCCGCCCGCTGGAAAGAACCGTTCTGGCAGGTCTGGGACCTCTCCATGCTGTGGCTCGCCCAGCTTCACGGAGGAAACGGCGTCCGTACCGTGATCGCCGATTACTCCCGCAAGGACTCGACCCGGTTCTGGCTGAACACACTGCTGGTCCTGTCGATGATCCTGGTGCTGCTCACCGGCACCTATGCCCTGCTTACCTTCGACGTGAACAGCGTCTAGACCCGGCCCGAATCGGAGCAACAAACACATGCAGGAACATCGTTACGACGTAGTCATCATCGGCGCCGGCGGCGCCGGGATGCGCGCGGCCATCGAGGCCGGGCCGCGCGCCCGCACCGCAGTGCTGACGAAGCTCTACCCGACCCGTAGCCACACCGGCGCGGCCCAGGGTGGAATGTGCGCAGCACTGGCCAACGTCGAAGAAGACAACTGGGAATGGCACACCTTCGACACCGTCAAGGGCGGCGATTACCTCGCCGACCAGGACGCGGTCGAGATCATGGCCAAAGAAGCCATCGACGCCGTGCTCGACCTCGAGAAGATGGGGCTGCCGTTCAACCGCACCCCTGAGGGCAAGATCGATCAGCGCCGCTTCGGTGGTCACACCCGCGATCACGGCAAGAGCCCGGTCCGCCGTGCCTGCTACGCCGCCGACCGCACCGGCCACATGATCCTGCAGACGCTGTACCAGAACTGCGTCAAGCACGACGTCGAGTTCTTCAACGAGTTCTACGCACTCGACATCTGCCTCACCGAGAACGAGCAGGGTGAGCAGGTGGCCACCGGTGTGGTCGCCTACGAACTCGCCACCGGTGAGATCCACGTCTTCCACGCCAAGTCGATCGTCTTCGCCACCGGCGGGTCGGGCCGGATGTACAAGACCACGTCCAACGCCCACACCCTCACCGGTGACGGCATGGGCATCGTCTTCCGCAAGGGCCTGCCGCTCGAGGACATGGAGTTCCACCAGTTCCACCCGACGGGTCTGGCCGGCCTCGGCATCCTGATCTCCGAAGCCGTCCGCGGTGAAGGCGGAATCCTCCGCAACGTCGACGGTGAACGCTTCATGGAGCGTTACGCCCCGACCATCAAGGACCTCGCGCCCCGCGACATCGTCGCCCGGTCGATGGTGCTGGAGGTCCTCGAGGGCCGCGGCGCCGGACCGAACAAGGATTACGTCTACATCGACGTGACCCACCTCGGCGAGGACGTCCTCAACGAGAAGCTCCCGGACATCACCGAGTTCGCCCGTACCTACCTCGGCGTCGACCCGGTCACCGAGTACGTGCCGGTGTTCCCCACCTGCCACTACGTCATGGGCGGTATCCCCACCAAGATCAACGGTGAGGTGCTGCGCAACAACGACGAGATCGTCCACGGTCTGTACGCCGCAGGCGAATGTGCCTGCGTCTCGGTCCACGGCGCCAACCGTCTCGGCACCAACTCGCTGCTCGACATCAACGTGTTCGGCCGCCGCGCCGGCATCGCTGCCGCCGAGTACGCGCTGTCCACCGAGTTCACCCCTCTCCCCGAGGCACCGACCGCCATGGTCGATGGCTGGCTCGAGACGATCCTGTCCGAGCACGGACACGAGCGCGTCGCGGACATTCGCTCCGAACTGCAGGCCACGATGGACGCGAACGCATCGGTGTTCCGCACCGACGCGACGCTCACCAAGGTCTTGAACGACATCCACGGCTTCAAGGAGCGTTACAACAGCATCCGCGTGCACGACAAGGGCAAGCGCTTCAACAGCGACCTGCTCGAGGCCATCGAGCTGGGCTTCCTGCTCGAAATGGCCGAGGTCACCGTGGTCGGTGCGCTGAACCGCAAGGAAACCCGTGGCGGGCATGCGCGCGAGGACTACCCGACCCGTGACGACGTCAACTACATGCAGCACACGATGGCCTACAAGAAGGGCGACGGACTGATCGCCCCGATTGAATTGGACTACAAGCCCGTGGTCCAGACCCGCTACGAACCGATGGAGCGGAAGTACTGATGACTGCCACAACCGATACCGCTGTCCGGCACGACGATCCGCCGTTGCCTCCGGTCCCTGAAGAGGCGACCATGGTCACGCTCAAGATCAGCCGGTTCAACCCGGAAGATCCTGACGCCCAGGGCTTCGAGAGCTTCCGGGTCCCGGCTCTGCCGACCGACCGCCTTCTCAACCTCCTGCTGTACGTGAAGGGCTACCTCGACGGCACCCTCACGTTCCGTCGCTCGTGCGCCCACGGCGTCTGCGGCAGTGATGCCATGCGGATCAACGGCGTCAACCGGCTCGCCTGCAAGCTGCTGATGAAGGACATGCTCCCCAAGGACAAGTCCAAGGAGATCACCATCACGGTCGAGCCCATCAAGGGCCTGCCCGTCGAGAAAGATCTCGTCGTCGACATGGAACCGTTCTTCGACGCTTTCCGCGCCGTGAAGCCGTTCTTGATGACCAGTGGCAACGAGCCGACCCGTGAGCGCATCCAGAGCCAGGCCGACCGCGCCCGCTTCGACGACACCACCAAGTGCATCCTGTGTGCCTGCTGCACCACGAGTTGCCCGGTGTACTGGAACGAAGGCAGCTACTTCGGTCCGGCCGCGATCGTCAATGCGCACCGGTTCATCTTCGACAGCCGTGACGAAGGTGCCGCCGAACGCCTCGACATCCTCAACGACGTCGACGGTGTGTGGCGCTGCCGCACCACCTTCAACTGCACCGACGCCTGCCCTCGTGGCATCCAGGTGACCCAGGCGATCCAGGAAGTCAAGCGCGCGTTGATGTTTGCACGCTGATCGCACTGATCTGATCTGACAACAAAATGGTCGCCGCCCTTTCGAGGGCGGCGACCATTTTTGCGTTCGGCCTGGCGATCAGTAGTGGTAGGTGTCCGACGGTGCCGGCATGTGGTCCGGGTCGTCGTACTCCTGGTTGAACTCGATGCCGTAGGCACGGGCCAGATCCAGGATCTTGGTGCCACGGGCGATACGGGGCAGATCTGATCCGTTGCGGATCTCTCCCCCGTCGCGCTCGTACTCGGCGAAGAACTCCAGCGCCCACGCGACCTCTTCGTGCGACGGAGACAGTCCCTCGTTGACCGCGGCGCACTGATCCGGTGTCAGACAGATCTTTCCGGTCATGCCGAACTCCGCGCTGACCGCGGTGGCCTCGCTGAGTTTGAGCGCCGATGAACCGACGGTCGGTCCGTCGATCGCACTCGGCAGGTGCGCCGCCTTGGCCGCGATGGTGAAACGCGACCTGGCATACGCCAGGGTCGCGGGCTGATCACCGAATCCGGTGTCGCGGCGGAAGTCGCCGATCCCGAAGGCGAGACGGAATGTGCCCTTGGCCGAGGCGATCTCGCTGATCCGTTCCAGACCACGTGCGGTCTCGACCAAGGCCACGATCGGCACACCCGGCAGTCGCTTCGCGGTTTCGGTGACGTGGTCCACCGACTCGACCATCGCCAGCATCACGCCACCGACCTTGACCTCACTCAGTGCGGCCAGATCATCGGCCCACCACTGGGTGCCGAATCCGTTCACCCGCACCCAGTCGCGGTTGCCACCGGCAAGCCACCGGACGACGTGGTCGCGGGCGGCGACCTTGTCCTTCGGTGCCACCGCATCCTCGATGTCGAGGACAACGATGTCGGCACGCGAATGCACGGCCGGTTGGAAGCGTTCATTCTGCAAACCGTTGACCAGGAGCCAACTTCGGGCCAGCACCGGATCGATGCGCGAGCCGACGTCGTCGGGGTCGACAGTGGTGACAGGAATCTTAGAGGCGTTCACAAAAGAACATGATCCCCTACCGACCGTCGTCGACGCCATCCTCATGGGCCATCCAGTGCACCAGGCGATGTAACGGGTACATCGCATCGTGCGGATTGCCGATCGTGCTCGGCCCCGCCTCACCCAGATGAACGATCCGTTGTGCGCCGCCGCTGGCGAGCTGGTCGCGGTAGTCGCACATTCGGTCGAACGGGTAGAAGCCCACGGTCTGAGTCGCCACGTTGACGTACTTCATCGCGTCGTCGAGGGAGTCGACCCGCACCACGTTGGCGGTCTTGTTGATCGGATGGAAGTCGACCGGCTCGTCCGAACGGATCACCAGACCGGTGCCGTCGGTTTTGCCCCACACCCGGAACTCGTCGTCGAGCATCATCAAGGTGTCGACCTGTTCGCGCAGGTCCATCTCCAACGGCCGACGATCCCCGGAATCTGCTGCCTTCGCGACGATCCGCGCGTGGAGGCGTTCACAGAATCGGTCGGCGTCCTCCTGGTTCGCCTCGACATGTACAAAGCGGCTGGCCACGCACGCTTCCTGGTTCAAGATCATGACGTCGGTGGCAGCCAACTCGGCAGCGAGGTCGAGCGACTCATCAGAGGCAAACGCCTCTTTGCCGACCATCGAGATCGACGTCTTGGGATCGAACGACACCAGCTGGAACCCCGGTCCCAGGTACTTGATCACGTTGTTGATCGCATCACCGCCACCCCAGGCCACGATCTTGTCGTAATACTGCGGGCGATAGAGGACGCGTTCCACCTGATCGTCGCCGCCGCGCCAGTAGACCGCCGACATCGACTTCACGATCGCGTGGTCCGGATCGATCTCTGCCATGGTCCGCAGGATCGCGACGGTGGTGAACGGATCACTCGATGACATCTTGAACAGGTTGACAGCCTTGACCATCGCGCCCTGGGCAATGGACTTCACGGCGACACCGGGCGAGTTGCCGGGCAGCACATGAACCAGACGCGGCGCGAAGGCGCGGACAAAACTCTTGCGACCGGTGAAGTCCCCCTTCGGAACCCATTCGTCGAGCGCTTTGGGGTCCGGGAAGTTCTGCTCCACGACGGCCTCGAGCACCCGCTTGTCGAGATAGGCGGCTGCGCCTTGGACCTGCGCCTGCAGCACTGCGCGCGGCAGGACGTGCGTGGAGGCCATCCGGTCGATGCAGTCCTGCACAAAGGGATTCCCGGGATCATTGATGCGCTGACCGGTCTCGACAAGGAAGTCGATGATCTCGGCGAGCGGCACGTTGAGCAGGGGTGGCAGCTCGGTGCGCGGGTGCACCACCTTGTCCATCGCGATGCGTGGAGTGGTGAACGTGACCCCTAGATCGCGGGAACGGTGCGAGACCTCCTGGCCCTCGAACAGTTCTCCCCGCAGGAAGAACGGCGCCGAGACCGTGGTGTGGTCCACTGCCCGGTCGGTGTCGATCGTTGTCATGACAGACCTCTCACATATGCGTCGACGGTGCCGGCACAGCCGATCTTGTCGTCGCCCTTGATATCCGCGTAGCGGGCGATGTTGTCGCGGATCGATGCGCCCTTGGAGCCGCAGGCGCAGGGACTGAAGTCGAGCGAGATCTTGTCGCCGGTGATGACGCCACCCCAACGACCGTCGAGCGAAAGGTCGAAGAAAGCTGCGCGCCCCTCGATCTCACCGGTCTCGTGCGGAAGCAGGGCCTCCCCGGATTCGTCGAGGACGAAGGGCACAATCCACGGCGGTACGTGATAGCGCTCCCCGGCTTGGCATTTGGGCATTCCGGAGTTGAGCTCCTGCATGGAGTAATTCTGGAAATCCCGGCTGGCCGGGATGTTGAAGGTTTGGTGGACGAACTCCTGATAGTCCGGTGGCAGCTGCGCCCGCTTGAGTCCGCCACCGACGTAGATGCAGTTGTCGGGATGAAAGTCCTTCGCGGAGTAGCCCATGTCGCGAACCAGCTTCGCCAGCTGGTACAGCGAGTTCCACATCCCCGCGAGGTAGAGCTTTTCGTGGCGATACTCGATGAGCGCCTCTGCGCCGCGGATCATCGCCTTGTCGAGGCCCTCCTGACGCTCCAGCGAGGTCCGCTCGAAGTCCGCCAGTTCATCGGGTCGGGCGGTGCCATCGGCGATCTTCTTGCGCAGCACCACCATCTGGGTCAGCGAACCGACTGTGATCGGTGGGATCGGCAACCGGAACCGCTCCAGGGCCGGATCACCGAATGCCGCGAGCTGAGCCTCCGCGATGACCTCGTTCTTGGGGACCGACGCCGTGGGCGCCAACCCCATGATCCGCCGGTCCGCGGCCGGTTTGACGCCCGAACCCCACGAGAAGACGTTGACCGTGTCCATCCGCGACCACGCCATGTCTTTGTCGCTGGCCGGCAACATCGCCGATTTTCCGGTGGTGCCGCTGGAGCAGGACACGTAGTGCCCGGCAGCCGCGAGGCGACCGATCCACTCGTCGATGTCGCCGATGTCTGCGGTCTCGATCGGGATGATGGGATGCGGGGAGACCGTCCCGAGCCATTTGCCGAGGCGGTCCCACTTCTCCTCGATCAGGAAGCTCTCGGGATAGCTCTTGTACGCGGTGTGCGGAAACAGCAACGCCACCATGTCCTCGCGGCTGCGAACTTCGGTGATGCCGGCCTCGCGGGCTCGGTGACCGAGCAGTTTGATGCGATCTTTGCGTTCCTGGAATTGCTCCTCGAGCGCTTCGATCTGGATCGGGAGCAGCTCGGCGGGCGAATGGTCGAAGCGGTCCTCCGCATCGACCAAACTCACCAGCCTCTCGGTGGCTGAAGTCACGTGGTCAACCTTTCAATTGTGGTCGAGCCGGTTCCATTAATGGCACCTTATGCGTATCATTCGTACCTGTACTCGATGTCAGAGCGCAAGAGGCAACTTCGGCGAGGATGCGATGGCGAACCCGGATTCATCAGTTCACCGTGGGGCAGGCCGCCCCACCCGCGAGCAGGCGCAGGCCCGCCATGAACAGCTACTCGATGCCGCGCTCGATCTGTTCCTCGAGCACGGATACGAGCTCGCGACGATCGAGATGATTGCCGCCAGAGTCCACATGACCAAACGCACCGTCTACGCGCGCCACCCCGACAAGGCCTCGTTGTTCCACGCCGCCACGCAGCGGGCCATCGAACGGCAGGTCGTACCTCCTGACACACTCGCAGAGGCCGACAAAGGCGACCTGGCCGAAACCCTCGAGACGATCGCCCGGCTGCGCATCCGCCAGGTGATGACACCCAACGGTGTTCGGCTGCAACGCATCATCAACACCGAGAGCTACCGGTTCCCCAAGCTGTTCGCATCGAACTACCAGCAAAGCGCCAAACCGGTGATCGAGTTCGTCGCCGGCTTGTTCGACCGCGCGGTCAGCGCCGGGCAGATCGCCCCGACCGACTGCGACCGCGCCGCTCGGGCGTTCATGTCTCTGGTGATCGGTGGCTGGGTGCGCGCGATTGTCAACGGCCGAGAACCGACCCCGACCGAGCTCGACACGCAGGTCCACTTCACGATCGACCTACTACTCAACGGCCTGCGACCACGATGACGACACGAGGAGACAACCATGGAATTCGACGGAAACAGTCCGGTCGCCGTCGTCACCGGAGCCAGCTCGGGGATCGGTAAGTCGACCGCAGCCATATTGGTGGCGATGGGCTGGCAGGTGATCGGGGTCGGCCGCGACCCCCGGCGCTGCGCGGAAGCCGAGTCCGAGATCGTCGAATCCGTCTGTGATGGCGGCAGATTCATCATGCTGCGCGGCGATTTCGACCTGATGGCAGAGGTTCAACAGGTCGCCGCCCGGATCGCCGACCTCACGCCCCGAGTCCAAGTGCTCATCAACAACGCCGGCGGTGTGCGGGATCAGCGGACGGTCACCACCGAGGGCACCGAGGCCACCTTCGCCGCCAACCATCTCGCTCCCTTCGTGCTTACGAGGGACCTGATGCCACTACTCCTGGCGAACGCCGTCGATTCGGAACCCGGTTCGACACGAGTGGTCGCGGTGTCGTCGAATGCCCACAAGATGAGCCGCGGCATCGACTGGGACGACATGCAAAGCCTCACCAAATTTCGCTCCGCGGCAGCATACGGGCAGGCCAAACTAGCCAACATCTTGTTCACCCGCGAACTGTCGCGTCGCGTGGCCGCCGATGGGATCGTCGCCCAGGTCATGCACCCAGGTGTGGTCGCCAGCAATTTCGCCTCGCACGGCGACGAGTACATGCAGGCGCACATGGCCACCGCCGTCACCGTCACGCCCGACGAACCCGCCGAAACACTCCGCTGGCTGGCCACCGCCCCGGAAGGTGGACGCAACGGCGGACGTTACTTCCATCGCAATCGCGAAGAGCAACCCACCGCGGCCGCACTCGACGACGCCGCAGCCGCCCGCCTGTGGACCGAGAGCGAAAAACTACTGGCCACCTTGGGTATCTGAATCTGGCGCGGTTCAGGTTGAGGAAACAGTCCCCTCCCCCATTCATGCCCGAATCCGGCCGTCGGATAGCGTGCAAACAACCGATTTAGTCGAAATGTTACTGATTTGGAAACAAATCCGTCGTTGCACAGCGCCAACACCACGAAAATCGTACTGTGATCGTGTTCGAATCCCTCACTGTCGGGAGACATACATGGCCATATCGGAAGCATCGGAAGCACCGGGTCCCACCGTTCCAGACAAGGGCCTGCGCAGCGGAACACTCGGACTCTTCGGCAATGTGGTCATCGGACTCTCGGCGGTGGCACCCGCCTACAGTCTCGCGGCCACGCTCGGGTTCGTCGTGGCAGCCGTACACGAGAAGGCGCCGGCGATGTTCGTCCTGGCCTTCATCCCCATGCTGCTGATCGCCTTCGCCTACCGGGAACTCGGCGAAGACACCCCGGACTGCGGCACCACATTCACCTGGGGCACCAAGGCATTCGGCCCATGGATCGGCTGGATCGGCGGCTGGGGACTCGCGGTGTCGGCCATCATCGTTCTGGCCAATGTGGCCGAGATCGCCGGTGTCTATCTGCTGAGGTTCCTTGGCCTCGACTCGTGGGCGGAGAACCTCTGGATCAAGGTCCTGCTCGGGTGCGCCCTCATCGTGATGATGACCTGGGTCAGCATCCGCGGCATCCTGATCAGCGAGCGCATGCAGAATGTGCTCGTCGTCATCCAGTTCGGTGTCCTGATCGTCGCCAGTGTCATCGCACTGTTCAAGGTGGGATTCGACAAGGCCGGTCCGCAGGCCATCAACCCGAGCCTGTCGTGGCTGTGGCCGAGCGGTTTGACCTCGTCCTCCATCGCCGAAGCGGTGATCCTGTGCATCTTCATCTACTGGGGCTGGGATGCCTGCCTCGCGGTCGGTGAGGAAACCAAGGATTCCGCCAAGACCCCCGGTCGCGCCGCGGTCATCACCACGATCATCTTGGTGTGCACCTACGTTCTGGTCGCCTACGCGATCCAGTCGTTTGCCGGATTCGGCGAGGACGGGATCGGTTTGAACAACCCGGACAACGCCGACGACGTCCTGACCATTCTCGGCGATCCCGTGGCCGGGTCGATCATGGCATCGCTGTTGCTGCTGACGGTATCCATCTCGGCGCTCTCGTCGACCCAGTCGACGATTCTCCCCACCGCTCGTGGAACGTTGTCGATGGCCGTGTACGGCGCGATCCCGAAACGATTCGCCACCATCCACCCCCGGTACATGACCCCGGCCTTCGGCACGGCCGTCATGGGCGCCTCGGCGCTGATGTTCTACCTGGTCCTCTCCCTGGTCAGCGAAGACACACTCGGAGACTCCATCTCCTCCCTCGGCCTTGCCGTGGCGTTCTACTACGGGATCACCGCGTTCGCCTGTGTCTGGTACTTCCGGCGGACGTTGCTGCAATCGGCCCGCAATCTCTTCTTCCGCGGCATCTTCCCGCTCATCGGCGCCCTCGCGATGACCTGGGCCTTCTTCCAAAGTGCCTTCGACATGTACGCGGCCGACTACGGTTCCACCTCAGTGGGTGGTGTCGGTGGCGTGTTCATCATGGGCGTCGGCATGCTGGTGCTCGGTATCCCGTTGATGCTGCTGTGCTTTGCGTTCGGTCCGAAGGATTTCTGGAAAGGCAAGACACTCAATGCCAAGACCGAGGTCAAGGTTCCCGATGTCTACTGATTGCAGCGCCGCCCGGTCCCTGTGCACCACAACGGCATCCACGGAAGCGAGTACCAGCCGATGAGACTGACAGTGGGTTACCTCTACACCGACACCGGCGACGACGGCGTCAATCTGGCGATCGCCATCGCCAAGACAACCGGCGCCGCAATCGATCTGGTGTGTGTCGTTCGGGAGGTCGAACCCGACGGCACCCCGGGCCGGGCCTCCTTCCAGGAAGCACTGGTCAACAAGGCACAGAAGTGGCTCGAAGAAGTCGCCGCCGACATCCCCGACGACATCGAGGTCGCCCTGCACACGCCGGTGGCGGAGTCATTTCCGCAGGCGCTCATCGACTTTGCGGTGCACAGCCATGCGGCAATGATCGTGGTCGGCGGCACCAGCGACGGCATCCTGGGCAAGCACACACTCGGCAGTATCTCGTCGGCACTGACCCATGCATCACCGGTGCCGGTCGCCCTCGCGCCCCGTGGCTACACCCGCCTCGAGCGTCCGGTCATCCCCACGCTCACTGTTGCCATCCCCACCTCGGAATCAAAAGACAGTCCCCTGCCCTTTGCCCTTGATCTCGCGAAGAAGGCCGGCCTGAATCTGCGACTTCTCTCGCTGGTCTCGCACGACGACCTACACGGCGAGGATGAGGAGTCGATGGCTGTCCGGCAGCGACACGTCGCCCAGGCGACTGCCAATCTGGAACTCGCCAAGAAGAGTTGTGGCGACGCCGTCAAGATCGAATCCCTTGTCGCCGATGGTAATACGGTCGAAGAGGCACTCGAGCAACTGCGCTGGTCGCGCGGCGACGTCGTCGTCATCGGTTCCGGACACCTGGCACCGCCACGCCGGGCATTTCTGGGGTCGATGTCGGCGCGCATCCTCAAGAACACTGACGCACCCATCGTCGTGGTACCCAAGGGCTTCACCCCCTGACCCCGATGATGTGCCCTTTTTGCGGTGCCCACCTGGGGAAATGGTCGCAATAAGGGCACATCATCGGGGTGCGGAGGCGGGGGTCAGGAATCGAAACCCAGGCCGACGGCGTCCATCGCCCGTAGCCACAGTCCGCGTCGACCCTGATTTCGATCGGCGCGGGCGAACTCACGACGGGTCACGGTGATCCCGAACCACCGCAACGGCTCCGGCGGAAAAGGAATCGGCGTGGACTGCACCATCTTCAGGCGGGTGCGTTCGGTGTCGCGGCCGTCGACGAGGTCGAGCGCGGCCGCAGCACCGAAGTGCGACGCGCCCACACCGAGCCCGGTGAATCCCAGCACCGAGACGACCTTGCCGCCCATGCTGACATCCCAGAAGTTGTTGAACCGCGAACACGTGTCGATGACACCGCCCCACGTGTGGGTCGCGGTGATGCCTTCGAGTTGTGGGAACACCTGCAGCAGATGCTCTGCGAGCAGACCGAATTCACTCGGCTTCTGCGCGCGACGGGGATCGGTGTCACCGCCGTAGTAGTAGAACGCATCCCAGCCACCGAACAGGATCCGGTTGTCGGCCGTGAGCCGGAAGTAGTGGAAGCGATTGCCGGAATCGGCCAGCCCCTGACGTCCGGACCACCCGATCGCGGACAGCTGTTTGTCGGTCAGCGGTTCGGTCATGATGGCGTAATCCCACACGGGCACCATCAGATAGCCGAGCTTGCGGCGCAACGGCTTCGACGCCGACGTGGCCACGACCACCCGCGCTGCGTCCACACTGCCGTATCCCGTCGCCACGGTCACCCGGTCGCCCACCGACGCCAGCGACGTCACCTCGCTGTGCTCGAAGACCCGGACCCCGAGGCGCTCGGCCGCCCCAGCCAGCCCCCAGGCCAGCTTCGCCGGGTCGATGATCATCACGTCCGGGTCGTACATGGCGCCGTGGGCCATCGGGCTGTTCAAATGTTTGGCGAGCTCGTCACCGTCGAGGAAGCGCAGCGGCTGGTCGAGCCGATGTCCTTGCTCCACAACCTCTTCGAGTCCGGGGACCTGCCAGTCGAAACTCGCCAGATTGAGTTCCCCGGTGCGCTCGACGTCCGCATCGATTCCCAGCCTGGTGATCGCATCGGCGATCGCGTCGAGGGTCTGCACCCCCATCCGGAGCAGGTCCGGCAGTTCGTCTTCGTACCTCTCCATGCCGTTGACGAGCCCGTGGGTCAGGCTGGCCGAGCAGAATCCGCCGTTGCGCCCGGAGGCACCCTCGGCGATCCGGTCACCTTCGAGCAGGACGACAGATCGCTGCGGATTCGCCTCGGCCGCTTGGACGGCGGCCCACAAACCGGTGAATCCGCCTCCCACGACAACAAGATCCGCGCTGTGTCGCCCGGCCAGACGCGGTCTCGCCGCGGGTCGCAGTGGCCGGTCGAGCCAGTAGGGGGCCGGGGTCGCGCCCGCGACCATCGCCGTTCCGCGAGCGGTGGGCTCGAGTGCCCAATCGCTCCGTGACCCTGAGCCGCTCACTGCGGCAGCGTGAAAATCGTTCGGTGCCATGGCTTGTGCGGTACTCCTGTGATGTCACTCATCACGTGTTTGATGGTGAGATATTCGTCGAGCGAATACGTGGACATATCTTTTCCGAAGCCCGACGCCCCGACACCGCCGTGCGGCATCTCGCTGATGATCGGGAGGTGGTCGTTGATCCACACACATCCGGCACGGATTTCGCGAGACGCCCGCTGCGCGCGATACACATCTCGTGTCCACGCCGATGCCGCCAGACCGTACACGGTGTCATTGGCCATCCGGAGCGCATCGTCGTCGTCGTCAAAAGCACTGACCGCCAGGACCGGTCCGAAGATCTCGTCGCGATACACCTCGGCGTCTTCGGGTACATCGGCGAGCAGAGTCGGCTCATAGAAGGCGCCGGGGCCCTCGGGTGCGCGGCCACCGGTGACAACCCGGATCCCGGACACCCGTGCGCGTTCGACCATCGCACCCACCTTGTCGCGGTGACCGAACGAGATCAGCGAGCCCATGTCGGTGGCCGGATCGCAAGGATTGCCGACGCGCACCTTCGACATGAGTTCGGCGACACCGGCGACAAAATCGTCGTACAGCGGGCGGGCAACGATGGCTCTGGTCGCCGCGGTGCAGTCCTGGCCGGAGTTGATCAACGCACCCGCAACCGCTCCGTGGATCGCCGCCTCGAGGTCGGCATCGTCGAACACCACAAACGGTGCCTTGCCGCCGAGTTCGAGTTGGACCCTGGTGCCATTGGCCGCAGCCTGCGACATCACCTGCCTGCCGACCCCGGTGGACCCGGTGAAGGTGACGATGTCCACCCCGGCATGACCGGCTATCGCAGCGCCGACTTCCGCGCCGGTCCCGGTGAGCACGTTGAAAACGCCGTCCGGGATACCTGCTTCGGTGGCGAGCCTGGCCAGCGTCAATGTGGTCAACGGGGTCAGCTCCGCCGGTTTGAGCACCACCGTGCATCCGGCGGCCAGCGCCGGGATCACCTTCCACACCGCCATCTGCAACGGGTAGTTCCATGGCGTGATGGAGCCGACCACACCGACCGCCTCCCGACGGATCGACGACGTGTGGTCGCCCGAATACTCGGCGCTGGCCTTGCCTTCGAGATTGCGGGCCAGGCCTGCGAAGAACTCGACGTTGTCCACCGAACCCGGAACATCGAACTCGGTGGCCAGGCGAATCGGTTTTCCGGTCTGAGCGACCTCTTCCGCAGCGAGGTCATCGGCGGCCTTCGACATCGCCGACGCCAACGACCACAGCGCGGTGCTTCGCTCGGCCGGCGTTGCGCTTGACCACTCTCCCAGCGCATTTCGTGCGACGTCGACCGCCTTGTCCACATCTGCGGCCGTGGCCAACATCGTGGACGCGACGACTGCGCCGGTCGCCGGATCGATGACATCGTGAACGCGTCCGGCACCGGACTGCGCACGTCCGTTCACCCAGCCGGCGGCAAAAGTTGTTGAACTGTTGGTCATATTCAGTCCTCGCGGGCCGTCGTCGTCAATGGGTATCTGATGGCCACCATACCGAGATACTGCGCATTTCGCGATGGATAGTGGCATTAGACGACGAATTCCCTCTGTTTAGGTTGCGAATTATTGCGGATTCCGTAGCATGTGGGATGCAACGATCGAACCGGCCAGTGCATCGAGAAGAATCGGAGCCATGACCGAGCAGCCAATAGTCCTAGACAACATCTCCAAAAAGATCATCGAGGAGCTGCAGGCCGACGGCCGACGCTCATATGCCTCGGTGGGCAAAGCAGTGGGGCTCTCGGAAGCGGCGGTGCGCAACCGGGTTCAGCGCCTGGGTGAGGCAGGTGTCCTCCAGATCGTGGCGGTGACCGATCCGATGCAGGTGGGTTTTGCCCGCCAGGCGATGATCGGCATCCGTTGCACCGGAGACACCGCGGCACTGGGCGAAGCACTTGCGGAGGTCGAGGAGATCGACTACGTGGTCCTGACCGCCGGATCATTCGATGTGGTCATCGAAGTGGTCTGCGAGAACGACGAACATCTCCTCGAGGTACTGAACAAGAAGGTGCGATCGCAGCCTGGCGTGACCGGGACAGAGACCCTGGTCTACCTGAAATTGGTCAAACAACAATACAATTGGGGTACCCGATGACCGCAGTCGAGAACAACACCACCACCCTTGGCGACCGCTCGGCACGCCACCTGTGGGGCCACTTCTCCAGGCACGGCAACACGACAACACCACCGGTCATCACCCGCGGCGAGGGCGTCCGGATCTTCGACGACCGCGGCCGCAGCTACCTCGACGGCCTGTCGGGACTGTTTGTGGTGCAGGCCGGCCACGGCCGCGTCGAGCTCGCCGAGGCCGCGGCGAAGCAGGCCAAGGAACTCGCCTTCTTCCCCCTGTGGTCATACGCGACACCACCCGCCATCGAATTGGCCGAACGGCTGGCGAACTACGCGCCCGGCGACCTCAACCGGGTCTTCTTCACCACCGGTGGTGGCGAGGCCGTGGAAAGCGCATGGAAACTCGCGAAGCAGTACTTCAAGCTGACCGGAAAACCCGGCAAGCACAAGGTCATCTCGCGGTCGATCGCCTACCACGGCACTCCGCAGGGCGCGCTGGCGATCACCGGTATCCCGGCGCTCAAGGAAGCCTTCGAACCACTCACGCCAGGAGCGTTCCGGGTTCCGAACACCAACATCTACCGCGCCGGTGAACACGGCGACGACCCCAAGGAATTCGGCCTCTGGGCCGCCAACCGCATCGAAGAGGCCATCGAGTTCGAGGGACCCGACACGGTTGCCGCGGTCTTCCTCGAACCGGTGCAGAATGCCGGCGGCTGCTTCCCGCCGCCGCCCGGATACTTCCAGCGGGTTCGGGAGATCTGCGACAAGCACGACGTGTTGCTGGTCTCCGACGAGGTGATCTGCGCGTTCGGCCGGATCGGATCGATGTTCGCCTGCACCGACTTCGACTATGTCCCCGACATCATCACCTGCGCGAAGGGCATGACCTCGGGTTACTCCCCGATCGGCGCGATGATCGCCACCGATCGACTCTTCGAACCCTTCAACGACAACGCCACATCGTTTGCCCACGGTTACACCTTTGGCGGACACCCGGTTTCGGCGGCCGTCGCGTTGGCCAACCTCGACATCTTCGAGCGCGAGGGCCTCAACGACCGGGTCAAGCAACTCGCACCGGACTTCCGGCGAACGCTGGAACGATTGAATGACCTACCGATCGTCGGCGATGTCCGCGGCGAAGGTTACTTCTACGGCATCGAATTGGTGAAGGACAAGGCCACCAAGGAGACGTTCACGCCGGACGAGTCCGAGCGGGTCCTGCGCAATTTCCTTTCCACCGCATTGTTCGACGCCGGACTCTATTGCCGCGCCGACGACCGGGGTGATCCGGTGGTCCAACTCGCTCCCCCGCTCACCTGCGGGCAGGCCGAGTTCGACGAGATGGAACAGATCCTGCGATCGGTACTGACCGAGGCCTACACAAAGATCTGAGTTCACGCCGCCGGGACCGGCCGGACATGGCCGGCCCGGCGCTTCAGATCCATCCGAGATTGCGGGCCTTGAGGGCTGCCTCATACCGGTTCGAGGCACCGAGCTTCGACATCGCCGATGACAGGTAGTTACGCGTGGTGCCGACCGACAGGTGTGCGCGCGTGGCGATCTCGTCCACCGAGGAACCATCGATGGCGAACTCGAGGACGTCGGCTTCGCGTGCGGTCAGTACGGTGTCGCCGGCACTGATCGCTTCGGCGGCCAACTGTGGATCGACGTGCCGGCCACCGCCGTCGACGGTGCGGATGACTTCGGCGAGGGTGGCAGCCGAGGATGTCTTGGGCAGAAAGCCCCGCACTCCCGCGGTGAGAGCACGTTTGAGGTAGCCGGGCCGTCCGTGACTGGTGACGATCAGGATGCCGGCACCCGGAGTCAGCGCGAGAAGTTCGGTGGCGGTGTCGATGCCGTCGATCCCGGGCATCTGCAGATCGATGACGGCGACGGCAACCGGTTGGCCGTCGGCCAGGCGTTGTTGCCACATGGTGACCAGTTCTTCGCCCGACCCGACGTTCGCGACGACATCGAGATCGTCTTCGAGGTCGAGCATGGCGGCCATCGCGGTGCGGATGAGCGTTTCGTCGTCGGCCAACAGGACTGGAATCACTTTTTCTCCCACTGTATTTCGAGCATGAACATCTCTCCGCTCGTGGTGGCCTCGAGTCCGGAGCCGACGTGTGCCAGACGCTCCGACAGGCCACGGAGACCCGAGTGCCCGCGGCCATCGTCCACGGTTTCCTCGCGGGTGCCGTTGTTACGCAGAGACATTCCCGCCGCACCGATCGAGAGAGTCGCCGACGTCGCAGCCGAGTGTTTGACGATGTTGGTTGTTCCCTCTCTGACCACCCAGGCCGCCACCTCATGGAAACGTGCAGGCACCTTGGCCGGATCGCCCTCGACGACGAGCCGGCAGCCCGCCGCGGCCAGGAGTGAGCGGGCGCCCGCGACCTCACCGTCGAGGTTGATGTCGCGGTAGCCACGCACCAGATCGCGCATCGTGTCCATCGATTCGACGGCGAGCACCTTCACCTCGTCCATCTCGGCGGCTGCCCGGTCCCCGGCTCCGGCCCGTGAGAGTGTCGCGGCGAGTTCACTTTTGACGGCGATGGCGGAGAATCCGCGGCCGACCACATCGTGCAGGTCCCTGGCGAAACGCAAACGCTCTTCGGCAACCTGCAACCGGGCCTCGACGGACTTGGCGCGCTCCAGCTCATCGACCACTTCCAGACCCCACATCGTCAACAACGTGGTGGCGACGAGGAACCCACCGATGAAGAACGTGACCGCGGCCAACCGGAGCCCCACGACCGCAGACGTCCCGAAAACTGCGCCGGTGGCGATACTCACGCCGAGGACGAACCACCACCTGCCCCGCAGAAACGGAACGATAGACAGCATCGGCAGTAGTGCGGCAAAGATGCCCGCCGTACGTGCGGCGTCCAGGTCGGATTCGTCGGTGGCCAGATTGGCCACCAGGGCGCAGAACAGCCAGACCACGACCAGTACCACCGCCCCCACCGGCAGTGCCCATCGCCGCAGTGCGGCATTGGTCCAGGCCGTCAGATCGGGTTGGGTCTGCAGGGCGAGAAGCGCTGCGGCCCCGGAGATGACAATGGCCGCTGCCGACCACGGAACGTCGGCGGTGGTGACCGCCGAAACGACCATCACCCCGGCGATGGCGCTCTGGAGCGTGAGCCGGCTGTAGAGCCGGAACTTCGCAGGCCCCGACAGCTCACGCCACCAGGACGCCATCGGTGTCATCCGCGGTCGTCCCAGCGGAAGCTTGTTGCGACGATTGCCAGCGCCAACGCGGTCCATATACCCAGTGTTGCAAGTGGTTGTGCCATCTCGGCGAACGTGCCCGCGAAATCGAGCGGTGCGTCGAACTCGCCTGCGGTGGCAGACAGGCCGGCCGTACCGAGGGAGATCAGGTCGGACAGGGCTGCAAACGGTGTCCACGAGACCACGTCGCCGAGGCGATCGGGAAGGATGTCACGGATCGATTCAAGGCCGACCATCGCGATCATCATCACCGGTAAAGATGTGATCTGCGCTGCCTCCGCGTTTTTGGTGACCGCACTCGTCGCCAGTCCGAGCAGCGAGAAGACGATGATTCCGCCTGCCATCGCAACGATCAGTGCGATCGGATTGACGGGCGCGGGCGCACCGGCGCCGTAGATCACCCCGGAGACGATCACACCACCGATCACGGTGAGGATGGCACCGGGTACGGCCGGGGCCGTCTGGATCTGCCAGTCCGCTGCCTCACCCGTTCGCAGCCGCTTCAACACTCCTTCCCCACGGCGGGTGGTGACCATCGACAGCACCGAGTAGTACTGCACGAACAGAAATGCCATCAACGCGAACATCTCCAGGCCCGTGGTCGAGACCTCCGCCGTGGCACCGGATTCGTTGCGGGCGATGAAGAAGGTCGCCAGTGGGAGGGCCACCGGGAACACCGTTCCCAGCACGACAAGGGTTTTGTTGCGGACGAACTGCCGGTACTCGGCCTTCGCCAGAGCACTCAGTGGGCGCCGGCCGTAGCCGAGCGCAGTGGATGCGGTTGTGATGGTCATCGGGGTGCTCCGATCATGTCGGGGGTGGACGCCGAGGTGTCGGCCGGGTCGGCGGCGATGTCGAGGAATACCGACTCCAACGATGCGGCGCGGGCTTCCAGGCCACCGAGCTGCACGCCGCGGGCACCGGCCCAGGCCAGCAGTTCCGAAAGGTGGCCCTGCAGATCATGCGTGTACGCGGTCACCCGAGCGCCGGCATCGACCCGCGCGCCGAGTAGTGGCGGCAGGGCAGGCCCGGGGTGGTCGAAGACAATTCGCGCCGGATGCTCGTCGACGATGTCGCGAAGTGTTCCGCGGCGGGCGATCTGACCCTTGTGCATGATCGCAATCCGGTCGGCGAGCGCTTCGGCCTCGTCGAGGTAGTGGGTCGTCAGGACCATCGTGACCCCGGACGCCTTGAGATCGGCCAGCAAACGCCATGTGGCGCGACGACTTTCCGGATCGAGACCGGTGGTCGGTTCATCGAGGAACAACAACCGGGGCTGCCCCAACAACGCACAGGCGAGGTCGACCCGGCGCCTTTCACCGCCGGACAACGCTCCGACGCGCACATGGGCGCGGTCTGTGAGGTTGACCTGCGCCAGGACTTCGTCCACGGTGGTCGGATTCGAGCAGGTGCCGCGCCACATCTCCAATGTCTCGGCGACGGTCAATTCGGCAGGCAGACCACCGGACTGCAACATGATGCCCACCTGCGGGCGGACCAACTTGCGGTCCCGTCGTGGGTCGAGACCGAAGACCTCGACCTCACCGGCAGACGGTGCGGCAAGTCCTTCCAGCACGTCGAAGGTCGACGTCTTACCGGCACCGTTGGTGCCGAGCAACGCAAAGACCTCGCCCTCTGCGACATCGAGATCGATGCCCCTGACCGCCTCAAACGCGTCGTCACCCTGGCCATAGACCCGGCGCAACCCGCGGGCGGTGATCACTGCATTCATCGTTGCCCCCATTTCCGGCTGCCAACGACCCACCTGATTGCGATGGTTGCCGAAGCGACCACCGCCGCGATCAGCGAGAAGACCGCATCGGGCGCGGTGAGACCGATCACGACGGCGAGCAGGATGATCGTGAATCCGGCCACCGCGAGTTCGCGCCCACGGGTGGGCGCCGGACCGATGCGAAGCGCATCTTTCATCAGATTGCCGAAAAATGTTGCTTGCGAGTCTGTTTCGCGATGGTCAGGTGGACGGTGGTTGTAGTTGTGATGTGTTGTGTGCATGCCTTCAAGGCTCATCCACATCGACTGTCGTCACCAGTGCACACGATCATCAAAAGCCCGACGAATACACATGTCCGGGCCATGACAAATGTCATCGAAAACCAATTGATCGAGTCGAAAACCGAATGTCATGGGTGCGCGGACGAGAGAAATAGGCCAACATGTTGATCATTGCGCCGGGGGTTTGTCGGTGTCAGTGTTCGAGTGTGGACGGCTGGAACGACGAGTGAAGAACGGGGGCACCGGTTGAACGCATTGTGGGATTACATGACGTCACACCGATCTCAGTTGGTGTTCGATTCCTATCAGCATGTCAGTGCGGTGCTTCAAAGCGTTCTCATCGCGACCGTGATCGGTGTCGTGGTCGGTCTGCTCACCTATCGCAGCGACATCGCTTCCAATCTGGCCACATCGATTTCCAGCGCCATCCTGACCGTTCCGTCTTTTGCCCTGTTGGGGTTGCTCATCCCGCTCGTCGGTCTCGGTGTCATACCGTCGGTGACCGCTTTGGTGCTGTATTCGTTGCTACCGATCATCCGGAACACCATTGTCGGACTCAACAACATCGAGCCGGCACTCATCGACGCCGCCCGGGGAATTGGCATGGGCGGCTTCATCACCCTCGTCCGGGTGCAACTCCCCTTGGTGTGGCCGGCAATTCTGGCCGCGATGCGACTGAGCACGCAGATGGCCATGGGCGTGCTGGCCATCGCCGCGTACGTCAAGGGCCCGGGACTGGGCAATCTCATCTTCGCCGGCCTCGCCCGCGTCGGCAGTCCGACCGCGGTGCCGATGGCCCTGAGCGGCACCCTGCTGATCGTCGTACTCGCTCTCGCTCTCGACGCCCTCTACGTACTTCTCGGACGGCTCACAACGTCGAAAGGCATCCGATGACAGAACAGACCTCAGCGTCGAAAAGCCTGCGCTCAGCAAACCCGACCGGGGTGCAGATCACCCTCGAACACGTGTCGAAATCCTACCCGGGGTCCAAAACACCAGCGGTGGATGATGTTTCGCTGCACATCCCGGCCGGCGACATCGTCGTCTTGGTCGGGCCCTCCGGATGCGGCAAGACCACCACCATGCGGATGATCAACCGCCTCAGCGAGCCCACGTCGGGCAAGATCACCATCGGCGACAAAGATGCACTGTCGATCAAACCCACCGAGTTGAGACGCTCGATCGGCTACTCGATCCAACAGGCCGGGCTCTTCCCGCACATGACGATCCGCCAGAACGTCGGACTGGTACCGGGATTGCTCAAGTGGGACAAGAAACGTATCGCCGCCCGCGTCGAAGAGCTACTCGATCTCGTCGGTCTCGATCCGGCACAGTACGCAGGCCGCTACCCACGTCAGTTGTCCGGCGGGCAGCAGCAACGCGTCGGTGTCGCGCGGGCTCTGGCCGCGGACCCGCCCGTACTCCTGATGGACGAACCCTTCGGTGCCGTCGACCCGATCACCCGTAGCTCGCTGCAGGACGAACTCCTGCGACTGCAAAGCGAATTGGGCAAGACCATCGTCTTCGTCACCCACGACTTCAGCGAGGCGGTCAAACTCGGTGACCGCATCGCGGTACTCGGTCAGCAGTCGAAGATCCTGCAATACGACACCCCGCAGGCGATCCTCGCCAATCCCGCAGACGACACCGTGGCCGGGTTCGTTGGCACCGGTGCCTCACTACGCCAACTCGGGTTGGTCCGGGTCAAGGACATCGACCTCGAGGCCCGGGCCACCGCGCACGCCGGGGATGATATCGACGCACTCCGAGCGGAACTTGCCGCCGGCGAACACGATTGGGCCGTCATTCTCGACGACCGGGAACGCCCGGTCAGCTGGGTGCGCGAGAGTCGGCTCCGGCAGGCCCGCACCGTCGAGGAGTTCGCCGAACCGCTCGGCGAGGTGATCAGCGTGCAGGCCACCCTGCAGGACGCGCTCGAGGCGATGCTCGCCGAGGACCACGCCTCCGCAGTGGTCGCAGGCGCGGGCAACCGCTATCAGGGGGTGGTGACACTCGAGACGTTGATCTCCACCATCACCAAGCTCCGCGACACCTCATCCGCCTCGAAGACCGCCCCCGACGCCCCTGACCTACCCGACTCCCGCGACAACTCTGACAACCCCGACACCAGGGACGTCACGCCATGACCACCGCCGTCGAGACACCGCCGACCTCGATCAGCGTGGCGGACCGCCTGCGCCTGATCATCCAGCCGATCCTCGTGCTGGTCGTCGCGGTCGCCGTCATCGTCTGGGCATTCAACCGGGATCTGACCGCCACCCAGAAAGTGAACATCAACGCAGGCAACGTGAGCACACTGCTCTGGCAGCATCTGCTGATCACGATCACGGTCGCCACCATCGTGGTCCTCGCGGGAGTCCCGCTCGGGATCCTGGTCACCCGCGGCCACGCCCGCTTCTTGCGACCGCCCCTCATCGGGGTGGCGAACATCGGGCAGGCCGCGCCGGCCGTCGGTCTGCTCGTCCTGCTCTTCCTGTGGACCGGTGAGACCGGTTTCTGGATCGGCGTCCTGCCGATTGCGGTGTATTCGCTGCTGCCGGTGTTCAGCAGCACGATCCTGGGCATCGATCAGGTCGACAAGTCACTCATCGACGCCGGCCAAGGACAGGGCATGTCCGGGTCATCGATTCTCTTCCGGGTCGAATTGCCGTTGGCCGTGCCGTACATCCTCGCGGGCCTGCGTACCTCGCTGGTTCTGGCCGTCGGTACCGCGACGCTGTGCTTCCTGGTGAACGCCGGCGGTCTCGGTGTCCTCATCGACACCGGTTACAAGCTGCGGGACAACGTCACGCTGATCCTCGGCAGCGTCCTGGCGGTGTGCCTGGCGCTGCTCGTGGATTGGGTCGGCGCGATGGCCGAGTATTACCTGGGGCCGAAGGGGGTCCGAGGGTGAGCCGCCTACTCAAGCCGGTCATCGCCGCGATCGTCTGCGCGTTGCTCGCCGGTTGTGGCCTGTCGTCCGGCGGTGCCGTACCCCTCAAGATCGGCCCGGGTTCGATCACCGAGAACGAGGGTCTCAAAGGTGTTCAGATCACCGTGGGATCCAAGGAATACACCGAGCAGGTGATCCTGGGGTACATCCTCGAATTCACCCTCGTCGCGGCAGGCGCCGATGTGCGGGACATGACCGGGATCGTGGGTTCGCGCAGTACACGTGATGCGCAGATCGCCGGTCAGGTCGACGTCGCCTACGAGTTCACCGGCAATGCCTGGATCAATTATCTCGGTCACGAAAAGCCGATTGCCGACACCCGGGAACAATTCGAGGCGGTGCGCGACGAAGACCTCGAACGCAATGACATGGTGTGGCTCGAGCCTGGTCCGATGGATGACACCTATGCCTTGGCCGCCAGCCAAAAGGTGATCGACGAAACCGGCGTGACGAACCTTTCCGAGTATGCCGAGTTGGTCAAGCAAGATCCGGCCGCGGCCGCGACCTGCGTGGACACCGAGTTCCGGGCCCGCCAAGACGGATATCCGGGTATGGCCGCCGCGTACGGGTTCGATCCGGCAAAAGCCGACACCCCGATTCTTCAGGTCGGGATCATCTACCAGGCGACCTCGACCGGAACACAATGCAAGTTCGGTGAGGTGTTCACCACCGATGGTCGGATCGCCGGGCTCGGGTTGGTCGTCCTCACCGATGACAAACAGTTCTTCCCGCACTACAACCCGTCCGTGACGATGAAGGCGAGTTTTTTCGAGAAGCACCCCGAGATCGCCGAGGTGACGGCCCCGGTGACCGCAGCCCTCACCAACGAGGTGATCACCGAGCTCAACAAGCAGGTCGATGTCGACGGCAAGGATCCGGCGATCGTGGCACGGGACTGGATGATCTCCGAAGGCTTCATCACCAACGGGTGAACGTCGAAAGTGGCACCGACTTGTGTGACACCGACTTTCGATCAGGGTGCTCCTAAGGTTTCGACACTGCGGAGTTACAGCAAAACTGGAGTCATGACCGCTCTGATCGAATCTCCCGCCACCGGTACCACCACCCTGTCGGCATCCTCGAGCCTGACGGTGACCAAACTCGGTGAACATCTCGGCGCCCGGGTGGATGGTGTCCGGCTGTCCGGCGACCTCGACGCTGCAACAGTGCAGGCCATCCGCACTGTCATCGCAACGCACAAGGCGGTCATCTTCACCGGTCAGCACCATCTCGACGACATCTCGCAGTACGAGTTCGCATCACTGCTCGGTACGCCGACCAAGGCGCATCCGACCGTCCTTTCCCGGGGCGAAGACCTGCTCCCCCTCGAAGGCGCTGCCAATTCCTGGCACACCGACGTCTCCTTCGTCGACCGGATCCCCAAGATCTCCGTGTTGCGCGCCACCGTCCGTCCCACGTACGGCGGCGCCACGATGTGGGCATCCACGGTGGCCGCCTACGCCAATCTCCCGAGCCCGATGCGCGCCCTTGCCGACCAGTTGCGGACCGTTCACACCAACGACTACGACTACGCCGAACACCTCACCGTCGGCGACAGCTCGGACCCGGCGTACCGCGAAGAGTTCGTCAAGACCGTCTTTCAGACCGAACACCCGGCGGTACGGGTGCACCCCGAAACCGGTGAGCGGGCACTGACCCTCGGCCACTTCGTCAAGTCGTTCTCGGGTTTCAAGACCTCCGAGACCAGCGATCTGCTGCGGTTACTCCAGGCGCGGATCGAACGTCCCGACAACACGTTTCGCTGGAACTGGAACGCCGGTGACGTCGCAATCTGGGACAACCGTTCCACTCAGCATTACGGCGTGGCCGACTTCGGTGACCAATTCCGGCGAGTCAATCGCGTGACGCTTGCCGGCGACATACCCATCGGTGTTCATCGGGATCGGTCGACGATCATCGAGGGTGATGCGACTGGATATTCGGTAGTCGAAACACCGCGACCACTGGCGGGATGGGCGCCGGCAAGCTCGGCAAGTATTCGCGGATTTGCGGAGTCGCCGAGTTCGGGTCGTTGAAGATCGATTGATTCGAGCTGCCCCTGAGCCACAGGTGGTTCGGTATCAACTTTCTCCGTTCTGCGTCACAGGATCTCTTCGCTGTTCTGCTGAACGCTTGAGTGAAGAAACCGAGCACTCACAGTCCGTGACGAGAACTCCGTCACCGGCAATCAATCCGGCGTCAGCATGCCACCGAGGACTCGGCGCAACACAGACTCGAACATGTCACCAGACTGGTCGACGCCTGGATCCGAAAGATGGAGCGCTGCTGCAAGATACGGATGACCGCCGACCGCGGCGGTCTTGTGCAAGTACATCACCTGAGAGATTCGGCGTTCCTGTCTCGCCGTTCCGCCACCGACCTCGGCGCGCGCAAACTGCTGGACAAGGGTGTTCAGCACAGCCACCACCTGTAACTTCACCATCCCCGATACGTCGACCGTAGCCATGGCCCGAAGGGCGTACTCGAGAAAGTCGATCCCCCGCGGCCCGATGCGCATCGCTTCGACCGGAACGTCAAGCAACCACGGGTGTCTCACGTGAACGCCCTTCGCGCGGGCCGCGAGATCGGTGAGGTCGTCGATCGCCTCGCCGCGCAACGGGACATCGAGGTCGATCTCGCCGGCAGCAGCATCAACAATGAGGTCGAGCACGTCGTCATAGCCCGCCACGTACCGGTACAGAGCCGACTGACTCACCCCGAGTTTCTGAGCAATCCGGCGAGTGGAGACGACCGACAAGCCCCCCTCTTGCGCAAGTTCCATCGCCGCGGCAGCGACATCGTCGCGACTGTGCGTCGGCGCGGGCCCGCGCGTGCCGCACGAGCGTTCCCACACCGTCGTGTGCCGTTGCTCCGTCCCGGACCGTGCCACTCGTCTTCACCTTCCACTCGCGGATGTCGTCAGTAACCTACACTAAAACTGCATTCAGCGAACGCAGTAAATGGGAGGTTCAAGATGACACTCGACAATGCATGGGGACCGCGGCGATGGGCTCAGAACGGATCGGTACGTCTGGCATTCGATCAATACCGGCCCGAACTCGGCGGCACACCATTACTGATCGCCACCGGCTTGGGCGTCAACCGACACGCAGTTCCTGATGGATTCTGTGAACAACTGGCCGCGCAGGGGTTCGCTGTCGCGCGCTACGACCAGCGCGACGGCGGCGAGTCCACCCATCTGCCGCCGACGGCCGTACGAAACCCCATCGCCGCGATCCTGACCAAACGCAGTGAGGGATACACCGCCGAAGACATGGCGGACGATGCAATTGCGGTAGTCGACGAACTCGGGTGGAGCATCGTGCACATACTCGGAATCTCACTCGGCGGCGCTCTCGCGCAACGTGTCGCCCTCCGACACCCCGCCCGGGTGCGTTCCCTCACATCTATCGCGGCTGTCCCGGGCGATGTCACCGGGTTGCGAACATTCCGCTTCATCCGCTTGCGCACACTCTCCAAGTTCGCGCGCTTGAAGTTCCCTGACAACCGAGAGGGCGCAATCGACGCCGGTCTGGCCGTCGCACGACTACTCGCCTCCCCGCGCCGAGAGTTCGACGAAGCGGCAATGCGCGCACAATTGGAAAGCAATCCCGACCCCGGGATTCACGACCAACAGGCACAGAGTCGCCAGATCGGCGCCCGATGGAGTGGCCCAGCGATCACCGAGATCGCAAGTCCCACATTGGTCGTGCACGGCGAAGACGATCCGCTCATCAAAATTACTGCTGCGCATGCAATTTCGTCCAAAATACCCGGCTCGAGCACCCTTATCCTTCCCGAGGTCGGGCACGACTTACCCCCGCATGCATGGGCACCACTGGCCAAGGCAATCCGCGAACTCGCAGGCGAGAACACCAGAAAATAGGTCACCGAACAACCGATCCGTCGCGCACAGGGCGTGCGATCTCCGACACGGTGCAACATGCCCCTGCACCGCTTGACCCGAATGAGCCGACCAGGCCCCGAGGCGAAACCGGCACCGCCCTGATGGTTCCCGCTTCGGATGCCTCTCAGGCGGCCCATCTCCGCATCGCGCGCCCGATCAGTCGATTTCGAAAAGTTCAATTGGGCCGAATTGCCGCCGCACGGCGGCCCAAACAGGTCCCAACAGCGGTATCGTCCGGTGCGATGATCCGATTCACGACACGCGCCGCAGCCCTGTTGGCGGCGTCACTCCTTTTCACCGCCATCGGCAGTCCGGCGCTGTCCGGGGCCACCCCGGTGACGATCACGCCGCCGATCGGAGCGCCCGCGCCCGAGACGGTGACCGACGCGTGCCCGTACCAGACCACACCGGTGGCGCCGATCGACGAGTCCGAGGTGATTCCCGATGGGTCCACGACACCCACGCCACTGCCGGTGCCCGACCCACCGATCGGTGGTGACGAACTCGGCGGTTGCGGGGTCGTGCTGGCCGAAGGAGCCGCTCCCGCGCCCGCGGGTCTGACCGCGACCGGCTGGCTCATCGCCGACCTGACGGCCGGAACCGTGTTGGCCGCCAAGGATCCCCACGGGCGCTACCGGCCGGCCAGCACCATCAAAGTGCTCCTGTCGCTCGTGGTGTTCGACGAACTGGACCTCGACGCCACCATCACCGGCACCCAGGAAGACGACGACGTCGAAGGCGATGCCGCAGGCGTCGGACCCGGTGGCACATATACGGTGCGCGACCTGATGACCGGACTGATCCTGGTCTCGGGCAACGACTGTGCGAACGCCCTGGCCCGCGAACTGGGCGGAACCGATGCCACCGTTGCGAAGATGAACGCGATGGCGGAGCGGCTCGGCGCGAAGGACACCCGCGCGGCATCCCCGTCAGGCCTTGATGCACCGGGCATGACCACCTCCCCGTACGACGAGGCGCTGATCTTCGCGGCGGCATTGCAGAATCCTGACTTCGTCGAGATCTCACAAGAAGATCAGGCCCACTTCCCCGGCTATCCGGGCATGCCAACCGAAACGCCGGAGAACGACGGATTCTCCACCGAAACCACACCCGCAGCGGTACCGGCGGCGGATCTGGGAATCGATCTCTACAACATGAACCAATTGATGTACGACTATGAGGGAACCATTGCCGGTAAGACCGGATACACCGACGATGCCCGCAAAACCTTTGTCGGGGCGGCAGAGCGCGATGGTCGGCAGATTCTCGTGGTCCAGATGTACGGACTCAACGACAGCCCCGGATCATTCTGGCGACAGGCCGAAGCGATGCTCGATTACGGCTTCGCCCAGTCGGCTGATCAGAACATCGGCGTCCTGGTCGACGGGCCCGAGGATCTGGTGGAAGAACTCTCCGAATCCGACTCCCCCGGCACCGGCGCCGGCGGCGACATCGCATCGGCCGACGGACTTCCATCCGATTCCACGTCGGTCACTGCCAAGCTGATCATCGGGCTGGTGGGCATGCTGATCGTGGTGGCACTGGTTTATGCCGGGCTGCGCTTGAACAAGCGCTCCTGAGTTCCGCCTCCGGACCGAAATCGCCGGTGACGTCAGCGCTTGCGCCGTGTCGCGGCCGAAATACCCAACGCCGCAACCACACCGGCACCGACAGCTGCCACCGCACCACGCCCGGAGAGTCCTTCGCGGACCACGACCCGCGGGCTGATGACCACCGAATCCGGTACCGATGTCGGCTCGTACTTGCGGTTGCGTGGATCGGTGGCCGCCCAAGCGGTGGCGAACAGGATGATCCGGGTGGTGATGAAGGCAAAAACCATGATGCCCAGAATCGGCCCGAAGGTGGCTCCGGCAGGGCCGCTCACCACGGACTTGAGGTAGAAGCTCGCCACCTGTTTGAAGACCTCGAACACCACGGCGGTGAGCAATCCGGCCTTCCACGCGTTGCGCAACGGTAGTGCCACCCGGGGCAGTTTCGCGATCACCCAGGTGAACAGCAACCATGACGCCAGGATCGAGAGCACCACGGAAACCGCCCGAACCGCCCATGACACCCCTGGGAGGTCATCGACGGTCAGCCATTCCAGAATCTGATGGACCAGACTGCTACTGGACAGCGCCGACAGCGAAAAGGTGACGATCATGGCCAGGAAGAGGCCGAGGAGGGCACCGAGATCGGACAACTTGGTCTTCACGATGCCAGGCGATTCGGGTTCTGAACCCCACTGCACGGTCAGCGCGTTGCGCAGGTTCGCCATCCACCCGAGACCGGCATAGAGGGCGATCAGCAGACCCAGGACACCGATCGTGGCGCGCGACTCGATGGCCTGGTCCATCAGATCGGTGAGCTGCTCACCCATGCTGCCGTCCGCGGAATCGGCGATCTTGTCCTTTGCCTTGTCGAGTAACTCCTCGTTGTTGGCGAACACGAAACCGGCGACGGCAAACCCGATCATCAACAGTGGGAAAAGCGCGAAGACACTGAAGTACGTGGCCCCGGCGGCGAAGTAGTCACCCTTGGAACCCTGATACCGCGTCGCCGCCTCCATGAGGTGGTTGAACCATGGATATCGTGCGCGCTGTTTATCGAGAAACGACGGCTTGTCGGCCGCACCGGGCGTGGTGATCACACCCGGTTTGTGTGCGTCCTGGCCGTGATCGGATGCCCGTGGCTTGAGCTTTGTACCGGCGCGAGCCTGTGGCATGTCGTTCCCCGTTCGGTGTGTCAGTCGAGCGGCACTGGCGCTACAAATCCCACCTTGTCATAGACGGTTGCCAACGTTCGCGAAGCCACTTCACGAGCCGTCTGCGCACCCGCGGCCAGAATCTGATCGAGCTGAGCCGGATCTGCCAGCAGTTCATCGAAACGGGCCCGCAACGGAATCACGAACTCGGTCAACGCCTCGGCCGTGTCGACCTTGAGCTGGCCGTAACCCTGGCCGTCGTATCCGGCGACGAGGTCGTCCACCGACTTACCGCTCAGCGCCGACAGGATCGTCAGCAAGTTGCTCACACCCGGCTTCTCCTCACGGTCGAAGATGATCTCCCGGCCGTTGTCGGTGACCGCCGAACGAAGTTTCTTCGCCGACCGTTTCGGGTCATCGAGCAGATTGATCAGACCGGAATCGGACTCGGCCGACTTGCTCATCTTCGCCGACGGGTTCTGCAGGTCATAGATCTTCGCGGTCTCGGTGACGATGTACGCCTCCGGAACAATGAACGTCTTGCCGAACCGAGAGTTGAAGCGCTGGGCCAGATTTCGGGTCAGTTCCAGGTGCTGACGCTGGTCCTCGCCCACCGGCACCTGATCGACCTGGAACGTGAGGATGTCGGCGGCCATCAGGATCGGGTAGGTGAACAATCCGACGCTCGCGTGATCGGTGCCCTGTTTGGCCGACTTGTCCTTGAACTGGGTCATCCGGCCGGCTTCGCCGAAACCGGTGAGGCACGAGAGCACCCACGTCAATTGAGCGATCTGGGGCACATGCGACTGCAGGTAGATGGTCGAGCGTGCCGGATCGACACCGAGAGCCAGCAGCTGGGCAACGCTGCGCCGCGAGCGATCGCGCAACGCCTTGGGGTCGTGCGCGGTGGTGATGGCATGCATGTCCGGGATGAAGTAGAACGCCTGCTCGAACTCGTCCTGCAACCTCACCCACTGCTGCACCGCACCCAGGTAGTTCCCGAGATGGAAGGAGTCACTGGTGGGCTGGATACCCGACAGGACTCTCTTGCGCCGGGCGGGCTTGGTTTCGGTTACCGATTCACTCACGGACGAATTCTCTCATCCGGGCGCCACCGCATTTCACACACCGCACCCGCACGCTCCGGGCGGCACGCCTCTCAGGCGTACTCCACGGTGACCGGCGCATGGTCTGACCACCGCAGATCGTAGGCACCGGCACGATCGACCCAGGACTTCGTCGCCGTGGCGGCCATCGTCTTGTTGGCCAGCTGATAGTCGATCCGCCAGCCCGAGTCGTTGTCGAATGCCTTGCCGCGCCAGCTCCACCACGAGTACGGCCCGGCGACCTCACCGGCGAGATCACGGGCGACGTCACGCCATCCGGTCTCCAGTACCCCGGCCACCCACGCGCGTTCTTCCGGCAGGAAGCCGGGGTTCTTCACGTTGCCCTTGGCGTTCTTCAGATCCAGGGCGGTGGGTGCGATGTTCCAGTCGCCGCCGACCACCACACCCCGGCGCTTCCGGCCGAGTGCGCCCAGGTGCGCTCCGAACTCGTCGAGAAAACGGAACTTCGCCTCGCGCTTGGGACCGTCACCGGCGCCCTTGGGTAGATACAGACTGGCCACGGTCAGCGTTCCGAAATCTGCTTCGATATAGCGCCCGGTGTCGTCGAACTCATCGCTGCCGAAACCTTTGCGAACCTTGTCCGGCTTGGTGCGGGAGAGGATCGCCACCCCTGAATGGCCCTTCACCGACGACTCGTGCAGGCTCAGGAACCAACCGTCGTCCAGCGCCGGGGCCAGCGCCTCGACGACCTGCTCCTCGGTGGCCCTGGTCTCCTGGAGCAGGACATGGTCGGTGGTGGTTTCACGCAGCCACGGGATCAGCCCCAGATTGCGCTCCGAGCGGTGCTTCACAGCGGCGCGAATGCCGTTTACGTTGATCGTCGTCACGATTGTGGTCACGTCGGGCGAGCCTACGTGCGTCCTGTGACAGCGAATTTGCGGGCGTACAGCACCGCCAGCCCGAGGACCGCGAGGCCGGCGATGGCCAGCCCGGCACCGAGCACCGACGGTGCCCGGTATCCGTATCCGGCCGCGATCACCAGCCCGCCCATCCACGCACCACCAGCATTGGCGATGTTCAGTGCCGAGTGGTTCAACGCCGCGGCCAGGGTCTGCGCGTCCTCGGCGACATCCATCAGCCGGATCTGCAGCGCCGGGGTCAGCGCAACGCCGGTCAATCCGATGAAGAAGGTCAGGATCAGCGCGGCCCACGGATTACTCGCCAGCAGGGCAAACCCGGTCAGTGCGATCACGATGGAGACCAGACTGATGAGTATCGCCTTGACCACACCACGATCGGCAAGCACACCACCGAGGATGTTGCCTGCCACCATGCCCAGACCGAAGAGCATCAGGGCAAACGGGACGAGGGATTCGGAGACGCCCGACACACTGGTCAGCGTGGTGCTGATGTAGGTGTAGAACGCGAACATCCCGCCGAATCCGACGATGCCGATGAGGAGCGCGAACCACACCTGCGGCCGTTTCAGAGCGCCGAGTTCGGTCATCGGATTGGTGATCTTCATGTCCGACAGTGCCGGCAGGAATCTGAACAGAGCCCCGATCGTCAACAAGCCGATCACGGCCACCACCACAAACGCGGCCCGCCAGCCGAGCGCGCCACCGAGCCATGTCGCCGCAGGCACTCCGACAACGTTGGCAACGCTCAGTCCGATCATCACCTGGCCCACTGCCTTTGCCCGGGACTCACGACCAGCCAAATGGGCGGCCACGAGGGCTGCAACACCGAAGTAGGCGCCGTGGGGCAGTCCGGCGACGAAGCGGGCGAGCATCAACATGCCGTAGTTCTGGGCGAACACGGTGGCGACATTGCCGACGGTGAAGGCGACCATCAGCGCAATCAGCAAGGTGCGTCGTGACATTCGCGCGGTCAGTGCCGCAATTGTAGGAGCGCCCACCACAACACCGAGCGCGTAGGCGGAGATCACGTGCGCGGCCGTCGGTTCACTGGTTCCCAGTGAATCGGCGATGTCCGGCAGCAGCCCCATCGCGACGAACTCGGTGGTACCGATGCCGAACGCGCCGAGCGACAACGCCAGAATGGCGGTCCGTCTACTGTTCCGCACCACCCCCGAGGATTCGGGGGCGACGGTGCTGACTGCGGACATGTTCGAACCTCTCGAAGACGATCGGGGGTGATCGGGGTGATCGGGGGCAACGGCGATACTGCTGGGGGTTCTTCAACCGGCGTAGCTACGGTGTCAACCGGCAGAGGTCACGAGTCATTCCGGGATCGGACGTGAATTGACCCACAGGACGACAATCCGCCAACGACGTCCGCCGCGGATTCCGATGCGATTTTCGGCCGGTCAGCCGGCCTTGATGGCCGCCTCGAGGTTCTCATCAAGTGCCCCAAGGAATTCCTCGGTGGTCTGGTACGCCTGGTCGCCGCCGACCAAGAGCGCGAGATCCTTGGTCATCTTGCCGCTCTCGACCGTCTCGATGACAACGTCCTCGAGTTTCTGGGCGAACTCACGCACCTCAGGGGTGTTGTCGAGCTTGCCACGATGATCGAGACCGCGCGTCCACGCAAAGATCGACGCGATCGGGTTGGTCGAGGTCGGCTTGCCCTGCTGGTGCTGACGGAAGTGCCGGGTGACGGTGCCGTGCGCGGCCTCCGCCTCGCAGACGCTGCCATCCGGTGTCATCAGGACAGAGGTCATCAGGCCCAGCGAACCGTATCCCTGGGCCACGGTGTCCGACTGCACATCGCCGTCGTAGTTCTTGCAGGCCCAGACATATCCACCCTCCCACTTGAGGCTGGAGGCCACCATGTCGTCGATGAGCCGGTGCTCGTAATGGATTCCGGCAGCGTCGAATTCAGCCTTGAACTCGGTGTCGAAGACATGCTGGAAGATGTCTTTGAACGCTCCGTCATAGGCCTTGAGGATGGTGTTCTTGGTCGACAGGTACACCGGGTAGTTGCGCTGCAGACCGTAGTTCAGCGATGCCCGCGCGAAGTCTTCGATGGACTTGTTGAAGTTGTACATACCCATCACGACGCCACCCTCTTCGGGCATCTGAACGATCTCGTGCTCGATCGGCGCGGAGCCGTCGTCCGGGGTGAACGTGATGGTGACCTTGCCCGCGGTGGCAACCTTGAAATCGGTCGCACGGTACTGGTCACCGAACGCGTGGCGACCGACGATGACCGGCTTGGTCCACCCCGGGACCAGTCGCGGGACGTTGGAGATGATGATCGGAGCACGGAAGATCGTGCCGCCCAGTATGTTTCGAATGGTGCCGTTGGGTGAGCGCCACATCTTCTTCAGGCCGAACTCTTCGACCCGGGCTTCGTCGGGGGTGATGGTGGCGCACTTGACGCCGACACCGTGTTCGAGGATGGCGTACGCCGAATCGATGGTGACCTGGTCGTCGGTACGGTCACGTTCCTCGATGCCGAGGTCGTAATACTCCAGGTTCAGATCGAGGTAGGGGTGGATCAGCTTCTCTTTGATGAACTGCCAGATGATGCGGGTCATCTCGTCCCCGTCCAGTTCTACGACCGTTCCTTCGACCTTGATCTTGCCCATATGGCTACGCGTCCTCCTCGACGATGTGGGCCCTGCTTCGGGCGCCGCCTCGTGCGCCGGCGCGCGCCTGCACCCAAACATGTTCAACCTAGTCCGGCGGGCAGGTATCTCGCTCACCGAGCACATGCAAATATAACGGGCGTACTGCTTGCCAGCATACCCATCACCGGCGGGTCATGGGGGTCGGCGCAGAGACCGGCTCACGGGGCGGAAGCGAGATCCGCGGACAGGTCAACGAGCGTTGTATCGGACGCGGCAGGCTCTTGGGACACCGGTTGCGCCGAAACAGCCGGCTCCTGATCTGCCGCGGAATCGGCGGCGTCGTGGCCGCCGTCATCGACACCCAGGTCCGGCTGCGAGGTTGCCGGACCGCTCCACACCGGGGCGTCGGCGAACACATCAGCAGGTCGCACGGCCGACGGGGTGCCTTCCGGCGCCCGGTGCCTGCCCGGCACCGAAACGGCGGCGACAGGCGTCTGCACGTGATCGACGGTCGGCGCGGCGAGCACCTCGCCGGAATCGCCGGAATCGGCGATATCCGTGGTGCGATCGTCCAGGCCCGCCCCTCCCTCGGTGGTCGCACCGAATGCCGCAACCGCCATGGCTCGCACCGTCGGTGCCGCGATGAACCCGAGGTCCGGGTCGCGGTGGTCGAGGACGGCGTCGATCACCGCGATCCAGTCCCGAACGAAGTTCTCCGGATACCGGATGACGCTGACCGCGCTCCCGAAGATCGCGGCCCATGCAGTCGGATCACCGGACAGCGCGTCCCGGATCGCGTATAGATCGGTCAGATATGCGCCGTGCCCGAGCTGCGGCAGCGCAGGCAGCAATCCCATGATCGCGCGTGATATCGGCTGGATGACCGCCAGTTCGGCATAGGGAAAATCGAGGATCACCGGGCGCAGCAGGTTGGGTAACCCGACCTGTGCCAGCACGATGGTCAGTGATGGATCGGCGGCGATGAAGACCACATCGGCACCGTCGGACTCCTTGATGACAGTGACGCCGTCGGTACCGGCGGATGCACCTGGCCCGGCCGCCATGATCGGGCCGTAATTCTGGTGTTTGACGAAGAAGCCCACCAGCGCATCCAGTGCCCCGATGGGATCTCGCCGCAGATCGGGTAGGTCACAGATCGCGTCGCCGTCGATGCAGACCGAGTACACCGCAATGTCGCCGAAGTCGCCGTCGCGCGAACCGTCGAGTATCGCCCCCGGATACGCGTTGATGAGGTTGACCTCGGCTCCGGCACCGGCGTTCGTGCCCCGTCGCCGTGGGTCGGAATAGAGCTCACCCGACACTCCGACCGAGGTCACGCCGCCGGCCTTGCCCGCCGCGATGTCGGTCAGTACATCCCCGGCGATGCGGGCCCCCTGTGAATAACCGACGATGACAACCGGTTTGTCCTGGCAGTTGGCCTGATAGGTCGCCACGTCCCGGGCGAGCGCGGCTTTTCCGGTCTCGATGTTCGCGTCGTAACTCTGCGCACCGAGTGGCCAGAAGGTCGCCGGGTAGTCGACCCGGTTGATCACGTAGTCCTGGTCGGTGTACCTGGCCTCCAGGCCCCGGGTGTGCAGGTGGTTCGGATCATCGGTGCCGGCCACCACGAACACTCCGCCGTCACCACAGTCATACGGCGCTGACTCGGCGGCGAGCCCCGGAGCGCTCCCGAGGAAACCGAGCACCGGCAGCGCCGCCGCCGCAGCACCGGAGGCAAGCGCCACCGCGCGCCGATTGGTCCGTTTCGAAACAACACGACCACGCCTTGTCTGAACACCCACAGCAGCCCCAGTTGTTTCGAATTGCTAACTGCCTCAGGCAATTCAAGGCGATGCACTGAAGTTACGACAGGTATTGACAATGACCAATCGCGTGAACGTAGTACAGAGCGGACTACACGATGGCGAATCACAGAATCTCCCTGCGCTGAACGCTTTTTTGCACAGGAAGCGCGTGTTATATCCTTTTGGCCAGGTCCTGAGTGTCAGCGACAAGCCCCGGCTAGCTGACCGGCAACCCTCCAACCGCGGTGGGGTGCTCCGGGTGACGACCAGGTTGCGGTTCGCCGCGGCAAGCGCGGGGTCCGAAAGGTCGGACCCTCTAATTGGATGTCTAACGACCAAGAAAGAGAAGTCCTACATGTCTGACACCGACGTCAATCCGGCCGACAACTGGAGCTTTGAAACCAAGCAGGTCCATGTTGGCCAGAGCCCGGATTCGGCAACCTCCGCCCGTGCCCTGCCGATCTACCAGACAACGTCGTACACGTTCCGCGACACCGAGCACGCCGCCAACCTCTTCGGTCTGGCCGAGCCCGGCAACATCTACACCCGCATCATGAACCCCACCCAGGACGCCGTCGAGCAGCGCATCGCAGCCCTCGAAGGTGGCGTGGCGGCTCTGCTCGTCGCGTCGGGTCAGGCCGCCGAGACCTATTCGATCCTGAACATCGTCGAAAACGGCGGTCATGTGGTGTCGAGCCCCCGCCTCTACGGCGGCACGTACAACCTCTTCCACTACACGCTTCCCAAGCTCGGCATCCAGGTCAGTTTCGTTGATGACCCGGAAGACCTCGACAGCTGGCGCGCGGCCATCCAGCCCAACACCCGCGCCCTGTTCGGTGAGACCATCTCGAACCCGAACAACGAGATCCTCGACCTCCCCGGCATCTCCGCCGTTGCCCACGAGGCCGGCCTGCCACTGATCGTCGACAACACCGTCGCCACCCCGTACCTGATCAACCCGCTGGAGCACGGCGCCGACATCGTGGTGCATTCGGCCACGAAATACCTTGGTGGACATGGCACCGCGATCGGAGGCGTGATCGTCGACGGTGGCACCTTCGACTGGCGCGGCCAGCGTGACGGTGTGGACCTGTTCCCCGGATTCACCACCCCGGACCCGAGCTACCACGGTGCGATCTTCGCCGACCTCGGTGCTCCGGCCTACGCCCTCAAGGCCCGCGTGCAGTGGTTGCGCGATACCGGTGCCGCCATCTCGCCGTTCAACGCCTTCCTCATCGCCCAGGGCCTGGAAACCCTCAGCCTGCGGATCGAGCGCCACGTGTCGAACGCCCAGAAAGTGGCCAAGTACCTGGAGGAGCACCCGCAGGTGGAGTCGGTGGCATACGCCGGACTCGAATCCTCGCGCTGGTACAAGCGAGGCCAGGAATTGGCCCCGCGTGGCCAGGGCGCGATCATCGGCTTCGAGATCGCCGGCGGCGTGGACGCAGGCAAGAGGTTCGTCGACGCACTGGTCCTGCACAGCCATGTCGCCAACATCGGTGATGTGCGCTCGCTGGTCATCCATCCCGCCTCGACCACCCACTCCCAGCTGATCGCCGAAGAGCAGCTGGCCGCAGGCGTGACCCCCGGACTGGTCCGGTTGGCTGTCGGCATCGAGAACATCGTCGACATCATCGCCGACCTCGATGCAGGCTTCGCTGCGGCCAAGTGAGGTGAGTATCGACCCGCACACGCCACCACGAACTCATCCGGACTGGGAATTCCTGCCTGATGGGCAGCTGACCAGTGTGTCGGTCGGCCCGATTTCGCTGGACAACGGCGGACAGATCGAGAATGTGACCCTGGCGTTTCAGCGCTGGGGCACACTCTCGCCCACCCGCGACAACGTTGTTCTGGCACTGCATGCCCTGACCGGCGACTCCCACGCAACCGGACCCGTCGGTCCTGATCAGCCCACCCCCGGTTGGTGGGATGGGCTGATCGGTCCGGGCGCCGCGGTCGACACCGACGAGTGGTGTGTCATCTCGGCAAATGTCCTCGGCGGATGCGGCGGTTCCACCGGCCCGGCATCACTGGATTCCGAAGGTCAGGTGTGGGGTTCACGTTTCCCCACCATCACCGTTCTCGATCAGGTCCGCGCCGAGGTCGCACTGCTCGACGCACTGCAGATCGATTCCGTCGCAGCCGTCATCGGCGGCTCGATGGGTGGCGCCCGCGCTCTGGAATGGGTCATCGGCTACCCGCAGCGAGTGCGGAGCGGCTTGATCCTGGCCGTCGGCGCTCGCGCATCAGCTGACCAAATCGGTACGCAGACAACACAGATCGCGGCAATCAAGGCCGATGCCAACTGGCAGAACGGCGACTATCACGGTAGTGGTCGGACACCCACGTCAGGTCTTGGCATTGCCCGCCGCATCGCGCACATGTACTACCGCAGCGAACCCGAACTCGACCAGAGGTTCGCCAATCTCCCTCAGGGACAAGAAGATCCGTTACACGGCGGCCGTTACGCGGTGCAGAGCTACCTCGAACACCAGGCCGACAAGCTTGTCCGCCGGTTCGATCCGGGTAGCTACGTGGTGCTGTCCGAGGTGCTCAACAACCACGACGTCGGACGCGGACGCGGTGGCGTCGAAGCCGCCCTGCGGAGCTGCCATGTACCAGTGGTGGTCGGTGGCATCGATTCCGACAGGCTCTATCCCCTGCGTCAGCAGATCGAGTTGGCCGAACTCATGCCCGGCTGCGTCGATGGACTGCACGTGGTGCATTCCGCCAACGGTCACGACGGATTCCTGACCGAATTCGATGCGATCTCAGACCTTCTCAAGAAGACTCTCGTCCTCGCGCGTGGCTGATACCTCCACCTGACCGGCTCGGCCCACGTGGCAGTCGGTCAGGTGCGGCGGCACCGGAGCATCGTCAGGTTGCGGGCTGCGAAGTAGGCACCGTACCCGACGCCGGATCTCCGGACTGCGGTGCATCAGACGGCGATGAACCCGAGGGGGCCACGAGCGCCGGCTGTGACGGCGCCGGGCCCTCCCCCTCCTGCGGCTGACCGGGTTCGATCTCCGGAGTCGGTTCAGGCGTGGTTGATTCCGGTGGCGGTGGCGGTGGAGTCGACGGAGACGACGGGCCCACCTTGGGTGGCCAGGTGAGGCTCGGCAGCGGGAACGGGATCAACGACGGGCTCAGGGTCCTCGTCGGCGGATCCGACGACGACGTTGGTGGCGGCAATTCGGTTGTCGCCCAGCCGAGTTCGGGGTTTCCGCCGGCAACCGGCGGTGCCATATCCCACGTGGTCCGCGTTGGAATCTGCGTCGGCGTGGAGGTCACCTGCGCGTTGGTCGTCGTGGTTGTGGTCGTGGTCGTGGTCGTTGTCTGCGGCGGCGCTTCAGCGATCACGGACGGCGACGCCGGGGGCTCCGGGACCTTGTTCGGTGTCGACGGGTTGCCTGCGAGCGACGATCCGACCGCGTACACGGTCATCAACGCTCCCGCGAGCAATGCACCGAACATGGCCAGCGGCGCCGCCGACAACCAGTCGCGGCTGCGCCGGCCACCGATGAAAGCGAGTCCGGCAGGCCGGATGCTCGCGGCGGCCAGCCGGGCCGCGCCGGTGGCCGCAACCGATTCCGGGCCGTGCGGAAGCACCGCTTCGACGCCGACCTCATCGGTGATGAGGTCGCGGACCAGCGGAATGTTGGCGACACCACCGATGAGCACGACGGCGTCCGGACGGGAGACCGCCGTGTAGTCGGCGACCTCTGCCGCCGCCGCCTGCGCCATCGGCCGGATGAGAGCTTCGAACGCCGATCGGGTCACGGTGCCGGCATCCGACGAGCCACCGACGGTCAGGGAGGTCGACTCACTGACCGACAGTTCTTCTTTTGCGGTCCGGCAGGCGCTCAGCACCGTAGACCTGCGACGTCCGCGCAAGCGACCATTGGTGGTGTGTTCCTGCATCAGCAGAGCATCGAGCTCGGCGCCCGAAATCGCCTCGCTCCGCCTCAGGTCACTGACCCGTCCAGTCGCCGGATCAAGTGTGTACGTGCTCATTCCGGTGTCGCCGAGGTCCACGACGACCACTGAGGCAAACCGGCCGATCTCGCCGGTGGAACGCAATTGATGGGCCACAGCCTCTGTTTCGGCGATCAACTGGATCTGCCGCTTGGCACCGGTGCCACGAGAAGCGATTTCGCGAGCGTGCTCGTCGGTGCGGTACGCGACGCCGATCGGCCCGACCTTGCTCCCGCGGTCCTGCGCGGTACCCAACATCAGATCGATGCCGGAGTTCACGCGGCCCGCGCGGGTCAGACCATCGGTGAGGTCGACGTCGATGACGCGGTTGATCGAACTCTGGCGACCATTGTCATCGGTCGACAGCAGGACACAGTGGATCATTCCACTGCCTGCGGACAAACCCAGTGACGTACTCATGGTCCTCATTCCGATCGCTATCGCTCGGTTGGGGCCCAGATGATGCCGATTTCACACCCCTGATCCATTCACTGCCGCTGTTGGACAGTTCCCCTACTGCCATTGTCTACGGCCGCGCCAGTACTTTTCGGCACGACCAAAGTCAACAGACAATTACAGCAACGGGAACCATTGTAATCAATCTGTGCCCAAAGGGTCGATCGAGGTCGCCAACCAGAGGATGGCGACACCGACTACCACCATCGACGACACGTCCGCTACACGTCCACGAACCTCGAGGAGACCGGCGCGTGATGTCGGCAATATCGCCCGGAGAAGCGCCGCAAGCAAGGCGGCCGAACCGAGAACGAAGGTCCCTCGACGCCAGCGGTCGAAGATCAAGAAGATCGCGGCCACCACGATCAGCGCCATGACGGCGATGAAAGGTATCTGGACCAGCACCGTCCGCAACTGCCGGACGCGATGAAAGCGACGGGCGCGCGCACGCCGTGCGCTTGTTGCTGCCCCCTCGCCCGCGGCCGACCTGCTGCTCATATCCGGGTCAGCTTCGCGACAACGCGGATTCGGCGCGCTCGACGACATTGGCCATCAGGAACGCTCGGGTGAGCGGTCCGACACCACCGGGGTTTGGTGAGACACATCCGGCGACATCCCACACCGCGGGGTCCACGTCGCCGACCAAACCTGCATCCGTTCGACTGACACCGACATCGACAACCGCGGCTCCGGGCTTGACCATGTCGGCGGTGATGAGGCCGGCCACGCCGGCTGCCGCGATCACGATGTCGGCGCGCGAGACCTCGGCGGCGAGGTCCGCGGTGCCGGTGTGACACAGCGTGACAGTGGCGTTCTCGGTCCGGCGGGTGAACAAGAGCCCGATCGGACGTCCCACCGTCACGCCGCGGCCGACGACAACAACATGGGATCCGGCAATCGGCACGTCGTACCGCCGCAGCAGATGCAGGATGCCACGCGGGGTGCACGGCAGCGGAGCATCGGACGACGTCCCCGAGCCGTCCAGCACAAGCCGGCCCAGATTGATCGGATGCAGGCCGTCGGCATCCTTGGCGGGGTCGATCCGCTCCAGCGCGGCGTTCTCGTCGAGATGCTTGGGCAGCGGCAGCTGGACGATGTATCCGGTGCAGGCCGGATCGGCGTTCAGGTCGTCGATGACCGCGTTGAGTTGCTCGGTGGTGATGTCGGCGGGCAGATCCTTGCGGATCGATGCGATGCCGAGTTTGGCGCAATCGTTGTGCTTGCCACGCACGTAGGCGTGGGAGCCGGGGTCTTCACCGACCAGCACGGTACCGAGACCGGGAACGATCCCGGCGGCGCGGAGCTTGTCCACCCTCTCTTTCAGGTCGACAAAAATTTCGTCACGGGTGGCTTTTCCGTCCAACACAGCTGCACTCACGACACCCATCATTTCAGGTCGCGGCCGCAGGTTGTGCAGGCCATGGATCTAGCGGGTGTCGAAGCACGCGATCTTCGACGATCCGATACCCGAGATCCACACTTTGCCGCCGGTCTCGACCACTCCGGTGCTCTGGCCGAAACCCGGGACATGTGCCCGATGATCTGCGATAACACGTCCGCTGGGCAACTCGATCTCGAGCAGCCACAGCGGGGACACCGGCTCCGGCAGAAAACGATCCGGCACCTGCCAGAGCAACTTCCGCAGCCGCGGATATCCGGCGAGCAGTTCCAGCGGACGGCTCCGCATACCCGCCATCGCCAGCCACATGCGCTGTCCGTCGTGACTCAACGACGCGTTGTCCGGGTATCCGGGCAGCCGGTCGAGAAGCATCGATTGCTCGCCCGTCGCCGGATCGTAGGACCGCACCCGGTGTCCACCGGTCTCGGCGATGAACAGACGTCCGCCACTGGCCACTATTCCGTTGGCGAACTGCAGGTCGTCCAGGACAACGGTGGCGCTCGGACGCAGATCGTCGTCGAGGTCCACCCGGAGCAGCCGCCCGGTCGCCGAGTGCTCGATGATGTCGGCTTTGTAGTGGTCGTAACCGAACCGCGTGGTGGACTGACTCACGTACAGCACACGCGGCCGCGGATCGGTGCCACCGGTGTGCTCGGTCACGATCACGTTGGAACAGAACGTCAGCCGATGACCGTCCACCTCGTCGAGGATGGTCTCGATCACGTGGGTGTCGAGGTCCATCTGCAGTAGTCCACGTTCGCTGTCACAGATGAGCAGTCGCCTGCCAAGCACTTCCATACCGAGTGGTCGCCCGCCCGTGGTGGCAACCACCTGCCAGCGCCCGGTGTCGGGATCGATGCAGATGATGTCGCCACCGATCGCCCCGGTCCAGATCCGCCCGCGGCCGTCGACGACCACATCTTCGGGTGAGTCGGATTCGATATCGATGACGGTGATCTCGGGTTCCTGCGGCTCCGGCCAGCCATCGGTCGTCGCAGGGGTCGACGTCCAGCGCACCGGGGAGATCGATGGCTTGCTCAGGTCAGCCTCCGATGTCGAGTCCGTGTGCTGCCGCGAATTCCATCGCCTGACCGTGGTCGACGAGTGAACCGGTGACTTTGGCCTGCAGCCAGAGCATCGGATCTATTCTCGCACCACGCAGATTCGCCTCACCGAGTTTTGTGCCGATCGCACGGACACCCGACAGGTCCGACCCGGCCAGGTCGGCGCCGGTGAGATTCGAATCCGACAGGTTCGCCTCCCGCATCCGGCAACCCCGCAGGACAACACCCGAGAGGTCCAGGCCACCGATGGACGTGAGTGAGAGATCGCTGTCGATGATCTTCATCGGCCGGACCCGCGAGTTGGTGATGACCGACCCCAGCAGACTGCAGTCCCTCATCTCGACCTTGTTCAGGTGTGTGCGTTCGAAGTGGCAGTTGCGGAACGCGCTCGAAGAGTGTTTCGAGAATCCGAGGTTGGCGCCGGTGAAGTCACAATCAGTGAAGGTCACTGCACGAGTGGACAATTCACTCAGGTCAGCTTCGACGAAGCTACAGCTGACAAACTCCCGGTCTTCCCAGGTCTCCCCTGAGAAGTCGGCATAGTCGAACTGTTCACCCTGCGCCACATCAGTCATGCCCCATGTCTACACGGGCACACCCGTCCACCCAAACGAGCCAGAAAATACGAAGACGAGCCACTATTTGTGGCTCGTCTTTGCAAAGGCGGGTCGTTTTGCGACACCCATCGGTGGGGTCGATGCGCCGGTACGGCAAGCTTGGCGAGTGTTCAGAATGCTATTTCACGAACCATGTATCCCACCCAATACCGGAAATGCGATCAGACTGGCCGCCAACACCGGTTGTGAACTCCACCTGGTCGAACCACTCGGTTTCGACCTGTCCGAGCCCAAAGTCAAACGAGCCGGACTCGACTACCACGACATGGCGACGGTGAGTGTCCATTCCGATCTGCTGGCGGCGTGGGGCGCACTGGCACCCAAGCGGGTGTACGCCTTCACCGCCCATGCGGACACTTTTTACACCGACATCAAATATCAGCCCGGCGACGTCCTGCTGTTCGGCCCGGAACCCACCGGACTATCCGCCGAGGTTTTGGCAGACCCCCACATCACCGAGACCGTCCGCATCCCGATGCTGCCCGGACGACGCTCCCTCAACCTGGCCAACGCCGCGAGCATCGTGATCTACGAAGCCTGGCGTCAACACGGATTCCCCGGCGCCGTCTGAGCACCCGGTCAGTCGAGGGGCAGGCCGCGCATGACAAATCTGCGCAGCATGGCGGTCGTCGGCTCGGCGATCATGAGCTCGGCGTTGTCGGCCGGGGAGACCTCTGTGACCGTCAGCTGTAGTTCACCACCGGGCAGGATGTCCGCGGTGTAACCACGTTTGTCGCGGGCCCATTGCATGCTCAACCCGCCGTCCACGGTGGCGGACGGTGTGGACTCGGTCCAGTAGGAACTGCTCAGACCGTCCCAGTACGACTCGAAGAACGCCTTGGCCTCGGCCGTCGGTGCCAGCGAACCGGCACCCTTCCAACCGTCCTCCAGTTCCCACAGATCCTTGATGTGGGAGTCGATGACCTGCTTGGCGTTCGCCTGGTCGTCTCCCGACGCTTGTTTGTCGAGATTGCTCGAATACGTGCTTCTCGTGGTCATATACCGAGGTTAGGCTCTTTCCGGCCGCCGGGTGGTACCCGTGCCCGCGGCGGCCGAAGTCACCGGGCCCAATCCACCTGTTCCGCGTCGCAAGCAGCAGCGCACGCCGGCGGGGGCTCGTGACCCCGCCGCGGTGGCTGCTGCCGCCATGGCCCGGTTGATCTGACTGGATCGACCAGGTCCGGGCGGCAGCACCACCGCTTTCACACTATGAAGTTGTCGATGTTCGCGCGCGGTCCCGGCCGGAGCCGGGTGCGACAGGGGAAGTCAGTTGCGTCAGAGTCAGGCAGCGAGAGTGAGTGTTCGCCTGTTGTAAGCAGGCAGCGGTCTTCGCTGTGGGTCGATGTCAGCGGGCGGGATCAGCCACGGGTGACCGTCGGAGCCCATGATCACGTCCCAGTCGGTGTTGTGAACCGCCATGTGGCAGGTGCGGCACAACAGGCACCCGTTCTCCAACGTGGTCGGGCCGCCGTCGACGAAGTGCACGATGTGATGGCAGTCCGACCAACTGGCATATCCGCCGCATTTCACACAGCAGGTGTCGCGGATGATGATCGCTTTACGCACCAACCCCTTGAACAGCCGTTGCGGCGGACTCAAATCAACAGGCACCTGCTGCCCGTCCAGGGTGATCGAGGTGATCGACGAATCACACGCCAACATCGCCGCGGTCGCCTCGGTGATCGGACCCATCCACGGCAGTGATGCAGCCTCGGGATGATCGGCGGGAACGGTGACCATCACCTCGGTCCGCGGCGCCGACACCAGCGTCTGCCCACCACCACCGCAGTCAAGCAGTTGATGCAGGGCGTCGGCGCGTCGTTGCGAGAGTGTGCGCGGATCGTCCGAGCCGTCGGGCTGCGGCCGTTTCTTGCTCCAGAAGTCCAACGCGGAGAACAACTTTTCACCGATCACCGCATCCACATCGAACGTCCCGACACAACGACCTTCACGGACCGCGTAGTCCAGACTGTTCAAGGACCGGTCTTCGGCCGGTGGTGGCCCCCCGGTGTCCTTCGCCATCTCGTTCCCCAGCAACCGGGCGGCCGCACCGATCTCAGCCGGCGTCGCCCCGGAAATTGCCTGACTCAACAACTTCCGCTCGAACTCAACCTTCTCCTCGGCCGCGACCGCAACCGCGGACCGGCCGACCACATGCGCCACACCTTTGACCACAGCATCGACGTGCTCGGATGCAAGAAACCCGTCCCTCGAATAACCCGCAGTCCGATCCAAGCCATCGATGCCGACACCGATGCGTAACCAGCGGTATGCGGAGACCGGGGCTGCACCGTTGGCCTGCAACAACTTTGCCGTTGTCGATCCGGCTGTGCGAGCGATGCCGGACTCGTCGATCACCGCGGCGCACACCATGAGTTGATGCTCGGTCGCGTTGCGTAGGGTGATCAGATCTTTTGTCATCCCGAGCGCCGCGTGGGGATCGTCGGGTAGCACCAAGTCGACCAGGGAATCAACCATATCGAGAAGCCGCACCACAGAACACCTCCGGGCATGAAGCAACAGGAAAGCTGATCAATTCTCTTGGGAAGAGGATTTGTTCGTCAGTGGTCTCTGCGATCAACTGACCCCAGCCTAGCGGTTCGAACACGTGTTCGCAAGGGTAGATTCTCACCAATTATGTTTTGCTGCAACATCTTTCGATAGCAATGCGAAGAAACTCAGCGCGGCGACTCAACCAACGATTTTGAATCTTTTAACGCGTGAAGTGGCACCACCTGTCAACGTCACGCAGCTTTTTGCAACACCGAAGTGCTTGGCCAGCAATGCCGCGACAGCCGCATTGGCTTTGCCTTCGGTGGCCGGTTCCCGGACGAACACCGTGAGCGCACCCGCGTCGTCGGTTTCGATCAGCGGGCCCTTACGACTGTTCGGCTTCACCGTGACCACCACCAGTTTTTCCACGCCTTCAGGTTATTACGCCATGATCAACGACGGTTTTCAGCACACTCGACGGATCAGGCCCAATCCCGGGATCGGCTGGCGACCCGAAGATCCATGCGCTGCATACGTTCTGCCACCACGGTCACCGCACCCTCGGCGTTCTGAACCCGGCCCCGGATCAGTAGAGCAGGCGACGACTGGGCCAACTTGCGGTATTTGGCCCACAAACCCACCGAGCAGACCACGTTGACCATGCCGGTTTCGTCCTCGAGATTCACAAAGGTCACCCCCGAGGCGGTGGCCGGCCGCTGCCGATGTGTCACCGCTCCCCCGACCAGCACCCGGGAACCATCGGGCACCGACAACAGATCGGCCGCCGCGACCACACCGAGCTCTTTGAGCTGGGGCCGGATGAATTCGGTGGGATAGCTTCCCGGGCTGACGCCGGTGGCCCACACATCCGAGGCGGCCATCTCCACATCACTCATACCCGGCAGCGCGGGTGATCCGTTGACCTCGTGCAACGCCAGCCGATCCGACTTCTCCGCAGCGGCTGCCCCGGCATCCCACAACGCCTGGCGGCGGCTGGTCCCGAAACACTCCAGTGCCCCCGCCGTGGCCAGCGACTCCAGTTGCCGGGTGCTCACCTCACAGCGACGGGACAGGTCCGCAGCACCGTTGAACGGTCCCCCGGCGTCCCGCTGCGCCACGATCTTCTCGGCCAGATCGATGCCGATGTTGCGCACCGACCCCAGCCCGAGCCGGACATCGAGGCCACCGTTCTCCAGGTCCGCATGGGGCTGCGAGACGTTGATGTCCGGTCCGTGAACCCTGACCCCATGCCTGCGGGCATCGGCGACCAACGACTGCGGTGAGTAGAAACCCATCGGCTGAGCCTTCAGCAGTGCCGCACAGAAGGCCGCCGGGTGATGCAGCTTGAGCCACGACGAATAGAAGACCAGGGAGGCGAAACTCTGCGAATGACTCTCGGGGAAACCGAAATTGGCAAAGGCAGCCATCTTCTCGAAGATGCGATCGGCCACTTCCCCGGTGATCCCGTGCAGGTCTTCCATGCCCTGGTAGAACCGGCTGCGCAGTCGATCCATCTTCTCTGGTGATCGTTTCGACCCCATCGCCCGCCGCAACTGATCGGCCTCGGCGGCGCTGAAGCCGGCAACATCGACCGCCAACTGCATGAGTTGTTCCTGGAACAGCGGTACCCCGAGGGTCCGTTTGAGCGCCTGCTCCATCGAGGGATGCTCACAGGTCGGTTCTTCCAGACCATTGCGACGACGAATGTAGGGATGCACAGACCCACCCTGGATCGGGCCCGGCCGGATCAGTGCCACCTCGACCACCAGGTCGTAGAACTTTCGGGGTTTGAGCCGCGGCAGGGTGGCCATCTGTGCCCGCGACTCCACCTGGAACACACCGACGGTGTCGGCGCGACAGAGCATGTCGTACACCGCCTTTTCGGTGAGATCGATCTTCGCCAGGTCGACGTGGATGTCGCGATGCTCGGCCAGGAAGTCGACGGCGTAGTGGATGGCCGAGAGCATGCCCAGGCCCAGCAGGTCGAACTTCACCAGACCGATTGCGGCACAATCATCTTTGTCCCACTGCAACACGCTGCGGCCGGGCATCCGCGCCCATTCGGTTGGACACACATCGGCGATCGGCCGATCACAGATGACCATGCCACCGGAGTGGATGCCCAGATGCCTTGGCATGCCGTTGATCTGCTCGGCCAGATCGAGCACGTCGTCGGGGATGTCGGTCTCTACCGATTGGGCAGCGCCATACCGGTGCACCTGTTTGCTCCAGGCATCCTGCTGACCCACCGAGTATCCGAGGGCACGAGCCATGTCGCGCACCGACGACTTACCTCGGTAGGTGATCACATTGGCCACCTGGGCCGCGTTCTGCCTGCCGTAGCGTCGGTAGACGTACTGGATGGCCTCTTCACGCCGATCCGATTCGATGTCGACATCGATGTCCGGTGGGCCGTCCCTGGCCGGGGACAAGAACCGCTCGAACAGCAAGCCGTTGCTGACCGCATCCACAGCGGTGACACCAAGGGCATAACAGACCGCCGAGTTCGCGGCGCTACCTCGTCCCTGACACAGGATGTCGTTGGCACGACAGAACGAGACGATGTCGTGTACCACCAGGAAGTAGCCAGGGAAGCCCAGTGAATCGATCACGTTCAGCTCGTGTTCGATCTGCTGGTACGCCTTGGGATGCTCCTGCGGGGTGCCATATCGCTCCAATGCCCCACGTGCGGTGAGCTCACGCAACCACGAACTCTCCGTATACCCTTGCGGCACATCGAAAGGCGGTAGCTGCGGCGCGATCAGATGCAGCCCGAATGCCAGGTCTTTGGCCAGCATGACGGCGTTGTCGAGGGACTCCGGATGTGCGGCGAGCAACCGGGCCATCTCATCCCCGCTGCGCAGATGCGCGCCACCGAGTGGACCGAGCCACCCGTCCATCTCGTCGAGGCTGCGCCGTGCCCGCACCGCAGCCATCGCCATCGCCAGACGCCGACGCTCCGGTGCCGCGAAGTGCGCGCCCGTGGTCGCGACAGTCTGCACCCGATTCCGATGGGCGATCTGCGCGAGGGCGGCATTGCGCTCGTCGTCTTCGGGAACACCGTGGACGGTCAGTTCCATCACCACGTTGTCGCGGCCGAACCTGCCAACCAGATCACGCAGTGCCTTCTCGGCAGCCGACGGACCACCCGTCTCCAGTGCGCGTCGTACATCACCCTTGCGGCAACCGGTCAGGATCAGCCAATGTCCTTGCGCCGCCTGCGCCAGCGTGTCGATGTCGAAGCGCAGCAACCCCTTCTCCCCGGCCGCCATGTGGCCGTCGGCCAGTTGACGCGACAGACGGCGGTAACCCTCCTGCCCCCGGGCCAGGACGAGCAGGTGCGAACCGCTCGGGTCGGCGATCCCGGTCCGAGACGAGTCGTGTTCCAACGACAACTCGGATCCGAAGATGGTGGGCAGTTCCCATTCCCTGGCGGCCTCGGCAAACCGCACCACCCCGTAGAAGCCGTTGTGATCGGTGATCGCCAGCGCCTCGAGTCCCAGCCGGTAGGCCTCCTGCGCCATCTCTTCCGGACTACTGGCACCGTCGAGAAAACTGTACGAGGTATGGGCATGCAATTCGGCGTACGGAGTGGCAGAAGCACCCCTGCTGAGCGCTCCGGCCTCATAGGGCTCGCGCTTGCGGGACCAGGCCGGACTATCACTGCCATCACCGGCAAATGTCTCACCGGACCGGCCGCCGTCGGACGGTCGACCGGACAGTACGCGCTCCATCTCCGACCAGGTCGGAGGGCCATTGTGCCAGCCCATAACCCATGGTATCGAACATAGTTTCGATCAACAAGTCGCCCTCACACCTCGACCAGGGCCGATGGCAGTGAACTACTTCGGTGCCGTGAATCCGACTCTGGCATTGTTGCCTCACATGACGGAACGCATCACAGCTCGCCGGGTCGAGCCCGACCGGGGCGGTCGGATACTGACCGCGACATCGGCGCTCGACACCCCGTTCCTCGCGGTCGACGAGCAGGTACTCGATGCGAACATCGCCCGCATGTCGGCCTTTGCGGCTGCGGCCGGCCTCCGGTTGCGTCCCCACGCGAAGACGCACAAATCACTCATCCTGGGACAACGCCAATTGGACGGCGGCGCAACAGGCCTGACGGTTGCCACCATCGCAGAAGCGGAATCCTTTGCTGCCGGGGGTTTCTCGGACCTCTTCATCGCCTATCCACTGTGGCTGCCCGAGAACAAGGCCGTACGACTGCGTGCGGTGATGGAGCGGGCGCGGGTGCTGCTCGCGGTCGATTCGGTTGCCGGCGCACAGCAACTCGCAGCGCACCTCCCCGGGGCTTCGGTACTGGTCGAGGTCGATTCGGGACATCACCGTACCGGTGTCGCCCCTGAGGTCGTCGGCGATGTGGGAGCAGGCGCGGTCGAAGCGGGATTGCAGGTGCTCGGGAGCTTCACCTTTCCCGGACACAGCTACCGACCCGGTGGCCCGTCCGATGCCGCCGGGGAGGAATCGCGCGCCCTGGCAGTGGCCGCCGAATCACTGCGCAGCCGCCAGATCGACCCGGTGATCCGCAGCGGCGGTTCCACGCCTTCGGTATCTGATGCCGATCCCACGGTCCTCACCGAGATCCGGCCGGGTGTCTACGTGTTCAACGACGCGCAGCAGGTCGAACTCGGGATCGCTACCATGGCCGATGTGGCATTGACGGCAATCGGCACCGTGGTGCACAGCAACGGAGCAAAGGCCATCGTCGACGTCGGCAGCAAAGTCCTCGGGGCAGACCAGCCGGCCTGGATCAGCGGTGGTGGACGGCTTCCCGACGAACCCGAGGCGCGCGTCACCGCACTCTCCGAGCATCACGCAACCATTGATTTCTCGAACACCTCGCGCACCCCGGCACCGGGGATGCGGGTCCGGATCGCCCCCAATCATGTGTGCACTGCCGTCAATCTCGCCGATGAGCTGGTCGTGGTCGGCGCGGATGACGTGGTGACGCACTGGCCCGTCACCGCCCGTGGAGCCAACACGTGAAGCGACTCGGAACCGTGGCTCTGGCAGCCCTGACACTGGCCGTGTCCGCGTGCGCTCCGGACGAACAACCCGAGGTGACACTGGAATTGACCGCAGCCCCCGACATCGAGTTCGACCAGATCGGCATCGATGAGGTCCGCGACACAGCAACCGAATTGGTCTCCTCCACCAGCGATCTGGGGGTCGACATGATCCGCAGCGCCCAGTCAGCGGCCGATCAGCAGGCCGCCAATGCGGTGGTGTCTCCCTGGGGAGCCATGGTCACGCTGCAGATGGTGCGGGCCGGAGCCGGCGGCAACACCGCTGTCGAACTCGATTCCGTACTCGATGTCACCGATACCGACACCGTGGCAGCACTGATCGGTCAGCTCGATCAGGTTTCGGGTGATCCCGGCAGCGTCGATCGGAAGAACCCACCGTCGCCCCCGGTGTTCCACCAGGCATCGGGGATCTTCATCGACGACTCCCTCGAGGTCGGTGCCGACTACCTCGAAGTGCTCGGACGCAGCTTCGGTACCGGCGTCTACCCGGTCGACTTCTCGGTGCCGCAGACCGAATCAGCACTCAACCAGTGGGTTTCGGTCAACACCGGTGGAGAGATCTCACAAACCCCCACCGAGTACAGCACCGAAACCGTGATCAGTCTGCTGTCCACGGTCTTCCTCGCCGGCGCGTGGCAACAACCGTTTTCACCGGACTCCACGACCCCTGCCGAGTTCACCGCCACCGGCGGTTCGGTGTCCAAGGTCGCCACGATGAACAAGACCTTGACCGCACCGCTGCGTCGCGGTCTCGGATGGACCGCGATCTCGCTGCCGTACTCACAGAACCTGGCCATGCAGGTCTTGTTGCCGGACAACGGATCCACACCGGAAAGTCTATTGGGCACAACCGCCCTGACCGATGCGAACACTGCGCTGCGGGCCGGACCCGAGTCGTCGGTGGCGGTGAGTCTGCCCCGCTGGGACATCGCCGGCCAGGTTGATCTCAAGGCCACACTCGAAGGACTCGGCGTCAAGGATCTGTTCACCGATGCCGCAGACCTCACCGCGATCAGCAGGCAGCTGGTGGTAACCGCCGCCGCACAGAACACCTCGATCACCGTCGGAGAGAAGGGCACGGTTGCCGCATCGGCCACCCAAATCGATGTCGGTGTCACCTCCGCACAGCCGGACAACCCGGCGGAGACCTTTGTCGCCGACCGGCCATTCGTCTTTCAGATCGTCGACACCTCAACCGGTTTGCCACTGTTCCTCGGTGTGGTCAACCGTCCCGGTCAGGGTTGACCGGCACCGAGGAACAGTGGACGCCTCCTTCGGTCAGCTGATCGCGGCGAGTCCCTGGTCACGAATATCGAGGGGCAGATTGTCGTTCGGGTGGCCCAGGCCCAGATGATCGCGCAGGGTGTCACCGGTGTACTCGGTGCGGAACAGACCGCGCCGCTGCAGTTCCGGGACCACGTAGTCGACGAAGTCGTTGAAAGTGCCCGGGGTCTGGGCGGTCGACACGATGTAGCCGTCCGCTTCCCCACCGGTGAAACCCGCTTCGATCTGATCGGCCACGTCGGAGGCCGTGCCGACGAACTGAGGCAACAGCACGCCCTGTGCGTACAGCTTTCCGATGTCGCGCAACGTCAACTTGTCCCGCTGACTGAGCCTGCGGGCCACATCGAACAATCCCTGGGTTCCGGTGACCGTGATGTCTTCGAGCGGTGCATCGAGGTCGTATTGGGAGAAGTCGTGGTCGGTGTGGACCGACAACGTGATCAAACCTGAGATGGGATCGGCCAATTCGTTGTGGAACGCCTGCTTTTCGCGGGCGATGGACTCGGTCTCACCGATGAACGGGATGAACGAGGGCAGGATCTTGACGTGATCGGGGTTGCGACCCACATTCACCACCCGGGACTTGACGTCGTCGTAGTAGGCACGGCGACCCTCGGGTGTTGGGTCGATCTCAAAGATGGCCTCCGCCCAGCGCGCCGCGAAATCCTTACCGGTGGAGGACGATCCGGCCTGGATCAACACGGGCCGGTGCTGCGGTGATCGCGGCTGGTTCAGCGGGCCACGGGTCCGGTAGTACTCACCGTTGTGATCAACCGTGCGAACCTTGTCTGGATCAGCCCACACGCCGGCCGCCTTGTCGGCGATCACCGCGTCCTCGTCCCAGGCCGACCACAACTTGATGGCGGCCTGAACGAACTCCTCGGCCCGGAGGTACCGCTCGTCATGGCCGAGATGCTCGTCGAGTCCGAAGTTGAACGCCTCGGCCTGGGTCAGGGAGGTGACGATGTTCCAGGCCACCCGGCCGCGTGAGATGTGATCGAGCGAGCCGAAGACACGGGCCAATTCGTAAGGGTGGAAGTACGTGGTGGACTTGGTGATCGCAATACCCAGGTGCGTGGTCACGGCCGCGATACTGGCCGCCACCACCGACGGATCGAGGGCGGCGGCGGCCTGCGTGCCACGCCGTAACGGTTCGGACTGGTCATCACCGAAACGTAGGGGCGCCGCCAACAGATCTGCAAAGAATGCGAAGTCGAACTTGCCGCGCTCGAGGATCCGTCCGACCCGGTGGTAGTGCTCGGGCGAGAAGAACTCGGTGGTGGATCCGGGATGCCGCCACGCGGCGTGCGAGTGGGTGACGGGTGAGGCGATCAGAAATCCGCCCAGGTGCAACTCACGGCTCATGGTGTGGGGTCCTCAATCTCGGATGTGTCATCCCGTGACAGTCTCGGGTGTGTCATCCCATGACAGTGCCCGCCGGCCGATCCTCCAAGCATTGTCTTCAGGGTGAACCAAACACCGCACCGCACCGGCGGCCCCGCGTATCGTCTCCTATTCATAGACCCCCTCGACCACCCACTTGCCCTGCTGATAGAGCAGCAGCAACGCTCGCGAATCTTCCAGTAACACTTGAGCTCTCGCATACGACCCGACATGCGATCCGTCGTCGGCAGCGGACCACCACCGTTCGTCGACCGCCCACGGCCCGGCCCACCAACTCAGCGACCAGGTCCGGCGACCCCAGCACAGGCTGGCCGGTTCGGCACTGAAACTGCCGCGGGCCGTGACCTCGACAGGTTGATCTTCTGCGTCCAGCACCCGGACCGGGGCCATCGGCAGGATCGCCGGAGAGGGCCCCGGCAGTCGGCCCGGCCACGGCGCCGACGGATCCGATGCCGCCACCAATTCATCACCCAGCGGCACCAGCGTGATCTGCTGCCCCGGTCCCCGACCACCACTGCGCACCGGAACCTTGACCCGTTCACCACCGAGCAGACCCTGCACCCGGACCAGCGCCCGGCGCACCCGCTCGGCCACCTCGCCATCGCCTCCGGTCAGACCACCACCGGTGAATCCCAATTGCATTGCCCCCGCGCCGATCACCTCCACCGGATCCAACCGGATCAGCACCACCGGACCGTCCGGACGGTCGGCGGCACTGCGCCCGGAGAGCCATCCCTCCACCTGCCAGCGGATCCGGTCGGCCGTGGCATCCGGTGTCAGCGGCTGCGCACACCGCCAGGTACGCGAATACTCCCGACCACTGTCGGTGACCGCCTGGACGGTCAGCCGGGTACAGGCCACCGACGCCGCCGCCAACAGATCGTGGAGCTGGGCAGAGAGCCTGCGCCCGACGAAGGCGGCCGCATCCACCCGGTCGATCGGCGGATCGCACTGGTGCTCGACGACCAGGTCCGGCGGTGGCGCCTGCCCTGAGGCAGGACGTTGGGGTAGGGCCCGCGCGGTGCGGTGGGCGTAGATCGCATCGGCAGCGAACCGGGTTGCCACGTCGGTCGCCGACAATGCCGCAAAGTCACCGATGGTGCGTAAACCCATCCGCCACAACAGATCAACAAGGGCAACCCGATCATCGGCGCACATACTCGGCTCCACAGCCAGCTCCGAGATACGCAGCGGCGCCAGGAACTCGGCGCCCTGCCCGGGTGGAATCACCAGCCCACGCCGGGCGGCGATGATCGCGGTGAACAGTTCATCGGCCACCCCGACCTGCGACTCGACACCGCAGGCCGACACCACATCCGTCAGCTTCTCGGCGGCGATCTCCTCACTCCCGAAATAGCGGGCCACCCCACGGGCAGGCAACACCATCAATCCCGGCCGCAACACCTCGACCACCGGGATCAACTCGGCAACCGCCGCAACCACCGGCTCGAACAGGCGCGCATCACGTCCGGTATCCGCATCGGCGATCATCAACTGCGGACAACGGGCCTGCGCATCACGCTTGCGCATCTCCCGTCGCACCCCGGCGCCGCGCGCCGAGGCCGAACAGGCCACAACCCGCCCCGACTGCAACACCGCGACCGGTCGCTCCGGCGAGATGTCGACCTCCGCCGCCGCAGCCACCGCCGGCCAATCCGGGCACCAGACACCAAAGCTCCGCCCACTCATCTACAGCGCCACCTTGAGTGGTCCGGATTCGAAAACATCCTGTGCCACTGCACCATCCGACACACCGTCGATATCGGTGTGCGAATCCACCAACTGAACACGGTTGTCGCGGTGCATCACGTCCAGCCTGGTGGTGGCACCGGCGAACCCTCGGCCCCGCGAACGCACCATCAGCGACACCCCACCGAGCCGACCGTGCCCGCGCCGGAGCGCGGACTGCCCGAACCCCGACGGTTGATGCCGGTAGTCACACACCCGGGACTGCACTTTCACATGCGCCCCCGACCACTGACCGTCGGTGACCACCAAGACCGCACCTTTACTGCGCGCCCGAGCCATCACCACCCGGCTACGGGAGGGGGGCACATTGATCCCACCGAGCCCGACGACCACCAGATCAAGCCCGTCCAGCAGCACCGCCGCGATCTCCACCGGGTCGGGACCCGGGTCGGGGATGACGGCGATGCGGGACAGGTCCGCACCCATCTCCACCGCCGCCAACAATCCCAACTGCGGCTGCCCGATCACCGCCACGTGGCCCCCGTCAGCACTCACCTGGGCTATCAACGACAGCAACGGTGATCGCGCTCCTTCCAGCACCAACACCGTGCCCCGAGCCAGCCCAGATGGCGGCAACACCCGTTCGAACGCCGGCGGCACCGGCAACCGATCCCGCTCAGAATACTTTTCATCGACGGTCCGCACGGCGGCCATCTGACGCTGCGGCACAACGGATTCCGGTCGTGACCGAGTGGTGGCAGCAGCCAGGGTCTGCCGCAACATCTCCAGCTTCTGCGCCCTACTCGGCACCGCGTCCGTTGCCATGTCCGTCACCATTGCCGGTGCCGTTTCCATTGCCCGCATCACACCTCCACATCACTCCTCACCCGAAGGCGAGGAAGCGGCACAGGGAAGGTGGGCCACCGTCAGAACCAACATGAACAATCGAACATGTTTTCGATATCTACGAGCGTAGGTCAGCCCTCCGACAAGCGTCAACACGGACGGCGAGTCGGCCCCGAAATGCCGGGGCGAGTCGCCACACAGCGATACAGCAACCGCACGCGCCCCGGTGTCCACTAAGGTCAATGCCGTGAGCGCCCCCTCTTATCGCGTTCCCGGTCCCGACTACCTCGTCGCCGGGCGATACCGCCTGCGTTCGAGGATCGGTGGCGGCGGGATGGGCGCGGTCTGGCTGGCGCACGACACCCTCCTCGACCGCCAGGTCGCCGTCAAGCAGGTGCTCTCGGTCGCCGGGATGACCGAGGATTCGGCAGCCGAGATGCGGCAGCGGGCGATGCGGGAAGGCCGGATCGCCGCCCGTCTGAGCCACCGCAACGCCATCGCCATGCACGACGTCGCCGTCGACTCCGGTGAGCCGTGGCTGGTCATGGAATACCTCCCCTCACGCAGCGTGGCCGAGATCCTGCACCAGTCCGGCACCCTGCCGGTCGACCAGGTGGCACAGATCGGCGCCCAGATCGCCGACGCCATGGTCGAGGCGCACGCCGCGGGCATCCTGCACCGCGACATCAAGCCCGGCAACATCCTGATCGCCGAAGGACGCAACGCCGGCCTGGTCAAGCTCACCGACTTCGGGATCTCCCGGTCGAAGGACGACGCCGCACTGACCCAGACCGGGGTCGTCACCGGAACGCCTGCGTACTTCGCCCCCGAGGTCGCCAGGGGCGAGGATCCCAGCGAGGCCTCCGACGTCTACTCCCTGGGGTCCACCCTCTATACGTCCGTCGAAGGCCAACCACCCTTTGGCGTCGATGAGAATTCGCTCGTGCTGCTACACCGCGTCGCCCGTGGCGAGATCATCCCGCCGAAACGATCCGGCGCCCTCGAAGGCGCTCTGCTGGCGATGCTCGAACCCAGCCCGGCGCGGCGCCCGACCATGGCCCAGATCCGAGACCGCCTCGCCCAGATCGCAGCCGGCGACAACAGCAACACCGCACTGATCCTCACCACACCGCTCGAGCGCAAACCGGCAACCCCACATCGCGTCCCCACCCGGCGGATACCCACCACCACCGAATCAGGCCTTCCGGCTGCCACCGGTGTTCCGGGCCCCGCTCCACAGACCAACACCCCGCCGCGACCGAACCCTCAACCCACATCCGAGCGGACACCGCCACCGGCCGGTGCCGATCCGTCGCAGGCCACCCAGATCTCCGGCTCGGCCTATCCGGTGTCCTGGGCTGCTGCGCAACCGCAGAATCCACAACCACCGCAGCGCCACCTCGGACTCGCTGCTGCCGTGTTCCTGGTGTTCGTACTGCTGGCCGCCATCGCGATCACCATCATCGCCCTGGTGCGCTGAAGCCCTCGAGCCCCAAGCCCTGGTGTGCTGACGTCAGTGGATGTGCCGGTTCACGGCCCAACGGGTGAGCGCGTTGCGATTGGACTGCTGGGTTTTGCGCAGCACGTTCGAGGCATGCGTTTCCACGGTCTTGATCGAGATCACCAGGTCCTCGGCGATCTCGCGATAGGTGAAACCGCGGGCCAACAGCCGCAGCACCTCCATCTCACGTGGTGTCAGCGAATCGAGCTCGGGATCGAGTTGCGGTTCCGGTACCGGCGAACGACCGGTGAACGAATCGAGCACGAACCCGGCAAGACGCGGACTGAACACCGCATCACCATCGGCGACCCGTCGCACCGACTCGGCCAGCTCGGCGCCGTCGATGGTCTTGGTGACATACCCGCGGGCACCCGCGCGGATGGTGGCGATCACGTCTTCGGCGGCGTCGGAAACGCTGAGCGCCAAGAACACCGGCGGATTTTGCGGGGCAGCGTCGGCGACACCCCGGAGCACCGCGATCCCACCGCCCGCCGGCATGTGGACGTCGAGCAGCACCACATCTGGCGCCGACTGCAGGATCCCGGAAATCGCGTCCGGCACGGATCCCGCCTCACCGACCACCTGAACATCCGCCTCGGACGCGAGTTCGGCCCGGACACCGGAGCGAAAGACACCGTGATCGTCCACCAAGAACACGCGGTACGGTCCGCTACGCCCGGTCATCGCTCCTGGTCTCCATCCCCCGGCGTCTGCCCACCGTTGTCCACCTGCGGCTCACCGCCGCGCTCAGCACGCGGCATCGCCATCCGAACGTCGACGCCTTTGCCCGGCACCGACTTGATGTCAACGCTACCGCCGTGCCGGATCACACGGCCCTTGATCGAACCCGACACTCCGCGACGATCTTCGGGCACCTCGTCGGGATCGAAGCCCACACCACGATCGCGGACGTAGACCACGATCTGCCCGGCGTCTACCTCCGCGTACACATCAACCGATCGTTGCCCGGAATGCTTGGCGGCGTTCACCACAGCCTCCCGGGTGGCCGCGATCAGCGCGGCCCACCGGCGCGTGTCGGTACTCCATTCCGGATCATCTGCGGTGACGTCGCCGACAGTAACCACCTCGACCTCCACCCCGTAGTGGTCCTCCACCTCGGCGACAACGGACTTGATGGCTGCGGTCAGCGAATCACCATGTCTGTCAACCTCTCCGAAGAGATAGCTGCGCAGCTCCCTCTCCTGGCTCCGGGCCAGCCGCTGCACCTCGTCGGCGTGGGCCGAACGCTTCTGGATCAATGCCAGCGTCTGCAACACCGAATCATGTAGGTGCGCTGCGATTTCCTCGCGTTCGATGTTGCGGATCCGAGCTGCACGTTCCATCCCGAGCATGCGCGCCATCCGCAACCACAGCGGGATGGTCAACAGCAACACGCCCATGACCGTGGCCGCGACCGCCAGCAGGATGGTGCTCCAGCCGCCGATCATGTTGTTGCTGGCCAGCACGACCACCACCAGTCCGATCACCACCAGCGTTGCGCCACCGGCGATCCGGGTCCACGTCAGTGCCCGCGCCGACGCCGACCGTGGTCGCCAGCTCGAGTCGAGTTCGCGCCAGACCAGTGATGCGCCGACGGCAACCACCACCAGCGGGATCAGGAACTGTGCCGGGGTGCCGGAGGCGACGAACCCGACCAACACCACCGCCACAACACCGATGATCGCGAGCCCGATCCCTTGTCTGCGTTCGGCCTTCGTGGGTGGCACGGTGTCGGTACCCGGCGGGCACATGAACCAGAGCAGGCCGTATGCGCAGATCCCGGCACCTGCCAACGCACTGAGCACCACGAACACGACCCGTACCCGAAATGCGTCGACACCGAGATGATCGGCCACGCCTCCGGCAACTCCACCGATGACACGGCCCCCATCACGGCGGCGGACACGTGGGACAACAGTGGACATCAGTCGATACTGACATGCCATGGCCATCCGCCACATCGGGGACATTCCCCAGATGTGAAGACAGGGTGCAAATCAGGGTGAATCCCGATGGTGCGTGGACCTCGGCCTCCGCAGAATAGAACCATGAGTACCACCACGCCGAGTACCGACGACTTGCAGCAGCAAATTCGGAAGATGTGGCAGACCCGGCCCGCCCGGGCCACCGATGGCTCCACGATCGGCGGTGTGTGCGCAGGCATCGGTGCCCGCTACAAGGTCGATCCGACCCTGGTGAAGGTCGCGTTCATCGTTGCAGCCCTGTTCGGCGGGTCCGGGCTGGTGCTCTACATCGTCGCGTGGATCGTATTGCCCGAGGGTTCGTCGACCACACCGCCGACCGCCCAGCAACACGGGCGCCGGTGGCATGGTTTCGGGCACTCGTCATCGCATCCACCCACCGTCGCCGCGATCGTCGTCCTGGTGATCGTTGTCCTTGTCCTGCAACCCAACCTCGCCTGGAGCGGAGGCGGCCTGGCCGGTACGGCACTCATGTTGCTCGGCTGGTGGCTCCTCTATCAGCGGACTCCGGTGCCTGAGCCGGGCACCAGCGTCGACACCCTCGGGCGGGGGTCCGGCAGTGCGCAACCCGATGGTCAACCTGCCGCTGCCACCGGCTCGTGGTGGCACAGCGGTGTCGGTTCCGGCAGCGTCACCGACCCGGCGGACCAGTTCCAGCGCTGGACCCCGCGGGCCTGGCTCAAAGACGAGCCACCGGCCCCCTCGGAAGGCAGCACCGACCCGGTGAACGACGATGCGGTCGTCGCCGATGCCCCATTGCCGTCTCCGCCGGCGTGGGATCCGTTGGGCGTTGCGCCTTTTGCCTGGGATCTCCCCGAACCCGCGCCGCCGGTGCACGAGAAGAAGTCGCCCTCGCGATACACCCCGATCGTGCTCGGCATAGCGATCATCGCGACCGCAGTGACCGCAGGCATCTCCAGTTCCGTTGACTGGCTCAGCCCGGCCAAGGTCGCTTCGGTGGGGTTGCTGGTGCTGGCCGCCGGAATGCTGATCGGCGCATTCCGCCGACGCGGATTCGGACTGATCACCGTTGCGATCCCGGTCGCCGGCTTCGTTGTGGTCGCATCGTTGATCAATGGCATCGGATTCCCGTCCGGCGGGGTCGGTGACCGCGAGTGGAAGCCGCTGACCACCGCAGACCTGCAGGACAATTACTCCCTGTCCATGGGCAACGGAACCCTCGATCTGACGAACATCGAACTCACCGGGGACAAGACAGTGACGGCCGAGGTCGGTGCCGGAGAGCTCACGGTCATCGCTCCTCACGACATGAACATCCGCGCCGACTGCGACGTCGCGATCGGCGAGGTCAAGTGCCCCGACGGCCTGGACGGTGGAAAAGACGGCACGGAAGGCCCCGTCCTGACCCTCGACCTGAGCGCATCACTCGGAAACGTGGAGGTCACCCGTGGATAAGTTCTCTCCAACACTCGCCCTGAGCGGTATCGGAGCTCTCCTGGTGGCGATCTGGGGGCTTCTCGGCGGCCCGGACATCACCAATTCGGGTATCGCACTGTGGAGCACGCTTGCCGTCGCCGTCCTGGTCGGATTCGCACTGATCTTCAGTGGCGGACAGCCGGACAAGAACGGACAACACGACAACAAGGACACCGAACCGGCGGAGTGACCGCAGCCGGACAACCGCTCGGTGGCCAGACCTCAGAAACGAGGTCCGGCGATCACTCCCACTCGATGGTGCCCGGCGGCTTGCTCGTCACGTCGAGAACCACCCGGTTCACCTCTGGTACCTCGTTGGTGATGCGGGTCGAGATGAGTTCGAGGACCTCGTAGGGAACCCGGGTCCAGTCGGCGGTCATCGCGTCTTCACTCGACACCGGGCGCAGCACGATCGGATGACCGTAGGTACGGCCGTCGCCCTGCACACCCACGCTGCGGACATCGGCGAGCAATACGACCGGGCACTGCCAGATCTGGTTGTCCAGGCCGGCCGTTGTCAATTCCTCACGGGCGATGAGATCGGCCTTGCGCAGCAATTCGAGCCGCTCGGCGTTGACGGCACCGACGATGCGGATGGCCAGTCCCGGTCCCGGGAAGGGTTGGCGCGCAACGATCTCTTCGGGAAGACCCAGCTCGCGTCCGACCGCACGGACCTCGTCCTTGAACAGCAGGCGAAGCGGCTCGACAAGACTGAACTCGAGGTCCTCCGGGAGCCCACCGACGTTGTGATGGCTCTTGATGTTCGCGGTACCGCTGCCACCACCGGATTCGACGACATCTGGGTACAGCGTCCCCTGTACGAGGAACTCGACCTTGTCGCCCTCGGCGGCACGGTCACCGAGGACATCGCTGACCGCTCCCTCGAACGACCGGATGAACTCGCGTCCGATGATCTTGCGCTTGGTCTCCGGATCGCTGACGTCGGCGAGTTCGCGCAGGAAGGTCTCTTCGGCATCGACGGTGACCAGACGGGCGCCCGTGGCGGCGACGAAGTCGTGCTGAACCTGTTCACGCTCACCGGCGCGCAGCAGCCCATGGTCGACGAAGACACAGGTCAATCGGTCACCGACGGCCCGCTGGACCAATGCCGCGGCCACAGCCGAGTCGACGCCACCGGAGAGGCCGCAGATCGCCAGACCGCCACCGATCTGCTTGCGGACCTGTTCCACCAGGGAATCGGCGATGTTCGATGCGGTCCATGTCGGCTCCAGCCCGGCGACCTCGTACAGGAACCGGGTGAGCACATGCTGGCCGTGCGGGGTGTGCATGACCTCGGGGTGGTACTGGACGCCTGCCATCCGGCGCTCCACACATTCGAAGGCGGCGACCGGTGCACCTGGCGTCGATGCGGTGACCACAAACCCGGGCGGCGGCTCCTGCACGGCGTCGTTGTGACTCATCCAGACCGGCTGCTCATCGGGGGTTCCCCCATGGAGGACACCGCCGGCAGTGGTCATCGTCGTGCGACCGAACTCACGGCCACCGGTGTTGGCGACCACGCCACCCAGTGCGTTGGCCATCGCCTGATATCCGTAGCAGATACCGAGCACAGGGATACCGAGCTCGAACAGGCCGACATCGATCCCCGGCGCGCCTTCGGCGTACACCGACGCCGGACCACCAGAAAGAACCAGTGCAACAGGGTCTTTCGCTTTGATCTCTTCGATGCTCGCCGTATGCGGGATCACCTCTGAATAGATCCGGGCCTCACGGACCCGCCGAGCGATCAACTGCGCGTACTGGGCGCCGAAATCGACCACCAGTACCGGTCGCGGAGCCGCTGCTTGCACACCTGTATCTACGCTGTTTGCCACCGGACCAGTCTAAACGCGTCGCAGTTGTGTTCCGACCGTGGGGAGACGATCCTAGGCTCCTGCCTGCATGGGCTTCGTCACAACGGTCAGCGGAAGCCGCAGCGCACCGGGCGCTCCTTCTGGCACCACCGGCGAGTTGGGCTGGGTCGGCACAATCCGGACATAGGGCTGACCCTGCTCGGGCCGGAAGTCCACCTCACCCTTGTTCGGCCACAACGCGACAGCCCGTTCGGCCTGCGCGCAGATCGACAACGACGGGTTCACACCCAGGTTCGCCGAGATGGCCGCACCGTCGGTGATGTGCAGCGTCGGATAGTTCCAGACCCGGTGATACGGATCGACAACACCGTTCTCGGGAGTGTCCGAGATGACACATCCACCCAGATAGTGGGCGGTCAGCGGCATGTTGAACACATCACCCCAGGTTCCGCCTGCCAGGCCGCCCTCGAACTGCGCCGCCGCCCGTTCCGTCGCCTCGTTACCCGCCGGGATCCACGTCGGGTTGGGTTCTCCGTGGCCCTGCTTGCTGTTGACGAAGCGCCACGGTCCGAACTTCTGCACAAATGTGGTCAACGAGTTGTTCCGGTTCTGCATCACCAGCAGGATGACCGTGCGCTGACTCCAGTGCCGCAGCTTGAACAACTGGATCAGACTGCCCAGCCCCTCCTCACGCACCTTGTCGAGCAGTTTGAGGCGCCGCGAACGACCCGGTTCGCCGTCGGTCAGCATGGTCTGCAACAGCGCAATCGCGTTGGAACCCTTGCCATACCGCACCGGTTCGATATGCGTGTCCGGCGCCGGATGGAAGGACGAGGTGATCGCGATGCCCTCGGAGAAGTCCTGTGCCGGATCGTATGTGCGACGCATCGCACCCAGGATCGATTCGGAGTTGGTCCGGGTCAGCAGTCCGAGCGCATCCGACACGTCCGGCAACGCACCGCTGTTCTTGCTCAGGTGCATGATCTTCTGCGTGTTGAACGTGCCGGCGGCAACGATGACCTGACCTGCGGTCAGCGTCCGGCGGCGCGCGCCCAACCGGCCCCATGCGGCCGACCGGCCGGTCTGCACATCCCAGCCACCATCCGACCGCTGCGAAAGTCCGGTCACCGTGGTGCGGTCGATGATCTTCGCCCCGCGGGATTCGGCCAGACCCAGATAATTCTTGAGCAAGGTGTTCTTCGCACCCACCCGGCATCCGGTCATACAGGCGCCACATTCGGTGCACACCGTGCGGTCCGGACCGACACCACCGAAGTAGGGATCTGCCACGTCTTCACCGGGACGTCCTGTGCCCCCGGACTTTTCACCGAAGAACACCCCGACGGGCGTGGGGCCGAACGTATCGGCCACACCCATATCCTCGGCGACCTTACGCATCACCCGGTCGGCATGGGTCTCGATCGGAGTGGTCACCACACCGAGCATGCGGCGGGCCTGCTCGTAATAGGGCGAGAGTTCACTCTCCCAGTCGGTGATGTGCGCCCACTGCGGATCGGCGAAGAACGGTGACGGCGGTTTGTAGAGGGTGTTCGCGTAGTTCAACGACCCGCCGCCCACACCGGCGCCAGCCAGGATCATCACGTCTTTGAGCAGGTGGATCCGCTGTATCCCGAACATCCCGAGCTTGGGAGCCCACAACCATTTGTGCAGCCGCCAACTCGTCTTGGCGAACTGCTCGTCGGAAAACCGACGTCCGGCCTCGACAACACCGACCTTGTAGCCCTTTTCGACCAACCGCAACGCACTGACGCTCCCGCCGAACCCCGATCCGATGATGAGCACATCAAAATCGTGGTCGCGGCGGGCGTCAGGCTTCTCGGGCTGCGAGTTACCGTTACCGCGCGATACAGACATCGTGACATCGTACCTTGTCACATAGCGCTGTCGCGGCGACTCGACCTTCGGTCGACCCCGCTCTCAGTCGCAGACCGAAAGCCCGACCTTCTGGAACTCCTTGAGAGTTGAGTAGCCGGACTTTGCCATGGAACGACGAAGTGCGCCAACGATGTTCAGGTGACCGAACGGATCGTCCGTCGGACCGTGCAGGACGGTCTCGAGGGATGGACGTCCCTCGTCGGAGGCCACCGGCAAGAGCGCGCCACGTGGCATCGACGGATGCGCTGCCGCGGCCGGCCAGTAGTAGCCACGACCGGGCGCCTGCGCCGCGGCGGCCAACGGACTGCCCAGTACCGCGGCATCGGCGCCACAGGCGATCGCCTTCGCGAGCTCACCCGAGGTGTTGATGTCGCCGTCGGCGATGACGTGGACGTAGCGCCCGCCGGTTTCGTCCAGGTACTCGCGTCGTGCCGCAGCGGCGTCCGCGATCGCCGTCGCCATCGGCACACCCATGCCCAGCACTTCACTGGTCGTGGTCGATCCCATGGTCGATCCGTATCCGACGATGACCGCAGCCGCTCCGGTCCGCATCAGGTGCAACGCGGTGCGATGGTCGTGCACACCGCCTGCGATCACCGGGACATCGAGCTCGGCGATGAACGTCTTCAGGTTCAGCGGTTCCGAATCCTCTTGCGAGACATGTTCGGCGGAGATGATCGTGCCATGGATGACCAGCAATTCGACTCCTGCTGCCACCAGCACCGGGGTCAATTCGGCCGCATTCTGCGGACTGACCCGGACCGCGGTGGTCACACCGGCATCGCGGATCGTCTTGACGGCCTGACCCAGCAGATCCCGGTCGATCGGCGCGGCATGCAGTTCCTGCAGCTTGCGAACCGCGGCCGACGGATCGATCTCGTTCTCCGCGATCTCCACGACCTGGGCGATCTTGTCTTCGACGTCGCGGTGCCGCGCCCACAGACCTTCACCGTTGAGCACACCGAGTCCGCCGAGCCGACCCAGCTCGATGGCGACCTGCGGCGAGACCAGCGCGTCTGTCGGATGACTCAGGATCGGCGTGTCGAACCGGTATGCGTCGAGATGCCAGGCGGTCGACACCTCTTTGGACGAACGTGTCCGGCGGGACGGAACGATGTTGATGTCACTGAGTTCGAATGTCCGCCGGGCAGTCCTGCCCATGCCGATGTCCACATGATCGCGCACGTGTTGTGCCTTTCGTTGCCGCTGCGCATCACACAGTGGTGATGCCGACCAGCTGATTTGACCGCTCCCCGGACCGTCGGCTCGCCGCCGACCAGGTTTTCATCGGGAAGTGTAGTTGGGTGCCTCGACGGTCATGGTGATGTCGTGCGGATGGCTTTCTTTGAGACCGGCTGCCGTGATCTGCACGAACTGCGCATTCTGCAGGTCGGAGATCGAGCTCGAGCCCGTGTAGCCCATGGCTGCCCGGAGTCCGCCACCGAGCTGGTGGATCACCTGGGACAACGGTCCGCGGAACGGAACCCGGCCTTCGATGCCCTCGGGGACCAGCTTCTCTTCCGACAGCACGTCGTCCTGGAAGTAGCGGTCCTTCGAGTACGACTTGGCCTGACCCCGACCCTGCATCGCACCGAGCGAGCCCATGCCCCGGTAGCTCTTGAACTGCTTGCCGCCCACCAGGATCAGCTCGCCGGGAGACTCTGCGGTCCCCGCCAGGAGCGATCCCAGCATCGCGGTTGATGCACCGGCGGCCAGCGCCTTGGCGATGTCACCCGAGAACTGCAGACCGCCGTCGGCGATCACCGGGACCCCGGCCGGCTTACAGACCGCGACGGCCTCCATGACCGCGGTGATCTGGGGTGCACCGACTCCGGCTACAACGCGGGTCGTGCAGATCGATCCGGGTCCGACACCGACCTTGACCGCGTCGGCACCGGCCTCCACGAGTGCGGCAGCAGCCGCGCGGGTCGCCACGTTGCCGCCGACGATCTGGACCTTGGATCCCACCTCGGCCTTGAGCTTGCTGACCATCTCCAGCACCAGCCGATTGTGCGCGTGGGCGGTGTCCACGATGATCACGTCGACGCCTGCGTCGGCCAAGGCCATCGCGCGGCTCCACTGATCGCCGCCGGTACCGACGGCCGCACCGACGAGCAGCCGACCATCGGCATCCTTGGTGGCGAGGGGATGCTGATCGGTCTTCACGAAGTCTTTGACGGTGATCAGGCCGGTGAGCCGTCCATGTCCGTCGACGATGGGAAGCTTCTCGATCTTGTGCCGACGCAGGAGTCCGAGTGCGGCCTCTGCCGAGACACCTTCTTGCGCGGTGATCAACGGCGCCTTGGTCATGACCTCGGCGACCGGACGATTCTGGTCGACCTCGAACCGCATGTCCCGGTTGGTGATGATGCCGACCAGTTCACCGGCCTCGTCGGTGACCGGCAGACCGGAGATCCGGTACCGGGCACACATCGCGTCGACCTCCGCCAGCGTGGCGGTGGGACTGCAGGTGACCGGATTGGTGACCATGCCGGCCTCGGACCGCTTGACGGTCTCGACCTGTCCTGCCTGCGCCTCGATCGACAGGTTGCGGTGCAGGACGCCCATGCCACCGGCACGGGCCATCGCGATCGCCATCCGGGATTCGGTCACGGTGTCCATCGCGGAGCTCACCAGCGGCACCCGCAGGGTGATCTCCCTGGTCAGCTTCGTGGACGTGTCGACGTCACTCGGAATGACATCAGAGGCGGCAGGAAGCAGCAGAACGTCGTCGAAGGTGAGGCCGAGCATGGCCACCTTGTTCGGATCGTCACCACCGGTCCACACGTGGGCTGGGCCGGCTATCTGATTGTTCATTCCGGGCACGCTCATTCCGGTCGGGCCATCGTCGTGAGACAGCACAGTCGTTTGAATGCCCCTATCCTATCTGCTCGAAAGTGCAACCCCTGCCACGGCAGCGGAGCCGCCCATCACACCGCGATATCGCCGTCGCAGTGTCATCTGCGCAACGGAAACTTTTCGCCACCCCGTGCGCAGAGTGGCGCTGGTGGGGTGCGGCTGACTACCGTGGTCAGGGTGCGAGACCATTTGCCACCGGGCCTGCCACCGGATCCTTTTGCCGACGATCCCCGAGGGGACCCATCGGCAGCGCTCGATGCGGCCCCTCCCGGAGAGCCCTTGGACGCGGGTGAGCGGATGGCGATCGAGGAAGACCTCGCCGACCTCGCCGTTTACGAGGCATTACTCAATCGCCGTGGTGTCCGCGGCCTCGTTGTGATCTGCGACGACTGCCAGCTCGACCACTACCACGACTGGGACATGCTGCGCGCAAATCTGCTGCAGCTCCTCGTCGAGGGAACCGTGCGACCGCACGAGCCTGCCGTCGATCCGTCGCCAGAGGCATATGTCACGTGGGACTACTGCCGTGGATACGCCGACGCGATGATGCACGTCCGCGAAGACGACTGAAACTGCGCGACGCCACCGGTCCGCGTGAAGCGACCAATCCTGCCGTGCACTGAAGATCCTGACGCGCACTGAAAACTGCTGGTGATCTCTCGACCGATCACCAGCAGTCCGGTCGGCATCAGCCCGGGGGAACCACCGGGACTTCACTGTTCGGAGCGCTCGACGGCGGCGGCGGTGGCGGCTCTGAGGTCGACGGCTCACTGACGATCGTGGGCGGCGGTTCCGTCTCCGACGACGACGGCACGGGTTCGCTCACGGCGGTCTCCGAAGGTATGACCGTCACTGTTTCCTGCGGAACCGTCACAGTTTCTGTGGGTGCGCTCGGTGTGATGGTCAACGGCGCCTGGGGCGTACTCGAGCTGGTCGATCCCGATCGCGCAGTCGACGTCTTCGATGTCGGATCGCCCAACAGGCCGCGCATCTTGTCGATCTTGCGCTCCAGGGACGCTCGGTCGCCGGCGTCACGCACGTCATCGAGCATCGATTCGGCGGTGTCGAGGTACTTTCTCGCGGCCGGTTTGTCGCCGGCCACAAACGCTTCCGCGGCACGGTCGATGTTGGCCTCGACGTCTGCCATGGCCAGCGTGGATGACGCATCCGCACCGAACATGACCTCTTTGACACCCCATAGCGGGTCACCGGGCGTCGCGTTGTGGGCAACCACGCTCACACCGCCGAAGATGAGGGCGACCGCGGCCACCGCACCCCCGGCATAACGCGCGATACGCAGCGAACGTCGCTGCGTAGCGTGGCGCCGCGTGGCTGCGGCGATGCCGGCCTCGACATCTTCAAGCGTGGGTTTCTCTCTGATCGGCTGGGCCACGACGTCATCACGCCACGTCGAGAGCAGCCCGGCCAGTTCGTAGTCGACCTGCGACCGAGTCGGAACGATCGGCTTCGACAGCAGTGCCTCGATGAACTCGTCATCGGCGCGAACAGCACCGAGATCCACCGGGATCGAGTCTTCGCCGCGCACGGCATCATCCGGCGAGGGCATGGCTCCGGAACCGTTGGCGTTGCCGCCTGCTCGGCGATCACGCTTTTTGGACACTACCCTCACCACCTTTCAGGATCTCTTTCTTCAACTTTGCGAGCGCCCGATGTTGGGCCACCCGCACGGCGCCCGCGGTACTGCCGATGGCGGCGGCCGTCTCTTCTGCAGACAACCCCACGACCACTCGCAGTACCAGGACTTCTCGTTGCTTCTCCGGAAGCTTGGTCAGCAGTGCGTTCATCCGCCGACCCGCGTCTGAATCGATGGCCCGCTGTTCCGGGCCACCGTCCGTTGCCATCTGTTCAGGTAATTCGTCGACCGGTTCGGACTTGTTCCGGCCGGCCGCCCGATGGGCGTCCGCGACTTTGTGCGCGGCGATGCCGTACACAAACGCCATGAACGGCCTGCCCTGATCCTGATACCTGGGCAGCGCGGTCATGACGGCCATACAGACCTCCTGCGCAACGTCGTCGGCAGAGAGCGAATGTCGCTCACCACCCCCGACCCGGGCCCTGCAATAGCGCACAACCATGGGACGGACACTCTCTAATACGTCGGAGAGAGCTGACCGATCGCCCTGCGTTGCCGCAGTAACCGCCCGGTCCAACTCGTCACCTGTAAAAATCATCGCTCGTTGAAGTCTCCGCGTTACTTTTTCGTCGAATGTCCCGTGTCCATGCCAGGATCATCCCCCCGCGGACCGATGGAGGAGCTTTCCCCCGACGACCCGAGGGGGATCACCCCCAGTGAAACGCCCCCGCTCATATGACCGCAGGAGACGGCCCCTGTTTGTTGATTCATATGAATAGTCAGCTTAGCCAGCCTCCGGCATCGCGCCGTTGACGCTAACCCATCGCCCCACCCCGTCCCGCGAGTACACAGCCCAGCCGCTCGGCCTGTCCCGCCCAGTGCTCCCCCGCCCCGATCCCCTCCAGTAGTTTCGCCGCCGCCCACTCCAGCGGCAGTTGACGGGCCGCCGCTGCTGCACCGGCAACGCGTAGCGCGCGATCACCGGCGGCCGCAGTGTCCCCCGCCGCCGCTGCGGCAGCCGCGCAGATCAAATCGGTCTTGATCCTATGTCGCAACGACGGGCCCGCGAAAGCGATCACCTCTGCGGCAGCGGCATGTTCGGACGCCGCCACCGGGTCCGCGGTGTACATCGCCAGCTCAGCCCGCACCCAGCGCAACCGCAATTCCAGGCGAGGACCCCAGATCCAGTCCCCCGAATCACCGCCGGGATCCGTGTGGCGATCAGCGAGTATCTGCTCCACACGTCCGAGAAGTCGCTCCGCGGCCGTGAACATGCCTCGCCCGAGATCGTCGGCGGCCAGTCCGGTCAGGGCATCACACGCTGCCGTCGTCAATTCGGTGTCGCCCAGGTCTCGCAGGCCCGCGATCTGGAGAGCGGCGCCGTCGTGATCCGCCGCGCGATGGTGTCGGCCACCTTGCCTCAGGTGAGCGGCGCGAGTACTCGCAGCCAGCGACCGCAGCGCCGGACCACCGCCGTCACCGTCGATCCGGCGCAACTCGGTCGCGGCAGCGGCATAGAAGCCCTGGCCACCGAGAGCGACGGCCCGGAACCACCGCGACCACGCACCGCCTGCCGGTGGAATCTCTTGCGCGCTCGCGCTGCCGCCAAACGCAATAGCGGGTAATGTGATCTGCATCGCTCTCCAGAGCTCGTAACAATCGAATTAGCGCAGATTTAACGTACCTGCGTCAGCCGAAACGTCGACGGAACGTTGACGATAGATGGCCAAGCGATTTCCGACATGTTAATCGGACGCAGAGCCCGCGTGCCTTCGTAACGAACGACATCCGTGACACCACTACTCCACGTTCGCCCAATCCAGGGCTTTGAGCTGCGGTGATGTCCACAAACGTGATCCCTTTGCACCACATCAGCCACATGACAGTTGGCTCTGCGTCAATAAACGAATGGTTAACACCGGTCTAACTTTTCTCCGCGGTAGCCCTAAATATCGGGCTATTGACTCCATTTCACCCATTTGCATACGGTGTGCAGGACGACATGGAAAAACGTCGAATCGGTTTCATAACGCTCACAATTAAGCCGCAAAGGCACGTCAAAGAGGAGCAGCAGATGCCTCAACCAAACCACCTCCCAGGACCTAACGCCGACATCTGGGATTGGCAGATGAAGGGCTTGTGCCGCGGAATCGACTCATCGATGTTCTTCCACCCGGACGGCGAGCGTGGACGGGCCCGCGCCCAACGTGAGCGTCGGGCAAAAGAACTCTGCCACCAGTGCCCGGTCGTGGCGCACTGCCGTGAGCACGCGTTGGCCGTCGCAGAACCGTATGGCATCTGGGGCGGACTGTCCGAGTCCGAGCGTGGGATCTTGATGAAGCGCGGCGTCGGCCGGCGCATCGCGAGCTGAGCAACGCACACCATCGACCACGAGTGACTTCCAAGCCGACTTCTTGATGTCGGCCACTTCAAATCAGTGTGAAGACAATTGGCACTGACGTGATATCTCGGCCATCACGAGATTTCCAACTGCTGACAAAACAACGGTGCCCCGGCGAAATCCAGCCGGGGCACCGTTGTTTGTCTGGGCTCGAGGCCCTTTGTTCATGAATCAGTGAGCATGTCCGTGATGCCCGTGTCCGTCACCGGCAGGTTCGTCGGCAGGCTTCTCGGTGATCGTGCCTTCAGTGGTGAGCACCATTCGCGCCACAGATGCAGCGTTGACAATCGCTGAACGGGTCACCTTCACCGGATCTACGATTCCGTCGGCGAGCAGATCACCGTAGGTCAGCGTGCCTGCGTTGAACCCGTGGCCGCGAGGCAGCTCGGCGACCTTGGAGGCCACGACGGCGCCGTCGGCTCCGGCGTTGGTGGCAATCCAGAACAGGGGCGCCGAAGCGGCCTTCTGGACCACCCGGACACCAAGTGCCTCATCACCGGAAAGGCTGTCTGCGAGATCGTCGAGAACAGCTGCGGATGCCTGCACGATGGCAGATCCACCGCCGGGGACGATGCCCTCCTCGACAGCGGCCTTGGCCGCGGCGACCGCGTCCTCGACCCGGTGCTTGCGCTCCTTGAGTGCGGTCTCGGTGGCTGCGCCGACCCGGATGACGGCGATGCCGCCGGCAAGCTTGGCCAGCCGCTCGGCGAGCTTCTCCCGATCCCAATCCGAATCACTGGCCTCGATCTCGCGACGAAGCTGATCAGCCCGGTTGGCGATGGCCTCGGTGGTCCCGGCGCCGTCGACGATGGTGGTCGAATCCTTGGTGACAACAATCCGGCGAGCGCTGCCGAGCAGGTCGAGACCGGCATCGGCGAGGGTGATGCCGATGTCCGAAGTGATGACGGTGCCGTCGGTGACGATGGCCAGATCCTCGAGGAATGCCTTGCGGCGATCACCGAAGTACGGCGCCTTGACGGCCACCGCGCGGATCGTCTTGCGGATCGAGTTCACAACCAGGGTCGACAGCGGCTCGCCCTCGACATCTTCGGCGAGGATCAGCACCGGCTTACCGGACTCGGCGATCTTCTCCAGCAACGGCAGGAAATCGGGCAATGAGCTGATCTTGTCGCGGTAGATGAGTACCAGCGCGTCTTCGAGGACGGCTTCCTGGCTGTCGATGTCATTGACGAAGTACGGCGACAGGTAACCCTTGTCGAACTGCACGCCTTCGGTGACTTCCAGATCCGTGATCAGACCCGAGCTCTCCTCGACGGTGACGACACCGTCGACACCGACCCGCTCCATCGCGCGTCCGACCATTTCGCCGACCTCTTCGTCGCGCGAAGAGACCGTGGCGACCTGCGCGATGGCCTGTGCGCCCTCGACCGGGGTCGCGGCAGCGATCAAGGCCTCGGACAGCGCGTCGGCAGCCTTGCTGATGCCCGATCCGAGTTCGATCGGGTTGGCGCCTGCGGCCACGTTGCGAAGGCCTGCCTTGACGATGGCCTGTGCAAGAACGGTTGCGGTGGTGGTGCCGTCACCGGCGACATCGTTGGTCTTGGTGGCAACGGACTTGACGAGCTGCGCGCCGAGGTTCTCAAACGGGTCTTCGAGGTCGATCTCACGGGCGATGGTGACGCCGTCATTGGTGACGCTGGGTCCGCCGAATGCCTTGGCCAGCACCACATGCCGACCGCGGGGTCCCAGTGTCACCTTGACGGCGTCGGCGAGCTGGTTGACGCCGCGTTCGAGCGAGCGCCGGGCCTCGTCGTTGTATTCGATCTGCTTGGCCATGGGTGTTGTGGCTCCTAGAAAGTGAGTGGTCTGGTCAGTTGGGTGATCGCAGATGCAGAACCGCCCCGGCAGCCCCGCTGGGGGACGCCGGGGCGGTGATCCAATTCAGGTTCGATCGCTCGAGACCAGAATTTACTTGGAGATGACTGCCAGCACGTCACGCGCGGACAGGATCAGGTACTCCTCGCCGGAGTACTTGATCTCGGTGCCGCCGTACTTGCTGTAGATGACGGTGTCGCCTTCTTTGACGTCGACCGGGATCCGGTTGCCCTGCTCGTTCACGCGTCCTTCGCCAACGGCGACAACGGTGCCTTCCTGCGGCTTTTCTTTCGCCGTTTCCGGGATGACCAGGCCGGACGCAGTCGTCGTTTCGGCTTCGTTGGCCTGGACGAGGATCTTGTCCTCAAGCGGCTTGATGTTCACGCTCGCCACGATGTGAGCCCTCCACTTTCGGGGTAGTTCGGGCCCGAGGTGGACCCGTAGCTGTGTCTGACACGTATTCGGCGCCTGGATCGGTCCCGTCGTCGCGGGTGCCGGAACCTCACTGGGCGCCGACTAGCACTCTATACATGCGAGTGCCAGCACTCAAGGTCCGAGGGTGCAAGTCCTCAAGCCGGGACCGCCACCCGGCGCCGCTGGGCGACGATCACGCCGACGGTTATCACCAACGCGACCGTCGTGAGTACGGCGATCACGGTGATCGCCGGGACCATTCCGCCGATGAGTTCTCCCGGCCTTCCGGGCTCAGAACTGCCCAGAATGGCGGTGACCACGGCCATCATCAGGGCACCACCGATCTGGATGCTGGTGTTGACCAGACCCGAGGCAAGTCCCTGCTCCTCGTCGGCAACACCGGCGGTGGCCTGCGAGTTCACCGACGGGAAGGTCGCGGCAAAGCCCGCACCGAGGAATATGACCGTGGGCAGCAGGAAGACCACGTAGCTCGTCCCCGGTTCGACCCGCAGGAACCAGAGGTAGCCGACCAGAAAGGCCACGAATCCGCCGGAGATCAGGAGTTTGGTATCGACGCGGTCCAGCACCCGATCCATGAATACGGCACTCGCCACGACCAACACCCCTGCGGGCAGGAAACCCAGCGCCATCTCCAGAGGTGACCAGCCAAGCGAATCCTGGAGATACAGCGTCACCACGAACTGGAACGCGACGTACCCACCGAACATCGCCGCCGCCGAGAAGTTGGCATGGACAAGTGCGATCGAACGCAGGATCCCCAAACGCAGCAGGGGGTGACGATGGCGCATCTCGATGGCCACGAATGCGACAGCCAACAGCGCAGAGACAACAAACAGGGTGATGGTCGACGGTGCCAGCCATCCGCTGTCGGGAGCTCGAACCACCGCATAGACCAGGCTGAGCAATGCCCCGGTCGACGTGATCGCACCGGCTGCGTCGAATTGGGCCCAGGTGAAGTTTGTCCGCGCCGACCGCGGGATCACCCTGACACCGACAACGAGCAGCAGGAGCGCCACCGGTCCGGGGAAGATCAACGTTGCACGCCAGGACAATTCGGTGAGCAATCCACCGAAGACCAGACCAAGTGAAAAGCCGCTGGCACCGACGACCGTGTAGATCGAGAGCGCCTTGTTCCGCGCGGGCCCCTCGGCAAAGGTGGTGGTGATGATCGACAGTCCGGCCGGAACCGTGAACGCGGCCGCCACACCCTTGACGAACCTCAGGGCGATGATCAGGTTGTCGATCTCGGTCGCCGCACTGATCACCGAGGCGACGCCGAACACCGCAAGGGCAGCCAGGAACACCTTCCGGCGGCCCAGCAGGTCGCTGACACGTCCCCCGAGCAGCAGCAACCCGCCGTAACCCAACACGTAGCCGCTGACTATCCATTGCAGTTGCGATTGGTCCATGCCCAGGTCGGCCCCCATGGACGGCAACGCAACCCCCACCATCGAGATGTCGAGTCCGTCGAGGAACAGCGCCCCGGCCAGGACGACAAGCAAGATCCACGTCTTTCGGCTCCACCCACCGGCTGCGGTGACATGGTCGGGCGGCTGCCCGGAATCGGTCCGCCGCGGTTGTGCAGTGTTTCGTTTCAGCTCAACTGTCATGCGACGAACTATATGCAGTTGCATCTTATTCGTCTACATAAAATGTACCTGCATTTAATGCCCTTGCATGTGCTAATATGCGGCTATGTCACACCCGCACCGAAGCGACGACGAGCTGGCCCGGGCCTGGCACGCGCTGTCCGTGCGCTATCACAAACTGCAGTGCGACCTCGACCGCGAACTGCAAGCCTGCCAACAGATCTCGAGCAGCGAGTTCGAGGTGCTCGAACTCCTCGCCACTGCCGCCGACCACAAGATGCGGATGAACGAACTGTCCGGCCAGGTCCATCTGAGCCAAAGCGCGTTGTCGCGGCTGGTATCCGGCCTGGAAAAGGACGGCCTCGTCGAGCGGTCGATGTGCGACACCGACCGCCGGTCGGTGTTCACCGAACTGTCCGACGCCGGGCGGGCCAGGTACGAGGCCGCCAAACCGGTCCAGCGCGCCATCCTGCGAGCCGAGGCCGACGACAACAACACCGGGTCCCTGTGCGGTGCAACGGGATTACACCAAGAAGAGGTAAATCCCTGACGTTGAATCAGGGGCGTCTGGCCGCGGCAACCATTGCCACGCCAGGCAATTCGATACCGTCACGGGTTTGATACTCGGCAACCGATTTTCGCAACCGGCTGCGCAGCGAGTCCCGCACTTCGGGTGCAAGATTCTTGATGATCGCGGCAAGCGGCCCCGACATCGCCGACACCCTCTCCCACCATTGATCGAAATCTGCTGCGACACAGGGGGTGTCAACCTCCTGGATCGTCACATCGACAAACCCCGCCGCATCGATCAACGCGGTGAGCGTGGATCTGTCGGTAAGCGAGAACGGGCCGGGGACACCTGGCGGCGGGACCTCGAAACCCAGCTCCGCGGTCACCCCGTCGAACAACACTCCGAGCCACGGATTCCGCTCTCGGGCGGCCCACACCGCAACCGAAACCCGTCCACCGGGTTTGAGCACGCGATGCATCTCGGTGAGACCACGTGCGGGTTCGACCGCGAACATCAGGCCTTCCCGGCAGAGCACCGCGTCGAAGGCATCGGCCGGCATCTCGATCTGCTCGATATCCAGTACCGCCGTGGCGATGTTGGCGAATCCCAGCTGCTTCACCCGGTGGGTGGCCACCTCCACCATGTCCGGCGCCACGTCCGACATCGTCACCATCCCGGCCGCACCGACACGGCGCGCTGCATCGATTCCGGCCGCTCCGGTTCCGCACGCGAGTTCCAGGACACGATCTCCGGGCGTCAGAGCGAGCCCGTCGAGCATCACCTCGGTGACCGCGAGCCCGCGCTCCTCGATGTAATCGATCTGCGCAGCCCAGCCGTCGGCCACCGAGTTCCACATCGCGTGCAACTGATTGCGTAACGGATCGTTGTTCTCCTGCTCACCCATCGTGACCTCCCATCAGGGGTTACCACGAGGATGCGCTCAATGTGGGTGGTTGTCACGGATTCTCGCGCGATGATGTCCGCTCGTGACACACCACTGCCGGTCAGTAGGTGCTGACCTGAACCGACAGTCCCGGATCTGTCGCCACGGTCAACGCGGACGGGGATGCCCCACCGGCGATGACATGCGCCCCCAACGTGGCGATCATGACCCCGTTGTCGGTGCACAGGCGCGGCTTCGGAATACGAAGTGTGATGCCTGCGGCATCGCACCGCTCCCGGGCCATGGACCGGATCCGCGAGTTCGCGGTCGCACCACCGCCGAGCACCAGGGTGTCGACACCGACGTCGCCGCAAGCCCGAATCGCCTTCATCGTCAGCACATCGGCGACGGCTTCCTGAAACGACGCGGCGATGTCGGCGACCGGCGGTTCCACACCGTCACGGCGGCACTTCTCCACATGCCTGGCGACCGCGGTCTTGAGACCACTGAACGAGAAATCATGGCGGGCATCGCGGGGTCCGGTCATTCCCCGCGGGAACTTGATCGCGTTCCGATCCCCGTGTGCGGCAGCCGCATCGAGCGCCGGTCCGCCGGGAAAACCCAGGCCGAGCAACCGGGCGACCTTGTCGAAGGCCTCCCCCGCCGCATCATCGACCGTGGTACCCAGTTCGGCGATCGGCGCACCCAGATCGGTGACGTGCAGCAGATGCGTGTGCCCGCCCGATACCAGCAGTGCCACACAGGGTGGCATCGGTCCGTGCTCGAGCGTGTCGACCGCGACGTGTCCGCCGAGATGGTTGACCGCGTAGAGCGGAACATCCCAGGCCGCGGCGTAGGCCTTTGCGGCAGCAACCCCGACCAGCAACGCGCCGGCCAGGCCGGGGCCGATCGTCACCGCGATGGCGTCCGGCACCTTGATGTCGGCAGCGCTCAGCGCCCGTCGCATGGTCGGCACGATCGCCTCGAGGTGCGCGCGCGACGCCACTTCCGGAACCACACCGCCGTAGCGGGCATGCTCTTCGACGCTGGAGGCCACCTCGTCGGCCAGCAGCGTGGTGGTCTGATCCGGATTCCACCGGACGATGCCGACGCCGGTTTCATCGCAGGAACTCTCGATACCCATGACGATCATTGTGAATCTCCCGGTTGTGACTGCTCACCGATCGCCCGGCGTCGCATGGTGTAGGCGTCGGCTCCGCTGGGCTGGTAGTAGCCCCGACGCACACCCAGCTGTTCGAATCCGTTGCGGCGGTACAGGTTGATCGCGGTCTCGTTGTCGGTCCGGACCTCGAGGAACACCTGCGCATTTCGGCTGTCGGCAATCTCGAGCAGTGTCGCGAGCAATTCCCGGCCGTGCCCCTGCCCCTGGTACTCGGGATCGACGGCGATGGTGTGGATTTCGCACTCGGGGTCATCGGCGGGGCCGAGCACCGAGATCCCGGCATAGCCGATCAACGTCTCGCCATCGCGCATGGCGAAGTAATGATTGTGGGGTACAAGGATTTCCGACCGAAACGCCTCGGCAGGCCACGGCGAGTCCTCGCTGAACAGCTTCGCTTCGATCCGGGCACATCGTGCCGAATCCCGCGCCAGCAGCGGTCCGATCATTTCTTTCGATCCTTGAGTTCGACCGCGTCGGGCCGACGAAGATACAGCGGGATCAGCGGCTCGGGCGCCACACCGGCGCGCAGGTCGGGTAAAGCCACAGTCACCAGGCCGACCGCGGTCGGTGCGGTCGGGGTCAGGATCGGGTAGTCGTAAAGACTTGTGTGACTCGGCGATCCGGCACTGGCATCGATCCTCTCACCGGCCAGCTTGGAACCGAGTTCGGCAGGGGCCATCACGTCGGGTCCGTGGGTCCGGACACCGGAGGAGTAACGCGCCCAGTAGACCTCACGACGGCGGGCATCGGTGACCACCAGCAGCGAAGCGACATCAGTTGCCTGCGCGGCAATGCCGTCGAGTGAACACACCCCGTGCACCGGAAGGCCCAGTGCATCACCGAACGCAGCACCGGTGGCCAGCCCGACCCGCAATCCCGTGAACGGTCCGGGACCCTGCCCGACAACGACGGCATCGAGATCGGACCGCGCCAGACCGGCCTCGTCGAGGCACTCGAGAATTCGAGTGGTGAGGATCTCGGCGTGACCGCGGGTGGTCACTTCGCTGCGTTGAGCGCGGATGGCCACCTGACCTGTTTCCGGGGTCACTTCAACGATCCCGGTGACTACTTCGGGAGTGGCGGTATCGATGGCGAGCACAAGCACGATGAGCCAGCGTACCCGTCCTCCGATGATGTGCCGTTTTGGCGCAGGTCACCTGGGCTTTTGTTCGCCAGAACCCCACATCATCGGGGCACGCGGGAGGGGTGCCTGGATCAGGCGGTGATCCAGCCGTAGGAGGCGGTGCGTTCGTCGGTGTCGATGTCGCGCGAGAGGCGTACCAGCAGGTGCCGCCTGGCCAGCCGCTCGGCCACACCCTCGCCCCATTCGACCACCACCACCGAATCGTCGAGGTCGGTGTCGAGATCGAGTGCATCGAGTTCGTCGAGGCCGCCGAGTCGGTACGCGTCGACGTGGATCATGCCCGGACGGCCCTCGGTACCCGCCCGGTGCTGGCGAGCGATGATGAATGTGGGCGAGCTCACCCGGCCGGTCACGCCGAGTCCGGCTCCGATACCGCGGGCCAGCGCGGTTTTGCCCGCTCCGAGCGGTCCGTCGAGGATCACCACGTCGCCTGCGTTGAGTTCGGCGGCGAGTTCGCGGCCGAAGGCCTCGGTGTCGGCGACGTCCGGCAGGGTGCACTGATGTGGCAGGACCGGGCTCATGACTGCCAGGCCCGCTCGACCAAGGACTCGACGGCGTCGGTGATGGCGTCCGGGTTCTCGAGCATCACCATGTGACCGCAATCCGGTACGCCGACCAGCTCGCATCGCGAGCCCAGCCGGTTGTGCAGTTCCACCGAGTTCGGCAGCGGGGTGACCTTGTCTTCGTATCCGCACGCGACCAGCGTCGGGATCGCCGAAAGAACTGCCAGTCCGGCTGTTTCGTCATGCTCCTCGAGTGACCGCAGAAAGTTGACCACGGTGTCGATCCGGGTTCGCTGGATGACCGACTCGACGAACTCGCTGACCGCCGGTGAATGGAATGTGGATCCGAAACTACCGGCCGTCAGGACCGGGGCCATCAGCATCCGGGTCAGTCCGCGTCCGGCCTCCACCGCGCGCGGCGCCTGCCGGACAGACAACCGGAAGGCATCGACCAACGGATTCTGCAAACCCCGTCCCAGACCCACCTCCGCGATGCCGTGCGCAGCCGAGGCCACCAGCCCCACACCGAGAACCCTTGTCCCGAACAGTTCGGGTCGCCGGCTCGCCAATGCCATGATCGCCATCCCACCCATCGAATGACCCACCAGGACAACCGGTCCGGTCGGGACCACCGTTCGCAGGACGGTTTCGAGATCCGCGGCCATCTGGGTGATGGTGCACGACCCGGCCGACGCCTGCCCGGACTCGCCGTGCCCGCGATGGTCGAAGAAGATCATCCGAACATCTCCGCCCCAGCGCTTTTCGAGATCACGACGCTGGAAATGCCACGTCGACATGCGCAGGCAGAACCCGTGAATGAACACCACCGTCAGCGGTGCATCGGGCGGCCCGACCTCCCGAACGGCAAGTGGCACACCATCGTCGGCGACGACGATGCTCGCGTGATCGGTGTAGATCAGGCCGAAATCCTCGATCGAGTTCGGATCGGGGGTTGCCGGTTGCCTGCGGGTCAGGGAGCGGGCCGCGGCACCGAGCGCCAACGCACCCAGCGTCGCGACACCGGCTGTGCCTGCCAGGATCTCGAGCCGTCCGGATCGCTCCATCAGACCACCTCACCGCGTCCGGGTGCGGTGACATAGGTCCGGACCGCGCGGCCACGGATACCCGAGATGATCTCGTAGTCGATGGTGCCGATCGCTTCTGCCCATTCGAGCGCGGTCGGACCACCGTCGGCACCGGTCCCGAACAGGACTGCGCGATCTCCGGCGACCACCCCACCGCCGTCGGGGCCGACGTCGACGACCATCTGATCCATGCAGACCCGCCCCACGTTGGGGTGTCGGCGACCGTTGATCTGCACACTCAGCGTGTTCGACAACAGCCGGGGCACACCGTCAGCGTATCCGGCCGGAAGCAGCGCGACGGTCGTGTCGTGCGGGGCCACCCAGCTGTGGCTGTATGAAACACCTTGTCCTGCAGGAATCTTCTTCACCGAGAGCACCTCGGCCGACAAGGTCATCACCGGTATCAGACCGAAGTCACCGCGATCGGGAATCGGTGAGCGCCCGTAGATCGCAATGCCCGGACGGACCAGATCGCGCGCAAGATCGGGCCGCATCAGGGTGGCCGCCGAATTGGCGATGTGCCGCACCTCGACCGGCGCACCCATCCGGGCGAGATCGTCGGCTGCCTCGTCCAGACGCTGCGCCTGCAGATCATTGAGCGGATGATCCGGCTCGTCGCCGCGCACGAGGTGACTCATCGCGCCGCGCATGGTGATCACCTGCTCGGCAACGGCTTTCGCCAGAGCGTCTCGGGTGTCGTCCCACTCGGTGATGTGGACCCCGTTGCGGGCCAGGCCCGTGTCGACCTTGACGGTCACCGATGCGGTGCGGCCTGCGGTGCGTGCCGCGGCCACCACCGCCTCGAGCTCACGAGATGAAGAGATCCCGACTTGGACGTCCGCCTCGATGGCCGAGACGAAGTCCGCATTGCGACCATGCAACCAGGCGAGCACCGGGGCGGTGATCCCCGCGCGGCGCAATTCGAGCGCCTCATCGATCGTTGTCACGCCCAACTCTGCGGCGCCTGCGGCGAGCGCGGCCCGACCGATCTCGACGGCGCCGTGGCCGTATCCGTCAGCTTTCACCACCGCGATGATCTGGGCGCTGGTGTGCGCCCGCAGGATGCCAATGTTGTGCGAGACCGCCGAAAGATCGATCCGCGCTTCTAGTGCCGGAGTGTTCATCACGTCCCATTCTTTCACCTGCGGCCACCGAGTAACTCACGCAAGGTCGGCGACAGGGCGTCGACCAGGGAAGATGCCCCGATTGGAGCCCTGTTGCCCGATGCGGTGATCGCAGCCAACGCGTGTACCCGGGCCGCGGCGGCGCCGGCGAGCGATGCATCGATTCCGGCCGCGAGCAGGCTGCCCGCGATACCGGACAATACGTCTCCGGCACCCGCGGTCGCCGCCCACGACGACCGCGCGTCGTTGACCAGGGCCAGGCCGTCGGCCCCGGTGATCACCGTGGCACGACCTTTGAGAAGTACCGTCGCCCCCAGGTCGGTGGCCAGTTCACGCACTGCCGCGATCCGGTCCGGCCCGGGCGCAGCTCCGGTCAAACGGGCGAATTCCCCGGCATGCGGGGTCAACAGGGTCGGTGCATCGCGGCCTGTCACCAGATCGCGGTGCGCAGCGACCAATGTCAGTCCGTCGGCGTCGATCAGGACCGGCAGATCGGTCGACAGGACGTACTCCAGCCGCCGGCGCCCGACGTCGTCTGTGCCGGCGCCGGGACCCACCACCCAGGCCTGCACGGTCCCGGCGTTCTCCGGTTCATCGGAGACCACGGTTTCGGGATACCGCGCCAACACGTTCGGACCGGCGCCTCCGGCGTATCTGACCATGCCCGACGTCGCCGACACCGCGGCCCCGGTACACAGCACTCCGGCACCCGGATAGCGGGCAGATCCGGCGACGATCCCGACCACACCCTGACTGTATTTGTCGTCCGCGGGCCCGGGAATCGGCCACAGCGCCGCCACGTCGTCGTCCGTGAGCTGACCGACCGTTGACCCGGTGGTATGGATACCGATGTCCGCCACCACGACTCGGCCGCACTGCGCTGCCGCCATCACGTGCGCGATCCGCGCTGCCCCGAAGGTCACCGTGACCGCCGCCTTGACGGCAGGACTGTTGACGAACCCGGTGTCGGCCTCGACCCCTGATGGGATGTCCACCGAGATGACGGGCGCATCCGAGGCGGCCAGAACTTCCGCGGCCGCCGGACGCAATGGTCCGGTTCCGCTGAGGCCAACGATTCCGTCGATGATCAGATCGACTGTGTCGGAGAACTTTTCGACAACCACACCACCGGCCGTGACAAACGCGGCCAATCCGCCGACATGGGTGCGATCGCCCCCGAGCAGTACCGCCTGCGCCTGCACGCCGCGACGACGGAGCTCGGCAGCGGCATAGAGCGCGTCGCCGCCGTTGTCACCAGAGCCGGCGACAACCCCGACCACACGGCCATAGCATCCACCGACCCGGGATTTCAGTTCGGCGGCGACCACTCCGGCGACCGCGTGCGCAGCCCGGCCCATCAACACACCACCGGACAGCAGATCGCCGGTGGCCGCCTCGGCCACCCGGATCTGTTCGGCGCTGAAGTAGTTGATCATGGCCGCAGAACCCCCGAACTACTCGACGGTGACAGACTTGGCCAGGTTGCGAGGCTTGTCGACGTCATAGCCCCTGGCCTGCGCGACCGCGGCCGCAAATACCTGAAGTGGCACAGTCGAAACCAACGGCTGGAGCAGGGTCGGTGTCTGTGGGATCCGGATGAGGTGATCGGCGACATCCACCACTGATTCGTCGCCCTCTTCGGCGATGACGATGGTGGTCGCCCCACGTGCCTGGATCTCACGGATGTTGCTGATCATCTTCGAATGCAGCACCGCACGCCCGGTCGGGGACGGCATCACGATGATCACCGGGAGCTCGTCTTCGATCAGCGCGATCGGGCCGTGCTTGAGTTCGCCAGCGGCAAACCCTTCGGCATGGATGTACGCGAGTTCCTTGAGCTTGAGTGCGCCCTCGAGCGCCACCGGGTAGCCGACGTGCCTGCCCAGGAACAGCACGGTGCCGCAGTGGGCGAGATCGCGGGCGAGGTCGCGAACCGGTTCCATGGAGTCGAGCACCTTGCTGACCGCGGCGGGCATCGCTTCGAGTGCGGCGAACTCACGGGCCACCTCGTCGGGGTACTTGGTACCGCGGGCCTGTGCCAGCGCCAGTCCGACCAGGTAGGTCGCGGTGATCTGCGCGAGGAAACACTTGGTCGATGCGACGCCGATCTCGGGGCCGGCGTGGGTGTAGAGGACGGCATCGGATTCGCGAGGGATCTGAGCGCCGTTGGTGTTGCAGATCGCCAGCACCTTGGCCTTCTGATCCTTGGCGTGCCGCACCGCCTCGAGGGTGTCGGCCGTCTCCCCCGACTGCGAGATGGCCACCACGAGCGTCGAGCGGTCCAGCACCGGATCCCGATACCGGAACTCACTGGCCAGTTCGACCTCGACCGGCAGTCGGGTCCAGTGCTCGATCGCGTACTTCGACAGCAATCCGGCGTGGTAGGCGGTACCGCAGGCCACCACGAAGACCTTGTCGATGTCACGCAGGTCGTCATCGGTCAGTCGTTGCTCGTCCAGGACGATGCGCCCGTTCTCGAAGTGACCGAGCAGGGTGTCGGCGAGCGCCTGCGGCTGCTCGGCGATCTCCTTGAGCATGAAGTAGTCGTAGCCACCCTTTTCCGCGGCGGCGAGGTCCCAGTCGATATGGAACGGTTTACCGGGCGAGACGTTCCCCTCGAAGTCGGTGATCAGGTAGCTGTCGGCCGTGATGACCACCACCTGGTCCTGACCGAGTTCGACGGCGTCGCGGGTGTGCTCGATGAATGCCGCCACATCGGAACCCACGAACATCTCGCCCTGCCCGACACCCACGACCAGCGGTGTCGACCGGCGTGCGGCCACGATCGTGTCGGGGTGATCAGCGTGGGTGAACACGAGCGTGAATGCGCCTTCGAGCCGCGCGAGGACCGCATAAGCGCTGGCCACGAAGTCGCCGGCGGTGGGTCCTGACGAGTACTGCAGGTACATCATGTGCACAGCGGTCTCGGTGTCGGTATCGGAACTGAACTCGATACCGGCCTGCTCCACCTCGCCACGCAGAGCCGCGAAGTTCTCGATGATCCCGTTGTGGACCACCGCGATCTTGCCGTCGATGCTTGTATGCGGGTGTGCGTTGCGGTCGGTGGGCCGACCGTGGGTGGCCCACCGGGTGTGCCCGATGCCGGTCGTACCGGTGAACGACTCGCGCCCGATGGAGGCCAGTTCCTTGTCGAGGTTCTCCAGGCGACCGGCCTTCTTCTCGACTGCCGCGTTGCCCGCGCCGTCCAGAATCGCGACTCCGGCCGAGTCATAACCGCGGTACTCCATCCGCCGCAGCGCCTCGACAACAACCTCGAGAGCATCGCGTCTTCCCACGTATCCGACGATTCCACACATAGTGCTACAGGGTACTTGCCGCCTGCGGCAGGAGTGAATTGCCGCAAGCAGAACCAGATTTGCGAAACCAAAACTCCGCTTCGGCGTGACAGGAAACGACATTCCGGGCTACAGTAAGCGAACTCTTGGAGATCACGGAGCGAAAGCGCCGGGAGAGTCAAGGGGGATGCGTCGGTTGGGACGCCCTCGATACGTTCGATTCGTATGTCCTCCACCACTGGTCGCCAATTCTATTGGCACCCTCGACGTCGTTGGATATCAATCCTGATATCTCCGATTGCAATCCCTTTCCTCACCGGAATCAACGATTCTTCGGCAACGCTCTGTTTCCGCGAATGATGAGCTGATATTTGCTCCAATTCCCTTCTCAAACACCCTATTCGGGCATTTTTGCGGGTACCTTTCCATAAGCGGTGACCTCCCCCGCGTCGGCGATCACCAGCATTTGAAGGAACAAGCATGAACTGGCTCTGGGACCTATCGGTTCTCGATGGCGCGCTGCCATGGATCATCGACATCGCCGGATTCGCCGGACTTGCCTGGCTGATCCTGTTCTTCAAGAAGAAATACCTGCTGGTGGTGGTGCCGGTGGCCGCCGCGATCGCGGTGGCGCTGGTACTCCTGTCCAAGTGGCTGATCGAGGATGTCTGGACCCTCTTTTCCGACGCGGTGCCCACGAATTGCTACATCTGGGGCGGTGTGGCTGTGTTCGCGGCGCTGGTCTTCATCCCCAGACTGGTCATGGGAAGCGGTCGCGTCGGCAGAGTCATCACAGTCCTGGCGGCCATATTCGCGATTGTTATGCCGCTGTCTGCAATCAACGAACATTTCAGCGAATACCCCACGGTCGGATCGGTTTTCGGCATCAACCACTTCAAGACGATTTCTCTTGAAGAAGCAGGCCAAAACGATCTCAAAACCGTTGATCCGAAGGAATGGAAGAACCCTCACGATCTGCCCACCGAAGGCAGAATCAGCACCGCATCAATTCCTCCCACGGCATCGAGTTTCACTGCGCGTCCGGCCAAGATCTATCTGCCGCCGGCCTATTTCTCCCACCCGCGCCCGCTGCTTCCTGTTCTGGTCCTGATGGCCGGACAACCGGGATCGCCCGAAGACTGGCTCGTCGGCGGCCGACTGCCCGAGACCATGGACAACTACGCGAAGCAGAACAACGGGCTCGCGCCGATCGTGGTTGTGGCCGACGCCACTGGCAGTGCGTTGGCCAACCCGCTGTGCATGGACTCCAAACTGGGCAATGTCGCGACCTATCTCTCGCAGGATGTCCCGAACTGGATCAAACAGAACCTCCAGGTCGACGAGGACGCGAAGGCCTGGGCCATCGGCGGACTCTCATACGGCGGTACCTGCTCGCTCCAGATGACCACCAACTATCCGGAGATCTACCCGACGTTCATCGACCTGTCCGGCCAGTTGGAACCGACACTGGGCAACCGGAAACAGACCGTCGACGCCGCCTTCGGCGGAGATGAAGCCAAGTTTGTTGCCGTCAACCCCATGGACCTGATGAAAACCAAGCAGTACCCCGGCGTGGCAGGCGCGTTTGTGGTGGGCAAAGACGACGCCGAATACCGGCCCGGACTGATGCAGGTCTACGAAGCCGCGAAGGCCGCCGGGATGGACGTGCATTTCAGCACCGTGCCGGGCGGTCACTCGTTTGCAGTGTGGTCAGCGGGTCTGAAGCAGGAAATGCCCTGGCTCGGAAAGCGGCTCGGTCTGCCGTGAGACATACGACAATCATTCCAAAACGCGATGGACGGCATATCTCGCCGGATGTTCCGTTGAGGCCCGCCACCCACCGGACGCGTCCGGTGACACGAAACGAAAGGTGCCGATGAGCACGCCCGAGACCCCCAGCGACGAGGTACCACCGGCCGAGCCGGCGGCAGCCACCACCGAGCCGGCGGCGACCAACGCCACCACCGCCGCACAGACGGTAGTTGCGCCACAACCGGCTGCCCCGCAGCTCCCGGTTGAACCTGCGGCACCGTCGGCAGTCGTCAAGGCTGTCGGGGTGGTCGGACAGACGATCCGCAGGGTCCCGTTCACCGTTGCGCTCATCTCGGTCATTCTCGTGCTGGGCATCGCCACGGGGGCACTGTGGGAGACGGTCGAGGACAAGAGCTGGTTCGCCGACGTCGCGTACGGTTATCAGCCGCTGACCGAGGGCAAATGGTGGACGCCCCTGTCGGGCACACTCTTCGGACTGCACCCACTGCGATACCTCAGCATCGTCCTGCTGCTTGCGATCTTCGTCGGCTGGTCCGAATGGCTGCTGGGCACACTGCGGGTGGCAGTTGTCGCGGTTGTCGGCCAACTCGTCGGAATCCTGGGTGCGATTGCTTTCATCGCAATCTTCCTGCCGGCATCCTGGCGTTGGGTCGATGGCCTGTCCGAGGTCCGCGACGTCGGTGTGAGCACCGCGGTCGTCGCATCCGTGGCCGCGGCAACCGCCTGCCTGAGATCCCCGTGGCGCTTGCGGGCCCGAGCGATCCTCCTTGCCTACGTGGCCATTTCGTTCCTCTTCGAAGGGACCCTCGCGGACGTCTCACACCTGATCGCCGTCACTGTCATGCTGATCGTCGGCGAAAAGCTCTTCAGCCGTGACGAATCGGGCGTGATGCCGCGCACCCGGCAAGAGATCAGGATGATCAGCTTCCTCGGCCTGGTGCTGATCGGTGTCGTGAACATCGCGGTTGCACTGTTCCCGGGAGACGGACCGTTTGGTCCCACCGACTCGACCGACAAGCTGAGCTGGGGATCGATCGTCACCATGCTGGTCGTGCTGCTCATCGCCGATCAGTTACGTCGCGGGCGTCGGTGGGCGTGGTGGATCACCGTGGTCTACGGCGTGTTGTACGTTGCCGCGCTCATCTTTGTCATCGTTGCCCTCATCACCTCGTCGTATGTCGGCCAGGGTGCGGTCACCGTGGGAACCGGCCTGCTCTGGATCGTGGAATTGATCCTGCTGTTCAATGGCCGCTACGCCTTCACCGTCCCGTTCAACAGCCGAAAGGTGATGGCCGGGAACGGTGGACCGGATCCGTCGCAGCAGGTCCGGACGCTGTTGAAAGAACACGGCGGCAGCACGATGAGCTGGATGATCACCTGGGAGAACAACCGCTACGCCTTCACGAAAGACGGCACGGGCGTCATCGGATACCAGCGTCCCGCCGGAACCCTCGTTGCACTCGCCGACCCGGTCTGCGCACCGGACAAACTCACCGAGACGGTCCGCGAGTTCACCGACCTCGCCGAGAACAGCGGCCGGATCCCCTTCTGGTTCTCCGTCAGTGAGAACACCGCCACCGTCGCCCGCGACATGGGCTGGCGCACACTGCAGATCGCCGAAGACACCATCATCGACCTGCCGACGCTGGCCTTCAAAGGCAAACCGTGGCAGGACATCCGGTCTGCCATCAACCGGGCGAAGAAGGAAGGCATCACCTTCAAACTGACCACCTTGAAGGACGAACCCTTTGCGGTGCTCGCGCAGGTCCGTGCGATCTCCGAAGAATGGGTCGGCGACAAGGATCTCCCCGAGATGGGGTTCACCCTTGGCAGCGTGGAGGAAGCCCTCGACCCCGAGGTCCGCATCGCGCTGGCCACCGATGAGAGCGGATCGATACACGGTGTGCTCTCCTGGCTGCCGGTCTTCGGACCCGACGGCACCATGCGCGGGTGGACGCTCGACGTGATGCGCCGCCGCGACGACGGCTTCCGTCCCTGCATCGAGTTCCTCATCGCCAGCTCCGCGCTGGCGTTCAAAGCCGAAGGTGCACAGATCCTCTCGCTCTCGGGTGCCCCATTGGCGCGGGCGGAGAACGAATCAGGCGATGCCGAGGCCATGGACCGTCTCCTCGACACCTTGGGTGCGGCGATGGAACCGTTCTACGGATTCCGCTCCCTGCACGCGTTCAAGATGAAGTTCCAGCCCCGGTACGAGCCGGTCTACATGTGCTTCCGCGACGAGGGCGACCTGCCCCGTATCGGAATCGCGTTGACGCGCGCGTATCTCCCCAACGCCACCCCTGGTCAGATGCTCAGGTTGGCGACGAACAGGGAGTAGTCGGTTCGGCCGCCGCATCCCCGACGGGGGTGCGGTGGCGCCGGACGAAGCCGGCCTCGGCCCGGAATCGGGTGGCCAGGCCCACCAGAAGCGGGCACTGGCCACCGATCCACGATCCTCGCAACAGCCCTATGCGGTCCCGGCACCGAGCTTGGTCGAGGCCTGCGAACGAGCGCGCTGCGCCTCGATGGCGTCGTCGAACTCCACGCGCCAGTTTTCGGTCAGCGGCAGTCCACGGGTCACGGCTTCCTCCGCCGACAACTCAACGGGGAATCCGAAAGTGTCCGAGAGCTTGAAGAGGTCGTCGCCGGTGACGGTTTCGCCGGTCTTGCCCAACCGCTTCAGTTCTCGCAGGCCCTTGCCCAGCGTCCGGCGGAACGACCGCTCTTCCTTCTCCAGAACCGCAATCACCACGTCGCGTCGATCCGCCACCTCGGGGTAGGCCTCCGTATAGAGGTCGGCCACCACCGGGACGAGTTGGGTGAGCAGGTTCTGTTCTACCCCGAGCTGATGGGCGAACCGGATCGCACGACGCAGCAGACGCCGCATCACGTACCCCTGCTCCTTGTTCGACGGGACCACGCCGTCGACAGCGAGAAAAACCGCACCGCGGATATGGTCGGCGATCACGCGCATCGCAACAGTATTGTCCTCGTACGACTTCGCGGTGAGCTCTTCGATCTTCTCGATGATCGGCCATAGCAGGCTGATCCGATATACGTCGGGGCTGTCGATCGCCGCGGCCGCGATCCGTTCCAGACCACCGCCGTAATCGACGTTCCGCTTGGGCAATTGGGCAAAGCCGTCTTCGGTCTTCGCATATTGCATGAAGACCGAGTTACCGATTTCCATGTACTGCCCGCCGTCGGAGTTCTGGTGCGGGTACTTTCCGAATGCGGTGTCGTGCTCGACCTGCGGGAAATAGTAGAAAACCTCGCTGTCGGGACCACCGGGGTCACCCACCGGCATCGTCTCCGGACCACCTGAACGCGACCACCAATTCTTGTCGCTGTAGTAGGCGATCCGTGCGCCCTGGTTGCCCTGTTCGTTGCCCTGTTCCTCGGTGAGCAGTACCACCCGATCCGCCGAAACCCCGGCCTCGGTGAACAACTCGGTCCAGATGTCGGCACTCTCGTCGTCGCGCGGGATGCCGTTCTCCGGGTCGCCTGCGAACACCGTGACGTAGATGCGGCTCGGGTCGAGACCGACGACATCGGTCAGGAAATGCCAGAACTGGGGTATCTGTTCGGATTTGAAGTAGTCACCAAGACTCCAATTGCCCAGCATCTCGAAAAACGTGGTGTGCCGGTTGTCGCCGACCTCCTCGATGTCTTGCGAGCGCAAACAGGTCTGCGAATCGGCCAGGCGTTTGCCTTCCGGGTGCTCCTCGCCGAGCAGATACTTCAACAGTGGTTGCATACCGCTGCCGGTGAACAATGTGGTGGGGTCGTCCTGCGGTACCAGTGGAGACCGCGGGATCAGGGCATGGCCCTTTTCCTGCATCAAAGACAGGTAGGCACTGCGGATTTTGTTGGCATCCATTCGATAACTCTCCCAATATCCCGATCCAAATGCGCGCTGAATCGACACTCTGGGCACAACTTGCTTTCTTTAGGCGGCGGCCTACTGCCGTTGGTCGCCGCGATCACCTAGAGTCAGATCGTGGCCAATCCCAAGAAGCTTCTCTCGCAGCTGTCCAGAACGGGACCGCACAAGGTCCTGCGCGGCGACATGGCGATCATCGGGCTCCCCGGAACCATCTACACACCAGCCCAGGGCAAAGACCTCGCCGGCATCGCGTTCGGGCACGGCTGGCTGACCGGTGCCAGGCAGTACTACAAGACGCTCGCACATCTGGCGTCCTGGGGCATCGTGGCGGCCGCGCCGTCCACCGAGAAGGGCGTGCTCGGCTCCGACGAGGGACTGGCCGCCGATCTCGAAACAGCGTTGGGTGTGATCAGCGAGGTCCGCCTCGGTACCGGCGACATCACCGTGAACAAGCATCGCCTCGGATTTGTCGGCCACGGTTTCGGCGCGGGCGCGGCCACGCTCGCCGCCTCCCGGAGTGAGCGCGCAAAGGCGCTGGCCGCGTTGTATCCGGCACCGACCAGCAAGGCGGTGCTCCCGGCTGCAGAGGCGATCAAGATCCCGACGATGATCTTGACCGCGCCGGGTGAGCTCGAGTCGATGACCTCGAATGCGTTGGCGTTGCGCCGCGCTCTGCCTGCCGAGAGCCAAGCCGTTCTGCGGATGGTGCCGAAGGCCGACAACCGCGGCCTGGCCGAGGGATTCAGCGTGCGTGGGGTACTCGGTGCCGGCGGGAACAGCAGAGCCACCCAGCGAGCCACCCGCGGCGTCCTCACCGGTTTCCTGCTCCATCAGCTGACCTCGGACAACACCTACTCGGCATTCAGCGATCCCGAGGCCGCACTGGGCAAGCTCCTCACGGTCGATCCCGAATCACTGCCGCCGGGCACCGAAGATGTGATCGATCCACTCACGCGGCTGCTCCGTAAGTAAGCGGCTGCTCCGTAAGTAAGCCGACGGGGCGAGCAGTTCGGTCAGCGGTCGGTCAGCCAACCGTTCTCGAACGAGGAGCCGACGCCGGTGTCGACCGGACCGTCTCCGGATGCGGCCCGGTCGTCACTGACCTTGTCGTCAGCACCTTCATGAAGCCCTGCGGTCATCGATGACGCAGCAGCAGGGATGGGGCTGTGCGGACTGAGGTCGATGTCGTCGGCGGGCAGGAGTATCGCCCCGCCCTGCGTGACCGACTCGCGCGTCACACCCCGGCGATGCCGATCGTCGGCGGCCTGCACCCGTACCCGTTCACCGAGCACGGCCACGTGCCGCTCGTAATTCTTTGTCGCGGAGGCGGTCTTACGCCTTGCCTCGGAAACGATCTCATCGAACAGGTCTGCAACGCTCACTGGTCACCCGCCAACGCCAACTGACCGTCCTCGGCAGGTGGAAACCCGTCGTCCTGTTGTGACGATTGCGGCGACACCGGCGTGCCCCCGTTCGGCGAGATGTCACCGACTCCGGGCGTGGTCCGTCCGACGTCCGGCACCGGACGGGGCACGGCCTGAGGTGTCGCCTGCGGAACCGAGGTCTGCGATCCCGACTCGGCGGGCGGGCACGGGGTTTGCGCCACAGCAGGCGGCATGATGGCGGTATCCGGAGACGACTGCAACGTCGGATCGACAGGTTCGATGGCCGCGTCTCCTGTTGTGGCCGTTTCTTCTGCGGTGGCCGTTTCGTCTGCGGTGGCGCTGCCCTGATCCCCGCCTTCCCGATCCCCGACACCTGCCAGGCCTGGCGTCGACTCCGGCGCTGCGATCGAACCATCGGGGCGCACTTCGAGCACATGGCTGTCGGTATCGCCGCCGGCGCCGGTCACCGTCAGGCTCACCGACGCACCATCGGGACCCGCCTTGATCTCGATGATTTTGTCGCCCAGCGTGATCGAGGCGGCAGCGCTGCCGGATCCGGTCCGACCGTCGGATTCGGCCGATTCTTCCGCGGGCCCCGGATCGACCGGCACGGCGTTTGACAGCCCACCCTCCTGAGCGAGCACTGTGCTGATCGCTTCGGCCAGACCGGTGACCGCGGCGGCGGCAATTGTGCCGACGACGCCGACCAGCGGACCCAGCAGTTCGGCTGCGGCCTCCCCCGAGAACGCCGAGACGCCGGGCGCCGGAGCACCGGACACATCTGGTGTGCCGGCAACAGCTGGGAGAACGCTCTCACCGCCGGAAAAGGTGGAGGTCGAAACCGGGGCCGCCCCCGAGACCAGCGCCCCCGAGGCCGCCGGCCAGGTGAGGGCTGAGCCGGCCGTTGCCGCGCCTCCCTCGCCCTGACCCGCGACCGTCTGTACCCCGCCTCGGTTCGACTCTGCGGCCCCTGCAGCAGGCCCATCACCGTCACCGCCCCGATCTGCGGTCCCGCCCTCACATTTGAGTTCGCCGCCGGTGCCGGAGATCTCGGCGGGATGGTCGGCGCCGCCGACCGCTGCCATGGCGCTACACAAACCCGACAGAATCGCTTCGATGGCGTCGTCGCAGGTGCTCACAGCCGTCCCGAACAGCTCGACGGCGGCGGTGATCGCCGCCCGAAGTTCGGTGTGGTGCGCAAAACACGATGTCTTCATCTTCAGCCACAAGGCAATCGGAACACCGAGGAGACGGTCCGGGTCGATCACGGCGATACAGCTGTATTGGGTGAAGCGTGCGACATCGATGCAATCGGCCGCGACCAACATGCCCGCGCCGATCCCGGCGATCCCCACGAGATCGGCCTCGGCACGGGGAAGCATTGATCGGAGTTGCTCTTGCGCAACGATCCCGGACCCATCCGGCCACACGTCGGCCAGAACACCCTCTTGTTGCTTCTGGACCTCCACCGCAGAGGCCACGGTTGTGTGCAGTTGTTGCACCACAACACCATCGGCGCGCAGTTGGGCCGTGTGCAGGTCGTCGTTCTGGCAGAAGCGCCCTTCGAACACCGAGAACTCGGGGAAGTCGGTCATCCCCAGCCGCTGCGCCAATGGTGCGACATGCGAAAAGAACTCCAGAGCGGATTCGGCCGCCTCGCGCGCCGCAGCGAGTTCGGACTGCAGGCTCATACCGGCGCCCGGTCCCCTACCCATACCGGGATTCCCCATCGCCGAAGGAATCGGCATTGTTCGTGTCTTGTCTGTCTAAGGTGTCGGCCGCACCAACCAGGCCGTCGCCGAACTGCCGCGCCGATTGCGCCAGCATTCTCAGGCTCTGCGCCAACGCCAACAGACCTGCGGAGTAGGCCAATTCGTGATGGGCGTAGCGGCGGCCCAACTGGGCACCGAAGTCGCAATCCCCCAACCCGGTGCACGCGACATCCACTGATCGCGCGGTGTCGGCGAAGATGCCACCGACTCGCCGGACCTCAGACGGATCGATCCAGGTCTGTTTTGCCATGCTGACCTCCCACCAGGTTGGACGTGCCGTCCTGCGGTGAGGTTCCCTGATCGACTGCCGATTGCTGCGCCGGGTCCATCCCACAGAAACAGCGATGTCCGCGCCCCGAATACACGGGGCGCGGACATCACGGCAGGCTCTTGCCCTACCTCAGCTCAAGAGCCGAAGAAGACACCAAGAAACGCTGCGTTGTCGATCAGGAACTGAAAGATCTCCAGCACATCAATGTCGATAGACGATCCCATATTGAATCCCTTCGTAGAAGTGACAGCACGGCCACCTGCGCGACCTGACGATTCGGGAAAAGCATTTCTTCTCAAACATTTCCCGCTAACAGCATTCCACAGTCGGGCATGTCTGTCATAACGAAAACCTCGGTGACAACGCCGGCGACGACCAACCCCAGGATAAAGTTCTGTTCACCCAAAAATTTCTTGCGCAAGTGCTATCGGGTGTATCTACGCAGGTCAGAGGCATAAATGATGCCAATCGAATGTTTAAAGAAATTTCACATTGGCAAATATCCCAAATGCCCAAAACAGATCCCGACGCCAGGAGACCCCACTACCGTGACCCCAGTACTGGGGCCGCCAATTCCATTCCATGCCAACTACCAGCATGAACAGAGGCGCCCAACCACATTGATTCGACTAATACCCCGCGACGCCAGAAATACTTCTCAAAGAATTCACATGGGGATTAGACAAGTAGCGCGATTCAAAAAACAGTGATTCAAGTCACACCTGTTGTCAGATGCCTGCGGGCGCGTCGAGCAGTTGCATGTGCACCGCATCGAGCCAGCACCGAAGGCTTCGGACGATCAGGCCGCCCCGACCGCCGCGGCGATCCGCTCGGCAACAGACCGGGCCTGCTCGGCGGTGGCGGCCTCGACCATCACCCGAACCAGCTGCTCCGTCCCTGACGGACGTAGGAGCACGCGTCCGGTGGTCCCGAGTTCGCCTTCGGCCAGTGCAACAGCTTGTTTCACCGACGCGGCCTGTGCCACAACGTTCTTGTCGGCCACGCGGACATTGATCAGCACCTGCGGCAGCGCGTGCATGATCGACGCCAGCTCTGCCAGCGACTTGCCGGTGGACGCCATGCGGTCCATCAGCGCCAGACCGGTCAAGATGCCGTCACCGGTGGTGCCGTGCGAAGGGATCACCACGTGGCCGGACTGTTCGCCACCGAGGGAATACCCACCGGCGCGGAGTTCTTCGAGTACGTATCGGTCACCAACACCGGTGGTGCGCACTGCGATTCCGGCCGCCGTCATGGCCTGGTGCAACCCGAGGTTGCTCATCACGGTCGCGACGAGAGTGTTGTCCTTGAGGGTGCCTGCGTCCTTCATGGATGTCGCGAGCACCGCCATGATGGCATCGCCGTCGACGATCTCACCGGCGGCGTCCACTGCCAGGCACCGATCGGCGTCGCCGTCGTGAGCCAGTCCGAGATCGGCACCGTATTCGCGGACCGCTGCCTGAACCTGGTCCAGATGCGTTGAACCGCAACCATCATTGATGTTGTTACCGTCTGGATCGGCACTGATCGCGATCACCGTGGCACCGGCGGCGCGGTACGCGCGCGGGGCGGCCAGATACGCGGCACCGTGAGCGCAATCGACCACCACTGTCACCGGCTTCAGGTTCGACTCGACCATCCCGGAAAGGTGCCGTAGGTAGACATCCAGGGCGTCGTCGGCGTCGCGAACACGCCCAACATCCACCCCGGTCGGACGCGGCACGGCAGCGTCGAGCGCTGTTTCGATGGCGTCCTCGGCCGCATCGGCCAGCTTGTGGCCACCAGGGCCGAAGAACTTGATCCCGTTGTCGGGCATCGGATTGTGGGAAGCCGAGATCATGACGCCGAATGCGGCGTCGTAGTGATCGGTGAGGTATGCAACGGCCGGTGTGGGCACGACACCGACGCGCAGGGCATCAACACCTGCTGCGGTCAACCCGGCACACACCGCTGCCTCGAGCATCTCTCCCGATGCCCGGGTGTCACGGCCGACAATCGCAACCGGGCGTCCGGTCGATGTGGATCCATTCGCGAGTACTCGCGCTCCGGCTTGTGCCAGCGACAGTGCCAGTTCCGGAGTCAGGTCGGCGTTGGCCAGTCCCCGAACACCATCCGTGCCGAACAGGTGCCCCATTACGTTCCTTTGGTTCCATGCACACAGGCAGGCGTCCAGAGATTTCTGAACGCCTGCCTGTGGTCAAGACGAGCTCGATAATTCTCGCGACTGAAAAGAGATCAGCGCTTGCTGTACTGCGAAGCCTTACGGGCCTTCTTCAGGCCGTACTTCTTGCGCTCCACTGCACGTGGGTCACGGGTGAGGAAGCCGGCCTTTTTCAGGGCCGGGCGATCGTCCGGAGTGACCTCGATCAGTGCGCGGGCGATGGCCAGACGCAGCGCGCCTGCCTGTCCCGACGGGCCGCCACCATGCAGGTTCGCGAAGATGTCGAATGCATCGTTGCGCTCCACGGTGACAAACGGGGCCTTGATCAGCTGCTGGTGCACCTTGTTGGGGAAGTACTCCTCCAGGCTGCGGCCGTTGAGCTTGAACTCGCCGGTGCCGGGGCTCATGCGGACGCGAACGACAGCTTCCTTACGGCGACCAACGGTCTGGACCGGGCGATCGAACTCGATCGGCGCACGGGCGGCGACGACCTCTTCGGCAACAGCCTCGTCCACGGTGTAGTCATCGGCGCCGACCTCGGCCTCGACGACTTCAGCAGCCACAACTTCGGCTTCGGTCTGATCGGACACGTTTTGCTCCTCCGGCGCCGTCACTGGGCAACCTGGGTGATCTCGAAGGGCACGGGCTGCTGAGCCGCGTGGGGATGGTTGGGTCCGGCGTACACCTTCAGCTTGGAAGCCATGGCGTTACCGAGCTTGGTCTTCGGGAGCATCCCGATGATCGCCTTTTCGACGAGGCGCTCTGGACGGGTGGCCAGGGTCTCACCGACGGTGCGGGACTTCAGGCCGCCCGGGTGACCCGAGTGGCGGTAGAGCAGTTTGTCGTCGAGCTTGTTGCCGCTGATGGCAACCTTCTCGGCGTTGATGATGATGACGAAGTCGCCACCATCCATGTGGGGGGCGTAGGTCGGCTTGTGCTTGCCGCGGAGCAGATTGGCGCTCTGCACGGCAAGGCGACCGAGCACCACGTCAGTGGCGTCGATGACAAGCCACGCATGCGTGATGTCACTCGCCTTCGGGGTGTACGTAGGCACAGAAAGTCCTGTCGTTTCGGTGAAATGGAGCTGGTCAGGTGCGTTGCAGAGGTTGCCCTGGCGACCAGTGGGGACCCAGGCCTCGACTCGCCCGGTAAACCAGGCGGCCGCGCACCAACGAACAACAGTACCGCTCGGGCGTCATCATGGTCAAAACGCCTCCGACCAGCGGTCGAGTCCGGTTCGGCTCAGCGTGGCGCGATCCGTACCGATCCGACCGCCGTGCGGCACTGCGCGTCGATGGATTCGCCCGCCGATCCGGTCTGACAACCGATGCTGACCTGCAGTCCCCGTTCCACCGTCAGATACCAGCGGATGGCCCCACCCGATACCGGGACCTCGCGATAACCGATCACCTCGCGGCCTGCGAACTGCGTGCTCGCGGAGAATTCCTGCACCACCGCGTCACCGCGCTGATCGATGCGGTTGCGCAGGCTCACCGCGACCGAGGCCAGTGTAGAGGTGTCGCGCACCGTGTTCTGCAGGACGATCAGACGGCTGTCGTTCTCCGCCGCGGCGAATGTCGTCCGCGAGAGAACGCCTTCGACCGGCGGTTCACTGCTGCTCCGCCACCCACCAGGAACCGTCAGACTCACGCGACCGAGCTGGACCGTGTGATCGGCCTCGGCCACCGGCGCCGCCGACGCACCGTCCCTCATCACCGCGATACCGACGCCAACGGCCGCCGCCACAACCACCAGCAGGGCCACGACGGCGGCGACGACGCGGCGCCGGCTCCGCGCTCTGACCGGTGGCGGGCCGTCGTCGATGGGTGCGGGAGGCAGTTCGGCGCCACCGAATCGGCGCAACAGTGACCGGTCGACCGTCAGAACCCTGCCGACGATGGTCGATGCTTCGGCGCTACGACAGACCGCGGCCACCGCAGCCTGCTCGCGGCCGTCGACCAGAATCGCCTCGACGCGGTTGTCAACGACATCGGCCAGCAGTTCGGGTAGTCCATCGGGATCGGTGAGTACCCGGGTCGATGAGATCTGCGGCCCGGCCGCCGACGACCACAGCTCATGAACATCGATCCGCCTCCCGGACCCGCTGCGCCCGTGGACCTCGATCACCACCACACACTGGGCTGCCGAGTCGAGATGGGAACGGACGATCGCCACCGCGCGCGGTACGAGTTCCAATTGACTGCAGTGCGCGAGTGCCGCGTTGCGCAGGATCTCGGTTCGCCGGTGGCCCCACGTGCTCGGGTACGTCAGCGTCACCGGCCCGATCCCGTCCAACTCGGCGAACAACCGCGACCACGCCTCGGTGGTGTGCACCCGCCGACCCTCGATCGTGACACCCGCGCCGTCGATGCCGGCGACCATCGAAGCGATGGGGGTGGCGCTGCCGCCCGCACCGACCGCGAACTCGTCGTAGGCGATGTCGGCCACGGTCGCCCGGATACCGACGCCGGTATCTCCGAGGTTCCTGTTCACCACGTTCTCGTTCACAGCGGTGGCAGATAGGCGACTTGGATCATTTCCTGCGGCCGCGACCGCGAGACGAGTTCGCCGCGACCGGGTACCAACTTCTGCAGTCGGACCCGGCCAAGCAGGTACCCCTCATCCCGGTCACCACTCATCAGCAAACCGTCGGTCGACAGGTCTTTGAGGCGCCCGATGATCGTGTCGAACAGAGCCCGCCCCGCACCGCCCGACCGTCGGGTGACGATCAGATGCAATCCGATGTCGCGGGCAGAGGACAGAAGGTCAACCAACGGCATCAACGGGTTCCCGCTCCCTGTCGCCACCATGTCGTAGTCGTCGACCACGATGTAGACATCCGGGCCGGACCACCAGTTGCCCTCGCGCAGCTGCTGTTGCGTCACGTCCTCACCGGGTATCCGGGCGGTGAAGAAGGCCACCAACTCGTTCACCATCGGTGCCAGGGTCTGCGCGGAACTCGCATATCCGGCCAGGTGATCCGACTCGATGACACCGAGCATGGTCCGCCGGTAGTCGACGAGGACGATCTTGGTCTCCTCGGCGGTGCCGTTTTCGACGAGACCGGCAACGATGTTCCGCAGCAACGTCGTCTTCCCGTGCTCGACGTCCGCGAAGGCCATGAAATGTGGCTGCGCCCCGAAATCGAGGATGACCGGGGCCAATTCGGCCTCACCCACACCGATGGCAACCTGTTTCGGCGTCAGCGTGATCCCGCGCTCACGCACACGCTCGAGCATGTCCGCCCGATCGAGGTGAGATGCGAGCTTGCGGACCACCATGGCCTTGCGGCCGGGATAGACCGCACACAGTTTCGCGACGGTGTCGGCCAGTGCACCGCTGAGCGACTCGATGCCGGTCTCGGAGTCGGTGCGAGGCAACGCGACCAACATGTGCAGCTGTTCCGGTGTCAGGCCACGCCCGGGCCTGCCCTCGGGGACGAGCCCGGCGACCTTGCGTCCCATCTCCGAATCGAGTGGGTCGCCGAGGCGGAGTTCGAGGCGGCTGCCGATCAGGTCTTTGATGGCGGGCCGGACCTCGGCCCACCGGGCCGCGGTCACGATCACATGGACGCCATAGGACAAACCCTGCGCAACGATGCTGTTGATCTGCTCTTCCAGGAAATCGAACTCCCCGCGGATCACGGCATAGCCGTCGACGACGAGGAACACATCACCGAAGACGTCCTCGGACAGCGACTGGTCTCCGGCGCTGCGCCGGTTCCGGAAGTCCCGCATCGACTCGATCCCGAGCGCCGCGAACCGCAGTTCGCGTTGCCGGACCAGGGCTGCGACCTCGGCGACCGTCCGGCGGACCGCGTCCATGTCGGCACGTCCGGCCACCGAACCCACGTGCGGCAACCCGGCGATCCCGGCCAGCGATCCGCCACCGAAGTCCAGGCAGTAGAACTGCACCTGTTCGGGACTGTGGGTGACCGCAGCGGCAAGGATCAAGGCGCGCACCGCATTCGACTTGCCCGACTGCGGACCGCCGACGATCGCCACGTTGCCGCGCGAACCCGAGACATCGATGGTCAGGACATCGCGACGCTGATCATAGGGACGGTCGACGATGCCCAACGGGAACTCGAGCCTGCCGGTCTGTGGCGTCTGCCAGTGCGGGGCGAGCGCGTCCATCGTCGGTGACTCATCCAGCGGCGGCAGCCACACCTCGTGCGCGGCCAGGCCTTGCCCCTCGATCTGACCGACCACGGTCTCCAGCAACGTCCGCTTCGGTGCGGCGCTCACGGGTTCTGGAACCTCCTCCGGCAGAACCGGTTCGGGCACTGTCACCGGGTCGAGCGGAACCCGGCCTGCGGTGAACATCTTGAGCCGGCCACTACCGCCCGAGGTCGGTGAGTACACCGCATCGATCGCCGACACCGGCGGTGTGTACGGACCCGAGACATAGCAGGTGTTGAAGCGGATCGGTTCGGCCGAATCGCATTTCAGATATCCCGAACCCGGCACATTCGGCAGGTGGTAGGCATCGGGTACACCCAGCACTGATCGCGATTCGTTGGCAGAGAACGTTTTCAAACCGATTCGGTACGACAGGTGACTGTCCAGGCCCCGCATCTTGCCCTCTTCGAGCCGCTGCGACGCCAACAGGAGATGGATGTGCAGCGAACGGCCCAACCGACCGATCGCGACGAACAGGTCGGCGAAGTCCGGTTTTTGCGCCAGCAGTTCGGAGAACTCATCCACCACGATGAACAGTGCGGGCATCGGCTCCAGGGCGGCGCCTGCGGCCCGGGCCCGTTCGTAGTCACCGACATTCGCGAAGTTGCCCGCCGATCGCAAGAGCTCCTGGCGCCGATTCATCTCACCGGAGAGTGCATCGCGCATCCGGTCGACCATCGACAGTTCTTCTTCGAGGTTCGTGATCACCGCCGCCACGTGGGGGGCGGCGTCGAGACCCAAAAATGTTGCGCCGCCTTTGAAGTCGACCAGAACGAGGTTGAGCGCCTCGGGTGAATGCGAGGCCACCATCGACAGGACCAGCGTGCGCAAGAATTCCGATTTGCCCGAACCGGTGGCACCGATGCACAGCCCGTGTGGGCCCATGCCGCCCTCGGCTGCCTCTTTGATGTCGATCTCGACCGGTGTCCCGTTCACCGAGTAGCCGATCGGAACCCGCAGGCGACTGCGGGCGGTGCGCGGTGCCCACACACTGCGCAGGTCAAGGCGGGTCGCATCACCGATGCCGAGCAGGTTCATCAGTCCGGGATCGGTCGGCGACACCTCCTGCTCCAGGCTGACCATCTGCGCGGCGGTGGCCAGGCGGTAGCGGGCCATCGTGCGGGCGAAGGCCTCTGCCTCCGGGACGCTCAACGAGTCCATGTCGGCGAACTCTTCGACACCGAATGCACTGCGCGCACCCACTTTTCCGTCCCGGACCACCAACTGCAGACCGCGGCGTACCGCCAGGCCGTCCGGTGGCGCGGACAGGTCGAGGACCGAGACCGCCTCCATGCCGGCGTCCCCGACGATCCGTTCGTCGCCGGTCACATGACCGTCGTCGATGATCACGACGAGTTGGGCCCGGCCCGCGGCCGGTGGCGCCGACCGTGAGAATCGGCCACGTTCGAGGAGATCCGTGGCGAGGTCGTCCTCGAGATCTGCCAGAGACCGGTAGATCATCCGTACCGAACCGACACCGTCACGTTCGTACGGATGCTGGACGTGCGGCAGCCACTTGCACCAATCCCACGACTCGGCGGCCGGGTCGGCGGTGACCACCGCGACCATGAGCTGGTCGGGACCGTGGAAAGCGCACAGTTCCAGCATCATCGACCGAGCCAGCTGCCGGGTCTCCTGTCTGGCCCCTTCGATGTTGATGGCCGGGAATCCGCGCAGCGAGACGGCGGTCGGCAGGCCGTGCACCACGGAATGCGTGCGAACGAAGCGCCGCAGGGCCACCGCCGACACCGGCTCGACGTCTTCGAGGGGTCCGGTCTCCGGCGGCATCAGGCGGGTCGCGAGGCGCTGCGATCCGACGCCGACCCGCACGTGGCCGAAATCGTTGTCGCCGCGGCGGCGTTCCCACATTCGCCTGCCGCCGACAACACCGAGCAGGGCCGCGGGTTCGGGATGACTCCATTCGAGTGCGTCGCGTTGCGCGGCGCCGGTCTCGTGGACCTCGTCGCGGACCTGGCACAGGTACCGGAAGTAGTCTTTGCGCTCTTCGTTGAGTTCAGCAGCCCGTTTGCCGCCGCGGTTGCCCCCACCTGCGTACATGCCGAACATCGACATCAGCATCATCATCGGGAACATCATGAAGAGCGGGTTCGACAACATGTTGCGCCCGCCGGTCACGAACATCATCGCGATCATGCCCACCACGGCGAACACCATCACCACGGGCATCATCTTCATCAGGAGATTGCCCGGCACCACCCGCGGTACATCCGGCGGCACCTGAAGATTGACCTCACCGCCCGGCGTCCGCGGTGCCGGCACCCGCGCTCGACGGACAAAACCCTCGGTTGTGCCCGCAGTCATCGCGACATCATGGATTTCAAAACCCCACCCCTGAACATCAAACTTGCTCCCCTGGCCGCACATCATTCCCCATGCCGGTCCCGGCGGCACCACGAAGGGCCCAATTCATCCACATCGAACCCCGGTGCCGGGCGTCAGATGTCGCAGCTGTTCGCTATGGTCATCGGTACTTGGTGGGGATCTCTTGGGGGGAATCATGACCGCTGCTGACCTTTTGGCGGAGCTGGACGCCGCGGCCGGTGCAGAACCGGCGCTGGCACGGGTATCGGTGATCGGTGGGACGACGCAGTTCGACGTGGGCCTGCCCGCCGCTGTTGCGGTGGCCGCGCTGATCCCCGACCTGGTCGCGCTGATCAGCACCCGAGCCCCCGTCGACGACGACGAGAACGAGTCCCGACCCGGGCCGATCCGCGATCACTGGACGCTGTCCCGCGTCGGCCACGGCCCCATCGCGCCCAACCGCAGCCTGAGCGAGGCGGGGGTCCGCGACGGTGACCTGCTGATCCTGCGGGCAGTGCCTGCCCGCGAGAGTGCGGTGCTCTTCGACGACGTCATCGATGCGGTCGCCCGCCTCGGCGAAGCGCAGTTCTCCAGTTGGAATGCCACCGCAGCCCGGGTGATGGGATATGCGGTCGCGGTGGGAGCCTCGACGTTGTTGTCGCTCTCGCTGCTCCACGAGCGCGGTGACCGTGATCTGCTGTGGCCGATACTCATCGCCGCGATCGTCTGTCTCGCGTTCGTGGTGACAGGCGCGGTTGTCGGCCGCTACTACGACGATCCGGCCACGGCGGCCTTCGCATCGTTGTGCTCGATGGCGCCGGCGTGTGCCACCGGAATGATGTTGCCACCGGGATCTTTTGGGGCAGCGCACCTCACACTCGGTTGTGCGATGGTCACGGTGTTGGCCGCCCTGTCCTATCGCATATCCACTGCGGGTCCGCTGATCCATTCGGCCGTCGGCACTGCCGCGATCTTCGGGACCTTCACATCGCTTGTGCAGCTTGTCTTCTCACCAAGTGCCGTCAAACTCGGCGCGGGACTGTGCGCTGTCGCGATCCTGGCGATCTCGATGGCCCCGCGCATCACGATCCTGCTCGCGAGGTTGCCGCTACCCCCGGTACCGACTGCAGGCGCGGCCATCGATCCCGTCGACTCGGCGCCCCGCCCCGCCATCGAGGGCATCGGGGCGATCGGCGCCATGGCACTACCGTCGGCCGCAGCACTCGAACTCCGGGCCAGGACGGCAGCGCGGTACCTCACCGGCATCATCGCCGGCACCTCGGTGGCCGCGGTGGCCGGCATCGCGATGGTGGCCTACCCCGTCGATGACTTCAGTTGGCGTTGCACGGTGTACGCGTTGATCATCGCCACTCTGCTGTGCCTGCGTGGACGTTCCTACGCCGACCTCGCACAGGCATCGATCCTCATCGCCGCCGGTGCCATCGGATTCGGCGTGACCGCAGCCCTGGTGGTCTTCGGTCCGGACGATCACGCTGCCGTGGCCATGACCGCCATCGCCGCGGTCGCGACCGCGGCCCTGCTCTGCGGGGTCGTGGCCCCTCAGTCGTCGTTCTCGCCGGTGATGCGCCGCATGGTCGAGATCGCCGAATACCTGTTGATCGCCATGATCGTGCCACTGATGTTCTGGATCATGAACCTCTACGCCGCGGTGCGCGACCTGTGATCGATCCGGTCGGCACCCGGAATACGCACCCACCGAAGCTCCGCAACCGAACCGTCCGCCTTGCCGCAGTGGCCGGAGTCCTGGCGGTGCTGACTGTGTTTCCGGCGCCAACCGCCGGGGCGATATCCCCGCCGGTCATCGAGCCCGGAGCGCTGGTGAGGGGTGCACCGGTGACGCCGCCGGAAGCCACCGAACAGAAGATGTTGTGCGCCAAGCCGGTTCTGTCACCCGGCACAGACATCGCCGTCCCGTCGGCTGCGCAGACGATGATGCGCCTGCCCGAGGCCTGGCGATTCAGCCGGGGTTCGGGCCAGCGGGTGGCCGTGATCGACACCGGGGTCACCCGGCATCCGCGTTTGCCTCGAGTCCAGGCAGGCGGAGACTACGTTTCGCGCACCGACGGTACCGACGACTGCGACGGGCATGGCACCCTGGTCGCCGGAATCATTGCCGCACAGCCGTCCTCGACCGACGCGTTCGCCGGCGTCGCACCCGAGGCCTCCATCATCGCGATCCGGCAGTCGAGTGGCGCCTTCGAGGCCAAGGACCGGCGCCAGAACACATCTCCCGATCCGACGGTGGGATCCGGTTTCGGCACCGTGCAGACATTGGCCAACGCAGTTGTCCGGGCCGTCGACCTCGGTGCCACGGTCATCAACATCTCCGAGGTGGCCTGCGGTTCGGCAGGCACCGACCTCCATGACAAACAATTGGGCGCGGCGGTGAAGTATGCCTTCGACCGCAACGTGGTCGTGGTGGCTGCGGCAGGCAATCTCACCCAGGGCTCGGCGTGCTCGACCCAGAATCCATCACCGAACCCCGCCAACCCCGAACTCGACGGTTGGGACACGGTCACCACCATCGCCAGTCCGGCCTGGTACGCGCCGTATGTGTTGAGTGTGGCCGCCGTCGACTCGGAATCCGGGTCACCGGCCGGCTTCAGCCTGTCGGGCCCCTGGGTGGGTGTCGCCGCGCCGGGCACCGGCATATTGAGCCTGGACAATGTCCGCGGATCGAACAAACTGGTCAACGCCCACGACGGCGACAAAGGGCTCACCGGTATCGACGGCACCAGTTTCGCCGCACCGTATGTTGCCGGCGTGGTGGCGCTCGTCCGGGCAAAGTTTCCGGAACTCGACGCCGCCTCGGTGATGGAGCGGATCACCCGGACCGCCCACGCGCCCGGAACCGGCCACGACAACACCGTCGGCCACGGCGTGATCGACCCGGTTGCCGCGCTTACGTTCGAGATCCCGGATGTCAAGACGAATTGGGCTGTGCCGCAGGCGATCTCAGCACCGATTCAGGATCCCCCTGCCGATACCGGGGCTCGCACGGCGGCACTCATCGGAATCGGCCTGTGCGCACTGGTCCTGATCGCCGGCTGGGCGGTCTCGATGCCGGCGCGCCGGTTGCGCAAGCTGGAACCCGACGAGTACTGATATACCGCCTCCGGATCGGCCGGAACCGATCACCAGCCGCGGACCCGCTGCGGTGTGACGCGGATGAGTACCGAATAGTCGGCCCGGAACGCGTCGAGGGTCATCTCCAGACCCTGGATCGACGCGCCGTATTTGGAGACATACGCATCCCATTCGGCGGGGGTCGGTCCAGTGTCGTCCACGGACGCCTGCGCGGTGAACACCGCGACATCGCCGCCCTCGGTGGAGCTGTTGAAGTTCAGTGCCACCGAGGAGTTCGCGGAGATGTTGGCCAGCTTGGGCTTGTCCGGCTCGCTGAATATCAGGAATTCGTCCGACGACCACAAGAACCACACAGGGGTCGGCACCGGTGTTCCGGAGGGCTTCACGGTGGTCAACCAGATGACGTGCTCGGCGTTCAGGCGGTCACGTTGGCGCTCTGTCAGTTGCACTGTCGTAGATGTCATGAACATCACAACAATGCCCGGGGCGCCGGTTCTTCCCGAACCGGGCGCGCCGGGCGTTATGTCGTTATTTTGCGCGGGCGGGACGCCCTACGGTGCGCGGGCGGGACGGAGCTCGCGCGGCAACGCGAAGGTCAGGGTCTCCTGCGCGGTCGTCACCGATTCCACATCGCCGAAGCCGTGCTCTTTGAGGAGATCCATCACGCCGGTGACCAGGATCTCGGGGACCGAGGCACCGGAGGTGATGCCGACGGTCTGCACACCTTCGAGCCATGCCGGGTCGATGTCGCGCGCGTAGTCGACCAGGTACGACGCGCTCGCGCCTGCCTGGAGAGCCACCTCGACGAGGCGAACCGAGTTCGATGAGTTCTGTGAACCGACCACGATCACCAGGTCACAGCGGGGGGCCATGGCCTTGACGGCAACCTGCCGGTTCTGGGTGGCGTAACAGATGTCGTCGCTCGGCGGATCGTTGAGAAGCGGGAATTTCTCCCGCAACCGCGACACGGTCTGCATGGTCTCGTCGACCGACAATGTGGTCTGCGACAGCCAGATCACCTTGGACTCGTCGCGGACGGTGACGCGATCGACGCTGTCCGGCCCGTCGACGAGCTGCACATGTTCGGGTGCCTCACCGGCGGTGCCCTCGACCTCTTCGTGACCTTCGTGACCGATCAGCAGGATGTCGTAGTCGTCGCGGGCGAAGCGCTTGGCTTCCTGGTGGACCTTGGTCACCAGCGGGCACGTGGCATCGATGGTGCGCAGGTTGCGGTCGGCCGCCGATTCGTGGACCGCAGGCGAAACCCCGTGCGCCGAGAACACCACGAGAGCACCCTCGGGCACCTCGTCGGTCTCGTCAACGAAGACCGCGCCGCGGTCTGTCAGTGTCTCCACCACATGCCGGTTGTGGACGATCTCCTTACGCACATACACCGGGGCGCCGTGCTTTTCGAGCGCTTTCTCCACTGTCTCGACAGCGCGATCGACGCCCGCACAGTAGCCACGGGGCTCAGCGAGCAGGATTTTCTTGCCTGACGGGGTGTTTTCGGCCGAACTCATGACGTTCAGCGTACGGGTAATCCGACCCTACTAGTGGTCACGGCCTGCAGCATGAGGCAGAGTATGGACATGATCCGACCACCTTATGCCGCAAGGGTCGCTGCCGGGGTAGTTGTCACTGTGCTCGAAGAGACACGCAAATTGCCGACCACAGCGATCACTCTTCCGATGACCGCTCTGAGTGAGACGTTGCAGGCGGTGATGCGCTTTCAGCAGGGCATCGCCGAAATGGCCATCAAGGGCGATGAGGTCTTCGAGTCCCTGCTCGGTCACGCCGAAGACGAGCCGGAATGGGCCACCTTCGATGAAGACGAGGACGACTTCGTCCTGCCCACCACAAGTCGTCCGGTGACTCCGGCCACAACCACCGAATCCGGCTCCCCGGATCCCGTCGAAGCCGACAAAAACGACACGGAGTCCGCAGCGGCGCCGTCGGGGTCGGGCCGGTTCGCGTTGTACAGCTCGGCTCCCGACCTCGATTCCGAGGATCCGGCGCCGACGACGACGAGCGCGAACGGTGACGCGCCCGAGATCGTCGAGGCCCTCGATTACGACTCGCTGACGCTGGCCCAGTTGCGGGCCAAGCTCCGCACCGTCGGCCTCGATGAACTCAAGGAACTGGCCGCGTACGAGAAGTCCACACGGGCCCGGGCACCGTTCGTCACCATGCTCGACAACCGTGTGACCGCGGCGAGCAAGTAGCCTTCCCACGTGAGCAATACGCCCGAATCGGCGTGGCCGGTACGGACGATCAACACCAAGATCGCCGACTGGCTACACAAACTGGGACAGGTCTGGGTCGAAGGTCAGCTGACCCAGATCAACCGCCGCCCCGGTACCCGCACCGCTTTCCTGACGCTGCGTGATCCCGCAGCGGACATCTCCATCCAGGTCACCTGTAGCCCCGATCTGCTGACCCGCGCACCGGTCCCCCTGACCGAAGGGGCCCGCGTCGTGGTCCTCGGCAAGCCGGTGTTCTACACCGGGCGGGGCACGGTGTCGTTGCGGGTCACCGAGATCCGGCCGATCGGCATCGGCGAACTCCTCGCCCGAATCGAACGGCTTCGCCGGCTGCTGGCCGCCGAAGGACTGTTCGACGTCGCGCGCAAACGACCGCTGCCCTTTTTGCCCGGCACCATCGGGCTCATCACCGGACGCGCAAGCGCGGCAGAACGCGACATCATCTCGGTCGCACAAAAACGTTGGCCTGCAGTACGTTTCGAGATCCGCAACGCCCCCGTGCAGGGTCCGACAGCGGTCCCGGCAATTCTGCGACACCTGGCCGAACTCGACGCCGATCCCGACGTCGACGTCATCATCCTGGCCCGCGGCGGCGGCAGCGTCGAAGATCTGCTGCCCTTCTCCGACGAGGCTCTGTGCCGTGCCGTCGCCCAGGTCACCACCGCGGTGGTCAGCGCGATCGGGCACGAGCCCGACTCCCCCGTTCTCGACCTGGTGGCAGACCTGCGGGCGGCAACGCCCACCGACGCCGCCAAGCGCGTGGTCCCCGACGTCGCCGTCGAACTCGCGACCGTTCGCGATCTGCGCGCGAGAAGCGCCGGGGCACTGCGCAACTGGGTCACCACCCAAGTTCGCGGGCTCGACTCGTTGCGCGGCCGCCCGGTGCTGGCCCAGCCCTACCGCATCGTCGACGACCGGATCGACGAGATCGAACGCGCGGCCCGCGACATCCGCCGCGACGTCGGTCGACTCGTCGCCGGAGAGGAACAGCGGATCGAACACCTCACGGCGCGCCTGTCCACCCTCGGCCCCGCACAGACGCTGGCCCGCGGATACGCCGTCGTGCAACGCGTACCCGGGGCCGCCAGCAGTTCGGACGAGAATCCCCACGTGGTCACATCGGTGGACGACATGCCGATCGGTACCCAACTGCGGGTACGGGTCGCCGACGGTGCCACCCGCGCCGCGGTGATGGGCGTCGAAAAACCACGACGCGGCTGAAGACCGACAACGGGACCCGACCGGACGCGAGTACCCCAGACCAACCCAACACCTCCACGCACCAGCACCCGCCGGATACCCGACCCCGGCGTCCCGGCACGGACAAGAAGGAAGACAGTGGCAACGACGAACGACGCCGACAGCAATGAGCGGCCGATCAGCGAACTGGGTTACGAACAGGCCCGGGACGAGCTGATCGTGGTGGTCCGCACCCTGGAACAGGGCGGCCTCGATCTCGACGAATCGCTGGAACTGTGGGAACGCGGCGAGGCCTTGTCCCGGCGATGTGAGGAACATCTCGAAGGCGCCCGAAAGCGCATCGAAGCGGTCCTCGGAACCGACGACGACAGTGAATTCGAGGACGATACCGACGACGACCTCGACGATGAGGCCTGAGATCTGAAATCGAGGCGCAGGCGTCCACCGGTGGCCCTCGCCCGTTTATGACCATCGGGGGCGCCCTGCAATACTCGGGTGGTGGCCGCAAAACCCCGGATTCTGACCAACAACAAAGACATGATCTGGTCTTTGATCCCTTTGTTGTTGCTCTGCCTGTTCGTCGCGGGGGTCTCCGGGAATTGTTCTGTCGGCCTGACCGGCGGCGCGGGCGACGACAAGGTCCCCGCCTACGACGTGGACAGCGGATTGAAGGCAGACGCCCGCACTTCGACGTTCCCGATCCGGCTGCCGCAGACACCCGCGGACTGGAAGCCCAACAGCGGCAGCACAGTCGCCCTCGAAGACACCACCGTCTCCAACGCCGGATACATCACGTCCAACGGCGTCTACATCCAGCTGAGCCAGACCGGCGCCACCAAAGACGCCCTGGTCGGGCAGCTGTCCGGCGACGAAACACTGCTCGGCGCGGGCACCCGCGACATCGGTGGATCGCAGTGGGCGGTCTACAGCAAGCCCGAGGGCGGACGGTCGGTATGGGTGACCGACCTCGGTGACGTACGGATCGGTCTGATGGCGAACAAGGCCAAGGAACCTGATTTCACCACCCTGGCCGAAGCGGTCCTCGCGGTTTCACCACTACCGGCCTCGAGCGCCGGCGCACAGGTTCTGCCCACGAAATAAGCGGAAGCCATTGTCGGATAACGATTGTTAGGGATCTTACATTCGTCTTGCCGCTGAGAGCGATGTCACCCGCAGACTATAAGCTCTGCCCATGGCAATGTTCCTGTATCGACTCGGGCGGTTCTCTTTTCGGCACAAATGGTGGGTGATCATCAGCTGGATCGTGCTGGCCGCATTGGTGGTCACGCTGGTCAGCGCATTGAATCCGAAGTTCTCCAAAGATTTTGAGCTACCGGGCACCGACTCGGACAAAGCGATGTCGTTGATGGAAAAGAACTTCCCCGCGATCAACGCAGAGCAATCCGAGTCGTCGACCAGTGTGCTCGTCGCCGCGAACGACGGCCTGGCGGCCCACACCGACACCATCGATCAGCTGGTCGCCAAGCTCAAGACGCTGCCAGATATCACCACGCCCGATGAGGTGGCCAACCCGCTGACCGTCGCAGATCTGGACCCGGCGCTGGCGGCGTCCGTGCTGGGCGACAACAACACCATCGGTCTGATCCAGGTTCCCCAGACCATCAACCCGCAAGATCTGACTGCCGACAACATGAAGCAGTTCGAAGACATCCTCTCCGAGTTCCGGGTCGGCGGCCTCGACGTCCAGGGCACCGGGTCCCTGATGCAGGTCCAGGAAGCGGGCGGCGCAGCCGAGATGCTCGGTTTCGTCATCGCCTTCTTTGTGATGATCGTGGCTTTCGGCGCAGTGGTCGCTGCGTTCATCCCCCTCATCACCGGCATCGTCAGTGTGATCATCACCATCATGCTGGTCACGCTGGGTGCCGAGTTCCTCAGCATCAACCAGAGCGCAACCGCCATCATCACGATGCTCGGGATCGCGGTGTCCATCGACTACGCGCTGTTCATCGTCTCCAGGTATCGCAGTGAACTCAATCTTGGTGGTTCGCGTGAGGCGGCGGTGGGCCGAGCGGTCGGGACGGCAGGATCTGCGGTCGTGTTCGCCGGCCTGACGGTCGTGATCGCGGTGGCGGCGCTGTCGGTGGTCGGAATCCCGTTCATCTCGCAGATGGGCCTGGCTGCGGCGTTGGCCGTGATCGTCGCGGTCCTCGGTGCCATCACATTGATTCCCGGCTTGCTTGGCGCCTTCGGCCGCTTCGCGTTCTCGCCGCCCATTCCGAAACTGCGCCATGGCGACGAACCCGAATCGCAGGAGACCAACGGGCACCGTTTTGCCAAGTTCGTGACCAGATACCCGTGGCCGATCGCAGTCATCTCGCTGCTGGCCCTGGTTGTGGTGGCGTTGCCGATGACCAAGCTGGAACTGGGCTTGTCGACAACCACCGACTCTGAGGTCGCGGCGACCACGTTGCTGCAACGCGGCTTCGGTGAGGGCATCAACGGCCCCCTCCTGGTGGTGCTGAATGACACCAAGGACGGCGACGTCAGCCCTGCCGCCGAGCAGACGGTCGCGTACATCAAAACGTTGTCCAATGTCGCCACGCCCGACCAGCTCACCTGGCGCGGCAACGGTCCGGACGCGGCCAACTCCCAGACCGGCGCGACATCAGCGCTGATCTTCGTGACCCCACAACAGTCGCCCAGCGGCCCGCAGACGCACGAACTGATGGAACAGATCCGCGACTATTCGAAAACCACTGACGCCGAAGGGGTCACGCTCAACGTCGGCGGCCAGACGGCCATCATGTCGGACATCTCGGCCAAGTTGAACACGGCGTTGATCCCGTATCTGCTCCTGGTTGTCGGTTTGGCGTTCATCATCCTGATGATCGTGTTCCGGTCCATCCTGGTCCCGCTGACCGCCACCATCGGATTCCTGTTCTCTGTGTGCGCCACCTTCGGTGCCACGGTGGCGATCTTCCAACTCGGCCATTTCGGGATCATCACCCACACCCAACCGATCATCTCGTTCCTGCCCATCTTCATGATCGGCGTGGTCTTCGGTCTGGCCATGGACTATCAGGTGTTCCTCGTGACCCGAATGCGCGAGGAGTACGTCCACGGGCTACCGGCCAAGGAAGCGGTGATCGTCGGCTACAAACACGGCGCGCGCGTGGTGTCGTCGGCCGCGGTGATCATGATCTCGGTGTTCGCGGCGTTCATGCTCGCACCGGACACCACCGCCAAGATGATGGGCTTCTCTCTGGCCGCCGCGGTGTTCTTCGACGCGTTCGTGGTGCGAATGCTGATCGTTCCGGCACTCATCACGATCATGGGCGACAAGGCCTGGTGGATGCCGGGTTGGCTCGAGAAGATCCTGCCGAATGTCGACATCGAGGGCACCGCCATCCGCGAGATCCCGATCGACTCGTCGATATCGGCGGACGGTAAACCCTTGCGGCCCACCGCCAGTACAACCAACTGATATCAGGCACCCACTCACCCCCGTCGACCACCGGTCGCCGGGGGTGAGTGCGTTCGAGGGTCGGATCCCCACCGCCGTCACGCAATCGGCGCGCTCGGAGACCGACCGACGTCCGAACCGCCGCGCGTGCGGCTGGGATGAATGTCACCGTCTGCGGACAGGCACCGGTGCACCACCTGCAGTAACGGGCATGAAAGGATGGGTTTCAACACCAATCGCCGCGATTCAGGAGGCCATCACTATGTCAGCCGCTAACCCTAACTTTGAGGCTCCGGACCGGAACTTGGCGATGGAACTCGTGCGCGTAACCGAGGCCGCCGCACTGGCGGCCGGACGCTGGGTTGGCAAGGGCGACAAGAACGGTGGCGACAAGGCTGCGGTCGACGCGATGCGTCAGCTGCTGTCCACCGTCTCGATGCGCGGCGTGGTTGTCATCGGCGAGGGCGAAAAAGACGAAGCACCGATGCTCTACAACGGTGAAGAGGTCGGCAACGGCGAAGGCCCCGAGGTCGACGTCGCAGTCGATCCCATCGACGGCACCACCCTGATGGCCGAGGGCCGGCCCAACTCGATCGCCGTGCTCGCGGTGTCTGAGCGCGGCACCATGTACGACCCGTCGGCCGTCTTCTACATGGAGAAGATCGCTGTCGGCCCGGAAGCTGCCGGTGTCATCGACATCACCGCATCGGTGGAGTTCAACGTGCAGGCCGTGGCCAAGGCCAAGGGCATCGAGATCGCCGACCTCACCGTCGTTGTGCTCGATCGTGAACGCCACGAAGGACTGATCGGTGAGATCCGGGCCGCAGGCGCCAAGGTGCGGCTGATCTCCGACGGCGACGTTGCCGGTGCCATCTCGGCCGCACAGGCCGAGAGTTCTGTCGACATGCTCATGGGCATCGGTGGCACCCCCGAGGGCATCATCACCGCGGTTGCGATGAAGTGCATGGGCGGCGAGATCCAGGGCAAGCTGTGGCCGCGCAATGCTGCCGAGCGGCAGAAGGCACTCGACGCCGGGCACGACCTCGACCGGGTACTCAAGACAGAAGACCTCGTCAGCGGCGAGAACATGTTCTTCTGTGCCACCGGCGTCACCAACGGCGACATGCTCCGTGGCGTGAGCTACCGCGCCAACGGTGCCACCACCCGCTCGCTGGTGATGCGCTCGAAGTCGGGCACCATCCGCACCATCGAAGGCCGCCACACCCGCGCCAAGGTCGGCGAGATCTCCACCAACACCTCCAGGGCCTGACCCTTCCGCTCCAATCGTGTCTGTCCGGCGACCACACCCCGCGGTGTGGTCGCCGGATTTTTTGTGTTCGAACAACTTCGGATCTTCAATCCGCACAACCTCTGACGAGGCGCGGTGGGTCGCAGCTATACGATGCTGTGCGTGAGTAAACCAGCCTCCGCCCCAGAGTTTCTCTACTCCGATCTGCTCCCGATCGACGGCGATGACACCCCGTACCGACGGATCACCACGGAGGGGGTGTCGACGCTAGAGGTCGACGGTCAGACCTTCCTCAAGGTCGACCCGGAAGCCATCAGGAAACTGACAGCCGAGGCGATGCACGACATCAGCCACTACCTGCGTCCGGCTCACCTTGCGCAGCTACGCAAGATCATCGACGACCCCGAGTCCTCCGGAAACGACCGTTTCGTCGCACTGGACCTGCTCAAGAACGTCAACATCTCTGCAGGCGGCGTGCTGCCGATGTGCCAGGACACCGGCACCGCGATCGTGATGGGCAAGAAGAGCGAGGGTGTGCTGACCGGCGCCGACGACGCCCAGGCAATCTCCCGCGGTGTGTACGACGCATACACCCAGCTCAACCTGCGGTATTCGCAGCTGGCACCGCTGACCACGTACGAAGAGAAGAACACCGGCTCCAATCTGCCTGCCCAGGTCGAGATCTACGCGACCGAGCAAGGCCCCAAGGGCCCCGAATACAAGTTCCTGTTCATGGCCAAAGGCGGTGGCAGCGCGAACAAGTCGTTCCTGTTCCAGGAGACCAAGGCCATCCTGAACCCCGAGGGAATGCTCAAGTTCCTCGACGAGAAGATCCGCTCGCTGGGCACCGCGGCCTGCCCGCCGTACCACTTGGCCGTCGTCATCGGCGGTACCTCGGGTGAGTTCGCGCTCAAGACCGCGAAGTACGCCTCGGCGCACTACCTGGACAATCTCCCGACGTCGGGGTCGATGTCGGCGCATGGGTTCCGGGACCTCGAACTCGAGGAAGAAGTCTTCAAACTGACCCAGTCCTTCGGGATCGGCGCACAGTTCGGTGGCAAGTACTTCTGCCATGACGTCCGCGTGGTCCGTCTCCCCCGGCACGGTGCGTCGTGTCCCGTGGCGATCGCGGTCTCGTGCTCGGCAGACCGGCAGGCGCTCGGCAAGATCACCGCCGACGGGGTGTTCCTCGAGCAACTCGAGACCGACCCGGCGAAGTACATGCCGGCCGCCGGTGTGGCCGAAGACATCTCCAGTGGCGAGGTGGTCGAGGTCGACCTCAACCGCCCGATGACCGAGATCCTCGCGCAACTCTCGCAGTATCCGGTGAAGACCCGCCTGTCGCTGACCGGTCCACTTGTCGTGGCCCGCGACATCGCCCACGCCAAGATCAAGGAACGCCTGGACGCAGGCGATCCGATGCCCGACTACCTGCGCAACCATCCGGTCTACTACGCCGGACCGGCCAAAACCCCCGAGGGCATGGCGTCGGGTTCATTCGGCCCGACCACGGCCGGCCGCATGGACAGCTACGTGGAGCAGTTCCAGGCCGCCGGTGGGTCAATGGTCATGCTGGCCAAGGGAAATCGTTCCAAACAGGTCACCAGCGCGTGTGACACCCACGGCGGTTTCTACCTCGGTTCGATCGGCGGTCCGGCCGCACGTCTGGCACTCGACTGCATCAAGAGCCAGGAGGTCATCGAATACCCTGAACTCGGCATGGAAGCTGTGTGGAAGATCGAGGTAGAGAACTTTCCGGCCTTCATCGTCGTCGACGACAAGGGCAACGACTTTTTCACCGATCCGGGCGGCGCCATCACCGTTCCACTCGGTGGCGTCAGGATCCGATCCAAGGAGCGCTGAACATGACTGAGCAGGCCTATCGCATCGAGCACGACACCATGGGTGAGGTCCGGGTTCCGGCCGACGCACTCTGGCGTGCGCAAACCCAGCGCGCGGTGGAGAACTTCCCGATCAGCCACCGTCCGTTGGAACGGACTCAGATCCGTGCGATGGGCCTGCTCAAGGCCGCCTGCGCACAGGTCAACAAAGATCTCGGTCTCCTCGACGCGGAAAAGGCCGACGCGATTGTGGCCGCCGCCAAGGAAATCGCCGACGGTCGCCACGACGACCAGTTCCCGATCGATGTGTTCCAGACCGGTTCGGGCACGAGCTCGAACATGAACGCCAACGAGGTCATCGCGTCAATCGCCAAGGCGGCCGGAGTCGAGGTCCACCCGAACGACCACGTCAACATGTCGCAGTCGTCGAATGACACCTTCCCCACCGCGACGCACGTCGCCGCCACCGAGGCTGCTGTCACCGATCTCATCCCGGCCCTGCAGCATCTGCAGAAATCGTTGGCGGAGAAGGCAACCCAGTGGCGCACCGTGGTCAAGTCCGGCCGCACCCATCTGATGGACGCGGTGCCGGTCACCCTCGGTCAAGAGTTCGGCGGGTATGCCCGCCAGATCGAGGCCGGTGTCGAGCGGGTCACCGCGACCCTGCCTCGCGTCGGTGAATTGCCCATCGGCGGCACCGCTGTCGGCACCGGCCTCAACGCACCTGCCGGATTCGGCACCAAGGTCGTCGCCGAGCTGGTCAAGCTCACCGGCGTGGACGAACTGGCCCTGGCCAAGGACAACTTCGAGGCGCAGGCCGCCCGCGATGGACTCGTCGAACTGTCGGGCGCCTTGAAGACGGTGGCGGTCTCGCTCACCAAGATCGCCAACGATGTCCGGTGGATGGGTTCGGGCCCGCTCACCGGTCTCGGCGAACTCCGGCTCCCCGATCTGCAGCCCGGCAGCTCGATCATGCCCGGCAAGGTCAACCCGGTGCTGCCGGAGGCGGTCACCCAGGTCGCCGCGCAGGTCATCGGCAACGACGCCGCCGTCACCTGGGGTGGCGGCAATGGCGCGTTCGAGCTGAACGTCTACATCCCGATGATGGCCCGCAACGTCCTCGAGTCGCTCAAGCTGCTGGCCAACGTGTCGCGGTTGTTCGCCGATCGCTGCATCGCCGGACTGGTCGCCAACGAGGACCGTCTCAAGGAACTTGCCGAGTCGTCGCCGTCGATCGTGACCCCGCTCAACAGCGCGATCGGCTACGAGGAGGCCGCCGCGGTGGCCAAGGCGGCCCTAAAGGAGAAGAAGACGATCCGGCAGACCGTGATCGACCGCGGCCTGATCGGCGACAAGCTCTCCGAGGCCGAGCTCGACGAACGTCTCGATGTCCTCAAGATGGCCAACCTGGATCGCGAACGCTGACCCCACCCCGATGTTGTGCCCTTTCGGCGAGGCTGACCTGGGCTTTTGCTCGCCAAAAGGGCACATCTTCGGTTACGGTCGGTTGTGCTGATTCCGTTTCCCACCGACTGGCATACCGCGTTGGTGCTCGTGCCGCATCCGGATGATCCCGAGTACGGGGTCGCGGCGGCGGTCGCCAAGTGGACCAGTGCGGGTAAGAGCGTTTTCTACGCGCTCGCTTCCCGTGGCGAGGCCGGAATCGAGGGCATGCCACCGCAGCAGGCCGGCCCGGTCCGCGAGGCCGAGCAACGAGAATCTGCCCAGATCGTCGGTGCTCAGGCGATCGAGTTCTGGGACTTCCCCGACTCCGCCATCACCAACGATCCCGATCTGCGCCTTCGAATCGCCGAAGTGATCACCCGGGTGGGACCCGAGGTCATCGTGTCGATGTACGGCGGCCCGCAGTGGGGGCCGGGGATGCCCAACCAACGCGACCACCGGGAATTTGCTGCCGCAGTCTTGCAGACCTACGACAGTCTGGGTACCAAACCGCGGTGGCTTTTCGAGGGGAGCCCCGATGCCACCCACGCCGAAGAGGTCGACAGCGAAGCGATCGAGACCGCGGTGAGGTCACTGGCCGCACATGAGGCCTACCTCGCGACCCTCGACCCGGTCACTCCGGTGATCAACCAGGCCCGGGCCCAGACCGAAATGGCCACCGCCGCCCGCGAAGACTTCGACGAGCGCCACGCGGTCACCTTCGAACTCAAACGCAGAACCCGATGATGTGCCCTTTTGGCGGCCCCCACCTGGGGAAACGTTCGCCATAAGGGCACATCATCGGGGTGGGTCAGGCCAGGCCGATATCGATGATCGGCTGACGGGCCGGGTCGAGCCACTGGACGATCTGCTTCATCACGTCACGATCGATCGCAACGCAGCCCCACGTGGGCTCTTCGTTGGTGACGTGCAGGAAGATCCCGGACGCGTAACCGTCGACCCGCTGCGGATTGTGGGCGATGTTGACGACGTAGTCGTAGACCTCTCCGGTGGCGAGGATGTTCTCGCTGTCACCGCCGGGATTCTCGACCTGCCGAACGTGCGTGTTGTAGGTGGGTGATCCGGGAAGGGCGTCCCACCAATCCTGCTCATCTGCCTGGAAGTACGGCATCTTGGTGCCGGGATCGGGTTGGTTACCGAAGGCCTGGTCCAGGGCGAAAATACCCATAGGCGTCCGCCACACGCTGTCACGAGGGATGCCGATGCCTTCGGCGCCGAGATCGGCCCGGGTCGGTTCGACGACCTGGATCCACGTACCGGCTTCGTCCCGTTCCCAGGCGGTCAGCGTGGCGACGGTGTCGTAGATGGATTCCGAGGTCACCTTGATCATCTGGGTCGACAGCGGGAACGACTCCGGGGTGTACACCTCATCGGCCTGTGCCGATGAGGGCACCACCATTGCGGAGACAACCACACACGCGGTAGCCAGTGACACCACTGGCCCCATCAACCTCTTTGACAACTTCAGCACCTGCTGATTATGCCAACTCGTAAGCCAAAGCACGTATCGGTGCGATCACGGGACTGCACTAATCTGGTCACTGCCGACCCGACGCGCACTCCGCTCCCGGGGCCGGCACCGATGAAGAGAGTTCGAGGGTATTCATGCCGCTTGCCGTGGGCACCATTTTTGCCGGTTACACAATCGAGCGCCTACTGGGCGCCGGTGGCATGGGTGAGGTGTATCTGGCTAAGCATCCCCGGCTGCCACGGTCGGATGCCCTCAAGATCCTGCCCGCCTCCCTGCCCGGATCCAGTGCCGCGTCCGACGAGAACTACCGGCGCAGGTTCGTGCGCGAGGCCGATCTGTCGGCAAAGCTCTGGCATCCGAACATCGTGGCAGTACACGACCGTGGCGAGTACATGGGTCAACTGTGGATCAGCCAGGACTACGTTCCGGGCACCGACGGTGCCGAACTCCTGGCCATCTACCCGACCGGCGTCCGCCCGACGCTTTGCCTGCAGATCATCACCGAGGTGTCCGCGGCACTCGACTACGCCCACGGCCAAGGGCTGCTGCACCGCGACGTCAAACCCGGCAACATCATGCTCACCGACGCAACACCGCACCGGGTCATGCTCACCGACTTCGGCATCGCCCGTTCACTGGCAGATGTCGGCGACCTGACCACCACCGGGGTATCGGTCGGCACAGTCGCCTACTCCGCGCCCGAACAACTCCGTGGCCTACCGGTGGACGCACGCGCCGACGTCTACGCCCTCGGATGTACCGCGGTCGCGTTGCTCACCGGCGCTCCTCCCGGATCCGGCCGCGAGCTCCCGGCCGGTGTCGCGCCGGTCATCGACCGGGCCCTGGCCCCTGCGCCCGCGGACCGCTATCCCACCTGCGGGCAGTTCGCCCACGAACTGGCGGCCGCACTGAACCTGCCGGACGCGCCGCCCGTCGAGACGTCTGCACCCGACCCACACGCCTCACACCAGGCGCCTACGCTCCTGGGGTTGCCCTCGGTCGCACCGCGCACCCAGACCGGACCACCACAGGAACCCGAACGGCAGGCCTCCAGCTCTCGCACTCCCCCACCCACGCAGCACTACACGGCCGCGCCGCCTGCCCCGCAACCACCGCACCATCCGCCGCCGCCCAGTGGTTCCCGTACCCGGACACCCTGGATCGTCGGCGGCATCGCAGCCATCGTCGTACTCGCCCTGGCAGTGATTGCCACAGCCGTGTTCTGGCCCGACGACAACACCGATGCGGCAGGCACCGCCGCAGCCACCGCGAACACCACAACCGAGACCGTCACGGCCACCGCGCAGGTCCCGCCGACACAGCAGACCCCGCCGACCGATGTCTCGGCGACCGCCGAGACGGTGACCCCGACCAACGCCGCCGATCTCGGACTCTCGGTGCCGATCAGCACACCCGCGTGCGACGGCACCGCGATCATTGTGGTCGCCAACGCCACCAACCCCAGGACATACCGAGACGAGATCGCGCGAGCTCTCGACAACAATCCCGGCGCGCAGTACCTGCGCACCGATCAGTCGTGCCCGTCCCTGCGCCCCAATGATGACAACGGCAAGCTCATCTATGCCGCCTATGTTGTTGTCGGGCAAGGTAAATCGGCACTATGCAACGCATTGTCCGACTACCCCGCCAACCGGTACGGCAAACTCCTCGACACCGCGAGCGACCCGGATACCAACGTCAAGCGGAACGATTGCTGAGCCTCACCGGCCTGTAAGGCCCTACACCCCAACCGTTTTCGCGCTGCCCACCAACTACCACCAGCGGACAGCGCGAAAACAGATAGACGACACGGCCCGCTCGCTACGCTCCCGGCGCTGCGCCTGACTTCGCCCGCTCGCTACGCTCCCGGCGCGCTGCGCCTGACTTCGCCCGCTCGCTACGCTCCCGGCGCGAATTCCTCCAGCATCTCGGTGACCAGCGCCGCAATCGGCGACCGCTCACTGCGGGTCAACGTCACATGCGCGAAAAGCGGGTGGCCCTTGAGCTTTTCGATCACCGCAGCGACACCGTCATGCCTGCCGACCCGCAGATTGTCGCGCTGGGCGACGTCGTGGGTGAGCACCACCCGCGAACCCGATCCGAGGCGGGACAGCACCGTCAGCAACACGTTGCGCTCCAACGACTGCGCCTCGTCGACGATCACAAACGAATCATGGAGTGAGCGACCCCGAATATGGGTCAGGGGAAGCACTTCGAGCATGCCGCGGCTGAGAACCTCTTCGATCACCTCGGTGGATGCCAGCCCTTCGAGAGTGTCGAACACCGCTTGCGCCCACGGTCCCATCTTCTCCGACTCGCTGCCAGGCAGATAGCCGAGGTTTTGTCCGCCAACGGCATAGAGGGGCCGGAACACGACAACCTTGCGCTGGGTACGCCGTTCGAGCACCGCTTCGAGGCCGGCACACAAGGCCAACGCGGACTTGCCGGTACCCGCTTTGCCACCCATCGAGACGATACCGACACTGTCGTCGAGGAGAAGATCCAGCGCCACCCGTTGTTCGGCGCTGCGCCCACGCAACCCGAACACCTCGCGATCACCGCGCACCAACTGCACCTGCTTCTGCGGGTTCACCCGTCCCAGCGCGCTGGAGTTGTTGCCGAGCAAACGGATCCCGGTGTGGCAGGGCAGATCCCGTGCGGTGTCGAGGTCGACCACACCTTCGGCGAACAACGTGTCGATCACTGACGAATCGACGTCGACCTCGGTCATCCCGTTCCAGCCCGAGGCCACCACATCCTGAGCGTGGTATTCGTCGGCGGCCAGGCCCACCGCGCCGGCCTTGACACGCAGTGGGGTGTCCTTGGACACCAGGACAACATCTCTGCCCTCGGCCCGCAGATTCAAGGCGCAGGCCAGGATTCGGGAATCGTTGCTGTCCGTGCGGAACCCGGCAGGCAGGACCGCCGGATCGGTGTGGTTGAGCTCGACCTGCATGGTGCCACCGACAGTGCCGATGGGGATCGGTTGATCGAGGCGCCCGAACTCCAGCCGCAGATCGTCGAGCATGCGCAATGCTTCGCGAGCGAACCAGCCCAGTTCGTGGTGGTGGCGTTTGCCTTCCAATTCACTGATGACAACCAGCGGAAGAATCACATGGTTCTCAGCGAAACGTGTTGCCGCCCAAGGGTCGGACAACAGCACGGAAGTATCGATGACATACGTACGGGCGTCGCGTGCGGTCACGAAGGGCTCCTCGGTCTGGGTGGCACCACTCAGACGTGTGTTGCGGCCGGTCCGGTTCTGGTTTCAGCGGCTAGGTGCAGCTGTCACGAGGACCGGGGCCGGTCCCCTCGTACTCACATAAGCAAGTCAACGATCGAACCTCCCGGACGAACCGCTTCCCCGCGGCCCGTCAAACGTCAAAGTACGCCCAACCCGGCGTGTCGGCGCGGTGGAGGCACCCCGTGTCCGTGAATAATCGGTTAACTGTTCCGCTGGCGGATCAGTCGAGATTCTGCGCCTCGCCCACCCCGGGCACCACCGCCCGAGAACCCAAAAACCCCGCTCCACCGCAGCTGTGGCTGCGTGCAGAGCGGGGTTTGGTGAAACCAGATGAACCGCGTACTTACCGGCCGGCGGCGGCCAGGACACGCTGACGTGCGGCCTCGCTGGTCTCGTCGAGACCATCGAGAGACTGCAGCTTGAGATCGTCGACCAGAGCGGTCGCGACGAACTTCACGGCATCGGCGTTGAACGGTGCGATGGGCTCGAGGTCACCGAAGTCGTTGATGTCGGCACCGATCAGTTCGAGCTCGGTCAGTGCACGGTCAACCGACTTGATCAGTTCGGTCACATTGGCATCGACGCCGGCGTTGAGGAAGTTGGTGAAAGTCTTCGCCTGAACGCGGTCGTCATGCACGATCTTCTCGACGATCCCCTTCAGGACGTCACTGTCGGACGCCTCGAGGAGCTTCTCGCCGAACGACACACACTGCAGCTCATGCACCGCGAGCAGTGCCAACACGTCGAGGATCTCGTAGTCGGTCACCGACGCGGGCGTCTGCAATTTGCCCTTGGTCATGTGGTGCAGCCGCAGGGTCTCGGCAGCTTCCGGATCCATCAGCCGCGACACCACGAGGTAGTCGCGCAGCGCGATCGCATGACGATTGTCTTCGGCGGTCCAGGTTCCGATGACCTGCTGCCACGCACCGAAGATGGACGCCTTCTGCGCCATCAAACGGTGGTAGGACGGCATGTTGTCCTTGGTGAGAAGCAAAGCCAGCACCGCTTTGACCACATCGGCAGGCAGCGGGGACGGCTGGTTGGGATCGAAGTCCTCGCCACCCAAGAACGCGAAGTTCTTGCCCTCGGCCCACGGCACGAAATCGTGCGGGTTCCATGCCACTGCCGCTGCGTTGTGCTCTTCCATGATTTCCGGAATCGCCTTTTCCAAGGCGTAGAGCAGTTCGTCCTGGGTCAAATCATTCACCCAGACAGCCTAGAGGTCGACCCGCGATATGCGAAACCAATCGCCCGAACACCGAACCCACCAATTTCGGTCAAAACCAACTGTGGTTCGACCGGAAGAGGTGGGTTCGGTTGTGCTGTCGGGCGGGGGCTCAGCGGTGGGTGCTGAGCAGGCCCCAGTCCTCGAGTCCCTCGTACAGCGGGAAGTCGAGTGCGAGCTGCGAGACGCGGGCCCGCAGCGCAGAGACATCCGCGCCCTGGCCGGCAGCCAGTGCGGTGCCGATGATGTCGGCAACCTCACGGAACTGCTCTTCACCGAAGCCGCGAGTGGCCAACGCGGGCGTACCGATCCGGAGGCCGGAGGTCACCATCGGCGGACGCGGGTCGAACGGCACCGCATTGCGGTTGACGGTGATGCCGACCTGATGGAGCAGGTCTTCGCCCTGCTGGCCGTCGAGGTTGCTGTTACGCAAGTCGACCAACACCAGGTGCACGTCGGTGCCGCCGGTCAGGACCGACACACCGGCCTTGGCGACGTCCTCACCGTTCAGGCGCTCGGCCAGGATGCGGGAACCGTCGAGGGTGCGCTGCTGGCGCTCCTTGAACTCCTCGGTGCCTGCGATCTTGAGCGCCACGGCCTTGGCTGCGATGACGTGCATCAGCGGGCCACCCTGCTGGCCGGGGAACACTGCGGAGTTGAGCTTCTTGGCCCACTCCTTCTTGGCCAGGATGATGCCCGAACGAGGACCACCGAGGGTCTTGTGGACCGTCGACGACACAACATCTGCGTACGGAACCGGCGACGGATGCAGTCCGGCGGCGACGAGTCCGGCGAAGTGGGCCATATCGACCCACAGGTGCGCACCGACCTCGTCGGCGATGGATCGGAAGGCCGCGAAATCCAGGGTCCGCGGATACGCCGACCAGCCGGCGACGATCACCTTCGGCTTGGTGTCGAGGGCGACCTTGCGCACCTCGTCCATGTCGATGCGGAAGTCTTCTTTGCTCACGCCGTAGAACGCGTTCTCGTAGAGCTTTCCGGAGAAGTTCAGGCGCATGCCGTGCGTCAGGTGACCACCGTGGGCCAGGTCGAGGCCGAGCAAGGTCTCGCCGGGCTCCATCAGCGCGGCCAGGACCGCAGCGTTGGCCTGCGCACCGGCATGGGGCTGCACGTTGGCGAACTCCGCACCGAACAGCTCTTTCGCCCGATTGCGGGCGATGTCCTCGATGACGTCGACGTATTCGCAGCCACCGTAATAGCGGCGTCCGGGGTAGCCCTCAGCGTATTTGTTGGTCAGCACACTGCCCTGGGCCTGCAGCACCGCGCGCGGGACGAAGTTCTCCGACGCGATCATCTCCAGCGTATCGCGCTGACGGGTCAGCTCGCCGTTCATCGCGGCCGCCACATCCGGGTCTAGCTCAGCCAGGGATGCGGTGTTGACGTCGGTCATTTGTCTCCTTCAGACGCTGCTGCGCGGGCGAATCGGCACGTTCAGTGTAAGAGACCGGGCGGACACCGATTACATGCCCTATTATTCGCCGCCCTCCGTGCTGCTTTTCCGCGCGAACTCGGCTACACCCCGGTAGCCAACTCCGCCCGCAGACGCCCCGGTGTCAGCGGCTCGTCGAGCAGCCGGCCGAAGCGCACCAGCCGATCCGCCGCAGGCGCGACGTCCAACCACTCCTGCAGCAGGCGGTACCCCTCGACGTAGGTGCTGATGTACGCCCGCCACAACGGTGACGACAGGAAACGCAGCATCTGCCGGGCCCGTTCGTCGGTGGCGAGTAGCCAGGTCTGCAAATACGTCGCAACGGTGTCCTGATCGGCGCCGCGGTCGTGCAGTAGCAATGCCGCGTCCTGTCGCACGCCGAGCAATCCAGCGGTGGCCCTGCCGATGGCATTGGCGCGCTCACCGTCGAACCGCAATCCGAGGTCGGCGTAGATGTCCTGCGCCCACAGGCCCCACTCGGACCCGATCGCGGCGCTCAGCGCATGGTCGGCGAGACCTTCTGCCATCAGGCATTGCGGGGTGTTCACCAGGAAGATCGACTGCTCGACCTGACCGGAACCGACCAGCAATTGCTCTTTTCGGCAGTGTTCGGTGTGGTGACCCGGATACGCCTCATGTGCGATGAGGTGCGGCAGCGACGACATGTGCTGGGTGAGATCACCATTGATCGCAACCTTGGACCGGTAGTCGCCCAGGTAGTAGTTGAAGCCGGACCACGGCTTGTCGCTGACCACCTCGAAGTCGACGATCTCCGACTCTGGCAGCGCGTAGGTGCCCCGCACCCGTTCCCGCAGTGCGCCGCTGAACGCCGACACCACCTCGGCGACCCGGTCCTGCGGGATCTCCTCGGCCCGTTTGTGCGCGGCGTAGCGCTCTGCGAGATCACCGGTGCCGGGCAGCAACTCATCCAGTTCGGTGTGGGCGCGGCGATAGGTGTCCGGATCACCCATCGTGATGTCGACGTCGAAATAGTTGCGGACTTCCTCGACGAACCCGATGTCATCGCCTGCGAACTTTCGCGCCGAACATTCGAGTGCCCGCAGCGCCGAATCGACGAACTCGGTGCGTATCTCACCCAATCCGGCGCCAGGGAGTTCATCGCGCAGCGAAGCCGCCTGATGGGCAAGGTCTCTCGGATCGGGTGCCGGGGCGTTCTCGACCTCTCGTCGCAATGCCGGATCACCGGTGAACGCGTCGACGAAACCCTCTTCGAGACGATCAAATGCCAGGCCCAGCCGCAGATACCGCGACGTGATCGCTTCGTTGTGCATGGGGTCAAACGCTACCGAAGTGACCCCGGAGTTGTTGCCCTCGGATGCATTCGCAAGGATGACTCCATGCCGCGGGTCCCACGGATCGAAAGTTGACATGTCACGGATAACCGAGCCGAGTCCGTATATCGAACTCGATCGCCGCCAGTGGCGAGATCTGCGCCAATCGATGCCGATGGTGCTGACCGAGAGTGAGCTGCGCGAATTGCGCGGCCTCGGCGAACAGATCGACCTCACCGAGGTCGCGGATGTCTACCTGCCGCTCTCTCGTCTGATCCACCTGCAGGTTGCTGCCCGGCAACGCCTGTTCGCCGCGACGGCCACCTTCCTCGGCGAACGCAAACCCGAGCGACAGGTGCCGTTCATCATCGGTGTCGCAGGCAGCGTGGCGGTGGGAAAGTCGACCACCGCCCGCGTGTTGCAGGCGCTACTCGCCCGCTGGGAATCCCACCCCACCGTCGACCTGATCACCACGGACGGATTCCTCTACCCCACCGCGGAGTTGGAGCGCCGCGGAATCATGCACCGCAAGGGTTTCCCCGAGTCCTATGACCGCCGGGCCCTGCTGCGATTCGTGACCGAGGTGAAGTCGGGTGCCCGCGATGTCTCGGCTCCGGTGTATTCGCATGTTTCCTACGACATTGTCCGCGGCACCAAACACCATGTGCGCCAACCCGATATCCTCATCGTCGAGGGACTCAACGTGCTCCAGACCGGAGCCCGGCTGATGGTGTCGGACCTCTTCGACTTCTCGATCTATGTCGACGCCAGGATCGAAGACATCGAGGACTGGTACATCACGCGGTTCCTGGCCATGCGGACCACGGCCTTCGCCGATCCGAACTCACACTTTCACCACTACTCGTCACTGACCGATGATCAGGCGACACTGGCGGCCCGCGACATCTGGAACGGCATCAACCGGCCGAATCTGGTGGAGAACATCCTGCCGACGCGTCCCCGGGCGACGTTGGTGCTTCGCAAGGACGCCAATCACGCGATCAATCGGGTGCGTCTACGCAAGATCTGAGGACAACGGGGTTCTGTCGGAACCCCGGCGCTCACTTACCGAATCGGCGGCTGCGGGCACCGTAGTCACGGAGCGCACGCAGGAAGTCGACGCGACGGAACGCCGGCCAATAGGCGTCGGTGAACCAGATCTCGGAGTACGCGCTCTGCCAGAGCAGAAAGCCCGAAAGGCGTTGTTCACCAGATGTTCTGATCACCAGGTCGGGATCAGGCTGGCCGCGGGTGTAGAGATTCTGGTCGATGGCGTCCACGGTGACCGCATCGACCAACTCTTCAGGGGTATCGCCGGCCGCGATCCGGTCGGTGAGCAGCGAACGCACCGAGTCCACGATCTCCTGGCGACCCCCATAGCCCACCGCCACGTTCACGGTCGGGCCGACCCGGCTTGCGGTCTGCTGTTCGGCGGCCTTCAGCCGACTCGACACCTCGACCGGCAGTTGATCAAGCGCGCCAACCACTTTCACGCGCCACGGCTGACCGGGCGCGGAGATCTCCTCCACGATGTCCGGGACGATCTGCATCAGCGCGCCGAGTTCTTCGGTGTCGCGACTGAGGTTCTCGGTCGAGAGCAGGTAGATGGTGACCGTCGAGATGTCGAGCTCACTGCACCAGGTGAGAACTTCGGCGATCTTCTGCGCACCGACCCGATGCCCATGATTGACGTTCTCGAACCCGGCCTCACGTGCCCATCGACGGTTGCCATCACAGATGATCGCGATGTGACGAGGTATACGTTCCGGATCGAGATAGTGGGTGAGCCGACGCTCGTAGACCCGGTACATGGGTCCACGCATGGCGTCGGGAATCAGCTTCACTGGGTACACCTTACGCGGCGTGGAGATCGGTCGATGCTTACCTGGGCTACCGTAGATTGTGGTCTCCTCCGAACTCGCACGACTCGCCGAATTGCAGCCCCGCATGCGGGGTTGGATTCACCTGTACGCCGGCTTCACCGCCATCGTCACCGGGATCGTGCTCGTCGCCGTCGCGTGGGCGATGGTGGGCCCGATGGCCGCCTTGGCCTGCGGTATCTACGCACTGACGGTCTGCGGGGTCTTCGGGGTCAGCGCCACCTACCACCGGGTGAACTGGACCACCGACGCCGCCAAGATGTGGATGAAGCGGGCCGACCATTCGATGATTTTCATCTTCATCGCGGGCAGCTACACACCGTTCTGCGTGATCGGGCTGGAGCCGCCCACCCAGACGGTGGTGTTGATCATCGTGTGGGCCGGGGCACTGGCCGGGGTCACCCTCAAAATGCTCTGGCCCAGCTCACCGCGCTGGCTCGGTGTGACGCTTTACATCATCCTTGGCTGGACGATCATTGCCGTCGCACCGACGCTCATCGACTCGGTGGGTGTCACCGTGCTGGTACTCCTGGCCGTCGGCGGATTCTTCTACACCGTCGGTGGTGTCCTCTACGCGACGCAGTGGCCCAACCCGTGGCCGAGCACCTTCGGCCACCACGAGTTCTTCCACGCCTGCACCGTCATTGCGGCGCTGGTCCACTACGTCGCGGTGTGGCTGGTGCTGTTCAGATAGCGGCGGTCGGGGCCTTGGCTGCCGAAAGTGTCTGCACCACAGCAACCGTGGCATCCCAGTCCATGCACTTGTCGGTGACCGACTGGCCGTAGGTCAGCACCTCGGCGTCCGGCGACTGCGCACCCGCGACAAGGAAGCTCTCCAACATCACGCCGCTGATACCGTGCTGACCGCCGACGATCATCTCTGCGATGTCGGTGGCGACCACGGCCTGCTGGATGTGGTCCTTGCCCGAGTTGGCGTGCGAGCAGTCGACCATGACCAGTTCCGGCAGTCCGGCCTTGGCCAGTGCAGCGAGCGTGGCGGTGATCGAGTCGACGGCGAAGTTCGGTCCCGCTGTACCGCCTCGCAGGATGACGTGGCAGTCCTCGTTGCCCGCGGTCTCGACGATCGCGCCCCGGCCGAAGTCATCGACACCGAAGAAGACGTGCTCGGCGGCAGCAGCTTTCACTCCGTCGACGGCAACCTGGATGTTGCCGTCCGTTCCGTTCTTGAAGCCGATCGGCATCGACAGACCCGACGCGAGCTGGCGGTGCACCTGCGACTCGGTGGTCCGGGCGCCGATCGCGCCCCATGCGACAGCGTCGGCGATGTACTGCGGACTCGTCGGCTCGAGGAACTCGCAGCCGACGGGCAGACCGAGGTCGATGATGTCGAGGAGCAACGCGCGGGCGGTACGCAGACCGCGCTCGACGTCGAACGAACCATCCATGCCCGGGTCGTTGATCAGGCCCTTCCAACCGACGGTGGTGCGAGGCTTTTCGAAGTACACCCGCATCACGATCTTGAGCCGGTCGGCGTGCTCGACGGCCAGCGACGCGAGGCGACGTGCGTAGTCCAGCGCGGCAACGGTGTCATGAACCGAACACGGTCCGACGATGACGAGCAGGCGGTCGTCGCGTCCGGCAAGGATGTCGGCAATCTCATCGCGATCGCGCTGCACGACGGCGGCGCGGCGATCGGTCAACGGCAGTTCGGCCCGCACGGTGTTCGGTGACGGGATCTCGCGGAAGGCGCGGATACGACGGTCGGACGTCTCGGGTCCGACCAAGGTCGCCTGCTCGGCCTGCGGGGTGGTGGTTTCGCTACTCATGATGCGTGCCTTCCTGATTTCGGCGAGCACCTGCACTCATGTAACCGGTGCCCTGACAAAGAAAAAAGCAGCGACCATGGTGGTCACTGCTCGGGGCTCCGGGTGTTGGCGCGCGTTTAGTACAGCGCAGTATCGGCGGCTCCACCCGGAGCCTCGATAAAGCGCCAATAGGCACCAGCACAAATGATGTTCACGTCGGCCAACGTAGCACGGCGCTCACCTGCCACCCAAAACGCCTGTCCACCGCAGGACTGCTCCGGCCCGATGACTCCCTCAGGGATGACCTCGATCGATCACCCTGGACAGCACGATGATGCTCTCGGAGTGATCGACGGTCTCGGCGGCCCGGATCCGTTCGAGGGCCACCTCCAGGTGCTGGACATCGCGCGCGACCACCCGCAGGATCGCGTCGGCCGGACCGGTGACCGTGGCAGCGCTGACCACTTCGGAGATGTGTTCCCACGATTTGGCGAGGATGTCCGGGGCGATGGTGCCCCGGCAGAACACCTGGACGTACGCCTCCGTGGTCCATTGGAGCGCCGCCGGATCGGTGACGACGGTGAATCCGCGGATCACACCCGACGACACGAGACGATCCACCCGCCGCTTCACAGCCGGGGCCGACAGCCGCACGCACTCCCCGATCTGCGCATAGGTTTGCCGTGCATCACGAGTCAGAGCGCCCAAAATCGCCTCGTCGATCTCGTCCAGCTCAGCCACCGGCCACCCCTCTTTCGCTTCACGCAACAGATCTTTCCATTGTGCCAGATTGCGCAATAGATAGTTGGCCTCAACACAACGCACGCAGATTGATTGCGTCACAGGGGCTTCCTACGATCAATGAGTGACCCTCACCGAGTTCGCGCACGCCACCAGAACCGATCGAGTCGCCTCACCGCGTAGGTACGCGATGACCTCGCCGGTCCACTTCGAGGTCACCTACCAGATCAACCCGTGGATGGACCCGAACGTGGCCGTCGACACCGCACGGGCCTACCAACAGTGGAACACGCTCCGCCAGACGTATATCCAACTGGGACATTCTGTTTCAGAAATACCCCCGGTTCCGGGGCTACCCGACATGGTCTACGCGGCCAACGGAGGACTGATCGCAGGCGGCGTCGCGATCGCGGCCGAGTTCCGCCATCCACAGCGCAAACCCGAGGCCGCCGCCTATGCGGCCTGGATGAACAAATCCGGCCTGGGGCCGGTACGGACGGTCTCCGGAATCAACGAGGGCGAAGGCGATTTCCTGGTGGTCGGCGATCGCATCCTGGCGGGCACCGGTTTTCGGACGGACCGCACCACCCACCAGCAGGTGCAGCACCTCACCGGACTCCCGGTGATCAGCCTCGAACTCGTGGATCCGAGGTACTACCACCTCGACACCGCACTCGGTGCGCTCGATGCCGACACCATCACGTATTACCCCGCCGCGTTCTCCGAGAGCGCACACCGCCTCCTCACAGATCTCTACCCCACCGCGATAGCGGCGGACGACGCCGACGCCGCAGTGCTAGGACTGAACCTGGTCTCCGACGGTCTCAATGTCGTGATGACCGACGCCGCACCACATCTGGCAGCACTCCTGACCGCAGCCGGGTTCAATCCGATCGGGGTGGACCTTTCCGAATTGCTCAAGGGCGGCGGCGGCGTCAAATGCTGCACACTCGAGCTACGAAGAGACGGGGTCGAGCCATGACCATCGACATCACCCATTCCCTCGATCCGATCATCTCCTCAGCCGAACACATCACCCTGGTCGACGAATTTGCCGCACACAACTATTCACCGCTCCCCGTTGTCGCGGCCACCGCGGAGGGCGCCTGGATCACCGATGTCGAAGGCCGCCGCTACCTCGATTGCCTGGCCGGGTATTCGGCGATCAACTTCGGCCATCGCAATCGGGAGATCATCGCCGCCGCCACTGACCAACTCGGCCGTCTCACGCTGACCAGCAGGGCTTTTCACTCCGACCGTCTCGGCCCTTTCTGCCGGGATCTGGCCGCACTCTGCGGCAAGGAGATGGTGCTGCCGATGAACACCGGTGCCGAAGCGGTGGAATCGGCCATCAAGGTGGCCCGCAAGTGGGGTACCGAGGTCAAGGGTGTGCAAACAGGCCAGGCCTCGATTGTGGTGGCGGCGGGCAATTTTCACGGCCGGACCACCACCATCGTGAGTTTCTCGGACGACGAGATCGCCCGCACCGGTTTCGGTCCGTTCACACCCGGATTCCGCATTGTTCCATTCGGTGACGCCGCGGCTATGGCCGCCGCCGTCGACGACACCACCGTTGCGGTACTGATCGAACCGATCCAGGGTGAGGCCGGCATCATCGTCCCACCGGACGGCTACCTCGCCGATGTTCGTGAACTCTGCACCACCGCAAATATTTTGATGATCTGCGATGAGATCCAATCCGGTCTCGGCAGAACCGGAACCACCTTCGCCTGTGACCATTGGGGCGTGGTCCCCGACCTCTACACACTGGGCAAGGCCCTGGGCGGGGGTGTACTGCCGGTGTCGGCCGTGGTCGGCGACAGCGACATCCTCGGGGTACTTCATCCCGGCGAGCACGGCTCGACCTTCGGCGGCAATCCGCTTGCTGCCGCGGTCGGTTCGACGGTGGTGCACATGTTGGGCACCGGCTACTGGCAGGATCGTGCGGCCACGCTCGGCGTACATCTGCACGACCGGCTACGGGCGATGATCCCAGGCGGTGTCATCGCGGTCCGGGGGCTCGGCCTGTGGGCAGGCGTCGATGTCGATCCGGCACTGGGCACGGGCAAGGATCTCTGCAAGAAACTGGCCGAGCGCGGTGTGCTGGCGAAGGACACCCACGGCAGCACCCTGCGATTTGCGCCACCGATTGTCATCACGATCGACGAAATCGATTGGGCGATGGATCAGTTCGCAGCGGTTCTACACGCCTGATCCCCGCCCACTCGTCGGGGTCAGGCCAGTTGCGCTGCAAGTCCTTCGGCGGTGGTGACCGGGAGCCCACACACCGATCCACGGCAGACATAGGCGGCTGCTTCCCCGTTCACCGGGGGCCGTCCGGCCAGTAGCGGCTGAGAATCGACGACGCCACCGACCACGATGGCTCCGCCAGGCGCTCGCACGCGCGCCTGGGTGAGCAGTCCGGTGGAGTCGACGTCGGGCTGCGACACCGCGATCTGAAGTGGTCCGGCCAGACGAGCGGACGCGACGGCCAGCCAATGCCCCGCCGACCGCGGCAGCTTCGCCAGCAGCACAGACCCCCGGGCCAGGGTGTCGTCCGCAAGTGCCATGTAGGCATCGGCACTGCGCGGGGCGCGATCGATCGGTGCCAGCGGCGCGGCGGTCAGCAGCGCCTCGGCCACCAACGAGGTGCCCGCCGGTGTTGCCCCGTCGATCGGATCCCGCGGCCGTGTCAGCAACGCGTCGGCGTCCGATCCGGCGTCGTACCACGACCCGGACACCTCCGGGTCTGCAAAAAGATCAATCGTGCGATCGAGGAGATCGAGTCCACGATCTCGCCAATCCTGTTCTCCGGTCACCTGATAGAGCGCCAGTAGCGCGGTGACCAGTGCGGCGTGATCGTCGAGCATCGCCAGTGGCGCACCGGCCACACCATCGAGTGAGGACCGCCGCAGCCGTCCATCAGGCTGATGACGTGCGAGCAGTTCCCCGGCGCACCAGGTGGCCAGATCGATCCAATCGGGACGTTCGAGTCCGGCGCCGGCTTCGGCAAGTGCGGTGATGGCCATGGCATTCCAGCCGGTCACCACCTTGCCATCGATCCCCGGTTGCGGTCGCAACGCCCGGGCAACCGACAACCGCGCCCGCACAGACTCGAACCGGCCGATGTCGTCGGGGTCCGCACGTAGTTGCAACGTCGACGCACCTTCTTCGAAGGTGCCCGCCGCGGTCACGGTGAACAGCTGCGCTGCCCACTTCCCGTCTTCGTCCCCGAGTACATCGACCAATTCCTGCGGCGTCCACACATATGTCAAGCCTTCACGACCGTCGGTGTCGGCATCGAGAGCTGAGGCGAATCCGCCCATCACCTTGAGGTCGCGTTCCAGAAACCCGATAGTTTCCTCGGTGACCTTCTGCGCCAACGGATCTGAGGTGATGCGCGCCAGGTGCGAATATACCCGCAGGAGTTGGGCATTGTCGTAGAGCATCTTCTCGAAATGCGGGACCACCCAGTCCTGGTCCACCGCGTACCGGGCGAAACCACCGGCGAGCTGATCGTAAATACCCCCGCGGGCCATCACCGACGCGGTGCGGTCCGCCGTCTCGAGACCTCTCGGGTCGCCGGTGCGTTCTGATTCGCGGATCAGTCCTTCGAGTAACGCCGACGGCGGAAACTTCGGGGCGCCACCGAATCCGCCGTAGTCGCGATCCTCGTCCTCGAGGACCTTGGTCACGGCGTATGCGAGTAGTTGATTGTCGAGGGCGAGTTCCGGATCCGGCAGGCCGGCAGCGTTTGCCGCGAGTTGCTCGGCGACAGCGGCCCCCACCCGGTGGACCTCGTCCCGTTTGGAGTTCCAGGTCTCGGTGATCGCGTCGAGGAGTTGCACAAACGACGGCAGACCGTGCCGCGGTACCGACGGGAAGTAGGTGCCGCAGTAGAAGGGTTCACCATCCGGCGTCAGGAAACAGGTCATCGGCCACCCGCCCTGGCCGGTCATCGCGACCGTGGCATTCATGTAGATGGCGTCGATGTCGGGCCGCTCTTCGCGGTCGACTTTGATGCACACGAAGTGGCGGTTCATCACCGTTGCGGTGGTCTGGTCCTCGAACGACTCGTGCGCCATGACGTGGCACCAATGGCAGGCCGCGTAGCCGACCGACAACAGGATCGGCACGTCGCGCTCGCGCGCCCAGTCCAGGGCGTCGGCGCTCCACTGCTGCCAGTGCACCGGATTGTCGGCGTGCTGGCGCAGATAGGGGCTTGTCGCCTCAGCGAGACTGTTGCTGCCTCGGGTCACCATCGGTCCCGTCATCGGCGGCCTGATCGTCTTCAGGATGGTCCCAGTCGAACTTCTTCGGCAGTTTCTTGAGGTGCCGGTTCATCGACCAGATCAAGAAAACTGTTCCCACCAGCAACAGAACGACCACCAGCAATCCCAGCGGGGATGCCTTGCCGAACTCGGGGCCTTCGGGGGCGGCGAGTACGTCGGTCAACTGCGCTGCGGCATAGGTCATGTTCATCCCACAACCTCCTCATCAGCGGTGATTCCGGCAAACAGATCGGTCTCGGGAATCGCGGTCTTGACGCGGGTCTTGGCCAGCTCGAACTCTTCGGTGGGCCAGAGTCGTTGCTGCCAGTCCATCGGGACCGCGAAGAAGATTCCGTTGGGATCGATCTGCGTGGCGTGGGCCAGCAGCGCCTCATCGCGCTTCGGGAAGTAGTCGCCACAGGTCACCTGAGTGGTGACCCGGCCCATCGTGTTCCCGCGCTCGGGATCCCAATTGGACAACCACTCGGCGAAGGGACTCTCTTTGCCGATCTTCTCGTACTCGTCGGAGAACAGGATCATCCGATCGCGAATGAATCCGTGGGTGTAGTAGATCTTCGACACCGCCCAGGGCTCTCCGGCGTCGGGGAACTGTTCGGGATCGGCAGCGGCCTCGTAGGCGGCCATCGACACCTCATGGTCGCGGATGTGGTCGGGATGCGGATAGCCACCGTGCTCGTCGTAGGTGATCATCACGTGTGGCTTGAACTCGCGGATCACCTTGACCAGCGCCTCGGTGGGGATCTCCAGCGGGATGGCCGCGAACGAACCCTCGGGAACCGGCGGTTTCGGATCGCCCTCGGGCAGACCCGAGTCGACGAAGCCCAACCATTGCTGGCGGACACCGAGCGCGGCCGCTGCCTTGGCCATCTCTTCTCGACGAACCTCCGGCAGGCGCTCGACGATGCCCGGCAGATCCATCGCGGGATTGAGGATGTCGCCGCGTTCACCGCCGGTCAGGGTGACCACCAGAACGTCGTGTCCTTCGGCGGCGTATTTGGCCATCGTGGCCGCGCCTTTACTGGACTCGTCGTCGGGGTGCGCGTGCACCGCCATCAGTCGTAGTCCAACCACGCGATTTCCTCACCTTCACAACAGCCCGATATTCGGGTTCAATACTCCCACCGTCGGCACCGGCCATGGCGCACCGGGACCCGGTTTCACCTCCATGGTAGGTATGAACACATGACAAGCCCTCGCACACCACCGCCGGGGCGCTACCCCACCGACCGCTCACCACGCTCTCGCCGCGTGTGGTCGATAGGCCTGACTGCCCTGGTCATCGCCCTCGGCGTGCTCATCGCGTGGGTTGGCTACAACAACTTTTCCGACCCCGACATCTCCGGAGAAGCCGCCGGCTACGAGATCCTGAACGACACCAGTGTTGAGGTGAAGTTCACAGTTACCCGCAAGGATCCCGGCGTTCCGGCCACCTGCATCTTGCGTGCCCGATCCCTGGACGGCAGTGAGACCGGCCGCCGTGAGGTCTACATCCCGGCGTCCACCGAATCCCGATACTCGACGTCCGAGGTCGTCAACACCTCGGCAGCCCCCGTGGTCGGCGAGGTCTACGGATGCAGCACGACGGTCCCGGAGTATCTGGTCGCACCCTGACCTGAACCACCCGGCCACGGGTCGTTCAGTCGACCGACATCACCGATGGTCCCTCGGGCCGGTTCACCTGCGCACACTCTCGACGTCGGAAATTCGATGCCTTCCTGTGACTAACTTTTTCGCCGCCTGTCACGACGGAGCAAGTGGGTCGGCAACCAAAGGATCAATCGATGAAAAAGACTGTGGACAACCCTGTTTCGGCAACCAGGTCGTCGGCCCGCACGTGGATGGCCGGGTGTGCGGCTGCGGTACTGATTGCCGGTATCTCCGGGTGCTCGAACTCCGACGACTCGAACTCTGACAGCAACTCCGGCGACGGCAGGTCGGCCTCATCGGCGTTTTCGACATCGACCGTCACGGAGACGCCCGGAACGACGGAGCCGGCCGGGCAGGGCGCAACCATCACCGCGCCGCCTGCCGACATCACCGATCCGAACGATCCGGGCGGCAACCCCGGTCCGGACAACTCGTGCGATCCGGCTGATACCGCCGCGATCATCGACTCGGCGATCGACCAGATCGCCCCGCCGGTACCCGGTGGCCGTTGGGTGGCCGCGGAGTCCGACTTCAGCTGCTCGGGATTCACGTACGTGGCCCTGGAAACAGATGGTGGCACCGTGTCGTCGCCCTACCAGCTGGCATTTTTCTACGACGGCGTCTCCGTCGGCTCTGCCTGCAACCTCTCGTACCAGACCGTCACCGGCTCCGACGACAACGAGGTGTACGTCACCTACCGCTACATCGTCGGCGACGAACCCAACGCCGACCCGCAGGGACAGGTCGCCGTCAGCTACCGCTGGACCGGTTCCGGAGTGGAGAGAATCGGCGAACTCCCCGGGGCGTTGACACCGAATGGATGCTGATCGCCCATAATCGGCACCCATGACATCCACACATAGGTCTGGGCAGCCGGACTCGCTCACCGCCAAGGGAACGAGTCCGGCGTTTGCCACCATCGCAAGTCCGTATTACCCGTTGCTCGTCGCCCTCTTCGTCGGCGTGATGATGATCAGCAACATCACTGGCACCAAAGCTGTGGTGCTGTTCTCCGATCTCCACTTCGACCTCGGCCCGCTGTCCATGGACGGCCTGGTCACCGACGGCGCCTTCTACCTCTTTCCCCTCGCCTACGTCCTCGGCGACGTGATCAGCGAGGTCTACGGCTTTCGCGCGATGCGACGCACCATTCTCGCCGGCTTCTTTGTCCTGCTGATCGCGTCCTTCTGCTTCTGGCTGACCATCAAGCTGCCTGCCGCCGACTTCTACGACGGTCAGGAATCCTTCGAGACCGTCGCCGGCGTGATCCCCCAGTTCCTGGCAGCCGGCCTGGCCGGTTATGTCGTCGGCGAGTTCCTCAACTCCTGGGTCCTGGTGAAGATGAAAGCGCGGTCCGGTGAGAAACACCTATGGGCCCGGCTCCTCGGCTCCACCGTGGTGGGTGAGTTCTTCGACACGCTGGTTTTTTGCGCGATCGCGGCCACCGCACTGGGCATCTCGACGTGGTCCGACTTCTTGAATTACGCGCTCATCGGCTTCATCTGGAAGACCCTGGTCGAGATCGCAATCATGCCGCTGACCTACGCGGCCATCCGCTGGCTCAAGAACCGCGAACCAACCTACCGATCCAACCTTGCCCAAGGGGGCATAATTTCCTAGGAGTTCGAGATCCGTACATGTGACCTGCTACTCTTGGCTGATACACGGTTCCGAGAGGGGCCGTGTTGCTGCATTTAACGAGAGGGAGTGATCGAGCATGACCGACACCGAGGTGACCTGGCTTACCCAGGAGTCCCATGATCGGCTCAAAGAGGAGCTCGACGCGCTCATCGCGAACCGTCCGGTGATTGCCGCCGAGATCAACGAGCGTCGCGAAGAGGGAGACCTCAAGGAGAACGGTGGCTACCACGCTGCCCGTGACGAGCAGGGCCAGCAAGAGGCCCGCATCCGGCAGCTCCAGGAGCTACTCAACACCGCCAAGGTCGGCGAGACACCCACGCAGTCCGGTGTGGCTCTGCCGGGTTCCGTCGTCAAGGTGTACTACAACGGCGACGAGTCCGATACCGAGACCTTCCTGATCGCCACGCGCGAGCAGGGATCGTCGGAGGACAAGCTCGAGGTGTACTCACCGAAGTCGCCGCTGGGCGGCTCGCTCATCGACGCCAAGGTCGGCGATACCCGCAAGTACACCGTGCCCAGCGGCGCCACCGTTTCGGTGACGCTCGTCAGCGCGGAGCCGTACCACAACTGAACAAACAAAAATGAGCCCTCACGGCGAGCTACACGCTCACCGTTGAGGGCTCATTTTTGTGTTCGTATCAGCGCGACAACAGGCGCCGACGCTTCGGCGTGACCGGCACCGACAACAGTCCTGCCTCCAGATCGGCCCGCAGCTGCGCGACCGTCTCCGCCGAATCGGACTTGTTCGTACCGATGAAGCCCGACGGGCCACGTTTGATCCAACCGGTGACGTAGACGCCGGTCATCGGCATGCCGTTCTCGATCACGCGTCCCTGATCATTGGGGATGACACCGCGTTCGCTGTCGAAGGGCAACCCGGGCACCTCGACGCCCTTGTAGCCGATCGAGGTCAGCACCAGGCCGGCTTCGACCGTCTCACTCTCCCCTGTCGGCTCGATCCCACCCCTCGGTGACAAATCCTCACGGGGATCGAGTCGATTGATCCCGAATGTGACGCCCGCGGCCGATCCGTCCGCATCTGCGATGATCTCCTGCGGTGACCGCAAGAAAGCGAACCTGATCACAGGTCCCGATCGTGGTGTGCGCCGCGACAATTCGGCCAGGAGGTCGAGTTTGGCCGCGACGGTGTGGTCATCGGGTGAACCGAAGGACGTCAGAAGTTCGGGATCGACCGTCACGTTGGCCCCGCGGTCGGCCAGCCCGACCAGTTCCGGCAGCGTGAACGCGGCGTCGGCCGCACCGCGGCGCGCAACGACAAGCACCTCTTCGACCTTCGAGTTCCGCAGGGCGGACAACGCCGTCGGCGAAATCGAGGTCGACGCAAGCGCTTCGGGATCAGTGGTCAGGATCCGCGCGACATCGAGTGCCACGTTGCCGTTGCCGATGACGACCACCCGCCGATGCGAGAGATCGAAAACGCGATCGGCGAAGTCCGGATGCCCGTTGTACCAACCGACGAATTCGGTTGCGCTGGTCACGTTCTCCAGGCCGATGCCAGGAATGTGTAATCGTCGATCGGTTTTCGCGCCACCGGCATAGATCACGCCATGGAAATCACGGCGCAGATCGTCGAGCGCGACATCGCGGCCGACCTCACAGTTGAGCATGATGTCGAGGCGATCGTTACGAGCCATCTCGTCGAACAGCGACATCACCTTGCGGGTCGAAAGGTGATCGGGCGCAACGCCATAGCGGGCCAGACCGAAGGGCTTGCCGAGGCGTTCGTACATCGTGACGTGAACGCCCGGATACCGCAGCAACTCATCGGCCGCATACATCGCAGACGGTCCCGACCCCACGATCGCCACCCGGATGTCGCCGCCGCCCGGTACGTCGATCGGCTTGGGCTTCTTGATGGGCGCCAAGGGCAAGCGCAGCTTTTCGTCGACCGGGAATCGTACCGGGACCGGCGACACGGCGTCGTAGTGTGCGGCGTTGATCTCGAGGTAACGCTCGTCCTGCGGTTCGATCCGATGGCCGGGGACGATCGCCCCGACCGGGCAGGCGCTGACGCAGGCTCCACAATCGACACAGGTCGCGGGATCGATGTACAGCATCTCCGAGGTCAGGAAATCGGGCTCGTCCGGCGTGGGATGGATGCAATTGACCGGGCAGGCGTAGACGCAGGAGGCGTCGGCACAACACGCCTGGGTGACAACGTGCGGCACGGACTTACGCTACCGAGTAGGCGGGTTCGCTACGGAACCGCGACGGACGTCCGCCGATACCCAGGATCTTCCACAGGAATCGCGAGAAAGGATTCATCAGACCACACTGCTGCCCCAACATGCGGACGTCACCGAAGACGTTGTGCAGGAACTCCTTCGAGGTATCCGACTTCCAGAACAGTTCCTTCATGACCTCATCGGGAACATCGAAGTCCTTCTGGAAAGCCTTGGGCGGCACCACGATCGCACCACAGAGCACACGCATGATGATCGGGAACATCAGCGACAGCAGGAACCGCTGGAAGAAGTTCTTCTTCGGAACCGTCTCGCGCAGCAGGTGATGGGCAAAGGAGATGTGCCGCGCCTCTTCGGCGACATGCAGCTGCATCACGGCCATCATGGTCGGGTGCATCTCATCCCGGTTGCGCAGGAAGTCTTTCTGGATATGGTCGATCGGCTCTTCGCCGCCGAGTACACCGAAGAAGAACAGGCTCGGGAAGATCGTGGACGCGAGCGGCACCAGCGGGGAGATCATCCGGTATCCGAGCTTCGCGCCGGGTACATCGACGCCGGTGCGATTCACGAACTCCTGAAACATCAGGGTGTGGTTGCACTCTTCTTTGGACTCATGCGTGGTGTACCGGAACTCGCGCGCACCATTGGGCAGCTTGAAGCTGTACTGCATCAGTCCACGGATGAGGATCGACTCGAATTGCAGACCGACCTTGGCAACGTTCGCCTGCCGCCACATGCCGATCTTGATCTGCTTGTCGAGCGGGAGATTCTGGTACCAGGGGTGCCGGCCGATCGGGTCGACGTCCCTGGACAGCACCCACCGGGGGTCGTTGTCGACGACCGCCATGTGCGGCGCGTCCCAGTCGATGTCGATGTACGGATCGAAGTTGCGGTGCACCGATGCGCTGGACAGATCATCGAGAACCTGGTCGTAGTTGTCGCCGGTGGCCACCTTGGCGTGCTCTGGGACATACTTCAACGCTTCAGTCATCTGCGCCTCCTCGCTGCAACATGTTCACATGACGCTAGAAGGCCGACGCGAACTTGTCAACGTCCATTGTTAAATCAACGAGCGTTGTCACGCCGGATCCCGGCGATTTGACCAGCAGACCGGGCTTCGACCTGGGTTTATTTGCTACCGCGTCCCCAGTTGAGGCCCCACCGGAAGTGTTTGTCCATCTTGTCGCCGCCGGAGAAATACTCGACCGCACGAGTCACAGTCACACCGCTGCCGCCGACCTCGATGAGAACGATGGACGCCGTGCGCAGACTGTTCTTGGCCGAGTCCATCCGCACCTCGATCGGCGGACCGAACTGGGATTCGACCGTCACCACACCGTCGACCGCCGCCCAGTTCGGGCTGCCCTCGTAGATGTCGGCGAAGATCAGGATGCGCCGGAAGACCGACGGGTCGGCCAGGTTCACAAACATGTTCTCGCCGCCTGCAGAACTACCGGAGCGGTCGTCCTGGTCGAGCTTGATGTACGGCGGCTTCTCCAGCGAGCCGAAGTTGCGGTCGAGTGCCCCGATGCCTCCGCGGGTCCCATCGGCCAGCTCATACAGGCATCGAAGGTCGAGGTCGACGGAGCTCTTGCGTTTGAAGAACCCGCCGGTGGGTGCCGACTGCGCCCAGTTCAGGTTTACGCGGATGGTGCCGCCGGAAGCGCCCGACTTCGCAAGGTTCACGGTCGGCTGCGCCTTGGTCAACGTGATCTTGCTCAGTTGGACGGGCGGTGCTGCAGGCACCGGAGCGGGTGGAGTCGACGGCGGTGGTGCGGCCGGAGCGGGCTGCTGTGTCGGTTTCGCGCGCTTCGTGTAGTCGATTCCCATACCCGGAAGCCTAGTGCGACTGGAGGGAGAATCGGACAGAAGCGTGGGAGATCAGGCCACCGAATAGCCGGCATCGGCGAGCGCAGCCCGCACCCTCGTCTGGTGATCGGGCCCCTTCGTCTCCAGACTGACCGTCACCGAGACCTCCCCGAGGCTGAGTTCGCCGCTGACCCGCGAGTGGATCACGTCGACCACACTGACGTTCAGGTCGCGCAACAATTCGAGCAACGACACCAGGCCCCCGGGGCGGTCCGACACGGTCACCGTGATCGTCAGATACCTTCCCGCAGCGTGGAGGCCATGTGTGGTCACCTGGGTCAACAGCAGCGGGTCGATGTTGCCGCCGGACAGCACCACGCAGACCTGGCCGTCGAGTTCGAGATCGTCCAGGCTCGTCAGCGCCGCGACCGCCGTCGCCCCGGCCGGTTCGACAACCAACTTCGCCCGCTCCAGCACCAGCAGCAGCGCCTGGGAGATCGATTCCTCGCCGACCGTGACAACCTCGTCCACCAGGTCCCTCACATGCGCGAACGGCACCGCACCCGGCATGGCCACCGAGATGCCGTCGGCCATGGTGTTCATCGACTGCGCCTTGACCGGTTCACCTGCGGCAAGCGAATCGGGCCAGGCCGCGGCGGACGTCGCCTGGACGCCGATCACGCGTATTTCCCGGCGATGCAGTTTGACCGCGGCGGCCACACCTGCGAGCAGTCCGCCGCCGCCGAGGGGTACCAGCACGGTGCCGACGTCCGGCAACTGCTCGAGGATCTCGATTCCCACCGTCGCCTGTCCGGCCACGATGTCGGGGTGGTCGAACGGGTGGATCATGATGGCGCCGGTCTCTGCGGCATAGCGGGCCGCAGCCTCCAGGCTCTCGTCGACGGTCTCGCCTTCGAGGATCACCTCGGCGCCGTAGGCACGGGTCGCGGCGATCTTCGGCAGCGAGGCACCGGTGGGCATGTACACACGCGATGCGATACCCAGGGTCCCGGCCGACCAGGCCACACCCTGCGCGTGGTTGCCCGCACTGGCCGCGACCACGCCCCTGGCACGCTCGGTCTCACTGAGTCCATAGATGCGCAGATATGCGCCACGAGGTTTGAAAGATCCTGTGCGCTGCAGGTTTTCACACTTGAGCCAGACATCGTGGCCACAACGCTCAGACAACGCCCGCGATGCCACCACCGGCGTCCGACGCATCACCGGTGCCAGCAACTGCACCGCCCGATCGATGGACGCCTGATCAATGCTCACAGGCTCAGCTTGCCACCCCTCTACACAGAAAACGCTCCGCTCGCCCGCGTGGGCTCCGGGGCAACCGGAGCGAACGCAGGTGAGCGGAGCGAATTCGAAAGGTGATCGGTATCAGCCCAGGGCGTTTTCGATATCCCCGAGCAGATCGCCGATGTCTTCGATGCCGACGGACAGCCGGACCAGGTCATCGGGGACCTCCAGCAGCGACCCTGCGGTCGACGCATGGGTCATCGCGGCGGGATGTTCGATCAACGACTCGATACCGCCGAGCGACTCGGCCAGGGTGAACACCTCGGTGCGGTCGCAGAACTGTTGGGCGGCTTCGAGTCCGCCTGCCACCCGCACGGAGATCATGCCGCCGAAGCGACTCATCTGCTTCGCCGCTGCGGCGTGGCCCGGGTGATTCGCCAGTCCCGGGTAGAGCACCGAATCGATCTTCGGGTGCGAGAGCAGGAAGTCGACGATCCGCTCGGCGTTGTCGCTGTGCCGGTCCATCCGGACGGCGAGCGTCTTGATGCCACGCATGGTCAGGTACGCGTCGAACGGTCCGGGCACCGCACCGGCACCGTTCTGCAGGAACGCCAGATCGGTGTCGAGCTGCTCGTTGTCGGTGATCAGCGCGCCACCGACCACATCCGAATGACCACCGAGGTACTTGGTGGTCGAGTGCAGCACCACATCGGCACCGAGGGTCAGCGGACGCTGCAGGTACGGCGAGGCAAAGGTGTTGTCCACCACGAGCTTTGTGCCGGCCTCGTGCGCAACACCGGCAAGTGCCTCGATGTCGCCGATGTTGAGCAACGGGTTGGTCGGGGTCTCGATCCAGACCAGCTTCGTGTTGGGTCGGATGGCCGCCCGCACCGCGTCGACGTCGGTGACCGGTGCCACCGAGTATTCGATCCCCCACTGCGAGAAGACCTTGTCGATCAACCGGAACGTGCCGCCGTAGGCGTCGTTGGGGATCACCAGGTGGTCGCCCGGACGCAGGGTGGCCCGCAGCAACGCATCGGTGGCAGCCATGCCGGATGCGAACGCCCGACCGAAACTTCCCTCTTCGAGGGCCGCGAGGTTGGCCTCGAGCGCCTGACGGGTCGGATTTCCGGTACGGGCGTACTCGAATCCGCCGCGCATTCCGCCGACGCCGTCCTGGGCGAAGGTGGAACTCGCGTAGATCGGCACGTTGACCGCACCGGTCAGCGGATCCGGTTCGTATCCGGCATGAATCGCCTTGGTGGCAAATCCCTGCCAGTTGTGCGAGTCGGTCTTACTGCGCTGCTCACTCATGGCAACCAGCCTAGTGCCCCGAAAATCGTCGCCCCGATCGCCCTGACGGTCAGCCAGTGGCCCCGACGATCACGCGCGTCAGCCGATGGCCGACGCACCGACCGCGCTGACGAACGCCAGCAGATCGTGGCGGGTGATGACACCGATCGGCTTGCCGTCCTCGACCACCATCAGCGCATCGGTGTCACCGAGTGCCTTGGTTGCTGTCGACACCGGCTCGCCGGAGCCGATCAACGGGAAGGGCTGTCCCATGTGCGCACTGACCGGGTCGGCCAGGCTGGCCCGGCCCTCGAACACCGCGCTGAGCAGTTCACGCTCGCTCACGGCACCGGCGACCTCACCGGCCATGATGGGCGGTTCGGCCCCGACCACGGGCATCTGCGACACCTCGTACTCACGCAGGATCTCGATCGCATCGCGCAGAGTTTCTTGCGGATGGGTGTGCACCAGGTCGGGCAGCGCACCGGACTTGCCGCGCAGCACGTCGCCGACCAACGGCTCGGACTGGCCCTTGCCGTCGAGCGGGGTGCGCAGGAATCCGTAGCTGCTCATCCACTTGTCGTTGAAGATCTTGCCCATGTAGCCGCGGCCACCGTCGGGCAGCAGCACGACAACCAACGCGTCCGGACCCTCACGCTCGGCCACTCTCAGTGCCGCCACGACGGCCATACCGCAGGAGCCACCGACCAGCAGACCCTCTTCTCGGGCGAGGCGACGGGTCATCTCGAACGAATCGGCATCCGAGACCGCGATGATCTCGTCCGGGATCGAGGGGTCGTAGGCGCTGGGCCAGAAATCCTCACCCACACCTTCGACCAGGTACGGGCGCCCGGTGCCGCCGGAGTACACCGAACCCTCTGGATCGGCGCCCACGACCTTCACCTTGCCGCCGGAGACCTCTTTGAGGTAGCGGCCGGTGCCGGTGATGGTGCCGCCGGTGCCGACACCCGCGACGAAGTGGGTGATCTTGCCGTCGGTGTCGTTCCAGATCTCGGGTCCGGTGGTCTCGTAATGGGACTCGGGGCCTGCCGGGTTCGCGTACTGGTTGGGCTTCCAGGCGCCCTCGATCTCGCGGGTCAACCGATCAGAGACGTTGTAGTAGCTGTCGGGATGCTCCGGTGCCACTGCTGTGGGGCACACCACAACTTCGGCGCCGTAGGCCTTCAGGACGTTCCGCTTGTCCTCGCCGACCTTGTCGGGGACCACAAAAACGCACTTGTAACCGCGCTGCTGGGCGACCAGGGCCAGACCGATGCCGGTGTTGCCCGACGTCGGTTCGACGATGGTGCCGCCGGGCTTGAGTTCGCCCGATGCCTCGGCCGCATCGATCATCTTGATGGCGATGCGGTCTTTGGAGCTACCGCCGGGATTGAGGTATTCCACCTTCGCCGCGACCAGGCCCGACCCTGCCGGGACAACCGAGTTGAGCTGGACGAGCGGGGTGTTGCCGATGAGGTCGGTGACGTGACTTGCGATGCGCATGTCTCTATCGTCCCAGACCGCTTCGATTATGTTGGAGCTGTGTCCGCATCCAGGCGCCGAGTGGCCCGTGATCTCGCCGCTGCCACCGTCGCGACCGCAGGTACAGCCGGTGCCGGATGGTGGGCCATCACCTTCCTCAACGGGCAGGCCGCGCACGCCCGCACCGTCATCCCCCATCGCACCGACAACCCGCCCGGCGGCGACGGGATCTACGGGCCTGACGACCTCGGTCCGGTCCGGTATCGCCGCGGCGACGACTTCGACCTGCATCTGATGGTGTTCGGTGATTCCACCGCTGCCGGACTCGGCGCCGAGATCGCCGACGAAACACCCGGCGTGCAGCTCACCAGGAAACTGGCAAACGAGACCGGCCACCGAATCCGCCTCAGTACCAAAGCGATCGTCGGTGCGACGTCTCGCAGCCTGACCGGTCAGGTGGATGCGATGCTGATCGCCGGTCCCCCACCCGACGTCGCGATCATCTTCATCGGCGCCAACGACGTGACGAGCTCCAGCGGGATCCGCGCGTCGGCCAAGCGACTGGGCGCAGCCGTCCGGCGGTTGGAGGATTCCGGGGCCCGCGTGGTGGTCGGTACCTGCCCGGACCTCGGTGTCGTCGCCGCCATCCCGCAGCCGCTACGTATGGTCATCCGGCAGTGGGGTCTGCGGCTCGCGGCTGCTCAGGCGGCGGAGACCCGCGCCGCCTGTGGTACCGCGGTGCCGTTGGCAGACCTGTTGGTCCGTGAGTTCCTGGCGGCACCCGAACGAATGCTCTCAGCCGACAACTACCACCCGTCGGCGGCCGGCTACGAACTTGCCGCGAAGATCCTGCTGCCTGCGGTCCTGGCCCGCTTGGGCGAATGGGGCACCGGCCCCTTGCCCGATCCACCCGTCGTGTCGGCCGTCGCAGAAGACAACAAATGGTCGACCCGCGCCCGCGCTGTGATGCACCGGACCGCCCAGCGATGGTCGGGTTGACCACGCGTAACGTCAATACTTGATCAGCATCACACTGACCTGCAGAACCACGCGCACCGTAGGGAGTTCTTATGCCAGAAGCAGTTATCGTCGCCACCGCCCGTTCACCGATCGGCCGGGCCGTCAAAGGTTCACTCAAAGACGTCCGCCCCGACGAACTGGCCCGCCAGATGGTCGAGACCGTGCTGAACAAGGTCCCCGAACTCGACCGCGCCGACATCGACGACCTGCACCTGGGATCCGGACAGCCCGCGGGCAAGGCCGGGTTCAACATGGCCCGCGTCGTGGCCGTCCTCGCCGGAATGGACCAGGTCCCCGGCGTCACGGTCAACCGCTACTGCTCCTCGTCCTTGCAGACCACCCGCATGGCGCTGCACGCGATCCGCGCAGGAGAAGGCGATGTCTTCATCTCCGGCGGCGTCGAAAGCGTCTCGAGCTTCGCCACGGGCAACGCCGATGGCTGGCCCGACACCAAGAACCCCGAGTTCGCGGTGGCGATGGAGCGGACTGCGCAGGCCGCGCTTGGTGGCGGTCCCAAGTGGAGTGACCCCCGTGGACAGGGTCTGCTGCCGGACATCTACATCCCCATGGGTGAGACCGCCGAGAACGTCGCCTCGTTCACCGGCATTTCTCGCGAGGATCAGGACCATTGGGGTGTGCGCAGCCAGAACCGCGCCGAAGAAGCCATCAACTCCGGGTTCTTCGCCCGTGAGATCGACCCGATCACCCTGGCCGACGGCACCCTCGTCACCACCGACGACGGGCCTCGCGCGGGCACGACTTACGAGAAGATCAGCCAGCTCAAGCCGGTGTTCCGCCCTGACGGCACCGTCACCGCCGGCAACGCCTGTCCCCTCAACGACGGCGCCGCCGCCCTGGTCATCATGAGCGACACCAAGGCCAAGGCCCTCGGCCTGACCCCGTTGGCCCGGATCGTTGCCACCGCAGCCACCGGTCTCTCGCCCGAGATCATGGGCCTGGGCCCGATCGAAGCGGTCCGCAAAGCCCTGCGTTTCGCCGGTATGGGCATTGATGACATCGACCTGTTCGAGATCAACGAAGCCTTCGCGGTGCAGGTCCTTGGTTCGGCCAATGAACTCGGCATCGACCACGACAAGCTCAATGTTTCCGGTGGCGCGATCGCGCTGGGTCACCCGTTCGGTATGACCGGTGCCCGGATCACCACCACCCTGATCAACAACCTCAAGACCTACGACAAGACCTTCGGCGTCGAAACCATGTGCGTCGGCGGCGGACAGGGCATGGCGATGGTCCTCGAGCGCCTCAGCTGAGCCGCTTCAACCACCTCTGAAGACAGCGAAGCCCGCGACCGGATCGGTCGCGGGCTTCGCTTGTTGGAACGGGGTTCGAAGAACTAATCCGAGTTGAAGTAACTCAGCAGACGCAGGATCTCGACGTACAGCCAGACCAGGGTGACGGTCAGGCCCAGTGCGATGCCCCATGCAGCCTTCGACGGAGCGCCCGACCGGATCAGCTGATCGGCGGCGTCGAAGTCGATCAGGAAGCTGAACGCTGCGAGCGCGATGCAGACGAGCGAGAAGATGATGGCGATCGGTCCGCCGTCACGCAGGCCCAGGCCCGAACCACCGTTGAAGAAACCGATGATCAGGTTGCCAAGGATCAGCACCAGCACACCGACGAGGCCGGCGAAGATCATGCGGGTGAAACGCGGGGTGACGCGGATGGCGCCCGTCTTGTAGACGATGAGCATGCCGGCGAACACGCCGAATGTTCCGAGTACGGCCTGTCCGATGAGCGCGCCTGCACTGACGTCGTCAGCGACAACCCAATTGGCGAAGACGTACGAGATCGTGCCGACGAACATACCTTCGAGCACCGCGTAGGCGAGCACGATGGCCGGGTTGTCCTGCTTGCGCCCGAAGGTCGCGACGAGCACCAGCGCCAGGCCTCCCAGCGCGCCGACCAGCATCAGCGGCGTCGCGAGGGATTCGTTCTGGCTGGTGAAGAAATAGGAGAGGGCGGCCGACAGGATCAGCACGCCCAACGTGGCAGCCGTCTTGGTCACCACGTCGTCGATGGTCAGGTTGCGGGCACCGACCTGCTGTCCCGGCCGCGCATACGGGTCGGCCGATGGCGCTCCCCCTTGCTGATTCCATGTTGCGGCCTGGCCGGCGCCGGCCGCACCAGCGCCAAAGCCGGCGTATCCGCCTGGGCCTTGGTTGCTGCGCACGACTCCGCGCATCACCGGATTGCTGCTTTCACGCACCGTTTTGGTCCCTTCTCATTGCAAAGCTGATGTCCACTCAACGAGCACAGTGACGTTCGAGTTCCGACTTTACCTTCTCTTGAACTTGCGCGCAGGCAGCTGTCCTTCTCAAACGAGTCCGTGTCCGGCAGAGCGGGAAATGATCAGGCATCAGCCCCAACGACTGTGACCACCGTCGGCCGGGATCGTGACCCCGCTGAGGTAACGCGCATCTTGACTGGCGAGGAACACCGCGATCCGACCGATGTCTGCCTCGGCATCGCCGATCCGTCCCAGCGGAATGCTCTTCACAAACGCGTCGGCCTCTTCGGGATATGTTTCTGTCCACCACTGCAGCGACGGGGTCATTGCATGGGGCGCAATCGCATTCACGCGGATGTTGTCTTTACCCCATTCACATCCGGCCGCTCGGGTCAGCGACCGCGTCGCTTCTTTCACGGCGGCATACGGGCCGTACGTCGCCATGTCCCACCGCACGGCCGCCGAGGTGACGAGATTGATCACCGACCCCCCGCCCCGCGCCGTCATCAGCGGATGGCACGCCTTCATCAGCCGCAGCACGGCCAGCGGGCCGGTCTGAAAGAAACGGGTGAAGTCCTCATCTGTCACATCGAGCAATGGGATCGGCATCGCGTCGTTGGCGTTGTTGACCAGGATGTCGACGCCGCCGAGCCGATCGGCACAGGCCTGGACGATCGCGGCGCAGTCTGCCGCTTCGCTGACGTTCCCGACCAGGTACTCCGCGCGCACACCGTTGCCTGCGAGTTTTTCGGCCGCCTCTGCCAGAGGTCGCCGATGCCGCCCGCAGATGAAGATGTCGGCGCCTTCCTTACTCAGCGCCGAGGCGATACCCAGCCCCACGCCCTTGCCGCCGCCGGTGATCAGTGCCACTTTGCCGTCCAGAACTCCCATGCCGCGACACTAGCGAAACTAGAACACGTTCACCCGGGTTTGATCGTCATTCGGCAACAAGGGTCGATCGCGATCGGCCTCTCGGTTCCGACCGCCGGTACAGGAGGAGCCCGAGGGCAACTGCCACCACCAATGCTCCCGTCGAGAACACCAACAGGGAGTCGTATCCGAGCGCGTTTGCCAAGACCGATGGAATCAACGCGCCGACGATCGCGCCGGCCGCGACACCGGCGTTGAACAATCCCATTGCCGATCCCTCGCTCTCGATCGTCAGATTCGCGGCGAGGAGGGTCGCGCCGATGTACTGGAGCGGGTAAGCGCTGGCGATGACCGCCAGGCCCACGCCGCCAACGATCGCCCCGAACGAGGGCTTGGTCAGGGCCGCGACCGACATGACGACGAATACGGTGAGGGTGACCGCGATTCCGATGGCCAAGACCATCCCCGGCCCCCACCAATCGGCGAACTTTCCGGACACCGGATAGAGAACCGCCCCGATCGCCGAGCCGGCCATGAACACCGCTGACGTCGTGGACGGTTCGATCCCGAAGGCATCGCGCAGCACCAACGGGACGACGTTGTAGAAGGTCATCAGACCGATCATGGCGAAGAGCCAGCACCCGAGGAAGATCCCGAATCGGCTTCTGAGAACCGCTGCGACTTCGGCTGCTTTTCCTTTCTTCCGGGCACCATCGGTTGCAGCGGCAGCGGCATCGGGCGGGTGCGGCGCGATATGCGGCAGGCGCAGCGCACCGAGCGCGGTACCGGCCAACACGACTGCACCGGTCACGATCCAGCCGATGTCGATGCGATGGGTGAACCAGGTGGCGACCCCGAGTCCGAGTACTTGACCCGCGCCGAAAGCCAAACGCATCCAACCGATTCGATCGTCCCACTCCGATTTCGGACGACCTTCGACGATGAACACGCTTGCCATGGTCTGCGCAGCGCCGGCGGCAGCCCCGGCGACCAGCATGCACACGGACCACACCGCGACGTTGTCGACGAGACCGAAGGTGATGGCGCTGATCGCCATCAGCGGGAAGCTGGCGAGGAAGACCACGCGCTCGGTGTTCGTCCGGTCGGCGAGGGATCCGGAGATCGGGGCGGTCAGCATTCCCAGATAGAACGCCGCGACAACGAGTCCGACCGCAAAAGGCCCGTGGGGGTCGGCACTGAGCGGAAGCAGAATGGGCACGATGCCGCTCACGACGACGCCGACCAGCGCATAACCGAGAAACCACGGTTGGAGCATCTGGACGGCGCGCACGGTCATGGGGCCCAGCCACCTGCTGTGCCGACCGCGTCCTCGGCAGACACCGCCTCCCGGCGGGAGGATGTGGTTGTCATTCGCCGGCCCTCGTCGCGCGCTGTTCGGCAACGAACGCTCGGATCGCCTCCGGTCCGACGTCGGCACCGATCAGGTCTTTGGTGACGCGTCCGAGGGACACCGCCGTCAGTACCCGCTCGGCCAAGTCGTAGTTGTCGTCGACGAAAAGATACGGCTTGGCGATCATCAGCGCGGCGACACCGTGTGCGGCGGTCCAGAATTCGAGCACCACCGGTGTCGGGTCCCCTTTGTCGATGATCCCTTCGTCCATCAACCGCTCGATGGTCTCGGCAAAGTGCACAAATGCCGAGTCCCCCAGCACGGTGTCCGTATCGGTTCCCTCAGGACACTGCTTCATCGTCGCGACCCGGTAGAGCTCGGCGTTCTCCACCGCAAAGCGCACATACGCCAGCCCCTGCGCGTGCGCCGCCTGCCAGCTGTCCTCGTATCGGGCACCGGCCAGGCGCATGACCTCGTCGAGCCTGGTGAAGTAGTGCGCCACGACCTCGCTGATCAACGCGTCTTTGTCTGCGAAGTGGATGTAGATCGACGGCGGTGAAACCCCCACCCGGTTGGACACCGCCCTGATGGATACCGCCGATTCGTCACCGGTCTCCAACAGCAAATCAGTTGCCGCTGCGAGGATCTCCGCTCGCAACTGTTCCCCCGAGCCGCGCGGAGACCTCTGCCTCCGAAGTCGCTCGGTTGTCATGTCCACCTTCCTCACTCAGACCGAAGCGGTCATGGAACTTACGTAGGGGTGCCGGCGCCCACCAGTTTGCCCGACCCGCGACCTTCATGAAGGCAGGAACCAAGAACATCCGGATCAACGTGGCATCCATCAGCACCGCCAAGGCCAGCCCCACGCCGAACATCCGCATGAACGACACCTGTGAGAACGCGATGCCGGCGAAGACCACAGCCATCAGCAATGCAGCGGCCGTCACCACCCGGCCGGTACGGGCGATACCGAGGGCAACCGCACGATCGCTGTCGGCCCGGGTTTTGCCCGACTTGAGCCATTCCTCCCGTATCCGCGACAGCAGGAAGACCTCGTAGTCCATCGACAACCCGAAGGCGATGCAGAACATCAGCACCGGCATGTTGGCGATCAGGGTTCCGGTAGTGGTGCTTCCCAGCCCGCCCAGATTGCCCTCCTGGAAGATCCAGACCATGGCTCCGAAGGTGGCGGTCAGCGAGAACACGTTGAGCACCAATGCCTTCAGCGGGAGAAGCAATGATCCGGTCAGCATGAACAGCAGCACAAACGTGGTGACGCCGATGACGGCGAACACCGCTGGTAGGTGATCGATAATGCTGTCGACGTTGTCACGATTCGACTGGGCCAGACCACTGAACAGCGGGTCTATCCCCTCGGGCGTCGGCACCGCTCGCAGGGCGTCGAGCTGATCGGATCCCTGGGTCGAGAACGGATCGACGGTCGAGGACACGGTGACAAACGCATCGTCGCCTGCCGCCATATCCGCGCTTCCGGGACCCGCACGTTGGCCGTCGACAAACGTGCCGACCGGGGTGAGCACCGCGGTGACATCAGAAACCCGGGAGAGCTCTTGACCATAGCCGGCCACTTCGTCATCACCCATCTGCACCGCGTCCGGGATGACGATGTTCACCGCCGCAGAAGCATTCTGCGAGTACTCGTTTCGGAGTTCATCGCCCAGTATCCGGGACGATGCCGAGGACGGCAGCACCCGATCGTCGGGGTACCCGAACTTGATACCGAGGAACGGTGCACCCAGGACCAGCAGCAAGGCGACCACCGCCAACCCCACCGGAATCGCATGGCGCAGCACGAACCGCGTGCTGCGATACCACATCGATTCCTCGGGTTCGAGAACCCTGGGTTCGGGCCTGCGGAGCATTCGACGGATGGGTTTACGCACGTCGAGAGAGTCGATTCGGTCGCCAAGCAACGCAATCAGCGCCGGTGCCACGATGAGTGCCGCCGCGGCCGCAAGAGCGACAACCGCCAGCCCCGCATAGGCGAACGATCTCAGGAAATACATCGGGAAGATGCCCATCGCAGCCAGCGACAAGGCAACTGTCACCGCAGAGAACAGCACGGTACGCCCGGCAGTCTTCACCGTGATCGCCAACGCCTCATCGCGGTCGCGGCCGGCATGTACTTCTTCGCGATACCGATTGATGATCAGCAGTGTGTAGTCGATGGCCAACGCCAGCCCCAGCGCCGTGGTGAGGTTGAGGGCAAAGACCGACACATCGGCGAACAACGTGAACCCGCGGAGTACCGCGGTCGTTCCGATGATCGCGAAAATGCCGATGGCCAAAGGCAATACCGCCGCAACCAGTCCGCCGAACACCCAGATGAGCAGGACGAAGCTGATGGGGATCGCCACGGCTTCAGCAATGAACAGGTCGCGGCTGGTCTGTTCGTTGACCTGCGAGTACACGAGCGCCTGTCCACCGACGAGTACGTCGATACCCGAGAACTGATCGGCGAACGCGGTGCCGGTGAATCGGTCGTCGATTTTCTGACCATTGGCCGCAGCATCGCGATCGCCACCTGACACCGTGCTGACGATGAGTCCCGACGTCCGGTCGGCCGAAATCAGTGCCGTGGCCGACTCCGGGTTCGTCCAGGCCGAAATGATCGGGCGCTGAACGAATTCCATCTCCTCCAGGTCGGCGATGATCGCATCGGCTGCTGCCCTCGCGTCGTCACTGTCCGCGATGTTCGTGGTGTCAGCGTCATGCAGCCGCACCACCACCTGCAGTCCGCCGCGACCGAACTCTTCGTCCAGTATCGAAATCGCATTGGCGGATTCTGAACTCGGATCCTGAAATCCACCGGCCGCGAGTTCCCCGGCAACGGACGATCCGAGGACCCCGCAGACGATCAAGATGAGCAGCGCGCCACCCAGGACACGTTTTGGTGCGGCAATAACGCCGCGAGCGAGTGACGACAACACCGGGACATCCTTCCGAGGATTCTCAAGTGATCGTCGTTAAGTTAACAGCCCTATTTTAGGGAGGTCAATGGTTTCTAGCCTTGCAAACCATGTGGGCGGATTCCCGGACGGGCTGCAGACCCATCACGACGACCCGGTCCGCGATCACAGCGGCCGACTCAAGCCGCCGACTCGACCAACCGAATCTCGTCGGCGCTCATGCCCAGACCTCGCATGACAGTGCGCATCTCGCGATTCACCACCCGCTCTTCGTCGCCAAGGAATCCGATCACCCGAAAGACTTCGCGTAGGCGGACGGCAGGACGGACGAGTTCGACAAGATGATGTAGCGGCGTTCGACGCAGGCCCATCTTGCCTGCCACGGGTTGTTCCACCCACCGAGTCGAGATGGATGAGAACGACATCGACAACATGGGCCGCAGCATCACAGTCATCATCGCGGTGACCATTCCAGGGACAAACGGGAGATCGAGGCGATATCCCTCGCGCAACAACGCCCGGGTCAAGGTCTTCGACCATTCGTCGGGTTCGAGATCAAACTCGGCACCGACCGCAAACATATCTTGGGCTGCAGCAAAATTCGTGGGCAACAGCGCCTCGTCCACGCCGATGACGTGCCCGATCCACCGCCACAGGTGCGTTATCGCCTCGTGTTCGGCGGCCGAGTACTGGATACCGAAGTCACCTGCGATCGTCATCGGCAACGCGAGAAAGCCCGCACCGATCGTCAACGCGGTATACGTCTGATTGATCGGCACACCCCAACTGATCTCATCCCACTCCCCCGACGATGCGATCCGGTCTCGCACCATCGCGTGAATCAGACGGATGCGCAACGTCTTCGACCAGCCTTCGTTGCCAGGGACCATCTGCCCGGGCGCCGTCGCCAGTGCGACCCATCGGCCGGTGCTGAGCACCCGGTCGTAGGTGTTCTCGGCCAGCTGCCCGGTGGCGACCAGTGGCCGGACAAAGCCGGGAGCCTGATAGCCGTAGATCAGGGACTGGTAGAGGGTGCTCGACTGGAGGGTTCCAAATTTCCACCACGCGCGCGCACCGGCGTGCGCGAGTGCCGGGTCGAACCACGGCGGGAGCTCGGAAGCCGCGTCGAGCAGTGCACGCAAGTGGGGTGGGGCATCGTTCCGCCGGGCGACGGAATCGTCAAGGATCGCCTGGATGTCCGCCCAGCCGTAGTCGGTCAGCTCGTGCATCTCATCGATGACCGCCTGCGCGAGTGGGTCTCCTTCGCGCAGGCCGTTGTCGAGTTGGTCGACCAGGTCGGGGTGGCGAGACCGGACAGAATCCCAGTTGGCCGCACCGGTGATCTCTGATGCCCTCATAAAGAACATCGTGATCTTTGTACGTGCGGGTCGTCAAGAACTCGCTTGGTCACGTTTCGGGGCATGTACGTCGGGCAGCGAGACCGCTGCGCCACCGACGCCGGAGAAACCCTCCCAGATCAGGTCGGTCACGTGATCGACGAGTTCGGTGCGATCCATCGTGCGCGTTTCACTCCACCACTGCACCGCCGTCCAGATGGCGCCGATGACAGCGCGTGCCCACGGGGCGGCCGCTCGGCGGTTCCCGTCGATCTGAGTGAAACCGATGTCGAGGACATGCTCCAGGAATCCGGTGACCTGCGAATCACCGACGCCGGCCTGCATCCTCGGGGCAAGTACGGCAGACAGCTCCGGGTTGTCCTCCATCCAACGCGCGAGCACGTCGACCGTCGCCCGGGTCTGCACTCGCGGATCCTTGACCTCGTTGAGAACCGCAGCCATGTCGGCGGTGAGCCGAGCCGCATGACGGCGAGTGAGCGCGGTCAACAGGTCATCACGATCGGTGAACGCCGCATACACCGCCGATCGGGTCAATCCCGCACGCTTTGCCACACCCGCCAGCCCGAACTCCGAGCGATGCCCCGCGATCTCCAACTCGGCGGCGTCGAGCAGTTCTTCACGACGCGAGTCGAGGTCGACACCGGGTCCCGGTGGTCGCCCGCGGCTGCGTCGCGCGGATGATTCAGACATGGGTGGCATATTGCCACCAGGGTACAAAGTCCCTATGTCTCGGCATCGACCTCTCAACAGATGTTGCAGCACTATCCGGGACTGGCCTGCACCGGGAACCCTTGTCACACGAGTCCCGACCGTCCATGAGATTCTGATCAGGCTTCACAGCACGCCCCTATAGCCCAACTGGCAGAGGCAACGGACTTAAAATCCGTCAAGTGTGGGTTCGAATCCCACTGGGGGCACCTATCCAGGTAATTTCGTCCTGCACGACGCACCGCAACCCCCGGCCGAAATTGGAGTTTTCTGTTGAGCATTCGAGATTTCGTCCTAACCTCTTACCTGACCCACAACACTGTCAACGGCCAGTCGGGGGAACGAGCATGAAGACTTCATCGAGTTCACGGGCCACCAAGATCGGAATGGTCGCAACCGCCCTTGCGGCGGCCCTGACCATCGGAATCTGTGGCCCCGGTACGGCAGCGGCGGCAACCACCGAGGACCTTGCCGAGGTCATCGAGTCCGGTCTCAAGCAACCCGCGAGCGACGTCATCCTCAACGGCACCAGCACGTCGACGACACCGGTTGGCAACGGTCCGGAAAGTAGCTCTTTCTTGCCGGCGTTCGCATACGGACTGTTCAATCCGGACGTGGCACCTCCCGGCGCGAATGACTGGGGTTGCATACCGCAGGACGGTCAAGAACCCGTCGTTCTCGTCCACGGCACCTGGGAAAACGCCTATGACAATTGGGCTTTCATGTCGCCGGCCCTGAAGGCGGCCGGCCTGTGTGTGTACGCGTTGAACTACGGCAAGTTGCCGATTCAGGACGGCGGCGGACTCGGGAACGTCGTTCCCGGCGCCAACGGCAATGGCGATATCGCGCAGTCGGCCGGTCAACTCGCCACATTCGTCGATCGCGTTCTCGCCTCGACCGGCGCGACAAAGGTCAACATCGTCGGCCATTCACAAGGCGGCCTGATGGCGCGGCAGTACCTCAAGTTCAACGGTGGCGCGGACAAAGTCGACAGCCTCGTCACACTCGGTGCCACCAACCACGGGACCAGCCTGCTGGGTATCGGCACATTGGGCCGGACCATCAACAACCTCGGGATCGACATCCTCGGCCCGGTTGCGCTTGTGGTCGGGGTAGCCGGGATCCAGCAGGTCTATGACTCGGAGTTCCTCAAAACCCTCAATGCCGACGGCGACACCGTCCCCGGCGTCAAGTACACGGTGATCGGCACGAGGTATGACGAGGTCACCACGCCGTATGACTCGACATTCCTCACCTCTGGCCCGGGAGCGACCGTCAACAACGTCACCCTGCAAGACGGTTGCGAGGTCGACACATCCGATCATCTCTCGATGAGCTATTCGCCGCGTGCAGCGTCGATCACTGCGCGGGCCGTCGGCGGAACAAACGATGACGGACGCCCGGTAGCGATCGTGTGCGAACCGAACGCCTGGCTCTTCGGCTAGACGGCTCGAGCGACGACCAGCTCTCACGCATAGGTGAGTGTGGTCGTCCCGAACAGGTAATGGCAGGTCTGCACGGTATTCGAGGCGGTTCCGCTGACCGTCACCAGCACCTTTCCGGCACCGACGTGAAGGACGCCACCAGTCCAGGCCGGGTGGCCCGGATAGCCGTAGATGGGCGCCTGAGCATCCCAGTTCGCCATCTTGAACGTTCCGCTCTGCCACGTCGCAAGATTCAGCCACGCCACGGTCAGCGTGTTCTGGGCGTATATCGGCTTCGCACCGATCGGCTCGATGAGCACCACCACCAGGCTGTCATCGGTGCTCGTCGGACCCGCCAGAGCATGGCCCTGAGGGCAGCCCGGGCTGGGAAACGGCAGCACCGTGAACCGCGACGGCGGAGCTGTGATCGCGCCGGCCGGACCTGCCGCCACAAAAGGTGTCAGCAGCGCCAAGAACGCTGCAGCAAAGAATCCAGAGAACCAGGCGCGTCGTGACATGTGAGACTCCTGAGGCAGGTACCACTGGGCCGCGATGTGGGTCGAACCCTACGCCGCGCGCCACCGACGCGCAGCACGAGCTCAATACAGAACCCAAATCCTTTGGTACACAGATGATCCCGCGTCCACCCCAGCCCTTCAACTCGACGCAGGCGGTCAAGCGCCGGCAGCCGACCGGGCAGCCCGCGCCTGCCATCGAAGTCGCCCGATCGCCCGCCGATGTCGCCGTGCCGGAGTAGAGAGGTAGACAGGATCGCGTGTCCCCCGACAGCGAAAGGACTTGATCATGAACGAGGCCGAACTGATCCGCGACGCATTCAGCCGGATTTCCGAGGAGGTTCACGCAACGCTCTCCGACCTTCCCGAGGCCGCGCTCACCTACCGGCTCGACCCCGACGCCAACACGATCGCATGGCTGATCTGGCACCTGACCCGCGTCCAGGACGACCATGTCGCGGGAGTCGCGAACTCCGAGCAGATCTGGACAGCGCAGGACTGGTACGGCCGGTTCGCGCTGCCCTTCGATGTCGGGGCCATCGGTTATGGACAGTCGAGCGACGACGTCGAGCAGGTTCAGCCCACCATCGGCCTCCTGCTCGGGTATCACGACGCCGTCCAGGAAAGAACCGCCGCATTCGTCGAAAACCTGAGGTCAGAAGACCTCGACACCGTGGTCGACCGGAACTGGGATCCGCCCGTCACCCTTGGCGTCCGCCTGGTCAGCGTCATTGCCGACGATCTCCAGCACGTCGGCCAAGCCGCATTCATCGCCGGCGTCTTCGCCCGCACAGCGTCCTGATCCAATCCGAACGTTGGGAGTCTGAGAACTCGCCAAGAATGGTTGTGCACAACTGAATTGTGCACTAGGTTCAGACATGTGACCGCACTTCGTTTGGACAGCCAACTCTGCTTCGCCCTGTATTCGGCATCGCGGGCGACCACCGCCGCGTATCGCCCGATGCTCGACGAGATCGGGCTGACATACCCGCAATACCTGGTTCTGCTGGTGTTGTGGGAGGAGAAGTCGATCACGGTCCGCCGACTTGGGCAACGGCTACAACTGGATTCGGGCACCCTCTCACCGCTGCTGAAGAGGCTGGAGGCAACCGGTTACGTCCGGCGTGACCGCTCCCCGACCGACGAGCGGTCGGTCGAGGTCACGCTCACCGACGCCGGTCGTGCACTCGAATCGAAAGCCCAGTGTGTGCCCGAACAGCTCTTTGCTGCAACGGGTTTGGACTTGGACCAGGTCACAGAGCTGCGCGAAACTATCCAGCGGCTCACCGTCGCACTACGCGATTCCGGCAATCCGGCCGGTTCGTGAACAGCCACTTTTCGAAAGGCAACACCATGAAAGCTCTCTACACCGCAGAAGCACTCGCCACCGGTGACGGCCGAAACGGTCACGCCCGCACCACCGACGGCAAGGTCGATGTCGATCTTTCGATTCCAAAAGAGATGGGCGGCAACGGCATCGGAACCAACCCGGAGCAGCTCTTCGCGGCCGGGTACGCAGCCTGCTTCCATTCGGCACTACGCTTGGTCGCCGGGCAGGAAAAGGCTGACGTCACAGACTCCACCGTGGGCGCTCGTGTCTCGATCGGAAGTCTCGACAACGGCGGCTTCGGCCTGGCCGTCGAGTTGGAAGTGGCGCTCCCGAACCTCGATCACAACACCGCAACCGCACTGGCCGACAAAGCGCACCAGGTCTGCCCCTACTCCAACGCCACCCGCGGGAACATCGACGTCAAGCTCGTGGTGACCGACGACTGAGCGGACTCACTCAACCGAACAGACGACGGCAGTCGGCGGGTCAAATGGCCCGCCAGCTGCCGTTTTTCCGTCACTACTCCGCCGTTTCGCAGCGCCAACCGTGCCGCGGCACCGCCCATGTGGTTGATAATGCCGGGATGAGATCGCGGAACAAGATCCTGGACGCCACACTCGGCCTGATCGCCACCGAGGGTTTCGACGGGGTCAACATCGCCGCTGTGGCCACCGCCGCCGGCGTTTCCCGCCAAACCGTCTACTCGATCTTCGGCACTCGAGAAGACCTCGTCTCTCAGGCCATCTCGGGGCTGACCATAGAGATTCTCGGCGACATCCGCAGCCACCTGGAGGCCGTGGAGACACCGGTGGGCTACATCGTCGAACTCATCGTCGCCGGTCGGGCAACGGTCAGAAGCCACCCGGCACTCGCGGCCCTGCTCCATGCGGAAGTCGGCAACCCGATCTTCGACACCGACATGATCTCCCGCGCAAAACCGATTGCCCAGGAATTGCTCGCGCCGCTCACGGAACGATATGCCGAGGTCAAAGACCATATCGACGATATCGTCGCGATGGGTCTGCGGTTGGGTCTGTCGACAGTGCTCTTCGAAGATGAAGATGTCGCCGAGGACGAGGATCTACGAAACTTCCTGACCCGCTGGCTGGCTCCAGCGATGCAGTCCTGGATCGAATCGCCCAACATCTCTTGACACTTTTGGGTGGCACTGTCTAACTTTACCGGGCGACCAACCCGCGTCCGCGGCGTTTCTTCGGTCGACGATGAACAGCAAACCGGGGGGCAATGTTGTCTGAAATAAAGCGCCGTGCATTTTTGGCCGGAGCAGCAGCAGTCGGAGTGGCCGCGGCGAGTTCAACAGTGGCACACGCAAAGTCGACACCGATCGCGCGTACACCTGCCGCACGGACACCAGTCACTCGCGAGGACCACCGGGTCATCGTGATCGGCTCCGGCTTCGGTGGTGGTGTGGCCGCGCTGCGTTTGACCGAAGCCGGCGTGCCGGTGACCATCCTCGAGCGTGGCCGCCGGTGGGCAACCGGGCCGAACTCCAATACATTTCCCCTCGCCACAGCCCCGGACAAGCGGATTCTCTGGCACAAGGGCGCCCCGCAGCTGTTTGGCAGGCCTGCCGTCTTCGAGCCGTACACCGGACTGATCGAAGCGATCATCGGCCAGAACATGACCGCCCTGTGCGCGGCCGGGGTCGGCGGCGGATCCCTTGTCTACCAAGGGATGACGTTGCAACCGGACGAGTCCGTCTTCAATGCCAACTTCCCGGAAGCACTCGACTGGAAGACCATGAACCGGGTGCACTACCCGCGAGTGGCGCAGATGCTCAAGCTCCAGGTCGCACCCGACGAACTGATCGCAACCCCCAATTACCAAGCCCCCAGAATGTTTGCCGAGAGCGCCAAACGCGTGGGTCTACCGGTGTCGAAGATCCCGATGCCCATCGACTGGAACTACGCACTCGACGAGCTGCGAGGCAAGATGAAGCCCTCGTATACGAACGGCGACGGCGCCCTCGGCGTCAACAACGGCGGCAAACACTCGGTCGACGTCACCTACATCGCCGCCGCCGAGGCGACCGGCCTCGCCACCGTCCACACCCTGCACGAGGTCACCGATGTCGAACGGACGGACGACGGCCGCTGGCGGGTCCACGTCGAGCGCACCGACACCAGCGGCACCGTCCTGGAGAACAAAATTCTCACCACCAACGCGCTGGTGATGGCGGCGGGCAGCATGAACACCACGAACCTGCTGATGCGGGCGGCCGGCAAGGGTGCCATCGGAGACATGCCCGACGGACTCGGCGGCAACTGGGGCACCAACGCCGACCGCATCTACCTGTGGACCAACCCGGCGACCGGGTTCGGCACGCCACAGGGCGGTCCCGTGGTCTACGGCAGTCGCAATTGGAACGACCCGAAGTCTGCGTTCACGATCATCCAGGCGTCCATCCCGAGCCTGGGTGTCGACGCCCGCAGCACGATGATGGTCGGATTCGGGGTCAGCGCCGACCGCGGCCGTTTCGCCTACGACTCGGCGACCGACAACGCGACGCTGCACTGGCCCATCGACGGCGACTCCGACATCCAGAAGGGCCACATCGGTCCCGCTGTCCAGAAGATCGCCGGATCCTCGACCCTGACCACCGACACGAATCTGACGTTCCCGTCCACCTGGCATCCACTCGGTGGCGCGAGCATGGGTTCGGTCTGCGACCTCCAGGGACGCGTCCAGGGACAGAAGGGTCTCTATGTCCTCGACGGCGCGCTGATGCCGGGCAACTCCGCAGCGTGCAACCCGTCGATGACCATCGCCGCAGTCGCCGAACGCGCGATGGACCACCTCGTCCGCGAGGACGTCGGAACCATCATCTGAGGGGTCCGCCAGCCCCGGCGGACCGGCAACGCTCAACCAGTAGCCCAAATCCGTTGCTGTGTAACAGAAATGCCGTTTACGCATCAGCGACGCCGGCCGCCACGGGCAGATACCCGGGGCGGCCACCACAGGGGCGCAATCGACCCGGAAGGGCCCGATTCGGCGTCGGCGGACCAACTCGCGTTGCCCCGTTCCAGCAGATCTGCACATTCGTGCCAGTCTCGACGCACGGCGCGCCGCGACATAACCGCAGGTCAAAGGCTCACAGAAAAACCGACACACCCAACTTGCTCCCAGCACTATCGGTTTCGGGGAATCCGTGCAACACTATGTACCAGGGACGTGTTAATGCGTTCTGCAGGAAAAAAGAGAGAAGTACTTTAATATGGCACAGGGAACTGTGAAATGGTTCAACGGCGAAAAAGGCTTCGGCTTCATCGCCCCCGACGGCGGTTCAGATGACGTCTTCGTTCATTACTCCGAGATCCAGGGCGGCGGCTTCCGCACCCTCGAGGAGAACCAGCGAGTCGAGTTCGAAATCGGCCAGGGCGCCAAAGGCCCCCAGGCTACCGGAGTGACCGCGATCTAAGATCGTCAGACTTCAAAAAAGTGGGTTGACCAGCGAGAAATCGCGGGTCGCCCACTTTTTTGCGTCCAGTCCTTTCGGTAGTGACACTACCGATCAACGGTGGTCAACCGTCTTTGCTGACCACACCTGTTCACCACCCCGACCACATGTCGTGGTCAGACCAGTCAGTGCGTGAGGACCATCTCGTGTGTCTGCACGAGATCCTGCGAACCGCCTGGGCCCGTCTTCGCGTGCTCGATGAGCACCGACGCGGTCTCGCCCTTCAGCCTCAGCACCATCACCCCGTTGTCGAACCACGGTCCGGCGTCGACCTGCCAGGTGATCGCATGATCACCGAGGCCCGCCCGGCGTGCGAGGAAGTGCATGAACTTGACCACGGGCCGCCGGATCGCAAGCCGATTCACCACCCGAATCGGCAGGTCGAGCGGGTTGCGGAACGGCGACATCGTCAGCTGGTACAGCATCGTGTTGTTCGGCGGGGTGTCGGTCAGTTCCGCCTGTGCGACGTACGAACAGTGCACGTCGCCGGACAGCCACAGAATGCTCGCAGGCGGTTGCGGGCGGCTCACCAGCTCCCCGACGAGGGTCACCATCTGCTCGAAGGAATTGCCGAACGCCGCCCAATGCTCGAGGTCGAGTGCCAGGCGCAACTTCTCCCCTACCTTGGCCCACCGGCGACCCCAGGCACCTTGTGCGACAGCTTCATTCCACTGCTCGAGCTGGTGAAGCGCAGGCAGCATCAGATACGGCAGCGACGTACCGAACACGATATGCCGGGCGTCGGTGGTCAATGCCTGCTCACAGAGCCATTTCCATTCGAGCTCGTCGAGCATTGCTCGCCCGTCCGGTGTGAGGTCCCGTGAGCACCTCGAGTCGATCATGATGATCCGGGTGTTGCCCAGATCCCGGACGTAACTCCAGCGGGCCGACGCCGGATCACTGTCGGCGCGAAGTGCAAAGTCCGACAGGAGCTTTTCTCGTTCCTCTGCACTGCCTGCCGACCGAACCGCGAGGTAGAGTTCGTCCTTCGCCAGTTCATTCGGCGAGAGGTTACCCAGATGCTGGTAGACCCAGTACGAGGAGAACGCCCCCACCACCCGTCGGTGCCACCAAGGTTTCTGCTCCATCTCCGCCCGCCAGTCCGACGACGAGTTCCAGTCGTCGCGCAGGTCGTGGTCATCAAGGATCATGCAGCTCGGAATGGTGGCCATCAACCCGGTCACCTGCGGCGCTCCCCAGGATTCGCGGTAGAGCCACGTGTACTCCTCGAAGTCGCAGATCTCTTCGAAGACCTCGTCACCCAGTTCTGGATCGTTCTGTGCTTCGCGGCGCTCACGGAGCAGTGCCTTGATCTCGGGCGAAGGATCATCGGCATACACCTGGTCTCCGAGCAACAGCAGCAATTGCGGCCACAGCTCGGCGTCCTGGTCTTTCACCTGTGCCGCCAACCCGGCGAGTCCGTCGGCACCGATCGCCTTGAGCCGATCGTCGTCGTAGGTATCGCCTCGACGACAGGAACCGAACGCGACAGTCAGTGCGTCGTCGTGTGCCGCCGTCCGCAGCTGTCCTTCGGCACAGATCACCGGAGTCGCTTCCGAACCCGGATTGCCCGACGGCGTCAGCGTCACCGTGTAGTCGATGACGCTGCCGGAGGGAAGTCCGACCAACTGCACGATCGCAAAGTGATGCCCGTGCACGGACCATGTGTTCTCGGCGCCGATCTGGCCGGTTGACGTCCGGACCTCGGCGTTGCACTCGTCCTCGGTTTCCACCCAGACCGTGGCTCTCGTGGTGTCGACGTAGCGGAGAATCGGACCGAGAACGAGCGTCGGCGTTGTTGTGCTCATCCCTCATACGGTTTCATCGATCCACCGGTTCCGCACCATTTCCTGGTCACAGTCGGCTTTGCGCCAATCGGCAGCCTGTTCGGGCCCTGCCTTCACGGCGCGTCGATGGCGGCCCGGGGGACCACGCAGGAACACTCCCCCTGACCGATGCGACTCGCGGCCGGCAGATTGATACCCACCAACGCTCGGCCCCGACAATCGCCCCGCAGAGGACCGGTTGAGTGCTCACTGCCGCCAACCCGAGGACGATGCGCAGTGTGGATCCGAAAAGCTTTTTGCAACAACGGGATTGACCGAGCATGACACAACAGACAGCCGCGACCGGGGCGGCGCGACGACGACTACGCGACGCCAGGGGCGGTATCACCTCCCACGGCAGGGTCGACGTCTCCATCCGATCCGCCCCCGGGCGTCGGGCGCATTGTCGCGGTGCATTATCCCATGCATTGTTAGGCACGCTTAGAACATTGAATAGCGCGATCTCGACCCACTTATCCTGAATGACGTTGAGTCAAAATCGCAGGAACATCCAGATTAATTTGCCAGTCATCGAAGTAATCAAAGACATCTAATATCTGTGCGAGGTCCATACTGTCCCGCACAGATAGAAAGCAATGCGAACTATCTCGTGGAGTCAACCACCTCGCGGACAACGCTTTTCAGCTATCATCAGGACCTTTAAATGGCAGTCATTCCATCCGATGCATGGTTACATCACAAAAAGTTTGATTCTGTAACGATCAACTGGTAACGCGAGATACTAGTTCTGAGTTCGAAACAAACCAGCGGAATGAGTCAAGATGAACAAGCAGACCAAAGCAGCAATGGCAGCCGGCGCAGGCGCGATCCTGTTGCTCGGCGGCGCCGGCAGTTTAGCTTTTTGGGGCGACGAGAGCGATGTCCTCGACAGCGACATCAACTCCGGTCAACTCTCGCTTGGCGATTGCGCGGACGGCGGCGCATGGACCGATATAACGAAGCCTTCTCCAGCATTGCCGGTCCCGATCACGGATATCGAAGCATTCCTGATCGTCCCCGGCGACAAAGTCTCCTACACGTGCACCACAACCCTGACTGCCACCGGCAACAACTTGGCCGCAGAGCTCACGGCAACCATCGGAGCCGCAACCGGGAACGCTGAACTGGTGGCTGCTCTCGGCACGCCGGAGGTGACTGTAGAACTGGACGGAGTCGACCTGCCCACGGGAACGGCAGTAGAGATCGCCCCCCAGACCAGTGGGTCCGTAGACATCGTTGTCGAGGTGGCCATCGAGTTCGATCCAGCCACGTCCGGGACAATCGCGCAGAACCAGACGGTCAATCTGGCCAACACCAAGCTCAAGCTCGACCAGCTCCCCAACCCAGCACCCTAGTTCGTGAGGAAATATCGGTGGTGGGCACTGGTTTCTGTAGCCGTGCTTGTGCTGACGCTGTTGTCCACGCAACAGACCGGAGCATTGTGGCGTGATCAGGATTCCACGCCCAGTGCCACCATCCGATCAGGCGAGTTGAAAATTCTCGCCGGTGGAGTGAACAACTACCTTTGGGCAGATTTCGGTGGGCAGAACCTCTCACCCGGGTCGGTTGTGCAAAAACCATTGACGATCACTGTCGCGGGCGATACGAATCGCCCGATGAAAACGGTATACCGACTGCAGTCCCTGGCAACGAGTTCAACGGATGTACCGCTGGCTTTTACCGCGTGGATTGTCAGCAATGCGGGTAGCTGCCCGGTGTCGGGTGACCCGAACAACGTTGTCGGCGGTCCCTGGACAAGTTTTCCAGCCCCCACTCCGGCTCGTTCATTGGATACCGGCAACTCCGAGGTGTGGTGTCTTCGAGCCTCCGTCGGGCAAGCGGCTCCACAAAATAAAAGCAGCACCGTTATTCTCGGCTTCCGGACGGACCAAACAGCATGACAAGCACCATTTCCACAGACGATCGGACGGGCGCACTGTGGTGGTTCCGCAGCATCGTGAGCTGGTGCCTGCTTTTCGCGATGCTCGCGGTCTTGACGATCACCATTCTGATTCCGTTCGTGGCCGGTGCCGAGAGATTCACGGTGTTGACAGGATCGATGCGGCCGACATATCCGCCAGGGACTTTGATAATCGTCAAACCAGTTGACATCGACGAACTCCGCATCGGCACTCCCGTCACCTACCAGTTGAAAAGTGGTAAGTCCGCGGTGGTGACCCACAGAATAGTTGGCACAACCCTGAGCGCCCGCGGTGAACGAACTTTCACCACACAGGGTGACGCCAACGACATTCCGGACGAGAAGCCCGTAGTTGAGGAACAGATCAAGGGCAAGGTGTGGTACAGCATCCCCTACCTGGGGTACGTGAACAACTGGCTCACGGGTCAGCAACGTGCGTGGACCATCGGGGTGCTCGTGGTCGGACTGTTCACATACGCGGCAGTCCTGATGATCAGCGCCGTGCAAGACGGGCGAAGGGCCCGACGCGAGAAGTCGGTGACAGAGGATGCAAGCCATGCCGATTCGCATTGATCGAGCAGCACTCAAAGAGACGATCAGCGGCCCGCTCGGAGTGAGAATACGTGCGCTACTTGCCCTTTGCATGATTTTTGGCTTCGGCGCCGTGGGCACCCTCGCCCTGTGGAGCAACTCCGCGACTGCAACGTCGGGCGAGTTCAAGACAGGTGTTGTCGATCTACGTGTCAATGGCGTCAAGCAGCACCCATTCGCTGGTTCACCAGGGTCCAGCATGGCGGGCATGTTGCCCGGAGAAAGCCAGGCGGTGACGTTGACAGTGCAGAATACGTTGTCGACGCTCCCGATCACGTACACGATGGCCGCCAGTACACCGTCCGGGAGTCCCGTCCTCGGCAACTATCTACGAATGACTGTCCACAGCACGGGAACCCCCACGAATGGAACCTCAGGTGGTCTGAGGAACGGGACTTGCAGCGGTACCGTGTTGGGCACTTCGCTACTGAATGCAGGTAGCTCAACCCCGGTGGTGACCCAACCCCGACCTCTGAGCGCAGGAGTCGGTGGTACTCCAAGCACCAGCACGCAAGCTCTGTGCATCATCGTTGCGCTGGCTCAAGAAGCTCCCATCACAGTGCAGGCCCAGGCGGTAGCGAGCATCACGCTGAACTTCAGTGCGACGTCGACATGAGTGAACTCGTAGTTCCTGTCCCCGTGCGACCACGGCACAAGCGCCTTATCCGTGAGATCGCGCTGACCGTCTCCGCCCTAGCCGGCCTGTTCTGTTTGATCGCGATGCTCGCGGCGATCTTCTTCGGTATCACTCCCCTGGTGTTTCGTTCGGGCTCAATGGAGCCCACCATCTCCACCGGTGCACTGGCATTCGCACAGAATGTGCCGGCAGCAGACATCAAGGTAGGCGATGTCGTCAGCGTTGAAAATCAACAGGGCATTCGCATCACACACCGCGTCGCATCAGTTGACTCGACCGCGGACGGAGCCGTCTCGATGACACTTCGGGGTGACGCGAACGGTGTGCCCGATGCCGAGAGTTACGTGGTCGATTCGGCGGAACGTATCGTCTTCCATGTCGACGGTCTCGGTTACCTCGCAGCATGGCTCGATACTCCCGCCGCGAAAATCCTCGGTGGCGGTGTCGCACTTGGCTTGCTGTGGCTCGTCGTATTCCCCAACGGTCGGCGCCCGTCATCCGATACCACCGAAGTCTCCGGATCAACGACCTCCGGTCGCAAGGCAGGCGAGGTCTGCCTAGTAGCCCTCGGACTGGCAACGGTCATAGTGATCGGTGCCGGACACTTTCAAGGCACCATGGCCGCATACTCCAGTTCGGCCAGCGGCACAACAGGTTCGTTCACCGCGAAAAGTCAGTTCGTGCCACGTATCGACAGCATCGTGAGCGGTTTGAATTATGTGACCTGCCAGGACGATCTACCAGGATATCCCCGGAGTACGCCCACCATCAGCTGGCGACACATCGGCCCGCCCTACCAGTACCGCGTGATACTCCGCGAGTCGATCAGCGGCGCCATCTGGCGAACATGGGATATCACGCCGGCGAACACGGTCGCCGCCGGTACAACGCTCTCCGCGACCCTGAACGCCTTCGGCTTTCCCTCGAGCCTTTCCACGACCTCATACGACGCTGAGATCCACACGATGCTTCCGGGCGGGGCTGTCTCACCAGATTGGCGGGGCTACCGGGTCACCAGAGACCCGACCACCTTGGCTCGCGAGAACATGAGATGCGCCGTGGTTGCTCCGTATCAGGCAGATCAAACGGGCGGATACATCGCGCCGCCATCATCTATCAGCTGCGCGAACAACGTGAAATCAGCCACCATCGCCTGGGCCGCGATCCCAGGAAGCACCTACCAGGTCAGCATTCGTGATCCGTTGACTGGCAACGTAGTCTACTCGGCCATCGTCGCCGCCCCGTCCGTCACGATTCTCTACGCGAACCTGAGCGGCCTCACCGGCACCACCGCACGAGCGGAGATTCGTACGCGGACAGTGAGCGGAAACTTCTCCACCGGGTACGCGTCGTATAACCTCACAGCCGATTTCTCGAACGGCGTCGTCTGCGCTGGTGCCGGGCCATCCGCAGCGCGAGTTCCACCCAGCTCCACTTCGTCTACCACCCCGACGACAACGCCCGCGCCAACGACCACACCGTCAACGACGGACACCGAACCAGTGCCGTCGAACACTCCGCCCAGCGACACGAGTACGACCGCGCCGCCCATCACAACGACGCCCACTCCTGATATCCCTGTGGAACAACCACTTTCGCCGGCCACGCGCTCAGCCTCGGGAGACTATTCAGCCCAACTGGTGCAGGCAGCCACGGGACCGGTCGTCATCATCCGCGACGCGTCGGATGCGGAGGAATATCGCACACCGGCATCAAACGACACCGTTGCCGAATGGGTCGACGGCTCAGACGAGTTGAAGGTTACAGACTCGTCCGGAGCCTGGACCCTCGCTCGCACGTCTGGGAGATGGGTGAAATCTCCGTATGTATCAACGGTTCCCGAGACACCGACCTCCGACGGTCCAATGCCGCCGCCGGCGGAGCAGCCGCCATCAGCAAGCGAAGACGTCCCCGCCGAAGGTTAGTTCGCCACCACACGTCAGTTCTGGCTTATTTCAGTTGCCATTTCACGGTCACGCTGAAACCGACCGTCTGCTGCCCTGGTTCGAGCGGAACCGAACTGTCCAGCATCGCGCTCCGTTGTTCAGATACCGGAGCCGCCTGCCCTGATGTCGTCTCGTCGATCGTCAGCACGGCGCCGAGATCATCACCTGACAGATTCGCGTATTGCTCAGCGCGACTCCGTGCGTCGTTGAAGGCTTCTTCCCTGGCGTTGTCCACCAACGCGGAATCGTCGTCGATGACAAACGACACATTGCTGATCCGGACGTCGTTACCCCCGGCCTCGGCGGCGACCTTGAGCACGTCCGACCCCTTGGCGAGATCGCGGATGTCCACCCGGATCGAGTTGGTCGCCCGGTAACCCGAGATCTGGCTCGAACCCCCTGGAGCCGGACTCGTGTAGTCGGGAGAGACAGTGACCTGCTGGGTCTGCACATCTTCGCGGGGCACACCGGCATTCACCACCGCATCGGTCACTGCGGTGATCTGCGCGTTGGCGGCATTGATCGCAGTGGACACGTCGTCGCCGGTCGTCTCGACCCCGATGTCGACCCGCAGCGTGTCCGGCGCACCCTTGACCTCACCGCTGCCGACCACCGTCACCGATCGCTGGTTCCCCGGATCCGACGGATTGTCGTCGCCGCATGCGACCAATGCGAGCATCAGCACCGCGGAGCCGGCAACTGCCATGGCAGTCCTGCGGGGTTTCGGTGCGTTCAGCGCTTGTGCGCGGGCATTTTTCGAAGGTTCTCTGTTATCCACGTCAGGACTGTATCGAGGATCGCAGCGCCGTCACCGACAATGCCGACAACAGATCCCACGACCACCGCTCATGCAGTGCGACGTTTCACCGCGTGACCGCGGCGCAGTTGTCAGTGCTCAGATGGACGCCACGCAGCCATTCCCAGGAATGTGATGACGATCTGCTTCTCGGTCCGCCGGATCAACTCTTCTTCTTCACGGGTGTTCCGCGGATCCAGCTCGACCAATTCGGCGACCGCGTGGAGCATCACGGTGACGATCAGATCTCCGGCCACCTCGAGATCATCCGCGGGCCAGTGTGCCAACTCGGGAATCCGGGACAGATCGATGGCCAGCTCCCGGGAGAGCAGCTTGAGCTCGGTGTCGATGGCGCGACGGACCTCGGTGCTGCCGCCGTATTGCTCTCGTACGAGAAACCGGAACTGCGATTCGTTGGCGCGGGCCTGCCGGACCACCACGGCCAGAGAGTCCTTTGCAGTGGGCATCGCCGTGCGGGCAGCGAGATCGCGTCGCCCATCGCGCAACATGCGACGCAGGGTCCGCATCGCATCCTCGACCAGGGTGACACCCACCTCTTCCATCGAGGCGAAGTGCCGGTAGAAGGCTGTCGGTACGATCCCGGCCCGCTTGGTCACCTCGCGCAGACTGATCGACGAGAAGCTGCGTTCACCGACCAATTCGAGTGTCTCGTCGAGTAGCGCCTGGCGGGTCCGGCTTTTCTGCTCGGCCCGGGTCCGCGACACCTCGGCAACACGCTCAGACGACGCAGAATCACGCCGAGAACCACTGTGGGTGCTCGAGCTGTGATGTTTCGAAATCCGCGACACGCAGCTGAGTGTACGTCTGTACACCAGCGATTTCCGCAACCCCGCATTCAAAATGTGCCGGCCGTTACACAAAGAACCCTTGACGACAAGGGGGCCGATGATGCGACACTGCTAGTGAACAGTCGTGCACTGAACGAAAGGACTCGACCATGTCGAGAACCATTTCCAAATTCCTCGGCCCAGTACTCGAAGCTGCCCTCACCCCCCACGCGGTCGATCGCTACCTGGAGCTGATCGATCCCCGCATCACCTGGAACGAGATGCGCGCCGAGATCGTCGACGTGCAACACCGCTCCCCACGGTCGGTGACGCTGCAACTGCGTCCGACCCGCCAGTGGACCGGATTCGAAGCCGGTCAATTCATCCAGGTCAGCACTGTAGTCAACGGTGTTCGGCATACGCGCTGTTACTCACCGGCCAACAGTGCCACCACGCGGGACCACATCGAGCTGACAGTGACCGCGCACGACGACGGAGTCGTCTCCCGGCACCTGCGCGACCACGCCGCACCCGGACAGGTCCTGGGACTCTCGCCCGCGGCCGGGACCTTCACGCTGCCCGCCGCGCGACCCGACCGGATGATCTTCATCAGCGGCGGCAGCGGTGTTACACCTGTGCTCTCAATGTTGAGAACACTTGTAGCCGAGAACTATCGTGGTCGCGTCGACTTCATCCACTACGCGCGCAGCGCCGACGATCACCCGTACGCTCGTGAGCTCGGCGCAATCGCCGCAGACCACCCCGAGTGGAACATCGACACGCATTTCACCCGCCCAACCGGCGACAGGTCGTTGGCGGAGCACTTTCGCCCCGAGCACCTGCCCAGCGCCCATGCAGTGGATACGCCGGTCTTTCTCTGTGGCCCGTCCGCGCTCCACGACAGCGTGCGTGACCACCTGACGGACATCGGTGCGATCGACAATCTGCACATCGAGCAATTTGTGCTCACCACACCGGCCGACGATGACGATGCCCCTGCACACGGGCAGATCAGCTTCGCCGCCAGTGGCAAGAACGCACCCAACAACGGCGCGTCGATCCTCGAACAGGCCGAGAGCGCCGGATTGCAACCAGAATTCGGCTGCCGGATGGGCATTTGTTTCTCGTGCAGCGCGATCAAACGCTCTGGGCTGACCAAGAACATCCTCACCGGCGACACCGACACCGAATCCGATCAGCACATCCAACTCTGCATCAGCAAGCCGGTCGGCGACTGCGTCATCGACATCTGACACGTCGGCGAAAGCCCCCCGCCTGCCCTGACACCCCAATTTCCGACACCTCTATAGGAGTCACCATGACCACCACAGAACTCGTCCTGACACACGAAAAGGTCGAAGAACTCGGCCACGAACTCGACGCACTGCGCGCCCGGGTCGTCGCCGACCTCGGCGACGCCGATCGTGAGTACATCTACTCCATCATCAAGACGCAGCGCGCCCTTGAGGTTGCCGGACGCGCCCTGATGTATTTCCCGTTCATCCCACCGGCCTGGCTTGCCGGCGTCGGGGCATTGAGTGTCTCGAAGATCCTCGACAACATGGAGATCGGACACAACGTCATGCACGGCCAGTACGACTGGATGCGTGAACCCGGCCTGAACTCACGCGAGTTCGAATGGGACACAGTCTGTCCGGCAGATCAGTGGCGACACAGCCACAACTACATGCACCACACCTTCACCAACATCGTGGGCCAGGACCGCGACATCGGCTACGGCATCCTGCGCATGGACCGCGACCAGAAGTGGAACCCCTACTACCTGGGCAACCTCGCCTGGGCGAGCGCACTGATGGTGCTGTTCGAATGGGGTGTGATGCTGCACGACCTCGAGACCGAGAACATCCTGGCAGGCAAACGTAAGTGGACCGATGTCAAGGGTCTGGTGAAGGGCATGTGGCGCAAGGCCAGCCGACAGGTCGTCAAGGACTACGTCATCTACCCCGCACTCACCGGTCCGTTTTTTGTCAGCACGCTGGTGGGTAACGCGAGCGCCAACCTGGCTCGCAACCTGTGGACGTTCTCCATCATCTTCTGCGGCCACTTCCCTTCCGGTGTACAGACTTTCAGCCAGGAAGAGACCAAAGACGAAACCCGTGGCCAGTGGTACCTGCGTCAGATGCTCGGGTCGGCCAACATCAGCGGCACGCCGTTGTTCCACATCATGAGCGGCAACCTCTCGCACCAGATCGAGCACCATATCTTCCCCGACATCCCGGCCAACCGTTACCCGCAGATCGCCGGCGAGGTCCGCGAACTCTGCGAGCGCTACGGATTGCCTTACAACACCGGCAGTTTCAGCCATCAGATCGGATCGACCTGGCGGAAGATCGCCCGGCTGTCATTGCCCAACTCGTGGCTGGCCGATGATGCACAGTTCAGTGTTAAGGTCGAGTCCAAAGTTGCTGCCTAACGCCGAATCTTCTGACGAAATGGGACGATTCCGGCATCGACACGGAAGGCCCGCATGGTCTCGCAATTCGAACGCAACAAGGACATCGCCCAGGAGCTGATCGAACAGACCACTCATCGGGTCGGGCGGATCGCGTCGATCATCACCGGAGCGGTCGTCGACGTCACCAGGGAAATCGGTGATCTGATCACCGACGGCATCGAGATGCGTGAGGCGTCCAAGCGCGCACGTATCGACGAGACCGAACGCACAGACGGTCCGAGCATTTAGATGACCGCGCCGATCTACGAGCGGCGCAACCTCGCGATGGCGATCCTTGCCTTCGCAATGTTCATGGATCTCATGGACGTGACGATCGTCAACGTGGCGATCCCTTCCATCCGCGGTGATCTCGACGCCTCCCCGGCACAGATCGAATGGTTGGTCGGCGGCTACGTGTTGGCGTTCGCCAGTGTCCTCATCACGGCCGGACGTCTCGGGGACCGTTATGGACGCCAAAAGGTCTTCCTCATCGGAATCGTCGGTTTCACCCTGGCTTCGGTCCTGGCGTCCACCGCGCAGACCGGCAGCATTCTGGTGGCTTCGCGGGTGCTGCAGGGCTTCTTTGCCGGGCTGATGGTTCCGCAGGTTCTGGCCAACGTGCAGGTCCTCTACCGTCCCAAGGAACGCGCGCCGGTCTTTGCGATCCTCGGCACCATCACCGCGATGGCCGCGGTGATCGGTCCGGTTCTCGGCGGCTGGTTGGTCACCGACAACCCGTTGGGTGGCGAGTGGCGGGCGATCTTCTTCATCAATGTCCCGATCGGCATCATCATTGCGGTTGCCGGCTGGTTCCTGATCCCCGACACCAAGTCCGAGAAGGTCACCAATCTCGATCTACTCGGCGTGGTGCTCGCCGTGGGTGGCGTCCTGTTGCTCGTCTATCCCCTGGTGGAGGGGCGACAACTGGGCTGGCCCACCTGGTCATTCGTGATGATGGCGCTGTCGCCGGTGGCGTTGGCCGCATTCGTGTTCCAGCAACGGCGACGCACGACCGAGGGCAGCGCGCTAATCCCCCTCCGTCTGTTCGGTAACCGCGGGTTCGTCGGTGGTTCGGCCATCCAGTTCCTGTTCCAGGGCTCGATCACGTCGTTCTTCCTGATACTGGCGCTCTACGTACAGGTCGGTCTCGGCTTCGAGGCCATCACGGCCGGCGCGATGACGCTGCCGTTCAGTATCGGTGCCACGATCGCCGCCGGTATCGGAGCCGCGTTGACCACTCGACTCGGACGCAACCTGCCGTTGATCGGTGGCCTCATGATGAGCGCAGGCACCGCCTGGACCATTGTGGTGATCCGAGACGCAGACGCGGCGTTCTCGAGCTGGGACACGGTCTTCCCGATGGCACTGGCCGGTCTCGGTCTGACCATCATGTTGGTGCCATTGCTCGATATCGCGCTGTCCACGGTGGACGTGTCCGATTCCGGTGCGGCGTCGGGCACGTTGAACACGTTCGCCCAGATCGGCGGCGCGGTCGGTGTGGCCGTCACCGGCGTGCTGTTCTTCGGTGAGGCCGGTCGCTACACCCAGCCAGAACTGCTTCATGCATTCACGATCGCCGCCTGGGTGCCGATCTGCGGATACGCCCTATGTGCTGCGGCCAGCTTCCTGTTGCCCGGGCTCAATGCCGTCAAAAAGCACGCCGAAGAGCAGGAACGCCTCGCCGAACTGGAAGAATCCAGCCCCGCCCAGCCCCGATGATGTGGTGTTTGGGCGAACAAAAGCGCAGGTGAGCTGCACCAAAACAGCACACCATCGGGAGATGGAGGCGCGGTGGGCGCAAATGTTGGGTGGTACGGGTCCGATCGGTAGCCTGGGCCGGTGCTGACTTTTCCGAATCCCGTCACGACTATGCCGCGCGATCGACTGCCGGCCTGGTGGTCCTGCTCGCCGTGGTGGCGATCGTGATCAACAATCCCGTCGTGTACGCGGTACTCGCGATCGGGTTTGCACTGCGGGTGGCGTCGGGACCCACGCTCTCACCGTTCGGACAACTTTCCGTGCGGGTCATCGTTCCGCACTTCATCAAGAGGACAAAGCTGGTTCCCGGACCGCCGAAGCGGTTCGCTCAGACGATCGGACTGGTCTTCAGCGGTTCTGCGCTGATCCTGTCGCTGTTCGGCCTCGGACTGGCCGCCCAGATCCTGACCGGACTGCTTGTGGTGGCCGCACTTCTGGAGTCGGTCCTCGGTTTTTGCATGGGCTGCACCATCTTTGGCTTCCTGCAGCGCGCCGGTGTGATCCCGGAGAGCGTATGCGAGGCCTGCAACAACATTTCGCTGCGCACATCCGTCACCCACTGACCAGGTCACTCAGGGATCGGGTCCGCGGCGGCCAGAACGGATTGGTGCAGGGCACGTACCAACCGGATGAAGTCCTGCCGTTCTGCCGGGGTCAGAGGCCCGAGTATTTTTCCTTCCGCACGTTGAATCGCGGCCTGGGTCCGATCGCGAATCTGCTGCCCCTCCGCCGTCAGCGCCACCAGCCGGACGCGGCGGTCGGACGGGTCAGGTCGGCGCGTGATCATCCCCCGCCCTTGCAGGTTGTCCAAAATCGGGATCAGACGCGATTTGTCCGCACCGATTGCCGCCGCCAACGCCTGTTGGGTCCGGACCGGCCCTTCTCTGAGTTCCAGCAGCACGGAATACGCCCACATGGTCAGGTCATTTTCGGCCAAGATGGGTTCCTCGATCTCGACCAGGGCTCGGACCAGCGGCAACAACATCGCTGCCAGATCTGGTCGCGGTTGTTCGTTCATGTCATCAAACTATCGCGTTCGGGCTATCAATAAGCAGGTTGCATACGATATGCTGCTGCTTATGAATATTTTGCAAGCTTCTCACGCCCAAGCCGTGCAACTCACCATCGATTCAGTGCAATTGATCTCGCCCGACCAACTGATGAGTCAGACCCCATGTGCCGAGTGGAATCTGGTCGAGCTCCTGGACCACATGACCGTGCAAAACAATGGTTTCGCCGCAGCAGCCGCCGGCAACGGTCGCGACGACGCACTCTGGATCACCGGAACGCAGCGCGACGATCCGGTCAGCGACTACTTGGAATCGGCCACCGCGGTGACCACGGCATTCGCGCAGCCCGGCGTCGCCGATCGACACTTCTCACTGCCGGAACTTTCGCGCGATCAGACATTCATCGGCTCACAAGCGATCACCATGCACCTGGTCGACTCCTTCGTCCACGCCTGGGACGTCGCGCGTGCCATCGGTCGTCGCATCGACCCCGATCAGAAGCTGACAGAGCTGGTGCTACAAATCGCTGAGCAGATTCCTGATGCCGAAAACCGCAGCCGGACCGGTTCCCCGTTCGGGCCACGAACCGCACCCCCGGCCAATTCGACCGGACTGGACCGGACGCTGGCACTGCTCGGGCGCTCACCGCAGTGGCCAGCGATCTGAGCCTGCCACTCACCTGTCAGCATCCATCAGTGGCTCCGCCACCGGGTGACAGCCATCAGTCCGCAGAACGAGGTCAGTCGACGTTCAGCAGCGAAAGCGCGATTCCGTCGAGGATGTCGTGTTCGGAGACAACAAGATCGGTGATTCCGGTTCGCTCCCCGATCATCTCCGCGAGTTCGAGTGTCACCAGCGATCCGCCACCGATGACGTCGACGCGGCCCGGATGCATCGGCCCGAGCACGGCCCGCTGCGCCCGTGGCATCCGTACCAGGTCCCAACACACCTGCGACAGCCGCTCGAACCCGATCCGCGAGAGATGGATTCGCTCCGAGTCGTACTCCGGGAGGTCTGCAGCCAGGGCCGCCAGGGTGGTCATCGTTCCGGCCACACCCACAAACGTTTTCGCCCCATCGACGTCGACGTGCGAAAAAGCCTCGCCCAGAAGCGTTTTGATCACCGAAATGGCATCGGCGATCTCGGCGTCGGTGGGCGGATCGCTGTGCAGGCAGCGTTCGGTCAGCCGGACACAGCCGATATTGGCCGAATACGCGGCGTGGACACCGTCGCCGTCACCCATCACCACCTCGGTGGACCCGCCACCGAGATCGACAACCACAAACGGACCCTGCGCGGGGTCGAGGTCACCCACCGCACCGGCAAAGCTCAACCGCGCTTCCTCATCGCCGGAGATCACCTCGGCGACCGCACCGGGTGACACCGCACCGAGCAGTTCACGGGTCATCGCAAAGAACTCGTCACGGTTGGCGGCGTCCCGGGTGGCCGAGGTGGCCACCATCCGGACTGCGCTGACACCGTGGGATTGCATGACCGTCACATAGTCGGCCAGTGCGACGCGGGTACGTTCTATCGCCTCATCGGCGAACGCACCGGTGGCATCAACACCCTGTCCGAGCCGGACAACCCGCATCTCGCGATGAAGATCGATCAGTCCGTCTTCTCCGGCGGCAGCCACCAGCAGGCGGATCGAATTGGTGCCACAATCAACCGCTGCGACAACGTCGCTCATGAATCCTCTTCGCGTGCAGGCAGTTCGGGCCAGTCGGCCGGTATCGCGCTGCCACGCAGTCCGGCTGCGGCAGCCAACGACACGGCCTCGTCACCAAACGGATTCAGACCCGGACCCTTTGCCAGCGAATGCGCGATCAAGACGTGCAGGCATTTGACCCGGTCCGGCATGCCGCCGCCGGTGAAGTCGGTCCCCAACGACTCGATCGCATCGCGTTCGGCGAGATACGACTCGTGGGCCCGACGATATTGCGCGGCCAGCTCTGGATCTTCGGCCAGGCGGGCCGTCATCTCCCGCATCACCCCTGCCGATTCCTGTCGACTCGCCTCGGCGGTCAGGCGCGGATCGGTCAGGTAGTAGAGCGTGGGAAACGGTGTGCCGTCGGGCAGCCGCGGAGCGGTCTTGACGACCGCGGGCCGACCGTCGGGCGTGCGATAGCTGACCTCGAGCACTCCGCGGGGCAAACGTCCCAGCTGCTTTGCGATGACGTCGAGATCATCTTGGGAGACTGATTGATTGGATTCTGAATTACTCATTTTTTCTCGGGCACAGATACCGATTCCCACAGGTTGGTGTACCAGGGGTTCTGTGCCTGCTTCTCCGCCTCACGCTCTTCGTCCGTCTTGCCCGGAGGTACCGGGTACTGCATCACCAGAGGCTTCTCCCCTGGCATCACAAACTGCAATCTTTCGCGCGCCTGCGCCTCGATGTAGGCCGGGTCGCTCTGCTCGGCGACCTTCTCTTCGTAATCGCGAACCTCTTGCTCGAGTTGCGAATTGCCTGCCCGCAATTCGTCGAACTCGGTCTGCTGCGAGAAGTACGTCCGCATCGGTACCGCCAGCGACAACGCCAACAGACTGAGCACGGCGGCGAGCACCACGGCCCGCTTCGGATTGATCGCCTCCCACCGCGACGACAACGCCGCCGCGGTCCGCGGCAACGTCATCGTCGGCGACATGGCGGTCCGCGATGTGGCCCGGGCCCGGGTGGGGCCGGGGCCACCGCGACTGCGCGACCCCGACCGTGCCGGCCGGGCTCCGCCGTCGGCCTGCCCACGGCCGCGCTCACGACGGGATCCGTCTTGCGATCCCGTTCGGCGACTACGTCTTTCGGCCATGGCTTACGCGTCCGTCAACTTATCGTGCTTCTCAGCCCTCGAAGGAAAACCGCGGGAAGGCAAGATCGCCTGCGTACCGGGCTGCGTCACCCAGGCCCTCTTCGATGCGGAGTAGCTGGTTGTACTTGGCAACGCGCTCGCTACGAGCCGGTGCACCGGTCTTGATCTGTCCACAACCACATGCCACTGCCAGGTCGGCGATGGTCGTGTCTTCGGTTTCACCCGAACGGTGGCTCATCATCGTCTTGTAGCCGCTGTTGTGTGCCAGCGCCACGGCGTCGAGGGTTTCGGTGAGTGTGCCGATCTGGTTGACCTTCACCAGCAGTGCGTTGGCGGCACCGCGGTTGATGCCGTCTTCGAGGCGCTCGGGGTTGGTGACGAACAGGTCGTCGCCGACCAGCTGGACCTTGTCGCCGATGGCCTCGGTGAGCGCGATCCAGCCGTCCCAGTCATCCTCGGACAGCGGATCCTCGATCGAGACCAGCGGGAACTCGGTGAGCAGCGCGGCGTAGAACTCGGCCATCTGTGCAGCGGTGCGGATGCTGCCCTCGAAGGCGTAACCCTTGCCCTCGGTGTGGAATTCGGTGGCGGCAACGTCGAGCGCGAGCGCGACGTCGGTGCCCAGCTTCAGACCGGTGTTGCCGATGGCCTCGCTGATCAGCTCCAGCGCTGCACGGGTTCCGGCGATGTCCGGAGCGAAGCCACCCTCGTCACCGAGACCGGTCGACAGGCCCTTGGCCTTGAGGACGGACCGCAGCGAGTGGTACACCTCGGCGCCCCAGCGCAGGGACTCCTTGAACGTCGGCGCTCCGATGGGCGCGACCATGAACTCCTGGACATCGACACCGGTGTCGGCGTGCGCGCCACCGTTGACGATGTTCATCATCGGGACGGGCAGGATGTGCGCGTTGGGTCCGCCCACGTAACGGAACAGCGGCAGTCCGGCCGACTCGGCGGCACCCTTGGCAACGGCCAGGGAGACACCCAGCAGCGCGTTGGCACCCAGGCGGGACTTGTCGGGGGTTCCGTCGAGGTCGAGCAGCGCCTGGTCGACCAGTCGCTGATCGTCGGCTTCGATGCCGATCACGGCGGGTGCGATCTCACCGAGCACGGCCTCCACGGCCTTCAGAACACCCTTTCCGCCGTAGCGATCGCCACCGTCGCGGAGTTCCACTGCTTCGTGCTCACCGGTCGAGGCGCCCGAGGGTACCGCCGCGCGGGTGAATGTTCCGTCGTCCAGAACAACTTCGACCTCGACTGTCGGGTTACCCCGCGAGTCCAGAATTTCGCGGGCTCCGACCTGATCGATGCTGGCCACGGCTCATCTCCTTCAGATGTTGATCACTGCACGTTCACGCCCGCACCGAGAGGTGGCGCGTATCGCCTTAGAGCCTAATGCCCAACGCAGCCAGATAACGATTGACGCACCGACGCCGATGCAGATGCGATCTGCCCGAAAAGCCTCAGTACGCGACGTTCACCGAATAGGCGTTTGCGTGATCTCGGACGTCGAGGACGTACTGCATCGAGTTGTTGTAGACCTTGACCGCTTTCTCCCAGCCTTCGGGCGTGGTCAGGTCGCCGCCGGAGACGCAGAGGTAGCGCGCCGCGGACAGGGCTGCGTCGTCGATGTTGTCGACGTCGACCACACCATCGCCGTTGGCGTCGACGCCGAAGCGTTCCCAGGTTGCCGGGATGAACTGAAACGGGCCCATCGCCCGGTCGAGCCGATCGTCACCGTCGAGCACACCGCCATCGGTGTCGGCGATCTTGGCGTTGCCTGCCGTCCCGTCGAGCGGTACCCCGCGGATCTCCGGCGAGACGTCGCCACTGGCGGCGATCTGCGCACCGCGATATTGACCGTGTTTGCTCTCCACGCCGGCGATCCCGGCGAGTGTTGTCCAGGTGATGCCGCATTCGGGGTGTTGCTGACGTTGGATCTCCGCTGCATTGCCGTAGGCCTCCAGAGCGACCAGCGGGATCCGGCTCTGCTCGGAGATCGGGGTCGCCCACTCACGCACCAGTTCAGCGGTGCGGCCGGGCGCGTTGATGTCGAAGTAGGGCACCGGCGCACCGGGGTTGGGTGGGATGCCGTCCGGGATCACCACCTCTGGCTTGGACGGTAGATCGAGGCATCCGGCACTCGCCGCCATCACGCCGACGATGGCGCCCACGACCGCAACCCGTCGGGCAATCGCTCGCCGACCACTTCGCGGCTCTCGCCGACGCCCACACACCACCGTCATCCTCACTTCGTCACCATCGACCCGCCACGTTGTGCGGGACCACCATTCCACTGTGCCCGACCGGCCCGCGCTTGCTCGGTATCGAATCGCCGAACGACACGCCGACCTTCGATCAGCTTTGTCCGATTTGCCCGAATACGCAGGTCCCAGGGGTGGGGCATAAAGTCCCCAACATGTCCCAACTCCAGAATTACCGCTCTGAGTTCCCCGGATTCCGTTGTACAGTCGCGTCTTAGGCAAACCGACCCTAACCAGACCCAAGCACAGAGGGAGCACAGTTGTACGTCGCTGACGGCAGTTCGGCACCCTCGGTGGCGACCCAGTTGTTCGGGAGCGGACTGATCGGTCTTCGCGAGGGACTCGAGGCCGGGATCGTCGTCATGATCCTGGTCGCGTTCTTGGTGAAGTCGGGCCGGCGGGACGCCCTCAAATGGGTCTGGCTCGGCGTGGGGGCCGCGATCGTGATGGTGCTGACCATCTTCACCGTGATCCATTACGGCACGTCGACGGTGACCGGACTGACCGCAGAAGCCATCGCAGGCGTCACCTCATTGGCAGCAGTGGCCATCGTGACCTTCATGGTGCTGTGGATGCGCACCGCCGCCGCGTCCATCTCCGGCGAACTCAAGGACTCGATGGCGCGCGCGCTCGAGGTCGGCGCGGGTGCGGTGGTGCTGTTGTCGTTTCTGGCCGTGGGACGCGAAGGGGTCGAGACCGCGTTGTTGATGGTCGGGTACGCCGAGAACACATCGGGCAGCAACTGGCCACTCGTGGGATTGGTCCTCGGAGTGGTCGCCGCCGTCGTTGTCACCGTGTTGTTGTACCAGGGCACCGTCCGGATCAACTTCCAGAAATTCTTCACCTACACCGGTGCATTTCTGGTCGTTGTCGCCGCGGGCATGCTGGCGTACGCGATCCGGGCACTGCAGACCGTCGGCTGGCTCCCCGGATTGTCGAACACGGCCTTCGACATCACTGCACATTATGACCAGTCATCCTGGTACGGAACGATTCTCGCCGGCATCTTCAACTTCCGGCCCGACCCGACGGTGCTCCAGGTGATCGGCTGGGCCGCCTACCTGCTGATCGTGATGGCCTACTTCCTCTGGCCCCGTAAACCGGCCGCGACCAGACCGCAACAGGCTCCTGTCACCGTCTGATCCACCACCTTTGAAGAAAGGCTCCACCCCACATGAACCCAACCCGATCCGCGAAGGCCGTGGCGTTGCTGTGCGCAGCCGTCGTCGGCCCCCTCGTCTTGGCGGCCTGTACCGAGAAGGCCGAGGCCTCTGACGGCGATATCGCCGTCACCTCGACGGATTCGAGCTGTGATCTGGCCACCACGGATGCCGAGACAGGGAACGTGTCGTTCAACGTCACGAACAACGGCAACAAGATCACCGAGTTCTACGTGTACGGCAACAACAATCGCGTGCTCGGTGAGGTCGAGAACATCGGACCGGGACTGACCGGCAAACTGACCGTCGAGATCGTGGAGCCGGGCACCTACGAGACCGCCTGCAAGCCGGGCATGGTCGGAACCGGTATCCGTGAAGAGCTGAACGTGACCGGCGAGACCAAGGAGAAGGCGAAGGTTCCGGCCGATGTCGAACAGGCCAAGGCCTCCTATCTCGACTACGTCCGCGGGCAGGTCAACGGTTTTGCCGATCAAACCGCCGTGTTCGTCGCGGCGATCAAGGCCGGCGACCTCGAGGCCGCGAAGGCGCAGTTCGGTCAGACGCGTACCTTCTACGAACGCATCGAGCCGGTTGCCGAGTCGTTCCCCGATCTCGATCCCGCGATCGACATGCGCTGGGATGACACCGAAGACGGCGCACAGCCGTTCACCGGATTCCACCGCATCGAGCGCTTCCTGTGGGCACCGCAGACAAGCGACATCGGCGAGAATCCGGGCGATGTGACCCAGGCCGACTACGACAACGCCCTGGCGACCGACAACAAGGCCGAAGCCGACAAGGCGGCCGATGAATTGCTGGCCAACGTCAACGCACTCAAGGCCGAGGTCGACAAGCCAGACTTCGTCTTCGAGACCGGCTCGTTCGTGAAGGGCCCGCAGGCATTGATCGACGAGGTCGCGGCCACCAAGGTCGGCGGCGAGGAAGACCGCTACAGCCACACCGACCTCTGGGACTTCGCAGCCAACGTCGACGGATCCGAAACCCTCATCGCGGCAATGCAACCCATCATCGCGGCCAAGAACCCCGAGCTGATGGACAAGATCACCGCGCAGTTCGCGGCCGTGCGCGCCTCCATCGAGGAGTACCAGACGGCGGACGGGTATGAGTCCTACGACCAGGTCCCGGAAGATGCCCGCAAGGCGTTCTCCGATCAGATCGATGCACTCTCGCAGTCGCTGTCGCTGGTACCCGGGCTGGTGATGACGCAATAGTGACCGAACCAGAGGGCACCGCACCCACCCCTGATCAGCAGACCGAGCGCACCGGCGTCAGCCGACGCGCGTTGCTCGGCGCTGCCGGTGTGGGTGCGGCCGCCGTTGCTGCGGTCGGGGGTGTGGCCGTCGGCCGCGCCACCGCAGCCGAACCGAGCGCCGATCCGGCCGATCACATCGTCCCGTTCTACGGACCACGCCAGGCCGGCATCGTCACCGAGGCCCAGGACCGACTGCATTTCGCGTCGTTCGACGTCATCACCGACAACCGCGACGAACTGATCGACATGCTCAAACGGTGGACCGCGGCCGCAGAGCGCATGACCAGGGGTCTGGACACCGTCGAAGGCGGTGCGCTCGGGATGGGCGACTACACGCCGCCTGCCGACACCGGCGAGGCCCTGGGTTTGTCGGCGTCATCACTGACGATCACCATCGGGTTCGGACCGGGGCTGTTCGGCCCCAGTGCCGCAAACCCCACCGGTACAGACAGATTCGGCATCGCCGACCGCAAGCCGGCCGCGCTCACCGACCTCCCGGCGTTTGTGGCCGATGCCATCGAGCGTTCTCGCAGCTTCGGGGACATCGGTGTGCAGGCCTGCTCCGACGACCCCCAGGTCGCCGTCCACGCCATCCGAAACCTGGCCCGGATGGGGTTCGGGGTGGTCAGTGTGCGCTGGTCCCAGCTGGGTTTCGGACGTACGTCGTCCACCACCACGACGCAGGCCACACCGCGAAACATGTTCGGGTTCAAGGACGGAACCGCGAACATCAAATCCGATGACACCGAGGCGCTCGACGCTCACGTCTGGGTTGCCGAGCGCGACAACCCTCCGGCCGCCCAGTGGATGACCGGTGGTTCGTACCTGGTTGCCCGGCGGATCCGGATGGACATCGAACCCTGGGACCGGGCGATGCTGCTCGAACAAGAACAGATCGTCGGACGTTTCAAGGGCAACGGGGCCCCGCTGGGCAAGGTCGACGAGTTCGACGAGATGGACTTCAACATCGGCGACGGCGCAGGCCCACTCGTGCCTCGCAATGCCCACGTGCGCCTTGCTCATCCGGACAATCTCGGGGGTGTCCGGATCCTGCGTCGCGGTTACAACTTCACCGACGGTTCCGACGGGTTCGGGCACCTCGACGCGGGTCTGTTCTTCATCGCCTACTGCCGCGACGCCCATACCCAGTTCGTCCCGATGCAACGAGCGCTGGCGTCCAAGGACGCGATGATGGAATATCTCATGCACACCGGCACGGCTCTGTTCGCCTGTCCCCCAGGCCTGTCCGAGGGTGAATACTGGGGCCAGCACCTGTTCGAATAACGCCCTCACACCCCGATTGTGCGCCCTTGTGGCGAGCATTTCCCCAGGTGAGCGCCGCCAAAAGGGCACACTACTGGGTCAGCGAGGGAAGTGTGTGCGCCAGTCGTCAGCGGTCTTCGGGGCGGTGGCCTCGGCGATGCGGATGTCGGCCATGAATGCCAGAACGTTGCGGCGCAACTGATCTTCGACGCTGGGTCCGTCGGCGGTGATTCGCACCTCGGTGACTTCGGTCGGGATCAGTTCTGCTGGAAAGTCCGCCGCGGCAAGCCTTTCGAGAACCTTCTGGGTCAGCGCGAGTGACGGCTGATTGGTGGCGATACCGTCCAGCACCGATCCCCGCGCCTTTTCGGCGGCCTTCCGCGACTCCCACTCGTCGAGCTGGGCCTGCAGATCGATGCGCTCGCCACTGAGTACACCCTGGGTGCGCGCCGACACCTTGTTGGTGAAAGCCCTTGCCACATCGTCGATGTCGAACGGGTCTTCGGCGCGGTCAGCGGCGATCCGTGCATGGAACAGCACCTGCAACAGGATGTCGCCGAGTTCTTCGAGCAGATGATCACGGTCGCCGGAGTCGATCGCATCGAGGAGTTCGTAGGTCTCCTCCACCAGATAGCGACGCAACGACTCGTGGGTCTGATCACGCTCCCACGGACCGTCGAGGCGAAGTCGGTCCATCAACTCGACCGACGCCAGTAACTCCCAGCCGCTCGGTTGCCTGCCGGACGCGTCGACGTCCTTGGCCTGATCAGACATCGGCACCCTGCCCGGCATCGACACGCATGTTGACGCTGCCCGGATTGCGGCCGTCGATGACCAGCAGCAGATCCGCGACCACCTGAACCAGTTCGACGTCACGCACCCGATCGCTGCCCACTCCACCGGTCCGCGGAATCGGGATCCCGACGACCCCGGTGGTGCCGCGGTACGTCGCCGACGGATACAGCCGCTTGAGCCGAACTTGTTGCGAGTCGAGCAGTTTCAGCGGCGAGACCTTGAACTGGTTGCCCGCGATCCCGACCTCGGTGACACCGAGCTGACGTGCCAGCAAACGCAACTTGGCGACCGACACCAGGCGCAGGACCTCTTCGGGCAGCGGGCCGTAGCGGTCGAGCAGTTCCTCGACAACACCGGTGAGCTCTTCGTCGGTGGCCGCCGACGCGAACTTGCGGTAGGCCTCGAGCCGCAGACGATCGGAATCGACGTAGTCGGGCGGGATGTGCGCATCGACCGGCAGATCGACCCGCACCTCTTTCTCTTCCTCCATGGCGATCGGCCTGCCATCGGCCGCCGCGCGGTAGGCCTCGACGGCTTCACCGACCAACCGCACGTACAGGTCGAAGCCGACGCCTGCGACGTGTCCGGACTGTTCGGCACCGAGCACGTTACCGGCACCACGCAACTCAAGGTCCTTGAGCGCCACGGCCATACCCGCGCCGAGGTCGTTGTTCTGTGCGATGGTCGCCAGCCGCTCGTGTGCCGTTTCGGTGAGTGGCTTTTCGCCGTTGTAGAGGAAGTAGGCGTAGCCACGTTCCCGGCTTCGACCGACGCGTCCGCGCAGCTGATGTAGTTGCGACAGGCCCAGGACCTCGGACCGGTCGACGATCAGGGTGTTGGCGTTGGAGATGTCGAGACCGGTTTCGATGATGGTGGTACACACCAAGACGTCGTACTCACGGTCCCAGAATCCGGTGACGGTGCGTTCGAGGAGGTCCTCCCCCATCTGTCCATGGGCGACGATCACCCGGGCCTCGGGGACCATTTCGCGGATCGCGGCCGCCGTCTTGTCGATGGTGCTGACCCGGTTGTGAACGAAGAAGACCTGTCCGTCACGCAACAGCTCACGCCGGATCGACGCCGCGACCTGCTTTTCCTGGTAGGCACCCACATAGGTGAGCACCGGATGCCGCTCCTCGGGGGGCGTCAAGATGGTCGACATCTCGCGGATACCGGCCATCGACATCTCGAGGGTTCGCGGGATCGGTGTCGCCGACATGGTCAGCACATCGACGTGCGTCCGCAACGATTTGATGTGCTCCTTGTGCTCGACACCAAAGCGTTGCTCTTCGTCGACCACCACCAATCCGAGGTCTTTCCAGCGGATTCCGGTTGCCAGCAGGCGATGGGTTCCGATGACGATGTCGACCGTGCCATCGGCCATGCCCTCGACGACCTTGCGAGAATCACCCACGTCGGTGAACCGGGACAGACCGGCGATCGTCACCGGGAACTCCCGCATGCGATCGGTGAAGGTTTGCAGATGTTGTTGCGCCAGAATGGTTGTGGGTACCAGAACCGCGACCTGTTTACCGCTCTGCACGGCCTTGAACGCCGCCCGGACCGCGATCTCGGTCTTGCCGTAGCCGACGTCGCCGACCACGACACGGTCCATCGGGACCGGGCGTTCCATATCCGCCTTGACCTCACCGATGACGGTGAGCTGGTCGATCGTCTCGGTGAACCCGAACGCGTCTTCCATCTCCCGCTGCCACGGGGTATCGGGCTCGAACGCATACCCCGGGGCGGCGTGCCTGGCCGCGTACAGCTGCACGAGCTCGCCGGCGATCTCGCGAACAGCCTTGCGCGCCTTACGTTTTGTGTTCTGCCAATCGGAGCCGCCGAGTTTCGACAGTGACGGCGTCTCGCCACCGACATACCGGGACAGCTGATCGAGCGAGTCCATCGGGACGAACAATCGGTCGCCGGGGTGACCACGCTTGCTCGGTGCGTATTCGATGACCAGGTATTCACGCCGCGCACCGCCGATGGTCCGCTCGATCATCTCGACGAACTTGCCGATGCCGTGCTGATCGTGGACCACCATGTCACCGGCACTCAGTGCCAGTGGGTCGACCTGGTTGCGACGTTTCGCCGGGAGTCTGCGACCGTCCCGGGCCCCGGTGATCCTGGCACCGGTCAGGTCGGATTCGGTGATGATCACCAGTTGCGCATCGGGCAGCACCAAACCCGACGACAGCGAGCCCCGCAGGACGGTGACCACCCCGGGCTCCGGAGTGGCACCCGAATCAGCATGGCGCACCGGGACTTCGGCATCTCCGAGCCGTTCGACGATGCGGTCGGCAGTACCGGCACCGGCCGAGACCACTGCTGCCCGGCCGCCGGTGGCGACGTGCGCCCGCAGCCCGGCGAAGGTCTTGGCGATTTCCTTCTCGTCGCCGCGGGGCGCCGGGCCCGGCGTCAATGGCAGCTCGGTACCGATGCCGATCGAGCTGTACGTCCACCAAGTGCGCTGCGCGGCAAGGGTTTGTTCGTGTACCTCGTCCAGCGAGCGGTAGGAGCTGTCCTCGAGGTGCAACAGACCGAGGTCGATCGGCGCCAGTCCGCCGCCACCGGCTGCGGTCCACGATGCCTCGAGGAACTCCGCACCGGTCCGAGCGAGATCAGAGGCCCGCGTCCGGACCTTCTCGGGATCGAGGATGACCACGTGGGTACCCACCGGCATCACCTCGGTGAGCAGTTGCATCTGACCCGGGACCAGCGCAGGAATGAGCGCTTCCATCCCCTCGGTGGAGACACCTTCGGAGAGTTTTGTCAGCATCTCGACCACCGACGAATCGGCGGCCATGTCGACCGCGAGGTCGGCGGCCCTGGCGCGCACACCGTCGGTCAACAACAGTTCGCGGCAGGGATGGATGTGGACGAGCTTCATGTCGACTTCGGGTTGACTCCGCTGATCGGCCACCGAGAAGGCCCGCTGCTCGGTGATCTCGTCGCCCCAGAACTCCACGCGAACCGGGTAGTCGGTGGTGGTCGGGAAGACGTCGAGGATGCCGCCGCGGACCGCGAACTCGCCACGTTTTCCGACCATGTCGACGCGGGTGTAAGCCAACTCGACCAGCTTCGCGATCACCCCGTCGAAGTCGATCTCGGCACCCTCACGCAAGGTGATGGAGTCCAGGTCACCCAATCCGGGCGCCAACGGTTGCACCAGTGAGCGAACTGTCGTCACCACCACCTTCAGCGGCGGACCGAAACTCTCCTCGTCGGGGTGACGCAGCCGGTGCAGCACCCGCAACCGCTGACCGACGGTGTCCACCGACGGCGACAACCGCTCGTGCGGCAACGTCTCCCACGACGGGAACTGCGTCACCCGCTTGCCGATGATGTCGCGCAACTGTGCGGTCAGTTCGTCCGATTCGCGTCCGGTCGCGGTCACCACCAACAGCGGCTTCGACGCGGCAGCAGCCAGCGCAGAGACGAGGAATGGTCGCGCCGCCGGCGGTCCCACCAGTTCGAGTTCGGGGGTTCCGAGTTGCCCGCTCACCCCCGTGAGCGCAGCGTCAGAGGCCGCGATCTGGGCCAAACCAGATAGCTGTCCGGTGAAAATTGCAGCAGAGGGCCCAGTCACACGAACAGTTTACGGGTGCGCGGAACCAGCGATGACCACGAGCACCCGATGTTCAACTGAACATCGGGTGCGACCGGTCGATCAGACCTAGAGTGAGCGGGCCCCCACAAGGAGATTCCGATGTCGACCAGCCCGTTCGCCGGCATGAACCGGCGCGAGTTCTTCGCCCGAGTCGCCGCGGTCGGCGGCGCCACCTTCCTCGCATCATGGGCCAACCCGATCATCGATCGCGCGTACGCGGCCGATCCCGGCGGGAGCGGATCGCTTGGCGACATCGAACACTTTGTCTTCTTCATGCAGGAGAACCGTTCGTTCGACCACTACTTCGGAACACTCCAGGGTGTCCGCGGCTTCGACGACCCGTCGGATGCCTGGAAACAGCGCGGCTGGGCCCCGGGCGTCGGACCGACAAATACCGGCTACACGATGCCGTTCCGACTCGACACCAACAGCGGCGCGAGCCTGGACGGCGAGTGCATCAACGACCCGGACCATTCCTGGGCGGGCCTGCACGCGGCCTGGAACGGTGGACGCAACGACGGCTGGCTGCCCATGTCCATCAATTCGGTGGGCCCGGGAAATGCACCCGCGTTGATGGGTCACTATTTGCGCGAAGACATCCCGGTCCATTTTCAGATGGCAGACGCCTTCACCATCTGCGACAACTATCACGCCTCGGTGATCGGCCCGACCGACCCGAACAGGCTCTATTGGATGAGCGCGTCGATCGATCCGGACGGTACCCACGGCGGCCCGCTCCTGGAGACACCCACACTGCTCCCGAAGTTCGTCTATTCGTGGCGGACGATGCCGGAGAACCTCGGCGATGCCGGTGTCAGCTGGAAGATCTACAACAGCAAAGACTTCGGTCCCATCTCGTCGGTGTTGCTCGACGGCATGATGGGGTGTTTCACCCAGGCGGCCGATGTCGATTCCGAGCTCAACCGTCGCGGGATCCAGCCGGCCTACCCCGCAGACTTCGCCGCCGACGTCGCGGCCAACAGGCTGCCCGCCGTGTCGTGGGTGGTCCCCAACCTGCTCGAGTGCGAACATCCCGCGCTACCCGCCGCGCTCGGTGCAGTGGGCATCGTGCAGGTACTCGACATCCTGACGTCCAACCCCGCGGTCTGGGAAAAGACCGCCCTCATCATCAGCTACGACGAGAACGGCGGCTTCTTCGACCACGTCACACCGCCGACCGCTCCCCCGGGCACTCCCGGCGAGTACGTCACCGTCCCCGACATCAATGCGGTCTCCTCGTCGCAAGGCATCCGCGGCCCGATCGGGCTCGGGTATCGCGTTCCGGCGCTTGTCATCTCGCCGTACAGCCGTGGTGGCCTGGTGGCGTCGGAGACCTTTGACCACACCTCCCAGCTACGCCTGCTCGAGACCCGGTTCGGTGTCGAAGTTCCCAACCTGACGCCGTGGCGCCGCAGCGTCACCGGCGACATGACCTCGGCCTTCAACTTCGGTGCCAGGCCCGATCCGACCAAGCCCCAACTGATGGACCCGATACCGCGGGTCCAATTGGCGGCGGCACAGTGCGGGCCCAACGTGGCCGCCGGATTCGTCAATCTGGGCACCCCTTACCCGGTGCCGCCCAATCGCATGCCCACGCAGGAACCGGGTTCGCGCCCGGCCCCGAGCGGGTTGGTGTGACCTGTTGATCATCGGAACGTGTGAACCGGCGCCCCGTCGGCCCATTATTGTGACTGCATGAAGTCACGCTGGTCGGCAGCCAAACTACCGCACTTGGACGGCAAGCGAATCGTGGTCACCGGTGCGACAAACGGTCTGGGCTGGGAGACCGCACGGGGTCTGGCGCGTGTCGGCGCCCACGTGGTCCTTGCCGTTCGGGACATCGATCGCGGTAAAGAACGTGCCGCCGAGATCGCTGCCGACACCGCCGGTGCACATGCCGAGGTCATCGAACTCGATGTGGCCGACCTGTCGTCGGTTCGGCGTTGCGCAGACAGCCTCGGTGCCATCGACATCCTCGTCAACAACGCAGGCGTCATGGCCCGGGAACACGGCTTCACGGTCGATGGATTCGAAACATCTTTCGGCACAAACTTTCTCGGCCCGTTCGCGTTGACCAACCTGCTCCTGCCGCAGATCCGCGACCGGGTGGTGATCGTCGGCTCGAGTTCACACAAAACCGGGCAGATCCATCTCGACGATCCGCATTTCGAGCGGCGGGCCTGGAGTCGTCCGGCGGCGTATGCGCAGTCCAAACTCGCGGACATGCTCTGGGGACTCGAGCTCGACCGCCGCCTGCGCAAGTCGGGGTCGCTGACGAGCACCGCGATCTCACACCCGGGATGGGCCACCACCGGGATCCTCGGTGTCACCGGTTTGCGGGCGATCGACAGTGTGATCGCCGGCGCGGGCAGGCTCCTGGCCAACACACCGGCCGAAGGCGCCGCGATCACGCTGCGGGCGCTGACCCCGGACATCCCGTCAGGGTCATACGTCGGGCCGGATGGACCGTTCGGATTGCGCGGCGCCCCGGTGCTGGTCGGTCGATCCACGGCGGCCTGCGACACCCGCACGGCGGGATTGCTGTGGGAACTCGCGGAGTTCGCAACCGACACGAGGTACCCGCTGTGACCATCACCCTGCGGCCGGCCACCGCGCCCGACTGCGTAGATGTCGCCGCCATCTACAAGCACTACGTCGACCACACGGTCGTCACCTTCGACTACGTCGCACCGACCGCTGCCGAGTGGAAGATCAAGCGCGCCAACCTGATCTCCGAGCGCTTTCCCTTTCTGGTGGCCGAGGACGAGAACAGCGTGGTGGTCGGGTTCGCCTACGTGGCCCACTACCGGCCCAAGCAGGCATACGCGTGGACCGTCGAGAACACCATCTACCTGAGCCCGGCATATACCGGCCAGGGCTACGGGGCAACATTGCTGACCGGACTTCTCGACGCGGTGAAAGACTCACCGGCCCATCGGATCGTGTCGGTGATCGCGGACATCCCCGGTTCGGGTTCGGTACCACTGCACGCCAAAGCCGGGTTCTACGAAGTCGGACGCCTGATGCGGATCGGCTTCAAACACGGCTCGTGGGTGGACTGCATCGTGATGCAATACGACGTCGTAGATTCGGACCAGCCACCCGCCTGAGCTGCGACGAGTCCGCCCAGGAACAAAACGGACCGAGGTCCGGTTGGTAGTATCATGTCCGTGACCCGCATGCCTTCCCTGTTTCTGAGCCATGGCGCTCCCCCACTGGTGGACGATGCCCGCTGGGTCGGGGAGCTCGAGCAGTGGTCGGCGGACCTGCCCACGCCCACCGCGATCTTGATGGTGTCCGCCCACTGGGAGTCGGCGCCACTGACCATCGGCGCCACCGATTCCACTGTGCCGCTGACCTACGACTTCGGCGGCTTCCCCGAGCATTACTACCGCGTGCGCTACGACGCCCCGGGTGCCGTCGACCTCGCCGCCCGAATCGAGGCGTTGATGCCCGACAAGCAGGCCGTACGCCACGATCGGGGTCGACGTCTCGATCACGGTGCCTATGTCCCGCTGACCGTGATGTACCCGGAAGCACAGATCCCGGTCTTACAGATCTCCCTGCCGACCCTCGATCCGCAACAGCTCCTCGACCTCGGACGGCGGCTCAAGCCGCTGCGCGATGAGGGCGTGCTGATCATCGGTTCCGGTTTCACCACCCACGGTCTGCCGTTCCTGCGCGACATGCGACCCGAGGCCATCGCGCCGACGTGGTCCAAAGAGTTCGACGCCTGGGCCGGCGAACGTTTTGCCGCCGGCGATGTGGAGTCACTGGTTCGATTCCGCGAGCTGGCACCCGGTATGCCGTATGCGCATCCGACGGTCGAGCACTGGTCACCGCTGTTTGTTGCGCTCGGTGCCAGTGACAACCCGGAACAGAAAGGCGATCAGGTGGTCGACGGTTTCTGGATGGGCCTGAGCAAGCGGAGCCTACAGCTGGCCTGAGGCGACAACGGTCACGTCGAGGGCGGGTCGTTCGGTGTGACCAGGTGTGGCTCGGCCTCCAGATTGACCAGGCCGTTCCAGCACAGATTGACCAGATGCGCGGCAACGACTTCCTTGGAGGGCTCCCGCACACCGAGCCACCACTGAGCAGTGGACGTGACCATCCCGACCAGCGCCTGCGCATACAGGGGCGCCAGCGCCGGATCACGGCCACCTCGTTCGAAATCCTCACCGAGAATGTGCTCGACCTGGCTGATGGCGTCGTTCAGCAGACTCGAATACTTGCCGGAGTCGCCTGCCGTCGACGAACCGCGCATCAAGATTTGAAAGCCGTCGGTGCGGTCTTCCATATAGGTCAGCAACGCCAGCGCCACCTGTTGCACGCGGTACCGCGACCGGTTTTTGCTGAGCGACGACGTGATCATCTCGAGCAGGGTTTCCATCTCGCGGTCGACGATCACCGCATACAGACCCTCTTTGCCACCGAAGTGTTCATACACAACAGGTTTGGAGACACCTGCGCGCTGTGCGATCTCCTCGACAGCGGTTGCCTCGAAGCCCCGTTCGGCGAACAGTCCCCTGGCGACCTCAATCAGCTGATGACGCCGCTGTGGACCGGTCATCCGCGCTCGCGGTACCCGTTGGACCTGATCTGCCTTGGTGGTCGGGCGATCGACTGTCATCGTCGCCTTCCCCTCACAAAAATGGACATCGAGTCCAACTATATGCGGACCCGTTTCAAATCAGTTAGATCCCGGCGCGGTCGGGCCTGCCTCGCCGACCGGACGGATAGATTCGTGCGATGGCATTTGGGCAGAACAAGAACGACAAGATTCGTACCGCTGCACGCGAAGCACGGCACAACAACGAAGTGATCTTCACGCCAGAACTCGGCGGGAACGCGAAGAAGTGGGCCGAGCTGATCACAGCAATCGAGTCCGAGGGCTGGAAACTCGAACACTGGGCGGTGGGACCAACCGGAACGATCGCCTCGATCGAGGCCTACCCACTGTTCCGCGCGCGGTAGTCACCCGGTCAATACGTTGCTCCGCCACCAGGACTCGAACCTGGAATACCTGAACCAAAATCAGGAGTGTTGCCGATTACACCATGGCGGATTGCGCTCACGATTGTGCCATGAGACTCACCGGAACCCACAACCGGCTCGCGGTGCCCGACAACCACCTCGCAGACGCTCCGGGTTTACGAAGACGCTCCACATATTTGTGGAGCGTCTTCGTAGAGGTGGAGCGTCTGGCGGTCGATCAGTCGCGGGGACCGCCTGCGACGTAGATGACCTGGCCGGTGACAAATCCGGCACCCTCGCTGGCCAGGAATGACACGGTGTGTGCGATGTCCTCGGGTTGGCCGACCCGGGCAACCGGGATCTGGGATGCCGCTGCGGCCTTGTAATCCTCGAATGGAACACCGACGCGTTCGGCGGTCGCGGCGGTCATCTCGGTCTCGATGAAACCCGGTCCGATGGCGTTGGCCGTCACACCGAACTTGCCGAGCTCGATCGAAAGGGTCTTGGTGAATCCCTGCATCCCGGCCTTGGCCGCGGAGTAGTTCGCCTGACCACGGTTACCGAGCGCCGACACACTCGACAGGTTGACGATCCGGCCGAACTTGGCCGCGACCATGTGCTGCTGCACAGCCCGCGACATCAGGAACGCACCACGCAGGTGGACGTTCATGACCGAATCCCAGTCGTCGACCGACATTTTGAACAACATGTTGTCGCGGGTGATACCGGCGTTGTTGACGAGGATGGTCGGGGCGCCCAACTCGGCGGCCACCTTCTCGACGGCCGCGGCGACGGCAGCCTCGTCGGCGACATTGGCGCCGACGGCGATCGCTTTGCCGCCTGCGTCGGTGATCGCCTTGACGGTGTCGCCGCAACTCGTCTCGTCGAGATCCAGGACCGCCACGGCATATCCGTCCGCCGACAGGCGTTTCGCAACCGCCGCCCCGATCCCACGTGCCGCGCCGGTGACGATCGCTGTTCTCTGCTCGCTCACAACAACTCCCTTGTCGAAGAACTACGGATGACGATCGCCAGGTGACCGGTCAACAACGGTCCGAGCGGCCTGCCGATGGTCCACCAGTTGTATCAAGTGCCCCCGAAAGGTGCGTAGGATCGGGCCGTTCCCCGCCTCCAACCGCCAAGGGAGTCCTATGTCCGTGGCACCTGAATCCGCGCGCTCGGCCCCCGGGCCAACCGCCGTCCTGATCCTCGCCGCGGGCGCAGGCACCCGCATGAAGTCGGCCACCCCGAAGGTCCTACACGCGATCGGTGGGCGCTCGCTGCTGTCCCATGCTCTGCACGCCGCAGCCGGCATCGCGCCTGATCACCTGGTTGTCGTGGTCGGTCACGATCGCGAGAAGGTCAGCAGCGCCTGCGATGACATCGCCGCCACCCTCGGCCGCGACGTCCACACCGCGGTTCAGGAGCAGCAGAACGGCACCGGCGACGCCGTCCGGGCCGGGCTGGCGGCACTGCCCGACGACTTCGACGGCACCGTTCTCGTCACCGCCGCCGACGTCCCACTTCTCGACGGCCCGACGCTGAGTGATCTCATCGCAGACCACACCAGCGCCCCCGCCGCGTCAGTGACAGTTCTCACGTCAACCGCGCCCGATCCGACCGGATATGGGCGCGTTCTGCGTACCCAGGACGGAGCCGTCACGGCGATCGTCGAGCAGAAGGACGCGACGCCGGAGCAGCGCCGCATCACCGAGGTCAACTCCGGCGTCTACGCCTTCGACGCCACCACATTGCGGAGCGCACTGGCAGAACTGTCCCCCGACAACGCGCAGCACGAGCTGTACCTGACCGACGTCATAGAGATCGCCAACCGGCATTCAGAAGTGGTGCGCGCCAAGCACATCGACGACGCCTCCCTCGTTGCCGGCTGCAACGACCGACTGCAGTTGGCCACCCTTGGAGCCGAGCTGAACCGGCGAATCCTGGCGGGCCACATGCTCGGCGGTGTCACGATCATCGATCCGGCCACCACCTGGGTTGATGTCGACGTCACGATCGGCCCCGACGTCACCATCGCGCCCGGGACCCAGCTGTTGGGGCGGACCAGTGTTGCCACCGGCGCCGAGATCGGCCCCGACACCACCCTGTCCGACGTCACCGTCGGCGCAGGCGCATCGATCATCCGGACCCACGGATCGGAATCAATCATCGGCGCAAACACGCAGGTCGGGCCTTTCGCGTACTTGCGTCCGGGCTCAGTTCTCGGTGAGGCGGGCAAGATCGGGACGTTCGTCGAAACGAAGAACGCGAACATCGGCAAGGGCGCCAAGGTGCCGCATCTGACGTACGTCGGCGACGCCACCATCGGCGAGGGCACCAACATCGGCGCCTCGAGCGTTTTCGTGAACTACGACGGCGTGAACAAGAGCCATACCACAATTGGGGCACATTGCCGAACCGGTTCGGACACCATGTTTGTTGCACCCCTCAATGTCGGTGATGGCGTCTACACCGGAGCAGGTACCGTCTTGACGCAGGATGTGCCCCCCGGAGCCCTCGCGGTCTCTGGTGGGAAACAGAGAAATATCGACGGTTGGGTGCAGGCCAAGCGGCCTGGAACGCCATCGGCACAAGCTGCTGCCGATGCACTCTCCGACACCGAGAACGTGCAACAAGAAAGTGACCCGCTGTGACCTGGACCACCACCCACAATCAGAAGAACCTCATGCTGTTCTCTGGTCGTGCACATCCCGAGCTGGCCGAAGCGGTCGCAAAAGAGCTCGACATCGAGGTGACCCCCCAAACCGCCCGCGACTTCGCCAACGGTGAGATCTTCGTGCGCTTCGAGGAGTCGGTGCGTGGCTCCGACGCATTCGTCCTGCAGAGCTGCCCGTTCCCGCTGAACCAGCACCTGATGGAACAGCTGATCATGATCGACGCGCTCAAGCGCGGCTCGGCCAAGCGCATCACGGCGATCCTGCCGTTCTACCCCTACGCCCGCCAGGACAAGAAGCACCGCGGACGCGAGCCCATCTCCGCCCGCCTGGTGGCCGACCTCCTCAAGACCGCAGGCGCCGACCGCATCATCACCGTCGACCTGCACACCGATCAGATCCAGGGCTTCTTCGACGGACCCGTCGACCATATGCACGCCCAGGGCCAGCTGTCCGAGTACGTCAAGGGCAAGTACGGCACCGCCAACATCACCATCGTCTCGCCGGACTCCGGCCGCGTGCGTGTTGCAGAGAAGTGGGCCGACTCATTTGACGGCGCACCGTTGGCGTTCATCCACAAGACCCGCGATCCGCTGGTGCCGAACCAGGTGAAGTCGAACCGGGTTGTCGGTGACGTCGCCGGCCGCACCTGCGTGCTGATCGACGACATGATCGACACCGGCGGCACCATCGCAGGCGCGGTGCAGGTCCTGCGGGATGCCGGTGCGGGCGACGTAGTCATCGCCACCACCCATGGCGTCTTCTCAGATCCGGCAGCCGAGCGGCTGGCCAACTGTGGCGCCCGCGAGGTCATCGCCACCGATACCCTCCCGATCGGACCGGAGAAGCGGTTCGACAACCTCACCGTGCTCTCCATCGCACCGCTGCTCGGCCGTACAATCCGCGAGGTCTTCGAAAACGGATCGGTGACAAGTCTTTTCAACGGAAGCGCATAGGAGTACAGACGCGATGGCGGCTACGATCTATCACAATCCCAAATGTTCGACGTCACGAAAGACGTTGCAGCACTTGCGTGATGCCGGGGTTGAACCAACCATCGTGAAGTACCTCGAGGAGCCGCCGACGCGGGCCGAACTCGAGAAGATGATCTCCGACGCCGGTATCGAGGTCTCCGCAGCGGTGCGCAAGCGCGAGTCGCTGTACAAGGAACTCGACCTCGCCGGGGCCACCGACGATCAGCTTCTCGATGCGATGGCCGCCAATCCGATCCTGATCGAGCGGCCGTTCGTGGTGACCGACAAGGGCACCCGGCTGACCCGTCCGGTCGAATCCGTCGACGAGATCCTCTAGTCGCAACAAAAAGCACACCGTCCGGTCAAAGGCACACGTTGCAACGTGTGCCTTTGACCGGACGGTGTGCTTTTGTCTGTGCAGCCTAGGTTTCCGTCGGCTTCGGCAGCGGCTTCTGGATCCGCGGAAACGCGATCGCCACCAGTCCGCGCACCGACCCCTTGATGAAGTCGACCAGGTCGAAGTAGTCACGCCAGACCGTGATCAGGCCGTTCTCGACCTCGAATCGGCCACAGACCCAGAACTGCATCCGTAGTCTGCCGAACGCGATTTCGTCGACCCGCTCGGTGATCACAACCGATCCGTTGGCCGTGATGTTGACCCACTTGACGCTGAATCCCATGCGCGTTTTGTGCATCACCTGAAAAAGTCTGGCCAGTCGCTTCTTGCCGCGCATGAAGCTGTAGCCGACATTCGCGTACTCGATCTCCGGATCGACCAGCGCCAACGCCGACACGTGGTCGCCCAGCGCAAGCGCGTCGAGAAACCTCCGGGCCGTGTCCGACGGTGTGGTTGCCACCGGAACGCTCCCCGCCTGCGTGATCTCTGATTCTGTGTTCCCCGTCATGCCGCCCGAGACTACGCCAACAGCCGTGAGAGCGCCGGGGAAACCGCAGGTAGATGAGGCGAAGTGGGATTTGGGGGGAGCTACCGGTATAGTTTGCGCCGTTGTCTCGGCGAGGGTGATCCATGGTCACCGTAATCGGCGCGGCGTGGTTCTCCCTCCAGGGTGCACTGTGGCTGTCATCGATTTCTTGTCGGGCCCGAATCCAGCACCCGATCGAGGAGTCATCTCATGGCAACCGCCAATACCGCCAGCAAGCTCGCCGTCACCCTTCGCACCGAAAAGGGCAAGGGCGCCGCTCGCCGCGCACGTCGCGCCGGTAACGTCCCCGCCGTCCTGTACGGCCACGGCACCGACCCCAAGCACCTGACCGTCCCGGCCCGCGACTTCGCAGCCATCCTGCGTAACAACGGCCTCAACGCCATCATCGAACTCGACATCGAGGGCGAGCTGCAGCTGGCTCTGCCCAAGCAGGTCGACGTTCACCCGATCCGTAACTACATCGAGCACACCGACTTCGTCGTCATCCGCAAGGGCGAGAAGGTCACCGTCGAGGTCGCGATCCTCGTCGAGGGCGACGCCATCCCCGGCAGCCTCGTCACCAACGACGCCAGCAGCATCGAGATCGAGGCCGACGCACTGTCGATCCCCGAGCACCTCGTCATCTCGGTCGAGGGCCTGGGCGCCGGCAGCACCATCACCGCCGCCGACATCGAGCTGCCCGAGGGTGTCACCCTGGTCTCCGATCCCGAGACGCTGATCGTTGCCGTCAACGAGGCACAGACCGCCGACACCACGACGGACGCCGAGGATGCCGCTGAAGCAGCCGCCGAGGTAGCTCCCGCCGCCGAGTAGGGATCACTCCCGCCGCCCGGTCTGCGACAGCTCCGGCGCGCTCTGCAACTTCTCCGGCCCGCACACTTCGGTGTTGCGGGCCGGAGTTTTTTCTCCTGCCCGCTTCTGGCCTGATGCCTTCTTGCCCGATGTGCCGAGCAGTTTGATCGCCACCCCGACCACGCTGACCACCACTCCGACGATCTCCCATTGCCCGAGCGCATCACCGAACATCGGCCAGGCGATCAACATCGTCGCGGGCGGAACCAGCAACAGCAGGGTGCTCGAGAGCACCGGGCCGGCCTCGCGGGTGACCCACAGGTAGGCGCCCCAACCGCCGAACGTCGACAATGCGACAACCCAGACCACCGACCCGGCGAACTCTATGGTGACCGGCGGAATCACGTCGCCCACAACCACATTCACCGACCAGAACAAAACCGCGCCAACCGTGCACTGAACGGCCAGTGCCACCGCCATCGGCTCAGGCGCGTTCAACACTCGTTGCACCAGCGTGCCACCGGTCAGCGCCAACATCCCGAGAACACAGAGCAGGAATGCCCACCACGGCGCTCCGCCGGTGTTCAGCTTTCCGCCGACAACCAGACCGACGCCGACGATGCCGACCACAAGACCGAACCAATCCCGCCGCCCGATCCGCACCCCGAGAACCGGGAAGGCACAGCCCGCGACCACCAGAGGTTGCAGCGAACAGATCAGGGCGGTGATCCCGGCGCTGAGCCCGGCCTGGACGGCAGCACCGATCGCGCTGAGATACATCCCCTGCATCACCACACCCAGCGCCACCTGCCGGGCCACTCCCCTTCGAGTCACCCGCCACGGGTCGAGCTCCGCTCCGCTTCGTCTCCGTAAGTCCCGAACGACGCAGAACCCGATCAGCAGCACCGCGGCGAGTACGAAACGGCAGGCGAGCAACATATGCCACGACGAGTACCTGGCACCGAGTTCAGCGCCGAGATATCCAGAACTCCACATGAGCACGAGCAGGATGGATGCTTTGACCATGCGGGCAGGTAAACACACCGGTCGGTATACTTGCAGTGGATATGTGAGCCACATCTCGTCCCGCTCGGTTCGGAGGAACCCGATGACCACCCTTGCCGCACTGCAACTGCCGACCGAGGCGCCGATGACACCGGCCGCCGACCGGATCCTGACCGCCGCCGGGACCCTGTTCTACAGCCGCGGAATCCACGCGGTGGGGGTCGAATCGATCGCGGAGGCCGCCGGCACCACCAAGAAGACGATCTACGACCGGTTCGGGTCCAAGGACGGGCTGATCGTCGCGTACCTGCGTCGCCGGAGCCTGCACTGGCGGTCCCTGGTGCTCGATGTCATCGCCGAACAGTCTCCCGGTCGCGACCAGGCGCTCGCGGTGTTCGACGCCACCGACCAGTGGATGGGCACCTGGGTCCGCGGCTGCGGTTTCATCAACGCCTACGCGGAACTCGGCGGCACCGAACATCCCGGCGTCGCGGTGATCGTCGAGGAGAAGACGTGGGTGCGCGATCTGTTCGAATACACCTGCACTGCAGGCGGATACGCCGAGCCAGCCGTCCTCGCCGGCCAACTGACACTGCTCCATGAGGGCAGCATCGTCTCTCGCACCGCCGGGGCCCAGAGCGATGCCTGCGAGCTCGCACGCCGGACCGCCGAGGTCCTTCTGACACCGGATGACAGAATGAGCCGGTGACAGATCCCATCGTGATTGTCGGTCTGGGCAATCCCGGCAGCCGCTATGAGAAGACGCGCCACAATGTGGGCGCCATGGCCATCGACCATCTGGCAGGCAAGCTCGGCGAGAAGTTCAAGGTCCACAAGAAGTCCGGTGCCGCCGTGGCTGTGGGCCGGCTGGCCGGGCAACAAGTGGTGCTGGCCAAACCCACCTGCTTCATGAACGAATCCGGGCGTCAGGTCGGACCGCTGGCAGCCTTCTATTCGGCCCCACCACAATCACTGATCGTGGTGCACGACGAACTCGACATCGACTTCGGTGCGGTCCGCCTCAAACGTGGCGGTGGCGAGGGTGGCCACAACGGCTTGCGATCGATCTCGCAGGTCCTGGGAACCAAAGATTACCTGCGGGTACGTCTGGGCGTCGGTCGCCCACCGGGCCGGCAGGATCCCGCCGACTTTGTTCTCAAACCGTTCTCCACCACAGAACGCGCCGAAGTGCCCCTCCTGCTGGAAAATGCCGCCGACGCGATCGAGTTGCTGATTGAGTACAGCCTGGAAGACGCACAGAACCGCGTCCACGCGTGGTGAGGCGGCCTCGATCATCGACATGAACCTGATCTAGCCTGTTACAAGCAGCATGCGCCGGCCGAGACACAGATCGGGCCCGCAACGAAAAGAAGGAAACGTATGCCAGTCATCGCTGACCAGACCGGAATCAACAACGTCGGGATTCTCGGTATCGGCGCCTATCGACCTGATCGTGTGGTCACCAACGAGGAGATCTGCGAACACATCGATTCCAGCGATGAGTGGATCTACACCCGCACCGGCATCAAGACCCGACGTTTCTGCGCTCCCGGCGAATCCGCGACCACGATGGCCATCGACTCCGGTCGCAAGGCCATCGCCAACGCACTGCTCAGCGGGTCCGACATCGACGCCGTGATCGTTGCGACCAACACCCACCTGCTGCTGACCCCGGGCGCGGCCACTGCCGTCGCCACCGCTCTGGGCGCCAACGGCGTCCCGGCCTTCGACGTGACCGTCGGCTGTGCCGGCTTCGGGTACGCCATGGGCATCGGCGCCGACATGATCCGTGCCGGTAGTGCCACGAGCGTTCTCGTCATCGGCTCGGAGCAACTCTCGGTCGCTCTCGACATGACCGACCGCGGCAACTGCTTCATCTTCGGCGATGGCGCCGGTGCCGTTGTCCTCGGTGCCACCAAAGAACAGGGCGTCGGCCCGGTGATCTGGGGTAGCGACGGTTCGCAGTACGACGCCATCCGTCAGGACATCGACTGGCTGACCTTCCTCGAAGGCGACCGCGTGCAGCGTCCGTACCTGCGCATGGAGGGCACCAGCGTCTTCCGCTGGGCCGCGTTCGAAATGGGCAAGGTCGCCCAGCGCGCCCTCGAGGCCGCCAAGATCGACGCGCAGGATCTCGACGTGTTCGTCCCGCACCAGGCCAACTCCCGGATCAACGACCTGCTCGCCCGCGGCCTCAAGCTGCGCGAGGGCGCTGTGGTCGCCAACGACATCGAGCACACCGGCAACACCTCGGCAGCCTCGATCCCGCTGGCGATGGAAGATCTGCTGTCCACCGGCAAGGCCAAGCCCGGCGACACCGCACTGCTCCTCGGTTACGGCGCCGGCCTGAGCTACGCCGCCCAGGTGGTCAAACTCCCGCCCGTCCCCTTCGAATAACCGCGAACGCCTCGTCGACCGCGGCGCGTTTCAGCACGGTCGACGAGGGGTTTGCCGGATGTGGCGATTGGTCCTGCATAGGGCGAGGTCTGTAGCCTTTCCTCGTGAGTTCTGAAGTCAGCACGTCGTCCGGTACCGGTTCTGCACCCAGTCGGGCCGCAGTGGCCCGCGAGGTGGCGCGTCGCCGCACTTTCGCCATCATCTCCCACCCCGACGCCGGTAAGTCGACGATGACCGAGGCGTTGGCGCTGCATGCCCGGATGATCAGCGAGGCCGGTGCTGTCCACGGCAAGGCCGGCCGCCGTTCCACGGTCTCCGACTGGATGGAGATGGAAAAACAGCGCGGCATCTCGGTCAGTTCGACTGCATTGCAGTTCAACTATCGCCTCGAAGGTGCCGACGTCGACGAGGTCAACGTCATCAACCTGGTCGACACCCCCGGTCACGCCGACTTCTCCGAGGACACCTACCGCGTACTGACCGCCGTCGACGCCGCGGTCATGTTGATCGACGCCGCCAAGGGCCTCGAGCCGCAGACCCTCAAACTGTTCCAGGTCTGTCGCCACCGTGGCATCCCCATCATCACGATCATCAACAAGTGGGACCGTCCGGGCCAGACGCCACTCGAACTCATCGACGAGATCACCGAGCGCATCGGCCTGACTCCCACACCGCTGTATTTCCCGGTGGGTATCGCCGGAGATTTCCGTGGCCTGCTCGACCGGCGCACCGGCGAGTACATCCGTTTCACCCGGACCGCAGGCGGCGCCACCATCGCCCCCGAGGAGCATCTGGATGCCGACGCCGCGTTGGCCAAAGAGGGCGACGATTGGACCGCCGCCGTCGAGGAGAGCGAACTGCTCACCGCGATGGGTCAGGACCACGACCAGGAACTGTTCCTGGCCGGACAGACCTCACCGATGATCTTTTCCTCCGCGATGCTCAACTTCGGTGTGCGGCAGCTACTTCAGACCTTGGTCGAGCTCGCTCCCCCACCCGAGGGCCGGGCCGCGATCGACGGCACCGTCCGCGAGGTCACCGATCCGTTCAGCGCCGTTGTCTTCAAGGTGCAGGCCGGCATGGACTCGTCGCACCGAGATCGCCTGGCCTACATGCGAATCGTGTCCGGCGTGTTCGAACGCGGGATGGTTGTCACCCACGCGCAGACCGGTAAACCCTTTGCCACCAAGTACGCCCAGGCCGTGTTCGGCCGCGACCGCTCGACGGTCGACACCGCATACCCGGGCGATGTGGTCGGATTGGTCAACGCCATGGCGCTGGCACCCGGCGACACCCTGTACACCGACGCCAAGGTGCAGTACCCGCCGATCCCGTCGTTTGCTCCGGAACACTTCTCGATCTGCCGGGCCGAGTCGGCAGGCAAGTACAAGCAGTTCCGCAAGGCGATCGACCAGCTCGATTCCGAAGGTGTGGTCCAGGTGCTGCGTAACGAGATTCGCGGCGACGCGGCTCCGGTACTCGCGGCCGTCGGACCCATGCAGTTCGAGGTCGTCGCTGCCCGGATGAAGACCGAGTTCGGTATCGAGGCACGCTTCGAGCCACTGCCGTATACGTTGGCCCGCCGCACCGACGAGGCCAGCGTCGACGAACTGAACCGCCAGCGCGGCCTCGAGGTCTTCACCCGTAGCGACGGCGCCCTACTCGCTCTGGTCAGCGACAAGTGGCGTCTGCAGTACATCGAGAAAGAGCACGCCGACCTCACCCTGGAACCGTTGGTGGCGGCGGCAGACTGATGCGACGGTCGGCTTCTGTCCTGGCCGCCTGCGTTGTCACCGGCGCGGCGATCCTGACCGGCTGCAGCGACGGGTCCAAACCCTCCGACGCCACCGCGACGTCGTCATCGACCACTTCGATGATCGCGTCGTCACCTGCTGACGCCGAAGTGGCGCCTGCTCGGTGTCAGGAGACGTCGCCAAGCGGACCTGTCGATCACACGCTGGAGGGCTTTGCCTTCGATTCGGGCTCGGCCACGGTGTCACTGACCGTGCCGGGGCAAAGCGCCCGTTGCTACAGCTATCCCCGATGGGGCAACGCCGATCCGGCTGTCCCCATCGACAGTCTGCTGTTCCTCTTCAAAGGTCCCGGTTCGGACGGCGTGACCATCGACATGCTCGTCGGTGACCTCATCCAGCGGACCAAGGTCGTCGCCAAGGTGGCGGTGGCGATCGACGGCACCACCTACCAGGGTGACAACTGCTCCATGGACCTCACCGCGCTGTCGAGTGCGGGTGTCGCCGGCGCGTTCTCCTGTCCCACCGTCACCGCGGTGTTCGGCAATCCCCTTGCCCCACTCGATGACCCCGAACCCGAACCGTCGACGTCGGCCCCCCTGCCCACCGCCGCGGTCTCGGGATGGTTCACCGTCGAACCATAGAGTTGCCGACCCGGAAAAGACGTTGCGACTCAGACACCTACGTCGAACGCGGTGGATGTACCCGTGAAGCCGTGGATCTTTCCGGCGCCGGTGCGATGATCGCCGTAGTACCGGATCCGGTACCGACCCGACGTTCCCCCATCGGTGTTCCACAAGATGGTGATCACCGAGGCATCCAGACTTCCCGGTGGCCGCGACCAATGTAATTCCGTCGACCACGCGTTGTCGTCGAGTGTTCGTTGCCACTGCCCGTCGACCCACTCTTCCACCGCCAGATAGGTGTCGGTGCGGCGCAGGTTGTTGTTCGGGTGCGCCCCGACAAACTCGACCGAGACCGTCTCACCCGCACGGTATCCCGACTTCGGCGCTGTGAGCACGTCCCCGTATCTGCGGCCTGCGATTGGTACATCCGGTGGGGGCGTCGGTACCAGGTCTGGCTGGAATCCCGACTTGTTCAGCGGCGCCGGACCATCCGGCAGTCGCCTGCCGGCGGCAAGCGCACCGGCCAGCTTGTCGAAACTCTGCATGTATGCCGGCAACGTCCACCGGCCGAACTGCGTTTCACCACCCTCATACTGTTGCGCCACATACTCTTCGGGTGTTGTCACGTATTGGCTGTATCCATTGGCATAGCCCTGCAGCAGAACATTGTCGATCGAGACCCGCAGCGCACCGGCAACGATCTGCCGGACTCGCAGCCCCGAGACGATCGTGAACTCGGCGGGCGCTGCGGCCAGCACCAGATCACCGATGCGCATGATCTGGATCGGCATCACCTGCGGAATCCACGGCGCGGGCGGGAGTAACCCCAGGGGTGCAGCGATCAGCTTGGGCGCCTGAACATCCCGAATCCACGGCGAGATCGGGGCATCGAGGCCACCGACTGCCGCGACCAGCGGATTGACCTGCCCCTCGAAGAAGAACGGCAGCGGTTGCTCGTAGTTGTCCTCGGTGCTGGTGGCCACCGCTCCGGCACCCATCATCGCAGGCGAGGTCCGGGCGGACCTGCCGTCCGGTGTGTACGAACCGTCGATGGCGACATCGGAGAAGTCGACGTACTGGATCACCGAATCAACACCGGTCCTGGTCATTCCGGAGGCGCCCGCGTGCGCCTGCCGTCCGGCTTGATACTGACGTTCGCCGATGATCGCGCAGTTGGCCCGATTGTCCTTGGTCGGTCCCGACGGCGAAAACGGCACCAGATTCAGGTTGGGCGTCATGTCCCCGGCGTTGGTCTGGGGAAATGCTGCCACCACACCAGGATCGTCCGACTCCCACCGATGGCTGGCGTAACCCTTGTTGTCGACGGTGATCAACTTGTTGTGATCGGCCATCGATGTGCCATGGGTGGAGAACCACGTGATGACACCGATATCGTTGCCGCCCTGGGCCAGACGCAGCACGGTGACCGCCGGATCGATCCCCTCCGGGAACACCCGTTTGTCGGGGTCGGGGTTCAGGTCGAAGGCAGGTCTGGACCGCTGCGCGCTGGCGTTGTGGAGTTCACCGCGACCGAGCCGGATCGTCCCCGGTGCCAACGAATCGTGGGCTCGGCAGATCGAATCGTAGATACCGTCGACCTCGGCCTGGTACGAGTTCTTCTTGAATCCGAAAGCCGCGAGAGAGTAGGCATAGTCCCACGCCGTGCCGCCACACGAGTTGTGGTTGTGTGTGGCATTGAGGTTGACGTTCGTCTCGGTGTAGAGCGAACCGAACCGCGACTTCAGCTTCGCCAATACACCGAAGTGGATCGATTCGAACAGGCACGCCGAATCCGCGGTGACAAAAACGATCCGGTTACCCGTCGCGTTGTCGACGATGATGTAGGCCCGCGCCCAGTACCGCATGTGCAGGCCTTCGGCGACCTGCGCCGGTTGCGAATAGCCCATCATCCCTTGCCCGGCAACGGCACCGGTCATGTCGGCGCGACCGGCCCCGACCAGATATCCGCCTGCCGGATCGGCTCCGGCCATACTTGCGCCGAACGAACCGCTCGCCCCCGCGACCACCGTGCCCGCGGCCATGGTGCCGAGCATCTGACGCCTCGACAGTCGTGGTCCAACACCGTTCATACATCCACCCCTATTCGCTGTTGATCACCCGTCGAGTACCGACTCCAGATACGGATTCACAAAGACTCCATCTGGGTCGAGTTCTCTTCGTACCGACCGGAACTCATCAAATCTCGGATACACCGAGCGGAGATATGCACTGCTCTGCGTGTGCATCTTTCCCCAATGCGGCCGACCGCCATGGGCGACCATGATCTGTTCGACGTCGTCGAAGTATTCGTCCTGCGGGTCACCGTGATAGCGGTGGACGGCAATGTAGCCGCTCTTTCGCCCGGACGCGGTGGACAGCATCAGATCGTCTGCGGCTGCCGCGCGGACCTCGAGCGGGAAGCTGACCCGATAGCGGCGGGCGTCGATCAGCCGGCGAATCTCGCACAGTGCCTGCGGAACCCGCTCGAGCGGTATCGCATATTCCATCTCCCGGAACCGGACGGTACGCGCTGAGACGAACACCTTTGTCGAGATGTCGGTGTATGTACGCGACGACAGGACGTTGCCCGCCAGTGAGTTGAGTTTCGGCACCACCGCCGGGTACCTGGCGCCGAGCGCACACATGCCCCGGAACAGTTGATTGCTGACCAGGTCGTCGTCGATGTGACGCCGCAGCTTTCCCGGACCTGACCGCGGGGTGTCGATCGGTACCCTGGTGTTGGTCTTGGTCAGCGCGAATCCGGTGTGCGGAAACCAGAAGAACTCGTGGTGGTCATATGTTTCGACGTTGTCGAGGAACGAGTCGATGACCTTGTCCACCGACTCGGGCCGTTCGGTCGCCCGCAATGCAAACGCCGGAACGCACTGCAGTGTGATCTCGGTGATCACCCCCAGCGCACCGAGGCCCAGTGCTGCCGCCTGAAGAAGTCGGGGATCATCGGAGCCCACCGTGCGCACGTCGCCGGTGCCGGTCACCAGCGTCAGCCCGACGATCTGGGTGCTGATCCCGCCGAATTCCAGTCCGGTTCCGTGCGTTCCGGTGGAGGTGGCCCCAGAGATCGTCTGGGCATCGACATCTCCGAGATTGGGCATGGCCAACCCGTGCGGCGCAAGCAGAGCCGGGATCTGCTGCAGTGTTGTCCCGGCCCGCAGCGACACCTGCATCGCATCGGTGTCCACGTCGACCAGGCCACGCATCGCCGACATGTCCAGCTGAATCCCCGGTGCCACCGCGACCGCGCTGAAGCTGTGACCCGACCCGACCGGTTTGACGGTCGATCCGCTCGCGCGCGCCTGCGCGATCACCGCGGCGATCTCCTCCGGGCCGCGAGGCCGGACAACCTGTTCGGGAATCACCGATTCCGTACCGCCCCAATTGCGCCAGACCCGGGGGCCGCTCACAGAAACGCTTTCCCTTCGCCGCGATAGCTCGGCAGTTCGCCGACGACCACCCCGTGGTCGACCACCAGAATGGTGTTCACATGTTCACAGAGTTCACCGGACTTCGTGTGCCGCAACCACACCCGATCTCCTACCGACAAGGAATGCGCAGCTTTTCCGCGTAACGGTGTCTGCACCTCACCGGCCGCCTCCTGGCCGAGGTAGCTCAGTCCCGGTGGCCACGTGGGCAGCGGAAGCCGATCGCTTCCCGGCGGTCCCGAGGCGATCCATCCGCCGCCGAGGCAGGTCACCATGCCGCGGGTGGGCATCCGGACCACCGCCAGACCGAACGCCATCGCCGGTGCCGGTTTGAAATGCGAATAGGTGTCGAAGAGATGCCCACCGAAGAAGCCGCTACCGGCAGCGATATCCGTCACCGAGGGATCGGCAGCGGTGGCTTCGATCGAGCCTGTGCCCCCGGCGTTCACGAACTCGAGGTCGGCGATCTGCCTGACCGCTGCGACCACCTGGCATCGGCGGCCGATCAGCTCTTCCATCGAACGACGCTGAAGATCGCTGATGAGGTTGTTACGCAGTCGCTTTCCGGCGATCTCATCGCCGATGCCTGCCACCTGCGCCTCATAGGACATCAGGCCGACAAGCCTCATCCCGGCGCGGTTGACGACTTCGGTGGCCAGGTCGACCGCCTCGGTGACGGTCCGGACCGGAGACCTGCGAACGCCGACGTGCCCGATCAAGGGTGCTTTGTACGAGGCGTCGAGGTCGATGGCGATCCGCAGTGGGCCGGCGGCCCCGGGCAGACCCGATCGGGTTCGGGCCGCTTCGATGAGGTCGAGCTGCGCCACCGAATCGACCAGCAGCGTGACCCGCTCCGCGGCGACCGGATCGGCCGCCAGGCGCGAGATCGCATGCCGACTGCTACTGGGATATCCGACGAGAACATCACCGACGTCACCGGCCGTTGCCAGCCAATGCGCTTCTGCCACATCGTAGGCCAGCACACCGGAAAATCCGTCCGCCGCCAGGACCTGCTCGATGACCGACCTGATCCGCAGCGATTTGGAGGCCACCCGAATCGGCACACCGCCGGCCCGCGACCGCAGATCAGCCAGGTTGTGCCGCAGCGCCGTCAGCTCCAGCACCGCGACCGGGCCATCCGGGTCGCCGTAGTCTCGGACCGCCGTATCGATTGCACCCCAATATGATTCGGGGTCGGCCGCCCATGGCCAATCGGGGCGCATGGTCGACGAGGCCAGATCGAGATCAGGCACGCCCAGATCGATACTCATGACGCAGGCGAATCTGCCAGGTGCCCCAGTAGTGAGGCCACGGTGGCGTCGATGATGCGCTCGGCGACCTCACGGTCGCCGGTGTTGAGATAGGCCAACGTCAAGCCGTCGGTCGCCGCCACCACCAGCGGTGCCAGATACTCCGGATCGGTGGTCCAGGTGGCACCCATCGCGGCAGCCGCCGCCTCCAGCGAGACCTGAGCGATTTCGTAGTACCGGGTGTACAGGCGGGTGGCGAAGTGCTCGAGGCCTTCGGTGCGGCGTGCGTACTGGGCGAGCGTGATCATTGCCGCCTCCCGACCCGGGTCGGAGACCACACTCTCCAGATACGACATCAGACCGGCCTTGATCAACGCGCCGATATCGTCCGGGAGTTTCCATTCACCGGAGTCGACGGCCGCGGACGTTTCCGGTGGCGCCAGGGGTGCGGTGATCGATGCCAGTTCGTCGGATGTACCCCTGGCGACCAGCTCGGCCAGCAGTTCGTCCCTGGAATCGAAGGCGTAGTGGAAGCTGGCCAGCGACATACCCGCCTCGGCACTGATCCGGCGGGTGGTCGCCGCCTCCACACCATGATCGGCGATGACCCGGAACGCAGCGCGCACCAGCAGGTCCCGCCGCACCTCCACAGACATCCGTGCCACGCAGTCCCCCGCCTGCCTCATGTGGGTCAAACGACCCACTGTTTCGTGCGAGGGTAGGCGAATACGACCGAACCCGCTACTGCGGAACCACAAACGCTCCGCCTGTTCGAAGTTGCTCCACGTGCATGCGGAGCGTGTTCGTACAGGCGGAGCGTTTGTGGTCGTCCACTGCTCAGACGGTCAGCCGACCGCCGGTGGTTCTCAGTAAGCGGAGTTGACGTTGTCCATCGAGCCGTACTTGTGCGCGGCATAGTTGCAGGCGGCGACGATGTTGGAGACCGGATCCCAGATGTCGTAAGAGGTGCCTTCGACGTGGTAGGCCGCGTAGGTCGGGTCGATCACCTGGAGCAGGCCCTTGGACGGGATGCCGGCTGCGGCATTCGAGTCGTACAGGTTGATGGCCTGCGGATTGCCGGTCGACTCCCGCATGATGTTGCGCATGATCCCGTCATAGCTCGCCGGGATGTTGTTCGCGGCCAGGATGTCGAGTGACTGACGAATCCAGCCGTCGAGGTTGTTTTCGTAGACCGGGGCAGGCGGCGGCGGGGCCACGACCGGCTCGGGCGCGACTTCCTCGACCACGGGTGCGGGTGCTGCTTCGACCTCCACCGGCGTCTCGGGAGCCGGGGCCGGAGCTTCGGTCTCGGGCGACGACTCGACAACAGCCGAGTGGGTTGCAGACTTTGTGACCGCGGCCGTATCGGCACCGGCGGGCTCATTCGTGATGAACGCCCCGGCGGTCAGCGTCGCGGCGATCGCCAGTGTGGCGGCACCCCCGACGTAGCGGGCGTGCGTGTGTGATGCGCCGCTCCGGGCGTCCTGGAGCAACTTCGAGAAAACGGACATGTAACTGATTCCTAGATGTGATTCGGCCGACTGACGGCAGGCAGCAGACAACCTCGCCAGGTGCCGTGGCACTCCTGGCGATGTGGGGTCATCGCTGTCGATGGATTTGTGAAACAAGGGACGTTGCCGCCCCGGCGCATGCCGCAACCGACCCGTTTGGCTCAGGGTCCAGGCGAGATCCGCTCAGGCGGCCCCAGGTGGCGGTATCAGCCCCCGGTAACCGCAGCGAGACCACGGATTGCGCATGCGGGAAGAATCCGCATGAACTACCAACCTTCTCGTGCTGCAGACGTTGCATCTGCGTTACTGGTTGATAACAGATTGATATACAAACCTGAGAATGTCCAGCAGAAACCGGGCCTAGTGAGGCTAGCAAAGCACTTTTTGCGGCTGTCCAACTATCCAAAACGTGCTATGCGCTGCAGATTTGCTCCCCTACGCTACCGTGACCGGTTTCACAAGGTTCGTTGGCAAAAACGCGCCCGAAGACGCCAAAATGTTACGAAGTGGGTTACTTGGGTACGAAGACGGCGTCAGTCGAGAGCATCGTTTCGGACGATGATCGCCGCGCCGGGCGTTGGTTCACACCACAGGGTGTTGGTTCACACCACAGCGAGAATGGCGCCGCTGGAACGGGGACCGAAGTCCTTGCCACCCTCAATACCTCGTTTAGATATGGCAAATATCACGACATTGCCAGGCGATTCGGTCCGATCGGAGTCCATCGCGGCCCGGTTAGGGGTTATCGAGCCGGTCGGCGCCACATCACCCGATGATGCGGGTGATGAGCTCCAGATCCACATCGGCCAATGCGGCCGGACTGAATGTGGGATTGCGGTCCTTGTCCACCAACACCGCCCGAACGCCTTCGGCGAAGTCGGGGGTCCGCGTGATCTGCTCGGCCGCGTGCAGCTCGCGCTCGAGGCACTCGTCGAGTGTCGAACGCGCACCGAGTTCGAGCAGTGCAGCGGTCACCACCAGGCTCGTCGGTGATGCCGCATCGAGCGCAGCGACCGTCTCGGCCGCCCAGTCGTCACCGACCGCACCCCGCAGGCCGCCGACGATGGCCGCCACCGGATCGTCACTGAAGTATTCGGCGATCTTCGCCAGCGGCAGGTCCGTCGAAGAAACCTTCTCGGTCCGTCCCGACAACGCCTGTGCCAGTGGCATTCCCGACCGGATGTCATCGGCGAGCTCGCCGAACTTGGCGCTGGGCACGTAGTGGGTCGCGAGACCGACGGCCACCGCATCCGCACCATGTACGCGGGCGCCGGTCAAGCCCATCCACAGGCCGACACCTGACGGCAACCTCGGCAGAAAATATGTCGAGCCGACATCCGGCATGAATCCGATTGCCGTTTCCGGCATCGCAATCATCGCTTTCTCGCTGACCACCCGGACCTCGCCGTGCACGCTGATGCCAAGACCGCCGCCGAGCGCAGGCCCGTCGATCAGTGCCACGTACGGCTTCGGAAAGTCCGCAACCAGCTGATCGAGTTCGTACTCTGCACTGAAATATCTTGTCACGCCGGCGAAATCGCCTGCCAGCACCGCATCACGGATGGCCCGGATGTCACCGCCTGCACAGAACGCGCGATCACTCGACGAGGTCACCAGCACCGTCTCGACCTCGGGATTGTCAACCCAGTCCGAAAGGGCCACGAACATGTCGTCGACCATGGTCTGGTCGAGCGCATTGAGGGCCCGGCCACGATCCAAGATGATCTCGCCGACACCGTTGCCGACCTGTGTACGGATGAACGACACCGAATATTCCCCTCGTCAGCCGATCGCTTCGGCGAGTTCCATCCACGACTCTTCAGCCGCTTCACGTTGCGCCACAACCGATTTAAGTTCGGTACCCAGAGCAATGAGCTGATCCGGTGTGGTGGCCGCGTCAGCGAGCTTGCTGTGCAACTCGGTCTCCTGTTTGACCAGACGCTGCACCTGACGTTCGACCTTCTTCAGGGCCTTTTCCATGTCACGCTCGGCGCCAGAGCCTTTGGCGGGCCCGCCACCTGCCGCACCGGCAGCCTTCGCCGGTCCCGACGACTGGACGGCCGACGCCGCGGCGGGTCCGTTGGCCAGCTTCGTCAGATACTGCTCGATGCCACCGGGCAGGTTGGTGAGCTTGCCGTCGCCGAACAGCGCCCAGGTGCTCTCACAGATCCGCTCGATCAAGAACCTGTCGTGACTGATCACCACCAGGGTGCCGGCCCAGTTGTCGAGGAGATCCTCGAGCTGTTGGAGCGTGTCGATGTCGAGGTCGTTGGTTGGCTCGTCGAGCAACAGCACGTTCGGTTGCGCCATCAGCACGCGCGTCAGCTGCAGCCGGCGACGCTCACCACCGGAGAGATCACCGACCGGTGTGCGCTGCCGGGCCGGGCTGAATCCGAGCCGCTCGGCCAGCTGTCCGGCCGACACGTCCTTGCCACCCAGTTCGATATGTCCGGCAACGTCTTCGACGGCCTCGATCACCCGCATGTCGACCGGCAGGTCGTCGAGTTCCTGACGCAGCCAGCCGATGGAGACCGTCTTGCCTTCGATGCGACGGCCCGCCGCGGGCGGCAATTCGCCCGCCAGCGTCCGCAACAACGTCGACTTGCCCGAGCCGTTGACACCGACGAGGCCAATGCGCTCACCGGGGGCCAGACGCCACGTCAGATCGTCGATCAGCACCCGGCCATCGGGGGTGGTGAGCTTGGCGTCTTCCAGTTCGATGACCACCTTGCCGAGGCGACGCTTGGCAAAACTGGCCAGTGCCACCGAATCTCGCGGCGGCGGCACGTCGGCGATGAGCTTTTCCGCAGCCTGAATCCGATACTTCGGCTTCGAGGTCCGTGCCGGCGGGCCACGCCGCAGCCAGGCGAGTTCTTTACGTGCCAGGTTCTGTCGGCGTTCCTCGGCGGCGTCGGACAACCGGGTCCGCTCCGCGCGAGCGTAAACCCAGTCGTTGTAGCCGCCCTCGTAGGTCTCGACCTTGCCGTTCTGCACTTCCCAGGTGGTGGTCGCGACCGTGTCGAGGAACCAGCGATCGTGTGTGACCACGACCAGGGCGCTGCGCCGGTTGACCAGATGATTGCCGAGCCAGGCGATGCCTTCGAGGTCGAGATGGTTGGTCGGCTCGTCGAGGATCAACAGATCCAGGTCCTGCACGAGCGCCGCAGCCAGTGCCACCCGGCGCCTCTGTCCACCGGACAACGACGTGACCGGGGTGTCCAGACCGAGCTCCCCGATACCGATACCCGCCAGCACCGACCGGATCCGGGCGTCGCCCGCCCATTCGTGTTCGGCCACACCGAGCGGTCCCAGGACGATCTGACCGATGGTCTGCTCGGGAGGCAGGTGACCACGCTGGGTCACCACTGCCATCCGCATTCCGGTGGCGCGGGCCACACGGCCTTCGTCGGGTGGCTCGATCCCGGCCAGGATCTCGAGCATCGTCGTCTTGCCGCCGCCGTTGAGCCCGACCACTCCGATGCGGTCGCCCTCTTGGACACCGAGACTGACCGATTCGAGCAGCGGCTTGATGCCGAACGACTTGCTGATCTTCTCGACGGAGATGAGGTTGTTGCCCTGACGCTTTCCCGGTGCGGTCACAGCGCTGCCTCGATCACGCGTGCGCCGCCCACCGGACCGGAAGCGGTCCGGACGGCGCGGCACACACCCGCGCCCGACAACTCGGCAGCGGTGGCCACCGCGGCGGCCTCATCGGCGCATAGGAATGCGCACGTCGGTCCCGACCCGGAAATGATTCCGGACAGGGCGCCGGCGTCGACTCCGGCGCGCAGTGTTCGGCGCAGGGCCGGGCGCATGGACAGCGCTGCCGGTTGCATGTCGTTGTGTAGCAATGTTGCAACTCTCTGTGGGTCACCCGATGCAAGCGCCTGCAGGAGCTCGTCGGGAGATTCGGTGTAGGTGCCGGTGTCGTCCGCGGACGCGTTCGTCTCGCGCAACCGGTCCAGTTCGCGATACACCTGCGCGGTACTGAGACCTTCTTTGGCAACGGCCAGCACCCAGTGGTACTCGCCGCGGGACAGGACTGTGTTGAGCTTCTCACCGCGACCGGTGCCGAGCGCGGTGCCTCCGCGCAGCGAAAACGGTACGTCGCTTCCCAATTCGGCGGCGAGGGCGAGCATGGTGGCGCGGTCGATCTCGAGGCGCCACAGTCGTGACAGCGCCAGCAGGGTACCGGCGGCATCGGCCGAACCACCTGCCATACCGCCTGCGACCGGGATGCCCTTGTTGATGGTGATCGCCACCTCGGGCGGGCGGCCCGCCGCCCGCGACATCACTTCGGCTGCCCGCCACGCCAGGTTGGTGGAGTCGAGCGGGACCTCGCCTGCGTTGTCGCCGGTGACGACGATCGACAGGTTGTCGGCCGGGGCCACCGAGACGGTGTCGGACAATGAAAGCGCCTGGAACACGGTCGTCAATTCGTGATAGCCGTCACGGCGGGGCAGACCGACGCCCAGGTGCAAGTTCACCTTGGCGGGTACCCGAACCGTGACGGGACGTGGGACAACAGACAGCACGATCGCCAATTCTATGCGGACCGACTAATCGAGCTGCGCGGCCAGCGCCACGTAGTCCTCGATGGCCAGGCGCTCACCCCGGAGTTTGGGGTCGATGCCTGCGGCGGTGAGCAGTTCTTCGGCCGCCGGAGCCGAACCGGCCAGGCCGGACAGAGCCGCTCGTAACGTCTTGCGGCGCTGGGCAAAAGCCGCATCGATCACCGAGAAGACTCGGCGACGATGGGTTTCGTCGATCGGCCAGCGTGGCTGTGGGTACCGATTGATCCGGACGAGCCCGGATTCGACCTTGGGTTCGGGCCAGAACACATGACGCCCCACCGAGCCTGCCTGGGAAACCTCACCGAAGAACCGCGCCTTGACGCTGGGAACCCCGTAGATGCGTCCGCCGGGTCCGGCCGCGAGCCTCTGGGCGACCTCCAGCTGCACCATCACCAACGCCGTGCGAATGGTGGGGAACTGCGACATCAGGTGCAGCAACACCGGCACCGCGACGTTGTACGGCAGATTTGCCACCAGTGCCGTCGGCGCGGCAGGCAGATCTTCCACGGTGACGCGCAACGCGTCCTTGGTGACCACGGTCAGTGCATCGGCCTGGTCGGGAGCCCGCTCCGCGACGGTCGTGGGCAGCCGTCCGGCAAGTCGGGGATCGATCTCGACGGCGATCACCTCTTTGGCCACCGCGAGCAGTCCCAGGGTCAGTGAGCCGAGTCCGGGCCCGACCTCGACCACCACATCGTCCGGACCGATACCGGAGGCCGTGACGATGCGCCGCACCGTGTTGGCGTCGTGCACGAAGTTCTGGCCGAGGGTCTTGGTGGGACGGATGTCGAGTTCGGCGGCGAGCTCACGGATCTCCGCCGGCCCGAGGAGTGCAGGCACGTTACTCAGCGCAGCATCCGCCCACGAGTGCAGGCGTGCTGCGGTCGATCAACGAAGTCCGAGTTTGGACGAGCAAGAAGGCCATGCGCCCCATCCTTGCGCGGCCTGGGTCTTGGTTGCAATTGCGATCTGTTCCTCGCGGGTCGCGAGGTCGGCGCGAGGCGCGTATTCCTGGCCACCCCAGCGATTCCAGGTGTTCTGATCGAACTGCACGCCACCGTAGAAACCGTTGCCGTTGTTGATGGCCCAGTTGCCTGTTGCCTCACACTGCGCGAGCTGGTCCCAGACCGAGCCCGGCGCCACATACGGTGCACCCGGCTTGGTACCGACCGAAACGGTCGCCGGTTTCGGTTCGACCTTCACCACGGAATCGAGTTTCTTCTTCTCGGTTTCCTCGCCGTTGACGGTTGTCACCTCATAGGTGACCTCGGCGGAGCCCGGCTGCCCGGGGCTCTTGACCTCGGTGCGACCGGTGGTCAGTGCCGGGTCGTCGACCCTGTTCTCCGGTGGTGCGACCGGTTCGGTCAACGTCACGGTCTCGGTACGGATCCGGGTGACGGTGATGTCCATGTCGTTGGTCACCTTGGCGTCGGCGGCAGGGGTGACCTGATCGGTCGGCGCCAGCGGGTTACCTGTCTCGTCGAGCAGTTCGGCGACCGTCTTCGCGGCGATCTGCGGCGTGGACGTGTGCGGACCGTCGGTGAGTTTGACCTTCTTCGGGAGCACCACGTTCACGGTGCCGCCGGAAACCGGCAGCGCCTCGGTGGTGGGACCCTCGATGTCGTTGGCCGCCGAGTCGAGATCGATCTGCGCCAGCGCCTGCTGGACGGTGGTCGCGGTGGTCTTGACCTCACGGGGTTCTCCGTCGACGTTGACCGTCAGGGTCTTGAGCCGATGCAGCGTGATGGTCTCGCCCTCGCCGACCCGATCATCGGGTGACGGTGACACCAGGTCGCCGTCGGCCGGGTCGTAACCCTGTTCCTCGAGGATGGCGTCGACCGAGCTACGCATGGTGGCGACGTTGACCACCTCGCCATCGACGTCGATCGTGACGTTTTTGTGGGCGACGATCCCCATCACACCACCGGCGACGAGTACTGCGAGCAGTAACGCAATTGCGATGCGTGGGGTACGGGAGGTCGATTCGTTGATACGAGCAAGCACAGACATGATCACAACAAAGTAACGACATGGTGTGGATTGTGCAAAGCTATCGCTAAACGTGCAGGTCCAAGCCGTAAGCGCGGATCGCGTTTTCGGTAACAGCTTGGGCGAGGCGCGCCGGATCCTGCCCCCGCACCTCGGCCAGCGCCCGGGCCGTGTACGGCAGGACGTACGACTGGTTCGGCTGGCCGCGATACGGGTGCGGTGTCAGGAAGGGCGCATCCGTCTCGATCAAGAGCTGATCGTCGGGCACCAGGGCGGCCGCGGCCTGCAAGGTGGTGGAGTTCTTGAAGCTCACCGTCCCGGCAAAACTGAGCAGATACCCGCGCTCGACACACTCCGCGGCGACGCGTTCGTCGCCGGAGAAGCAGTGCATGATCACCGTCTGTGGCGCACCTTCGCGTTCGAGGACGTCGAGGAGGTCGCGGTCGGCCTCACGGTTGTGGATCATCAACGGTTTACCGACCCGCTTGGCGAGATCGATATGCCAGGCAAACGCCTCATGCTGCTGCGGGACGGTCGCGCAGTCGTCCGACTTGCCGGGCCAGTAGTAGTCCAGGCCGGTCTCCCCGACCGACACCACCCGCGGATCGGTCAGCATCTCTTCGAGCTCGGCCTTTGTGGCGTCGTCGAGTTGATGCGCGTGCGTTGGGTGCAGCGCCACGGCGGCATACGCCCGAGAATCCCACCGCGCCGCATCCACGGCCCAGCGCGCGTCGACGATGTCGTCGGCGACGGTCACCACTGCCAGGACGCCCACCGACTCGGCATGGTCGAGGATCTGCCGCACCGACTCGGCATCACGCCCACCACAGGCGGCCAGATGGGTGTGGGAGTCGATCAGTGGTGTCAACGGCTGCGGATCCGGTGGCGGAGTCCGCCGCCGCTCCTTCTTGAGCTCCTTGTTGCTCTTCTCCTGGCCCAGGGGCCCCTGGGTCACCTGATCGGTCATGTCAGAGATCGACCTCGCCGGCGATGACCGTCACACTGCGGCCACCGACCCAGATGTCGGTGTCGTCGTCGTTGATCACGACACGTCCGGACCGGCCCAGCGCCGCCCCCTGCGCCGCGACATAGGACGCGGGCGCGATCTCCAGCCCGCGCAACCAGCACGCGAGACCGGCGTTGAGACTGCCGGTCACCGGGTCCTCCGGCACGCCGCTTCCGGGAGCAAAGGCGCGAACCTCGTAATCCGGGCGATCCTGTGGTCCCGTATCGCCGAGGTAGGGGCCGATGAGGCCGACGTCGAATGACCCGAGCGCGGCAAAATCCGGCTCGACCTCGAGTACCTGTTGGGCCGAGATCAGCAACAGGCCGATCCACCCCGGTCCGTTGTCCACCCAGTTCGCGGCGACGACATCCGAGGGGCGCAGGCCAAGAGCTTGCCGGATCACATCGAGGTCGGCGGCGTCGACAGCGCCGGATCGGATCAGCGGCGGGGCCGCAAAAGCGAGCGCATCGCCGACGGTCCGGATCTTGACCAGTCCGACACCGCACTCCTGAATGATCTTCTCGCCCTTGGGTTCACCACCTGCCTGCAGCCAAGCATGTGCTGAACCGAGTGTCGGGTGGCCGGCGAAAGGCAATTCCCCAGCCGGCGTGAAGATCCGTAGAAGGTAGTCCGCTGCCGGATCCCGCGGCGTGCACAGGAACGTCGTCTCTGACAGATTCGTCCACTGCGCAAACCTGCGCATCTGGTCGTCGGTGAGGTCGTCGGCGTCGAACACCACGGCTACGGGGTTGCCGGTCAGAGGTCCGGACACGAACACGTCGACTTGCTGGAAGCGGCGCAATGACATGTGTGGATTGTGCCTGTCCGTCCCTGCGGTTGGCGAATGGAATTCGCCGAGTGTCGTCGGCAGGTGCACTAAAGTGCGCGATGTGACCGACATCAACCACCGGGTGGGCACCAAGCAGGTCGGCGACATCACGATCGCCTACGAAGACATGGGCAATCCCAACGACCCGGCCGTGCTGCTGATCATGGGCCTGAGCGCCCAGCTGACGTTCTGGCAGACCGAGTTCTGCATGAAGATCGCCGATCAGGGCTACCGCGTCATCCGCTTCGACAACCGCGACATCGGTCTTTCGACCCACCTCGACGACGTGAGGGTCGGCGGTTCACTGCTCAAACGGCTCGCCAACTACGAACTCGGCAAGTCCAGCGAGGTTCCGTACACCCTGGTCGATATGGCCGCGGACGCGATCGGTCTCCTCGACGCCCTCGAGATTCGGCAGGCGCATGTCGTCGGCGGCTCGATGGGCGGCATGATCGCGCAGATCGTTGCGGGCAAATACGCCGACCGCGTGTTGTCGGTTGGCATCATGTTCTCCAGCACCAACCAGGCGTTCCTGCCGCCGCCGGATCCCCGCAAACTCAAGGCTTTGCTGGTGGGGCCGGGTAAGAATGCCACCCGGGAGCAGTACATCGAGAACGCCGCCGCGGCCACCCGCACCATCGGCAGTGCGAAATATGCACTGCCGTGGGAGGAGTCCCTGCGCCGTGCGACCCTCGCCTATGACCGCGCCAACGACCCCGCGGGCATCGTGCGACAGTCCGCCGCGGTGATGGGCAGCGGCAGTCTGCTCCCCTATACCCGCGCGATCTCCGCACCGACCGTCGTCATCCACGGCACCGCGGATGGTCTGATGCGCCCGTCGGGCGGCAAGGCGATCGCCAAGGCGGTCAAGGGGTCGAAGTTCGTGCTGCTCAAGGACATGGCCCACGACATCCCCGAACCCCTGTGGCCGCGGATCATCCTGGAACTGACCCAGAACTTCGCTCGCGCCGCCTAGTCTCGCGCCCGGGTTCCTGGTCTGGCGCTGCCTGGTCAGGCCCGGTCCGATGCGCTCCACCCCGACCACCGGGTCACGTCCACTGCGATGACCGGGCCGTCGAGTGGCACGGTCGCGTACTGGGGATATTTGGCACGCAAGAGCGCATACGCCCGGTCCACCTCGGGGCCTTCGGTGTGGATCGAGGCGTGACCGTCGGCCCGCACCCACCACAACTGTTCCCAGGTCTCGGAGTACTCGTCGACCAGGAGGCAGACCTGGGGATTGCGCTCGATGTTCGCCAGCCGCCGCAGTCGCTGGGTCGATTTCGGTTTGCCGTCGACGGCCATGTGGATCGTCTGCTCGGCGACGGCGAAGACGACCGGGACCAGGTGCGGACCACCGGTGGCCGGGACGGTCGCCAGCCGCGCCGACCGGGCGGCGGCAAATCGCTCGACATGCACTCGCGTGCCGGTGGGGTCACCCATACCGCGTAACTGTAGTGGCCGAATCCGCGCAGGCTCGGCCTGCCGATAAGCTGTCGTCACCATGGCTTCTGCAACAAAACCGCCGTTCTACCTGACAACGGCCATCGCATACCCCAACGGGGCACCGCATATCGGGCACGCCTACGAGTACATCGCCGCCGACACGCTGGCACGATTCAAGCGGCTCGACGGCCACGAGGTGCTGTTCGTCACCGGCACCGACGAGCACGGCCAGAAGATGCAGCAGACCGCCGAGAACGAGGGCGTGCAGACCCGTGCGCTGGCCGATCGCAACTCGGCCGCGTTCCGTGAGCTCCAGGAGATGCTGGGTAGCAGCTTCGACCGGTTCATCCGCACCACCGACGCCGACCACCATGTCGCATCGCGCGCCATCTGGGAGCGGATGAACGCCAACGGCGACATCTACCTGGACAAGTTCTCCGGCTGGTACTCCGTCCGCGACGAAGCCTTCTATAGCGATTCCGAACTGACCGTGCTCGAGGACGGCAGCCGCATCGCCACCGAGTCGGGAACGCCTGTCGAGTGGACCGAAGAGGCCTCGTACTTCTTCCGGCTCTCGGCATATCAGGACAAGCTGCTCGCGCTCTACGACGAGCATCCCGAGTTCGTCGGACCCACCACGCGCCGCAACGAGGTGGCCAGCTTCGTCCGCGGCGGCCTCCGGGACCTGTCGATCTCCCGCACCACCTTCGACTGGGGTGTGAAGGTGCCGGGCGACGACGACCACGTCATGTACGTGTGGGTCGACGCACTGACGAACTACATCACCGCCGCGGGCTTCCCCGACACCGAATCGGAGTCCTGGACGAAGTTCTGGCCCGCCGATCTGCACATCATCGGCAAAGACATCATCCGGTTCCACTGTGTGTACTGGCCCGCGTTCCTCATGAGCGCCGGGATCGAGCTGCCGAAACGGGTGTTCGCACACGGTTTCCTGCTCAACAGCGGCGAGAAGATGAGCAAGTCGGTCGGCAATGTTGTGGACCCCGCCACGCTGATCGGCGAGTTCGGTCTCGATCCGATCCGGTTCTTCTGTCTGCGCGAGGTGCCGTTCGGTCAGGACGGCTCGTACAGCCACGAGGCGATCGTCGCCCGGGTCAATGCCGACCTGTCCAACGAACTCGGCAACCTCGCCCAGCGGACGCTGTCGATGGTCGGCAAATACTTCGACGGTGTGCTCCCGGCCCCGGTGAATCTCACCGACGCCGACAATGCGCTGCTGGCCAAGGCCGACGGACTATTGGACCGCGTTCGCATCGAATTCGACCAGCAGGCAATCCATACCGCACTCGAGGCGATCTGGGAAGTTCTCGGCGACACGAACAAGTACATCACGGTCGCGGAGCCGTGGAAGCTCGCGAAGACCGATCTCGAACGCACCGGCACCGTGCTCTACATCTGTGCCGAGGTGGTCCGGATCGCGGCATTGCTCACCCAGCCGGCCATGCCGGATTCGTCGGCGCGCCTGCTGGATCAACTTGTGGTCAAGCCTGATTCACGCGACTTCGATGCCATCGCGCAGCGGCTCACCGCCGGGACCTCCCTCCCGAAGCCCACACCGATCTTCCCCCGTTACGAAGCACCGAAGAACTGACCTCATGCCGGCCATGTCGCGAATCGAGCGGATCTTCTGCCAGAGCGCGATATGGCGACCGGTGGCAACGGCACTGGTGGGCTGGAGCAGTTCTGATCAGCCCCTGGGTGACAACGTTTTGGAAATCGGCTCGGGCAGCGGCGAAATGGCCGCCCGGCTACTGACCGAACATCCGGACATCACGGTGACGGCGACCGACATCGATCCGATCATGGTCGACGACGCCCGAACCCGGCTCTCCGAGTTCGGCGAACGCGCCCACACGCAGATCGCCGACGTCACAGCATTACCCTTCGACGACAACAGTTTCGACACCGTGCTCAGTTTCCTGATGCTGCATCATGTCATCGAATGGCCTGCGGCCCTGAGCGAAATCGCACGCGTATTGCGTCCCGGCGGCAGCCTCCTCGGCTACGACCTGGTACGCGCACCGGTGACGTCGTTCATCCACCGCTACGACGGATCGCCCCACCGATTGATCACCGTTGACGAACTCCGAGACGGATTCACCGATGCCGGTCTGAGCCAGGTGACCGTCTCGCCGGCAATCCTCGGGCAAGGCATGCGATTCATTGCGCAGCGTTGAACTGGGCAGCGCCGGCGCCCCGGATGTGGTGCGGGCACTCGATTTTCACACCCGACGGCTGGGCCTACCAGGTCCGGCGGCACTGATCGGGGATTGGCTGGGGTTCGATGCCGTCATCGCGCCGTCGATCACGCTGACCGAGGGCACCACGGTTCCGGACCACCCGGATCGATTCTGGTTCGGGTATCTGGGTTTTCCGGATCGCGCCGACGACGGCCCGCTGCCGGCAACGGCGGGTGGGTCGACGGACGCGATCTTGACTCAGGACCGCCTGGGCACCTGGTGGTGGACGTCGGTCACCGATCAGCCATGTCCCGATTGGGTTCTCACCGCCCTCACCGAGCAGCACCGGGACAACTGGTCCGTGCAGTGGTCTCTGCCCCCGAAGCAGCCGCATGTGACGGCAATCGAGCACTGCCTCGACGCCATCGCAGCCGGCGAGGTGTACCAGGCCTGCATCTGCACGCAGTTCACCGGACAGGTCGACGGGTCGGTGGCAAACTACTTCTCCGATGGAGTCGCGCTCACCCGCCCCAGGAAATCAGCATTCCTGCAAGGCGATTGGGGTTCGGTGGTGTCGTTCTCCCCCGAAACCTATCTGCGGCGCCACGGTTCGGTGGTCTGTTCGAGTCCCATCAAGGGAACACTCCCGATCGACCTCGACCCGCAACAACTGCTCGACTCCGCCAAGGACGTCGCCGAGAACATCATGATCGTCGACCTGGTCCGCAACGACCTGGGCCGCGTCGCCGTCCCGGGTACGGTCACGGTCACCGAGTTGCTGCACGTCCATCCCGCCCCAGGCGTCTGGCATCTGGTGTCGACGGTGCAGGCCACGCTCGGCCAGACGGTCACCAACGGCGACCTCATCGACGCAACATTCCCACCGGCTTCGGTCACCGGAACCCCCAAAATCCGTGCGCGCGAACTACTCACGAACTGGGAGCAGCATCCCCGCGGGCTCTACTGCGGCGCCATCGGGGTGGCCTCCCCCGGTGGCGACCTCGACCTCAACGTCGCGATCCGGACGGTCGAGGTCTCACCCGACGGTTCGGCCCACCTCGGTGTCGGCGGTGGCATCACCATCGACTCCGACCCGGCAAGCGAGTGGCAGGAGTGCCTCGACAAGGCTGCCGCGATCATCGGCCTGAGACACGGACCCGAACAAGACCGACGCAGCGGCTGACCAACGCAGGCGACTGACCGGGGCCGAACTCCGGCCCGGGTCACTACTCCTCTGCGCGGGCAGCCAGTACCGCTTCGTAGAGCTCACGTTTCGACGCACCCGACGACGTCGCCAACTGCGCGCAGGCTTCTTTCAGACGGATACCCGACGCCACGAGCTCTTCGGCCTGCGCCACCAGATCGTCGATGTCGGGTTCCCCGGCGACGGCACCCTCGAGCACCACCGTGATCTCACCGCGCACACCGTCGGCGGCCCACAGCGACAACTCCGACAGCGTCCCGCGGCGCACCTCCTCGTACGTCTTCGTCAGTTCCCGGCACACCGCTGCGCGGCGGTCGGGTCCGAGCACCTCCACCGCATCGCGCAGGCATTCGGCAAGACGATGTGGCGCCTCGAAGAACACGGCGGTACGCGGCTCCGCCACATAGGCCGACAACCACTTCTTGCGCTGTCCCGGCTTACGCGGAGCGAATCCGTCGAAGCAGAACCGCTCGACCGGTAGCCCCGAGACCGCGAGCGCGGTGGTGACCGCGGACGGACCCGGCAGGCAGGTGATGGGCAGCGCAGCCTCCACGCAGGCCACCACGAGTCGGTAACCGGGGTCGGACACCGACGGCATCCCTGCGTCGGTGATCAGCAACACAGTCGCGCCGGACCGTACCTCCTCCACCAGAGCCGGCGTCCGCTGCGCCTCCACCTGGTCGTAGTAGCTCACGACCCGCCCGGTGATGGTCACACCGAGCCCCGCGGCCAGGGCCCGCGCGCGGCGGGTGTCTTCGGCCGCGACCACATCGGCGCTGGCCATCGCCTGCCGCAGTCGGGGTGAAGCGTCGTCGAGGTGACCCATCGGGGTCGCTGCGAGTACGAGTTGGCCGTGCGGTTCCGGAGAGTTCATCACTGCACAGCCTACGATTGGCCCCGTGACGTTCTCCCCGCCGCTCGAGATCTCCACGCCGGAGGACTCGATCAACACCCGCAGGCTCCCGGGAGAACTGCCCGGCACACATGCCGAAGACCTCGGCAACACCCCGAATGATGCCCGCGATGTACCCGCACCGATCTTCGGTGCCACCGACCGCAGGCGCGGTTGGATCGTCACTCTGATCCTGACCGCCATCGGGGCGGCGACCCGCTTCATCAACCTCGGCTCACCTACCGACAAGGGCACCCCGGTCTTCGACGAGAAGCACTACGTCCCCCAGGCCTGGCAGGTCCTCACCGGTGACAACTGGCTCGAGGACAACCCCGCCTACGGCCTCGTGGTGCATCCCCCGGTCGGCAAATGGATGATCGCCATCGGCGAGTGGATCTTCGGCTACGACGCGTGGGGCTGGCGCTTCATGTCCGCGGTCTGCGGGACCCTGATGATCCTCATAGTCATCCGGCTGGTCCGGCGGTTGACCCGGTCAACTCTGGTCGGCGCGATCGCCGGGGTGTTGCTGATCTGCGACGGGGTGAGTTTTGTCGCCTCCCGCACCGGACTGCTCGACATCTTCCAGATCTTCTTCGTGGTCGCCGCGCTCTCCTGCATCGTCTGCGACCGCGATCAGATGCGCGCCCGCATGCACAGGGTCCACCTCGAAGGGCGGATGGCCGATTCCGTCTACGGCCCCCGCCTCGGCTTCCGGTGGTGGCGATTCGGCGCGGCCATCCTCCTGGGCCTGGCCTGCGGCACCAAGTGGTCCGGTATCTACTTCGTCGCCTTCTTCGTGGTGCTGTCGCTCGGTTTCGACGTCGCCACCCGGCGCGCATACAAGGTGCGGCGGCCGTGGCGCGGAGTCCTGGTTCGCGATGTGATCCCCACCGGATTCTCACTGGGCGTCACACCGATCCTGGTGTACCTCGCGACTTTTGCGCCGTGGTTCGCATCTGAGACGGCGGTGTACCGATACGAGGTCGGCAAGCAGATCGGCACCGATGGACCGTTTGCCTGGGTGCCCGATGCCCTGCGCTCGCTCTGGTACTACGAGTCCGGTGTGCTCGATTTCCACTCGACCCTGACCAACTCGGCAGGCAACCACCATCCCTGGGAATCCAAACCCTGGACGTGGCCGATGAGCCTGCGCCCGATGCTCTACTACATCGAATACGGGCCCGATAAGTGTGGCGAGTCCGAATGCGTGCGCGCCATGATGTTCATCGGAACGCCGATCCTGTGGTGGCTGGCACTGCCCATGCTCGCGTGGGCCCTGTGGCGGATGTTCATCCGGCGCGACTGGCGATACGCGGTGGTCCTGGTCGGCTACGGCGCGGCATACCTGCCCTGGTTCGCCAACCTCGACCGGCAGATGTACTTCTTCTACGGAACCGCGATGGCGCCGTTCCTGATCATGGGGTTGGCGCTCTGTGTCGGCGACATCGTGTCGGCCAGCCGAAGAAAACGTAAGAACGCCTACGAGTGGCGGCTCGTCGGTGCGGTCGGGGTCAGCGTCTACATCGGACTCGTGGTCCTCAACTTCATGTGGATGTGGCCGATCCTCACCGGATCCCCGATCAGCCGTGAGCTGTGGAACCTGCAGATCTGGCTACCGAGCTGGGCCTGACCCCCGCCACCCGGTCGAGCGGGCGCAGGTCAGTCGTCGAATTTGTCCGGAGTGATTGCGGGAAACTTGTCGGACGGCATGACATCGCTGGAATCGTCCTCGGCGGCAATGATGTTCGCCTTGACGCGCAGTTTCCGATCGATTTCGCCCTTGTAGGTGCGCTGCGCCACGATCAACGGGTCTCGTCGCAGGTCCAGATAGAGCGACACACACATCCCGAGCATCACGATCACAAACGGCAGTGCTGCGATGATGGCCATCGTCTTGATGCCCTCGAGTGCATCGTCGCCACTGAGCCACAACAGCAGCGCAGCGACCGCACCGGTCAGTGTTCCCCAGAAGATCGTGACGGCTTTGCTCGGGTTCTGCGCGCCCTTCTCCGACAGCGTCCCCATCACCAGCGACGCGGCATCGGCTCCCGACACGAAGAAGATCGCCACCAGGACCATCACCAGCACCGACGCGATACCGGTCAATGGCAGGTTCCCGAGCATGTCGAAGAGCAGGCTCTCCTCCGAACCGGCCTCGTCGAGGTTCTTGCCCTGCATCTGCTGCCGGATCGCGGTACCGCCGAAGATCGCGAACCACACCAGCGACACGATCGTGGGTACCAGCATCACACCGATGACGAACTCCCGAATTGTCCTGCCGCGGCTGATCTTGGCCAGGAACATGCCGACAAACGGTGTCCACGAGACCCACCATGCCCAGTAGAAGATCGTCCAGCCGGCGAGCCATTCTTCACCGGCACTGTCCACCGTGGCACCCGATCGCGCCGAGAACGCGGTGAGGTCGTTGAGATATGTGCCGATCGTTGTCGGCAGCACGTTGAGGATGAACACGGTCGGACCCACAACAAACACGAACACCGCGAGGATCAGGGCAAGCACCATGTTCGTGTTCGACAGCCATTGGATCCCCTTGGCCACGCCTGAAACCGCCGAGGCGACAAACGCGGCGGTCAACACTGCGATGATCGCCACCAGCAACAGCTTTGACGGCTCGTTGAGCCATCCGATCTCGACCATGCCCGAGCCGATCTGTGCCGCACCGAGCCCGAGTGAGGCGACGGTGCCGAACAGTGTGGCGAAGATGGCGAGGATGTCGATGAGCTTTCCGCCCCAGCCGTTGGCGCGGTGCCCGAGGATCGGAGCGAATACCGCGCTGACCAACTGACCGCGGCCGCAGCGATAGGTACTGTACGCAATCGCAAGTCCCACAACGGCATACATCGCCCACGGGTGAAATCCCCAGTGGAACATAGTTGTTGCCATCGCAACGCCGAGATCTTCACTGTCGGTCCCAGGCGGGGCATCGACGTAGTGGGCCAACGGTTCCGCGGCGCCGAAGAACATCAGGCCGATACCCATACCGGCGCTGAACATCATCGCGATCCAGCTGATCGTCCGATACTCCGGCTTCTCACCGTCGCGCCCGAGCGGGATCTTGCCGTACTTGCTGATCGCAAGATACAGCGCAAAAAGCACAAAGAAGGTGGCGGACAGGAGGTAAATCCAACCCAGGTTGTCGGTTATCCAGGCGAGCATGTCGTCGGTGATCGACCGCAGTTGCGATCCGTCGACCAGACCCCACACCACGAACGCGATCACAGCCGCCGCGGTCACACCGAAAACCACCAGATCGAGTCGAGGCTTTCCGTTTCCGGAGTCAGGTGGCGGAACTGCGTCAGAACGTTCAGTCGTCAGTACCATGTAGTCCACCAAAGCAGCATCAACCCTGATTGATCAACTTACGCGACCAATTTGCTATCTACGGGTAAGCATGCAGCTGACATCGAACTGGACGCGTCGACTCACGCGATTCACCTGCGCAAAGCCTTGTCCAGCAGCAGTTTGATACGGTCATCGTCGATGCCGAGCTGACGCAGAGCCGAAACATGCTCCACGGTCAGTTCTCCCGCGCGCTGCAGTGTGGAATCTGCATGCGCCTTCACAAAAGAGCCCTTGCGGCCGCGGGTTTCGATGATGTCTTCGGTCTCGAGCTCGCGATACGAACGGGCAACTGTGTTCGGTGCGAGATCGAGTTCCGATGCCAGTGCCCGGACGGTGGGGATCCGGCTACCGGCCAGCAGCTCACCGGAGTTGACCAGTTCGATGACGCCACGGCGCACCTGTTCATACGGCGCCACGTCGGAATCCGGGTCGATCGCGATGCCCAAGCTGATGTCGAAAGACATGACTACAACCGATCCCGTGAGACCGGGCACGACATACAGCGAGGTCCACCGCGGCCCGACCCCAGCTCGCTCCCGGCGATCCTGAGCACTTCGATGCCCGAATCCTCAAGCCGCCGATTGGTTTCGACGTTACGGTCGTACGCGACCACGACTCCGGGCGACAGGGCCAGGGTGTTGTTCCCGTCGTCCCATTGCTCGCGTTCGGCGGTGACCGCATCGAGTCCGGTGTCGATCACCCGGAGCTTGTCGATGCCCATCGCCGTGGCAGCCGCATCGACGAACGGTTCCGGCCCGGTGATCGACACGGTCTCGCCGCTGCGAATAGTGAACGCGGACAGCGAATCCTGGATGGCCGCGTACATCACCACCGCATCGGTGTCGACCATGGTGCAGACGGTATCGAGGTGCATCGAGGCTCGACGTTGCTCGATCGGCACCGCCAGGACCGTATGCGCGAGATCGTCATCGAACAGGCTGCGCGCCAGAGCTTCCGCGCCTGCCGGTGTGGTGCGCTCCCCCACCCCGACCGCCACCACGCCCGGAGCGAGCAGCAGCACGTCGCCGCCCTCGACCGGGGCCGTGTGCGATTCGTATGCCCGGCGGACCCCGAGGAACCGCGGATGGTGCGCGTAGATGAGATCTGTGAGGGACGTCTCGCGGACCCGGGCAGGCAATGCCAGGGACGTGATCGCGAACCTGTCACCGATCCAGAACGAACTGTCACGGGTGAACAACAGGTTCGGTAACGGCTCGATCGCGAACTCGGAACCATGGTGCATCCGCCACACCAGCGAGGACCGCACTGTCGCCGCCGATTCGGGCAATTCGTCGAATGTCATACCGGCCATCAGGACCCGTGCCAGGTCACCGGCAGGCAGACGCCGCAGTTCGGCGGACAGATCTTGGGCCAGATGGTGCCCGAGCCGACGTGGACTGACCGCGGCCGCGATCCCCTGCATCCGCGCCGCACCGCTGGTCTGAACGGTTTCGGTCAGCAGATCGCCGAGCAACAGCACCTCGACCCCACGGTCACGCAGCACGTCCGCAAACGCGTCGTGCTCCTCCTGCGCCCGGTCCACCCAGGGCAGGCCGTCGAACAACAACTGGTCACTGTTCCGTGGCGTGAGCCTGCGCAGTTCGTCACCCGGCCGATGCAGCATCACCGTGCGCAATCGGCCGACCTCGGAGTCCGAACCCAGAACCGGTTGCTCAGCACTTGCCATGTGTGACATGCAGTCAACGGTAATGCGGTCAGGCCTCGTTCGCCTGTAGGTTGTCGGCGATGCGCTTGGGCAAGGTCTCCCGCGCCGCGATCCAGAAGATCGTCGCGATAAACGCCACCGCGGCCGTGACCAGGAATGCCGGACCGAAACCCCATTGCTGTGCGATGAAACCGGCAACGATCGGCCCGCTGATGGCTCCGACGTCCGCGGTCATCTGATAGGTCGCCAGAGCCGGGCCGCCCTGCCCCCGACCGGCGAGGACGTCGGCAAGTGCAGCTTGATGCGTCGGGGCGAAAAGTCCCGAACCGATACCCGCCACAAAGGTCAGTGCGGCCGCGATCCAGATGTTGCCGCTGTACCCGAGAAATGCGGTCGACGTCCCCATCAGCAACAGCCCGGGGAGCATGATCGGGCGTCGCCCGAGAGTGTCCGAAAGCCGGCCCGCGACGATGATCGCGAGCACGTTGCCCGCGGCGTACACCGCCAGCACCACGCCGGTCATGGCGTCCGACTGATCGAGATCCTCCACGATGAACAGCGGGACCAGTGCGACGCGGACGCCCATCGACGCCCAGCCCTGCGTGAAACTCGATGCCAGGATTGCGCGGTATGCGCTGTCGCGTAGGGCGTCCTTCATGGGCATCGAGACGTGGTCGTCGCCGCCGCCGCCGGGCAACGGGCGCCCGCCCACCGATCGAAGCTGCGTGGCAACAACTATGGAGGCCACGATGAGAGCGATGGAATACACCACGAACGGCATCCGCAGCCCGAATCCGATCAGCGCACTGCCGAGCAATGGGCCGGTGATGTTGCCGACGAGGAATCCGGCGCTGAAGAAGCCCGAAACCCGTCCGCGGAGATCGGGCGGGGCCAAGCGGATCATCAACGCTGTCGCCGAGATCGAGAACATCGTCGACCCGATGCCACCGAGTCCGCGGAAGATCAACAGCTGCCAATAGTTCTGCGCAAAAGCGCATGCCAGGGTCGAGGCCGCCACGATCAGCAAACCGGTCAGGTAGATCCGGCGTTCGCCAAGCAATCGCACGAGCCGTCCGCCGACGGGGGCGAACAGCAGCCGCATCACCGAGAAGGCCGAGATGACCACGGATGCCGCGGTGATGCCCACGTTGAAACTGCGCGCGAACATCGGCAGCGCCGGGGCGATCAGGCCGAAACCGAGCGCGATCACGACATTGGCTATGAGCAGAACCCATATCTCGCGGGGTATCTGCTTCACGGGATAAAACTACCGTCGCGCCCGCAGACCGGTCACATCGGACCCACGGATCAGTCGGTGCGATCGACGGAGTCCACCGGCCGACGCTGAATGGAGTTATCATCTGGAAACCGATGTGTGCACATTGCGGTGCACCCGGCCCAGGAGTGCGTGATGCCGAGAAAACCCCGTAGAACCCTGGATCTCATCACCTCGTTGGGCAGCACGATGGCTGCAGCCAACGTGATCATGCAGCTCGCCGCGCCCGGTGTCGGCCATGGTGTCCTCGAGAGCCCCGTCGAACGCGGCAATACGTTCAAACACCCGATCAAGCGAGCGCGCACCACCGGCCAATATCTGGCCGTGGCGATCAGTGGCACCGACGACGACGTCGCCTACGTCCGAGAGCAGCTACGACAGGTCCACAGTCAGGTCACGTCGAGACCTGGTGCCGAAGTCGCCTACAGCGCCAACAGTCCCGATCTGCAGCTGTGGGTGGCTGCCTGCCTGTACCGCTTCTACCTCGACCAGTACGAGTTCCTCTATGGTCCACTCGACTCCGATACCGCCGACGCCATCTACGCCGACGCCGCCCGGCTGGGTACCACCCTGAACGTGCGCCCGACGATGTGGCCGGTCGATCGCGCCGCGTTCGAGATCTACTGGGACAAACAGGTCGCAGACATCCACATCGATCCACCGGTCCGGGAGATGCTGACCTCACTGGCCGATCTCAGCTTCCTCACCGAGCCGCTGGGGGTCGGCGGAAAAGTCCTGCACAAGGCATTCGGCGAATCACAGCTGTTCATGACCAAAGGTGCGCTGCCCGAGCCGTTCCGTGAGGCGATGGGCTGGTCCTGGACTGCCGCGGACGACCGGCGGTACCACCGGGTGCTCACGGCATACCGCCAGACCGACTGGGCTGTGGCACGCCTGATCAAGGGCCTCAACGACGTCATGCTCGCCGACCTGAGAATCCGTCGGAGGTTCGGAATTGCTGTTTTCTGACACCGCGACCAGGCCTACACTCACCACGTATGCCGTCCAGCCATAGCGTCTGCAACCTATGTGAGGCCATCTGCGGTCTGCAGGTGACCCTCGAGGACAACCGCGTCGTCGACATCCGCGGTGACCGCAACGATCCCCTGTCCCGTGGCCACATCTGCCCCAAGGGCACGGCCCTTGCCGACCTGCACGCCGATCCGGACCGGTTGCGGACGCCGCTGCGCAAGACACCCGGAGGCGGATGGGAGTCCATCAGCTGGCAAGCGGCGATCGAATTGGTCACCGCCAAGATCGTCGAGACGCAACAACGACACGGCCGCAACGCAGTTGGACTCTATCTGGGCAATCCCAATGCGCACAGTCTCGGATTTTTCACACATGGTCTGCCGTTTGTGAAGGCGATCGGTACCCGCAATGTCTTCTCGGCAACCTCCGCGGATCAACTTCCGATACAACTCGCGGCGCACCTGATGTACGGGCACCAGCTACAGATCCCGGTCCCCGATCTCGACCACACCGACCATCTGGTGATCATCGGCGCCAACCCCGTGGTGTCCAACGGATCGATGATGACCTCCCCGGACTTTCGCAACCGGATGCGCGAACTACGCCGTCGCGGTGGACAACTCGTGGTGATCGACCCCCGCCGCACCGAGACCGCCGCAATCGCCGACAAACACCATTTCATCCGGCCCGGCACCGATGCGGCACTACTGATGGCCGTGCTGCACGTGCTCGTCCACGAGCGTGGGATCTCGCCCGAACGCATCGAGCACCTCCCGCTGTCCGGCCTCGATGAGGTCCGGGCCGTGTCCACGACGACGACCCCGGAATGGGCCGCGCCGATCACCGGAATGGACATCACCGACATCCGTTCGATCGCAACCTATTTCGGCGCGGCCCCGCGCGCGGTGATCTATGGGCGCACAGGTGTGTCGACGCAACGTTTCGGGACGTTGTGCCAGTGGGCGATCCAGGTGATCAATGCGGTGACCGGCAACCTCGACCGGGTCGGGGGCGCGATCTTGCCAGATCCCGAGATCGATCTTGTGGGCCGGAAACTCAGTGGTCGAGGCCATTTCGACAAGTGGCGCAGCCGGGTCCGGGAGCTGCCGGAATTCGCCGGGGAACTGCCCGTCGCCACGCTCATCGACGAGATCGTCACCGAGGGCACCGGCCAGATCCGGACCCTGATCACGGTCGCAGGCAATCCGGTCTCCTCGGCACCCGGAGGTGGTCATCTGGGGCCGGCCCTCGACGGACTCGACTTCATGGTGTCGGTCGACTTCTACGTCAACGAGACCACCCGCCACGCCGATGTGATCCTGCCGCCGACGATGATCTTCGAACGCGATCACTACGATCTCGTCTTCCACCAACTCGCGGTCCGCAACACCGCCCGATTCTCACCGGCCATCGTCGCCAAATCACCCGATGCCAAACATGACTGGGAGATCTTCGGAGAGCTCACCCGGGGTCTGACACGTACCCGCTCCGCAGACCGGGGAGCGCTCGATCGCCTCCGGCGGTTGCCGAAACAACTGGTTCCGACCGTACGCTCGCTGGCCAGTCCACGACTGTTGCTGAATCTGCTAATGCACACCGGTCCGGGTTCTCTGACGGTGCGCAAACTCCTCGCCACCCCATCCGGTCACGATCTCGGGGTACTGCGTCCCGGGCTGAAACGCAAACTCGTGGCCGCATCGGGTGTGGTCGACCTGGCACCGCCGCTGATCACCGCGGACCTGGACCGGATGCACACAGACCTGGTGGCGACCGCCGAGAATGAGCTGTTGCTGATCGGCCGACGACACCTGCGGTCGAACAACTCATGGATGAACAATTCACCCCGCTTGTCCAAAGGTCACCCGCGCCATCACCTGTTGATGCATCCAGAAGATCTGGCCTCCGGCGGGCTGTGTTCCGGAGACCGGGCGTTGGTGCGGTCAGCGGCAGGCAGCGTGGAGGTGACCGTTGCCGAAAGCGACAGCGTCATGCCCGGTGTGGTGAGTTTGCCCCACGGTTTCGGCCAGAATCAGGATGGCGTTCAGCTGTCGGTGGCCGCGCTCATCGATGCCCCGAGTGTCAACGACGTCACCGATCCCCTTCGCCTCGACGAGATCTCCGGGAATGCGGTGCTGAACGGAGTGCCGGTAACGGTGAGTGCGGCCGTGCCCGGCTGACCCCCGTACATCGAGCCCTCAGCAGCCCTCGATCTCGATGATCGGCGACCGGTCTTCGCGGGCAAACCGCGACACCGCCAGATTGCACAACCCCTGCAGCCGACACAACCATCGGTCGGCTCCGTCCCACCGCGGCGCGAATGAACTACGACCGTGGATGGCCCGACTGTTGTCGATGATGAACAAATCGCCTGGGCGAAGGACGATTTCGTCATGGTGCGCCTGCCACACCGACTTCACGGCGGCCAGGGCGGCGGCGTGTTCGTCGTCGTCCGCGGACATCAGGTCTTCGTCGTAGGTGATCACCGGGTCATCCCACGAACCGCTGAGCACCGGGATGGGCCCACGGGTCTCGTCGGGAACTCCACCGTCGACAAATGATCCGTCCACCCGCGTGTGGAACACCGGATCACGAAGCAGGACGGCGGTCTCGGCGGGAAGCAGATTCTGCAACTTCCGGGCCGAGAGCAGGTAGGTCGCCGCCGTCGGGTCACCTCGCAGACATCCGAGGGCGATGAAATCGGGGCGGGTCCGCAGATTGTGACACTGCTCGGTATGGCTTTCGAGGTTCACCGCACTGCCTGTCGACATCTGCCGCCGCTGATGGCTGCGGATCGGCACCAGTGTCTGAACGAGTTCGCCGCGGCATTCCGGGCGGTAGCCGACCAGGTGCACGATGCTCGAGAGCAGCAACGCAGATTGCCCGGCGATGCTGGTGTGGCGAGTGGGTGCACCGACCGCGGCGGGCGGGGTTACACCGATCTCACCGACGTCGAGCCCTCGCAGCAGCAATCCGCCGTCACCCTCGACGAGGAAATCGAGCAGCAGTTCCCGAATCGGCGCGGGCAGCAGCGCAGCAGCAAGTCGGGCCTGCCTGCTGAAATCTTGCGGATCCGTCAACGAATCTGCTGACACGTTTTGAGCGAGCATGCTGATGACCTGCGCATACTCGCTGATGTCTGCCGTCTGAACTGTCGGCCAGAGCGACCCATGCGGCCCGGGAAGCGATTGTGCACTCATTTTGCTCACCCTCCGATCCATGCCGAGGCGGTATCAACAGGGTAATCCGCGCCACCGGATCTCACAGTGCGAGAAGTGCCGCGAAACGATGGCAACGCGATCACGATTCGGACCTCATCGCGGCCCGGCTCGCACCAACGGCGGCATGTGCGGTGAGTTTCCGGTCGCCGTGCAGTCGATATCTGTGTAGGCAGTCACGTCTGCTCGCCTGTCGAAACCGAAAGGACTTCCACATGCCCGCCATCGTCCCCTCGCTCTGGTTCAACCAGAACATCGAAGAAGCCATGAAGCTCTACACCGCGACTTTTCCCGACTCGACCGTCGACCAGATCTTGTACGTCGGCGAAGACGGGCCGGGACCGGAAGGAAGCATCCTTGCCGCCACATTCACCTTGTCCGGCAACACGTTCGAAGGTATCAATGCCGGCCCGGAATTCCATTTCAGCGAGGCGGTGTCGTTTGTGGTCCGCTGCGAGTCACAGGAGGAGATCGACTACTACTGGAATGCACTGACGGCCAACGGTGGCACCGAATCGGAATGTGGCTGGCTGAAGGATCCGTTCGGTCTCAGCTGGCAGATCGTGCCGACCCGATTGTATGAACTGTTGACCGATCCGGATCGGGCCCGTGCCCGGGGTGCCACCGAGGCGATGATGAAAACCCACGGCAAGCTGGTGATCGCCGATCTGGAGGCCGGCGCCGACTCAGCCGGCTGAATCGATCGAGCCGACTGAGTCGATCGAGCCGCCGGGTCCGGCCGGACCGCCTCGACCGGCCGGACTCCGTGTGGGTTTGGCGCACCCCGCGGACTCGTGACCTTCGAGCTTCTCCTCGCACTCCTGCGTGAGCAACCGGTTGGTTCCGACGCCCTGCTGCGCGAACACGTCACCGGGATTGAGGAGCAGACAGGCCTTCATCGACAAACAGCCGCAGCCGACGCAGCCGTCCATCAGGTCTCTCATCCGCTGCAGCAGCGCGATCCGTTCATCCAGATCCTCCATCCACTGCACCGATGCCTTGTGCCACATCGCCTTGGTAGGCGACTCGTGTTCGCCGAGGACCGCCAGGACCGACCCGATGGTCGCCAGTGGGATCCCGACGGCCTGCGAGGCTCTGATGAACGCGACCCGCCGCAACATCGCCCGGTGATAGCGCCGCTGATTGCCGGAGGTACGGCGGCTGAAGATCAGTCCGCGATCTTCGTAATACCGCACGGCCGACGGCGCCACGCCGGCCCGGATGGCCAACTCCCCTACCGTCAATTCCAACTTTTTGACTGCCATTTTCGCATCGTACCTTGACTTCAAGCGCGCTTGAACTTGAAGACTGGGGCCATGCAACCAACACACCTCGAGTTCGCCCTGATCATCGCCAGCGTGCGCCCCGGTCGCATCGGTCCCAGTGTGGCCGATTGGTTTGTCGACCAAGTCAATCCGTATGGGCTCGACATCGCGGTCATCGACCTCGCCGAGCCCTTTGGACCTGACACCACAGATCTGCTGGCGGCAGCCGACGGATTCATCGTTGTCACACCGGAATACAACCACTCCTACCCGGGGGAGCTGAAGATCCTCATCGATGCCCACCGGTCCGAGTGGAAACACAAGCCGGTGACGTTTGTGTCCTATGGCGGCATGTCGGGAGGACTACGCGCGGTGGAACATCTGCGCGCGGTGTTTGCCGAGCTGTATTCGGTCGGCACCCGAAACGGGGTGGTCCTCCACGCGCCCTGGGAGCACCTCACCGACGACCGACTCACACTCGACGAGACCGCGATCATCTCGGCCCGCAGCGCCATGGACGAATTGGTCTGGTGGGCCGAACTGCTCAAACCCGAACGCAAGCACCGAGATCGAGGCGCAGCCTGACCATGGACCTGCGTACGAAGAAAGTCGCGGCCGTACTGGCGCTGGGCACGCTGATGGTGATGCTCGACGTCACCGTCACCGTGGTCGCGATCCCGCGACTGGCCGAATCATTCGACACCAACCTCGCCACGGTCCAGTGGGTGACCACCGCCTACGCCCTCGCATTGGTCGCGGTGATGCCCACCGCGGCATGGGCAATACGCCGGTTCGGCGCCAAGCGGGTCTACCTCACCGCCCTCGTCCTGTTCGTCGGCGGCTCGGCACTGGCCGGTCTGGCCTGGAACATCGAGAGTCTCATCGCGTTTCGAGCCGTCCAAGGCCTCGGCGGCGGGTACCTGCAGCCTGTCGGGATGACCATCGCGTTGCAGATGGTCGACGAACGTCATCGCGGCAAACTGATGGGCTGGCTCGGACTTCCCCTGTTGATCGGGCCCGTTCTCGGGCCGGTTACCGGCGGACTGCTGGTCGATGGCATCGGATGGCGGGCGCTGTTCCTGATCAACGTCCCGATCGGGATCGCGGCCATCACGTTGGCCACCAAAATCTTTCCGCAACAGGCGGGCACCGATCGCGGTCGACTCGACTGGATCGCCCTGGCCACACTGGCTCCCGGCGGCGCATTGCTCGTCTTCGGATTGGCGCAGGCCGGCGACAGCGGTGAGCCGATGTCGGCCCGAGTTCTGATTCCGGCGGGCTGCGGCCTCACACTACTGGCCCTGTTCATCGCCCGCACCCTTCGGTCGCCGCACCCCCTGCTCGATCTACGACTGCTCAAACAACGGTCGCTGGCCGTCGGATCAGGCAGCCTGTTCCTGGTCGCGGGGGCCTATTTCGGGTCGATGATGCTCGGGCCCATCTACATCCAGGCAGTCCGGGGTGACAGCGCCACCACCGCCGGACTGATCGTGATCGGGCAGGCCGTGACCACCGGCCTGGTGGTCCAGATCGCCAGCCGTCTCACCGACCGTGTCGATCCTCGCCGGGTGGTCTGGTTCGGCATCAGTGCCACCGTGGTCGCGATGATCCTGATGACCACGACACTCGACGAGAACACCTCGTACCCAACGCTCGTAGGCATCGGAGTGGTCATGGGTATGGGCATCGGCGCCACGCTGATGCCGCTGATGGCGGCGTCACTGCGCGGAATACAGGGGCCGGCGATCTCTTCGGGTACAACCATTCTCACCACCGGCAACCAATTTGCGGCTGCTGTCGGCGCCGCGCTCAGTGCCACTGTCCTGACCACCCTGTTCAACAACCGCGCCGAGTTGCTCGGCGACACCGGCATGGCCGGGGCCCTTCGGCTCAGCGCCGACGAACAGTCCGTGGCGGCACCGGATCTCGCGAGCGCCGTGGCAGACACCTACCTGTTGACACTCGGTCTACTGATCGCCGCCCTGGTGATCGCCGCATTCCTGCCGAAGTCGTCGCCGCCACCAGAATCAACAACGCCGGCGCCCGCTGAGCGGACACCGGCGCGCAGTGTGGACGAAAAAGTAGTGCAGGAACAAGAACTTTCAGCTGAGCCCAGCTGAAAGTCGTGTCAGCTCTCGGCTGACGGCTTCACCACCAGGACCGGGCACCGCGCCCTGTGCAGGACCGCCTGGCTGGTGGAGCCGAGCAGCAGACCCCGGAATCCACCACGACCACGGCTGCCGACGACCAGAAGTTGGGCATCCTTGGCATGTTCGAGAAGCTGATGCGCCGGACCGTCGGGAACGATCACACGCTTGACCTCGACATCGGGATAGTCGGCACCGAAACCGGCTATCCGCTCGGCGACGACCTCGTGGGCGTCATCGGACAGTTGCTGAAGCTGATCGGGCTCGAGGCCGTAACCGTGAAGCGCATCGGCGGCCAGGTCGGTCCAGGTGTGGACCACGAGCAACCCGGTTTTCAGCAGTGACGCCTGTTCGAATGCAGCAGCAACCGCGCCCTCGCTCAACGCTGAACCGTCGAGGCCGACAACAACCGGTCCTGTTCCGCCCGGACCCGCGTAGACAAGCACCGGGCAGGAGGCATGTGCGGCGACGTCCACGCCCACCGAGCCGAGGAACATCCCCTTGACACCACCGAGTCCGCGGCTGCCGACCACGACCAGCGACGCGTGGTGCGATTCTTCGATCAGCAGCGTCCCGGCGCGCCCTTCGGCGACTTTGGATTTCACCTCGACCCCGGGAGTGATGTCCCGGACCCGTGCGGCGGCCTTGTCGACGTTGGCATGCGCTTCTTGCCGGATGATGTCGATGACATCCTGCGGAATGACCAGCGCCGGCGCGTACAGCGCCCCCTGGGTTTCGTACGCACCCAGTATCGACAAAGATTTGCCTTGCCGCTCAGCGGCTTTCGCCGCCCACTCCACAGCTTCCAGGGATGAGTCCGAACCGTCGACTCCAACAACAATCGTGGTGCTCATGTGTGAACCTCCTTGCTATTCGTCGTGTTCAATACAATCGCGCCGGGCCTGCGCAGTCAACGCGCAGGGCCCGGTCTACTGCACCACAATTCACCGCGCCGACGTAGGGCACTTGTGCCCAATGCAACCGGTTCCACCGAATTGCCCGTACACTAGGTCTTGTCGGATACATCCACCACCGGCAACCTTCGTCGAACTTCCTCGAATCCGATATCCCGGAACCTTGCGAATCGCCGATAGCCGGTTGACGTTTGATCACCAATTTTCCTGGCACCGTGGGAAACCTTGAAGAGGTTCTCGAGTGAGTCCTTTCCAGACCGCGGTCGTCGGCGACACCCGGCAGCTCTTGCGCAGATCCCGTGCAGTGCACGACAACACAAGAGCCGCACCACATCGAAGAAAGTAGCCACACATGCCCGAAACCGAACTGTTCTCGCACCGCGAGTCGATCCGTTCAGAACCCACCGCACAGAGCTCCAAGGACGCGCCGCGGATCCCGCAGCCGGTCTTCTCCGACCAGGTGGTCGATCCCGCGGTACAACGCGCACAACAACGCGCACCGCGCTGAGCGACCCAGCTCGCCGCAGGTAAATCTCCGGATACGACAATGGCCCGCCGATGATCGGCGGGCCATTGTTGTGTGTGATCGGTCACAGTCGCGTGCGTCGTTGACGGTTACCCCGGGTCGATCAGCGCTTACGGAGCAGGAAGCGTTGAACCTTGCCGCTGGGCGTCTTCGGTAGCGAGTCGATGAAGTGAACCTTGCGGGGGTAGGCGTGAGCCGCGAACTTCATCTTGACCAGCTGCTGGAGTTCGGTTTCGAGTTCTGGCGACGCGTCCGACGGATCCCGGAGCACCACATACGCTTCGAGCACCTCACCACGCAGCTCATCGGCCTTGCCCACCACCGCGGCCTCGACCACGGCCTCGTGCATGACCAGCACGCTTTCGACGTCGAAAGGGCCGATGCGGTAGCCGGCCATGATGATCACATCGTCATCGCGGGACGAGAAGGTGAAGAAGCCGTTCTCGTCCACCGATCCGGAGTCTCCGGTGACGTACCAGCGGCCGTCTTCGGTGTACCGGCCTGCGGTCTTCTCCGGCGCGTTCACGTATCCGGTGAACCAGAGCAGGTCGCTGGCGGTGGTGTCGATCGCAACCCTGCCGACAGTGCCAACCGGGGCCACCGAGTCGGACTCCTCTTCGAGCACCGCGCAGGACCAGCCCGGCAACGGCCGTCCCATCGAGCCCGCGGGCACGTCGGCGCGCAGATCGTCGTGCCAGGCGTTGACGATGAACATGCCGTGCTCGGTCTGGCCGTACTGGTCGCGCACAGACACCCCGAGGACATCCTTCGACCAGCCGACGACGTCGGGCGTCAGCGGTTCACCCGCGGACGACGCGCGGCGCAGATTGATCGACTCCGGAACCGGTCCGTCGTCAGCCCGCAGTGCGCGGTACACGGTCGGTGCCGCAGCGAAGTTGGTGACGCCGAACTGCTCGAGCACCTTCCACGTCAACGCGGGCGAGAATCCGGCGTGCAGCAGCAGGCTCCGCGAGCCGGTCGCCAGCGGGCCGAGCAGCGAATAGTAGAGGCCGTAGGCCCAGCCGGGATCGGCCGCATTCCAGAACACGTCGTCGGGGCGCACGTCGAGCCCGAACTCCTGGTACGCGTGGAACGATGCCAGCGCCCGAACCGGAACCGGGACACCCTTGGGTCTGCCCGTCGTTCCGCTGGTGAACAGCTCGACGAGCAACCCGTCGCCTCCGACCGCAACAGGTTGGCCGCCCGGTTCGTCGGCGTCGTGGGCCTCGATCAAATCAGCCAGTTGCAGTTCGTGATCCGCAGACTCACCGGCCGCGATGACCTGCCACGTCGCATCGGCCGGGATGTCCTCGCCGGGGGCCAGCTTGTGGAGCTGATCGAGGTCGGAGATCACGAATTTGGCGCCGCTGTTGGTCAGGCGGAACGCGATGGCCGGGGGCGCGAACGCCGTGAAGAGTGGAACGTACACGGCTCCGCGCCGCCAGACGCCCAACGCCGCGACCACCAGTTCGGCCGATTTGCTCATCAGGCTCGCGACACGGTCGCCCGGCTCGACGCCGAGCGCGGCAAGGGCAGCCGCGAACTTCGACGATTTCTCCCGTAGCTCCCCGTAGGTCAGATCGACGGAAACCAGTTCCCCGGTGTCGTCGGTCTCGATCACCGTGAACGCCACTGCATCGGCTGGGTGTCGATCACACAGCAGGTCAGCGGCACACGCATCGGGACGATCGTACTGAGCCAGCATCTCGCTGACCCGCTCGGTTGTGGCAAACATATTCGCTTGAATCCTCACTGATCAGGACACTTCTACTCGGGAGTAGGATCCACGTCACAGTAACCCACCCGCTACCCCCGAAAAGGGCTGACTGACCGATGACAGGCCGGCATCCACTGCTGCGACCGCGCGATACCGACGCTCTCCGGGACGAGATGCGGGCACTGGCGATGGCGTCACAGACCCCTGTCGTGTTCGGCGGCGAGGTTCATGCCGGCACCTTGCTGCTCACCGAATTCGTCGGCGTGCGCACCAACGGCCTGCGTGGACTGAATGTGAATCCCGCGGCCGGTCTCGGTGGCCGCGTGGTGCAGCGCCGGCAACCGGCGTCGGTGTCCGACTACCGCACCGCGTCCGCGATCACCCACGACTACGACGGGCCGGTCCTGGGCGAGGGCCTGCGGTCGGTCCTGGCGGTACCCGTCGTGGTCGACTCGAGCACCCGGGCAGTGATCTACGCGGCCCGCCGTGACGCGGCCCCGATCGGCAGTCGTACCTCCGAGTCGGTGATCGCGGCGTGCCGGCGGTTGGCAACGGAGATCGCGATACGCGATGAGGTGGACCGGCGAACCCGAATGCTTGCCTCCACGTCCGGGGACACCGCAGAGCGCCCCGACTCGGCGACGCTCGAGGAGTTGCGCAGCATTCACGCCGGGCTCCGGGACCTTGCCGGACGGATCGACCCGGCGCACGGTCGTCGGGCCCGTGAACTGTCCGACCGGCTCGCCCGCGTCGTCGGCGGCGAGCCTGCCGAACCGGCACCCGAGGTGGATCTGTCCCGGCGGGAAATCGACGTCCTCGCCGTGGTGGCGCTCGGTTGCTCCAATTCCGAAGTCGCCAAGACACTCTCGGTGAAGCCAGAGACCGTGAAGAGTTATCTGCGCAGCGCGATGCACAAGCTGGGCGTCCACAACCGGCACGAAGCCGTGGTCACGGCTCGGCGAATGAACCTGCTCCCCTAGCCCGATGATGTGGCCTTCTGGCGGTACCCACCTGGGCTTTTAGTCGCCAAAGGGGCACACCATCGGAAGGATCTAGCGACCAGCTCGAATCATGATGTCCCAGTGAGCATGTAGCGCGTTGGTGTCGAGGACATCGCAGCTGAGCAACACCGGATCGATGCGTCCTTGCGCGGCTTCGATGGCAGCAACGGTCATGGTGGCCGTGATCTCGGACTGGTTGCGGCCCTCGGTGTACAGCCATCGACCGGTGTTCCGGTTACGGACCAGCACCGACCACTCTTCGCTTCCGGGCATATGGATCTTCCTCAGCATGGGCCGGCCCAGAACCGGCATCAGCGCCGCAGCCCGCAACGCCAGCGTCGCCGTGACCGAACTCAGGGTCAGGTAGTTCGCCACGTGAGGTCCATCCGACCCGATCGCCAGATAGTCGGGAAAGTCTGCTCGCACATACCGCTTTCGGGTGTCGTGGGGGCCTTCGAGAATCCGGGACCGGACCATGTTCCGGATCGCCTCCCCCGAGACATAGTCGGTGAACGATGTACCGAGAAGATCGACCGTCCATTCGACAGCGGCCTTGCCATGGCGTTCACCCGCCCCGAGCATCAACCCGATGTCGACGCCGTCGGATGAATCGGCGGCAAGCGCGGTGGCCATGATGGTCGTCAGGCCGGGCGCCAACCCCACGCAGGTGAGCACCCCACCTGCGGCCGGGGCGGCCATGATCGCCTCGAGATACCTGGGGGTGGCGCTGATGTCGACGAATCTCGCTGCCCCGGCTTCTTTCGCGAGGGCGGGATCCTCGATGCCGGAGGCGTTGACGACCACATCCATGCCATCAACCGCCGCGCGATACGCTTCCCCACCGGACGCCGCAAGGTCGACGACCACGTCGCTTGCCTCTGCTCTGCGACCGACCCGGACCACGTGGTGGCCGTCGTCGTGCAATTTACGGACGACCCTCGTCCCGACCTCGCCATTGGCACCGAGCACCGCGATATTCATATGACATCTCCGCCCCGTTTGCGTTCGTGACAGTTCACAAACATTCTCCCACCCGATTTTCGGCTACAACATGTCTTCGGTCGTCATCTGTTCCGGGTTAATTCGGCGGGCGGCGTTGGCGCGTCGCGACTGCGAGTGCGGTTGCAGTCCTCCTACCCTGATGACATGCCCCGCCCCGACAATCACGATCCAGCCACCCTCGCCTTCGACAGCCGCGCGGTTCATGCAGGCAACAGCATCGACAAGGGATCCGGAGCGATCCGAACACCGATCGTGATGGCCAATTCGTATGCGCTACCCGATGATCCGTCGCAGGTCAGCTGGTCGGGCACGGAGATTCCGCTCTACACCCGCAACTCCGGGGCCAATCAGATTGCGTTGCAGCACAAATTGGCCTCACTCGAAGGTGCCGAGGACGCAGTCGTATTGGCTTCGGGGGTCGCAGCGCTGCATGCGGTGTTCTTCACCCATCTCGAATCCGGGGACCATGTGCTGATCGCCGACGTCACCTACGAGGCGACGTTTCGGTTGTTCACCGAACTCCTGCCGCGCAAATACGGTATCGAGGCAACGTTCGTCGATGCATCGGACCTCGATTCCATCCGGGCCGCACTGCGGCCCAACACCCGCCTGGTTCACATCGAAGCGATCGCCAACCCGACCACCAAGGTCACCGATATCGGTGCCGTCGCCGAGATCGCGCACGCGGCAGGCGCGCTGGTGGTGGTCGACTCGACCTTCACCCCGCCACCGCTGTACCGACCACTCGCCGACGGTGCAGATCTGGTGGTGCACTCTCTGACGAAGTACTACAACGGCCACGGCGACGCCATGGGCGGCGTGGTCCTCGGCGCCAAGGCACTGATCGACCCCATCAAGACCGACGCCATGGTTGATGTCGGCGGCGTGATCTCGCCGTTCAATGCCTGGCTCATCAGTCGGGGGTCCGTCACTCTGCCGCTGCGAATGGCGCGCCACCTCGAGTCGGCCGCGCAGGTCGCCGAGTTCCTCGAAAGCGATGCGCGCGTGGCCTATGTCGCCTACCCGGGCCTGCAGTCACATCCTCAGCACGCACTGGCGACGACCCAATTCGGTGGACGCGGCTACGGTGCGATGATGGCGTTTGCGGTCAGAGGTGATCCCGACACCCAGAACCGGTTCGTCTCGAATCTGCGGATGATCACCTCGGCCGTATCGCTCGGTCACGACGAGACACTGATCGTCCACGTCGGCACGAATGGGCCACGGGTGCAGCACTATCCGGAAGAGTTCCGTACCTGGGGACATCTCCGGTTCTCCATCGGACTCGAAGACCCCTCCGACATCATCGCCGATCTCGCAGCGGCGCTGGACGCCACGTTCAGCTGATCGACTCGCGGGGCCGCAGCAGCAAACTGATAAACGCACCTACCGCCAGAATTATGATCACGATGGAGAACACCACACTCGCGGTCCTCAGGCCCCAGGCCTGTTCGGCAAAACCGGTGGCGATGATCGGCACCGAAATCGCCACATAGGCGACCACAAAGTATGCCGACGTCGCGTCCGCCTTACGGTCGGGTTCGATGCGTGCAGCAATCGCCGCGATGCCCTTGGCGAACAAAACACCCTGGCTCGCACCCGAGATCACTGCCGCGACGATCAACGCGATCAGCGATTCCATGAGCAGGCTGACGATCAGCACACCCATGCTCACCGTCAAAGCCACATATCCGTACAGCAAGGACGGCCGAATGGGCGCTTTGGACAACACGATCTGGGTGATCGCCGACGAAGCGAACAGCACGAACACCACCACACCGGAAACTATCGGCGACTTCTCGTTCAGAACATCAGCAAGGAAGTCCGGCGCCACCGCACTGAAGAGACCAAAGACCGCAAATCCGGCAATCGCACCCACGGCAGCCTGTGTGAAAACGCCACGCACAGAAGGTGGAACACTGACCCGCTGCAATTTCGGGCGAGCGCCCTTGCGTACGTCTACCGTTTCCGGAACCGTCAGCAGACCCAAGCCCGCAATCGCCACCAGCACCGCTTGAACCACAAACACCGTGTGGGTCGGGTCGGAGGCCAGATCGGCGACAACACCGGCCAGCAGAGTTCCGAGGCCGAGGCCACCGATGTTGGCACCCGTGGCGACCGACTGCGCCATCCCCCGGCGACTCTTCGGCGCCGCTTCGATCACCGCCACCGTGGCCGTGCTGGTGAAGATTCCAGCCGAGAACCCCGAGATCACCCGGCCTATGAAGAGCATCTCCAAGCTGCCGCCGATGATGAAGAACACGGCGCTCAGCAACGACAGCGCGACGCCGGCGTAGAGCATCGGCCGGCGCCCGATGGTGTCGGAGAACCTACCGACGCCGAGCAGCGCAGCGAGCACGCCAAGTGCGTAGACGGCGAAGATCACCGTGGTCATCAAGGTGCCGAACCCGAACTCCTTGGCGAACTCGGGGTACAGCGGCGTCGGCAGTGTGGTCCCCATCATCACCACCGTGAACGCATAGACCACCGCCGCGAACGCGATCATCTGCGTTCGGTTCCGCGCTGGGGCGGTTGCTTCCTCCGGTGATTCGGAGGGGTCCACGGAAGTCACATCCTCGATCCGGTCCCGGTAGAGAAACGGTGGCTAAGGTCGATCAGCATCCAATGAGTCACGATAGCTCTAACGAGAACCCGCATTCGTGCGTTCGGCAATGATGCTCGGCGGCGCACGATTTGCCTGATCAGATGGCGCTACGCGGCCGCAGGAGCAAGCCGATCAACGTCCCGACCGCGATCACCGCGATCACACCGGAGAAGACCACGCTGGCGGTGGTCAGACCCCACGCCTGGGAAGCAATGCCCACCGCGATGATCGGAACCGAGATCGCCAGGTAGGCAACGACGAAGTAGGCAGATGTCGCTTCGGCCTTACGGTCGGGCTCCACCTTGGCGGCGATAGCCGCAATGCCCTTGGCGAACAACACACCCTGACTGGCACCTGAGATGGCCGAGGCGACTAGCAACCCCGGCAGCGACTCGGTAACCAGGCTCACGATCAGAATCACCATGCTGACCGCCAACGCGAGGTAGCCGCACAGCAGTGCCGGGCGCACGGACGCCTTCATGAAGACGATCTGGGCCACGGCCGAGGATCCGAAGGTCACGAACACAACGAGTCCGGCGATCGCCGGCGATGATTCGTCGAGGACGTGGGCCAGGAAGTTGGGTCCGACGGCGCTGAAAAGCCCCGACACTGCAAAGCCGGCCATGGCCCCGACTGCAGCCAGGGCAAAAACACCACGGACCGACGCTGGGACGCTGACACGTTGCAGCCTTGGCCGCGCGCCGGCGAGCACCTTCACCGTTTCCGGAACGGTGAGAAGTCCGAGTCCGGCGATCACCAGGAGCACCGCATGGACCACGAACACCGTGCGTGTCGGATCAGGTGCGAACTCTGCGACAAGACCCGCCAGCAGCGTTCCGAGTCCGAGACCACCGATGTTGGCCGCGGTGGCGACCGCCGTTGCCATTGTCCGGCGACCTTTGGGCGCTGATTCTATGACCGCAGCTGTGGCGGTACTGGTGAAGATGCCCGCCGAGAATCCCGAGATGACCCTGCCGACAAAGAGGATCGCCAGACTGCCACCGATGATGAACAAGACCGCGCTGAGCAACGACAATGCGAGTCCGGCATAGAGCATCGGACGACGACCGATGGTGTCCGAGAACCGGCCGACGCCAACCAGTGCCGCCATCACACCCAGCGCGTACGTCGCGAAGATGACCGTGGTCATCGCATTGCCGAACCCCAGTTCCCGCGAGTATTCGGGGTACAGCGGGGTGGGCAGGGTGGTCCCCATCATCACAACCGTGAAGGCGAACACCACCGCGGGAAATGCGATCACCTGTAGCGGACGGCGCCGCTCCTCGTCGACCTCTATGGCATCGGCGCGCAATTGAGCGCGGTTCACGGCAGTCACAAATCCTCGATCCGGGTTCACCTCGACGCAGCGGCCGCTGCGTCAATCAGTCAACACCGCGGCACCGTCACAACTTCCGTGTGCCCGCGAGGTCCGTTCGACTCCCGGTGTGCTGCCTGCTTTCTCACCTGGACCCGACCCGGAAGTGGTGGGTTCGGGTGAGGCCGACCAGCGGGTTTGCTCGCCAGAACCCACCAACTTCGGGCTCGGCGTCAGTGTGCGGCACCGATTTCGATGATCAGTACTCCCCCGGCGATCAGGGCGATGCCGGCACCCATCAGCCACGTGAGTGGGTCGTTGAACAGGATCCAGGCCACCACCGCGGTCAGTGCCACCCCGACCGCTGCCCAGATCCCGTACGCGATTCCCACGGGCATGCCCTCGGCAAGTGCCAACGCCAGCGCACCGAATGCGGTGAGGTATCCGAGCACGGTCGGGATGAGCCAGAGCATCTTCCGAAAGCCGTCCGACGCGCGCAGCGACATCGTCCCGATCAGTTCGGCTCCGATGGCGATGGCCAGATAAACCCATTGCATCCGAGCTACTCCGAACCGGATCGGGGCGACTGCTCGGCAGGATGGGAACCGAGTTCCACCAGCAGAACACCCGCGATCACAATCACGATGCCCAGGCCGATCACCCAGGTGAACGGCTCGTCGAACAGCACGGCGGCCAAGACCGCAGTCAACGCCACACCGCAGGCAGCCCAAACGCCGTATGCCACGCCAATGGGCATGCCCTCACGCAGAACCTGTGCCAGGCACGCGAATGCCACTACGTATCCGGCCACGACCAGCGTCACCCAGGCCGCGTGATCCACTGCCGCCCGCAGCGCCAGCGTCGCACTGACCTCGGCAACGATGGCACCGGCCAACAGCGCCCACTGCTTCATCGGCGATCTGGTCACCTTCGGCAGTCATTTCTCACCGGGAGCCCGGCGATCCGATCCTTGAGATATTCCTCGACATCGCCGGTGTTGACGTCGACATGACCGGCAGTGGGTTGAAAGTTGACGGTGATCGGTCCACCGAGCTCGCAGGCCCGGCCGATTGCATCGCCGGTCCACCTCGGATCATTGAATCGATCCCTGCCGCCGTAGAGAACGTAGAGCGGGGCGCTCAGACCTGCTCTGGGCAAAGCCATCTCCTGCAGCAGAGAACGCAATGTGTCGGTGGCCGCCGGAGTTGTCGGCCGGAAGTCCTGGGCCGAGACGCGACTGAGCGCCTGGCCACGTCCCGGCGACCGCCCGCAGTCGCTCAGCGCATTCCATTGCGCCGCCAGTGCCGGGCTGCGCAGCTCGTTCAGGTTCAGGGCGGGATGACGGCGCGCCAGCGACTCCTCCAACCACTGGAGGATTCCCTGCTGCTCGACGGTCAGGGCGCCGGCGACCGCAAGGTCGACCAGCGGAGCCTTGGTTGTCGACGGCACGTGGGCAACCGCGCCGACCAGGTCGAGCTCCGGTGCGTATTGCCCGGCGATCTCGTCGGCAGCCCATGTCACGCCACCCCCCTGCGAAACCCCGTACGCCACCCAGGTTTCCGATACGTCGGGATAGACATCGCCGATGGCACGCACCGAATCGATCATCGTTCGCGCTGCCGCGTACGAGTCGAGATAGGGATGCGGGCCACTGTTGGTGCCCAGCCCCGAGAAGTCTGGAAAGGTCACCGCGAATCCGGCATCCAGGTAGCGCCTCACCAGTCCGGAAAGACCGTACAGATTGTCGGTCAGTGACGGTGCGCAGTTGGCGTTGATCCCCGTTGAACCGTGTCCGACCGCCAGGACAGGCCACCCGCCGGCCGGAGCGACGCCCTCCGGTTTGAACACCGTCCCCGAGACGATCACGGCCTGATCGTCGACATCGGTTGAGCGGTAGAGGATCTTGCTGCCCGAGATCTGCCAACCTGCGTTGGCCGACGAGGTCCAGTCCTCGGTCTGGACCACCTCACCGGGCATGGGAAGCTTCACCTTGGAATGGGTCTGTGGCACCGGTTGTGCCTGGTCGGCCATCGATGCCGAAACCGCATCGCCACAGCCGGCCAGAACAAATACGGCGCAGATGGCAGCCACACCTCGCCTCGGAAATCCCACTGCCGCAATTTACCAGCGATCGCCACCGGTGACAGCCAGGTTGGCTCCGACCGGCGAATGTTCACCGATACACCTGCCGCAGACCGATTCTGGCCCTGCACACCGCCGGATCCACCCGTACCCGAGTCGCCGTGTGGGCTTTACTACTGACATGACCGGTCGAGGAAAAGCGATACCCGCGGATAGCAGAACCCGTCCGGCGTATGGCGTAATGGTCGCGCTGACGTCGGCGATCTGCTTCGGGACGTCGGGTCCACTGGCCAAGTCGCTCATCGACAGTGGTTGGTCGTCGGCCGCAGTCACGGTCGTACGCCTCGGACTCGGCTCGTTGCTACTGGCCATTGCACTGATTGTGTTGCGCCGCCGACTGTTCGCGAATCTGCGCCGTGCCCCGGTGCTCGTGGTCGCCTACGGGATTCTTGGTGTGGCCGTCGTGCAGCTGAGCTTCTTCAATGCCGTCCGGTATCTCGACGTCCCGATCGCCCTGCTCTGTGAATACTCGGGCATCATCCTGGTCGTCGTCTACGACTGGCTCATCCGCAGGCGGCGCCAGAGCCTGCTCACCGGGCTCGGCTGCGTGGTCGCGCTCGGCGGCCTGTTCCTGGTCATCCTCGGCGGCGAAGGCATCGGAGACGTCGACCCCGTCGGTCTGCTGTGGGCGATCGGTGCGGCGGTTGGACTCGCCGCCTACTTCATCCTGGCGACCGACGACTTCACGAAGTCCGGCAACAGCGTCGACCCGCTGGCCTTGGCGGCAGGCGGTCTGATGGTGGGAACCGTGGTGATCGCGATCTCCGGCGCGATCGGTGTGCTTCCGATGTCCGCGGCCACCAACTCCCCGATCCTGGCCCACACAGAGATTCCCTGGTGGCTGGTGGCGCTGGCGGTGGCAGGCATCTCGACAAGTCTGGCGTACGTCACGGGTGTGCAGGCGGTTCGCCTGCTCGGCGCCACCCCGGCGTCGTTCATCGCCTTGGTCGAGGTCGTCGCCTCGGCCCTGTTCTCGTGGTGGCTGCTCGGCCAGACCATGGCGTTCGCCCAGCTCATCGGGGCGGGCGTATTGTTGACCGGGCTGGTGGCTGTCAACGCCGGCGGTCGTCGAGGAATACCAAGCGGCCCTAAAGACCTTGAACCAGGAAGTGCCCTGCAGACACCGGGGTGAAACACCGACGCCGCAATCTACGCGCGAAGGAGCACACCGTGGCAGACATACTGTTCGTCCTGACCGGAGCCAAATATTGGACACTCGCCGACGGGACCAAGCATCCAACCGGCTTCTGGGCCGAAGAGTTCGTTGCGCCCTATGAGGAGTTCACCAACGCCGGCCACCATGTGGTTGTCGCCACGCCCGGCGGTGTGGTTCCGGTCGTCGACGAAGCCAGCCTGAGCCCTGATATGAACGGTGGCCAAGATGGCGCCGACGCCGTCACAGCCAAGGTGCGATCGAATCCCGCGCTGCAACAACCAATCCCACTCGAAACAGTGAAGCTGGACGACTACGCGGCCGTGTTCTACCCAGGTGGACACGGACCGATGGAAGACCTCGCGGTAGACAAGGTGTCAGGCCAACTCCTCACAGAGGCAATCGATTCAGGCCGTCCACTCGGTGTTGTCTGCCACGCTCCGGCCGCATTCCTGGCCGCACGTCGGCCGGACGGCACCGCCACCTTCGCCGGCTACCGGGCCACCGGATTCTCCAACACCGAAGAAGAGCAGGTCGGTCTGGCGTCCAAGGCCAAATGGCTACTGCAGGACCGCCTCATCGAACTGGGTATCGATTACCAGGAGGGGCCACCCTGGGCGCCGAAGGTGGTCGTCGACCGAAATCTCTACACCGGCCAGAACCCGGCCTCCTCCGGACCGCTGGCGAAGGAGATCCTCTCCGCCCTCCCCTGACTGCGCAAACGAGCCACCCATACGAAGACGAGCCACTAGCATGTGGCTCGTCTTCGCATTTCCCGGCTGGTTTGCGAGGTCGGCGAGAGGACGACACCGATGTCGATGCTGATTCCGGACAACCAACGACGCAGAACCGACGAACTCGACGAACGCCTGGACCTTTCCGTCGGTGACAGCCGCGCCAAGCAATCAGCGTTCTGGGCGATGCTCGTGCTGTCGGGCGTGATCGCGACCGCAGGTGTCGCCTCGGACTCGACCGCGACCGTCATCGGCGCGATGATCGTCGCTCCGCTGTCCACCCCGATCCTGGGTGTCGGGCTGGGAATCGTCACCGGCAGAGGCGGTCTGGTGACCCGCAGTCTGCTCTACATACTCGCCGGAATATGCCTGGTGGTCGCAATAGGCTTCTTCGTCGCCCAACTACTGCCCAATCCGACAAACGTACTGAGCAACTCCCAGGTCCTCGGCCGCACGTCACCGACATTGATGGACCTGCTCGCCGCCCTCGCCACCGGATTGGTCGGCGCAATCGCGATCACCCGTCGCGACGTGGGCGATGTGCTGCCGGGTGTCGCAATCGCCATCTCGCTGGTACCCCCGCTCGCGGTCACCGGTGTCTGTCTGGGCTCACACGCGCCCGCACTTGCCGGCGGAGCATTCATCCTCTTCGCCTCCAACGTCATCGCGATGATCATCACGGCCTCTGTCGTCTTCGTCGTTGCCGGATACAACACGGTCGTCGACGAACGTCGGCGCAGGCACAGACGCGTCTACGTCCTCCTGACGGCGGCGTTGATCGTCGTGGCGGTGCCCATGGTCGTCAACTCGCTCTCCGCGTTGTGGGCCCGCCAGATCTTCACCGCCACCGAAGACTGGCTCGAAGGGAACCCCGGGGCGCAGGTGTCGAGCGTGACCTGGCACGGAAAGACCGCCACCATCACGGTATTGGCGCCACCACCGCTGCCGCCGGTATCCGAATTGCAGCAGTCGGTGTCTGATCTGGTGCCCTGGAATCCCACCGTGAAGGTGGTCCACGATGTCGGCTCCACGGTCAGCGCCGGCGGGTGATCTCCCGCCCAGTGGGAACCTGGTAGCAGAACTCGACAGAATCTGGTGATCTCTCCCGGTGACGACAACGAACAGCGGTCCCGCTGACCTGCGAATGAAGATCCTTCACACTGTCTCCCAGTATGTTTCACTCCTGGGAACCGGAACATCGGACGCGATCGCAGGTCTGTACGCACCGGACGCAACGCTCGAAGACCCGGTGGGTTCCGAGCCTCGCCGCGGCGTCGACAACATCCGGGCGTTCTACTCGAGGATGGACAGCACGAGCAGTACGGCAGAGCTGATCACCGTGCGGGTCGCAGGCAATTCGGCGGCGTTTCACTTTCGCGTCGCCACCACAACGGCAGATGCGGTGATCACCATCGAACCGATCGACGTCATGACATTCGACGACGAGGGACTCATCACCAGCATGCGTGCCTTCTGGTCACCGAACGACGTCCACACGGTTCCACTGTGACCACCGCCGGATCCGGCCCGATCGCTCTTCGCTGACCAGGCTCACTTCAGTACCCAACCAAGCACTTGCTAGGTTGGTCTGAGCAGAAGTCTGGCGGCCATGTCAGCAAGTGACCACCGGCACGCCCACGATGCTCTACGCGCTTAAGTTTCCGAAGGGACTCCCCATGCCAGAAGCAGTTATCGTCGCCACCGCCCGTTCACCGATCGGCCGGGCCGTCAAAGGTTCACTCAAAGACGTCCGCCCCGACGAACTGGCCCGCCAGATGGTCGAGACCGTGCTGAACAAGGTCCCCGAACTCGACCGCGCCGACATCGACGACCTGCACCTGGGATCCGGACAGCCCGCGGGCAAGGCCGGATTCAACATGGCCCGCGTCGTGGCCGTCCTCGCCGGACTCGATCAGGTCCCCGGCGTCACGGTCAACCGCTACTGCTCCTCGTCCTTGCAGACCACCCGCATGGCGCTGCACGCGATCCGCGCAGGCGAAGGCGATGTCTTCATCTCCGGCGGCGTCGAAAGCGTCTCCAACTTTGCTTTCGGTAGTGCCGACCGGTGGCCCGACACCAAGAACCCCGAGTTCGCGGTGGCCATGGAGCGCACCGCCAAGGCCGCAGAGGGTGGCACCACCTGGAGCGATCCCCGCGAGCAGGGACTGCTGCCGGACATCTACATCCCCATGGGTGAGACCGCCGAGAACGTCGCCTCCTTCTCGAAGGTCTCCCGCGAAGACCAGGACCACTGGGCAGTTCTCAGCCAGAACCGCGCCGAAGAAGCCATCAACTCCGGGTTCTTCGCCCGTGAGATCGACCCGATCACCCTGGCCGACGGCACCCTCGTCACCACCGACGACGGCCCCCGCGCCGGCACCACCTACGAAAAACTCAGCCAGCTCAAGCCGGTGTTCCGTCCCGACGGCACCGTCACCGCCGGCAACGCCTGCCCCCTCAACGACGGCGCCGCCGCCCTGGTCATCATGAGCGACACCAAGGCCAAAGCTCTCGGACTGACCCCGTTGGCCCGGATCGTTGCCACCGCAGCCACCGGCCTCTCCCCCGAGATCATGGGCCTGGGCCCGATCGAAGCGGTCCGCAAAGCCTTGCGCTTTGCCGGTATGGGCATCGACGACATCGACCTGTTCGAGATCAACGAAGCCTTCGCCGCACAGGTCCTCGGATCGGCCAATGAACTCGGCATCGACCACGACAAGCTCAACGTCTCCGGTGGCGCGATCGCACTGGGTCACCCGTTCGGCATGACCGGTGCCCGGATCACCACCACCCTGATCAACAACCTCAAGACCTACGACAGGACCTTCGGCGTCGAAACCATGTGCGTCGGCGGCGGACAGGGCATGGCGATGGTCCTCGAACGCCTCAGCTGAGCCATCGGTCGCCACCACCACAGGGAAGCTGCAGAGATATGCGCCTTGGCATTTCAACACCGGTCCTGGTCCAGCACCCGAGCACCCGTTCGGAGTGGGAAGCCACCGCAACCATCGACGACGTTGCGGAAATTGCGCAATGCGCTGATCGTCTGGGATTCCACCATCTCACCTGCAGTGAACATGTGGCGGTGCCGATCGATGTGGCGACCGAGCGTGGTGGGACGTACTGGGATCCACTGGCGACGTTCGGCTACCTGGCGGCGCGCACCCGGCACATACGGCTGGCCACACAGGTTTTGGTGCTCGGTTACCATCATCCGCTCGAAATCGCGAAGCGGTACGGCACGCTCGACCGCATCAGTGGCGGCCGCCTGATCCTTGGCCTGGGTGTGGGAACCCTCAAAGAGGAGTTCGAGCTGATCGGCGCGCCGTTCGATGACCGCGGGGCTCGCGCCGATGATGCGCTTGCCGCAATTCGGACGTCTCTGTCGACATCGCAACCGGAGTACCACGGCCAGTTCTACGACTACGAAGGTTTTGTGGTCGAGCCACACGCCGCGGCGCAGCGGGTCCCGATCTGGATCGGCGGCCGCACCAAGCGGTCGCTGCGCCGGGCGTGTGAGCACGGCGATGGATGGGTTCCGTTCGGGCTCAGTATGTCCGAGCTGAAGGCGATGCTCGAAACGGCCACCTGCCCAACGCCCTTCGACGTCGTCCTGTCGGCAGGCTTTCCACTCGATCCGCTGGGTGATCCTGACAAGACCGTCCGGACACTGGCGCGCCTGCGCGATGCAGGGGCGACAATCGCCAGTACCTCACTCGCGGCACGAGCCGCCGAACACTACTGCGAACAGGTCGAAGAGCTTCATCGACTCGCGGCCGCCGAGGGTGTCGAGTTCACCATCTGACCTGATGAACTCGACACCCTCGTCGCGCCTGAATTGTCGCGGGTGTCAGAAGTGGACAACTCCGCGCAGGTTCTTGCCTGCGTGCATATCCGCGAAACCCTGGGCGATGTCGTCGAGCTTGTAGGTGTTGGTCACCAGCTTGTCGAGTTCGAGTTTGCCCGAGGTGTAGAGATCGATCATCCACGGAATATCGGCTGTGGGCGCGCAGGAACCGAACAACGAACCCTGCAAACGCTTTTGGTACAGGGTCAGTTCCATCGGGCTGATCGGAATACCGACGTCCGTCATCTTTCCGAGTCCGGTGACCACACAGGTTCCGGCCTTACGGATCGCCGAGAACGCGGCCGCGATGTGTTCACCGGTGGTGACACCGACGGTGACGATCGCCGCGTCAGCGCCCTGTCCATTGGTGAACGACCTGGCGATCTCGGTGGCCTCTTCCATACCCGAAACAGCATGGGTGGCACCGAACTCCAACGCACTCTGTCGTTTGAACTCGACAGGATCCACCGCGATGATGTGCGCGGCGCCGGCATGGGCGGCACCTTGGACGGCGTTGATCCCGATACCGCCGATGCCCTCGATGATGACCGTCTGCCCGGGGTAGACCTGAGCAGAATTGACCGCGGCACCCCAACCGGTCACCACACCGCAACCGAGCAGACACAGCACTTCCAACGGCAGGTCCTTGTCGACGATCTTGACAGCCGAGTCCGTACTGACGGTGGTGTATTCACTGAAGGTGGAGAGCCCGCAGGTCTGCGCCACCGGCGCACCGTCGAGGCTGAGCCGGAAGCTGGTCGGATCGTCCGGCCGAGTGCCTGCCATGATCGCCGCGCCACGGTCGCAGAGATTCTGCAAACCCTTTGCACACCAACGGCATCGGCCACAGGCGGCGACGAAAGAGAACACGACGTGGTCGCCTTCGGCCCAGCCGTGGGTCTCCGGACCCACAGCCACCACGACACCGGCACCCTCGTGGCCACCGCAGATCGGATAGGAGGCCACCGCATGGTCACCGCAGGCGATGTGGTCGTCGGAGTGGCATAAACCCGAGGCGACCATCCGGACGGTGATCTCACCCCGCCGTGGTTCGTCGAGATCGAGTTCGGCGATCTCGTAAGTGCCGGGCGCCTGGCGGATGATCGCGCCGCGTGTCTTCATTCGGTTGTTTCCCTTCGGGGGTGCTGCGGCGACGTTCGAAACGACGCCGCGGGAGGTCAGGTGGTCTGAATGTTCAGGGCGTGATCTGAGCGGTAATCGCGGCGACAAAATGGTCGCCGTAGGGCGGCAACATCCCCCACTCGCCGCGGGGATCGGCGGCCGGTGCGATGAATACCGTTCGGGTGTGGCTGAATTCGAGAAAACCCTCGCGGCCGTTGTAGTGGCCGATACCCGAGGCACCTACCCCGCCGAACGGGGCGTCCATCATTGCCGGGTGCATCATGACGTTGTCGACGGTGACCCCACCGGAGCTGGTGCGATCGAGGACTGTCCGACGCTCGTCGTCCTCTGCGCCGAAGTAGTAGAGCGCCAACGGTTTCGGTCCGTCATTGATCGCTTCGACGACGTCGTCGACATCGTCGTAGGGCAACACCACCATCGCCGACCCGAAGATCTCCTCGGTGCGGATACGCGAGTTCACCGGCGGGTCGACCACAATGCGAAGCGGCCGGCGACGGTCCGCCCCGGACAATTCCTCGTCGGGTGCGGTGACGACGCGGGCCCCTAGTTCGGCGGCCTCCTGCACGTATCCGTCGACCCGTTCGAGGTGGCGTTCGTTCACCGCGGCCACAACGTCCGCATTGCCGGAAATAGTCGGGTGTAGTTCCGCGAAAGCGCCTGCCGCAGCATCGATGAACACGTCCACATTCTCACGCGGGACATAGACGGTGTCTGGGCTGACGCAGATCTGCCCGCCGTTGGTGGCCTTGGCAATTGCGATCTTCGTCGCCGCGTCCTTCAGATCCGCCGACCGGCCCACGACGACCGGCGATTTTCCACCGAGTTCGAGTGTGACCGGAACCAGATTGCGCGCCGCGTTGGCCATCACAGCCCGGCCGACAGCTCCGCTACCGGTGACCACGATGTGATCGAAGGGCAGCGACGTCAGCGCCTCGGCAACCTCGACTCCCCCGGTGAACGCGGTGACCACTGCGGGGTCCAGCTCTGCTTCGACCGCCCGCGCGAACGCCTCGGCGGTGCGCCCGGTGATCTCCGACGGCTTGAGGACCGCACGGTTGCCTGCGGCGAGCACACCGGCCAACGGACTCAACAGCGTGAACAGGGGCGCGTTCCACGTGCCGATGATCAGAATCGATCCCTTGGCCTGGAACTGCACCTCGGCGCGGGCTCCGAGCGCGTCGTATGGCGCGAACGCCGGACGCTCCTCGGGCTGCATCCACTGCTCTAGGTGATCACGGGCGTGTTTGAGCACTCCGAGTGAACCGACAACGTCGTTCATGAGAGAGAACCCGGGATGGCGACCACCGAAGTCGGCATCCATCGCCTCCGCGAACTCTGCGTGGTGCCGAACCACGAGGTCGATGACGGCCTGAAGGTTGTCCCGGCGCTCGGCAGCCGTGGCGGGTCCACTTGCGCGATGCGCCCGTTGCTGCAGGTGAAGGGCTTCGACAAAAGCGATCGTGGCTGTGCTGTTCGCGGTCATCGCACGAGACTAAGATCACTCCCAATGGCCGGACCCCACAGTCTCGGTGAGCGGGACCACGCTGATCAGACCGGCCGGCCCGCGCCCACCGGCGCATAATTCGCCGCTTTCAGCGGCTCGGCTCCACACCGGCGAAGTCCCGCTGACCGGGATTGATTGCAAAATTGGCGTTGTGCCGCATACGAATAGAATTGATTCTATTCTGGAGACCAGGTAGCCACACGTCTCCGACGCGGTCACCGAGGTTTCACCGATCCGACGGGCTCAGCGCGGAGGCATCGAGCACGAGGAGTGCAATGAGACTGCAAGGTAAGACAGCAATCATCACCGGCGGAGCCGGTGGAATCGGCGGGGCGATCACCCGCGTCTTCGTCGCGCAGGGAGCCAACGTCCTGTTCGTCGACATCGACGACGAACGCGGAGTCGCGCTGGAGAGCGAACTCGGCAGCGCATCAAAGTTTCTCAACATCAACATCTCGGAATCCGGTGCGGCAGAGAAGATACGTGACGCCGCGGTTGCGGCATTCGGATCAGTGGACATCCTGGTCAACAACGCCCACGCATCTCGCCAAGCCCTACTCGTCGATCACACGGCCGAAATGTTCGAATTGTCCTTCAACACCGGCTTCTATCCGACCGTGCATCTCATGCAGGCCTGTTACGAACAGCTGAAGGCATCGTCGGGTTCGGTGATCAACTTCGCTTCCGGTTCAGGTCTCGAGGGTATGCCGACCCAGACCTCCTATGCAGCTGCCAAAGAAGCCATCCGGGGAATGAGCCGAGTGGCCGCCAACGAATGGGCCGCTGATGGTATCCGGGTGAACATCATATGCCCGTTCGCTGCCACCGAGGGTGTTCTCGCATGGCAGAAGGCCTTTCCCGAGCGTGCGGCCGAGTCCGTGGCGAAGGTTCCGCTGCAGCGGATCGGAGATCCGGAGACCGATATCGCGCCCGTCGTGGTCTTCCTCGCGTCCGAGGACTCCAAGTACATGACCGGTCAGACCGTGATGGCCGACGGCGGCATCATCAAACTTCGCTAGATCCGAACAGAATCCAGGAGTAGACCATGACAGACGGTTTTGACGGACAGGTCGCACTGATCACCGGGGCTGCCCGCGGACAGGGTCGCAGCCACGCCCTCGCATTCGCCAAGCGTGGCGCCGATGTGGTCATCTGCGACAGATGCGAAGACAGCCCGGCGGTTGGCTATCCACTAGCGACAGAAGCCGATCTCGCCGAGACCGTTCGACTGGTCACGGAAACCGGTCGCAGGTGTATTGCCGTCAAGGCCAACACCGCCGATCGGGCTGCGATGGATGCACTTGTGGCACAAGCAGAATCCGAATTCGGCCGGATTGACATCGCCGTTGCCAATGCCGGCGTATCCGTCGCCGCACCGGTCCAGGCGATGACGCAGGCGCAGTGGTCCGAGGTCATCGCATCGAATCTGACCGGGGTCTTCAACACCGTCGGCGCAGTTTCCCCAGGCATGATCGAGCGCGGATTCGGTCGCATCGTCACCATCTCGTCCATGCTCGGCCGGGCAGGCAACACCAACATGGTCGGTTATGCGGCGGCCAAGTGGGGTGTCATCGGACTGACCAAGAGCGCAGCACTCGACCTTGCCGGCCATGGCATCACCGTCAATGCGATTGCGCCGGGCAACATCTCGACCCCGATGATCCACAACGCCCAGCTCTACGCGATGATGCGGCCCGACCTCGAATCGCCGACGATCGATGATGTGGCACCCATCTTCACTTCGCTGCACGCCCAGCCGGTGCCGTGGCTCGACGCCGAGGAGATCACCCGGGTGGTGCTGTTCCTCGCCGACAAGGCCAGCGCACACATCAGCGGAACGGTCATCCCCGTCGACGCGGGCAACGCCGCACGCGTCACCGGCTGACACCCTCATCCCCTTCATCCCGCTGTGGCCCCTGGTGATCCGATCACCGTTGGCCACAGCGGGTTCGTTGTCCCAGCGCCATGATGCCTCCATCAAGATGTTGCGCACTAACTGCGTACCGCGACAAACGGTCTGGGGCTCGCACCTAGTTTCCACTCACCGGGACTGAACCCCGTATGTGCTGTGCGTCACTGTATTTGTTTATTCACTCGGCGGTCACTTTCCGCTTCCGATACAGGTAAGGACACACAATGCTGAACGGCACAGCAATGGCCCAAGGGCTTCTGCTCCCACGGTGTTGCAGCGCGACGACCACGCCCATCGCAGGGCACCTTCTTGGAGGAATTCGATGACCACCATTCCCGATCCGGTTGCTCCCCCCAGGCCTCCGCTACCCACGAGCGGGCGCTACAACCGGCGTCGCTCAGCCGGGATCATCATCACCATCCTGGTGCTGGTCGAGATCATCAGCGCATTCGAGACCTCGATGGTGTTCGCCGCGATCCCGACCATCATCGCCGACTTCGGCAGCGACGCAGCCACAGTCGGATGGGCAGTGACGGCATTCCTTCTGGTCGCCGCCGCCTCGGCTGCGGTCTGTGGCCGCCTCGGTGACATGTTCGGACGTGAACGGGTCCTGGTGGTCATCCTCGCCATGGCCACGATCGGTTCGCTGGTCAGCGCGCTCGGAGACAGCATCACTGCGATCATCGTTGGACGCGCGATCCAGGGCGTGGCGGGCGCGATTCTCCCGTTGTGCCTCGGCCTCGCCCGTGAACACCTCGCCAAAGAGAAGGTTCCCGTTGCGATCGCGATCATCTCGGGCTCGGCAGTGGCCGCAGGCGCTGCGTCTGCGTACATCGCGGGCCTGATGATCGACAACTACAGCTGGCACATGATCTTCATCGTCGCGGCCGTCTACGCAGCGTTCGCACTGTTGCTGGTGCTGTTCGTACTTCCGTGGCGCCCGCCGGTCGGTACCACCCAGAAGGTCGACTACATCGGCACCATCGTATTTGCGCCCGCGATCGCAGCAATCTTGCTGGGTATCAACAAATCCAGCACCTGGGGTTGGTCTGACCCGAAGACCAGCGGCCTGATCGTTGCCGGCGTGGTGGCCCTGGGGCTGTGGGTGGTCTGGGAACTTCGGGTGACCGACCCGATCGCCAACGTGCGGCTGTTCACCAACCGCAAGGTGGCGCTGACGATGCTCGCGACTCTGGCCGCAGCCATCGGCCCCTTCGGAGTCGGTAACATGGTCACGCCCTTGGTGCTTCAGTCCCCCACCTCCGCGCCGTATGGCCTCGGAATGTCGCCAACCGATGCCGGCTTGATGGCCCTGATCGGCGCGTTGATCGGTTTCGCATTCACGCCGCTCAGCGGCCGCCTGACGCGCACCGTGGGTTCACGAGCATCGTTGATCGTCGGTGGTCTGCTCTACGTCGGGGTGGCGATCCTGCTGGTCACGGCGCATGATTCCAAGGGTGGGATGTTCGCCATGATCACCACGGCATCAATTGCGACCGCATTCGCGTACACCGCCCTTCCGAACCTCATCGTGGAGGCCGTCCCCGTCCACAACACCAGCGAGGCAACCGGATTGCAGACGGTTCTGCGCACGGCAGGACAGGGTATCGGCACCTCGGTCGCCACGACCGTGCTGGCCGCTTCGGCCGTGGCAGGCAGTGTTGCTCCCACCGTGTCGGGACTCAACGCCATCGCCGGCATCATCCTTGCCGGCGCCGTACTCACCGTCGGACTGGCGCTGATGCTCCGTCGTGGCAGCGTATACGCGCACTGACCTTCGGAAAACTCTGTAACGCAAAACAAATCGAGGTTGCATCGCTGCGGCGATGCAACCTCGATTGTTTGTTGTCACGGAACGCTGTGGAACCTCACCCCCAGCGCGACTGCCCACCATCGAGGGGAATCGTCGCACCGGTGAGATACCCGGCGTCGTCGCCGACCAGGAAGACAACCGCACGACCGATGTCGGTCTCGGGATCGCCGACTCGGCCAAGTGGGATACCGGCAACGAATGCGGCCGACTCCTCCGGGTTCCGCTCCATCCAGCCTTCGAGGGCCGGCGTCGCGGCATGCGGCGCAACCGACAGCACGCGGATCTTGTCTGCGCCCCACTCACACGCGGCCGCTCGCGTCAGCGATCGCATACCTTCTTTGATCGACCCGTAGGCGCCATAGTTGCTCGCGTCCCAACGCACCGCGGCCGAAGTCACCAGATTGATGATCACCCCGCCACCACGGGCTTTCATGTGTGGATGGCAGAGCTGCATCAAGCGCAACGTTGCCAACGGGCCGGTGGCGAACGACTTCATGTACTCGTCGTCGTCGATCGACAGGATCGGTCCGGGCTTGCAGTCATTCGCGTTGTTGACCAGGATGTCCACCGAGCCCAGCACCGACACCGTCTTCTCCACGGCGGCTGCGACATTGGCGCGATCACTGACATCGCACACGACGGGCTCGGCGACCGCACCCAGGTCCGACAGAATCGCGCAGGTGTCGAGCAGCTTGGACTCGGTTCGTCCCGCGACCGCGATCGCCGCACCCTCCTTCGCCAGCGCCACCGATATACCGCGACCGATTCCTTGACCCGCGCCGGTCACCAGGGCCACCTTGCCATCAACTGTTCCCATGATTGCGTCCTCTCATTGGGGGAATTTCCAACATCAGTGCGCCGCAGTGCATCTGGCCGGTGAGGACCGGGCCCATGCACGGGCATTTCACGCCATCGTCTGGCCCATGTCGATGACGATCTTCGACCCGGTCACCGCGCGCGACAGATCGGACGCGAGGTACACCACGGCGTCCGAGATGTCGTCGACGCTGGTGCGCTTCACCCCGGTCAGCGGCCACCGGTAAGAATCCATGTAGGCCGGGTACTTCGAGAGTATGCGCGCAACATTGGGGTCATTGCCCATTTCCGTGTCCACAGCGCCTGGATGAATGCTGTTGACGCGAATGTTGTGGGCGCCCAACTCGGTTGCCGCGGTCCGGGCCAAACCGACCAGTCCGTGCTTGGCAGCCGAATAGTGTGCGCAACCGGGGGCGGCGGCGACACCGGCAGCACTGCTGACGAGCACGATCGAACCCCCGCGACCACCGTCGAGCATGGCCGGAACCGCCGCGGCCAGGGTGCGCCACACACCGTTGAGGTTGATGTCCACCAGTGTCGTCCACTGTTCTTCCGACATCTCCCAGAAGCGGTTCCAGGTCGCGATCCCGGCGTTGGCAATCACGACATCGAGTCGCCCGAACTTCTCGACACCGGCTGCGACGGCGGCGCGGAGAGCGTCAAGATCGCGGACGTCGGCCACCACGGTGACGATGTCGCGCCCTTCGGCCCGGACCAGCCGAGCGGTTTCGTCGAGGTCTTCCACAGTGGCGGCCGCGTACCCGACATCGTCAGAAATCGGCGCACACACATCGATTGCGATCACGTCTGCGCCTTCACGCGCCAGACGCAGCGCGTGGTTACGGCCCTGACCCCGCGCCGCACCCGTGATCAGAACAACTTTCCCTGCCAGCAGATCTGTCATCTCCCGCACGGTACCCAAGTGTCATCGAGATCACACAGTTGTTCCCGTTCAACGAGATTCGAGCCTTCAGAACTCCACGTTCAGGTGGTCACTGAGCGGGCGTGCCTGGCAGGCCAGGATGTAGCCGTCCGCGATGTCGTCGTCGTCGAGGATCGAGGCGTTGCCCATGTCGACTTTTCCATCGACCAATGTGCATGCGCACGAACCACATTCGCCTTCGCGACAGGAGAACGGTACGTCGATGCCCTTGGAGAGCAATACATCGACCAGCGTGGCCGAGCGCGGCCAGCTGTACTCGTGCGCTTCTCCGTCGAGTGTGACCGACACTGTTGCCGCGTCTCCGGCTTCTTCCTCGGAGATGTCAGGCAGGACCACGTCGGCGAACGGATCACCGGAGAGCGAGGTGAACACTTCTGCATGCACGCGGTTGCGTGGGATGCCCGCACGTGCCGCTGCATCATGCACTGTGTCCATGAACGGCTTCGGCCCACACATGAACACCCGGTGGCCGTTGAACGCGGAGGCGAGGCCGGCGAGTTGATCCGCAGACGGCAGACCCTGGACGCTCTCGAGCCAGTGGATCACCGACAACCGGTCACCGTGCAATGCGGTGATCTCCAACAACTCGCGCGCGAAGATCACCGACTTCTCGTCGCGATTGGCGTACACGAGAACTACCTTGCGGGTGCCCTGGCTCAGCGCCGACTTCAGAATCGAGATCACCGGGGTGACACCACTACCGGCGGCGAACAGCAGCAGGTCGTCGTCGAAGTGCGCGGGGGTGAAAACACCTGCGGGTGGCAACACCTCGATCACGTCGCCGACCACGACGTTGTCGCACAGCCAGTTGGAGGCATAGCCGTCCGCAGTCCGCTTGATGGTCACCTTCGGCAGATCGTCGGTGAACGGCGAACTGGCCAGCGAGTAGCACCGGGCGACCGAACCGGTCTGATCACTCGGCACACGCAGGGTCAGAAACTGTCCGGGCTTGTAGGTGAACTCGTCCACCCGGTCGCCGGGTACCTCGAAGACCAGTGACTTTGCATCGCTGGTCTCTTCGACGACCGCCGCGACGGTCACCTTTGCAGAACGCGAGCTGTTCGACATTTCAGCAGTTGTCATCGCGGGCGCTGCCTCTCCATACGTGTACCGGACTCGACGACACTAGGGCACCGACTGTGTCCGGGCACACTGACTTCTCGCTGAACGGGATTGGCAGGTCGCGCGATGGTCATCGCGCGTAGCCGGCACGGCCCCCGGAGATCGTCGGACTGCCATCCTTGACGAGCTCGAATGCCAGATCTGACGTGTCGCCCCACACGCGTAGACCTGCCGTCTCACCCGGGTGGATCGCCGCTGCGAAACGTCCCTCGAGCGTTGTCAGGTCGGCCGGATGCGCACCGGTCAGGCGTGCCAGCTCCACCGCTGCGACACCCAGCGTGCACAGTCCGTGCATGATCGGACGCGGCTGGTTGATCTTGGCCGCAGCCTCGGGATCGATGTGGATGTGATGGCGATCGCCGGTGAGGCGGTACAGCGCTGCCTGATTCTCTGTGGTGTGCACCACGCCTTCGAGAGCCGGATCGCCCTGCGGTCCGGCGGGGCGTGCCGGGCCGCGATCTCCGCCGAAGCCGCCTGCGCCCGGGGCGAAAATCGACCACGTGGCCACGAAGTATTCACTGCGGACCACCACCTCGAACACTGCGGCGGCGCCCTTGTCCCAGACCTCGCCGACCGAGGCCGACAAGGTCACCTCGCCACTACGCGGCAGCGGCGCCAGGACGGTCAGCTGCTGCGAACCGTGCAACGCCGTGGTCATGTCGAATGCGCCACGTGCACCCAGTTCGTCTGGCGCCCACTGTGCCAACGTCAGCGCAAACGTCGGCAGCACCCGCAACCGGTCCTCGAACACGAGGTCGAGTTCGGTTGCCCTGGCGCCTACGGCCAATGCGTAGAGGATGGCGTCGCGCTCGTCATAGGAGACGGTGCGGGTGCCCAGATCCTCACCGCGCCACTGCCCCGCGGTCTTGGTGGTTGTTCCGGCAATGCTGTCAGAGGTCACAGAGAAGTTCCTTGTCTCACGCGGCGCCGAGGATGAGGCCACTGGTGGGCACCGCGGTCCCTGCAGTGACGAGCACATTCTCCACACCATCGAGTTGATTCGTCGAGGTACCCCGCAGCAGGCGGACTGCTTCGGCAATGCCGTTCACGCCGTGCAGGTACGCCTCACCGATCTGACCACCATGGGTGTTCGACGGAAGCCGTCCACCGATCTCCAGGTTGCCGTCGCGGATGAAGTCTTTGGCCTCACCCGTGCCGCAGAAGCCGAGTTCTTCGAGCTGCGGCAACACAAGTGGGGTGAAGTGGTCGTAGAGGATCGCGGCATTGATGTCGGCAGGCGACAGACCACTCTGACCGTAGAGCTGACGGCCGACCAATCCCATCTCCGGAATGCCCGCGATGTCGGGCCGGTAATAGCTGGTCATCATGTGCTGGTCTTTGCCACTGCCCTGCGCGGCGCCCTTGATCAAAGCCGCGGTGCCGGTGAGGGTCTTGGCACGTTCGGCCGAGACGATCACGAGGGCCTGACCGCCGTCGGTCTCCTGGCAGCAATCGAGCAGATGCAGCGGCTCTGCGATCCACCGCGAGTTCTGGTGGTCTTCCAGCGTGATCGGCCGCTCGTAGAACCAGGCGGCGGGGTTGTTCGCGGCGTGCTTGCGGGCCACCACGGCCACTCGGCCGAAATCCTCACTCGTGGCGCCATATTGGTGCATGTACCGTCGGGCGAACATCGCCACCCACTGTGCGGGTGTCGACAGACCCTGCGGCGTCATCCAGGCGTATGCGGCCCGGTCGGCGGTGCTGTCCATCGGCCGGTCGTGCTGACCGAGGCCGTAACGCACGCCCGAACGCTCGTTGAAGGCGCGGTAACAGACCACGACATCCGCGACGCCGGTGGCCACCGCCATCGCAGCCTGCTGCACGGTCCCGCAGGCGGCACCGCCGCCATATCCGATGCGGGAGAAGAACTTCAGCTCTCCGAGCCCGCAGTTGCGGGCCACCAGCACCTCACCGTTCGTCTCGGCGGTGTAGGTGGAGAGTCCATCGACCTCGGACGGATCGATACCGGCATCGGCCAGCGCGGCGATGATCGCTTCACACGCCAACTGGAGTTCGGTGCGTCCGGAGTTCTTGGAGAACTCGGTGGCACCGATGCCGACGATGCCGGCAGCGCCGGACAGTGGGCTGATCGCCATCTAGAGACTTCCTTCCAGGTATGTGAACGTGACGGTGCCCTTGACGTGGTCACCGAGGCTGTTGCTGCCTCGAACCTGTACGGACACAAGTCCATCCTCGACACCTGTCACGGTGCCGGTCAGCGTCATGGTGTCCCCGGGATAGTTGGGCGCCCCGAGCCGGATCGCGACCTTGCGCAGCGATGCGCGTGGACCGGCCCAATCGGTGACAAAACGGCCGACGAGCCCGTTGGTGGTGAGGATGTTCATGAACACGTCTTTGGATCCGCGCTGCTCCGCGAGATCAGGATCGTGGTGCACGTCCTGGTAGTCACGGCTCGCGATGGCCGTGGCCACGATCATCGTGCGGGTCAACGGGATGGCGAGCTCGGGCAGGACCTGCCCCACCGCGACGTGATCCACGGCATTTTCGACGGTCATGACGCGACCCCGGAGGCGAGCTGCGCGCCGAGGCGGGTGAGGTCGGCACTCGAACCGCCGAGGGTCGCCGCGATCTGCTTGCCCCACAACAGGTGCCGGTGCACCGGGTAGTCGGTGTCCACGCCGATACCGCCGTGTACGTGCTGGGTGCGGTGCACCACACGCTGACCGCCGTCGGTGGCCCACCACTTGGCCACCAGCACTGCGGTTTTCGGATCATGATCGTTCGCGAGCAGCCAGGCTGCCTGCCACAGGGTGACCCGCATGGCCTCGAGATCGATGTAGCAGTCGGCCAACTGGTGGCTGACCGCCTGGAACGTCGACAGCGGGCGCCCGAATTGCTGGCGACCGTTGAGGTAGGTCACGGCCTGCGAGACCGCACCGGTGCCGACGCCGACCTGCAAGGCGGCCATGGCAACCTCGACGCGGTCGACGAGCCACTGCACCGACTGTCCTTCGGCGAGCAACTCGGCCGGTGCCGCGTCGAACGTCAGGTTCGATGCGATGGCGCGGGTTGTCGTCTCGTTGTTCTCCGAGGCCACGCCGGTACCTGCCGGGTCGACCAGGAAAAGGCCGGTACCCGACGGTGTCGCGGCCGAGACCACGACGCGCGTGGCAATGTGCGCGGCCGGGACAACGGCCTTGGCACCGGTCAGAGTCCAGGTTCCGTCGGCTCCGGCGTGCGCAGCCGTTGTCGGTGCGGTGGGGTCGGCGGGGCCGAACTCTTCGAGACCGACGGTCAGGAACATCTCGCCGGCAGCGACGGGAGGCACGTAGGCCTGCTTCTGTTCCGGCGAACCGAACTCCGCGATCGCCATCGCGGCCAGCGCGGTCTCCCACAGTGGCACCGGGGCGACATTGCGGCCCTGTTGTTCGAGCAGCACACACAGCTCGGTCAAACCCATTGCGCCGCCGTCGAACTCCTCGGGCAGTGCGATCCCGACGAGTCCGGCCTGGGCGAGCTCACGCCACAGCTCCCGGTCGATACGTTCATCGGTGGACTCGACGACCTTGACGCGGTCGATGCCCGACTTACCGACGAAGATATCCGCGGCCAGGTCACCGATCGCGGTCTGCTCTTCGTTGAAGGTGAAATCCATCAGTTCTCCTCGGGTGCGGCCGGCCGGAACGCGGGAAGCGTCAAATCCGGGTCGGCGTCGATCCAGTCCAGTACCACCGGCATGTCGACCTTCACCTGATCCGGTTCGACACCGACCATGTTGGCGATCAGTCGGGTGCCCTCTTCGAGTTCGATGACGGCGACGATCAGCGGGTAGTCGAACGCGTCGATTTTGGGATGGTGGTTGACGACAAAGCTGTAGACGAACCCCTTGCCCGAAGCGTCCACGGTGTCCCAGTCCAGTGACCGGCAGTGTCCGCACATCGGTCCTGTCGGATGCCGCAGCGTTCCGCACGCGGTGCACCGTTGGATGACCAGGCGATGTTCCTTGGCCGCATCGAACCAGAAGGCGTTGTCCTGGTTGAGTGCCGGCCGGGGACGCAGGGCCCGGGGCGCAGACTTCTCCGCGGGACGGAAACGCAGTGTGCGCCAACGCTGAGTGGCGACGACGTCACCGTCGGCATTGCGGTACGTCTTGAGTGTCGTCACAAAATGCCCGGTACCCAGGCCGGTCTTCTTCTCGGGAGAGATCGATTCGATGACCTCGGTGACGTTGATCAGGTCACCGGCACGCAGCTCGGTGAAGTATTCCTGTTCTGAGTCGGTGGCAACCACCGACGTGAATCCGGCATCGGCCAGCAGTCCGAAGAGTTCGGTCGCCACGTCGGAACCCTTGCTGCCCGCGGCGGTTGCCGCGTAGCCCCGCATGGTCCAAGCCTGCACCATCGTCGGAGGGGCAATCGCACCCTCGCGTCCGGCACTGCGGGCCGCATCGTCGTCGAGGTAGATGGGGTTCTCGTCGGCCATTGCCTCCACCCAGTGCCGGATCATCGGTGTGTTCACCGGATCCTGCGCCCATGTGGTGGGCACCAGCTCCTGGCCGACCAGATCGGCGAGCGCCGCGTCGATCCCGCTCATTTTGTGCGTCCCATGCGGGCGGTGCCCAGGCCGATGGTCGCGACCATGTCCCGCAGCACCTCATTGACGCCACCACCGAAGGTGTTGACCACGCCCTGCCGGGAGATCTGCTCGATCTGACCGGCCAGGATCGCACCCGGGTTGTCGGGACGGATGCGTCCTGCGGCGCCGAGGATTCCGAGCAAGGTCCGGTAGACGTCGACGTGGGTCTCGGTGCCGAACACCTTGGTGGCACCGGCATCTGCACCCGAGAGCGTGTCGGCGGCGACCGCGGCGGTCATCTTCCAGTTCATCAGTCGCATGGCGACCAGCTTCGCGTGCGTGCGGGCGAAATCCTGCTGGACCCAAGGGATGTCGATGGCCCCGGTCTCTTTGGCCCACTCCAGCACCTGATTCCACAGGCCCTCGGTGCGGCCACCGAGTGCGGCCAGCCCGATGCGCTCGTGATTGAGCTGGGCGGTGATCAGGCGCCAGCCGCCGTTGGCCTCACCGACCAGGGCTTCTGGCCCGACCCGGATGTCGGTGTAGTAGGTGGAGGTGACCATCAGTCCGCCCACGGTGGGGATCGGCGACCACGAGAAGCCGGGATCGTCGGTGGGGACGATCAGGATTGAAATGCCCTTGTGCTTGGGCGCTTCCGGATCGGTGCGGCAGGCCAGCCAGACGTAGTCGGCGGTGTTGGCACCCGAGGTGAAGATCTTGTTGCCGTCGACCACCCACTCGTCGCCGTCGCGTACCGCCCGGGTCTTGAGCGACGCCAGATCGGTCCCGGCGTCGGGTTCGGTGTATCCGATCGCGAAAACGATGTCACCGGAGAGGATTCCGGGTAGGAACCGGGCCTTCTGCTCCTCGGTGCCGTACTTCTGCAGCGTCGGCCCGACGGTGTTCACCGTGACGAACGGGAATGGCAGGCCGGCCCGCTGAACCTCGTCGAAGAAGACGAACTGATCCTCGATCGAGCGTCCCTGGCCACCGAACTCCACCGGCCAGCCGATGCCCAGCCAACCGTCTTTGCCGAGCATCTTGACGATCTCGCGGAAGCGGGGGCCACCGACACCCTGCTCGCCGGCCGCGCGGCGCTCGTCCTCGGGCAGCAGGGTGGAGAAATACGCGCGCAGTTCCCTCCTGAGCTCCCGCTGCTCGGGCGATTCAGTCAAATCCATCGTGGTTCTCCTATGACGTTTATGGCTATCGCTGCAATGTTCTGGACGCTAACTGCGCGTCACCGAGCGCGGTACCGAAGTCCCACCCAGCGGGAGGCCCGCGATGTCGAGGTCTCGACCACGCTGGAATGCGATCATGGAACCTTCTGATCGCCTTGCGGTGGCCGGTCTGGCGGCGCGATATGCGCAAGCTGTCGACCACCGAAACATGCAGGTACTGGCCTCGCTGTTAACTCCCCAGATGACACTTGTGCTGCCGGCCCAGATGAACGGAACTGACGCGCCCAGCGAAGTGAAGGGCAGGCAGGCGGTGGCCCAGTCGGTGATCGATTCGCTATCACACCTGGTTGCCACCCGGCACGTCGTCGACCAACAGGTCCTCGAGACCGGCTCGTCCGACATCGTCCACGGTGAAACCTATTGCACCGCGCACCATATCTATTCGCGCGCAAAGGGATACCGGGACAATCGGTTCGCCATTCGGTACCAGGACACGTTTGCGCGCGCCGAAGGCCACTGGTTGTTCGCACGTCGCGAACTCGTTGTCGACTTCACCGAGGACGTCGAGGTGAGACGTGCAACAACAGCCTGATCAGCGCATGAAAGTCGGAATCAACCTACTCGGAGCCGAAGCCCTTTTCGACGGCGACGTACGTATGGTCCTCGACCTTGCGGCTCGGGCGGACCGTGCCGGTGTCGATCTGATCTCGACCGGTGATCATCTCGGCTTCACCGGAGATGCCCACGCACAGCGAGTGCGGGATCACAACTTTCTGTTTCCCCTTGAACACCCCTGGTACGAGCCGATCTCGCTGCTTTCGGGTATTGCGGCCGTCACCACTCGCGTGCAACTGGGGGTATCGGTACTGATCGCCAATATTCGGCCGGCGGCTCTGCTGGCCAAACAGCTTGCGACTCTCGATGCCCTGTCGCAGGGACGCGTCGTGATGGGATTCGGTGTGGGATGGCAAGAGGCGGAGTACACCGCGACCGGCATGCCGTTCGACGCCCGCTTCGGACGGATGGAAGAGGCTGTGCAGGCCTGTCGAGAGCTATGGACGAATGCTCCGGCCAGTTTCACCGGACGGGACTTCTCCTTCACGGACTTCCACAGTCTTCCGTTTCCGGTTCAGGATCGTGTCCCGATCCTGCTCGGATTCGGCCCGAGTCAACGCAACTTCGACCGGATCGCCCGCGTCGCAGATGGCTGGACCGTCAATCCGACCGACCTGTCGTTGTTCGCAGACAGCGTCGCTCTTCTCCGCAAGACATTTGCCGCGCACGGTCGTGATCCCCACTCTGTCCGCATCCAGGTTTCCGTCTCACCGGAGATGGGCGTCGACGGTAACGTCGATCTCGATGCCACCGCCCGGTCGGCGCAGCGGTGGTACCGACAGGGTGCAACCGTGGTCGTCTTCCGTCCCGCGGCATTCGGCATCGACGCGACACAGCTTCCCGGGCTGCTCGATTGGATGACCGATCTTGCAGACCGAACGTAGAGAATGGAACGCGAAAATGGATGAAGCAATGCAGGAACTTCTACACAAACAGGCGATCTACGAAGTGGTGATGCGGTATTGCCGCGGCATCGACCGGCTCGACTTCGACCTGGTGCGCAGGTCTTACCACAGCGACGGGATCGATCACCACACCGGATTCGACGGCACCGTCGACGAGTTCATTGATTGGGTCCGCCCGAAGCTATCCCTCATCGGAGGCACCCAGCATCACGTCGGCAACCACCTCGTGGAGCTGTACGGTCATCAGGCGATCAGCGAATCCTATTTGATGGCAATGCATTGGGGCGGACCAGAGTCGGCCGGGATGATCAACTTCACCAGTGGCACCCGCTACATCGATCTCATGGAGCTCCGCGAAGGACGGTGGGCCATCACCGAGCGTTGGGCGGTGCGAGAGTGGACGCGTTCCGAAGCCGGTCGGCTCATCGATCCCATGGGGGCGGGCCCACGCGGTCAGCGCGATGCCTCCGACCCGCTGGTCCAGTTGCGGTCTCGGATCGTCTGAGTCACTCTCCCAGGAAAGGATTGGGGTGCCTGACTTTTCAGCCATGTCCGGGGCCACGATAGTCACCGGCGGAACCGGAGGAATAGGTCGAGCGGTTTGTCTCGCACTGGCTCAGGCGGGTTCACCGGTCGCGTTCACCTACCGGTCGAACTCCGCCGCGGCCGAACAGCTCAGCGGCGAACTCTCCGAGCACCATCAACCCGCGAACCATCAACCCGCAGTCCAACAACCCTGTACGGCAACCCGTCTCGACCTCGTCGATGCCGCCGCAACCGCCGAGTTCGTGGAACGCGTCGTCGATACCTATGGTTCGATTCACACCGTGGTCCATGCCGCGGGCCCGCACGTCCCCATGACGTACCTGTCGAATGTGACGCCGGCGATGATGGCCGAACAGGTCGACCAAGAGGTCACCGGGTTCTTCAATCTCGTTCATCCGGCGTTACCTCACCTCCGACGGTCTCAGGGATCGGTCGTGGCGGTCACAACAGCCGCCACCACGAGATTCCCGAAACGCGACGGGCTCTCCTCTGGGCCGAAGGCCGCCGTGGAGTCCCTGGTCAGGGCACTCGCCGGCGAGGAGGGGCGCTTCGGAGTGCGCCTGAACTGCGTAGGACCCGGCATGCTCAGTGACGGAATGGCGACACGCCTGATCGCGGACGGACAGCTCGACCAGGCCGCACTCGACATCACCCGCGCAAACATTCCCTTGGGACGCTTCGGAACAGCGGCCGACATCGCGGAGGCGGTGCTCTTCCTCGCCTCCCCCCGGGCCGGGTATATCAGCGGTCAGAAACTCGACGTCGACGGTGGGTACGGTATCTGACTGCGGGATTCGGATATCGTGTGCCACGATCTGATCCGATTGATACTCATCGGACCTCACTGCTCGGGAGTTGTCCCCGCAAAGCACGATCGATGGTGTCGTCGCCGCACACCGACCTCGCCAGGATCTCGAGGTCGGCCGCCCGGCGCAGATGATTGCCACCCTCGACCGGCAGCACGGTGCCCGTGACCCACGAGGATTCCGGGCCGGCAAGGTATCGCACGGCCTCCGCAATATCGTCGACCGTGCCCATTCGGGCCAGCGGCTTTTCGCGAAGTACCTGCTCCCGCTGCGTCTTGTCGGTGGCAAGGATCCCAGGCTTCTCCGCCTTGGTCGGGACGAGACCCGGCCGTATCGCGTTCACCCGAACGTCGAGTGCGCCGAGTTCATCGGCCGCCACCCGGACCAACGCCTCGAGCGCTGCCTTGGCAATGGAGTAAGAACCCATGTAGGGAAAGGAGAATCCGCCGGCAGTGGACGACGTACAGACGATGGAACCTCCGCCGTGGGTGACCATGGCGGCGGCACTGTGCCGGATCGCGAGCAGCGCACTGACCACATTGCGCTCGAAGTCACCGGTGACAACGTCGCGGCCCAATGCCATTGTGGGGGCCATCGTGCCCCCACCGACGGTGCACACGCAGATCCGCAGGGGTGTCCGGTCGGCCGTTTCAACTGCGCGGGCGACATCGTCCTCGTCAATGGAATCGCCCACGATCCAGTTCACCGCAGGGGCTTTCGGCACCGCCCGAGCGACTGACTCGGCCGCCGCGATCAGGGAAGATTCCGTACGCCCCATCAGCGTGACCGACGCTCCGTCCTGAGCGAGCCTTTGCGCCGCAGCTGCGCCGAAGCCACCTCCGCCACCTGTGATCAACGCACCGAAACCGGCCAGCGGTGAGTACTCCATGGTTGCCATCTCCCTCATCTTTCATTCGCGAGGCACCGCGCGCAGTCGGTGCGTTCACTACAGAGCCATCGCGACTTGCCTGGCCGCAGAGGCCACCAGCGGTGCGGCCCGTTCGAGTTGGGCGGTACTTGCATCTGCACACACCGAGATGCCGGCGACCGGTCCGCCCTTGCCCCGGATGGCCGCTCCGACACATCCGACGCCGCGAAAGGATTCACCGCTTTCGAAGGCGAGCCCGCGGCGCTGGCGGATGGTGTTCAGTTCCCTGTGCAACAGCGAGACATCACCGATCGTGCGGTCGGTGCACCGGCGCAGCCGTTGCTCATACAGACTGTCCACCCTCTCCGGATCGAGCCAGGCGAGTATGGATTTGCCACATGCCGTCGAATAGGCCGGCCCACGTCCACCGACCCGAGATGGCAGTGCCGACGCATATCGCCCACCCACCTTGTCGAGGTAGATGGTTTCGCCCACGTCAAGGACCGCCAGATGAACGACCATCCCGGTTCGCACATGCAACTCCTGCAGAAAGGGTGCTGCAGCAAAACGGATCTCGCTGTGATCTCCGCCGAAGCCGCCCAATGCCAGAGCGCGTTGCCCAACACCGTATCCGGACGAGTTGTGGTCCACCCAGTTCAACCCGAGCAGCTGGTTCAAAATTCGATGAACCGTCGAGCGCGGCAACTGCGTACGAGCGGCCAACTCCTCGAGGGTCAAGCGTGAGGTTCCACCATCGAATGCGTCGAGAATCAGGGACATTCGTTCTATCAGGCCCGTGGTTGTTGTGCTACCCACCGTCACCGAATCCGCGTACCGCGTGGGATGGGAACAGGTATGGAATCCAACAACTTTCGGGTGTAGTCCTGCTGTGGGTCCCGGTAGATCGACTCCACCGTCCCCGTCTCGACGACCTTTCCACCCGCCATGACCATCACCCGGTCGGCGATCACCTCGATCAAAGCGAGGTCGTGACAAACGAAGAGATAGGCCAGACCCAATTCTTCCTGCAGGTCACGGAGCAGGTTGAGGACCTGCGAACGCACCGACACATCCAGGGCTGCAACGGGTTCGTCGCAGACGATCATCTTCGGTTCCAAGGTGAGCGCTCGTGCGATTGCCACCCGCTGCAACTGACCTCCGGACAATTCGCCTGGATATCGGGATAGGTGACGCGGACCGATACCAACCTTGTCGAGCAACGTGCGAACCCGTTCATCACGCGCCTTGCGATCCAGATCCGTATGCACGATCAACGGTTCGGCGACCGCGTCGAGGATGTTCATCCGTGGATCCAAGGAGCTGTGTGGGTCTTGGAAGATCATCTGCATCCCTCGGCGCATCGCGCGCAACCGGGCAGGTTTGGCGGCCCGGACGTCCTGGCCGTCGAACACGATGTCACCGGAGTCGGGTTCAATCAACCGCAACACGATTCGGCCCACCGTAGATTTTCCTGCCCCGGATTCACCCACCACGGCAAGACATTCGCCGGCCTCGAGCGTGAACGAGACATCGTGCACGGCATGCGTCCACCCCGAACGCCTGCCGATGAGGCTCCGCCTTGTCGAGAAAGACTTCGAAATGTTCGACACCTCCAGCAGACTCATCGGCCGCTCACTCCCTGTAGTTCGAGCTCGGCAGTACGCAGACACCGGGCACTGCCGCCTTCCCCGGTCGAGATCATCGCCGGATGAGTGGCGTCGCACAACCCTTCGCGAGCGTGCGGGCACCGCTCCCGGAACCGGCACCCGGCCGGCCACTCGCCTGCCGCAGGCACTCGGCCCTCGATCGCGCTCAGGCGCCGGTTCTCGCTGCGACCCGGCTGAGGTATCGACGCGAGAAGCCCTGCCGTATAGGGATGTTCCGGTGTGTAGAACAGCTTCTCCGCGCTCCCCTGTTCGATGACCTCGCCCGCGTACATGACCACCACGCGTTGACACAACTCCGCAACGACGGCGAGGTCGTGGGTGATGAACAGAAGTCCGATTCCGGTTTGCTCCTGCAGATCCCGCAGCAGTTGAAGAATTGTCTCCTGCACCGTGACGTCCAGCGCGGTGGTCGGTTCGTCTGCGATCAACAACCTGGGATTGCAGGCCATGACCATCGCGATCATCACTCGCTGGCACATTCCTCCGCTGAAGGCATGTGGATACTCTCGGACCCGTTCGGCAGCGCGGGGTACCTGGACCAACTCGAGCATCTCGATCGCGCGCGCCATCGCCGCGCGCCGATCGAGTCCGAGGTGTTTGCGGACCGTCTCGGCGATCTGGTCCCCGACCGTGAACGCCGGGTTCAGGCTACGAATGGGCTGCTGGAAGATCATGCCCATCCCGGTCCCGCGGAGTTTCCGCCATTCTCGCGGATGCAGCGACGTCAGGTCACGGCCCTCGAACTCGACCGAACCACCGGAGATCCGCCCGCCGGTATTCCCGGTCAGACCCATCACCGCGAGTGAGGACACAGTCTTCCCCGAACCGGATTCGCCAACCAAGGCAACGGATTCGCCTGCGCCCACATCGAACGAGGCGCCGTCGACGACGGTCACCCAATCACGTCGGCCTGCACGAAACTGGACGGTGAGATCCCGCACCCGCAACAGCTGCGAGGCATCGGCATCTGCGGTCGCCTGCGACCGCAGTGGTTCAGTTGTCACTACCATTGCGACTCCTGGTCAGAGCTCGGCGAACACCGTCGCCGAGGTAGGTGAAGGCGAGCACGGTCAGGAAGATCATCACACCGGGTGGCCAGACGAGATGCGGCGCGAGTTCCATGTTCGAGGCGGCCGTGCTGAGCATCGAGCCCCAGCTCGCCGTGGGGGCCTTTGCGCCGAGTCCCAAGAAACTCAGACTCGCCTCCGCCGCGACGGCCGTACCCAGCGACACCGAGATCACCAGGATGATCGGGGGCATCACGTTCGGCAGGATGTGCCGGACGATCGTCCGAGACGTCTTACAGCCCAACGCGACCGACGCCTCGATATACGTGTCGCCTCGGACATCCATGGTCGAGGCGCGCGCCACCCTGAAGAACCGCGGTGCCATCACCAGTCCCACAGCCAACATTGCATTGGTGATACCGGAACCGAGTACAGCGACGATCGTGATCGCCAGCACCAGCGACGGTGCACTCATCAGTGCGTCCATGATTCGGGTGAGCAAAGTACCGGTCCAGCCGCCGCGGTAACCGGCGATCACACCCAGCGGCAGGCCGAGTGCCAGGGCCAGCGCCACCGCCTGCAGCGACGCTGTCAACGATATGCGTGAGCCGAATATCAAGCGACTGAGCACATCCCGTCCGTAGTCGTCGGTTCCCAGCAAGTGCTGAGTACTCGGTGGCCGCAGTCGGTTCAAAAGGTCCTGAGTGTACGGATCGTAGGGTGCGATCCAGGAGGCGAACACCGCCATCAGCACGAGTAGGACAACGAACAGTCCGGCGATCGCGGTGACGGGCCTGCGGCGTATGAACCCCAGCACCTTGCGGCCCACACCGATGTGATCGCCGACCTCCCTCGTGCCGGCATTCTTGGTCGAGATCATGAGCGCACCTTCGGGTTGAAGTAACCGTACGAGACGTCGACGAGGAGATTGACGAGGACAACAACCACCGTGGTGAACAGAACGAATCCGAGAAGTACCGGCACATCATGGTTTTGGACGCTGTCGACTGCCAAACTCCCCAATCCCGGCATGTTGTAGATGATCTCGATGGTGACGGCGCCACCGAGAACCTCAGAGACCCGGAACCCGAGCACTGTCACCACCGGGATGCATGCGTTCTTGAGACCGTGTTTCAAGATCACCCGGGCCGGAGACAACCCACGCGCATTGGCGTTGAGTATGTAATCACTGTCCATGACGTTTCCGAGTGAAGTCCGCAGTTGCAATGTCACCTCGGCCGCGGGCAGCAACGCCAAGGCCACACCGGGCAAAACCAGGTGCTGGAACCACGGAACAAGCCCTTCAGACATCGGCACGTAACCGAACGCCGGAAAGATCTGGTTCGACACGGCAAAGAGCGACACCAGTACCAACCCGAACCAGAAGGCCGGTATGGCGATCGCCACCGACGCCAGAACGTTGATGCCCCGGTCGATCACGCCACCCGGTCGCAGTGAACCCAGCACACCGAGGACAACACCGACCACGACTGCCAACACCATCGCGAACGCCACCAGGGACAGGGTCGTCGCCATCCGCCGTAGCAGAAGTTCTGCCACGGATTGATCGGACAGCAACGACATGCCGAGATCTCCGCGCACGGCCGAGCTCACCCAGTCGAGGTATCGCAGGAAGACATTCTGGTCCAGGTTCAAGCTCGTGCGTAGTTCGCTCAGACGCTCGGGGGTCGAGTTCTCCCCCGCGAGAACGACTGCAGGATCACCCGGAGCCAAATCCATCAACAGAAATATCATCAACGGAACGAGCAACAGCAACGGAATCGCTGCCAACAACCGCTGACCACCGTAACGCAGCATAAGAGTGCCTCTCCTTCGAGCGAGCTACTTGGTCATACCGATGTGTCGAAGGTCGAAGATTCCGAGATCGGTCCAGGGGACCTCGTCCGCGCCGACGACCTTGTCGGTGAACACTGCAGCGTTGGTCTGGTTGCAGATCGGGACGAACATGGCTTCCTCGAGGGTGAGTTTCCAGATCTGCTGGTACAGCTCGGCCCGCTCCTCCTGCGGCAGCGTCGGATCAGCGGCGACCTTCGCGAGGTCCTTGATCTGCTGATCACCGTTCGCGAGATCGTATGAACCGAGTAGAAACGTATTCACCGTCTCCGCGGGATCAACCTTCGGGCTGAAGCTGTTGGCCACCATCGACTGGAAATCGCCTGCGGTATAACGGGGTTCGTTCTGCGTATTCGGCACCGGATTGAGTTCGGCATCGATTCCGGCATCCGAGAGCGTCGACTGGATGACGTTCGCGGTCTTTTCGGTGTTGGTACCCGCCCCGAAGGTCAAGGTGATCTTCGCGCCGCCGGCCGATTGCACGAGGCTCCGAGCCTTGTCCACATCGTATGGATATGGGTACTCGTATGTTTCGTCCACAGCCCAGCTTCCGGCTGGGTAGATCGACCGGCTCGGGGTGCATGTTCCGGAAAACAGCGCACTGACAGCCTCGGGATCGATCGCCGAGGCCACTGCCTGGCGAACCTCCGGCTTCGCGAGGTCTCCTTCGGGCCGCATGTAAAGGCCCAGAACATTGCGGAAGACCACTTCGTCGACACCCAGGGCACGTTTCTGCGCGAGTGACTGCGCCTCCATCACCTCGTTTGCCGAACTCACCCAACTCAGGTCGGTCATACCCGTCTTCAAGCCGTTCAGTCGGGTACTGGCGTCCGGAATCGCCTCGAATTCGATCCCAGCCAACCGGCCGGCGTCCGGATCCCAGTTGACAGCGTCCGACCGCACGAGCGACAGGCGTTCCTGCGGCACGTATGCACTGACCTCGTAAGCTCCCGAGCCGCTCGCGCCCGGTTGATTGCGAATGTCCGTACCTGCCGCAATGGTCTTCGGACTGATCATCATTCCGGCGTTGGTACTGAACACGCCGGGAAGGTCCACGCCGGTACCAGGAACCAACTGCAGGCGAACGGTGAAGTCGTCGATCACGTCGACTGCCGCCACGTTCTGCAGGGCGGCCTTGACCGTGCTGCCCTCCAATGTCTGACCTCTACCGATGTTCGCAACCACTGTGGCGGCGTCGAACCTCGTACCGTCGTGGAATGCGACGTCGTCGCGCAGCTCCAATTCCAGGTAAGAACCGTCGGGCGCGAACTCCCACGATGTCGCCAGTGCCGGAACGAGATTCCCCTCGGTGTCGACGGTGGTGAGGCGATCGAACACGGTGGTCAGGTAGCCCCAGCCCCCGTAACTCGTCTGCAGGTATGGATCCAGATTTCTGGTCGGCGAGCTCGTGGTGACCCGAAGCACCGCGTCGCGGTCCAGGTCACCGCCCGCGCCACCGAATCCACCACCCATGGATCCCCCGCCACAGCCCGTCATACCCAGAGCCGCTGCAGCCATCACCACAAATATTTTCGGAACACGAAAACCAGTGCGCTTCAACATATTTCCTTTCGCGCGTGCAAAAACCATCGGGCCTGGCCGTCGATCAGCCCGAGGTCGATCAGCTACGGGGTCGAACTCAGGCGGAGGCGTGCTCTCTGGTCAGCGCCACCACGTCGCGGATCGCCTCCTCGGCGACACCACGGGCGTATCCGAGTGCTGCAGTCTCCGCGGCATCGGGTTCATAGGAGATGACGTTTCCGCGCCCCTGCACGATGAACGGGTCCGGAAGAAACGGGTGCTCTTCGTCGCGCTCTTCGAGCTGGATCGAACTTCCGGCAGCGTCGAAGATCGTCTGAAAGTACTGGCGATAAGTGAGATTGGCGTCTCCGACCAAGTACGCCCTGCCTGATTCCGCATTCTGCAATGCTCCCCAGACCGCCTCGGACAGCGACTGGACGGACATGTAGTTGGTGCCACCGGCCGGTGCGAAGTTCGGGATCTTCGGCATGTCGCCGTCGGCCCAGGCAAGCAGTTTCGTGAAAGTCCGCGCGGGCGCACCCAACTTGACCCCCACGATCGAGGGAGGGTTCAAGGTTGAGACGTTGAAATCGGCATCGGCCAGCGCACGCGCACCTTCGTCCGCAAGGTGGCGGGCGCGAACGTACTCGTTTGTCTCGATCAGGTCGGGCATCAACTGGTGGTAGTAACTGCCGATCTGCACCACACGGGCGACACCGGCCTCTTTTGCGCGGGCGACGAACCCGGGCACTCCGCCACTCTGGTTCTTGTCCCAGAACTCGGCCATGTCGGCGCCCTTGGGAACGTGGCGGATGTCGTTGCCGGCCGAGAAGACGATGGCTTCGAAAGGGGCCAGGTCGGCAGCGGAGAACTCATCGTTGCTGTAGTCGCGAAGAATGGTCGGGAACTCGCTTGCGAAAGTACCCGCAGCCGGCGCTGTACGTGCCGCGAGAGAAACTTCGCTGCCCTGCTCGCGCAAATGGTTTGCGATGTGCGTGCCGATCATGCCGGTTCCACCAACAATTAGCGTCTTCATTCTTCTCCTCTTATGGGAAATGCCAGATACAGGGCACCGTCGAGATGCCGCATTCGCAACGAACCAAACGCCGTTTGGTCTACGCAAGCAACTGCTTGCTTGGTACGTTAGATGGATCACAACCGAGCTGTCAACCAAGCGCCTGACATGCCACAATGGCGCAGTCCCGGAGCCGAACAGCAATCTAACGCTGGTTGGGTCGGACCCTTTGATGGAGAAAGTCCACTCGTGCCGACACCGAAATAGCCACCTTGAAGGCAAAACACTTTGCTCGTCACTTCAGTCCTGATGGTCATTGACATCCGGATTCACTCCACATTCATCGAAAGGACATTCATGTCCGCGCAAACGCATCCAAGTCCATCCGTGCCGGGCCCATTACTCACCGGCAAAACCGCCGTGGTGACCGGCGCGGCAAAAGGTATCGGTGCCGCCATCACCCGACTGTTCGCAACGCACGGTGCCGACGTTGTCGCGGTCGACATCGACGGCGAAGCCTGCACCCGCCTGGCAGACGAACTGACCGGGGTCAGATCCGTGATGGCCGATGTCACCGATCCTGTTGTGGCCCAGCAATTGTCTGAGTTCTGTCCGGATGTCCTGGTGAACAACGTTGGCGACTTCATCCGCCCGCCCACATCATTCGTCGACGCGGACACCAGTGAATGGGCTGCAATGGCCGACATCAACCTCCATCACGCCATGCTGGTCACCCACGCGGTATTGCCGGGAATGATCGAGCGCGGCCGCGGCGGATCGATCATCAATCTGACCACTGTCGAAGCACACCGCGGAATACCCGGGCACGTCGCATATTCGACGTACAAGGCCGCTTTACGCCATTTCACCCGCAGCCTCGCGCTCGAAGTGGGGCGCCACAGTATTCGGGTGAACGCGGTTGCCCCCGACCTCATCGAGACGCCCCAGGTGCCCTACGACCGCCTCGTACCCGACGCCGACCGCCATCGTTGGCCGCAGTGGGCACCACTGGGAGGTCCCGGGCGCGCCGACGACATTGCCGGCCCCGCACTGTTTCTCGCTTCGGAGATGTCGCGCTACGTGACCGGGACGACAATTCACGTCGACGGGGGCTCGCACGCGGCCGGCGGGTGGTTCGCCCGCGCCGACGGTTCGTGGACCAACCGGCCTGCCAACGCTTGACCCCCACCGGCCGGCAGCGGCGTATTGTGCTGCCGGTCGTCGAGGTCGATACATCGTCGGGTCGTGTAGCATCCGTTTTCGAGCAGCGCTTGATCACCCAGGACAAACGCGGTACCTCGGGGGGCGACGTCAGATGTCATCGACTCGGCGAGCGAGCATCCTGTTTCATGCGGCCCGGTTGTTCAGCAAACGCGGTGTAGCGCGCACAACTGTCCGGGACATCGCCGAAGAAGTCGGGATCCTCCCCGGCAGCCTCTACCATTACTTCGAGTCCAAGGAAGCGATCGTTTGCGAGATCGTCGTCGCATTCGTCGACGACTTGAACGAGAGATACAAAAACGCGGTCGTCCCGGGCGAGACGAGTCGCGAACGACTCGACCGAATGGTCGCCGTCTCTTTCGAAGCCGCGAAGGATCATCCGTTCGCGACAGAGATCTACCACAACGAGCGTGCCCTGTCGTCGGCGCCGGCAGATAGTCGTATCGCCACCACGGTGCGCGTGGCGAACAGTTACTGGGCGGACGCGATCGCCCGGGGCATCGAGGCCGGTGAGTTCCGAACCGACGTGGATCCGTTCCACTTCCACCAGCTGCTGCGTGAATCCGTGTGGTTCACAGTGCGTTTCCATCGCGCAACCCTCGTGGAGAAGTCCGCAGAGTACCAACAGAACCTGATCGCGATATTCCTTGATGGTTTCACGCTCGGCCCGGCCCAGCCGCCGCAAGCCGGTCCGGCCCAGCCGCTCGAAGCCGACCCGGCCCAGGCTGCACCTGCAGACCTTCGCACGGTGAACCATGCAGTGCTCACCGACCTGCAGCGCGACGTGCGAGAACTCAAAGAGATGGTCCGCGAACTCCGTTCGCCGCGCGACTGATCGCTGCGGACAGACTCAACGGGCGCCCGCGCCCATGATCCAAAACGGCCCCGGGGCCAAAAGCCCCGAGGCCGTTCGTAGGTGATCGTCAGTCAGATGGCCATCGCGTCGAATACGAAAAGCCGCAACGCTCACACGAATTCTGGAAGAAACCTCGCGCGACCATGAGCATGGAAGTCTTGTTCCAGCGCTTCCTTGCCTGCTTCGGTCAGCAATTCGTAGTTCGGCGCCCCTCGGCCAACCCAGTGATACACCGGGTCATCGCAACGCCACAGCTGCGCCTGCAGATCCCGTTTGAGTACCTTGTTCGATCCGGTGACCGGCAAATTGGTCGAGACGCGCACAAACCGCGGCGCCGACTTGGTACCGAGATCATCCTGCTCACCGAGAAATCCTGCGAACTCGATCGGATCGAAGTCGGTCAGGGCCGCCACCTCGATTGCAGCCATCACCTGATCGCCCGAGCGCGGATCGGGGACCGCGTACACGCCGGTGGCGATGACCTTCGGGTGCCGGCGCACGATCCGCTCGATCATCAGAGCCGACGTGTTCTCCCCGTCTACTCGAATCCAATCACCCTTGCGGCCGGCGAAATAGATGAAGCCGTCCTCGTCGATGTATCCCAGATCGCCGGTCCAATACCAGCCATCTCGGATCTTCTCGGCCACTGCCGACTCGTTTTTGTAGTAGCCCTCGAAACGCTTCGCGCCACCCATGTCGACCATCTCACCGATCGCCTCGTCCGGGTTGAGAACCCGGCCGTGCCGGTCGAGTTTCGCCGGAAGACAAACATCTTTCGTCTCCGGATTGACGACAGCGATCTCGTTGTGTGCGGGCCGTCCCAGTGCACCCTCGGGTGCGTTCGGATCGATCGCCACCGACCCGGCGCCCTCGGACGAACCGTAGCCTTCGAGTAGCTCGGCTCCGAATCGGCGGACGAACTCCGTCCTGTCCTCCGGCGAGGCCTCTGTGCCGAACCCGCGGACAAGTGTGTTGTCGATGTCGTCCGGTTGCTCCGGGGTCGCCATCAGGTAACTCAGCGCCTTACCGACATACGTGAAGAAGGTTGCTCCGAAGAACCTCACGTCCGGCATGAACCCGGAGGCCGAGAACTTGCGGGGCAAGCAGACGGTGGCCCCGTTGACCAGGGCCGGCGCCCACAACGCCATCAGTGCATTGCCGTGGAACAGTGGCATGCAGCAGTAGTCCACATCCTCGCGAACGTGACCGTACTTTTTCGAGTTCGTGTAGGCGAGCCTGACCAGTCGACCCTGGCTGCAGCGCACTGCCTTCGACATACCGGTGGTACCCGATGTGAACAACAGCAAGAACAGAGTCGATTCGTCCACCGAAGGCGCTGCGACAGGATGTTCAACCCGGTGCGCTTCCACCCGATCGGGATAGGACGGTGCGTCGACAAGGATGAAACGATCTTCATCCAACCCGAGGTCGAGGTCACGCAATTTGTCCATGCCTGCAGCGTCGGTGACGATCATCTGGCAGTCGACATAACGGATCTCTGCTTCGAGTTCGGAGCCGCGACGCGTCGGATTGATTCCTACGATCGTTGCGCCGTCCAATGCCGCGCCGCCGAGCCAGAACAGGAACTCTGGGGTGTTCTCGAGCAATACGCCGATATGGTACGGACCGTCGACCCGCAGCGAGGCGGCCAGAGACCCGCGGGCCGCGCTCTCGCGCACCGTCTCATCCCATGTCCAGTCCCGTTCACGGGTGCGCACACCCAAGTGTGTGTCTCCTAGGCGATCGAGCAATGCCTCCGCCATGGTTGCGCGTTCCAACTCAACTCCTGTCCTCGTATCGAAATCACATCTGGTCACGACGCCGGCACCGGTGGGTTCGGGGGCGTTCGGTCAAGCAGGCATTGGGTGCCTCCGTATATGGCGCACGTACTTTCGTCGCCGTGATTCCACGAACCGGCCGACGGTGAAAGTCGAGGCCTGCCGAGATCTGGCGTCATCTTGATATTTCCTCCCACTGCAATTCTTGGCCGAACGGTATCGTCGCCAACGTGTGCACAAGAGCCCAGTCTCGCTGAGTGGTAACCGTCACCATGGATACCGCGGGCCGTGAGATTTTGTGGTGTACATCGCAGTACGTAACGAAAGGCTTTTGATGTCTGCCTCCACCGATCCGCAGTTACACATCGCTGCGGTGATGACCCGCCTGACCGGCCCCGGCGGACCGTTCGAATTGGTCGAAGAGGATGTACTCGGTGCATCCATGCAGGTGATGAAGAATCGCCTGCGCGCTGTGGCCGAGCACCTTCCGAACTCCCTGAACTGGGGCGATGCCGACTATCTCGTCACCACTGACCGCCGCATCTCGTACGCCGAGCATGCTCGGTCCGTCGCTGCGCTTGCCACGGCTCTGCGCGACAAATACGGGGTCGGCAAGGGCGATCGTGTGGGCATCCTCGCCGCCAACACCCCCGAGTGGGTCATGACGTTCTGGGCCACCCAGGCTCTGGGTGCGATCACCGTCGGCCTCAACGGCTGGTGGGTGCCGCGTGAGGTCACCTACGGCCTCGAGCACAGTCGGCCCACAGTCCTCGTGGTCGACGCGAAGCGCGCCGCCTCACTCCCCGAGGTCCCCAGCACGGTCACCGTGTTGACCATGGAAGAAGACCTTCCCGCACTCATCGCCGAATACGACGGCGCCGATCTGCCACTCCCGGATGTCGATGAAGACGACCCGTCAGTCATCCTCTACACAAGCGGCACCAGTGGTCGCCCCAAGGGTGCATTGCACTCACAGCGCAATCTGCTGGCGGTGGTCGACTACCAGCGTTACGGTGACGCATTCATGGCCGAACTCAGCGGCCAGACTTACGATCCCACCGCGCCAAGCCCGGCACGCCATCTGCTGACCTCGCCGCTGTTCCATATCGCGAGCCTGCACAATCTGGTGGTGCCGCGTCTGGCAACCGGCGGCGCGGTGATCATGAACCAGGGCGCGTTCGACGCCGACACCATCCTGGGTCTCATAGAGCGGGAACGGGTCACCAACTGGGGCGCGGTGCCGACCATGGCCACCCGGCTCCTCGAGCACGACAACGTCGAGAAGTACGACTTGTCGTCTCTGAAGTCCTTCGCGCTGGCCTCTGCACCCTCCTCCGTTGCGTTCAAGGAGAAACTGCAGGCCAAGTTCGCGTTCGCGCGTAACGCTCTGGTCGACAGCTACGGTCTCACCGAATGCAGCACGGCCATCGCCCTGGCGACCCCTGCGGACATCGAGCAGTTCCCCGGCACACTGGGCCGTCCCGTCGTCACCGTCAGCCTGGAGATCCGCGATCCGTTCGGTGAACCGCTCCCCGAAGGCACCGAGGGTGAGATCTGCGTGCGCAGCCCGTTCGTGATGATCGGTTACTGGGAGGACGAGGCCGCCACCGCAGCCGCGATCGCGCCCGGACGATGGTTGCGAACCGGCGACTTCGGCCGCGTGGACGGCGGACGATTGCAGCTCACCGGACGACGCTCGGATCTGATCCTGCGCGGTGGCGAGAACGTCTACCCCACCGAGATCGAGCAGTGTCTCGACGAGCATCCGGATGTGGCCGAATGTGCCGTGGTCGGCGTGCCGCACCCCGACCTCGGTCAGGAAGTTGCTGCCGTCATCGTCACCCGGCCCGGATCATCAGTGACCGAAGACGAACTCCGCGCCTTCGCGACCGAGCGACTCTCGTACTACAAGGTCCCGACGCAGTGGCGGATCACCGAGCACCCGTTGCCCCGCAACGCGACCGGCAAGATGATGCGCCGCTCGATCACGGTCTGACGAACCAAGACCGGCCACCGTGGCGTCGACGCCTGGCATGTCCGGGCGCCGACCCACGGTCGATCACACTGTGAAGTTGTCAAAGGTGCGTGCGCGGTCCCGACTTGATCTCGGGTGCGCTGTGGTGGCGAGTTGGTTCAATCAGGCGGCGAGGGTGAGGGTTCGCCGGTTGTAGGCCGGTAAAGGTTTTCGCTGCGGGTCGACGTCGGCCGGTGGGATCAGCCACGGATGTCCGTCGGAGCCCATCATCACGTCCCAATCAGTGTTGTGAACCGCCATATGGCAGGTGCGGCACAACAGACAACCGTTCTCCAACGTGGTCGGGCCGCCGTCGACGAAGTGCACGATGTGGTGGCAGTCCGACCAGCTGGCATGCCCCCCGCACTTCACACAGCAGGAATCGCGGATGATGATCGCCTTACGGACCAGGCCGGTGAACAATCGTTTCGGCGGTCTCAGATCGATCGGTACGTCCTGCCCGTCGAGGGTGATCGAGGTGATCGACGAATCACAGGCCAACATCGCAGCGGTCGCCTCGGTGACCGGACCCATCCACGGCAGCGTGGCAGCCTCGGGATGATCGGCGGGAACGGTCACCATTACCTCGGTTCGCGGCGCCGACACCAGCGTTTGACCGCCGCCGCCGCAATCCAACAGTTGATGTAACGCATCAGCGCGGCGCTGGGTCGGAGAACGCGGATCATCGGAGCCATCGGGTTCAGGACGCGCCCTTGACCAGAAGTCCAACGCGGAGAACAGCTTTTCCCCGATCACCGCATCAAGATCGAATGTGCCGACACAGCGGCCCTCGTGAACTTTGTATTCGAGACTGTTCAGCGACCGGTCCTCCGCCGGCGGCGGACCACCCGTGTCTTTCGCCACCTCGTTCCCCAGCGCTCGGGCTGCCGCGCTGATCTCTGCGGGTGGCGCTCCGGAGATGGCGTGGTTCAACAATTTCCGTTCGAACTTGATCTGTTGCTCAGCGGTGATCGGATCCTCGGACCGCCCGACGACATGCGCGACGCCCTTGACCACCGCGTCGACGTGTTCGGAGGACAGGAACCCGTCCCGTGAATAGCCGGCGGTACGATCCAGGCCTGCGAGGCCCGGTCCGATGCGCAACCACCGATACGCCGATGCTGGTGCCGAACCATTGGCCTGCAACAACTTTGACGTGGTAGACCCCTCCTTACGGGCGATACCCGACTCGTCGATCACCGCGGCGCACACCGCGAGCTGATGCTCGGTGGCGTTGCGTAGGGTGATCAGATCCTTCGCCATGCCCAACGTGGCAGTTGGATCATCGGGTATGACCAGGTCGACCAGATCGTCGACCATCTCGAGAAGTCGCATAGCACAGCACCTTCCAAGGAGAGAGCAAACCGGGGGCGTCGACCGGAGTGTCTCTGCGGGGAAGGCGTCAGATACGTGATGCTTGTGGGCGACTGACTCCAGACTACCTGCTCGAACAGATGTTCGCAATGGATTCGAGAATCAATACCGTTCTGGCACAATATATTTCGATAGCCAGACAAAATATCTCGTGTCTTCCCCGATGAAGGGCCGAACTGTCGAGGGGTGCAGGAACCACCCCGGACGGCCGCCATAGGCATCGATTCGCATACAGTCACGCGTGTCCCATCGGGAACCCACCCGGGACACTGCGTTGGTGTCAACAATCTGACGAAGGGGTCTGGGCGGTGGCTTCATCTGACTTGCTGGGTCTGACGGCATCGCTGACGTCGTCGACGCTTATCGTCGCGTTCGTTGCCGGACTCATGCCGCGGCTCGTCGGCAATGAACCGAATCCCGTTATGGGCATACGCACGAAGGCCACCATGGCGAGCCCCGAAGCGTGGCAGTTGGCCCATCAGATAGCGCGGCCGCTTCTGCGCCGGACTGTGTGGACAGCCGTTGCAGGATTATGCATGCAGGTCGCGATCGGTGTCGTGACAGGTTTCGGGTCCGTGGTGTCAGCTGTCGCTGCACTCGCCGTGTTTCTGGTAGTGCTCGTCGTCCTGCTGTACGCAGCGTTGAAGGGCAACAACGCGGCGAAATCGCTGCGTTCGTGCATGTAGCAACCGCGTGAAAGGACAATTGCCAGACGTGCCCTAGTAGTGATTTCCATGGACGTTGTTCTGCCCCGCGCGAAATGACACCGTGCCGATTCAAGACGTATCTGTCCAGACCGCTCACCATTGAAGGCGTGTAGATTTTGGGGCATGTCGAGTCCCGAATCAGACAGGTCAGGGGTTGTTGGTCACACCGCCAGCCCCTTGAACCACTAGTTACGACGCCCACGATCTGTGTGGGTGTATCTCTGGCGTACCCGGGGCGCTGGCCGTGGTGACAAGAAGAACAATTTCTTGATCTCACACCTCGGAGTACTCGATGCCTTTTGCTCTCTACACGCTTGCCCTGGCGGTCTTCGTCATGGGCACTTCAGAATTCATGCTCGCGGGATTGCTCCCCGCGATCGCGACCGAACTTGACGTCTCGGTCGGCACTGCGGGCCTGCTGACCTCCGCATTCGCGGTCGGTATGGTCATCGGCGCGCCAGTTATGGCGGCATTCGCTCGCCGTTGGCCACCGCGGCCCACATTGATCGTCTGCCTTCTCGTGTTCGCGGGAAGCCACGTCATCGGAGCGATGACACCCGTGTTCTCTCTCCTGCTCGTCACCCGGGTGCTCAGCGCTCTCGCAAACGCAGGATTCCTCGCCGTAGCACTGAGCACGGCCACTACCCTCGTGCCAGCGAACCAGAAGGGACGTGCACTGTCGATCCTGCTCTCCGGCACGACGATCGCAACCGTAGTGGGCGTCCCCTCCGGGGCACTGCTCGGCACAGCGCTGGGCTGGCGGACGACGTTCTGGGCGATCGCCATCCTCTGTATTCCCGCGGCCGTTGGAGTCATTCGTGGAGTCACGAACAACGTTGGTCGGAGCGCGACTAGCGCGACCTCACCAAGGCTCCGTGCCGAGCTCAGCCAGTTGGCGACGCCGCGGCTCATCTTGGCCATGGCACTCGGAGCGCTGATCAACGGAGGGACCTTTGCGGCATTCACCTTCCTGGCACCCATCGTGACCAAGACCGCGGGCTTGACTGATGGGTGGGTGTCCGTCGCGCTGGTGATGTTCGGCATCGGATCATTCCTTGGCGTCACAATCGCAGGACGCCTATCAGATCAACGACCTGGCCTCGTGCTCGCAGTCGGCGGACCGCTACTGCTGACAGGCTGGATCGTGTTGGCAGTGGTCGCATCCCATCCCGTTGCGTTTATCGTCCTCGTCCTCATTCAGGGCTTCCTGTCGTTCGGCGTCGGCAGCACTCTGATCACGCGGGTGCTGTATGCAGCGTCGGGTGCGCCAACGATGGGCGGTTCGTACGCCACTGCGGCGCTGAACATCGGAGCTGCCGCGGGGCCGGTGCTTGGTGCCTTCGGACTCGCGACCGGGCTGGGGTTGCTCGCGCCGGTTTGGGTCGCCTCGGTGCTGACAGCGATCGCTCTCGTCATCATGCTTCTCACAGGGCGCGCGCTCACGAAGACCGCGGCGGAGACCAATTGATGACTCATCCGAACGCGCTTCTCACTCCTCGTACCCGTCTCCGGTTAGCTCGTCTGATTGTCGAAGACGGCTATCCGGCCACGATCGCCGCAAGATGTTCATGGTCTCCCCGATCACTGCCCGGAAATGGGCCGGTCGCTACAGGGAAGAAGGCGAGTTTGGGATGCAGGATCGCTCCAGCAAGCCGCACCGGATCCCAAGCAGGACGCCCGAGCATGTCAAGAAGAAGATCATCACCTGCGCTGGCGGCTTCGACAGGGGCCGGCCCAGATCGCTGCGCGACTTGGTCTCTCGACGTCCACTGTTCACGCGGTCCTCGTCCGTTGCCGCGTGAACCGCCTCTCGCATATCGATCGTGTCACTGGCGAGCCCTTGCGGCGATATGAGCATCCTTATCCGGGATCGTTGATTCATGTCGATGTCACGAAGTTCGACAACATCCCCGACGGCAGTGGACATCGTTACGTAGGTCGGCAGCAAGGCGCACGGAACAAGCTCGCGACTCCGGGATTACCACGAGGAAAAGACCACAAGCCGCGCACCGGAACGGCGTTCGTTCACACAGTCATCGACGACCACTCCCGCGTCGCGTACGCAGAAATCTGGTCGGACGAGCAGGCGAGCACCGCGGTGGGAGTTCTCGAACGCGCCGTGGCCTGGTTCGCCGAACGAGGCGTGACCGTCGAGCGAGTCCTATCCGACAACGGGTCGGCCTACAGATCCCACGTATGGAGGGACTTCTGCGCTCGGCTCGGCATCCGACACAAGCGGACACGCCCTACCGGCCGCAGACGAACGGGAAGATCGAGCGATTCCACCGCACGCTCGGGGACGGATGGGCCTATCCCAGGTTTTACGGTTCAGAAGCCGAACGACGCCTGGCACTGCCCGGCTGGCTCCACGTCTACAACCACCACCGACACCACTCTGCGGTTGGCGGCGCACCCTTCGACCGACTCAACAACGTCCCTGGACATCACACCTAGTCGACAGCAGGCGCCCATTGGACGCCGTTGATGTGGGCACCACCGTCGACGAAGAGGGTGTTGCCGGTCAGATACCGGCTGTCGTCGCTCGCCAGGAAGACAGCAACGGGACCGATGTCGTCGAGCGGATCACCGATCCGGCCCATCGGATTCTCCGCAGCCATGCCTGCGGCCATCTGGGGGTTGGCCTCGACCACCCGCTTGTAGGCCTCGCTCTGTGCGCCGGGACAGATCACGTTGCAGCACACCTGATGTGGCGCCCACTCCCGGGCCGCGGTCCGGGTCAGGCTGCGCAGGGCCTCTTTGGCAGCGTTGTACTGCACCGAGTACATGTGCGCGTTGACACCGTTGAGCGAGCACAGGTTGATGACGCGTCCGGTGCCGTGCTTCTGCAATTCCGGCAGGGCCCTTTGCATCGCCCAGAACGCCGCCATCACCGCCATGTCGAAACCGCCACGCAGCTGCTCATCGGTCATGTTCTCCAGGCGCGCATAGCCGGAGCCACGCCAGGCGTTGTTGACCAAGATGTCGAGCCTGCCGAAACGCTCCACCGCCACGTCCACCATGGCCAGGACCTGAGCCTTGTCGGTGACGTCGGTGCGGACGAACTCCGCGGCAACACCCCACTCGTCGCGCAACCATGCGGCGGTCTGTTCGCCTGCAGCAGTGTCGATCTCGGCGACGACAACCGAGGCGCCCTCGCGGGCAAACGCCCCGGCCATGCCTCGACCGATACCCATACCGGCTCCGGTGACCACAGCCACCCTGCCGTCCAACTTGGCCATGAAGTCTCCTTCGCCCGGTTCCCGCCTAGCGCGGGCGGGGCACCGTCTTGTCGATGAACAATGCCTCAACCGAGACACAGACCGTTCCGTCCGCGGTGCGGATGTCGCCAACGGTGGTGATCTTCTTGCCGTCTTCCGTCATCAATTGTCCGCGTATGGTCAGCGGCTCGAACAACGGTGTCGGCGCGTGATACCGCACATTGAGTTGTGCGGTGGCACCACTGCGACCGGCCCAGGCGTTGGCCACACCGAGTGTGTGATCGAGCAACATCGCCGACACGCCACCGTGGACATGGCCGGGTGGGCCCTGGTAGGGGAACGTCAAACTCACGACACCCTCGACATGGCCTTCACCTCGGCCGACCAACGTCAGCGGTGGTGCGATGGCGTTCTTGGGGCCGGTGACCGGGTCGTGGCCGGTGACACCCTCTCCACGCCACATGTCGATCAGCCGGACGGCGACCTCGGGTGCGTGTTCTTCGAGGTGCTCGGCAATGCTGTTCAATTCCTCGGTGACGCGGTCGAGATTGGCGTTTGTCCGATCGGTACGCAGCAGCGCGTCCACCACGCGCCGCGCCGCAGCGGTGGCCCGATCCACAGGCTCCTCGCCCGGCATGGATGTGAGGACGATGCCATCCGGCGCGTTCCCGACAGTCGGATGCTCGTTTGAATCCAGGGTCATCGAATCTCCATCGTGGCGTGGGTGAGGATCGGCTGCTGATCGCGTTCAACGCAGACGGCCTGCAAGATCAACTGGTTGTCTTCGCGCCAGACGGAGGTCTCGATGGTCTCCCCCGGGCACAGCGATCCGGCGAATCGCACCGAATAGGACTGCACCACTGCGGGATCACCGTCGAGGACACCATCGATCACGGCCTTGCAGACGACGCCGTACGACGCCAGTCCGTGCAGGATCGGTTGTTCGAAACCGGCCATCTTCGCAAACGCCGGATCGGCATGCAACGGATTCATGTCGCCACTGAGCCGGTACACCAACGCCTGCTGCGCGGTGGTCGGGGAAACGAGGACCTTGTCCGGCTCCCGATCCGGGATCACTGTCACCGCATCAGGACCGGCCGGTCCCCCGAATCCGCCTTCGCCGCGGGCCCAGATCTGCATCGAACTGGTCCACAGCGGATTCCCGTCGACATCGGTGGCCGCCTGTTCGAGGACGATCACCGCCGCCTTGCCCTTGTCCCACACATCGGAAACGCGCGATGCGATCTGCGCGGTACCGGACACCGGGATGGGTGCATGCAGTTGCAGCGACTGTCCGCCGTGCAGGATCTTGCGCAGGTCGATGTCGATGCCCGGCAGGTTCATCCCCGGCGCTGCGATCGCACCGGCCGAAATACCCTGTCCGGCAACCATTGCGAAGGTCGGGACCACCCGCAGCTTCTTTTCGTACGCCCAGGCCAACTCGGCCGGATCCAGATTGTTCACACCCGCACCGAGGCCCAGGTGATAAAGCAGGACGTCTCGCTCGGTCCAGGACACGTCGCGGACGGTCGGCTCGGCGGACAATGCCACGTTCAGGTCGATACCCACGGCTAGGACTCCTTCGTAGTGGTCATGCCCGCGCCGACTTCACCGGTTCCGGGTCGCGGGGCAGGCCCAGGATCCGCTCACCGATGATGTTCAGCTGGACATTGGTGGTACCGCCGGCGATCGAGAGGCACTGGGAGTTGAGGAACTGCTGGGTGTGTGACCACCGATCCTGCTCACCCAGGAGCGAGGACGGGCCGGACCACTCCATCGCGACCTCCCACACCTGCTGGATGTGCTCGACACCGAGCAGCTTTGCGATCGACGACTCGGCGCCCGGTTGACCGCCGGTGAGCGACCGCAGCGTGGTCCGCAAGCCCATCAACCCACCGGTCTGCGCGTCGCACAACACCTTTCCCAGGACGGTCATCTGCTCGGCGTCGAGGCCACCGGGCACCGTTGCCGCCAGATCGAGCAGCGCTTCGCCACCGGAGCCCAGTGACGAGTCGTTGGACAGGGAGACACGTTCGTTGGCCAGGGTGGTGCGGGCCAGCTTCCACCCGTCACCGGGCTGCCCGACCAGGAACTCATCGGGCACGAACACGTCGTCGAAAAAGACCTCGTTGAACAGTGATTCGCCGGTGATCTCCCGCAGCGGCCGGATATCGAGGCCTTCACTGTTCCTGATGTCGATCAGGAAGTACGACAGGCCTTTGTGTTTGGCGACGTCACCGTCGGTGCGTGCCAGGCAGATGCCCCAGTGCGCATCGCGAGCCATCGAGGTCCACACCTTCTGGCCCTGCAGCTTCCAGCCACCGTCGACCTTGGTGGCCTTGGTGCTCAGTCCGGCCAGATCCGACCCCGCACCGGGTTCGGAGAACAGCTGGCACCAGACGATGTCGCCGCGGAGTGACGGCGGAAGGAACCGCTGCAGTTGCTCGTCACTGCCGTGGGCGATCAAGGTGGGAACCACCCAGTTGCCGATGATCATGTCGTGCGGCTCGAGCTCGGCGGCCCGCAGTTCGTCGGCGATGACCAACTGGGTGATGGCATCGGCACCCTTGCCCCACGGGGCGGCCAGATGTGGTGCCGTATAACCGTTGTCCGCCAAGAACGCCTTGCGTTCGGCATCGTCGAGCGCTACCGCACCGGCGAGTTCGGCCCGGATCTCGGCGCGAATCTGTTCGGCCTCCGGCGGGAGGTCGATGCCAAGGACACGACGCGCACCATCGATGGTGAGGGCGGCGACCCGACGACGCCAGGTGGCAGTCGAACCCAGCATGATTCGAAGCGTCTGCGCGCGACGCAGATACAGATGTGCGTCGTGTTCCCACGTGTAGCCGATACCACCGAGAATCTGGATGCAGTCCTTGGTGACGGTGAACGCGACCTCAGGCGCAACCGAGCCGGCGACAGCCGCGGCCAGGGAAGCCTCGACAAGATCGGTGTCCGGTCCCATCGCGCGCGCGGCGTCCCAGGCCGTCACCCGCGCCTGTTCGGTCAGCCCGAGCATGCGCGCGGCCTTATGCTTGACACCCTGGAACTGGCCGATGACCCGGCCGAATTGCTGCCGGACACGGGCATATTCGGCCGCGGTGGTGGTGGCCCAGTCGGCCAGACCAGCGGCTTCGGCGGAGAACAGCGTGGCCGCGATGTCGAGGACCCGCTGCGAATTCAGTCCGAGGACATCCGCGTCGGACAACTCGAGGCCGTCGACCGTGGCCTCGGCGTTGCGCCGAACGAGATCGTGGCCCGGCAGGTCGGTGAGGTCGAGACGCTCGCGGGATACCACGACATAGGCGAGGGCACCGTTGTCCTCGACGGCCAGCAGGAACAGGTCACCCACCTGGCCCCCGAGGATGTGACTGGAAGTCCCGGACAACGTCACCGTGCCGTTGTCACGTGTCAACCGCAGCGAACCGGGTTGCAGCGCAACCGCTCCGAACAGCGAGCCGTCGGCGAGCCCGGCGAGTTCGGCGGTCCGGCCGGCCTCGTGCAGAACCGTCGAGACGACAGCGGTCGGCAGGAACGGTCCGGGCACCATCGAGCGCCCGAGTTCCTCGGTGACGATGGCGAGCTCGACCAGTCCGACACCGGCACCACCGAATTCCTCAGGCAGGTGAAGTCCGAGCATGCCGAGTTCGGCCAACGACGACCAATAGCTCGGGCGCAGTTCGGTTTTGGCTTCCACCGCATCCCGGATCACGGTCGGGGTCGCGTGGCGCGCGGCCCATCCCCGCACGGAATCGCGCAGTTCGCGGTCGTCGTCAGTGAGTTCAATTCCCATGTCGTTCAATTCCCATGTTGTTCAGGCCGCTGTTGTTCAGGCCGCTGTCGGACTCGTGGTTTCGGACGGGGTGTCAGATGCGTTCGATGATGGTCGCGGTCGACAACGCACCGCCGGCGCACATCGTGATCAGCGCGGTCGACTTGTCGCTGCGTTCGAGTTCGTGCAGCGCGGTGGTGATCAGTCGCGATCCGGTCGAGCCGACCGGGTGGCCGAGCGCGATGGCTCCACCGTTGACGTTGACCTTCGACATGTCGGCCTCGTAGACCTGCGCCCACGAAAGGACAACAGAGGCGAATGCCTCATTGATCTCGACGATGTCGATGTCGCCCAACGACATTCCGCTGCGCTCGAGCACCATCCGGGTCGAGTCGACCGGTCCGTCGAGGTGGTAGTACGGGTCGGAGCCGACCATCGCCGATGAGACGATGCGCGCGCGGGGACGCAGGCCTGCCTGAGCCGCCTTCTCCTCGCTCATCAGCAACACCGCGGCGGCGCCGTCGCTGACCTGCGATGAGTTGCCTGCGGTGTGCATGCCGTCCTCGATGACCGGCTTCAGCGCGGCCAACCCTTCGGCCGTGGTGTCGCGCAGGCCGCCGTCGCGCGTCACCGTGGCGATCTCGCCACTGGGCGTGCCTTCCTTGTCGACAACGGGTGCCTGCACGGGCACGATCTCGCGGTCGAAACGACCCTCGGCCCAGGCCGCAGCCGCGCGGAGCTGCGATTGCAGACCAAGCGCGTCGACGTCGCCACGCTTGATGCCGCGACGCTCTGCGATGCGTTCGGCCGAGGTGAACTGATCACGCATGTCGATGGTCCAGTCATCCGGATACGGATTCCCGGTACCGGGGGCGTTGGCCTGACCGAGGAACACCCGGCTCATCACCTCGACGCCACAACCGATGCCGGCGTCGATCTGGCCGGACGCGATCAGGCCGGCAACCATGTGCACGGCCTGCTGCGAGGAGCTACATGCGCAGTCGATCGTGGTCGCGGCCGTGGTGTAGGGCAGTCCGGCATGCAGCCAGGCCTGCCGCGTGACGTTGTTGGACTGCTCGCCTGCCTGGGTGACACAGCCACCGACCAGCTGTCCGACGTCGGATGCCGGCAGACCCGTGCGGTCGAGCACGGCCTGCTGGGCAGCACCCAGCAAGACGGCCGGGTGCAGGCCGGACAATGCTCCGCGGCGACGACCGATCGGTGTGCGCGCTGCTTCCACGATGACGACATTGTTCATGTTCGCTCCTTCGAATGGCGCGAGAAGTTCAGGCGCCCAGGGGGTATTTTTAGAATGTATTCTATTTATTGACGCCGAGCAATGTTCCGCAGCGGGTTTCGGTGTATCAGAAAGAATCAGACCGTACGGTCGACGACTTCCACACGCATAACCGCAATTTGGACACGCTCAGGGGCTTTTCTGGGTCCAGTCGACGGCCGTTTCGGCACGCTCGACAGAAATCGCAGGGCCAGCGAAGAGAACGTATTTCAGTCAGAAATGATTGTGCGACATCCGCGCCTGATCGCTGGGTGACATCCGCGCCAACAGGAGGTCACACGCGGAGCGGATATCTGATTCCGCGTCGGGGATGGAGATGCGTCCGTTCAGGCACGACTGGATCACTCCCAGCCACAGCTGCATCAACAGCCGGACGGCGGTGTGGTCGTCCTCGGTGGGATCCTCGATCCCGGCCGCCGACATCACGATCTCGTGGAACAGACGGTCGACTTTGCCCGCGTCGGGCACTGTCGCCGCGTTGGCGGTGCTGCTCGATTGGATGATCGCCGTCGACAGCGCCGGCCTGCGAAGAAGACCCCGCGTCGCCCGGACGAGTACCTCGTAGATGGCGTCCTTGCCGCCGTTCGCCGCCGGGGGCCGCTGCTCCAGATTCTCGTTGATCTGCTCGATCTGCTCGACCATGACGGCCACGAAAAGGTGCGTTTTCGAGGGGAAATACCGGTACAACGTACCGATCGCCACGCCCGCGCGTCTGGCCACTTCCTGCATCTGGACCCGCGCGAACTCTTTCTCGTTCGCCAACTCCGCTGCGGCCTCGAGTATCCGGACATGGCGGGCCCGCTGATGGTCGGAACTGGGTTCCGCAGCGTCTCGCGCCTCGGCGATTCTGGGCACCGTCCAACCTCCTGTTCATGCGCTGTCCTGCGATCTGGATATCTGACTGTCTCACCAGCCTAGGAAACGATCGTATTCTGCCCACTCAGTGGGATATCCGGCGTGTCCAAAGCCGGAATGCGCTTGCGTGGGACTCCGACTCGACCAGATGGAGGAATGACGATGCAGGACTGGACCATTCAATGCGACGTGCTAGTTGTGGGATCTGGCGGTGGCGCCCTGACCGGCGCGTATACAGCGGCAGCCAATGGCTTGGACACCATCGTGTTGGAAAAGACCGGTCTGTTCGGCGGTACGTCGTCGTATTCGGGTGCGTCGATCTGGTTGCCAGGGACCGCCGCGCAGGAACGCGCCGGCCTCGATGATTCGACGGAAAAGGCGCGAACCTATCTGCGGGCCGTTGTCGGTGACAACGAAATCGACCGCCAAGAGGCATACGTGACGACCGCCCCGGCGGTGGTCGAGTTCCTCGAACGTGATCCGCACATCGAGTTCGTTTACCAGGCATTTCCCGACTACTACAAGGCACCGGGACGGATGGATACGGGCCGCTCGATCAATCCCGTCGCCCTGCCCAGCGACGAGATCGGCGACCTTCGCGAACTGGTCCGGCCCGAACCGCACATCGACCGCGCCGGACAGAAGCATCCGGACACGACCCTCATCGCCGGACGCGCCCTCATCGGCCGCCTGCTGCTGGCGTTGCAGGGCACCGGCCACGCGGATCTGCGCACCAATACGTCCGCTCGGTGGATCCTGACCGAGGGTGACCGGGTCGTGGGTGTCGAGGCCGTGACAGCCGACGGCGAGATCCTGCGCATCCACGCCAAGCGTGGTGTTCTGCTGGCTGCGGGCGGTATCGAGGGCAGCACCGAACTGCGCTCGGTGAACCACACTCCCGGCCGCGCGGACTGGAGCATGGGCCCGAAGGGTGCCAACACCGGCGACCTGATCCGCGCAGCAGTCGAGATCGGCGCGGACACCGCGCTGCTCGACGAGGCCTGGTGGTGCCCGGGTGTCGAGTTGCCCGATGGTTCCGGCGCGTTCATGGTTGGTGTCCGCGGCGGCCTCCTGGTCGACTCGTCCGGCAACCGGTACCTCAACGAGTCGCTGCCCTACGACCAGTTCGGCCGGGCGATGATCGCTCGCGGTGCCGACTCCGCCATTCCGTCGTACCTGGTCTTCGACTCGGTCGAAGGCGGCCCGGTCCTGCCCGCGATCGTGATCCCCGAGGTCTCGGCGCAAGAACATCTCGACGCCGGAACGTGGGTGCGTGCGGACTCCATCGAGGAACTCGCCGAGAAGATCGGCGTGCCCGCCGAGGCGCTGCGACACACCGTTGACGGATTCAACGACGCAGCCAAGCGCGGAATCGACGACGATTTCCACCGCGGCGAAGACCCTTACGACGCATTCTTCTGCCGCCCGAGCGACGACCGACCGAACGCCGCACTGCGACCGGTCACCACCGGTCCGTACTACGCGGCCCGCATCATCCTCAGCGATCTGGGCACCAAGGGTGGTGTCCGCACCGACGTCGACGCCCGGGTGCTGCGCAAAGACGACACCGTGATCGATGGTCTCTACGCGGCAGGCAACACGAGCGCGTCGCTCAGCGGCAAGTTCTACCCGGGTCCCGGGGTGCCGCTGGGGACCGCGATGGCGTTCTCCTACCGCGCCGTCCAGCACATGATGGGCTGACTCCCCAGGGGTCAGACGAGGTTGTCCTCGACCGTCAACCCGAACGCTCCCCGGCCGTACAAGGCCAGGGCGCGTTCGGGTTCGTTCGCGACGTGAACACTGCCCGCGTGGGCATCACGCCACGCCCGTTCGATCGGATTTCCCCGGGTCAGAGAGTTGCCGCCGGCCGTCTTGAACAACAGGTCGATGGCTTCGACTGACCGTTCCGCGGCCCGGACCTGATCCCGGCGGGCCCGCAACCGCATCCACATCGGCAGATCTTCGCCGGCCCGGGCCAGATTCCACATATCCCGGACGTTGCGATCCATCTGCAGGATCGCGGCATCGATCTCCGACGCCGCCCGGGCCACGGCCACCTGTGCGGACTGATCCTCGGCGAACCGGCCACCACCGAGGCTGAGCCGCACCCGCTCACGCATCGTCGTCAGATATGACTCATGACATCCGGCCACCACACCCACGATCGGTGCTGCGACGGCGGAGGTGAAGATCGTCGCAAAAGGCAGTCGGTACAGCGGCCCGGTGTTGATCTTCTGCCCGCGACCGCGAAGCTGAGCGGTCTCATAGTTCCTGATGGTGCGGTGTTCGGGCACAAACGCCTTCGTGACGGTGATCTCGTTGCTGGCCGTACCGCGCATCCCGACCACGTCCCACACGTCCTGGATGGTGTAGTCGCTCCGCGGCACCAGCACGGTCATGAAATCGACCGGCCTGCCCTCGGCTCCGAACACCAGCGCACCGAGCAGCGCCCACGATGCGTGTTCACAGCCAGAGGAGAACCTCCAATTCCCGGTGAGTTCGAATCCACCGTCGACCGGCGCGAGTTTGCCCACCGGCGCATAGGCCGACGACAGCAGCTCCGATTGGTTCTCGCCCCACACGTCGTCCTGGGCCCGCTGATCGAACAGCGCCAGGTGCCACGGATGAACCCCCAGCACCGACGCCACCCATCCGGTGGATCCGCAGGCCCCCGCGATGGCTCGGACGACCTCGTAGAACTCGACGGGATCACCTTCTGCCCCGCCATAGCGTTTGGGTTGCAACATCTTCAACACTCCGGCCTGCTGCAGGTCGGCGATCACCTCGGCCGGCACATGTCGCGATTCGTCGACCTCACGCGCCCGATCGGCGATCGTGGGCAGCAAGTTACGAACTGTATGCAGAACCTCGTTGGTCATCGTCAAAAAACTCCATCAGTGCGTTGCGGGCCGTTCTGGTGATGGTAGGCCGGTGTCGTCCACCGAACGGTCGGCGCGGTAGGTCTCGGTTAGTGGGACATGACCTTTGGATGTGTGCGCGATCACCTAGCGTTCTGGACAGCAGATCTGCAGCCACACTCTCCATGGAAAGGACGGACGCATCGTGACCACACCGCAGTCCGAATCAGTCGAGATCCGCGAAATCGAGACCGGGACCCCGCCCGCACGTTTCGCCCGAGGCTGGCACTGCCTCGGCCTCTCCGATTCTTTCCGGGACGGCAAGCCGCATCCGGTCCACGCTTTCGACACCAAGCTGGTGGTGTTCGCCAACAGCGACGGTGAGCTGGCGATCCTCGACGCGTTCTGCCGCCACATGGGCGGTGACCTGAGCCAGGGCACTATCAAGGGTGACGAGGTGGCCTGCCCGTTCCACGATTGGCGTTGGGGCGCCAACGGCCGCTGCAAGAACATCCCGTACGCGCGCCGGGTCCCTCCCGTGGCGAAGACACGGTCGTGGAAGGTGCTCGACCAGGACGGCATGCTGTTCGTCTGGCACGATCCCGAGGGCAATCCCCCGCCCGCTGATGTCACCATCCCCCGCATCGAGGGTGCGCTCAGCGACGAGTGGTCGGACTGGGTCTGGTACCGGATCGAGGTCGACACCAACTGCCGCGAGGTCGTCGACAACATCGTCGACATGGCGCACTTCTTCTACGTGCACTACTCGTTCCCGACGTTCTTCAAGAACGTCTTCGAGGGTCACGTCGCCAGCCAGTTCATGCGCGGCCAGGCCCGCGAGGACATGCGTCCGCACGCCACCGGTCAGCCCCGCATGCTGGGAAGCCGCTCGGAGGCAACATATTTCGGACCCTCCTTCATGGTCGATGACCTGGTGTACCAGTACGAGGACCACGACGTCGAGTCGGTCCTGATCAACTGCCACTACCCGGTCAGCGCCGACAAGTTCGTGTTGCAGTACGGCATGATCGTCAAGAAGTCGAGCCACCTCGAGGGCGATGCCGCCGACGAGATGGCCAAGAACTTCGGTGTCTTCATCGCCAAGGGTTTCGAGCAGGACATCGAGATCTGGAAGAACAAGACGCGCATCGAGAACCCGTTGCTCTGTGAAGAAGACGGACCCGTCTACCAGCTCCGCCGGTGGTACGACCAGTTCTACGTCGATATCGCCGACGTGACACCCGAGATGACCGAACGCTTCGAGTTCGAACTCGACACGACCCGTGCGGTCGAGTCGTGGAAGAAGGAAGTGGCAGCAAACCTCGAACGAAACGCAGCAGGCACCGATGCAGCCGTTGCAGTGCACTGAGTGCGCAGCCGAGGTCCTGGTCGAAAAGAACAGTTGGGAACACACCTCGGTGCAGTGGAACCCCGCCGCCCGCAGTGCATGCCGGGATTTCTCCGGTGAACAGACCGGCGCAGCCCGCCGGTCCGGCGCTCCGCGCGAACGGTGCCGCTTCCTGACCGAGGCGATCGAAGCCGGCGCGCGCGCAGGTTCGGTTTCGATTCTCGACACCACACCGGTTCGGCCACTCGGTTCGTTGCACTGAACAATTCGCCGGGACGCGAGAGTTTGCCCGGCAACGCAGATTTTGAAGGAGCATGTCTTGATCGACAAGAGCTATTACGGTCCGTGGGCGGTGATCGCCGGCGGTTCCGAAGGTGTCGGCGCATCGTTCGCCGACGAACTGAGCAAGGCGGGTATCAATCTGGTGCTGATCGCCCGGAAGCCCGGTCCCCTCGAGGAAACCGCTCAGCACGCGCGTTCCAATGGGGTCGAGGTCCGTACCCTGGCCCTCGATCTCCTGGCCCCCGACGCCTTCGATCAGATCCGTGCGGCAACCGATGACGTCGAGGTCGGGCTGTTGATCTTCAACGCCGGAGCCAACAGCTACGGCCACGAGTTCGTCACCGGTGATCTGGCCGGCTTCCAGGGCGTGATCGACCTGAACGTCACCTCGCAGCTGACCCTGTCGCATCATTTCGGCGCCAAGATGAAAGACCGTGGGCGCGGCGGCATCATGCTGCTGGGTTCGCTGTCGGGCTACATGGGTGCCGAACATCAGAGCATCTACGCTGCCTCGAAGGCCTTCGGCCGCATCTTCGCCGAGAGTCTGTGGCTCGAACTCGAACCGTTCGGCGTGCACGTGGTCGAACTCGTCCTGGGTGTCACCCGGACCCCTGCCATGGTTCGGGCCGGACTCAACTTCGACATCCCCGGCATGAACGTCGCCGAGCCTGAAGATGTTGCGCGTGAAGGACTCGAACACCTCACCGACGGTCCCCTGTGGGTTGCAGGCGGCAACTACGAGGCCGCTCAGAAACGCAACGGCTTCCCTCGCGCCAAGCTTGTCAAGGGAGCCGCCGAGAGCATGCGTAAGCTGCTCGGTCGCTGACACTTTTGGCCCGTACATCACGTGGTCCTGCCCGGCTCGTCTGACGACGAGTCGGGCAGACCTGTTTCTGGAGCATGATGGATGCATGCGGACACCAACACGCGAGGAACTCGTCTCCGGTCTGAACCAGGCGCACGGCGAGTTGCTGGCCGAGCTCACGGCCGCCGACGACGATCCGTTGTGGTCGATGGTGGCGATCGACCAGTGGACTGTGAAAGACGTTCTGGCCGTCCGTACCTGGTGGACCGAATCAGTCTTGGAGTGGATCAGGGCCGGCGTCGCACACGAACATCCGACGACACCGGCGCCAGGGTTCACGTGGAATCAAACACCCGCGCTGAACGCCCAGACAGTCGAGGCAGAGCGAAGTACCGCCCCCAACGTGCTCGTCGCTCGACTGAACACGGCCGTCGACGGCCTGCATTCGACGATCGATGATCTGGGCGAGCCTGCACTCGTCGAACCTGGCCAGTTCTCATGGACACGAACGTGGCCGATTTCGCGCTGGATCTCGGTCAACAGCATCACGCAATACCGGACGCTTTCGGCGATGATCCGTAGAACACGGAAGGTGGCCGGTCCGGTCTGAGGTACCAACAGACCTCAGAAGCTGAATTCCCTTGATACGCAAGAGTGGCCGGAGATCGCAAGGTTGTTCACCCGCGATCTCCGGCCACCTGTGTCTGTCCGTGCGCCGATCAGCCCTTCGCCGGTGGCATGAATGCTGCCAGCGGTTCGGATCCGGACCAGTCGTGGCCCCAGTAGCTGTCGGCAGTGATTTCTTCTGCCGTGTAATAGCTTTCGTCGACGAGCATGCCCTCGGTGCCGAACTCGATGTCCCAGCCGCCGGGTGCGCGCACGTAGAATGAGACCATCTTGTCGTTCGTGTGGCGGCCGAGCGTCGAGGACAGGCTGAAGCCGAGCTTGTTGATCCGATCGAGGGCCTGACCGACCGCATCGAGGGTGTCGACCTCGACCATCAGGTGCACCATGCCGGGATCCTGGCTCGCCGGCGCCGGGCACAGCGCGAGGCTGTGGTGACGCTGGTTGACGCCGAGGAACCGCACGCGACGGGCCGGGCCGGGTGCGTCGGGGCCACCGAGCCGGATGGCGCCCCGCGGCAGAAATCCGAGAACCTCGGTGTAGAAAGCATAGGTCTCGTCGAACGCCGGTGTGGGAAGCACCGCATGTCCGAGACCCTCTGTACCCGTGACGAATCGGCCGCCGTGTGGCGTGACGACCGGGCTGTGGTCGAGCACGGCGCCGAAGAAGATCTCCGTCCGCGTTCCGCTCGGGTCGTCGAATGCGATGACCTGCTCGGCATCGCGGTACCGCGACTCCTCCTCTGAGAGGGTCTCGACCGCGATCCCGGACTTCTCGACCGCTTCGCGCACACGCTGCAGTGCGAACTGGTCACGCACCTCCCAGCCGATGGCCAGAGCTTTGTCGCTCTCGCCCGGCAACACGATGATGCGGGCGCGCCGTTCATCGAGCCGCAGATAGAGGCCGTCTGGTTCGGGACCCGAACCGATCGACATGCCCAGACCATCGACGGTGAGTTCGCGCCAGCGGTCGATGTCGCAGGTCTGGACCCGGAGGTATCCGAGTGCACGGATGTCAGTCATGGAAGAACCTTTCGGTGGTGCGGCACTAGATCATCGAACGTTGGGCGCCCTGGGGTTCGCCGCCCATCTGGGTCAACGCCGAGGCGTGGTAGATCGAGCCCGGCACGTGGATGGCGTGCGCCAGACCGGCATGGGCATCGCGCCAGAACCGCTGCATCGGGGTCCCGAGCTGCAACGCTCCGCCGCCGGAGCGCGCGAAGATCTCGTCGACGGCTCGCACCGCACGCCAGGCCGCACTGACCTGGCTCCGACGGCCGATGGCACGCAATTCGAATGAGATCTCCTGACCCTTTTCGGTCATGTCCCAGAACCGGTCGACCGTGTCGAGAATCGCTGCCCGCGATGCCGCGATCTCCGCCGCTGCCTCACCGATGGCGAAGAGCACGTAGGGGTCTTCCTTGATCGCGGTGCCCGACACCGTGACCCGCTCACGCTGAGCGTTGATGTGGCAGGCCAGCGCACCTTCGGCGATACCGATCAGCGACGAGGTGATGCCGAGCGGGAAGATGCACGAGAACGGGAAGTTGTACAGCGACTGGGTGCGTCCGAACTCCTTGGGCGCCGAACCGTCGAAGACCTTCTTGGCCGAAAGGGTGCGGTACGTGGGGATGTACGCATCCTTGACGATCAGGTCCTTGCTGCCGGTGCCACGCAACCCGACCACATTCCAGCTGTCCTGATCGATGTCGTAGTCAGCCCGCGGCAGCAGGACGTGCAGGTGCTGCGGTGGCATCAACGGCTTGCCGTCCTGATCCCCGACTGTCGCACCGATCATGACCCAGCCGCAGTGATCGGTTCCCGAGGAGAACGACCAGCGACCATTGAGGATGTAGCCACCGTCGACCGGCTTCGCCACACCCATCGGGGCGTACGGCGAGGCCATCCACATGTCGGGATCCTCGCCCCAGACCTCGTCCTGGGCCTTGCGATCGAAAAAGGCCAGCTCCCAGGGATGTACGCCGACGATGCCGCTCACCCAGCCGGTTGCGCCGTCCATGGCACCGATACCCATTGCGGTCTCGGCGAACTCACGGGGATGCGACTCGAAGCCGCCATATTCCTTCGGCTGCAGCATGCGGATCACACCGGAGTCGCGCAAGCGCTTCGCCGCGGTATCCGACAGCTGCATCAGCCTGTCGCCCTCGGCGCCCTCGGCGCGGATCTCCTCGGCGAACTGCTGAATGTTGTCCAGGACCTGGCCCATGATCTTCTCGGCTTTCTTGTTCAGTACCCGGACAGACGCCTGGGTAAAGGTTGTGTCAGTGGGGTTTTCGTCGATACGCGGAAATCGCGTATCAGCCGGCCGCCACGTCTACGGCGCTGTTGCGCTCTGCCTCGGCCACACGCAGGGCCGCGATGTATCCGAACACCATCGACGGGCCGATGGTCGCTCCGGCGCCTGCGTACTCGTTGCCCATCACCGAGGCGGTGGTGTTGCCGGTGGCGTACAGGCCGTCGATGACGCTGCCGTCTTCACGAAGCACTCGGCTGTCGGCGTCGCAGACCAGTCCGCCCTTCGTGCCCAGATCTCCGGCTTCGCAACGGATTGCGTAGAACGGTCCCTTGACGATCTCGTCGAGGTTCGGGTTCTTCATGGTCGGGTCACCGTAGTAGCGGTCGTAGGCGCTGTCGCCGCGGCCGAAGTCCTCGTCCTTACCGGTGCGGGCAAATCCATTGAACCGCTCGATGGTCTTTGTCAGCTCCTCAGCCGGAATCCCGACTGCCTGCGCAAGTTCCGCCAGCGTATCTGCCTTGTGGATGACACCGGAGTCATAGAAACCCTGCGGGAAAGGCACATTCGGGAGCACCTGTGCGAACGGGTACCGATTCTTGGCCTTGGTGTCCATGATGAACCAGGCCGGAACGTGGCCGCCGTCGAGCTGATCGTGGACGAAGTTCACGTACGGTCCCGATTCGTTGGTGAACCGGCGTCCGGTGCTGTCGACGATGACCGAGGCCGGGATGCAGCGCTCCGACACCAGCGGGATCACCGCGCCCATCGGGTGGAACACCGACGGCATCCACCAGGCGTCGTCCATCAGGTCGACGGCGGCACCGAGTCGCTGGCCGGCGACGATGCCGTCGCCCACGTTTTCCCTGGCACCTGCGCTGATGTCCGGGGCACCCTGCTCCGGAAGGTATTTCGCACGCATCTCTTTGTTGTGGTCGAACCCACCGGTGGCCAGCAGCACACCCTTGCGTGCCCCGATGCGGATGGTCTTGCCATCACGCTCGGCGACCACGCCGATGACGGTGCCGCGATCGTCGGTGATCAGGTCGGTCATGGAGGTCTTGAGCCACAACGGAACCCCGGCGTCCTTGAGCACCATGCGCATCCGGGCGACCAGAGCGCGGCCACCGGTTGCCATGTGCCGGCGCCGGATCACGTTGGACGACACCCGCCAGGCAGCGACCAGAGACGCCCTACGTCCGGCCCATGTCCGCTTGACCATGGCCAGGTCGTGGTAGTCCTTCGAGGTCACCCACAGACCCATCGGGCCCTTCATGCTGTTGGGACGCTGATACTTCTCGTCCTCTTTCAGTGCCCGGGTGTCGAACGGCTTGCATTCGATGGTGCGTCCCAGCGCACTTCCGCCTTCGAGCTCGGGATGGTAATCGGAGTAGCCCTTGACCCAGTACATCTTCATGTGCGGGCTCGCCTCGAGCAGGTCCATCAGCTCCGGGCCGTTGTCGACGTAGGCGTCGAGCCGGTCCGCGGGAACCTTGCCCTCGGTGATCACATCGAGATAGCGACGGATCGAACTACGGCTGTCCACCGCACCTTTGGCGCGCAGTGTCGGGGCATTGGGGATCCAGATCCCGCCACCGGAGATCGCGGTCGAGCCGCCGTACTTGGAGCCCTTGTCGATGATCAGGGTGTCCAGGCCGCGGTGGGCTGCGGTGATGCCTGCGGCCATGCCACCGCCGCCGCTGCCGACGATGAGGAAATCCACGAAATGGTCGAAATCCCCGGCTGTGTTGTGGTTGTCCGTCATCCGGTTGTCCGTCATCGTGGTGTCCTGTCTGTACGGGTGAGAAATGCCAGCACTGCGTTGAGCCAGGCCTCGCGGGCCTCGATCATCGTCCAGTGCCCACACTTGGGGAATACGTGGAGCTCGGCATTGGGGATGTCGCGCATCGGCAGCATGGCCATGTCGACGGGGCTGACCCGGTCGTCGCGACCCCAGGTGAGCAGCGTCGGCGCGGTGATCTTGGCCAACCGTGCCCAGTACGGCGTCGCATCAGAGGCGGCGGCAGCGGCCATGCTCGCACCGAATGCCTTGCTGCTGTACATCCGTCGCGCGATCTCGAGGGTGGTCGGTTCGGTCGCGAGGGCCCACCGTTCGTCGATCAGTTCGGGAGTCACCAGAGCCGGGTCATGGACCATCGACAGCAACCAGCGGACGAGACCGTCGCGAGTGGGGTTGTCGGTGAACTCCATCAGCAGCTTGATGCCTTCACTGGGACCCGACGAGAAGACGTTCTTCCCCATGCCGCCGATCGTGACGAGTTTGTTGACCCGTTGCGGCTCGTCGATCGCGACCTTGGTCGCGATGATGCCGCCCATCGAGTTGCCGATCATGTCGACCGCACCGAGTCCGAGGCCATCGAGAAACTGGCCGACCGCTGACTGCGCCATCACCATCGGATGGCCGTCGCCCGGGTCACTCACGCCGAAGCCAGGGAATTCCATTACCAGGCAACGGAAGTGCTCGGCCAGATCGGCGAGCACACCACGATAGTTGCGCCACCCCGTGACACCGGGGCCGGATCCATGGAGCAGCAACAGCGGAGGACCGTCGCCGGCCTCGTGATACCGCAGCACCCCGAGACTGGACTGGAGCTCCCTCCGGGTGCCCTCGTAACTCACGTCTGTGGTCATGAAGGAGACGTTGCCAGGACGTAACGCCGCTCACAGAAATCGTCCCGTTGAGCGAGATCGGTCATCGGCGGCGAACTGACCATCTTTGCCTTCTTCCACTCAGCGAGACGAAGCTACGGCCCGCCCAGAGGCCGGTCATACGCTCGCAATGTCAACTGGAGTCGAATCCTCGACCACACAACGGAATCGGAGGTGGATCAGATGTCGATCGAAACGATGTCACAGGCTGAGATGCGAAGCGCACTGGGCCAGTTCGCAAGTGGCGTGACCGTCGTGACGGGTATGGACGACGAGGGCCCTATCGGGTTCGCGTGCCAGTCGTTCGCGTCGGTGTCGCTCGACCCGCCGCTGATCCTCTTCTGCGCCGACCACCGCGGACGGTCCTGGCCCCGGATCCGCAACTCCGGACGGTTCAGCATCAACGTGCTGCACGAGGAACAGACCGACCTCTGTGCGCGGTTCGGCGGTAGCGCCGGCCGCAAATACGAAGAGCTCGAGTGGGAGATGTCAAAGTGGACAACCCCATCCCTGCCGAACGTGCTGATGCGGGTGCACGCCGAGATTCATGACGTCCACACCGCAGGCGATCATGACGTGGTCATCGGCCGCGTCCTCGAGTTCGAGTCGGTGACCGAGGAACGTCCCCTGATCTTCTTCCGGGGCAAGTTCGGGATCGAGGCACCCCCGACGCTGCTACGCGCCTAGTCTGCCTGCGCTGAACCCGTTGCTGCACCAGAGCCATTGGTACGCCAGAGCCGCTGCTGCACTAGAGCCATTGCCCCGACTCGACCGTCAGAAGGCGGTCGAGCGCCTCAGACGACCAAGTCTTTTCAGGCGCGGCCACGGTTTTGCGGGTGCGTCGCGGACTGTCTGCTTCCGGGTACAGGATTTTCGACACCTCTCGGGCGGCGTGCACAACCAGCGGTGCAACCCTTTTGAGCTGTGACGTGCGCGCATCACCACATAGCGAGATCGCGGCGACCGGACCGTCGTAGCTGCGGATCGCCACACCGACACACGCCACGTCGCGCACCGACTCCCCGCGTTCGAACGCCAGACCGCTGCTTTGCCGAATGCGGTTGAGTTCCTGATGCAGTGTCGGGAGATCGGTGATGGTCCGTTCGGTGCACCGCTTCAGCAGATGCGGGTACAGCGCGTCGATTCTCTCCGGGTCCATCCAGGCCAGCATCGCTTTACCGCCTGCAGTGGAGTACGCCGGAGCACGGCCCCCGACCCGGGAAGGCAGCATGGACGCAAATCGTCCGCCGACCTTGTCCAGGTAGACACTCTCGCTGCCGTCGAGCACAGACAGGTGCACCACCATTCCGGTCTGCATGTGCAGGTCGTGCAGCAACGGTGCCGCCGCTTCACGAAGTTGGGCATGTCCACCGTCGCCACCACCGAGTCCGATGGCCCGGCGTCCCAGGCTGTAGCCGAACGAGGCATGTTCCACCCAGTTCAAACGGACCAGCTGATCCAGGATCCGATGCACCGTGGAGCGTGGCAGCTGCGTACGGCAGGCGACTTCCTCGAGTGTCAGTCGAGTTGTCGGACCGTCGAACGCGTCGAGGATGAGTGTCATGCGCTCGACCATCGACGGCGGCAGATCGCGCCGTGGGGTTCCTGCAGAAGCGGTTGTAGCCGTGTCAACTGTCATCGGGCCTCCAAACAAACCTGGCCAGTTCTAGGCCTAGCGCCAAAACTGAAATGAATTCTCATTATCGTAGCAGCAGTCCCGGTGACCGGGAGGTAATCGCCGCTCCGGGGTACTTCGCGATCCTAAAGAATGCATCTTACGGTCGCTGCGCGAACATTGCGCGAACACTGCGCGACGCACGAAGGGCCCGCTCCTCTCGGGAGCGGGCCCTTCCTTCACAGTGACTACCAGGGTCAGGCGAGTGCGCCCGAAGCCTTCACCGGCGGCTGCAACATGGCACCGGCGTTGCGGAGGAGCAACACACCCATGACGCCGGCGAGAGCTCCGGCCACCGCCAGTGCCAAGAAGGCATAGACGAAGCCCTTTTCCGGGTACAGCCCGTACGAACCCATGAGGATCAGGCCGGGGATCGCCAGGATGCTGAGCATCACCTGACTGCCGACCGCGCTGCCCATCGAACCGGCGAGGTTGAGCATGCCGCCGCCGATCCCCTGGTCCTCGGCGGGCACCGTGCGCATGATCAGGTTGGGCAGCGATGCCGACGCAGAACCGAGGCCCAGGCCCATCACGAACTGGCCGACGAGCAACTGCGGCGTCGTATCATGCATCACCGCAATGAGTATCGAACCCACCGCGAGGAAGAACCCGCCGAACGCGAGCATCGGCGCCGGTCCGAAACGCTTACTGAGGTGCCCGCTGACGGGGCCGGCGATCATCGAGGCGACACCGGTCGGCACGGTGTAGAACGCCACACCCAGAGCGGTCGCACCGAACCCGTAGCCGAGCCCGAGGTCGGCCTTGGTCATCACCATCATCGGGATGAGCATCGAGTGGCTGATCAGGACGAACTGTACAAACGCACTGCCGGCCAACGCCTTCGCAACTGGCGCGTGCAACAGCAGATCCAGATCGATCAGTGGCTCCTGCGGCTTGCGCTCGTAGTACAACCAGCCCGCGAGGATCACGGCGCCGACACCGATGCACAGCAGGGTCTTCGGGGAGGTGTATCCCCAGGCGTTCATCTTGCCCAGGCCGAACAGCACCACAAACGCGCCGACGGCGAGAATGGCAGCACCGATCACGTCCAGTCGCGACTTCGTGCGCAGCGTGGATTCGGGCACCAGGATCGCAAACGCGATGCCGGCCACGGCAACGTGGATCAGCTGCGCCCAGAACACTCCGGTGTAACCGAAGTGGTCGATCAGATAGCCACCGATGATCGGGCCGAGAATCGTGCTGGCGCCCATTCCGGTGGCAACAAAACCCACTGCGACCGGAATCATGCTGCGGGGCATGATGTCCCGGATCAATCCGTACGCAAGTACCAGGATCGCCATGCCGACACCCTGCATGCCGCGACCGACGAGGAACAGCGCGAAGTTCGGCGCGACAGCGGCCACCAGCGCGCCGGCACCGAAGATGACGGAACAAACGAGCATCACCCGCTTCTTGCCGTAGATGTCGCCGAGCTTGCCGACAATCGGGGTGGCAGCGCCCAAGAGCAGGGTCACGATCGTGATGACCCAGCCCACCTCCGTCGTGGCGAAGTGTTGGCCGATTTCCGGCAATGCCGGGGTGACGAAGTTGTAGGCGAGCGGGATGACCTCGACCAGCAGGATGATGATCGCCAGAAGTCCCAGCGATTTCTGGCGCGTGAGGGGCGCGCGCTCGGCCTCTCCAGACGAGAGGGGCAGCAGGTTCATATGTGTTCGACTCCGAGTTAGAAGGACAGACAAGCAATCCAAAAGGTGACAGCGATCACGTGATGTCGGCCACACATTCCCGTTGACCGGGATACCGGTCGCCCCGCGCCCTGATCGCTCCCCCCGTACCACCCCAACCCGCACTTCACCATCGGTAAAACTCCGGCAGCCACGGCCAAAAGACCAGGTGAACACGCCTACGCACCGCTGGTCCCGGTGACCGAAGGGGAATGCAGGTCGGAGTTGCCAATTCGCCCTCGTCCCAGTGAGCGAGACCGCGGAACCCTATGTCCCACTTGGTAGAAACTAGAATGAATACTAGTTTTGGCGCGACACGCAATCTATGAGGAGCTCAACATGGTGGAAACACTCGATCTGTCCGGCCGCACAGCCGTCGTCACCGGCGCGGGGGCCGGCCTCGGGCGTGCAGAGGCGCTCGCCCTCGCCGCGGCGGGTGCTGCTGTTGTCGTCAACGACATGGGCGAGAACGCGCACACCGTTGCAGAGGAGATCATCGCCGCCGGCGGGCAGGCAGTGGCTCTGACCGGCGACGTCTCCGACTGGTCGCTCGGTGAGCGTCTCGTCGACACGGCAGTGTCCACATTCGGATCGTTCGACATCCTGGTCAACAATGCCGGGATCGTCCGCGACAAGATGATCTTCAACCTGTCCGAGTCCGACTGGGACGACGTGATCCGCGTCCACCTCAAAGGCCACGCCGCCACCTCCCGTGCGGCGGCCGTCCACTGGCGCGCTGCCAGCAAGGCCGCGGGCGCTCCGGTTTTCGGTCGGGTCATCAACACCTCCTCGGAGGCATTCCTGTTCGGAGCGGCCGGTCAGCCCAACTACTCGGCAGCCAAGGCCGGGATCACCGCGCTGACACTCTCAACGGCGCAGGGCCTGTCCCGCTACGGAATCCGTGCGAACGCCATCTGCCCGCGGGCGCGCACCGCGATGACCGCCCAGGCCTTCGGCGAGAACACCGGTACCGCCGAACTCGATCCGCTCGCACCCGAACGCGTGGCAACGCTGGTCTGCTACCTCGCCTCTCCCGCGTCCGATGAGATCAACGGACAGGTATTCGTCGTCTACGGCAAGATGGTCGCGTTGATGGAAGCACCCAAGGTGGAGAACCGTTTCGACGCCGCAGGCTCGGCGTTCTCCGTGGAAGAACTCAACGATCAGCTCACCCCGTACTTCTCGGGACGCGGACCGTACGAGACGTACGCCGCCTACAGCGTCGCCGCACTCGAGGAGGTCGCGCTGGCGACCGAGCCGGCAAGCGTCTGAGCCGACGAACCGTAGTACTTGCGGCCGGTGTGCGGCGTTGCCACTGAGCGGGACGGCGATTGACCCTCGCCCGCCACCGGCCGCAAGCTCTAGTTCATGTCGCAGGCTTCTCCCCCATCGCACTCGTTGTCGGCTGCCGAAGCTGTTCTCGCCATAGAGGAGATCAAGCAGCTCTTCGCGGCCCGACTCCGGTGCATGGACACCAAACAGTGGCACGAGTACGCGCCGCTACACACCGACGATGTCGTGAGCGAGACGTGGGGCGGGCTGCCGGAAGACAAGCAACCCCGCACCGGCGACACTGCGAACCGCATTGTCGGCAAGGAGAAGTTGGCCGAGGCGATCCGCAACCTGCTCGACGGACCCGTCAGCGTCACGACCGCCCATCACGGACACACTCCCGAAATCGAACTGACCTCCGACACCACCGCGCGGGGAATCTGGGCGATGGAAGACATGCTGTGGTGGCACGACGGTGACGAAGAGCTCCACCTTCACGGTTACGGCCACTACCACGAGGAATACCGAAAAGTAGACGGACGGTGGCTGATCAGCTACCGAACCCTCACCCGCTTGCGCGTCGACTCGTCACCCGGATTCTTCCGCTTCATGAAAGCGCTGTGAACGCATGAACAACAATGACTCCGTACTCTTCGAGCCGCTGAAGATTCGCTCGCTCGAACTCGCCAACCGCATCGCGATGTCGCCGATGACCCGATCATCCTCGCCCGCAGGTGTTCCCGGACCCGATGTGGCGCAGTACTACACGCGTCGCGCCGAGGGCGGCACCGGGTTGATCGTGACCGAGGGCGTTGCCATCGAGCATCCTTCCGCCGTCGACAATGCCAACGTGCCACACATGTACGGCGACGATGCCCTGGCCGGATGGCGCGCGGTGGTCGACGGTGTACACGCCGCCGGGGGCAAGATCATTCCGCAGCTCTGGCACGTCGGACCGCTCTGGGGCGCCATGAGCAAGGTCGACCCGGCGATCAAGCCCATGCGTCCGTCCGGCCTGTGGGGTCCCGTCGGCACGACATCCTACTCGGACGAATACGTCGCGAGCGCAGCGCAGCCGACCGAACCGATGACCGAAGAAGACATCGCTGACGTCATCGCGGCCTATGTTCAAGCGGCACGCAACGCCGTCGCAGCCGGTTTCGACGGCATCGCCTTGCACGGCGGCCACGGCTACCTGCTCGACTCATTCGTGTGGCATGGGACCAACACCCGCGACGACGCATGGGGCGGAGATCTGTTGGCCCGCACCCGCTTCCCGGTCGAGGTCGTCGCAGCAATCCGGGTGGCCATCGGCGACGATCTTCCGATCTTCTACCGGTTCTCCCAGCACAAACAGCAGGACTACACCGCACGCATCGCCGAGACCCCTGACGAACTCGGCGTCGTTCTCGGCGCACTCGCCGATGCCGGAGTCGATGTGTTCGACGCCAGCAACCGCCGCTTCGATGCACCGGTTTTCGCCGGAAGTGGTGTGTCTCTTGCCGGGTGGGCCAAAAAACTCACCGGTGCCCACTCGATGGCCGTCGGCAGCGTAGGACTCGGTAAGTCACTGCGGGACAGTCGTATTGAGGGTGCCGCCCCGGTGGTCGACAACATCGGTGACGTAGAGCAGCGGATCAGTTCCGGTGAGTTCGACCTGATCGCCATCGGACGTCTACATCTGGCCGACCCGGCTTTGGCGAGCACCCTGCGCTCGGGCGCACCGTTGACCGCGTTCGACCGGGCAGTCCACGAAGGCAGCCTGCGCTGAAAAGCTTTGCCGCCGATCCCGTGTCGTTCCCGGGATCGGCGGCAATTCCAATCGATCAGTTCGCGGCAGCCGCGATACCCGCACGCCGACCGAAGTAGCTACCGTCGCCGAGTGAGGCTCCGCTGGCGTACCCGCCGGCACACACGCCCGCAGTCGATCGACCCGCTGCGTACAGGCCCGGGATCGGATCACCGGATACGTGCAACACCTCGGAGTCGAGGCTCGTGCGCAGACCGCCCAACGTGAATCCACCTGTCATGCCGCGCAGATCGATGGCCGCAATCGGCGATCCGATCGGCTTGACCCACTCGGCTTTCTTGCCGAACAGCGGATCCTCGCCGACCACCGCATGTCGGTTGTAGAGCTCGACAGTCGACTGCAAAGCCCCTGCGGGCAAACCCATCTCGGACTCGAGCTCTTCGACCGTCTCGGCAACCCACGTCGGTTGACGACGCAGCTGCGGGCTCGACGTCGGCCGCGTCAGCGCTTCCTCATACGCTGCCTCGTCGAGGACCAGATATGCCTGGTTCTGGTTCTCGATGAGCACAGCCTGCCCGACGCGTCCGGGGTAGGTGTCCTCGTTGATGAATCTCTGACCACGCCCGTTGACCAGGATGCCCCGGATGAACAGTTGCGGGTCGCAGAAGAAGGCGACCTCGGTGGCATCCATGTGCGCCAGGTCGGCACCGATCGACTGCGACATGCGGATCGCCCGGCCGTCGTGCTCCTCGATCGAGGCGGCCGGTCGATTGATCAGTCGAGGCGCGAAGGACTCGACCATCGTGGTGTTGTAGGCAAAGCTGCCGGTGGCGAGTACCACGCCTTTGCGCGCCCGCACCGCTACGCTGTGGCCGTACTGCTTGGCCTGCACACCGACCACACGTCCCGTTTCGTCGACGATCAAAGCCTGTACGCGCATGTCGTATTCGGCTTTCACACCCAGGTCGGTGGCCTTGTCCGTGAGCGGCTTCATCAACATGTAGCCGCCACCCTTTTCGGCGCTGACGTGTTTGTCTTTCATCTGCGGCACATGGCCGCGGGGCGCCGGCGGGATCGTCGCATTGAACGGTGCTGCATTCTCACCGCCGGTGTATTGCAGGCCGTCGTCTCCCGGTGGTTCCCAACCGGGTTCGCCCCAGAAGCTCTCCTTGAACGGAACGCCACACTCGTCGACGAGCCAGTGGTAATGATCCACACTGCCCTCGCAGTAGATGTCGATCTTCGCTTCATCGACACCGGGTCCCAACGCGGCTTTCATGAAGGCCTTCATGGCCTCGACGGTGTCGTCGAACCCGCAGGCCTTCTGTAGCGGAGTGCCGCCACCCATGTAGATGAAGCCGCCTGCCATGGCCGCGGCCCCGCCCCATCCCCCGGTGCGTTCGAGCACCAGAACCTCGGCACCGGCCTGCGCCGCGCCCACCGCAGCCGCTGCGCCGGCAACTCCGAAACCGGCGATGACCACGTCGGCCTCAAAAGCCCACTCGGTGATCTCCCCCGACGGGATGGGCATGATGGATGAACTGTCGGCCATATGTTGTCTCCTCACGAAAAACGCTGTAACACCTATGTGTTACGCACTTTCCGAGTTTCAGACACGGGCGATCCCGGCCAACGGGAGCGACGACCATCGGACCGTCCCACCCGTCCGATGTGACCGCGACCGTCCGGTCACCGATTTCACGGGCGGTCTGCAGATGTGGACTTGTCCATACAGTCGTCGGCAAATCGGCGAACTGCGTCAAGTTTTGCCTGGCGGTCGGTCGGGTCGGCATCATAAAGCCGCCATGGCATCACCCGACACCGGGTGACGCCGATGTCGGCGAGAGCCCGGTATCCATCGATGTCGTGGACATCAGTCGGTGAGGCATCGATTTCGAAAGTCACTTCTTCACGACCATATTCGGTACGCAATTCTGTCAATCGATCGATGGCGACCCGCAGTTTTGCCACGTCGGTGTTGACTGAGATCCATCCATCTGCAAGCCGTGCGGCGCGACGCAAAGCCGGCTCACTGTGCCCACCGACATAGATCGGAACCGGTTGGTCCGGAGCTGGACTCATCATCAAACGATCGAAATCGTAGTGCTTACCGTGGTACTCGACCCACTCGGGACCGCCGCCGCCACAGACGGCCTTCAGGATCTCGAGTGCCTCATCGGTACGGGCTCCGCGGGTTCGCATCTCGGTGCCGGTAAACCGGAACTCCTCAGGAATCCACGACAGACCAACACCGACACCGATCCTGTTGTCCGACATCACCGCCATGGTCGCGATCTGTTTCGCCAGCACCAGCGGTTCCCGCAACGGCAACTTCAGCACGTTGGTGTAGAAGCGCAACCGCTGCGTGATCGCCGCCATCGCCGTCATCGCGATCAAGGGATCAGGCATCGGGGTCTGGCCGGTCCACATGCGTTTGCCGTCGGCGGAATACGGATAGCCCGCCGAGATCGTCTCCGGGTAGAACACCGAGTCCGGCATCGCGATCGCGTCATAGCCACATTCGTCGGCGACGCGTGCCAACGCCGGAAGATCTTCGGCCGCCATCATCGCCGCAGGTAGTGCCCATCTCACAAGTGTGACCTCACAGCTTCACTACCTTCGATGTCGGGATCGGATGCGAATCGGCCTTGATCCAACGCATGGCCCACGTCCCCTCCGCATGAGAATCGGTGTTGATCCAGTTGCCATAGCCGGGATCCTTCGCCGCCACCACGATGGTCAGTGTGCCGTCGTCGTTCAGTTTCGCGGTGTGGTTGTTGATGTAGATGTTCGTCCGGTTGTAATCGAGGGATTCGACCCAGAAGTTCTGCAGCACAAAGTTGAAGTACTCGCAGTTCGGAACCTCGGTCTCGATGACCCACGCCTCGTCCTCGGCGAGCTTCCAGTAACCGTGCAAGTAGAAGATCGTCGGATCGCCGCCGGCGTTCTGAAAGGTCTCCTGCCCTCGGTCGAAAATCTCGTTGGGCTCCGGCTGGAACGTACGGGCCCATTCGAGGAAGGTACCCGCCGTGCCCCGGACCATGGCGACCGCCTTGTCGAGGCGCTGCCCCATTTCTTCGGTGCTCAGCGGCTCGAAAACGCCGTCGGGGTCCAGGCATTCGATGGCCAGCTCCGCGGGGAACTCGCTGCGACGATCCCGATAAGTCTGCCGGACCGAGATGAGGTTGCTGTCCGGTGCCATCGGCAGCCACGCGCCCTCGGCAGGCTTGTCGACGCTGGCAATGAACGAGAACCGACCGCTCTCATCGACTTCCAGGTCGTGCACATGTAGATCACCGGTTTGCATCATGGTGCCGTCGATATGGTAGCGGTTGACGCGCGATCCGAACGTCACCAGCGGAACCGTGCCGCGGGTGCCGGTGATCCGGTAGCGGTACTTCCCGGATATGTTGGCCCGCATATAGATGTTGTCGGGGTTGTCGGCGCCGATCTTGGTCATCATGTTCGGGTTGGGCGCAGATGTGAACTGAGGCCACCGCGGATCCGTGTACTCAACACAATTGATTGTCGCGTAGCGCAGCAGCCGGGTCAGGTAGCGTGCGCCCTCGGCCTGCGTGAGCGAATCCTGCGGGACGATCTCGTCGTCGAACATTTTGCCGAGATCGAGCAGGTCTGCGCAGTACTTTTCCCAAACGTCATTCATGAAAGTCCTCTTGTTGTCGAAATGGTCACGGCAGGAGCGTCACACGGTGGTGACCGCAAACTTGGCCTCGACGTCGGCGACGGTGACACCGAAGTCTTCGAGGGAATACTGATGCGCCGGGCGCCGATGTTCGGCGAGGCTGGCTTGATGCGAGGCGGCGACGGCGGTGCGCGCTTCATCTGTGAACGGCAACGAAAATTGCGTGTAAATGGTCTCGATCGTGCCAATCGGGTCGGCCACGAAGTCCTTGAAGTCCACGTCTATGAATTGTTCCGGGTTGTAACGAGCTCGAGCCCGGTTGAAGTCTGCATTGCCGCGGGCCCACAGGTCGAGCTGGGTGCGGCCGATTGTCGCCCGGTCGAACGCATCCGACATGTCGTGCTTACCCTGCTCCGCGAGACTGAACGTCGACGCCATCGACGTCTTCGGATCACGGAAAGTTCGCACTATCAACGCATCCGGATAGACGTTCATGATCTCATCGATCGCGAAGACGTGACTCGGACTCTTGAGCACCCACCGCCGATCGGTGTCGTTCACACCGATCAGCTGCAGATTCTTCTTGTGCCGTTCATAGGTCGCGGTCCAGTCCTGTTCGGCCAGCCACCGCGAGTAGGACGGCACGTACGCGACACATTCAAAAGAGATCGACAACATCGTCTGTTGCAGCAGTCGCCAACATTCTTCGACTTCTTCGGCTCCCATGAAGTGCACCTTCATCAGGTCGGTTTCGTTTGCCTGGCGTGAGCGATAGAGGGCATCCGACCGCAGGAAGTCCTTGTTCTGTGCCCACCGGCCACGGGCGGGTCTGGGCTGCGGAGACTCGGCCAACCACATCTCGACGCCTTGATGTGATGGGTCGGCACTGAGGAGGCGATGAAGCGCTGTGCTACCGGTTCGCGTGATGCCGGAAACAAAGATGGGTCGTTCAACTGCAACATCGGCGTGCTCGGGGTGACGGGCGAATCCCGCCTCACTGATCAGTCGGCCCGAAAGCGCACTGATGATCATCTTGCGTGCGATCAACCGGCCGTGCGGGGTGAGATCGGCCTCGGTCGCGAATGAACCGAGAAGAACCTCCAGACCGGCGCGATACTCGCCGCCACCGAAGTCGTCGTAGCCGGTGGCATCGATTGCGCTCTGATGCAGGTTCTCGATCGAACCAATACCGTCGTAATCGTTTGTCATCAGTACTTCCTTGTCTGAGTTGATCAGTGGTGGGTTTGTCCGCAGTTGACGTCCAGGCACTGGCCCGTGATGGCTCGCGCAGAGTCAGAGGCCAGGAACACCACTGCGTTCGCGATGTCGCCGGGCTCAGGCAGGCGACGCAGATCGGTACCCGAGGCCGTTTCGTCGTAGATCTGCTGCGGCGTGACGCCCCGCTTCTGCGCCTGATCCTCGAACATGGCCTGGACCGAGTCCGCCCAGATATATCCCGGTGCAACAGAATTGACGCGGACACCCTGCGGCCCCAACTCGACGGACAGACTGCGGGCCAGAGCCAGTAGTCCGGTCTTCATGACCCGGTATGCCCCGAGATCGGGCAATTGGTTTCGGAGCACCATCGAGTTGATCATCACCACCGAACCTCTCGACGCGATCAGCCCGGGCGCGAAGGCTTGGGCGAGATCGAGCGCCGCAAGCAGGTTGATGTCCATACCTGCGCGTAACGCGCCGATCTCCGCATCAAGCAGTCGCCCGTGCGCAGGCATCACAAACCCGTTGTGAATCAGCACATCAACTCGGCCGTACCTCGACTGGGCGCGCGCGGCCAGCTCGATGATCGACGCGGAGTCGGTCAGGTCGGTCGGTACCGCTTCAGCGTCACCACCGGCGCTGCGAATCTCCTCGGCGATCTCCTCGATCCGTCCAGCGGTCCGTGCGGCGAGCACCACAGCAGCGCCTGCTTCGGCACTGCGGAGTGCGATCGCACGGCCCAGACCAGGCCCCACACCCGAGATCACCACGACCTTGTCCTCGAGCAGTTGCGTCGAGCCAGGCAGCGGTGGCGACACAGTCATGGTTGTCCGGGCGCAGTGACGTGCGCCTGCGGGTCCAGAACGACGCTGAGCGAGGCGATCTTGCCGTGCTCGTCGAACTCGAATAGATCAGTGGCCAAGAAGTCGGGCATGCCCTTACGCTGCACGCAGATCTGCATGGCCGCGTAGCGGCCGGTGACGGTGATCGGCGAGTAGCGGCTGACCGTGAAGTCGACCTTCGCATTCTCGGTGCCGAATCCCCGGATCTCCTCTACGCCGCGGTAGGTCTGCACACCGAGCGGCTCATGCTGCACCGCGTCGTCCGCGAAGAGCGACACCAGTTGATCCACATCATGGTTACCCAGATACTTTACGTACGACTCGAGTGCCGAACAGATTTCGTTTCTTGTGGGCAAGAGACACTCCTTCTGTGATGGGTGGGTGAACTCGGGAAGCGTCTTCAGGCGATCGCACCGCGGCTGCGCAGGTGATCGATGATCTGCCTGACGGCTTCTTTCGAAGACGTTGCGGTGGTGTCGATGTGAAGATCTGGATTCTCGGGCGCCTCGTACGGAGAGTCGATGCCGGTGAAGTTGGCCAGCTCTCCTCGACGCGCCTTCTTGTAGAGGCCCTTCGGGTCTCGACTCTCGGCAAGTTCCATCGGGGTGTCGATGAAGACTTCGCAGAATTTCTCGGACCCGATCACCTCGCGGGCAGCTTGCCGCTCGGCTCCGAACGGTGAGATGAACGAAGCCAATACGATCAGGCCGGCGTCCACCATCAGCCTGGCGACCTCGGTCACCCGCCGGATGTTCTCCACCCTGTCGGCTTCGGTGAACCCGAGGTCACGACCCAGGCCGTGCCGTACGTTGTCGCCATCGAGCAGGTAGGTGTGGCAGCCCAGTCCGTACAGCTGCCGTTCGAGTTCGTTGGCGATGGTCGACTTACCCGAACCGGAGAGCCCGGTAAACCACACCACGTGGGGCTCATGGTTTTTGAGCTTTGATCGTGCCTGTTCGTTGACATCCACGGCTTGCCAGTGAATGTTGTCCGATCGGCGCAGCGAGTGCGTGATCATTCCGGCGCCAACGGTGGTGTTGGTCAACCGGTCGATCAGGATGAAACCGCCGGTGTCCCGGTTCGCGGTATAGACATCGAACGGCACCGGCCGGTCGAAGCTGATGTTGCACACGCCGATCTCGTTGAGCGCCAAGGTGTTTGTCGCCGTCTGTTCGAGCGTGTTGACATTCACCTTGTATTTCGGCTTGGTGATGCGCGCCTGCACCGTCATCGTCCCGATCTGGCACAGGTACGGACGTTCGGGCAACATCGCGTCTTCGCCCATCCACACCACGTGCGTCTCGAACTGGTCTGCCAGACCCGGCAGCGCGTCCACCGCCGCCAACACATCGCCCCGGCTGATATCGATCTCATCGTCGAGAGTGATGGTCACAGACTGCCCAGCTATCGCCTCGTCGAGGTCAGCTCCCATCGTGACGATGCGTGCCACGGCCGATTCCTTGCCGCTCGGAAGAACTCTCAGCCGATCACCCGGCCGCACCGTACCCCCGACGATCTGCCCCGAAAATCCCCGAAAGTCCAAGTCGGGTCGATTGACCCACTGGACGGGCATGCGAAAGGGGCTCTGGTGGAGCTCGTTGGAGATCTCCACGGTCTCGAGATGTTCGATCAGTGTGGGCCCCTGATACCACGGCGTGTTGGCGCTGCGTTCAGTGAGATTGTCGCCGTGGTAAGCGGACAGCGGGATCGCGACGATGCCCTCGAGCCCGATTTCCGCGGCGAACGCCCGGTAGTCTTTGGTGATCTTGTCGAAGACGTCCTGCGAATAGTCCACGAGATCAAGCTTGTTGACAGCGAGCACCACGTGGCGGATGCCGAGCAACGACACCAGATAAGAGTGCCGACGTGTCTGGGTGAGCACGCCTTTGCGGGCATCGATGAGAATCACCGCGAGATCTGCGGTCGAGGCACCGGTGACCATGTTTCGGGTGTACTGCTCGTGGCCGGGGGTGTCGGCGACGACGAACTTGCGGCGCTCGGTGTTGAAATAACGGTAGGCGACGTCGATCGTGATGCCTTGCTCGCGTTCGGCGGCCAAGCCGTCGACCAGGAGCGCGAAGTCGAGTCCCTCACCCTGGGTGCCGACCTTTTTGGAATCGGCTTCAAGTGCCGAAAGCTGGTCCTCAAAAACCAGTTTGGATTCGTAGAGCAACCGGCCGATCAGCGTGCTCTTGCCGTCGTCGACACTGCCGCAGGTGATGAAGCGAAGCATGGACTTGTTGGCATGACGCTCGAGATACTGCTCGATGTCGTCGGCGATCAGTGCAGATGGGTGGGTCATCAGAAGTAACCTTCCTGCTTCTTCTTCTCCATCGACGCGCTGCTGTCGTGATCGATCACGCGGCCCTGGCGCTCGGAGGTGGTGGTCAGGAGCATCTCCTGGATGATGTCTGTCAGCGATGTGGCGTTCGACTCGACCGCACCGGTGAGCGGGTAGCAACCGAGGGTCCGGAAACGCACGCTCTTGAGTTCGGGAACTTCACCGGGCCGCAACGGCATCCGGTCGTCGTCGACCATGATCAACGTGCCGTCGCGTTCGACGACGGGACGCTTGTCGGCGAAGTAGAGCGGCACGATGGGAATGTTCTCCTGCCGGATGTACTCCCAGACATCGAGTTCGGTCCAGTTCGACAGCGGGAACACGCGCAGGCTCTCGCCAGGGGATTTGCGGACGTTGTACATGTGCCACAGCTCGGGCCGCTGCTGCTTGGGATCCCACCGGTGCTCGGCCGATCGGATCGAAAAGATCCTCTCCTTGGCGCGGGACTTCTCCTCGTCGCGCCGGGCTCCACCGAAAGCGGCGTCGAACTTGTGAAGATCGAGCGCCTGCTTGAGCCCTTCGGTCTTCCACATGTCGGTGTGGGTCGCAGAGCCGTGCGTGAATGGGTTGATCCCCTTCTCGACGCACTCCGGATTCTTGTGGACGATCAGATCGAAATCACCTGTGGCAGCTGACTCGTCGCGAAGCTTGTACATCTCGCGGAACTTCCACGTGGTGTCCACGTGAAGCAGCGGGAACGGCAGTCGCGACGGGTAAAACGCCTTGCGAGCCAGATGGAGCATCACCGCGCTGTCCTTGCCGACCGAGTACAGCATCACCGGGTTTTCGCTCTCGGCAACGGCTTCGCGCATGATGTGGATGCTCTCGGCCTCGAGTCGTTCGAGGTGAGTGAGTGTGCGAGTGAATGTTTGGGTCATTTCAGTAGCTCCAATGCATCGGCGGCCAGCTCGGGTCGACAGATCAGCAGATCGGGCAGCCAGGGGTTGGCCTGGTTGTATCGCAGTGCAGAACCATCGATTCGCGAGACGTGAAGGCCCGCGGCACGGGCGACCGCAACGGGCGCAGCCGAATCCCACTCGTACTGTCCGCCGGCGTGGGCGTAGACATCCGCTTCGCCACGAACCACCGACATCGCCTTCGCTCCGGCCGACCCCATCTCGATGAGCTCGGCGTCGAGACCCGCGGCCATCGCCATGACCGGCTCAGGCCGGCGGGTGCGGCTGACAACGACCCGAGGGCGGCGGGGAATCGTCTGTGTCGTGACCGCCACATCGCGTGTCGAATACGTTGTCCCCAGCGCCGGCATCGCCACTGCGCCGACAATCAACTGACCATGCTCGACGAGCGCGACGTGGACGGCCCAGTCGGCCCGCCCTGATTCTCCGAACTCGCGGGTGCCGTCGAGGGGGTCGACGATCCACACCCGCTCGGCAGTCAGGCGACGCTTGTCATCGGCGCCTTCCTCGGACAGGACCGAGTCGCCAGGGAGTCTCCGGGCGATCGCATCGACAAGGAACTCGTGGCTACGCCGATCCCCTTCGTCCCGAATCTCGCTTGGATTGCGAGTCGCGGTATCGAGATCCTGTCGAATCTCGACGAGTAGTTGGCCTGCCGCAGTGGCGAACTCGACTGCTGCAAGCTGGTCTTCGCCCTGGGCTATCGCCGATGGTGGGTTCGGCTCACTCGTTGTGGCGTGGGTCATAGATCGAACCGTAACACGAGAATGAACTCTGTTCAATCTTACTTCGAACATTGTTCATTCTCTGCTTCGAAACGCCTGCGGAAGTACGCATCAGGGTCTGCCTCAACGGTATTCAATTGAAAAGTGCGTGGAAACGACTACGGTTGGCCGGTGGGTGAAACGGAAAAAAAGTCGATCTACGGCGACGCCGAAGCCAGGCGACGCCGGACGCTGGATGCGGCAGCAGCCTTGTTGGACGAGGGCGGATACACGGCACTGACCATTCGGTCTGTGGCAAAGCTGTCAGGTACCAGCACCGGCCTGATCTATCAGTATTTCGTGGACAAGCCAGATATCTTCGTCGCGCTGCTGAGCGAGAGCCAAGTCGAATCGCGCATATTTGTGACCGCCCTCCCCCGCGACCAGGGAGTCGCGGCAATGCTCGCGAGCATCATTCCCGAAGCCGCGCGGCAGTGGGCCAGGGTGGGCCGCTTCGCCGGGACTTGGCGAGACATCGAAGGTGACAATCACACCGAACGCGAGTCGATCCGTGAGGTGCGCAAGACGGCGCAGCAGTACAACGACGCGCTCTACAGCGCACTCCGGGAGGCGGCATCAGTCGAGGGCCTACGCCTGAAAGACGATCCGGCACTGCTGCCGTTTGTACTCTCCGGCCTGCGGGGCGTGGCAGACACCATCGTCAACAGTTGGGCCCCCGATCTCGATCCGACCGAGTTCACCCACTTCGCCGCGACGTCGATGGCCCAGGCCATCACATCATCGGACTGATGATCGACCGTTCACGGAGCTGATCTGGATCGAACGACCCCGATAACCGCTCCACTGTCAGACGGCAGATGCTTTCGATATCCGACGATCACGATCAGCGTCGACGCCACGGCGAGAACCGTCAGAACCATCAGCAACACAACGGTCGTGAAGGGAGGTGTCAGAGCGGCAAGGATCGTTGGCATCAGAAAACCGGTGTACGACAATGCATAAAAGACGCCTGTCAACTTCGCCAGATCTTCCGGTGGCGCGATCCGCTGCACTTCCAGCAGACCCGAGACGAGCCCGATCCCGAAGCCCACGCCGAATATCACGCTCACGAGAATCCCCACAACAGGGGAATTCATCTCGACCGCAACGATCATCACCACCAGGCCGACAATCATCATGGTCAGAGAAACAACGATGCCACGCGCGCTGGATGCCGAATCGATCCGCTTCGCGATCGGCTGGATCAGTGCACCCGATCCCAGAGCGACCACGCTCATCGCGGTTCCGTATGCCAAACCCATTCCCCCGGTGGCACCTTCGAGTAGAACAGGGAGATAGCCGTACGACAGACCACAGGCGATGAACAGCCACGGCCCGCAGATCGCCACCACCCGGATGAAGCGCCGGTGCCGGGCCGAGGGCACCCCGAACCTGGTCCGCAGACTGCGATGCCCATCGGTGCGTTCGATCGTCTCCGGCGCCTTCCTGATCAACCACACGAACGGAGCGATCACCGCGATATGGACCAGGTACGGAAGGACCTCGGGCAACGGCCCCCATTGCGCGAGGCTTCCTGCGATCAACGCACCCAGACCAGAACCCAGGGTGAAGGCAAGTGACGCACGCCGCGCCCCCGAACCCCGGTCCGCCGCCGGGTCGTACGGAGCTTGCGACAGCTCCTTGAGCCAGCTGGTTCCGACAGCCATCGCCGTCCCCACCGACATTCCGGCCAGAAAACGACCGACATATATTGCGGATGCACCGAGTTCACCGGCGCCAAGGAGAAGACTGGCAATCAGCCCGAACCACACGCCGGCGAACATCAACGGCCGTCGACCGAACTTGTCAGACAACGCTCCCGCGATCAACAGAGCCGGCACCAATCCCAGGACGTAGATTCCCAGGAAGAACGTCACCGTTGCCGACGAGTAGTGCTCGACGTTCTTGTACAACAACAGCATTGGGCTGAACTGGTTTCCCGACCACGCGCAAACGAACAACGCTCCGAACACAAAAGGCCATGCGCGCCGGTGGCCTACGTCAGCGACGGCCGAGTCTCTCCGCTCGGTCTGTAAACTCACAACGCACCCTGATAGCGATCGAGATGGGCAGTCAACGCGGTTCCGAAACCGGCCTCGTCACCTCCGATGAAACAGGCCGCCAGGACCCGATGGTCCGCAAACGAGGACGCGAGGTTGGCGGGGTCGACGCGCAACAATAGGTTTCGCAATCGTTGTTGGCGACTGCGCAGGTGATCATAGAAGTGGCATGCCACCGGGTTGCCCGACGCCTCGACCATCAGCGCATGAAAGTCGTCATCACAGGCAACAAAGCCCGACACATCCCCCGACTCGACCAGCGCCGCCTGTTGCCCCAGGTTCTCGCCAAGCAACGCAACGATCCGAACACTGGGCCCACCTGCCGAAAATACCTGTCCCGCAGAAGCATTCTCGATACCTCTTCGCATGGCCAGGACGTCTGCAGCCTCAGTGGGAGTCATCGGCCGCACGATCGCACCTTTACGAGACACGAGGTCGAGCAGCTGTTCTGTGCTCAAGCGCAGAAATGCCTCGTGCACCGGCGTCCGGCTGATTCCGAGCTCGGCTCCGATCGCTCCTTCGCTGATGAGTTGCCCACCCGCGAGTTCGCCGCGAAGTATCCGTTCTTTGGTGTGCGTATAGGCGAGCTCTGCTGCGATCGGGGGCTGTAATGACGCCATACGAGCGATCCTACTCCTTGCATGCATGGTTGCATGCAAGGAGTGAGTTCGGCTGGGACCAAGCCGAGCAACGTCTGGACCATGGCGCTACGCAGGCGGACTGTGCACCAAGTCTGTTCGGTGCCGACCAATCGAGCGCACGTCGCGGTGCCGCCTATCGCACGGCTGACGCATCGCTACCTCACGACCGCTGCATCGAACCGGTGTCGAGGTAGCGCTGATGGAACGCGAAGGCCTCGCCGAGTAGGTGTGGCGTTTGCCCCGCATCGGGCATCGCCTCGGCGCGGGACAGATAGTCGTGCAGCAACGGGCGGAAGTCGGGGTGCGCACAGTTGTCGATGATCAGCCGTGCCCGACGTCGCGGCGACAGGCCGCGCAGATCTGCCAAACCCTGCTCGGTGACAACCACCTGCGTGTCGTGTTCGGTGTGGTCGACGTGCGGGACCATCGGGACGATTGCGGAGATGGCACCGCCGCGAGCCGTCGACGGGCTCAGGAACATGGAGACGTAGCCGTTGCGGGTGAAGTCGCCCGAGCCGCCGATGCCGTTCATGATCTTCGTGCCCATGATGTGCGTCGAGTTCACGTTGCCGTAGATGTCGGCTTCGAGCATGCCGTTCATCGCGATGATGCCGAGACGACGGATCACCTCAGGATGGTTGCTGATCTCCTGCGAACGCAACGTGATGCGAGTGCGATAGAAGTCGACGTTCGCGGTCAGCTCTTCCATGCCGGCTTCACTCAGGACCAGGGCCGTCGATGACGCATGGGCGACGGTTCCGTCCTTGATCAGGCGAAGCATGCCGTCCTGAAGGACCTCGGAGTAACAATTCAGACCTTTGTACGGCCCGCGGTCCAAGCCACCGAGCACTGCGTTGGCAACGTTTCCGATACCGGCCTGCAGCGGGAGGAGGGTGTCGGCAGGCAAGCGGCCTGCACGCACCTCGTAATCGAGAAAATCCAGGACGTGGCCGGCGATGGCCTCACTCACGGCGTCGGGCGCGCTCACCGGACTGGCGCTGTCGCGGCAGTTGGTTTCGACGACCGCAACAACCTTGGCCGGATCGACCCGAAATGTTGTCTGGCCGATGCGGTGCTCGACATGGGTGATCTCGAGAGGCTTGCGATTCGGCGGCAGCGCGGTGCCGTAGTACACGTCGTGCATGCCTTCCATCGCCTCAGGCACCCAGGAGTTGACCTCGAGGATGATCTTGTCTGCGACGTCGAGCCAGGTCTTGTTGTTGCCGATCGAGGCGGCGGGGATCAATTCACCCGACTCGGTGATGCCTGCGATCTCGACGATGGCCACATCAACGTTGCCGTAGTAGCCCTCCCACACCTGCTGCGCGACGTGCGAGAGGTGGATGTCGACGTAGTCCATGCGGCCATCGTTGATCCGGCCCCGGGCAGTCGGCTCCGCCTGGTAGGGCATGCGCAGCGCGATTCCGTCGATTTCGCAGAGAATCTTCTCGGCCTCGGAGGACACAGAGGCGCCGGTCAGGAGGTTGATCGTGAATGTCGATCCCTGCCCGCGGGTGTGCTCGATGCGCTCCGCCAGGGCAGGGATGGTGACCTTGGGCGTGCCGGCACTGCCAAAACCACTGATGGCGACGGTGTCACCCGGGTGAATGAACTTCACGGCGTCAGCTGCGGACATCACTTTCGGAGCGAACGCAGCGCTTCGTATACGACCGGAGGTCGTGGGCTCACCTGATGTGGTCACGGCAACAGGATAGGCACCACACTTCACGACGATCTGCCGAGATTCCTGCGGCAGGACCAATGCGGCGTGATATGGGTAACCGGCTATCCGCGATTGAAAATCTGCTCCACCTGCCTGCGTTCGCGCCGGTTGCAACCACAGCGAACGCGAAGAAGTGGAGCGGATTTTGGACGCGGGGGCACCCCATACACCTCCGCCGAATGTGCCCGTGGTCACACACTGGATGAGTTTCCGGTTCGAACCCCGCAGCTTGGGGAACCCCACCAATCAATGGACACCTGACCCGGGGTTCAACGTGTGAGCATCCTATCGATGCCATGGAGGGAGTGAGCATGACTGACGACAGCAGAGCTGAGCAAGCCCGCAAGGGCCTTTTCGACTCGGTCAAAGGCAAAGCAAAGGAAGTGGCCGGCGCTGTGACCGGCAACGATTCGCTGACAGCCGAGGGGCAACTCGAGCAGACCCAGGCCCAAAAGCGCAAAGAAGCAAACGCCGAGGAGGCTGTTGCCAAAGCGGAAGCCGAGAAGGCTCAGCGCGAGGCCGCCGAAGCCCGAGTTGAGGGCGCGCAGGAACGGACTGAGGTGGCAGCCGAGACTGCGACCACTGAGCGGGTGGTCGAGACGGTGAAGCAGACCCAGAAGGCGGCGGCTGCGCAGCAGGCCGAGCACAAGCTCGCGGTCGAACAGACACAGGCTGAACTCGACGCCAAGGCCAAACAACAGCAAGCGCGAGCCGAGGAGCAGGTCGAGGTCGCCGAGACCACTAACGATGTTGTCGACGCAGTCGACGAACATCAGGAATCGGTGGCTGAGGCGAACCGCGCCCGAGCGCAGGCCGAGCAGTTGCGACGCCAGGCGGACGGCCTCACCGATCAAGCCGACCTTCCGTAAAGCGACCACACCCAAGTTGAGGAGAGTGCACATGAACATTACCGAACTACCGTTGGTTGTACTACGAACGCAATATCGGATCGCCCGAATCCCGTTGCAGCTCATCGAGGATAGAGTCGTCTCCCGACTGGATTCGGAGGCGGCCGCTCGGCTCCTGTTCGAACGTTCGTTGGGTGTTCTCGACTCAACGGTTGGGAGTCTCCTGGGGGACCCATTGATCGAAAAACGTGGATCGGCGCTCACCAAACGGAGCGAAGCCCTCGGTCGCGCAGCGCAATTGGAGGCCGAAGCCGAGCGCAAGCGTCAACAGGCCGCCGCGACATTGAAGGCCAAGGCCGACCACGCCGTCGAAGACCGGAAGGTGGCACGCGAAACCAAGCAGGCAGAGATCAATGAGGCGGCACGGCAGGCGGAGGAAGACAAACGAGCCGCCGCCGAGAAAGCTCGGCAACGGACCGCTGAGGCCGAGCGACAGGCCGACGAACTCGCTGCCAAGCGCAAACAAGAGGCCGAAGCCGCCAAGCGGGATGAGCAGGCCAAGATCAATGCGGCTGAACTGAAAGCGACCGCTGCCGCTGCAGCAAAAGCAAAGGAAGCAGCAGCCAAGCGGGACGCCGCGGCGACCAAGCGCGACCAGGCCGATCACATCGAGAAACTCGCCGACGCCGAGAAAGACAAGCGTCGGAAAGATCGGGCGGACAACAAAAGCTGACGGCACAGCGGTTTTCGGTTCAGCTACACCCAGCGCGCTGTCGCGCTGACCTCGTCTACGACCGAACGGGCAGCGGCTGGACGAAGAGCGCGTCAGCCACCGCACACACCACGGCGCCGTGGGAGAGGGTTCCGGTGACGAACGTTTTCCGGCCTTCGATCCTGTCGATCGTCGCGTCCACGCGCAGTTCCTGATGGACCGGTGTGGCCCCGACCACGGCCGTCCGCACGGTGCCCGGTCGCTGTCACCGTGCTCGCCGTCCCTGGAAACGCGTCCGTGTCAACAGGGTTGTGACCACTTGCCCTACCGAGCCGCACCGAACGGTGGGATAACGGTATTGGACGGCAAACGATCGTCCACTGGCGGCGACGTGGCCGCTGTAAGGCTCCTCGCCCGGGGAAAGGACAGTGACATGCACGCAAAAACGGGTGACTGGTTGGTGGTCAAGGGCACCGTACTCGACGACCCCGATCTGTTCGGACTGATCACGGAAGTGCATTCATCGACGGGTGAACCGCCCTACGTTGTCCGCTGGACACACAACGATGTCGAAGCGTTGGTCGTACCGGGGCCGGACGCGCGAGTGCTGACACCCGAGGAGCACGAGCACGAAGTTCAGCGCCGGGAAGACCACATCGATGCCGTCCAACGGACCATTTCCGACCGAGCATCAGGCGACCACCGGCCCTGAGGACTCGACCAGGGGACCAGAGACAGGCCGGAGCGATCGCCCCGGACATGACCGGACAGATTCATGAAGCCTGTTCCTCGCGGTAGAGCACCAAGTGCTCGTGGTACAACACCCCATCGCGAATATCCCCGGTCGCGGTGAACCCGGTGTCGTCGCGATAGTCCAGGTGCGCGCCGGACACGGTATACGTACCGGTGTAAGCGCTGGAAGTGTTGCCTCGCGCCTCGTCGTAGCGCCCGTTCGGTAACAATTCCTGACGTATGTATCCGTCTGCCGTAACCCACATTCCGACGACGTCAAGGTCTGCCGCCGAAGCGTTGTTCATGCCATTCCCATCCGTGAATCCACCTGCGACGGAGACGTTCTGAGTATTCTTCAAGCCCATAGCTCCTTCCGATTCCTCCTCAACTTGCATCGTCCAGTTGACTTGGTTCGAGGATATGGCGAATCGGGCAATTGAACATGGGTGCATCGCACCCTTGCTCAGACCTCAGACATCACCACACGATGCGATCAGCCCGCGGGAACGCCCGTAGATTGCGGTCGATACGTGACCGCGGGGTATCCGATGACGGGGTCCACGGTGACATTCGCCCGGACCTGGTACACCTGCTCCACCAGCTCAGCGGTGATCACCTCGGTCGGAGTACCGACCGCGACGACTCTCCCGCGGTCGAGGACGATCACCCGATCGCAGAACATCGCCGCCAGATTGAGATCGTGCAACGCGATGTAACTGGTGAGCGGGAGTTCGGCGACCAGGGCCAGGATGTCGAGCTGATGCCGGATGTCGAGATGATTGGTGGGCTCGTCCAGCAACAATTCGTCCGGCTCCTGCGCGAGGGCCCGCGCAATCTGAGCACGCTGCCGTTCACCGCCGGAAAGGCTGTGCCACAGACGTTTCGACTTCGACGTCATTGCGGTGCGCTCGAGCGCCAACGCGACAGCCCGCTCGTCCGCGGACTCGTCACCACCGAAGATTCCACGGTGCGGAATGCGGCCGAGCCGCACGATGTCGAGGACAGTGATGTCGACCTCGGTGTCGGAGTGCTGGTCGACCGTTGCCACCCGGCGGGCGATCTGACGACGTCGCAGGTTCCTGATCTCGACGTCGTCCAGGAGAACGCGGCCCATATCCGGGACCGCGATTTCACTGAGCACCCGCAGCAGCGACGACTTTCCGGAGCCGTTCGGGCCGAGCAACCCGATGGTCTCACCCTTCACGGGGTCGAGGGACACTCCATCGAGCACCAACTGTCCGCCTCGACTCCATTCGATATTCTTGGCACACAGCGTCATCGGCTCGACCTCATCCGGAAGAGGATGAGTGCGAACGCAGGAACACCGATCAGGGCCGTGACGACACCGACCGGAACTTCCTGGGGCGCAAAGACTGTGCGGGCCAGCGCATCGACCCACACCATGAAGATCGCGCCGACCACCGCAGCGGTGGGCAGCAACCGACTGTGCCGTGGGCCGACGATGAACCGGGCAGCGTGCGGCAATACGAGACCGACAAACCCGATCGCCCCGGCTGCACTCACCAGGGTCGCGGTGACAAGTGCCGTGATGCCGAGTAACAGCATCCGGACCCAGCGCACCGAGATGCCGAGAGACGAAGCAGCGGTGTTGCCGAAGGTGAAGGCATCCAGCGCCGAAGACTGCGTCAGGCACACCAGGAGGCCGGCCAGGGTCTCCGTGCCACAGAGCATGACGTTGGTCCAGTCGGCCCCGGACAGCGACCCGAGGAGCCAGAACAGCACACCGCGGGTCTGCTCGGCGTCGGCCGAGGAGATCACGATGAATGACGTCAGGGCCGAGAACAGTTGTGTGCAGGCCACTCCGGCCAGCACCACCCGAGACATTCCGCCACCCGCGCCGACGGCCAACAACATCACAAGGGCGAAGGAGAGAACCGCGCCGAGGAACGCGCCCACCGACAGCGACACCGCTCCGGCGCCGAGTCCGAGGACAACGATCACCACTGCGCCCGTGGACGCCCCGGAAGAGATACCGAGAACAAAGGGGTCGGCGAGCGGATTGCGCAGCAACGACTGCATGATCGTCCCGCACAACGCCAGCCCGGCACCGCAGACGGCCGCGAGCAGCGTGCGTGGGAGTCGCAGTTCCCACACGATGCCGTCCTTGATCCTGCTCACTCCCGAACTGCCGAGGCCAAGGTGATCGAGCACCACCGCGTAAACGTCACCTACGGAAACGCTGGCGGGGCCGATGGTGATGACGATCGCGACGGACAGGGCCAGCACCACGAGGCCGACCAGCAGGAGGATCCCGAGCAGTGGGCGGGAATCGGTCCGTGCCGGTCGGACTTCGCGGTGGGTGCTGACCGCGGTCAGCGCGCCAGTCCCCACTGTTCGAGCGCGGCCGCCGTCTTCTCCACACCGTCGATGGTGCGGATCGACGGGTTCAGGTCGGCGCCGTTGACCACGATGTACCGCCTGTCGCGAACGGCGGTGAGCCGCTGGGTAACCGGGTTCGATTCGAGAAACGCGATCTTGCTGTCGAGGGCGTCGCCGTCGATGCTGCGCCTGCTGAGGTCGGCGAGCACGAGGGCGGTGGGGTCCCGGTCCAGGATGCTCTCCCAGCTGACCTGAGGCCATTCGTTGGTGGTGTCGGCGAAAATGTTCTCGGCGCCAACAGAATTGGTGATGATGCCCGACGAGCCACAGCAGCCGGCCATATAGGGGGTCTTGGTGTCGGCGAACCAGTACGCCAACGACACACCCGCGGCATCCACCGATCCCGTGGCAGTTTCGAACCGTTGCTGCAGTTCGGCGACGAACGCCTCACCGCGGTCTCGGACGTCGAAAATGGCTGCGAGGTCGCGGATTTCCTTGTAGACGGTGTCGATGCGCAGGGGGTCGGTGCGGGCGCCGTCGGCGTTGACGCTCGCGCCGGTCTTGCCGTCACAGTCCGTCGGCGAGAGATAGTTGGGCACACCGAGCTGATCGAACTGATCTCGGTCGGCGACGCCACCGGGTCCGAGTGTCCCACCGAAAGATGCTGAGACGAAGTCGGGTTCGGTATCGAGGACCACTTCGAAGGAGGGTTTGTTCTCGGCCAGGCGCGGCACGCGGGCGTTGTCGGTGGCGAGGTTCTCGCGGACCGGGTCGGTCCAGGTGGCGGTGCCGACCATCCGATCTGCGAGCCCGAGCGAGAGCAGGATCTCGGTGGACCCCTGGTTGAGCGACACCGCGCGCTGTGGTGGTGCGTCGATGGTGACGGTATGACCGCAGTTCTCGATGGTCAGCGGAAAGGCAGACCCGCCTGAACCCATCTCCGACACCGGTTCATCGGCCGTCGACGAACACGCCGACAGGAGCAGGATCGAGGTGATCGTCAGGGTGGTGGCACCGATGTGCCGCCGAGATGTGCGCATGAAACGGTAACTCCTACATCAGGGCCCAGTCGCGGAGCCGAGGAACTTCTGAACCGATCAGTGAGTAACCGGACTCCGACCCCATTCGAGGTCGTTACCGTTGCGCGTCAGTCCCGGATTCACACCGGGTTCCCTCGCTGATCGTGGCCGCATGGGCGGCCTCGGCAACCATATACGGCGCTCGCGCGCCGGTCGTCTGCGCCTGTGCCGCAGGGACTACCTGGTGGGTGCGTGCACGACCATCACCGGGCAGGGTGCGGTGTGGAGAATGGCCTGACTGACCGAGCCGAGGAGCAGTCCACGGAACCCACCGCGGCCGCGGCTGCCCACCACGATGAGTTGAGCGCCACGGGCTGTGTCGACGAGGTACGGCGCGGGGGCCTGGGCAGCGATGCGCGTTTCGACCGCAACATCGGGATGGTCCTCGCGGTGGCCGGCCATCAGTACGCCGAGGCGTTCCGCGGCTTCGTCGTGGACCTGCTGACTGACTTCAGGATGTCCGTCGTCCCCGCCACGGGAGAATCCTGGATCGGCACGCACCACGATCAGCGAGGTATTCAGCTCGTCGGCTTGGATGAAGGCGTGGGTCAATGCTGCCTGCGAGTTGGGAGAGCCATCGACACCGACCACCACCGGGCCGGCTGTGGGAGGTCGCTGGGGGACCACGACGACGGGGCAGTCGGCGTGAGCGGACACGTCGGTGCTGACAGACCCGAGCAGCAGGCCGGTGACTCCGCCGATCCCGCGACTACCGACGACCAGCAAGTGCGCTGAGCTGGAGATCTCGCGCAGCACCAGCGCGGGTTTACCGTCGAACACCTGTCCCCCGACTGCGACGTCGGGATTGGCTGCTTTGACCGTCCCGACAGCGGCGTCCACGATGCGGCGGGCGTCGTCGTGGAGAGTGTCGATTATGTCTTGGGTCATCACCACGCCCGGCGCGTAGCCGGCCACGATGGTGCCGACCGCCGTGACGACCAGTAACGTCCGATCTTCGCGTATTGCGGCGGCGGCGGCCCACATCAGCGCGTTTTGCGCGTGCTCAGAGCCATCGACTGCCACCACTACCGGCGCGTTCAACGTAGCCATTACCTATCTCCTTTGCAGCTGAGATCGTCCACCATGCGGTCACTCCACGATCGCCGATCTGTTCGCCGGTTGCAGGCGAACCGCAAACCGAACATCGAAACGTGTCCAGCTCGCTCTGAGCCGATGCGAGCGTTGTCCAACCGCTGGTCGACCAGCGGTCTCGAACAAGAACTGCCGCGCGCATATGTCATGCCACTGGTCCATCGCGACGACTGGCCGATATCCGTTCTGCGCGTGGAGAAAACAGATGTCCGGTTGCTCCAGTAGCCTCGGACTCACCAACTCATCAAGGGAGACAACACGTGACGTTTGCTCGCACTACGACCGGGACGATCTCGGGATTCATCGCGGGCGCCCTGCTCGTCAACACTGTCCCCCACACGGTCAAAGGAATAACCGGCCAGAGGTTTCCCACCCCGTTCGCGAAGCCGCCGGGAGTCGGGCTGTCCTCCCCCATCGAGAATGTCGGATGGGGCGCGATCAACTTCGCTGTCGGCAGCGCGCTAGTACGCCGGCGTCCCAGGACCGCCCGGGATGAGATCGCCGTTGTCGCCGGTGGGGTTGCGACGGCATTTTTCCTTGCGCACTATTTCGGCGGCCTGGACCTCGACAAAGCAGAACCGGCCGATCAAAGCCCTGTTCTTCAGTTTGCCCGGTCACCTCGATGAGACGACTATCGATCGACCACCTCGAGTAGTTGCATCATGCCGTGGTCCTCGTGGAACAGGATGTGGCAGTGCATGACGAACTGGCCGGTGAAGTCCTCGAAACGGTGCCGGATGGTCAGGCTACCGAACGGCGGGAGCATCGCGGTGTCCCGGTAGTGCTGCTGGTCGACGGGCTCGTCATTGATCGCAACGACTTGAAAGTCGTTGACGTGTATATGAATCGGGTGAGGTTCGTAGGTCCGATTGATGAAATGCCACTCTTCGGTGTCACCAAGTGTCATGGTCTCGTTGACAACGTGGTGATCGAACGTGGTGCCGTTGATGAAATACATGAAGTGCTCGATGTCGCCGGTACCACGCGGCTCCATCTCTTCGAAGACGAATTCGCGTCTGCGATCGATGACGGCGTCGCGAAGGTCGTCGAAGGGCAGCAGTGCAGTGGGAACGGGTTCGGGACTCTGCCGGTCACCCAGCGACACCAACGTGAGCAACGGCATCGGGGCCGGGACCATCGATGAATAGAAGGGGCCGAACTCTTCCCAGCTCAGGGACTGCAGTTGGTATGTTCCCTCGTCGGCTCCCCCGATGAGCACATCTGCTCGTCCCCCTGGGACCACCTCGATGACGTCGCGTGTCTCGACGGAGGTCAGTGCGTCGCCATCGATGGCGATCACGTGCATGGGATGTCCGTCGAGCTGCAGTCGCAGGAACAAAGAACTCGCATTGATGATTCGCCAACGCTGCACTTCTCCCGGCGCGATCTCGGTGGTCGGCTGGAACGTGCCGTTGACCAACGTCTGCTGCAGGTTGTTCGAGCTCTTGTCACCCGGAACCATCTGACCGTCGGCGATTTCGGTCTGACTCAGCACGAGGAGCCGCTCGGGTCTACCCGCAACACCCGGAAGTTCGTCGAGCTCGCCACGCACGATCAGGGCGCCGAACAAGCCCCCGAAAACCTGTGTGTCACTGAGCGTGTGCTGATGCGAGTGATACCAGAACGTTCCGGCCGAGTGGTCCGACGGGAGATCATAGGCATAGTCGAAGGTCTCGCCCGGCTCCACGGCCAGCAAGACATCGTCGCTCGGCTGTTTCGGCGAGACATGCCACCCATGGGTGTGCAGATTGGTCGGTTCGCCGATCTCATTGATCAAGGAGACCTCGATGCGATCGCCTGGACGCACATCCAGTGTCGGTCCCGGATAGGTGCCCTCATACGTGACCGCCTGGACCTTCCCACCGCCCAAGGCGACATCGGAATCCCGAACGCGCAGTTGAGTCCTCAGCGTACCGTTCTCACTCGCTCGGACATTCGGCTCGAACCAGGTCGCGCCGTCCGAGGCGGCGTTGCCCGATGCGCACGCGGACAGCAACGGGGCCCCGAGTAGTGGCAGACCGATCAGTGCGGCGCTGCCGGTGAGAAACCGGCGTCGGCTGACCGAGCCGGCCTGGGACGTGGCATCAGCCATCGTTGGACTCCTTGGTGACGGTGACGGTACGAGAGGCCGGTAGGATTCCCGGCGCTGTCCACTCGATATCGATGGTGTGCGAAGTCGTTCCGTCGCAGGCGAAGACAACTGCTGCTCCGATGCCGGTCGGTCCGCCCGCCGGAACTTGATATGGCAGGTTGTCCTGAATCCCGACCGGCAGTATCTGGCCATCGAGAGACATCGTCACCTCCGTCGCCGACGGCGCACTCCAGCCGACCGTCACAACCACTCGGGCCGGTACATCCTTCAGACACACAAAGTTCGGCAAGACGGTGAAGTCGTTGACCGCCAGCGCCCCACCAGGGTCGGTGGCGGGGGCCAACGATGTCGCGGCCGGTGTGGTCCGGGTCGGAACAGGTTTCAACCCGTCGCGGCTTCCGGACCCGGAATCGGTGCATCCACTCACCATCAGTGTCAACGCCACGGCACTGAGCGCCACACCAACGCCTGACTTCCGAAGTCGGCCGATCACACGTTCACGAGACACTTGCAACCGACCACAGCATCGAGCAGGTCATATCTACGTCCATTTCGGGTCTCGCGCGGGCCTGGATCTCCGCACACCGGATTCAGTACAGCTACAAAGTGCGTATATTTTGCAATTGCCCTGCGGCATTGCCATCGGACACCGTCATGGTTGACCGGAGAGTAGAGCGTCGATCCGGCGAACGACCGCGGTGGCGCCGATCTGTGCTGCCTGCGCGCGAACCCGCGCCGCCTGCGCCTGGTCGAGAGCACCTTGGGCGGCATCGATTCGTAGTCCGAGATAGTTCGATTCGGTTTCCCATCCACTGAATCCACGGTCAGCATGGGCCTGTTGTGCATCAGTGACGTGGTAACCGGCCCGAGGGAGATCACCGAAACCCAGGGCCAGATGGGCGAGGTGGTGGTGCACCACGCCATAGAGGCTGGCCCATGTCAGCACCGTGCAGTCGGCATGATCCACGAGACGCTGATAGAGCTGTTCACACAACTCCGCCGCGGACAGGTCGGCTGCGGCCCTGGCGATGAGGGTCACCGTGGACAGCCACATGGGGTCGACCGGAATGCCGGCGATACGCTCTGGGGTGTACCACTCCAGGAGGTCGGCTGCGCCATCGCGCTCACCGATGTCGAGTAGGGCAACGGCCAACGCCGGCCGCAACGTGTGGTTCGTATCGAAATGAGCACGCATCAGGGCGGATTGGTCCACGACTTCCTGCAGACTCCCGCGGAGTGTCCCCAGGGCGGTCAACGCCGGAAGCAGCCTGCCGTAATAGCCGGTATCAACCGGTGACGGCGGAATCGCGCGAATCTGCATCAGTTGCTCCTGCGCCCGGTCCAGACGACCGGCAGCCAGATCTACGCCGAGTCGGCCGTATTTGACCAGCCACTCCAGTTCGGGATCACCATCGATGTGTGCGTCGGTGATCGTATCGAGAGCAGATCGGGCGCCGATCAGATCGCCCTCTTCGAGCCGGGCCCGCGACAACCACACCACGGTGGTCACATCAGGCAACGCACCGGCGTGTGAATCGACAAAGCTGTTCAACTCGCGTAGAGCTGCAGTGGTCATGGTGTGGCTGTGCGGAATCCGCAGTCCGATGAGCGCGGCAACACATACGTTGGCGAGCAGCGGACCATCTCCGAGCCGGCGGGCGATGCCGGCCGCCTGCTCGAGCATTCGGTCGCGGTCAGATCGGCTGTCGTCCCACGCATGCTCGATAACCAGCTGGGACAACAGAGTTGCGAAGTCGGCGGACGAATCTTGGCCGGTCTGGGTCATATCCGTGCAGATGGCATCGATGACGTCCACGCGCTCGTTGTCGACCTCATAGCGCTGCACGAACTCGATCCCCCGTCGCCCACTGGCCAGCACCGCATCGACCTGGAGCGCACGGTCACCCAGGCGGCGGGCCATCGCCACCGCTGCCAACGCGGCCGCCCGGGCACCTGGATCACGGAGCGCGCGGCGGGCGCGTCCCATCCCGATCAGCATCCGACAATGACGGTCGCTGTCCTCACCGTCCGGGACTTGTTCCGCGGCGTAGGTGTAGTGCGCCAGCGCATCTTCATAGGCACCGAGAGCGAAAGCCTGGTCGCCGGCCTGCCGCGCGAAGACAGCTGCGCGATGTCGGTCAGTGGTCAGTCCGCGGCTCAGGTGGTAGGACACACGCGCGTAGTCTTCCGGGTCGGTGTGAATCCCACGTTGAGCCAATGCATGTCCGACGCGCGAATGCAGCATTGCGCGCTTTCCCGGCGAGATGTCCGAGTACACCACTTCCTGAACCAATGGGTGTCGCAGCGCAACAGTGTCATCAGTGGTGGCGGACAAGTACATTCCCCGACTACTGGCCGGTGCGTGTTGCCTGGACTCGACGAGGGTCGCGAGGCGTGTGCGAAGGAGTTCGTCGAGGGCTTCTGAGAACTCGGCATCATCGACAATGGTGTCCGCCGCCAGGCGCACGACCGATCGAGGCGCCGACATGCCGATCACCACGCACAGCCGCAGCAGATCTTGTGCGGCAGAGCCGAGACCATGTTCGGCGCGACGCACGAATTCGACCACCGACGTCGGTAGCGTTGAGCTGTTGTTTGCCGGACCGGCGGCAAGCAGCGAAGTCACGAACAATGGGTGCCCATTCGTACGCGCGTGCAATTCCGCCGGATCCAGGGTTGACCCCAGGGTCGATGCCATCTCACGAACGTCGTCGACGGTGAACTCGCTCAACGAGATCCGGTGCACCTCACCCAACCGGGTGGCGGTGTTGAGCGTCGTATTGAGATCTGGATCATCCAGAGCATGTGTGCGGGCTGCGAGTACAAAGCACACGGGCTGAGTCGAACACACCTGCAGCAGATAGCGAAGGAGCGAATGCGTTGCACTCGACGCCCAATGCAGATCATCGATGAAAAGGAGCGTTGGAACTGATCGTGACGGAGCAGTGAGCCACTGGTGGACCGCGGTCACCATCTGCGACCGATCATCGCCTGCAGATGCCCTCGGAGCGAGATCATCGAATCTGCGTGCCACGTGCGGAATCAACCGCAAAATGTCAGAGCCATTCTCACTCAGCCACTGCCGCGCCTGCGCAACTCCCATCGCGTCGAGTTCGCGACCGGCAGCTTCCACGAACGGCTCGAATGCAATGATCGCGTCCTCGCTGCACCGACCGAACAGAACGTCGTAGTGCAAGGCTTGTGCGCGATCGATCGCTTCGGAAATGAGGGTGGTCTTGCCCAGGCCGGCATCGCCGGTGACAACTATGCACTGGCCCACGCCACCGGCAGCCTTCTCCCACGCGGAGGCGATGATGTCGAGTTCGCGGTCGAGGCTCACCAGAACTTTGGGGCTACCCCCACTGTCAGGACCGTCGAATGACCCGCCAGGCGCAGTTGCGACAGAAGCATTCTCGGTCCTCAACGCTTCGAGAAACAGTTGTTCGGTCTCCGGCGAGGGATCGACGCCCAGATCACGCGACAGGTTATCCCGGCACCGTGCTGCCACATCCAGGGCTTGTCCTCGATCACCGAGCCGGAGGTAGCCACGCATCGCGAGCCGGTACGCACGCTCTCGTAACGGATCAAGATTGATCACCAACTCCGCACACGACACCGAGCGATCCAATGCGTCGAGTTCGTACGAGCTCTGGCCGTCGATATCCAAAGCCTGCAGACGAAGTTGCTCACACTCGGTTCTGACCGCATCCGCCCAGTCCCCCGCGACACCACGCAGCACCGGGCCGGCAAGGAGCCGATGCGCAGCCTGCGCGCGGTCCGCCCGCACCCAGTTGGCCTCATCGTCGCTGTGGCACACGGTCCGGATGGACTCCAGATCAACTCGGACCGATTCTGGAAGCACAAACTGGATATGACCACGACGCGATCGCATACAGTCGCCTGGCACATTCGCCGCTTCCAGAGTTGCACGCACTTTCGAGATCACCGTGCGCACCGTTGAGTTCCACGACTGTGGCCGGATATTCGGCCACAGGATCGACCCGATTTCGTCGAGCGGAATGTCACGTTGCCTATTGACCGTCAAGTACGCGAGTACCTCAGAACAGCGCGGACCTCCGATAATTTGGGGATCAACCACGCGGTCACCACATCGAACTGAGATCTCTCCGATCAGTTGAATGGTCACACGGTCCGACGCGGGCATGAGAACTATGTTTGCATAACAAAACCAAATCGGCGCCAAAGACGGCCGCTTGAAAAGCGCGGAAACTTCTGCGGTGCAACTTTTTTGCATATCCGCGCAATCAGCGATCCAACAATCTGCCTGCGATCACTTCGACGGTTTTCCGAACAGCTAAGACCTGCTCAGGCCGAGAACCCTCCTGAGGCGCATAGACCGCGGACAGACCCGTTGTTGCAATTTCTATGCAGTCGTTCCATAACGTCGGTCGCGAAAGCGCCGATGTTCGGTACTTCAGGAGTTGAGGGAGCATTTCATGTCAGTTCGCACGCTGATGCGCGGCGCGTCCGCATTGATCGTGGCCATCGGGGTCAGCGCCACCGCTACGGCAGGAATGGCAGCGGCGTCGCCGATCGCCGACATCATCAAGTCGCTCGACACCGGATCGTCGGGCGTTGGCCCTCCGGGCGAAGGTGAATACCAACCGGTTTGGATCAGTTTCAACGACCTGGGTCGTGAGACAGTGCACATAACGATCGAGGGCACCTACAACTGCGTCAGCATCGAGGACCCCTCGGCTTATCGGCTGCGCAGCTATTCGTCCCTGCGAGTATCAGCGGTGCCGGACACCACCCCGCCGTGCCCCGGCTCCGCGGATATCAAATACACCGTGCGCACTATCGAAGGGGCACCATGGGGTGCATTCGCGGTGGAGTACGGACCGCGCGGTGCGGACGCACGGTGCATTCCTACACCGGCACCGCCTGGGAAACAACAACTTTACTGTCGTGATGGTGGCCGGCAACTCGAATTCAGTCTTCGCTAGGGTCGTGCCGCGCCATCCTCGGTTCAGCCACGGTTCAACAACGCTCAAGACTGAAACGAATTGCCCACCAATCATTTTGGAGACTTCGGGTATCGCATGGACTTCAGCAGAATGCCCGTATCGCAGAGAGCAACAGCCAAATGACACAAACTTCCGTGAAAGCCCGCGCAGCTGCGCTCGGCGTCGTCGCGGCGCTCACGGCGGCGCTGACCGCGTGCGGAGGCGCGGAAGAAGTTGCCGCGCCGAATGATTCGGGAGCAGTCACCGCATCGAACGTTTCGGGCGCAGTCCCCGCGCCGAGCGTTCCCGTCCCGGCCAACCCGATATGGACCGGCACGACCAAACCCGACCCGGTACCCGAGGAGAACGCCGTCCTGAGCGTGCCCAAGGACATGTACCGCCACGAAAGTGCCCCCACCGAATGGTGGTGGCACATCGGCACGCTCCGCGCCGGCGACCGGACGTTCGGCTTCGAGATCAACGCCGCATCCTTTACCGGTCAGCAATTCGCGATGACTCAGGTCTCCCTCAGCGACATCAAGAACGAGCGCCACTACCAGCGCACGCAGGTGTACGGGCCGACCCCCTTCGGAGCCTTCGACGTCGCGACCTGGGCAGAGGGCGATCCGAACAAGGACTGGTACGCGAAGCTCGGTGATCCCGGCTGGGCGGTCGGCGGTTTCAGCGTGCCGGACGCGGGATCCGGATACACGAAGGCCCCCGACGTGAAGATCGAGGGCGACGGATCCGGCGCCTCGGGCATCGCCATCCTAGATGCCGACGGCGGCGTCGGCCAGGTCGCCCTGCTGCAGCCGGGCACCGGCTACACGACCACGCCTACCGTGACTCTCACCGGCGGCGACGGCCAGGGTGCCACCGCGGTCGCCGTCCGCAACTACGTATCGATGACTGCACCTCAGGCAGACCCGAGCAGGAACATCGCTGTGCAGGCGCTGCTCGTCGACGATAAGACACTCGACGAGGTCGAATTCGATCTCACCTTCTCTCAGCAGGGGCGTCCGTTTTACGTCTGGGGCACAGGGATTGAGCCCAGTGCCACGACACAGGACATCACCAAAGACAACTACTACCTCTCCTACACCAGGCTCGCGGCATCGGGCACGATCACCGTCGACGGCGAGGAGTTCGCGGTCGAGGGCACCACCTGGATGGACCACGAGTACGGCTATTTCGGCGGCAAGACGTCCGACACCCGCGTTCGCTGGCTACTGCAAGACATGCAACTCGACAATGGCTACACGATCTCGAACGCAGGCATCATCGCCGAAGGCTACAAACCGCAGATCGACGTCTCGGTCGATGCCTACGCGACCCTGCAGGATGCGGACGGCAACATCTATTACGTCGCGAGCAAGGTCACGCCGGTCGGCGAGCTGTGGACGAGCCCGGACAGCGGGAACGGCTACGCCCAGCAGTTCCGCGTCGAGATCCCCTCCTTCGATGCAGACATCACCGTCACGACGCGACTCCAAGACCAGGAGTTCAACGTGGGCAGCGCACCCATCTACGAGGGCACCGCCGACCCGGTGGGCACGTTCCAGGGCAAGCCGGTCTCGGGCGACGCGTGGATCGAGCAGGCGTTCTGACGCCAGCGAGGCCCCGGTGCTCGGCTAATTCGGAGTAGCGCGAGAGCGAGCCTTCGGAAGGCCACCTCACGGACGAAAAACAGCCCGCACACATCCGTCAGATTTGTTCTTGAACAGGTCGTATCCTCGGGCCGCGTCGATGAGCGGCATCTCGTGTGTGATCAGGTAGCTGGTGTCGAGGCGCCCGGACTCGATCAGAGCCAACAAAGCCGGTACATAACGCTGTCCGTGCTGCTGCGCTGTGCGCAAGGTGAGACCTTTGTTCATGAGCGCACCCGTGGGGAATTTGTCGGTGACTCCGTATACGCCGAGCATCGCGACGGTACCCCCTTTCCCGCACGCGATGATGGCTTCCCGCAGCGCGGCCGCACGGTCGGTTTCCAGGCGAAGTGCCTGTTTGGCCTTGTCGTAGAAGTGTTTGGCTCCGTCGGTCACGCCTTCCATGCCCACCGCCTCGATGACGGCGTCCGGCCCCCGTCCACCGGTCATCTCACGCACCGCGTCCACGACGCTGTCCGTCGAAGAGAAATCCAGGGTTTCGGCTCCGACCACATCCTGTGCCAGTTGCAGTCTCTCCGCGATCTGGTCGATCACGATGACCCGCTCGGCGCCGAGCACTCGTGCACTGGCTGCCGCCATCAAGCCGACGCCGCCTGCACCCCACACAGCGACGGTCTCGCCGCCGGTCAGATCGCAGAAGTCGGCTCCCATGTACCCGGTGGGCAGAGCGTCGGAGACGAACAACGACTGCTCGTCGGTGACGCCGTCGGGTATTGTAAAGCAGTTGGTGTCTGCGAACGGTACACGGATGTACTGGGCGTGCGACCCCTGGTATCCACCGAAAGGGTGTGTGTAGCCGTAGATTCCGCCCGTTGGGTAGCCCAGTAGCGGCCTTTGTAGTTCCGCGTTGGGATTTGTGGTGTCACACAGGGAGTACAGGTCGTCTTCGCAGTACCGACACTGCCCACAGCCGATGAACGAAGGGACCACAACCCGGGTGCCCACGCGCGTCCGCGACACCTCGGGACCGGTTTCGACGACGCGGCCCATGAACTCATGGCCGATGACATCGCCTTCACGCATACCAGGAATGTAACCGGACAAGAAGTGGAGATCCGACCCGCAGGTCGTAGTCAAACCCACCTCGATGATTGCGTCGTGGGGATTCACGATGGTGGGATCGGCGACGGTTTCGACGCTCAACTCGTTGACGCCCATCCAACACAGTGCCTTCATCACAGGTCCTTTCCGGAGGTGGCGGGACGGGCGGCCGGAAGCGGTGCCAAAGCGGGTATCTCGCCAGTCTGGATCAGCGCTCTGGCGCGGTACAGAATGGCGAAAGCTGCGGTGCGAGAAACGAATCCCGGTATTGGAAGAGACAGCTGCAGCGAGACGACAGTCCCGAGATCGCCTGGTGCGGCGGCCGTACGGACCTGTGCCAACGGTGGCACATCCTGATCCTCGGTTCGCTCGAACACAAGCTCGTGTTCGGTCTCGGCGACAGCGGTCTTCACTTCTGTCGACGCTCCGTCGACGTCGAAGGTCCAGATGACGATGTCGTTCGTCGCCTTGACCGAAGCCACGTCACCGAGAATTCGAGAGATTTTCTCCGGGTCCTGCCACACCGCCCTGACCAGCGCTTCGGAAGCGGCAATGGTGAGGCTGACGGGCGTCGACAGGCTGTCCGGATCCCGGCCGCCGCCTGCTTTTGCGGCGACCCGGCTCGCGGTTGCCACCGCCTGTTGCGCGATCTTTCTGGCTGGTCCGCTTGCGTCCATGCCGGACGACTACCCGACTCCCCCGGTTGACAAACGACACGTCTATTTATTTCGGACGTCTGCATCCATTGCAGCCAGGCGTTTGGGCTCCGCCGCGATCTGCGGAGTGGCCCCACGAGCATCGAGTCCGTGCGAACGCAGTTGCCGGTGTCAAGACGGCCGCATGTGGGTATCCGGTGACAATGAGCAAGCACGGGCTGACTGTGGTCGTCACCGGCGCGACGGGCAATGTGGGAACCAGTGTCATCGCGGCACTCGGCAAACGCCCCGAGGTCGCGGCAATTCGCGGCGTCGCTCGTCGACGAACCACCCTGGCCTTTCCGAAAACCGAGTTCATCGTCGCAGACACCGCCGTCGACGATTTTCGAGGAATTGTCCGGGGCGCTGACGTCGTCGTCCACCTGTCCTGGATTTTCCAACCGTCCCACGACCCGGTGGTGACGTGGGAGAACAACGTCCTCGGAGCGATGCGAGTGTTCCAAGCGGCCGCGAACGAGAAGGTGCCCGCAGTGGTCTACTCGTCGTCGGTCGCGGCGTATTCGCCAGGTCCGAAAGACACCACCGTCGACGAAAGCTGGCCCACCCATGGTTGGCCGGGAGCCGCCTATCCGCGGGAGAAGGCCTACCTTGAGCGTTGGCTCGACGATTTCGAGCACCGCACCCCGCAGCTGCGGCTCGTCCGGATGAGACCGGGCTTCATCTTCAAACGCGAGTCATCGACGTCGCAGCGACGCCTGTTCTTGGGACCCTTCGTGCCCCGGCGATTGATCCGAGATTCGTTGATACCCGCGGTGCCGCAGACACCGGGCCTGGCGTTTCAAGTACTCCATAGCTCCGACGTCGCAGAGGCATTTGCCGAAGCCGTTGTCCGACCGGTCAGCGGTGCATTCAACGTATGTACCGACGAGGTCGTCGATGGACGCTTTCTCGCCGATATGCTCGGCGCCCGGGTAGTCCCGGTCCCTGCGAGTGTGCTTCGTGCCGGGATCTGGGCCGGATGGCATGCCCATCTTGTGCCAGCTTCGCCAGGCTTGTTCGACACCGTGTTGCGTATACCTCTGATGAACTGCGACCGCGCTCGCGGCGAACTCGATTGGAACACACGATTCACCGCGCGGGACGCACTCGAGGAGGTGTTATCCGGTATGCGCACAGGTGCCGGGCTCAATACCGAACCACTGGCTCCCGACAGCGCCCGTCGCCGCCTCAACGAAATCGCTCAGGGCGTGGGACGGCGCGATCGGTGAAGTGACGCCTCGTGTCGAGGTGTATCCGGATGGCAAACCTTCAGTGATCATCGGCGGCAGCGGTACGTAATCCGCCGCTGACACCGGCTCGTACCTCCTACATCTTTCTAAAATGTGCGGTTGGCGACGTCCACGGGTGTGGCGGCGTCGAGTGCCGCGCGGAGCTTCTCCTTCGATACCGGCGCGGCCGGAGCGGTCATGAACTCTTCGACCGGCACATTCGGATCGGCAAGATAGACCTGTGTGTAACCGGCCGCTTCCGGCTCAAAACGCCACGTCTGCGAAACGGATCCGACATCGAGGGTGTCAAAACCCAGGCGGTCGATCAGACCAGCGGCGAGAGCGACCGCATCAGAATCAGCTCCGGCAATGGGCAGGGCGCTGCGGTCCGAAGCACCGGACGGACGCGCCAGCTGCGGAATGTGGTGGGCAAGAATGTTGTTGAACGCCTTCACCAGAAATGCATCAGGCAGATGCTGCTGGTTCCACTGATACTGGTTGACCGTTCCCGAGTCGAGGTCGGCAATGCGGCCGTCCCGAGACGGATAGTAGTTTCCGGTGTCGAGTACCGTCTTCCCGCTCAACAACCCCTTGGGCAACGCACTGTAGGCGTGGGCCGGGATACTGAGCAGCACGGCCTCCCCCGCGTTCGCGGCTTCCTCGATGGTGCCCGCTGCAGCGCGGGGTCCCAGCTCCTCGACCAAACCTGTAAGGCTCTCGGGCCCTCGCGAATTGGCGATCACTACGTTGATATCGGCGGCGACCGCCAACCGTGCGACTGCAGTGCCGATGTTTCCGCTACCGATGATTCCCAGTGTTGTCATGATGTGTGCCCTGTTCTCTTGGAGGTCAGTGCGATACGCGCGCATCGCGCCCGTAGCGTGGTGCGGCCTTGAGGTTGTCTCGCAAGGTCGGACCGTCGTAGTCAAAGTGAAAGATCCCGCGTTCCTGCAGGATCGGCACAACCCGATCAACAAACGCGTTCACGCCGTCGTGAAGACCGTCCACGGCGATCGAGAAGCCATCGCACGCACCGGCTTCAAACCATTCCTGCATGTGATCGGCGATATCCTCGGGCGTTCCGGCGACAACAGGGTGATAGTCGATCACGCCGTGCGCTATGACATCTCGCAGCGACCAGCCTTCTCGGACTACCTCGAGCGCCCGTTCCGATCGCGGATCGCCAGGGTCGGCCACGGCACGAGCGAGCATGGCACCGGAGACCGGGCGATCAATATCGTTGTAGCTCAACCGAAGTCCCAACATTGCTCCCAGGTATCCGACGCGCTGTTCGAGATCGATCGACTCATCCAGACGACGACGCCGCGCCAGTGCATCCTCCTTCGAATCGGCGACGGTCGGCATGAACCCGGCAAACATCTTCACATCGTCCGCCTCACGGCCGGCCGCGACCGCGGACGCACGCAGCGCTTGCCGTTGCGCACGCCCACTCTCGATGGTGTAAGGGTTGGCGTACACACCGTCCGCGTACATGCCGGCCAACTCGATCCCCTCCCGCCCACCACCGGCCTGAAAGATCACCGGCTGCCCCTGCTCGGACGGCGGAATGGCCAGAGGGCCCCGCGCAGCCACGTACTTGCCCCGCAGATTCACTGGACTCACCTTGTCGGGGTCGGCGTAAACGCCGCGTTCGACATCACCGATGAACGCGTCCTTCTGCCAACTGCCCCACAAAGACTCGACGATCTGAATCACCTCGTGGGCCCGCTCGTATTTCTGTTGCCGCGGAGGAATAGCGGCACCGAAGTTGGCCGCCGCCTGAGGACTCGAGGTAGTCACCGCATTCCAACCGACGCGGCCGCGACTGATCACGTCGAGCGCCTTGTATTGCCTGGCGAGGTTGAACGGTTCCGTGAACGTCGTCGAGCTTGTCGCCACCAATCCGATCCGTGAAGTCTCCCGCGCTATCGCCGTCATCACCACAATCGGATCGAGCACGTAATTCAAAGGTTGCCGCGCAAGATCGATGTCCAAGGCCGGCGTATCGGCGAAAAACAGCAACTGGATCTTGCCGCGCTCTGCGCTTCGCGCGAAGCGGACGTAGGCGTCCATGTCGGTGTGGCTGTCCAAGTTCACATCGGGCAACCGCCAGGCACCCGGTTCGCTGCCGTATCCGCCTACCAACTGCATGGCCAGCAGCATCTGCGGCTTATCCATCGATCAAACCTCGCTATCCGGAGAGGCTCTCCGCTGCGCTCGACGTTACGGATAGGTTCTCCGCTTAGCAAGCTCAGGTCGAATCACACCTCGCCTACGCGCTTACTGCCGCGTGTCTGCAGATCGGGCCCAGCCCGATCGCATCAACGCCCGCAACGCCTCCGACGACGTCTCGTCCGCCATGGCGGCACCACTGACCCATGACATCGCGAGCACTGCGAGGAACAACTCGCGACCCCGCACCCCGCCGCGCGCCGCCCCATCCCGTTGGGCCGCGTCAAGGAAGTGCTCAGTGGTGGTGACAAACCCTTCACAGGTGAGCGCCAAAGGCGACGTCTCTTGAGTCAGCGCCTCGCGCAACGGATTCGGCAGGCCCTCGAACGCCGAAGACCATTGGGCTACCGCATCGAGCCATTCTTGAAGAGCTGAGGCGGAATCCGACTCATCAGCCTCGATAGCGTCCCGACGAGCCGCCAGCTCTTCGTCACGACTGCGAAGCAACTCAGCAAGCAACGCATCCCGAGACGGAAAGTGTCGATACAGGGTGCCCGCACCGACACCGGCACGCTTGGCGATCTCGTTGATCGAGCCCGAAATCCCCTCCTCCGAGAACACCTCCTCCGCGACCGCCAGGATATGGGCGCGATTCCTCTCACCATCCGCGCGCGGGCGCCGCGACACTGTCTTCACTTCAGCCATACCCGGCCCCCCTCCTTCGACGCCGAGAAGTTCCCGACATCGACCCCCAGCTTAAGCGGAGAAACTCTCCGGAGGCGCCGGGCGTCTGGCGTAGAGCGCGACCGTTTGCGTCGCGGTCAGGACGAGGGTTTTGTCCGCGTCATAGACCGCCATCGTCTGGTACGAATAGCCGTTCGCTGCGTAGTCACTCGATGATCTGATGAGGAACCATCCCGACGGGTCGGCGACGATGTCGCTACAGAAGTGCAGGGTCCAGGTCATGGTGCTGATGGGCGCCCACTCCACGAACGAGGTGGTGACCGCGGGAGCGAGGCAGTCCGCAAGCGCCACCACCGCAACATGCGGGTCGACGTCGGTCGCGTCCAGATGGCGGGCCCAGGCAATGAACTCGGGCCGATCGGCCCTCGACAGGGGTGTGGTTCCTCCGGCGCGCCTGATATCAAAGTTTTCGACAAACGTCGGCCGCAACGATGAAGCCTCCGCGAACGGCGGGCACTCATCGGGTCCGGGAACATCGGGCTGAGTAATGGACGAGTGATCGACAATGCTCGCACGTGGACGTGCGAACACCAACGTGGCCAGTGATGCGACCTCAGATTGGCTTGTACATTCCACCGTGATGCTTGTGGTCGAACGACCTTGTCGCACCATGCGAGTGGCCATTTGGACCGAATCGACAGCCGGCGCGGTGAACGCGAACTGCGCCGATCGCAGCGGGGGAAGGTCCGGGCCGTGAGCCTGTCGGGCCGCCTCGACAGCCAAGGCCGCGGTGAGGCCTCCGAACGCCGTGCGGCCCTGGGTCCACGACTCCGGGACAACAAAATTTGCCCCCGCATCGAACGGATTGATGACCTCGGCAAACGTCGGCATGAATGTTCCTCCTGATGAATACCTCTGGTGCAACGAAGATCTCAAGGGCTCGATCAGCGTCGCCGAGACATGATCGTTGTAGCACGAGCGTGCAACACCGTTCAGCGGCAGTTGGGTACCACCCAGACCGAACTTGTCTTTGTACGACACTGCCCCCCACACTGTCATTCATGGCTGTCTTGACGCGAGGTTCGCTGATCTCCCGGGCAGATGAGCTCATCACCGAACTCGGCGGGGATGCCGACAGGCTTCTCCGGTCGCGGGGCATCGATCCGCTCGCGGTCGGCGACTTCGACCGGTATGTCCGCTACGAAGACGCGGCTGCGGTACTTGGTCACGCAGCGCGCGAATTCGATTGTCTCGACTTCGGGTTGCGACTCGGTGGCATGCAGAGCATCGCATCGCTGGGACCGCTGAGCGTCATCTTGCGCAATGCCGAGACGGTGGGCGAAGCGATCACGAACTTCTGCCGTTTCGTCGGAAACCTTGCGCCCGCCGACACCGCGCGGCTGACCACGTCGCCGGGATCGGCGATCTACTCGTACTCGACGATCCTCCACAACGACTTCGACCGGCGCCAGATGGTGGAGAAGAACCAGGCACTGGCCATGAACGCCATCAACGTCATGATCGGCGACAGAGTGGGGCCGATAAAGGTCACGTTCCAGCATGAACGGCTCGCACCACTGGAGTCCTACTTCGATGTGTTTGCTTGCCCGGCCGAGTTCGGGCAGAGCCAGAACACCATTCACCTGTCGCCGGCACATCTCACCCGTGCCATCGCGGATCGCGACGAAGCCGCACTCACACTTGCCCAGGAATACCTGGCCCGGGTCCATTCCGGCGTAGCACTGGCCGAGCATGTCCGCGACGTCACGCGGCGTTTACTCCTGGTCGGCGAGGCCGGCCTCAACCAGGTGGCCCGAGCGGTGTCGCTGCACGAGCGCACGCTGCAACGCGAACTGGCGTCCGAAGACACCACCTTCGAGAAAATTCTCGACGAGGTTCGACGGGCGAGCGCCTGGGAGCTCGCCGCAACCGGCTTGCAGGCCTCGCAGATCGCCTCGGCCCTGGGCTATGCCGAGCAGAGCAGCTTCACCCGTGCCTGCCGCCGCTGGTACGGCGAGTCGCCGCGAGCCCTGCTCAAACGGCGACGCGGCAGTCGCCCGGAGGATCCGATCCTCTAGGTTGGCACGCCGAACTGACCCTTCCGCCGCACCGTGGAACGAGCCGCTGTCGTCAAATGGCAAATCTATGTCGCCTGAAGACAAGTTATAACGCCGCCCTCTTGCGACGCTTGTAGGCAACGTCACACAGAAGCTCAACTACGGGAGTTGACATGCCTACAGCCCCTGCGCCTGATTCAGGCGTCGCATTCGATCACGTCGACGTCCTCGTCGTCGGCGCCGGCCTGGCCGGGATCGGGATGGGATACACCCTCAAGCATTCACAGCCCGCCCGAACCTTCGCAATCGTCGATGCGCGCGAATCAATCGGCGGCACGTGGGATCTGTTCCGCTACCCCGGGATTCGCTCTGATTCCGATTTGCAGGCATATGGATTCGGCTTCAAGCCGTGGCGTCGCGACAACTCGATCGCCGACGCCCACGAAATCCTCGACTACCTCCAGGAAACCGTCAGCGAAAACGGTCTACAACGCCACATCCATCTCGGCTTCAAGGTTGTCCAGGCGGACTTCTCGACACCCGAGCAGCGTTGGGTGGTCACACTCGAGCGTGCCATCGACGGAGTCCGAGTCGACGTGACCGCGTCGATGTTGTTCTCCGCCGCCGGCTATTACGACGCCGCTGAGGGTTTCACGCCGGAGTTCGCGGGCCGTGAAGACTTCGGGGGCCAGATCATCCACCCGCAGCATTGGCCCGAAGACCTGGATTACTCGGGCAAGAAAGTCGTGGTCATCGGAAGTGGCGCCACCGCGGTCACACTTCTGCCGTCGATCGCAGAGAACGCCGAGCACGTCACAATGCTGCAGCGGTCCCCGTCGTACGTGATCCCCATCCCGCGCAAGGATCCGATCGCGAACACACTCCGACGGATCCTCCCCGAGAAGACTGCCTACTCGATCTCTCGCGAGATCAGCATTCGCAAAGGAAATCTCGTCTACAAGGGCAGCCGGAAATTCCCACGACAGGCTCGGGTACTCGTCCGTAAGATGACGGTTGCCGCGCTCCCCGAGGGCTTCGACGTCGATACCCACTTCCATCCGGAATACGACCCGTGGGACCAGCGCATGTGCATGGTCCCCGACGGTGACCTGTTCAAAGCAATCGCGAAGGGTCGCGCCGCGGTGGTCACCGACAAGATCGTGCGGTTCACCGAATCCGCGATCGAACTCGAATCAGGTACGCGGCTCGACGCCGACATCATCGTCACCGCTACAGGGCTGAAGATGGTGCCCTTCGGAAAGATCGCATTCGCGGTCGACGGCCGGCCCATCGACCTACCCGACCACGTGATCTACAAGACCGTAATGGTCAGTGATCTCCCGAACTTCGCGTTCACCGTCGGGTACGTCAACCACTCATGGACTCTCAAGGCAGACCTCGTCGCACAGTGGTTCTGCCGACTTCTCGACCACATGAGCGAGAACGGTTACTCCAGCGTCGTACCCGTCGTCTCCGACAGTTCGATGCAGGTCAAGCGATTCATCGAATTCGACGCGGGCTACATCAACCGGGCGATGCACCTGTTCCCCAAGCAGGGCGCCCACGGACCGTGGCAGGCTCCCCAGGACTTCAACCGCGACCGGATCGTCCTCGGCAAGGACCCGATCGACGACCCCGAGCTTCGCTTCACGTCGGGCGCTTCACATGCCGCCGGTTTTGCGGACGACGCCATCGAACAAGTGAAAGAAGCCATCCAGTGACCAACGAACCGACCATGCACGGGACCCCCGCACTCATCGCCAACAATGCCACTCAGCCAGGTGAGCCAACGCAGTTCGCCGACGCCACCGACGGCGTCAAGCTCGCGATTTACGAGTACGGCGACACCGACCGGCCCACGGCACTATTCGTCCATGGGTTTCCCGACGACCACTCGGTCTGGGAACCGGCAATCGCTCTGGCGGCCGCCGACTTCCACGTCGTCACATACGACGTGCGCGGTACCGGATCATCAGGCCAACCCGCCAAGCGGGACGGGTATGCGATGTCCCAACTGCGCGACGATCTCGCGACCATCATCGCCCTGACGAGCCCCGACGCACCTGTCCATCTGATCGCCCACGACTGGGGATCGATCCAAAGCTGGTCCGCTGCAACTGATCCAGCATTCGCCGATAGACTCATGTCGTTCACGTCCATCTCCGGCCCGAGCCTGGACATGGCGGGCGCCTGGTTGCGCCGTGGGCACCGTCATCCACGCGATTTCCTCCGTCAACTCGCCGACTCCTGGTACATCTTTGCGTTCCAACTGCCGTTCCTCCCCGAAATGCTGGTACGGCGAGGTGTCGTCGAGAAGTTGATCTCCCGATCCGAGAACGTCGGCGTGCCGACCGACCGTCAGGTCCCGTCCGGACGTCGGTCCCGGCGCGACGCGATCAACGGAATCGAGTTGTACCGCGCCAATTTTCGCCACCTGCTCACACCACGACCCACTCGAGCGGTGTGTCCGGTGCAGGTTCTCGCCCCGACCGATGACGCGCACGTCACCGTTCCCCTCGGACTCGAAGCACCAAAACCGTTCGTGGACGGCCTGCGTATACGCGAAATCCCAGGCAACCACTGGGTGGTGGAGCAGAACCCCACCCTGATCACAGCCCTCGTCACCGAGTTCATCAGCACCGGTGTGAAGCACCAGAACGGAGATTCGAGATGGCCATGACATCGCAGCGCCACGGCGATCCCAGCAAGGTCGCACTGCACGCCCGCAACGTGAAATTCGATTGGGCCGGTTTGCCATTCGAGTGGATTCCGGGTGAGCGCTTCTCCTCGCACTACATCAACGTCCTTCATCTCTTACTCCCCGAGGGTGAGCGCTGGTTCGTGAAGGTGTTCAGCGAGATTCTGCCGATGATTCAGGACGACCAGCTACATGAGGACATCGTTGGGTTCATCGGGCAGGAAGGCGTCCACGCCGCCTCCCATCAGGGGGTGCAGGACTATTTCAACGCCAACGGTCTCGATGTCAGGCCGTACGTCGCGGAAATCGAGGACATGTTCCGCAAGGTGCTCGGGGATCGTGACCTCGAGGGCCAGGCCAGGGAAGAATGGCTGATCGAGCGTGCCGCATTGGTCGCCGGGGTCGAGCATCTCACTGCAGTACTGGGCAATTGGAGCCTCAACTCCCCCAAGCTCGACGAGCTCAAATCGAACGAGACGATGCTGGACTTGCTCCGATGGCATGGAGCCGAGGAAGTCGAACATCGCACCGTCGCGTACGACGTCTACAAGCACATCGACGGCCGGTACTGGCGCCGGGTCCGCACCTATGCGGTGGGCGGAATCCTGCTGTTCTCTCTGTGGTGGCGCGGCGTCAAGTTCATGACGGCGAACGATCCCACGATCCCGGCCTCCGCGAAGCGACCCCGTGCCAGCATCGTCAAACTGATGTGGGCCGAGGTCCGTCACATCGTTCCCGGCCTGGGTACCTTCGCGAAGGCATCCTGGAAGTATTTCCTGCCGACCTATCATCCGTCCCATGAGGGCTCGACATCGCAGGCCGTCGCCTATCTGGCGAAGTCGCCCGCGGCCATGCGTGCAGATGCTCTTGCGGACGCCCAGACATCATGAGAGCAATTACACACCAACCGAATCGACGCGGAAGGGGCGATCAGCCCGTTCGCTACACGCCGGGAACCGATATCCCGGACGCGTTCGTCTTCCGATTCTTCGAGACGGTGACCGGGAAATGGTGGACCAAAGCCGCCCAGCGTTCGGCCCGTGGCCGTTCGCCGGTGGCCACCGTCGACCGTGATCTACATGTTCGGGTTGCGCGCGTCAGCGAAGAGACCAGCGACGTCCGGACGCTGTGGTTCACCCGCACCGACGAACAACTGTTCCCGGCCTGGGATCCCGGCGCCCATGTCGACATCGTCCTACCCACCGGCCGGACGCGCCAGTACAGCCTCAACAGCGACCCCGACGATCTACGTACCTATCGCATCTCGGTCCGCCGCATTGACGAAACCCGCGGTGGTGGTGGAGGTTCGGCGGAGGTCCACACCATTGAGGTCGGGCAGGAATTGACGCTGAAGGGTCCACGTAACGCGTTCCCGTTCATCAACTCTCCCCGCGGGTATGTCTTCGTCGCCGGCGGTATCGGGATCACGCCCATTCTGCCGATGCTGCGCGATGTGGCTCGTCGAGGCGACCCGTACGTCCTCATCTACACCGGCCGAAACCGAGCGTCGATGCCCTTTCTCGACGAGATCAGCCAGATCGTGGGCGACCACGACGTCCACATCTGGCCCGACGACGAGTACGGCACACCCGACGCCGGCAAGATCATCGACCTCGCACCAACCGGTGCCGCGCTCTACACATGTGGGCCGGCGCCGATGATCGACGCCATTCGCGCACAGATTCCGGACCCGCAGATCGACACACTGCATTACGAACGGTTCAGCCCACCACCAGTTCTCGGTGGAGAGGCGTTCACCATCCGGCTCGCGAACACGGGTGTAGAGGTACAAGTCAAGTCCGACGAGTCCGCTCTGACGGCGATTCGGCGGACCAAGCCAGGACAGGCCTACTCCTGCCAACAAGGTTTCTGCGGAACGTGCAAGGTGCGGCTACTGGACGGCCAGGTCGAGCACCGAGACAATGTTCTGACCGACTACGAACGCGATGACCACATGATCCTGTGCGTCTCTCGCGCGCAGGGCTCAATTTCCATCGATGCATAGGAGATAGACGCGATGAAGGCCGTTGTCTGCACGGAGGGCGAGCTCAGCGTTCGCGAGGTAAAGACACCCGAACCAGGTCCGGGACAAATCCTGATCAAGGTACTGCGGACCGGGATCTGCGGATCGGATCTGCACGCCACCAAGGACGCCTCCGAGTTGAATGCGTTGATGCTCGAATCGGGTTACACGACAGCGATCCTTCCGGACCAGGAAGTCATTCTCGGTCACGAGTTCCTCGGCGAGGTGGTGTCGTACGGCCCGAAGACCCGGGGCCGTTGGGCTGCGGGTACGACGGTCACGGCGCTGCCCATCCTTCGCACCGAGGTCGGAATGCATCTGACGGGCTTCGACATTCACGCAGCGGGTGGCTATGCCGAATACACCCTCGTGGAGGAAGCGCTGACATTCCCCGTTCCCGACGGTGTCTCGCCCGACAAGGCCGCGTTCACCGAGCCGCTCACCGTCGCACGGCATGCGGTCCGTCGATCGGGAATCAGCAAAAAACGCCCCGCCGTCGTCATCGGCTGCGGTCCCATCGGCCTGGCGGTGATCCTGATGCTCAAGGCTGCAGGCGTCACGACGGTCATCGCATCCGATCTCTCATCCGGCCGGCGGAAGCTCGCCACCCAGTGCGGTGCCGATGTGGTCGTCGACCCCAAGGTCCAATCGCCCTGGGACACCATCACGCTCAAGGACCCGGTGAACTCGACGCCGGAACTCCTCGCTTTCGCACTCAAGATGACCAAAGCCGTGCGCCGGATCCCATTCGCCTCGGTGGAGAAGATCTTCTTCGGCGCCGATCGACTCGGCCAATCTCCGAGCGGTCCAGTCGTCTTCGAATGTGCCGGCGTCTCCGGAATCATCGATCACATAATCGCCAACGCACCGCTTCGGTCGCTGGTGACCGTGGTCGGAATGTGCACCGAAGTCGACAAGTTCCGCCCAGCTGTTGCCCTCAGCAAAGAGATCGACCTGCGCTTCGTCTTCGGTTACGACCCAGCAGAATTCAGCCAAACGCTGGGCATGATCGCCTCCGGCAAGGTCGACCCGTCGCCGCTGCACACGGCGACCGTTGGCCTCGACGGCGTCGCACAGGCATTCAATGACCTCGGCGATCCCGAGCGCCACGCAAAAATCCTCATCGATCCGTCCCGGTGAGAGTGCAGCAGAGCCCCGCCGGGTTCACAGCACGCTCTTCATCTGCTTGGCGACAAGGCGCATGGTCATGACCGGCGCCAGTCGGGTCAGCGCTCCCAACAGCTTCGCATCGGCCCCCACCAACAGTCGAGCTTTACCCTTCTCGATGGCGTCGACGATTTCGCGAGCAGTCTGCTCCGGTGTTGTCGACCGAACCTTTCGGCTGCCCGCATCGATCATCGTCACACCCGAGTTTCCACTGATATCCGTACTGATATTGCCGGGAAAGACTGCCGTCACCGTGATGTTCGAATCGATGAGCTCCTCATACAGGCCCTCGGTGAACTGCTTCACTGCCGCCTTCGTTGCGCTGTAGAACGTCTGGCCCGCGAAGGCAACGAGAGCGGAAAGGCTCGAGATATTGATGATGGCGGCCTCAGGCCGCTTCCGCAGCTCCGGGAGGAACGCGAGGGTCGTGTGTACGGTTCCCCAGAAATTGACATCAACAATCCGACGGATCTCATGCCGCTCGAGTTCTACCGACGGAACAAAACGATGAATGATCCCCGCGACGTTGAGGAGCCCGTCAACCTGACCGTGTTCCGCGATCACCTGCGCAGGTAGGTCGTCGACCACTTCGGGATCGCTGACATCGGCCACGTGTGTCGACACCCGCGCGCTGTCCGGACCCGACAGTTCCCGGGTCTGGTTCAATGCGGCCTGATCCCGGTCGATCAGAGCAACTCGAGCGCCCCGTGCGAGTAGTTCGAGTGCAACCTGACGGCCTATGCCATTTCCAGCTCCGGTCAGCGCAAACACCTTTCCAGCGATCCTCATCGTCCATGCCTCACTTTGTCAGCCGACACCCTGCTCGGACAGCGCCGTTGGACAGCGCCCAATTGCTCCTCATACGACCCATTCCGACCTCTGGCAGTTGGAAAGCCGCGTGACGGTCGGCCACCATCACGCCCTGCCAGCATTCGCGCGTTCCGCCAAGGGCACCGAATCTGTCGTGTCGAGAACGACGTCAAGCCGGTGCATCAACAGTCCGCGGTCGGTGATTCGCACTGCGCCACAGGCAGTTCCGGTCGACAACGACAACGGCCTACCGTCGACGATCTTGGTGACAAAAATGTATGACGCGAACTCCACCACGTCACCGGAAAAACTCGTGACATGCACATTGGAGCCACAATGCCGCAACGGATAGGGGCTATTGATTCGATGATCCTCCTGCCACACCATCACTGCGTCCGCACCGGCGATGTCGGCTCGCACGAACTCCTCGTATTCTGTTGCGCCGCTATCGGTACGGGAACTGAAAGTTGCATCATCTGACAGCATTCCACGCAGAATTTCAGGATGCCATTCGTCGTAGTGGTACCACCAGGCACCCACGAGTTGTGCTAGTTCGATCGCAACTGCGGAAACGCTACGCTCTTCGAGACCGGAAACCATGGGAACTCCTGGGACTGGCGGGAACCATCTGATTGGCTGATCCCACATGGTGTTCGAGCCGCACACCCCTGACAACCCGGGGTGCCCATAGAGCGGGAGAGAGATCTCTTCACACACAACTGTTCCCGGTGAGAGGGAGTACCTCTGGCGCACAAGGGTGCGCATTGACCTACTTTGATGAAACACGCAACTAGGAGGCACCGTGGTAGATCCGACCCTCAAGCCAGTGAGATCTTCAACCGTGGCGACTTGGTCACTCGAAGCGGACGTCGTGATCGCTGGTTTCGGGATAGCTGGAGTCGCAGCCGCGATCGAGGCCGCGCGCGCCGGTGCTGACGTACTGGTCCTGGAACGGCTCGGTGGCGGCGGCGGTGCCGCCGCCATGTCCGGTGGTTTCGTCTACTTGGGCGGCGGCACACCGTTGCAGCGCGCGTTGGGTTTCGACGACACGGTTGAGAACATGAAGGCATTCATGAAGAGCGCCTTGGGCCCGGGCGTCGATGAGGGCAAAGTCGACATCTACTGCGAGGAAAGCGTCGCCCACTACAACTGGTTGATTGATGCCGGGGTTGTCTTCGACGAATCGTTCTGGGGTGAGCCGGGTTGGGAGCCCCCTCACAGTGAAGGACTGATGTATTCCGGCGGTGAGAACGCTGCACCGTTCAATGCCCTCATCCCACCGGCACCCCGCGGGCATCTTCCCCGAAAAGCAGCCGAGGCCGAGGGGGAACAGACCGGTGGTCACATGCTCATGAAACCGCTGATCGAGTGCGCACAAGCGCTCGGTGTCAGAACGGTATTCGATACTCGCGCGCAGTCTCTCGTGATCGATGACGATGGACGCGTTACCGGAGTGGTGGCCCGCCAATACGGGGCCGACCTCACGATCCGCGCCCGCCGCGGTGTGGTTCTGGCGACCGGAAGTTTCGCCTACAACGACGAGATGCTCAAGGACCATGCACCGCGGATAGCAGGCAGACCGGCGGCATCGATCGAAAGCCATGATGGACAGGCGATCCGAATGAGTCAGGCATTGGGTGCCGCCACCTCTCACATGGATGCAACAGAGGTTGCGATTTTCTGTGACCCTCAACTGATGGCACGTGGAATTCTCGTCAACGCACGCGGTCAGCGTTACGTCGCCGAGGACACCTACCCGGGCCGTATTGCGCAAGAAACCCTTCTCCGCCAAGGTGGTGATGCATTCCTCGTGATCGACGAGGCCTCATTCGAGGAGGCCACGCAAACGGAATCAACCAGTGCGGTGATGCGGGGAACGCCGACCTGGGTATGCGAGACCGTCGAAGAACTCGAAAGCGAAATGGGGTTTCCCACCGGCGGCCTGACCTCGACGATCGAATTGTTCAATCGTCATGCGGCGGCCACGTCGTCGGACCCGTTCTTCTCCAAAAAGAGTGAATGGGTCAAACCGCTGACAACGCCCATCGCCGCGTATGACCTGCGCGGCATGGTGGGTGGATTCACCCTGGGCGGGCTCAAGACGACGGTTGATGCCGAGGTCCTCCACGTCAGCGGAGAACCGATACCCGGACTGTACGCCGCCGGCCGCTGTACATCCGGAGTGTGTGCCGGCGGTTATGCCAGCGGCGCGAGCTTGGGAGACGGTAGCTTCTTCGGTCGACGCGCCGGCAAGGCCGCGGCGGCACTCAAAGTCTGATCACCGACGGGAACTACACGCTCAGAAGCCACACGACCAAAAAGAACCATCCCGGACGCTCGTCCGGGATGGTTCTTTGCTCGTGCGGTCAGCTGCGCACTTCCAACGGCGCCTCCGCAGGGTAGGAACGGGGAGCCATCTTGTAGAAATCGGTGAGTTGCGCGATGAACGCTGTGTCGGTACCGGGCTCGCTCGGTTCGGGAACCGTGACACCCTTCGCTCGCAGGTCTGCGATGAGCATCCCGAAGGCCTTCTCCATGGTGAGGTCATCTGTGTGATCTTGGTAGCGTTTGACGTCCGCCAGATCATCGAAAAGCAATGCGGTGTAGTGCACGAGCATCCTCATGTCGGCGTTTTTCACATGGCTGATCTCTGTATCGCCGTTGCGAATCGACCACTCGTCATCACCGACGCTGTGCAGTGTCGACGACAGGTCCAAACCCGGTAGATCGCGCCGATCTCGGGGACCGCTGGATTCACGACGGTGGTACATGCGCGAATTATCGGTCAGTATCGCTGTATTCCAGAACGGTGCGGCGAAGCGTTCTGGTGACCGGTCGGGCCCTTTGGGCCAGTAGGTGAATCCACCGTCGACGTCAGAGTTGTAGAAGTAAGTGATCACCTGCGCAGTCTTGACCTCCCAGGCGTCGAACAGCCCCGACTTGAACATCACCGCCAGCAGCCAGAGCGGTGCATTGTGCAATCCGATTCCGCGGAAGCTCCCGGTGTCGAAGTGGCCGGCATCGAAGCTGTGCGACGGGCCGCACATGTTGAACAGAAGGTCGTGTGCCATCCCGTACTTGGCGCCGTGCAACTGTTTTGCCGTGTCCAGCAGCTTACGGCCGAAATAGATGTCATTCAGCTCCGGATAGAGGACCACTCCGTCATTGCCGAGGAATCCACGGAAGACCGGCGCCACGAAATCGGACAACCGGGCATCTGATCGACGGTTGTTGCCGCCTGACACGGCAAGGTACTCCTCGGTGGACGCGAAGTGATGGGCAAGGATCAACCGCCAGGGCGCGTTGTCCCGAATGACCGACGTGAGGGTCGCAATCTCGTCCGGTGTATAGAAATCCTGGATCATCGACGGCGGCGCCACCGGGGTCATCGGGTGCCGTTCGAGCGTGGCTGTCATGGAGCGCTCCTATTTTGTATCCAGACGAAACCCACCGAATGGTGAGCATGACTAGCACCACGGTAAATTGACTGCGACGCAGGTCTTGAACGTCGTCCCACGCAACGGGAGAGATCGAATCACGCTGTTGAACAGGATGATTGAAATCCGCAGTTCTCCCACTGACCGGTTATCGTCCGGTACCGCGGACCTTCCGGATGACTAGCGTCCGAGCATGACAACATCGTGGGACAGAACCGAATTGGAATCAGCATTTCAGCATTGGCGCGCCACCGTCACTCGAGCAGCTTCGGGACAAGGCAGTTGGCGCGAGTTCGTCGACCTGTTCACACCCGATGCCACCTACCACGAGCAGATGGTGGGTGTTTTGACCGGACACGACGCCATCTGGGCCTGGGTCGAACCCACGCTGGCCCAGTTCCCCGGGTCGGCGATGACGTCATTCCCCGACTATTGGCATCTCATCGACGATGTCAACGGGGTCATCGTGGTGAAACTGAACAACTTGATGCGAGATCCGGGCGACGGTTCAGCGATGGGTTCGGACAACATCAGCATCCTGACATATGCGGGCGACGGGAAGTTCTCGTCGGAGGAAGACATCTATGATCCGGCGGAGTTCATCGGGCTCATCGAGGGCTGGGGCAGGCGCGCACTGGAATTGGGGACCCTCAACGACGCCGAACGCCACTGGTATGAGACCGCGATGCCCCATGCCGTGCCCGCAGACCGCTGACCTGTAACCGCTTTCGGGACCCGCGAACACAACATTGCCGGGTCGATGAGTTCAAGAACTCACCGACCCGGCAATCGTTTGACGTCGCGCTATCGTGCGACCGTGGTAACGGTCTCCCCCAGATAGGCGGCCTCGATCCGTCGAGGATCAGACCGGAGGGATTCGGCGGAATCATCCAGCACAATGCTGCCGTGCACCAGCACCGCGGCCCGGTCTGCTGCGCGCAGCGCCAGGTGTACGTGTTGCTCCACCAGCACCACCGCCATGTCGTCGTTTGTAGCAAAATCTCTTAATACCGAGAGGATTTCGTTGACGATTACTGGCGCCAGGCCCATGCTCAACTCGTCGATGAGCAGCACCTTCGGACGTTGGAGGATTGCGCGGCCAATGGCCAGCATCTGTTGCTCGCCACCCGACAATCGACCGGCATCGACCTTCAAACGCTTCTCCAGCGAGGGAAAATGCTCGATGACTTCGCGTATCCCGCCGGCCCGCCGGGAACGCTCGGGCACAGCCAACCGCAGGTTCTGTTCCGTGCTGAGACTTCGGAACAGCGCGCGGTCATCCGCCACGAGTACCAATCCGGACCGGACAGCGTCACGCGGGTTACCGCCACGGACGGCGTGGTCGCCGACCAGAACCTCACCATCAAACCGCGGCAGCAGGCCCGCGAGTGCCATCAACAACGTGGTTTTTCCGGCACCGTTCGGACCGAGCAGGCAGGTGATCTCTCCCGCCTTCACCGTCAGATCTACTGCGCGGACACAGGGCCGCTGCTTCGTGTAGCCGGTGGTGAGCGCACGACATTCCAGTGCAATCATGACGATGTCTCCTGTGATGTGAGTACGGGACTCGTTGGCGCGAGTTTGTCGGCCACCACATCGGTGCCGACGTCCTCATCGGAGGGAACCCCCAGGTAGGCACGGAGCACTTCCGGATCTGTGCGGATCGCGCTCGGCGGCCCGTCAGCGATCACCCGACCGAGGTCCAAGACCACAACCCGATCGCAGATGGTGAGCACCAGGTCCATATCGTGGTCCACCAGCAGAATAGACGTACCCGCATCACGCGCCGCCCGCAATTTGTCACCGAGCCAACGGCTTTCATTGTTGTCCAGTCCGGCGGCCGGTTCATCGAGCAGTGCCACCACAGGTTCGGCGGCGAGAACCCGTGCCACAGATACCAATTGCCGCTGTCCCTGTGACAGCGATGCAACCTCGGCAGCGCCCAGTTCGGACAGCCCGAGAAGATGCAGCACTCTGTGGACCCGCTCCCCCGCGCCCAACGAAGATTGCGACCGCGTCGCACCCACAGTGACGTTTTCCGCCACCGTCAGGTCGTCATAGAGCTCGACGTCCTGGAAACTGCGCCCCAATCCGGCCCTGCTGCGAGCGTGCGGCGGTCTGCCCCCGAGGTCGATATCTCCCAGACGCATGGAGCCCGTCGCCGGCGCGAACCCGGTGATTGCATCGATGAGGGTCGTCTTACCTGCACCATTGGGTCCGATCAGACCGACGATCTCGCCGCGACGAACCTCGAAGGAGACCTCCGATGCGGCGGTGACCGCACCGTAGCGCACGGTGACGTCATCGATCACCAGCAACGGTTCCCCGCCAACAGGCGCGGCTGCGGCCAGATCGGTGGTGCTGATCTCCTGTGCGACAACGTCTTCAGTCTTGCTTCTCCTACCGAGCGTCGGCAGCGGAAGCCTCGGCAGGGTGCTCGCGATCCCGTCGGGATTGAGCATGACAGTGATGATGAGCAAGAGCCCACTGATTACCGCGTAATAGTCACCGATGTTCAGGAATCGATCGACGAAAAGGTACAGAAGGCCGCCGGGTGCCATGATGCCGGCGAGTATCCCGCCGGTAATGGACGAAATTCCGGCGACGTACATAACCGCGAACAGGGTGATGCCGACGAACACCATGAATGGTTCAGGTGTGGCCAACGTCTGCTGGTAGCCCATCATCGCACCCGCGAGGCCGGCGATAAACGCACCGATCGCGAAGGCGATCAACTTGGTCCTTGAAACGTTGATCCCGGTGGCGGCGGCGGAACGCTCATTGGCACGGACTGCGAGCATGTCGGTGCCCAGGCTGCTGCGTCGTAGCCAGGCCACGGCCAACGCAACGGCGGTCAGCACAGCCAGACACATCAGCCCGAATGGGATGCGTGGATAGTTTTCGCCCGCACCGATCGCGAAGTCGATACCGAAAAGCTTTGGCGGATCGATGGGTGCGCCGTTCACTCCGCCATTGAGTGAGGGATTACGGAACCAGAACGCTTCGAGGAAGACCGCCAGCGCCAACGTGACGACGGTCAGCGGCAAACCTCGGACACGGAGTGCCGGAAGTCCGACCACCACGCCGATCACAGTCGCACATGCAGCGGCGAGAATCGGGGCGATCGGGAAAGGCACACCTAGGTCGGACGTGAGGTTGCTGAGAGAGTATGCCGACGCTCCGGCGAGCGTGAGTTGTGCCAGTGAGACCTGGCCGGCGTATCCCGTCACCACGACCTGGGAGAGCCCCAAGATCCCGAAGATGATGCTGGTGATGACTGCTGCCCGCCAACTGCCCGAGGTCGCAAACAGTGCGATCACCGCCACCGCGAGGGCAGCCACGGTAGGGATGAGTAGGTGGTCGGGGCGCATTGCCCGACCCAGCGCTTGCCGTACAACGCTTCCTCGATCCGGCAGCGGCCTTCCTTTGACCACCAGGAATCCGACGATCAGGATCAACGAGATCCCCTCGGAAACACCAGTTTTGGGCAACCAGTCGAGTGTCGCCTGGAGATTGGTCGCCTCTGCCTGGAGGGACCCGATCGCGATGCCCGCGATCACAGTCAACCAGATGGACGAGAAGTTCCCGACCAGTGTCGCCGCCAAAGCCGGGACGATGAACATCGAGTAGGCGACGGGATTCAGCGCGACAATCGGCGCGATCAGGATGCCGCCAAGGCCCGCGACGGCCGAAGACAATGCCCAGTTGCTGAAGGCAATCTTGTCCGGCGACAGTCCGGTCAGGTAGGCGCCCTTCTCTGATTCGGCTGCGGCCTCGGTCGAAACACCGAACCTGGTGTACCGGAACACGAGAGTGGCAATCACGGCCAGGGCAACGATTGCCAAGGCCAGCCAGATCCGATCGGTGGGGATGGTGCTGTCGCCGATCGAAATCGTGTCGAGCGCAAAAATCGGTTCGACTGCCACCAATCCGGTTCCCGCCCGCTGCGCGATGAGCGCTTGGAGAACGATCATCAAGCCGATCGAAGCGACCGCCTTCGCCACGGTGGAGGCATTGCGCATCGGCCGGAAGATCGCTGCGTAGAACAAGATTCCCAGCGCTGCAGCGATCACCAGAGAGATCGCCATGGCCGGGGCCACCCCAAGAGGTCGACCGAAGTCGATCGTCTTGGGGAGCCCCGGTATCGGGACCATCAGCTCACCTGTGCGCAACAGCGCGTAGGTATAGGCGGTATACAGAGCAACCGCGCCGGTAGCGAAGTTGACGACCCCCGAACTCTTGAAGGTCATGACGAGCGCAAGGCCGATGGCGGCATATACGGCGCCGTTACCCAACCCGAGCGCCAGGTACGCAAGATGGTCAGTCATGATGTTCTCTCTCGCAAAAAGGATGTGTCGATTTAGCCGGTCACCGTGGGGTTGACCGGAACACCGTCATCGTTGATTTCACCCAGCAGCATCTGGTTGGAGCAGATCGAGGGCATTTGCGGGAATGCAGTTCCGTTGCAGGTGAAGGTGATTCCGCCGCCAGCGGGCATTTCGACGTTCTGCGCCGACTTGAGCGCCTCTTTGATGGTGGCGGCGGTGACGTCACCGGTGATGCCGTTCGTGGCGGCGATGACCGCCATCACGGTTTGGTAGCCGAGCGCTCCGGAGCCCGTGACTGACAGATCAGGTGCGTATTGGGTCAGGATCGAGCGGTACAGCACCGAATCCGGACGATCCGACAGGTAGTCGGTGGCGGTGATTCCCATATTGCCCTTGAGCGCGTCGATGCCGACGACCTTGATCACATCAGGCTCCAAGCAGGTGGGGAGCAGGACCTTCTTGACCGTTGGGTCCGACGTCTGGATGGCCTTGAGCACCGACGAACAGGTCGCGGCGTCGGCGACAATACTCACACCATCGGGCTTTTCGCTGAGACCGGCGGTGACGAGCGGGGTGGGATCGGGGACACCGAGCGCAATCGGGACAACATTCAGTCCGACGCCCGCAGCTTTGAAGATCGGATTACCCATCGCGCCGATGATTGCGCCCAGTCCTCCACCGTCACTGGCGAAGATGGTGAAACTCTTCATGCCTTGATCCTTGGCGGCGGCCGCCATGGCGGAGATCGTCCCAGGTAGACCCGCACCCAGTGCAGCGACGTCTGGCGACGTCAGTTCGGCTGCAGACACCCCATTCAACGTCACGTACGGGATTCCTGCACCAGTGACGATCGGTACGATCGCCGGTCCCTGAGATGTGCCGCCGGACAACACTGCGGCGACCTTCTTCTCCACAAATTGATTGGCGCAGTTGGTCGCCGACGTCGGATCCTCCTGCTGCTTGCACACCACCAATTCGACCTGGTGGCCGGCGAGGCCACCGCCGTTGTTGTTCACATACTCCACAGCAGCTTCGGCCGCCTGGCGCACCTCGGGCAGAGATACAACTGCACCGCCCTCCGTGGAGACGAATCCGATCTTCACCGCCGAGCCTTCGGCCGGGTTACTGGGCAACGACGTCGTCGACGCGGCGGCAACATTGCTCCCGCTCGCATCATCGCTGCTACAGGCCGTGGCACCGAGCGCTGCGATGGATAGCAACGCAACCGCGCCGGCGAAGGTTCGTCGTTGAAGATTTCGGTTTCCGAGTTTCATGACACAGGACTCCTTTGCAAATACCACCCGCATGATTGCGGCAGTCGCCGCAGCGGGTCGTTTCCCGTGATGCGCATCACGTGTAGATGGCAGCGGTCGATTATGAGCGGATGGCCTGCCGATGCACTCATAGGTGCTCCCGGTCACTGGGAGAACGACTCCTACAGGATCCGGTTTCGCCCGGTATGACCCCGAAATCGCCTCGCGTAGCTGAAGATTTGGCCGACAGGTACCGGTTTGGGCCAACTATCGGCACGGAAGTAGGCATCCGAACCGCCGTCGACGAAAATCACGCTCCCGCAGAGAAAATTCGCGGCATCCGACAACATGAACACCACCCAACGGGCCAGCTCCTTCGGCTCACCGAATCCACCGACGGGGATTGGAAAGCTGCGAATCGCTTTGGCTTCCGAAGGGGTTGCCAATTGGCGCTGGAGCAGGGGTGTGGCAATCGCCCCTGGCGCCAGGACGTTGAGTCTGATGCCGGCTCCAGCCCATTCCGGTGTGACCGCCGCGCGGCGCGCCCACCGACTCACCGCGGTTTTCGAGGCGGCGTACGCGATCGACGGTGCCGCCTTGCCGAAGATCGCCACGGCCCGTTCGGCACGGTCCAGATCTGAGACAAGCAGAGCCCGGATGGCGCGCCGCGGAACAGCCGGTGTTGTTGTCGTCGAATTGCTACCGAACACCACCACTTTCGCGGTCTGCGCACGGGCCAGGGCGTCGCGCCAGCCCTCCAGCAATTCCACAACTCCGAGATAATTCACCTCGTAGATGACTCGCGCGCGCCCCTTTCCCGGAGTCGGCCCGATCCCCGCCGCGAGAACGGCGCCGTCGAGTCGGCCATCGGCCACGGCCAGAACCCGCTCCACAGCCTCTTGCCTCCCGGCCGCGGTCGACAGGTCGACCCGGATCTCAGCTTCCCCGACATCGACCCCGATCACAGTGTGACCGTCGGCGCGGAGCTCATCGACCACCGCTTGTCCCATCCCTGAGGCCGAGCCGGTCACCACATACACACCCATTGCCACTCCCTGCATCGTGCGACAACTGAGGTCATCGACTTTTTGACAGACTAAGACAAAAATGTTGTCCTGGTCACATGCCAGGGCTGCGCCAGACCCGATCACCCCGCAACAGCAACAGGGGTCGACCGTCGGTGATCGACGCCGCCGTCATAGCGGAAAAAGCACTGAAGCTCTGGAGCGAGCGGGGATACGCCAGTACGAGCTGGGCAGACCTGGCAGCCGTCACCGACATCAGCAGCAGAACCCTCTCACGTCATTTCGCCTCCAAAGCCGAAATCGCTTGGCTCGGTGTCGCTCCGGCCACCGAACGTCTCCGCGAGGCGCTGAACTCCGTTTCCCACTCACTACCGATCGGCGATGCCATTCGGACGTCGGTGGCCCACTCGGTGTCCCACCACCCCCGCATCCGGCGCATCGGAACCGATTGGCTTCGGCTCATCTCCGCCGAACCCGAGCTTGTTGCCATGGCGCCCGCCGCATACAAACCGTGGATCGACGAGCTCACAGTCTTCATCCATCGCCGTATCCCTTCCGCTCAGGTTTCGACGTGCCGCGCCCTCGCCAACGCCTACCAGGCCGCGACGTTCTCAGCGCTGCTCGAGTGGACAAATGACGGCGCCGACGGCGATCCGGCCGATGCGGTCGACGCCATGCTCGGCTGGATGGATATCCGCATACCCACCACACCCGCGTCCAGGACGCGCTGATCAGGCGAGTTGTCGCCTACCACATTCCCCGAATCCTTTGCGCCACAGCCCAAGAAGAAGGAGTTCATTTTCATGACATCCATCGAGACACGCGCGGATCTGTCCGCGATTCCCGATCCGCTCACGCCGGCGAAACTCGGTCCGATCGAGTTACGAAATCGCATCATCAAATCCGCGACTTTTGAAGGGGTCACCACTGGTGCCCTCGTCACCGACGATCTGATCGACTTCCACGTCGCCGTCGGCAAAGGGGGCGTCGGAATGACCACCGTGGCATACCTTGCGGTGTCCCCGGAAGGCCGCACCGAGCGAGACCAAGTTTATTGGCGCCCTGAAGCATTGAGCGGGCTACGTCGTTTGACCGACGCCGTGCATGCCACCGGCGCAAAGGTCTCCGCCCAGATCGGGCACGCAGGTCCGGTGGCAAATGCCCGCTCGAATGGTTCACCATCTCTGGCTCCGTCGACGCGCTTCAACTCATTGGCCATGGGCTTCGATCACGCCGCGACCGAAGACGACATCCGCAGGGTCATCGCAGACCATGGTCAGGCCACCCGTTACGCCCGCGACGTGGGCTTCGACGCCGTCGAGGTACATCTGGGCCACAACTATCTGGCGAGTTCGTTCCTCAGTCCAAAGATCAACAAACGCAAGGACTCCTGGGGTGGGTCGCTCGCGAACCGAGCCGAGTTCCCGCGACGCATTCTGGAGGCTGTTGCCGAGGCGGCTGACGGTGAAATCGCAGTCCTGGCAAAGATGAACATGGCCGATGGGGTTCCTGGAGGGTTATGGCTCGACGAGTCATTGCGTTTCGCCCGCATGATCGAAGAGGACGGGCATCTCGACGCCGTGGAACTGACGGGAGGTTCGTCACTTCTGAACATGATGTACCTGTTCCGCGGAGACGTGCCGTTGCAGGCGATGGCAGATACACAAAAGGGCATCTTCAAGCTCGGCGTAAAGGTGGTCGGCAGATCAGTTTTCAAGCACTACCCCTACGAGCGGATGTACTTTCGCGAGTATGCACGGCAGTTCCGCGAACAGCTCGATCTCCCGATCGTCCTTCTAGGCGGAATCACCGACCTCGACGCCATCAATACCGCGATGAGTGACGGCTTCGAATTCGTGGCGATGGCACGGGCCTTGCTCCGCGAGCCCGATCTGATCAATCGCATTCAGAAGGACGCGACGACGCGCTCGCTATGCATCCATTGCAACTTGTGCGCGGCCAGCATCTTCACCGGGACCAATTGCCCACTCGCCGCCCCCTAGTGCAACAGTTCGCGATCATCGCCGTCGCCACAGCGGTGATCTGCTTCACAAAAGCGCGCTGCTATGGCATATTACTAATAGAAATAGCCATGTCAGTGACGTATATGAGCGAACAGGAGTGATGTTGTGACTGTCACCCAGGACTTGTCCGAGGAAAGCCAATCGGCTCCCACCGCCATCCTCGACCGGTTGTCGCTGGTACTCGACGCATTCGATGGCAGGGACAACCTGAGCCTCGTGGAGGTGGTGCTTCGCACCGGACTCCCCCGCTCGTCCGCTCACCGGATGCTCGATCGGCTCGTCCAGCTACGTTGGTTGCGACGCCAGGGGCGGGACTACAGCCTCGGCATCCGTTTGGTCGAACTGGGGTCACTGGCCGTGCACCAGGACCGTGTACATGCAGCGTCGGCGGAGCATCTGCAACAGCTTTACCGCACCACCGGGATGGTCGTGCATCTTGCCGTTCTCGACGGTGACGACGTGGTCTATCTCGAGAAGATCGGAGGCCGGCTGGCGGCTCAGGTCCCGACCCGAGTCGGCGGCCGCCTTCCGGCCGTGCGCTCTGCCCTCGGCAAGGCATTGCTGGCGTACGGAGGTCGGAACGAACCCGGCGACGACTTGATCCGCGAACGCGGAATCGCCACCGAGCGCAGCGGCGCACTGACCGGCTTCGGTTGTATCGCTTCTCCGATAGGGCCAGTGGGCGAAGCAACCACTGCGGTGTCGATCTGTGGACCCATGCGCGCAATGGCTTTCGACAGCCGGATGATCACGCCGGTGCAACTCACCACGCACGCAATATGGCGCAGTATGTCCGTCGGCGTCCGGGTCACCCCGACCTTGCAGCGACGAAACCTACTGCGTTCGCTCCCCACCGCGGCCAGCGTCCTGGCCGAGGACTGATATCGGCGTCGCTCGGCCGGCCGAAGTTCAGCGCTCCGTGCCCTCGCCGTCTCCCTCGCCGACCGTGCGCCAGATTCCCGGTCGACGAGGGATTGGCATTCCATCGCCATCCAGATTTGCAGCGAGCCGGTATTTGGCAGCTGCCTCGTCGATGTCATCCAAAAGCTCTTCGGCGAGCGCGATTTCGGCTTCGTAGTACCGCTTCGACCACCGCAGGCTCATCTCAGAAAATGCCCAGCCCGGCTCCGACTCCGAGTGTTCGGCGTGCAAATTTGCTCGCCGCGCCATGTCTTTGAGGTTCTCGATATGGACCGCGACGATATCTTTGAGCTGTTCGGGTTCATGAAGGTGCCCCATCCACAGCCGAAGCATCACATTGTGTTTGAGGACCGGCATCTCGACCTGCGCGTCGCGCGACCAGCTTCGCAGAGCGCTCAGGCCCGTCTCCGTGATCCCGTAGACACGGCGGCCACGCACGCCCTCCTCATTCACCATCTGAGAACTGACCAAGTCGAGTTCTTCGAGCTTCTTCAGCTCCGCGTAAACCTGACTGACGGATGGGCTCCAGTAGAAGAACCCGATGCTCCAGTCTGCCCATTTCTTGAGGTCGTTGCCGGTGAGCTGCTCACCGAAGGACAGCATTCCCAGGACCGCCCAGCTGGTCGCGGGAAGGTTCGGAAATTGCTCGTCGCCCGACATAAACTCCGATCTTACAAGGGATTCCACGCAACGACGGCAATCACGTATCTCCCGGCCACTGGGAAAGCCGAACGGCGATGGACGGCGTAGGCAATACCGTCTCTCTCATGAACGACCGAACCATCTACATCGTCGACCGCGTTGTGACCAGACCCGGGAGCACCAAAGACTTCATCGGCGCCTACCTCAACGAGTATGCACCAGGCGCAGTCGACCGCGGGATGACCCTCGACCGCGTGCTCGTGAGCCCACCGGTATGGATCGAGGACGAGGGCCACACCGTCACCGTGACCTGGACGGTGGCCGGACCGCAGGAGTGGTGGCGCGCAGCGGTCAACGGGCGACACGATCCGGTTCCCTCCCAGTGGTGGAAAACGGTCGATCCCTTGATCTTCGAACGCACGCGTTCAATGGCAGCCGACGCAGACGACATCGAAGGGCTATGCGATGTATAAGATCACCCGCTTGATTCACGTTGTCGACCCGATGGACCAAGCCGCGGTGTCAGCTGTGATCGAAAGTATCCAGGCCGCCGTGACTTCGATGCCGACCACAACCGACTTGGTGTCGGCCACGCTTCCCGGTGTCCGCAACGGCGGTGACGTTTTGGTCCACCTACAGTTCGACCACGAGCAGGCCTGGCAGTCGGTTCGCACCCGACTCGATGCAGTGACCGCCGGCCCACTGATCGACCACGTCGACGGAGTGGAGTACTCAGGTGACGGTCACCAGAACAATCGGTCCGGCCGACGCGATTCGACCCGAACACCACGCGTCTACCGGTCTTTATTGATCTGCGTCGACGACTCTGCATCGAAGCTCGCCTTGGAACGGTTCGAAGCTGCGACACTACGGATGCCCCTGCACATTCGTCAGATTCGTGCCTGGCAGCTCAGTCATGTCACCATCGCCGAGGGCAGCACCCTGTGGACGCACGTCTGGGAGCAGGAGTTCGAGCAGATCGAAGACCTGCTCGGCCCGTACATGTATCACCCCATCCACTGGGCACACGTAGACCCCTTCTTCGATCCGGAGAGCACCGACTACATCGTCAAACATCGCGTGTGTCACAGCTTTTGCGAGTCACCGGCGCCGCTCATCGAGGCGGCGCCGGCGCCGCTGTCAACGTTTCAGGAAAGCTGACACAACGTCTTCGAACGCCGCCTTCTGTTCGATCATCACCCAGTGCCCGCAATTCGGGAAGATGTGGATTTCTCCCTGCGGAAGAAGTCGCATCGGGAGCAGTGCCATGTCGACGGGGCTCACCCTGTCATCCCGTCCCCAGGTGATCAAGGTCGGGACATCGAGACGGCCCAATCGTGCCCAATTCGGAGTGGTCTCCGTACTCCGCATTGCTTCAGCCATACGCGCCAGAGCGGCACGGCCGTACATTCGCCGCGAATTCTCCAGTGTCGCCGGATCGGTCGCCTGCTGCCACCGTTCCTCGATCAGCTCTGCAGTGACCAAAGCCGGGTTGTAGACCATGGAGTGCAACCACGCGATGAGCAAGTCTTTGCTCGGCTCTTCGACGAATTCGCTGAGCCGCTTGATCCCCTCCCCGGGGGCCGGGCTGAAAATACCGGTGCCGGCGCCACCAATCGTGACCAGTCGCTCGACCCGCTCGGGCGCCTGCAGTGCGAAGTCGGTTGCCACAAACCCGCCCATCGAATTGCCGATGATCCGGACCCGATCGATACCGAGACCGTCGAGGAACGCGTTCACCGCCGCCTGGGCAGAAATCATAGGATGCGGTGCACCGAAATCGTCACTGACCCCGAACCCGGGGAACTCCAGGACGAGGGTGCGGAAATGCTGCGCGAACGTCGGTACGTTGGCGCCGAAATTTCGCCAGCCGGTAACCCCCGGGCCGGAACCGTGCAGCAGCAACAGAGGCGGCCCCTCACCGATCTCACGGTATCGCAGGATGCCGTTCTCGGTCTCCATCTCGAACAGCTCAGGGGCAGTGGATGTTTCATACGATGTACTCATAACCAGAGCGTGCCATCGCCGAACCGTCTCTGTACCAAAAGATCCCAATGAGTGGCAGGTGAGTTTCCCTGAGCCCGCCCACCGAGCCGAATCAGTGCAGGCGCGGGATACGCGTACCGGCCGGGAGTTCAACCGTTGACTCCGACAACGCAGCGTCGCGCACGGCTCGGTCGATCGTGCGTCGCAGTGCACCGCACGACCGATTGCGTTGGCCGATCGCATCGTTCGAATTGGCGATCTCAGGGCACAGGGACGCGTCCGAAGTCCACTGGATCGACGTGTGCACCGCACTGAACTTCTCCACCAGAAAACGGTGTCCGCACAGCTCACAATCGAGCGGTTGCATCGCCATCACCGATCACCGGCCAGGCCTGTGCCCACGCGTTCATATTTGCCCCTGAAGAAGACCAGCGGTGAATGATCCGCCGCGTGCAGGTGTCGAACCCTGGATACCACGATGGTGTGGTCGCCGGCGGGATACTCGGCTTCGGGTTCTGCCTCGATCCACGCCAGAGAGTCCGTGAGCACCGGCGCACCCGAGGGCGACGGTGTCCATTCGATGCCCTTGAACTTATCCGGGCCCCGAACAGCGAGTTGCCGGCAGATGCTCTCCTGATGTTCCGACAATATGTTGATCGTGTAGCGCCCGGCCGCTCGCACCCGCGGCCATGAGTTACTCGTGGCCGCCACACAGAACGCGACCAGCGGTGGATCGAGCGAGACGGACGTGAATGAATTGGCCGCCAGGCCAGTTGGCACGTTCCCCTCCGGGTCGATACCGGTGATCGCAACCACACCCGTTGCGAAATGCCCAAGGACACTACGCATCACGTCAGGTGTTACGACCGGAATGGACGCACCGACATGGATCGTCGCTTGATCGCCGGACCCGTCCGCAGTACATGTCATCTCGATGCTCCTCACAGTTCTTTCAACGTATCTGCCTCGCGTACAACAGTGATCGGACCACCTGCGGCGCCGGGCTCGGTATCGCGCTGGGCGGAAGTGCTTCAAGGGGGGTGAACATGCGAGGATCACACCAGGACCCGTCCCCGTACCACCACTTCACCACTTGCACTGCGGTGCGTAGTCGGGTCATGCCGACGCGGCGGTTCGAGCTGCGATATATCCGTAAACCAAGCCCTGACCGATGGTCGCGCCGGCGCCCGGATACGTCGTACCGAACGCGTTCGCCGCCGAGTTGCCGATCACGTACAGCCCGCTGATTGCACTACCGTCTTCGCGCAACGCCCGAGCGTTCGAGTCAGCCCTCACGCCACCACAGGTACCGAGGTCACTGAGGACCATACGGACCGCGAAGAGAGGTCCCTGCAGCGGACGAAGATTGGGGTTCGGAGTGACCGACGGATCGCCGTAGTAACGGTCGTAAGCACTTTCACCGCGGTGGAACTCGTGATCCACCCCGGTCCTCGCGTCGGCGTTGACAGTCGTAATGGTTGCCGCAAACTCTGCCTCTGGCACCCCTATCGACCGGGCGAGCTCCGCCGGCGAGTCGGCGCGGTAAGCGATTCCATTGTCGTACCACGACTTTGGCAACGGCTGCCGCGGGAAGATACCACCGGCGAATAGGTAGGAGTTGCGATACTTCTGATCAAAGATCAGCCACATGTCCTCAACCGGATCACCCATGTGTTCGCGCTCGAGCACGCGCTGACCGAACGACATGTAGTCCTTCGCCTCGTTGATGAAGCGACGCCCGGTCTGGTCGATGATCAACGATCCCGGCAGCGAACGCTCGGCCAACAATACGGCGGGCTCACTGCCCGGCAGGGCGGCCACTGCCGGGAACCACCACGCCTGGTCCATCAGTCCGATCGCAGCGCCGACCTCCTGCGCGATCCTGATGCCGTCGCCGGTGTTGCTCGTGGCCCCCAGACTGGCGTGTGGCTGCAACCGCTCCGACTGGAACTTGTTGCGCATCTCCACATTGTGATCGAAACCGCCGGTGGCCAGCACGACTCCTCTACGCGCCACGACCTCGGTTTCGGTGCCATTTCTGTTGACCACGGCGCCGCTCACCCGGCCTTCGTCATCGACGATCAGTCGCAGCAACGCGGTATCGGTCCAGATCGGTATCTTCGCCCGGACCGCGCCCGCAAACAGCCCGGCGGCCAGAGCCTGACCACCCGCCATGTATTCCCGTTTAAGAGCCATCCCGCCGACGCCCAGTGCCAGAGCCTTGAGGGCTCGCGACAATCCCTGCCGAGGCCGACTCGCGATCAGGTTCAACCACTTGTAATCGGCTCCGGTGACCGGCATCGGCAGTGGCGCCTCCAGCAATCCCGGCCGCAACCGCGTTCGCTCGGCCCCCAGCACCGAGGCGTCAAACGGTTTGCACTCGCACGTCCGCCCCATCGCGGAACCACCGGGACGTTCGGGATGGTAGTCCGAATACCCCTTGGCCCACATGAATTTCATCGGCGTCATGCGCGAGAGCATCTCGACCGCGGCTCTGCCGTTCTCGAGAAAGGCGGTGCCGCGATCTGCTGGGGCCGAGTCACCGACCACGGCTTTGATGTAGTCGGCGGCCACGACTCCGTCACCCGGTTGCTCCGCAGCGAGCAACGGATTGGTGGGTATCCAGAAGGCTCCACCCGACCGCGCTGTCGAACCACCGACGTATGGGGACTTCTCGACCACCAGTGCGGAAAGTCCTTCCTCGTGGGCGGTGAGGGCGGCCGCCAGGCCGGTTCCGGCTCCGACCACCAACAGATCCACCACTTGGCGGGCCCGTGTCTTCAGATCTTCTGTTGAACTCATCAGGAAACTTCTTTCGGGAGAAGCACGCCCATGCGGTCGAGCATGGATCGTGGATCGGCGGGCGGCCGGAACGCGAGGAGTTGATCACCTCGGCGCTTCATGGCCGCCGCGCACAACTGGTCATCGGAGAAGATCCAGAAGTCGCCGCGGGCGATCTGCTCGATCATGTGCTCGGCAGCGAGCAACGCATCAAGCCCCTTCTCCACATTGTCGCGTTGCATCACTTCGAAAACCGCATTCGCGATCGGGTTCGTGGTGGGTGACTCCCGCTGCGCCGACACGAAAATTTCGCTCCGAATGGAGTGTGGCACTACAGCACTCACCTGAATAGGTGCATTCAGTATGGATAGATCCTGGTGCAGGCATTCGGTCATTGCCAGGACCGCATGCTTGCTGACGATGTACGGCGACTGCACGGCAACCGCATTGAGACCGCCAACCGACGACAGGTTGGCGATACAGGACGCTGTGCCGACCTCGATCATCCGGGGCACAAAAGATCTGAGGCAGAAGAACATTCCGTCGACATTGGTCTGCATGAGACGCTGCCAGCGGGTCGGCTCGATCTCCCAGAGCAGTCCGGCCGACTCCACGCCGGCGTTGTTGATGAGCAATTCGACAGATCCATAGCGCGAGAACACGTCCGCAGCCATCGTTTCCACGGCCACGGCGTCACCAACATCGACACCGAACGATGATGCCCTTCCGCCCGAGTCCTCGATCTCTGCTGCAACCAGCGCCGCCCGATCGGCATTGAGGTCGGCGATGACAACCGTCATCCCCAGTCTCGCCAGATGCCTGGCCAGGCCCTCCCCGATTCCGGATGCCGCTCCGGTGACCACCGCGGTACCGGAAGAATAACGTTCCTCTGCGAAAGTCATTTCACTCCTTGAAGTCTCGTCCGCCCATCGCCACATGGCGATGTCAGTCGGAGGTGCGCTGTGGTGCACATCAGCGGCTACAGTCCGGTTGGTTTGATGTTCGGGTTGGCCCAGGCCGGCGGTTCTCTGCGCGGGAGTTCGGTCCGGCCGTCGAGCGACATCACCGGGGTGTCGAACGCCCATGGATAGTGGAGACTGAACGCGACCAGTCCGGTCCGTTCGGCAGCCGGAACGGTGCACATCTCCAGGACCGTCTGTGCCAAGTACTCGACCGGCTCGGTCTCATAGCCCTCCGGCAGCAAGGTCTGCGCGCCCGGGGTCATGATGGCGGTCGATGGACCTACCGCATTCACCGCGATTCCGTCGTCGACCAACTCTGCCGCCAGCCCCTGGGTGAGCCTGTGCTGCGCGGCCTTTGCCGCTGCGTAGATGACGTCGCCGGAGGTCTTGTTGTATTCGCGATACGGCCTGATAGGACTGAGACCGGTGGACGATCCGATGTTGACGATCCAGCCGCCACCCTGCCTCCGCATATGTGGGATGGCGATCTGGCTGAGACGAAAAGGCACCTTCAGGTAGTGCTCGATGGTCCGGTCGAAGGTGTCCATGGACATTTCGTCGATGGTCGAATAGTCGGCGAAGCCGGCATTGTTGACCAGGATGTCGATGGCGCCGAAGCGGTCGACCACAGACTCGATGAGTTGATCCCGCTGAGCCCCGTCCTCGAGATCTGCGGGCATCGCGACGGCCGTACCCCCGCGATCTTCGATCGCCGTGACGGTCTCATCCAGGGAACCACCAAGGATGTGCCGCTCGCCGTTGCGAATAGACGCCGACGGTGCCGACGATCGAGCCGTCACAACCACCGTCGCACCCTCCGCCGCCAGGCGTAAGGCGATTCCGCGACCGATACCGCGACTGCTACCCGTCACCAAAGCTGTTCGACCCGCGAGCTTTTCTGTCATAGCTCCCTCCGACCAGCACGTCGTGGAGTCCCCAGCAGCGTCTTCATCATGTTCCACAGTTCGACGCGCGCCGTCGCGGTCAGAGACAGGCTCGGGAACGTTAGGAAGCCGTGGAACAGTCCCTCGAATCGATGCGCCACGACTGGGACCCCGTCACCGGAAAGACGTCGCGCATAGTTCTCTCCCGACGTGCAGGGCGGGTCCAGTTCAGCCGTAGCGACGATCGCCGGCGGCAATCCCGCCAGTGACGACGCCCGTGTCGGGACCACGTACGGACTGTGCGAGCCGTGCGGAGCATATTGCTGCCAGTACCACTGCATGGCGCTGGTGGTGTTGTAGTAGCCCTCCCCGTACTTCGCGTACGACTCGGTGGTGAAGTCGTCGTCGATGACCGGATAGATGAGCACCTGACCGGCGATCGGTGCGCCGCCGCGATCGCGGGTCGCCAGGCACACCGTCGCTGCCAGGTTGCCCCCGGCGCTGTCCCCTACAACGAATAGCCGGTTCGGATCGCCCCCGAGGCCCGCGACATTCGCCGCGGCCCACTGCACGGCGGCGTACACGTCTTCCATTGCCGCAGGCCCGGGATGCTCCGGTGCCAGCCGGTAGTCGACCGCCACCACGATCGCTCCGACGGCCTCGGCCATGGATCGACACAATTCGTCATGGCTGTCCAGGTCGCAGAAGACGAACCCACCCCCATGAGCGAACACGATGACCGGTTTCACGACCTCGTCGCCAGAATGTGGGATATAGACACGAAGCTCGAGCGCGCCTCCTGGCCCGGCGATCTCGAGTTCGCGTACCGATTTCATATCGGGTTGCCGGGTCAGCGGTGCCCGTCGCGACACGATGATCTTGCGTACCTCCACGGGAGAGTACGCAGTGACGTCAGGAAACCCGGACTCCAACGCCGCGAGCATCGCTTCGACTTCCGGATGGAGGTCCGGTCTGCGTTTCGCCGCGCTCAACGCGTCGCCTCGTCTGCGGCGCCGGTGAGCACGAATCCCTTGTAGCCGGCTCCAGCGACCTCGTCGCAAATAGAGCCGTAATTTCCGAAGCCGCCGATATATGGCATAAATACTCTCGGCTTGCCGGGGATATTCGCACCCATGTACCACGAATTCGCTTGCGGGAACAAGGTTCCCGCAGCCTTCGCGTTGCATTCAGCAACCCATCCGTCTACCGCCTGTTCGGACGCCTCGATGGTGGTGAGCTCGTGTTCTGCAAGATGCTTCAGGCATCCTGCCACCCAGTCGACGTGCTGCTCCGCACCCAGCACCATGTTGGCCAACACACTGGGGCTACCTGGGCCGGTGAGAATGAACATGTTCGGAAAGCCGGCGGCGGTCAGGCCCAGATACGTGCGCGGACCGGCCGACCAGTCCTCTTGGAGGGTCCTGCCGCCGCGACCACGAATATCGATGCGCGCCAACGCGCCGGTCATCGCATCGAAACCGGTCGCGAAGACGAGCATGTCGAGGTCGTACATCGAGCTGGAGGTCCGAACACCGGTCTCGATGATCTCCTCGATGGGCGTCCGACGCAGATTCACGAGTGTCACGTTGTCGCGGTTGAACGTCTCGAAATAACCGTCGTCGGTGACGATCCGCTTGGTACCGATCGGATGATCGTCGGGTATCAACTGATCCGCGATCTCCGGGTCAGCGACCATCTCACGGATTTTCGCCTCGACATACTCACGCGCGGTGTCGTTGGCTGCCAGGTTCGCCGTCTGGTCCGGGAACGCCTTGGCAAACAGGTATCCCCCGCGCTGCCACCACTCGTCGTAGATCCTCGTGCGTTCGGCCTCGTCGACCTCAAGCGCCCCTCGCGGATTGGCGTTGAACGGTGTTCCGCCACCGCTCGATCGGGACAATCGCCGACGCTCGGGGTAGGTGGCCTTGATCTCGTCGATCAACTCCTGCGTCAGCGGCCGATTACCGGCCGGGATCGAGTAGTTCGGACTTCTTTGGAAGACCACAACCTCATCGGCCTCTTGGGCTATCACCGGGATCGATTGGATGCCTGAAGAACCCGTGCCGATCACACCCACTCGTTTGCCGTGGAAATCGACTTCGTGATGCGGCCACTCGCCTGTGTGATAGCACTCGCCGCCGAACGAATCGCGGCCCGGTATGTCGGGCAGATTTGTCGCTGACAACACTCCGGTCGCAAAAATACAGAAGCGGGTGGTCACCGTTGTTCCAGTATCCGTGGTGACCATCCAGAAGCGCCTGTCCTCGTCGTAGACGGCCGACATGACGCGGGTCAGAAAATCGTATGCTCCGCGCAGAGAATGCCGGTCGGCAACATGTTCGAGGTAGGCCAGAATCTCCGGTTGCGTCGCGAACCGTTCGGTCCACGTCCACTCTTGTTGGAGTTCGGCGTCGAACGAGTAGGAGTAGTCGATGCTTTCGACATCACAGCGCGCACCAGGGTAACGATTGTGGTACCAGGTACCACCCACTCCCTCGGCCGATTCGAAGCCGTGCACCCGCATACCGAGCTCACGTAGCTTGTAGACCGCGTACAAACCGGACAATCCGGCCCCGACTACGACGACGTCGTAATCGCTGTCCTGGGTAGTCACACCGCTCACATCCTTGTTGAGATCTTCGATCGTTGTGCAAAAGGTAGACAAAGTAATTCACTCTGCAGAGGCAGCTCAGGAGCTGACGTCAACCCTCTGCGCCTCGGAGTCATCGACTGCGAGTTCAATGTCACCGTCTCCGGTACCGGCAGCCTTCTGCGCGGCGGCGATCTCTTTGGCCCACAACCACTCGTGACCCCAATAGCTGTCTTTGGTGATTTCCTCAGCGGTGTAGTACGACTCGTCGACCAACATGCCCTCGGTGCCGTATTCGATATCCCAACCGCCCGGCACCCGGACATAGAAGGAGATCATCTTGTCGTTGGTGTGCCGCCCGAGCGTCGAAGAGACCGGGAAATCATGCTTCACCACCTCGTCATAGGCGCGGCCGACCGCATCGAGCGAGTCGACCTCGACCATCACGTGAATCACTCCCGGGTCTCGACCTTCCATCGCCGGCATCAGTGCGAGACTGTGGTGGCGCTGATTGACTCCCATGAACCGGATGCGCATCGGAGGATTGACTCCCACCGGGGACATTCGAAACGCGCCGCGGGACAAGAACCCCAGTGTTTCTGTATAGAACCGGAACGATTCGTCGAAGTTCGCCGTCGGCATCACCACGTGGCCGAGACCCTGGGCACCGGTGATGAACGTCTGCGAATATTTCGTCACAACTGGGCTGTGGTCGAGCACTGCTCCGTAGAAGAACTCGAGGGGAGTTCCACCCGGATCTGTCAGGCACAGGCCACTCTCTACGCGGCGCGCATCAGCCAACTCTTGTGGCATCAAATGGTATTCGACACCGGCATCGTCCAAAGTGGCTGCCAATCGTCGCAACGCCTGCCCGTCACGCACCTCCCATCCCACTGCCGTGACCCGGTCGACATCGCCTGGTTCGACCGTGAGCCGGGAAGCCCGCTCGTCCATCCGGAAGTGCAGGGCGTCGGTTTCAACACCCGAACCCGGCGCAAAGCCGAGAACATCGAAAGCCAAAGTGCGCCAACGCTCGATGTCGGTCGCCTGGACCCGGACATAACCGAGTCCTCTGATCTCAGTCATCGGAGACTCCTTTCAAGAAAAAGTGTGTGGTGAGCGGCCGGCCGAATTGGGATTCAGATCATCACCCGAAGAGGACCCGCAGGCACTTCGACATCCAGCGAGGCCATCGCAGCGGCATGATAGGGCGTGCTGCTGACATGGATCGCGTGATGCAGGCCGGCATGCGCGTCCCGCCAAAACCGCTGCAGCGGATTGTCCATTCGAAGCGAGTTCCCGCCGGCATGGTCGAAGATCTCGTCCGCCGCACGGACAGCACGCCACGCCGCACGAACCTGATTACGCCTGATCTCGGCGCGCATCGGGAAGTCGATTTCCTTGCCCGCATCGACCAGGTCCCAGACCCGGTCGACGTTCGCCAGCACCTGTTGCCGTGCGGCATCGATCTCCGCAGCTGCCTCACCGAGCGAATGCAACACGTAGGGATCGTCTTTGATCACGTTGCCGGCCGCACCGACACGGTTGCGCTGGTACACGATTCCGGCAGCCAACACCCCTTCGCAGATACCGATGGTGGCTGACGTGATCCCCAGTGGAAACATCGTTGACCACGGCATCCGGTACAGGGTCTCGGTGGCTCCGTACTCCTTGGCCGCCGTTCCGTCGATCACCTTCCCTGCGTCCATCACCCGGTAGCTCGGAATGAATGCGTCTTTCACGATCACGTCCTTGCTGCCGGTCCCACGCAGTCCGACGACATCCCATGAGTCGGCCACGATCTCGTAATCGGTGCGAGGCAGGATGACGTGCAGACCCTGCGGGGGCATGATCGGAGCACCCTTCGCATCACCCACCATGGCGCCGAGAAAGATCCAGTCGCAGTGGTCGGTGCCCGAAGAGAACTGCCAGCGGCCGTTCAGCACATAACCTCCATCAGCAGGTACTGCGACGCCTCCGGGCATGTACGGCGATGCCTGCCAGGTGTCGCTGTTGTCGCCGAGCACCTCGTCTTGCACCTTCGGATCCGCAAACGCGAGCTGCCACGGATGAACCCCGACGATTCCACCGACCCAACCGGCCGAGCCGTACAGGCTCGCCGTCCGCATCACCGCCTCGGCGAACTCCCGCGGATGCGCCTCGAATCCGTCGTACTTCTTGCGTTGCAACATGCGGATGATCCCTGCATGGCGCAGGCTCTTCGCCATATCGTCGGGCAAGCGGCCAAGGGACTCCGCTTCGGCTCCGCCCGCGCGCAATTCGTCGGCGATCGCTTCGATGTTGTCAAGCACTTCGTGGGTCATGATGACTCCTGAATCAAGATGGATGGAACCGCCGACCGGGCGGCCGGTATGTTGTCAGGCGTTGGTATTGGCCGCAGGTTCGGACTGGCTGGACACACTCTCACCGAAGGCCGTGCGGCCGGCGGCGAGATTCTCTTCCACCTCGGCCTGCCAACTGTTCACGGCACGCTCGGTGTCGATCTCAAACTCGAAGCGATTCACCATCTCTGGTGTGACGTCCTCGACGTCGACGTAAAACTGTTCGTACCAACGGCGGAGCTGGTAGACGGGCCCGTCCTCCTCCGACAGCAGAGGGTTATCTATGCGGGACTTGGACTTCCAGATCTTGACATCCTGTTCGAATCCGATCGCGATCCCGTTGGCAACGGCGTTGGCAATGTCGTTGGCAGCCTCATCAGCCATCCCCTCCGCCTTCTTCACAATCACCCCGTACTGCAAGCGGAACGATGTGGGGGTGATCGGGTAGTGGCAATTGATCAGGTACATGCCGGGTTCGCCCGTGAGATCCCCACCAGCACCCCAGAGCTGATCGATCATGTAGGAGGGCCCGAAATATGTGGCATCCGAGCGGTTCTCGGAACCATAGTTGGTTGAATCACTCACTCCGACGGCATCGGCCCGAGGCATCGACCGCATGAATTGTGTCGCCGTGTGCCCTTCGAAGACGTTCTGGAAGTGGGTCGGAATGCCGTAGTGCACGTAGAAGAAATGTGCCATGTCGACCACATTGTCGACGATTTCCCGGCAATGCGAACCCTCGACATCAACCGAGTTCCACACCCAATCCGTCCAACCGGAGTCGCCATACACCGCGATCTCGGGGATGGCCAGTTCCTCCGGCGGTTTGCCGCCCTGCGGATCGTTCCACACGAACAACTGCCCGCTGGCCTGCATGGTCGGCCAGGTCTTTGTGCGGGCAAGCGGGGGTACGCGACGCGCATACGGGATTGCCGCGCACTTTCCGTTGCCCTGCCATCGCCAGTCATGGAATGGGCAGGCGATGGTGTTCCCCTTCACCATGCCCTCGGCCAGGTTGCCACCCATATGGGGGCAATACGCGTTGAGCACGTTGAGTTTTCCGTCCTCGCCGGCAAATACCACGAGATCCGTTCCGAAGGCAGCAACCTTATGCGGCTTCCCATCATTGAAATCTCGGACGAGGCCCAGGCAGTGCCATCCGCGGGCAAACCGCGCGGGTGGAGCACCTTTGTCGATGACGCGTATCTCCTCGGCAATGTCGGGGCTGGAACTCACAGGTACCTCCTGAGTCGGGCATTGATTACGTGCCGGCGGTGCTGGCGCAGATCGGGATGACTTTCTGCGTCTTGGTGTGATCAGCTTCCCAAGCAACTGAGAGCCTGTGATGCACGTCTCCCGAAGAATGGGATGCCATGTGCTGCGAGCCCGGCCCGACGTTTCGAGGATCGGGCGAATTCCTACGCTGCGTCACCGAACATGTTCAGTAGCAGAATTTTTCGGGATCTCCGTACTCAATCGTGATTCGTTCGGTCAACGGCTCTGCCTGGCACGCCAGGATGTGGCCGTCCGCGATGTCTTCGGCGGCAAGAACCTCGTTGCTGGTCTGGTGCACATCCCCCGAGCTCAGAGGACACAGGTGCCCGTACTGTGATGAACTGGCTTGCGCGATAGCCGAAGTCCGGCTTGTCGGGTTCCGTCGGCTCGAACACGATCGATCGCGCGGGTGTGCCACGATCGGCAATCCGCGAACAGTACGGCCACATGCGCAGGGCCTGAGCCGACCGTTCGATGGTCGTGAGGCGCCGCCCGGACGTCAGGCCTGACACGTCCCGTCCACCAATGCGGTTTCAGCTGCGCGGCGGACACGGTACCGTGATCCCCATCACAGATGATTCAGCAGGTCAGGAGATCGAGTGAGCAGAATACGCACCGGCAGTGGTCCAGTGTCGGTTGTCGGACGAATCTCTTTGGTGTTGGAAACGTTCAACGGAGCCGGTCCACTGACACTGGCTCAGGTGACCGCACGGACCGGGCTCCCCCGCTCGTCCGTGCACCGTTTGCTCGAACAACTGACCGCCGAGAGCTGGTTGGCGCGTACGCCGGAGCAGACATACGAGTTCGGCGCCAAGGCCTACGAAATGGGTCAGGCTGCGCTCAACCAGAACCGGCTTCTGCAGCGTGCCCGGCCCCTGATGCACACCTTTGCTCAGCGCACCGGGTTCACCATCCAGCTCGCGGGCCCGGTCGGCGGAGAGACCATCTATCTCGCCAAGGTCAACGGCCGCGCTTCGGGCGCAACACCTTCGGCGGTTGGGCAGCGCATACCGATACACCTCACAGCCGCGGGCAAAGTGATGCTCGCGCACGCCGAAGGAGCCCAGCGAACCGCATTGTGGAGCGATCTACGCCTCAACGAGGACGGTAGCCCGATCGGTCGGACCAGCCAGAGCATCACCTCGCGTCGGCAACTCGACGACGAACTCGGTCTGATCCGTGATCGCGGTGCCGCCTTCGATCGCGGTGAAGCATTCCCGGGCATCGGGTGCGTGGGCGTGTCCATCGGACCGCCAGACCACATCTACGGCAACCTCGGTGGGCTCTCGGTCTGCGGCCCGGCGATGTCGTTGGATTACCGCAAACTGGTTGGGCCACTTCGTGTCGCCGCACGCGAGATCTGGGAAAGTTGTGTGGCGGCGGACCTCGCCACGCACTGAGTCGAGACTTCTGTCCCGTCTGCGCGGTTCCCGGACGCGGCTGGCACAACGGCACCACCGCGGTCCGGGCCTGCACTACTCCGACGTCGCGGTAGCAGCGTTGACTGCGCCGGCCATCACCGCAACGGCGCGGTATGCCATGACCATGCCCGTGCCGAGCGGTACCCCCGGGGCAGGATATGCCGCACCCGAGATGGACGCCGACGAGTTCCCCGCGGCGAACAGCCCTGCAACGGTCGAACCGTCCTCCCGCATCACTGCACCGTCAATGTTGATGACTGCGCCGCCTTTGGTGCCGAGATCGCCGAGCACCAGGCGCACCGCGTGGAAGCGCGAGCCGTCCAACTGCTGCAGACAGGGACCAGCCGAGTTGGCGCCCACAAAGAACTGACCGAACGGGTCCTCGCCGCGACGGAAGTCCTCGTCACGCCCGGCGCGAGCCTGACTGTTGAAGCGATCGACCGCCGTGACCAGCGTGACCGGGTCCAGACCCAGCTTCTCGGCGAGAGCACCGACGGTTGGGGCCGTGTGCCAGAGTCCGGCCTCCTCGAACGCCGCCGGCTCGGGCATCGGCATGCAGATGGCGGGCAGGTCATCACCGAACCGGTTGTCAAAGATGAACCAGAATGCATCACCCTGACCGTGCTCCATCCGGCTGCGCATCGCCCGACCCATCTGGTCATACGGGAGCATCTCGTTTGCGAACCGCTCACCCGTCGAGTCGACGACGATTCCCGCCCGCAGACCCAGCGTGAATGCGGCATGCCCGTTCGGGAACAGTGTCGCCGGGCACCACCACGATTGGTCGAGGAACGCCGTGGCCGCACCGACTTCCTGGATCATCTCGAGGGCGTCACCGCCACCGGTTGCCGGGTGCGAGGACGTCCAATCGGCGGTTGGCATCTGCTGGTGTGTTGCGCGCAACGTCGCGGAGCGTTCAAAGCCACCCGCTGCGAGGAGGACACCCGCCCGCGCACGGAATTGCTTCGGGCCGTCACTTGTCTGTACATGTACTCCGATCACGCGCTTCGACTCATCCTGCAGGAGGTGCTGCGCGGCGGTCTCGAGTCGCAGATCGGCGTTATCCGAGTTGTCCAAGGCCTGCACCATACGAGCGATCCAGGCCTGGCCCCCGTCCAGCACCGAGCGGTCGACCTCGGCACCGAACTGATCCTGCGCCACCGTCGGACGAATGTCTGCCAATCGGTCGCCCAACTCCAGTGCCGAAATCGACTTCGCAAAGATGCTGCGCCCGTTCGCACTGCGCCCGGGAGCATCGAAGTAATCGGGAAAAGGCCGGTGTTCCATGGGGATTCCGACCGAGCTCTCGAGGAACTCGACAACCTGAGGACCGGTCTCGACGAATGCCCGTTGCACCTCTGGTGCAGTGTGGCCACCGACCACCGCGCTGAAGTAGGTCAGGCCTTTCTCGATCGAATCATCGACACCATCGCGGGCCAGGACATGATTCCCGGGCAGCCAAACGCTTCCCCCGGAATATGCCGAGGTCCCACCGAACAGGTGGGTCTTCTCGATCACGCAGGTCGACAGTCCACGAGCAACCGCCGCCAGAGCGCCTGCCAGGGCAGCTCCGCCCGAACCCACCACCACCACGTCGTACGACTTGTCCCAGTCCATCGTCAAATACTCCCTGTCGCTGCGCTTCGTTGAGATTTGCGTGACCTTAAGCGCGGCAGCACGATTGCGACGTGGAGGTTCCCACTCAGTGGTCCTGGTCGGCTCGTGGTTTCTGAGTGAACTCGACCAGGTATCCGTCCGGGTCACGGACCATCGCGATCACCATTCCCCCGTATTCTTCCAACACGGTGACAGGCACTTCCACGGTGCCGCCGTGCGCCACCGCGCACGCAACCTGCGCCGCCGTGTCTGCGGTGTTGACGACCACCTTGACGAACATGTTGCCGTGATCGGCCTCGGCGATCGGTTGTCCGTCTCGGGCCGCCATCAGTTCCATCCCGGCTGCTCCAGCCCGGACGACCACGACCTCATACTCCGGGGTGCCGAACTCTGCTCCGCGTACGAAGCCGCAACCAGCGGTGTAGAAATCGAGCGAACTCGACAGGTCAGAAACCCGGATAGCGGTGAGTGACAATATATTCGGAACAGGATCAACGCTCGTGATCATCGGGTCTGTGACCCTCCGTTGAAGTCCAGCGTCTGGCCGGTCAGGCCGCCCGCCTCATTGGACGACAGATACGCGCAGAAGGCCCCTACTTCGATCGGGTCTCCCAGACGTCCGATCGGGATGGTGGCAAGGATGTTCTCGATCGCCTCCGCGGACATCTTCTCCTCCAGGTTCTTCTGATGGCCGAGTGCCACGATGTTCGCGGTGACACCGAACTGCCCGATCTCAGCGGCGAGGTGCCGGATGAACCCCTCGATCCCACTCTTACCGGTGGCATACATCGATACATTGATGTTCTGCCCGGTGCGGGCGGAGCCCGAAGAGATCTGCACGATACGACCCCATCCCCCATCGCACATTCCATCGATGACGCTCTTGATGCAGTTCATCGCACCGTAGATGTTGAGATCGATCGAAGGTGCCCACTGCTGCGGCGAGAGCTCGCGAAAAGGACTGTGGTTACGCCCTTCTGCGACGCCGGCGTTGTTCACCAGGATGCTGACGTGGCCACCCAGCTCTTTCTCGGCGCCGCGGACCGACTCGGTGACCGCGTCCAGGTCGGTCACGTCGAACGGGGCGGCGATCGCAGCGTTACCCTCTGCAATGATCTCCGCCACCACCTTCTCCGCCCGATCCGCATACAAGTCATTGACGATGACCGTGGCTCCTTGGCGCGCAAGTACTTTCGCGATCCCCTCGCCAACACTTTGCCCCGCACCGGACACCAACGCGATTTGACCTTCCAAGCTGAACACATGCACTCCTTGTCGCGGCCGCGAGCGGCTCGTCGTCTCGAACGAATGTGCTCCAGTTCACTGGAGCGGCGCATAATTGTCAATCAATATTGGATTCTATTTAGTATCCAATCTGTTAGCGTGGCCGACATGACAACCGAGAAACCCGCGGTGGTCGCGGCTCCGATTCTCACCGCGGTCTCCGCCGGTGTCGCTCACCTCACCCTGAACAATCCACGGCGCAAAAATGCGATCACGCTCGAGATGGCCGCGCTGATAGGCGAATTCTGCGATCAGGTGGAACGCGACACGGACATAGGTGCGGTGGTGGTGAGCGCTGCGGGAGAATACTTCTGCAGTGGCGCCGACACCCGTGATCTCGCGGCCTCCTCATCGGATCCGGCATCACCGGACGCGGTCGCGCGCACGTCTGCCGTCTACGGCGCATTCGTGCGGGTCGGCAACCTGCCGGTACCGACAATTGCCCGGGTGACAGGAGGCGCCGTCGGAGCCGGCTTGAACCTGGCCATGGCCGCCGACCTGATGGTGATCACTCCTGATGCCGTTCTCGAAAGTGGTTTCCTGGCGCGCAGCATCCACCCTGGAGGCGGTCACCTCGCGTTGCTCGGGCGTGCGGTCGGTTGGTCGGAGACCGTCGCGATGGCCGCCTGCGGACACTCCCTCACCGGCGAACAGGCCGTGCAACGCGGGTTGGCGCACGCGGCTGTTCCAGACGACGAGATCGACTCCTACATCGGTGAACTGACCGGCCCGGCGGCCGCGGATCCTGAATTGACCCGACGCGTGATGACCAGTGCCCGACTGGAACTCGGCCCACCCGGAGTCAGCTGGTCATCGGCACTCGAGATCGAGCGCGGCGTCCAGATGTGGTCGATGTCCCGCAAGGGTCAGAGCAATTGGTCTTCACGCGGACCCCGGCATTCATGACCACGACACGAGCAACGTCGACGGCCACCATCACCGATGCGGAGCTCGAAGGTCTACGGCGCGACGTCCGGGCATTCCTCAGAGCAGAACTCGACTCTGGAGCGTTCACTCCCACCACGGACAGTTGGATGACCGGATTCGACGCTGCCTTCAGTAGGCGCTTAGGGCAACACGGCTGGCTCGGCATGACCATCCCGGCCGTCCACGGAGGCCACGGTCGCAGTGCACTCGAACGATTCGTAGTGACCGAAGAGTTGCTGGCCCACGGGGCCCCCGTTGCCGCGCACTGGATCGCCGATCGCCAGATGGCTCCGGGGATTCTGGCAAACGGCTCCGCGACGCAGAAAGAGCGTTACCTACCCGGTATCGCGCAGGGGCGGCTCTTCTTTGCCATCGGCATGAGCGAACCCGACGCGGGATCGGATCTGGCAGCCGTCCGGACACGGGCGACGGGTCATGCGGACGGTTCATGGTCGATCAGCGGGACCAAGGTCTGGACCACAGGTGCCCACCTCGCCCACGCAATGGTGCTGCTGGCGCGTAGCGATGGAGAAGCAGGAGACCGCCACGAAGGGCTATCTCAGTTCGTCGTCGACCTACCAAACCCGGACATCGAGATCCGTCCACTCCAAAGTATCGATGGCGCTACACATTTCAACGAGGTCATCTTTCACGATGCCCAAGTTGGATCCGATGCGCTACTCGGCCGGCGCGGCGGCGGGTGGCAGCAGGTGATGAGCGAACTCGCTTTTGAGCGTTCGGGTCCCGAACGCTACCTGTCCACGATGCCGCTCCTGCGGTCGTGGTCAGAACTCCTGCGTCGAGACGGCGCGACAGACGAACAACGGGTGACGCTGGGCACTCTGACCGCGCGTGCATGGGCGCTGCGCCGCATGTCCCTGGCGGTGGCCGCCGAGTTGGCTGCCGGCGGCAAGCCCGACACGCTGGCCGCGATGGTCAAGGATCTCGGTTCCACCTTCGAAGGCGACCTCGTCGAGGCCATCCGGTCATCGGGTGCACCAACCGCCATGCGTGTGGGCGGCACTCCATTCGCCCATCTTCTGGCGACCAGCGTCCTGCACACACCAGCTTTCACGCTACGTGGAGGCACCAACGAGATCCTGCGGGGTATCGTCGCCCGAGGACTGGGGGTCCGATGACTGAGTTGACTGCCGAATTGGTCTCTGCGGCAAACGCAATGGTGGATCGTCTCGGTATTGACACCCGTTCACCCGGACAGGTGGACATCGCGCTCTGGGCAGCACTGACCGATGCGGGTTTCACCGTTATCGGCATACCCGAAGAGTCCGGCGGGAGCGGCGGTGATCTGGCCGACGCCCTGGCAGTGCTCTCGGCGATAACCGAAAAGGGCGCGCTGACACCATACCTGGAGCACACCATCCTTGCGTCCTGGTTGGCAGCTACAGCCGGTCACCTACTCACGGGGGGTACCGCGACTGTGGCGGTGGCAGCCGATCGTTGCCTCGCCCGCGAGTCCGGCACCGGAGTTGTACTCGACGGTGTCGTCACCGACGTCGTCCACGTCGGGGCGGCCGACACCCTCGTTCTGCTCCTCACCGGCAAGGGAGCCGGCGACCACCCCTCCGTAGCCGTCATTGATCTGTCGAATGACCGCCTCACCGTGGCGCCAGGGACGGACCTGCTCGGAGCTTCGGTGGGTACGGTCACCTTCGCCGCGACCCCCACACTGTTTCACGCGCCGTCACCGATCGATCGTACGGAGTTCGATCAACGAGCTGCGCTCGCCTATGCTGTCGCGCTGGGTGCGGTGACGCGTGCAATCCGCGACGAAACATGCCGCTACGCAACCGAACGCACACAGTTCGGACGGCCACTGGCCAAGTTCCAAGCCATCCAACAGCGACTGGCAGGCTTGGCCGCTCTCACCGCCTTCGTCGACACCGCAACCGCGTCAGCGGTCGAGACAAAGGGATCCGGCAACGCCTCGATGGCGATCGCCGTCGCCAAGCTCGTCACATCATCGTCAGCCCGCGAGATTGCCGCGGCCGGCCACCAGATCCATGGCGCGATCGGATTCACCTCCGAGCATCGCCTTGGTAGGTTCACGACGTCCCTGTGGACGTGGCGTGATCGACATGGTTCTGAACGCCGATGGGCGGAACACATTGCAGCACAAGTTCTCGACAATCAAGTCGACCTGTGGGATGCGGTGGTTGGCCTGGAATCGACCACAGAGGAGAAGCCGCAGTGAAGGCCACCACGAAGATGTCAGGCAACACCGAGACTGCTGTCGAATGCCCCGCGGTCTGCGGCAGATCCGCCTGGCGGACCGCAGATTCGCATGAGGACAACGGTGTCCTCAGTGGCGTCCGCGTATTGGACCTGAGCCGGGTCCTGGCCGGCCCCTACACCGCGCAAACACTTGCCGACCACGGCGCCGAGGTGATCAAAGTCGAAGCGCCGACCGGTGACGAGACACGCGGATGGGGGCCACCTTTCGTGGACTCGAACACCAGCAGCGCCTACTACGCAAGCCTCAACCACAGCAAGGAGAACATCTGCGTCGACCTGAGCACCGACGAGGGTCGCGAACTGCTCGGCCATCTGCTCGCCGGCGCCGATGTCATCGTGGAAAACTTCAAGGCCGGCACCATGGCCCGGTGGGGATTCGACTACGAAACTGTGCTCGCCCAGGCGAACCCGGCGCTGATCTACTGTCGGATCACCGGTTTCGGTGTCGACGGACCGATGGGTGGGCTACCCGGATATGACGCCGTACTCCAGTCGTTCGGTGGCCTGATGAGTGTCAACGGTTACGCCGACGGTGGTCCGCTCCGAGTCGGAGTACCGATCGTAGATATCGTCGCCGCAAACCTGGCGGTGAGCGGAATTCTGCTCGCAATGCTCGAACGTCAGCGCAGCGGGCTCGGTCAACTCGTCGATATGACATTGCTCGACTCGGTCATCTCACTTTTGCATCCACATGCAGCGAACTGGGCCGAGAGCGGAAACATCCCGCGGCGCACCGGGGACTTCCATCCCACTGTGGTGCCCTACCAGGTCTTTCGCGCAAAGGACGGGGACCTATTCGTGAGCGCGGCCAACAACCGCCAGTTCCAAGCCTTGACCGAGGTGCTCGGAATCCCCGAACTGGCAACCGATCCCCGATTCCAGAACAACGGCCAACGGCACGCCAACCGGGATGCCCTCGTGGAGCTGTTGGCTGCGCGAATCGCCCGCCACGACCGTAGCGAGCTGGCGTCCCGATTGGAGGTTGCGGGGGTCGCGGCCAGCCCCGTCAACACCGTCGACGAGGCACTACGGTCACCTCAGGTGACGCATCGAGGCCTGTTCGTCGACACCGAGGAATTCCGGGGCGTGGGCGTTCCGATCTCGCTGAGCAGGTCACCACATCGTTCTCCTCGGCCGGCGAGACCTCTCGGCGCAGACACCGATGACATCCTCACCGCGATGGGTTACACCCCGGACCATCTCGCCGAGCTCCGATCGGCGGGTATCTTCGGATGATCGCGCACAACCCTCACCGACCGGAGACGTTCTGTTGTATCGATTGACACCGCCAACCCGTCATGTCTGAGCGAAAAGAAGTCACTCGGGCCGCACAGCGTGTGGTCGACGCCCTCGAGAAGTTGATCGTCACCGGCGAATTGCTGCCCGGCCAACCGATCCGTCAGGAGGAGATGGCCGAGCGCCTCGGTGTCAGCCGCCTCCCGATTCGCGAAGCACTGCGTCAACTCAGCGCAGAAGGCCTTGTGCAGCATGTCCATAACGTCGGATATACCGTCGCGAGGCTGCAGCAGACCGATTTTGATCAGATCTACCTCATGCGAGCGGCCCTCGAACGCGAGGTCATCGCGACCATCGGACAACTCGACGACGCCACGCTCACCCATATCCGTACGCAAGGCGACAAGGTCACCGAGGCCGCCGATCGAGGCGACATCTTGGATATGCGCCTACAGAATCAGGCATTTCATTTCACAATTTTCGAGCAGTCACCGCTCAATCTCGTCATCGCCGAGTTGCGCAGACTGTGGACGATGGCCATGCCGTATCACGCTGCCTACCTTTACGATCCCGAGGTTCGCCGCCGCGTGGTGGCCGAGCACGACGAGATGATCGAGGCGCTGGCAAAGCACGACAACGAGCGACTCATCGAGCTGATGAACGAACATCGCCGAGGCGGCGAGGCCAGCACCGGGAACATGCTCCGGGCGACCGGGTCCACACCCACCGGCTCAGCCCGGCCCGAACTCTGAACAGGACCCCCATGAGCGCGCACACCACCGATTTGCCGAACACCGACGACCCGGATCAAGGCGTTTGGGATCCCGACGTCGCGGCGATCGTCCGCCGCATGCGTGAGGCAGGGTCGCGGCCGATGCACGTCGTGGGCGTCGTCGCCGCCCGGCAAACACTGGAATCCATCGTCAGACCGCCAGGACCGCCGATGCGAACTGTCGACAACGCCACCATCGATGGGCCCCACGGCCTACTGCCGGTCCGGGTCTATCACCCCTGGTCGGCCCCGCAGACGCACGCTCCGGCACTGGTCTGGTACCACGGCGGAGGCATGATCATGGGATCGCTCGACTCATTCGACCGGCTCGCCCGCGAGGTCGCCGACGCGACCGCGGCAGTGCTGGTGAATGTGGACTACCGGCTCGCGCCCGAGCATACGTATCCGGTGGCCAACGACGAAGCCTTTGCCGCCTTGGCCTGGTTGCACGACACATCGAAACAATGGGGTGTCGACGCGCGCCGCATCGGTGTCGGCGGCGACAGCGCCGGCGGCGGACTCGCCGCCGCGACCGCGCTACGCAGCCGGGACGCGGGAGGACCAGACGTCTTTCAGCAGGTCCTGTTCTACCCCGGTGTCGAACGGCGCACCGATCGCCCCTCCATGCACCAATTCGGTGACAGTCCCTTTCTCAGCGCCAAGGACATCGATTGGATGAAGAACCTGTACCTCGGCGACAATCCGGCCGAGGACGACTGTTACGGAGTTCCGGCAACGGCGACATCCCTGACGGGACTACCCCAGGCAGTCATCGCTGTGGGCCACGGCGATCCACTGCGCGATGGGGTCGAGGACTACGGTCACCGCCTACGCGAAGCGAGCGTGCCGACCGCACTACTGCGCTACCCGGGCGTTGGTCACGGCTTCGCGATGCAGACCGCGAGCGTCGCGCGTGCCCGACACGCTGTGAGCGAGGTCGGCGCGATCGTCGCCGCCCGTTTTCGGCAGCTCAGTGCACCGGACGTTGCTTAGCTGTTCGCGGCGGTCAAGAGCGTCTTCAGCGGTATCGTGCTGTCCGCCAGCACTTCCCGCGTCGGGTGGTGTCCCCGGCTCAACGCCGAGCGCAGGGCAACAAAATCGGCGGGCGCGTTCACACACTCGGCTCCGGTCAACGAATCGCCGGTGAAATACAAGGTGACCAATCGTCGCGGCTTCGCCGGGTCTGTACGGGTGACCACCGAGGTGTGCCCCATCGCAGTGCCCACCATCTGGATCTTCCAGTCCCCCTGATCAGACCAGAACCACGGTGCCGGTCGGGGGTGCCCGGCGGCGGCGAGCACCGTCATCGCCGCTGCGTTGGCCTGCTCGATCGCATTGTCCACCGACTCCAGCCGGGTCCGGGTTCCGTCGGAGGAAATCTGCATCGTGCAGTCCCCGATCGCCAGGGTAGAACCGTCGGAGGTCAGACATCGCTCGTCGACGACGATGCCGTTGTCGCAGACCAGGCCGAGTTGAGTGGCGAGTTCAGTGCGCGGTACGGCACCGATTCCGACGAGTACCGTGGACGCCGGAAGTTCAGTGCCGTCGGACAAGCGCACCGCATGGATGCCGTCTGGCCCGGTCAAGATCTCGGTGGGTTGGGCGCCGAGTAACACGTGAACGCCCATGTCGCGGTGCGCTTGCCGCATGAATTCGGCGGTCCCGGCGCCAACCGCACGTCCCATCAAGCGAGGGCCCACCTCCACGACGGTCACATCGGCCCCGAGAGCTTGCATCGTCGCGGCGACCTCGAGTCCGACGAAGCCACCACCGATAACCACCAGCGGTCCAGCCGGAATACGCTCGGCCAGGTGGCGGGCGTCATCGAGGTCTCGAAGAACGACAACATCCGGATGATCGGCGCCGGTCAGCGCCAGCCGACGGGCACCGGCACCCGTGGCGAGTACGAGACGGCCGAACTTGCGTTCGGTCGCTCTTCCGTCCGCGTACCGCATAGCGAGCATCACCCCACCGCTGCGGGTGCGAGCTATGCGATGCACCCGGCAGGAGGTGATGAGCTCAATATTGTTGTCCGCGTAGTAATCCGCACTACGCAGGACAATGCTCTCCTCGGTGGCCTCGCCTTTCAACCAGGACTTCGACAGCGGTGGGCGCTGGTAAGGCAGGTGAGACTCCTGCGACACCAGCGTGATCGCTCCGTCGTGGCCGCCTGCTCGAAGACGGTCGGCGAAATGCACTGCTGCGTGTGACGCACCCACCACCACAACATCATTCGCAGAAAAACCCTCACCAGGATGTGTGTCGGGCACGCTCTCAGACCTGCTCGTCGGGAATCGTCACGTGGATATCGGTGCCCTCAAGAAGCTTGAGCTGGCACGACAGCCGTGATGTGTCCTCGCGATCGGCCGCGGTGCACTCGAGCATGTCTTCCTCGTCTTCGCCGGGTCCCCCGAAATATTGTTGATCGTCGGCTGCGAGATACACGTGACAGGTGGCGCAGGACAGTGTGCCACCGCATTGGCCGACAATGCCACGCACACCATTTCGGACTGCGGTCGACATCACCGAGTCACCCACCACGCCGTCGATGACCCGCTCGGAGCCATCCGGCTCGACGTAAAACACTTTGGGCATCAGCTCTCCTACCAGGTCACCGGCATGTCGGTGATCGGAAGCGTCAGGTTGTCCTGATCGATGACCGCATCACCGGAGAGCTCGAGACCCGGCAGACGTTTGAACAGTTCTGCCAGCCCTACCTGCATCTCCATACGTGCCAGTGGCGCGCCCAGGCAATGATGCAGCCCGTAGCTCAGGGTCAGGTGCGGGTTGTGGCTGCGCTGGATGTCGAACTTCTCGTCATGCTCGAACGAGATGCCGTCGTGGTTGACCGCAGCCGGGTCGACCAGAACCGCTTCACCTTTCGCGATCACCATGCCGTCGATCTCGACGTCCTCGGTGGCGACGAACGGCACGAGACCACCTCCACCGGTGACCGTCTCCCCCAGCGCCATGCGTCCGTGACGAAGGACTTCCTCGACCGCTGTCGGCGCGACACCGTCCGGATCTTCCAGGAAAATCGCCAACTGGTCGGGATTGCGCAGCAAGGAAAGCGCTCCGGCGCAGATGAAGTTGGCCGTGTTGTCGAATCCCGCGATGATGAGGATCAGCGCGATCGGCAAGATCTCGCCGTCGGTGAGGCTGTCGTCCTTGTCCCGAGCGTTGGCGAGGTCGCTCAAGAGATCCTCACGGGGCTCGCGCCGGCGCTCGTCGATCAATGCCATCATGTACACGACCAACTCGGTCATGTTCGCGGTGACCTCTTCTTCGGGCATGTTCGCCGTGGCGAGGGTCGACGAACTCCACTTCTGAAATTTTGCCCGATCCTCCGGCGGCACCCCGAGCAGATTGCAAATCATCTGGATGGGAAGCGCCACTGCATAATCCGCGACGAGATTAGCTGCCGCACCCTTGGCGACCATCTCGTCGATCAGTTGATTTGCGAACTCGACGGCCGAGTCGCGCATCGCCTTCACACGCTTGGGTGAGATCGCCCGCTGGACGAGCTTGCGCAATTTGGTGTGATGCGGCGGATCCTCGAATTGGATGGTGCTCTTCAGAAAGTCGGGAAACTCCACGAAGTAAGGGATCTGACGTTCGCCGGTCCGGAACGGTTCGCGCACAAAGCGGGGGTCACTGAGCATCTTTCGGGCGGCATTGTTGCGGTGAAGCACCCAGACGTCACCTCCGATGGGCATGGTCATCTTGGTCATCGGCCGATCGGCTGCGATCGCACGATACCGATCGACCGCGTCATCCGGGGTGACCGGTCCGAATGGATATTCAGTCTGTGGGGCGGTGGCTTCCGTTGTGCTCATGGGTGACTCCGATCAGGCTGGAAAATGAATCAGGACACCGGCAACTGCGCCGGAATGACGATTTGGGGCACGGCGTCGGGAGTGATGGCCATGATCTGGTCGATCCTCTCGGCAACCGTCTCGACCGTCAGTCCCGGTTCGTGAATGCCCACGGTGTTCAGCAGCGCAAGACGATTGACGGTTCCTCCGGCCACGTTGAAGACCTCCCCGGTCACCTCACACGAGGCGTGGGCGAGATAAGCCGCCACCGGTGCAACGTGTTCCGGCAGCAGAGCCGTCCGCATGTACTCCATGATCTCCGGTGACAACGTGTCAGCGGAGGCCTCGGCCATACGGGTGCCTGCGCCGGGTGCAATCGCATTCACCCGGATGCCCGCTTCGTATCCCTCGATCGCCAGGTTGCGGGTCAATCCGAACACGGCGCCCTTGGATCCGCCGTAGTGGGCCATTCCCGGGTTGCCCAACATCGCCTGCGAGATCGTGTTGACCACCCGCCCTGACCCCGACGCCTCCAGATACGGCCAGGCTGCGCGGCACACGCGCAACGTCCCGAAGTAGTGGACGTCGAGGTGGCGCTGGTACTCCGTGTCGGGGACGTCCCGAAAGGCTGCGGTGCGTACGATTCCGGCGTTGTTGATGACCGCGTCGAGATGCCCGAACGACGAGATCGCGGTTTGCACGAGTTCGGATGCGCCCTCATCGGTAGAGACGTCGCCCGTGCACCCCACTGCTCTGCCACCGGCCGCGATGATCTCTGCGACCACCTCAGCTGCCGGATCGTCACCATCGGTACCCGAGCCGTCAGTGCAGGCACCGAGGTCTCCGACGACCACCGATGCACCGCGTGATGCCAGCAGTAGTGCGTGCGCCCGGCCGATGCCTCGGCCCGCTCCGGTGACGATCACAACTCTCTGCGCAAAGTCCAATGTTTCCATGCTGATTTCCTTGACTTTCTGCCGTTGGAGATTGAATTCAGGGACGGGTATCGCCGCCGCGATTCCTGACGTCGGCCACCCAGATGGTTCCTTGCGCTTCACGTGCAGACTTCTCGAAGTCGTAGACCTCGACCCCCACGGTCATGTACAGCGTGCTGCGGTCGGGTCCACCCAAGAGGCATGCCGACGCAACACCCTCCGCGAGGGGCAACTCGATTGCATCGGTGATGCCATCCTCGGTGAAACGAACGACGTGACCACTACCCGGCATGGCCGCCCACACCCCACCCTCGTCGTCGAGTCCGATTCCGTCCGGGAGGAACGGGCAGGAGGCGAAATCTCTTGCATTTCCAAGAGTTCCATCAGGTGATCGGTCTATCACGGTGATCTTGTTGGCCATCACCTCCGCGGTGTACAACTTCGTGCCGTCTGCGCTCAGGGCAATCCCGTTGGCACACATGAGCGGCCCCACACCAGCCGGCGTTGTCGCCGAACCATCCGGCTCCACGACTATCAGCGGTGAGGCCACCGGCTCATCGCCCTTGAAGAGGTCGAATCCGAGTTGGGTGATGTAGGCGCGGCCGTCGGCGTCCACCACCATGTCGTTGGTGGCCGCGAGTGACAACTCCGAGACATCTGCATAGACAGACAGATCATCAGGTGCGCCACCTCCATGGACCAGAACGAGCTTCTCGTGCATCGAGTTCACGATGAGCCTGCCATCGGGGAGCCATCCGAAGCCACCGAGAACGATTGGTACAGCGGTGTTTGCGGCGCGACCGTTGGCGTCGATGACCACCGTCGCCCGCCCATCGGCATCGAGCTTCTTGATTGTGCCGGTGTACATATCCGTGAACCAGAAGGTGTTGCTATGCCACCGTGGGCATTCGGGCCAGGAGTACCCGCTCGAGATCTTCCGAGGCTCAAACAGGCGTGCCTTGGCATCTGCGATGGCGGCAGCAACGGTTTCGCCGACAGCATTGGTCATGGTGAAAGACCTTTCGAGGAAAACGGGCCCCGAAGGACCCGGACGGGGCATCAACGTTGATCACCTACACACCAACAGTTTTCGCCGTTGATCGACACTCGCCGTGAGACGGTTTCAACTTGGGCGCCCGCTTCGTCGTGAAGTGGGTCACACTTGCTTCATGGATGACCATAAGCTCAGCTGTGAGGTGCGAAACCAAGTCATCCCATTCAATGGAAGCCAACCACCTGCTCGACACTGTCTCGAACCGTTGCGCCGGTGTGGGTGGTCAGACTCGGTCGTGGAGGTTCCGCTGCAGGAAGTCCACCGTCCGATCAAACAACCTCGCGGCAGGTTCCAAGGTCGTCAGCATGGTCGCGAAACCATGCATCATTCCGTCGTACCGCACCAGTTGAACCTGCACGCCGGCGGCCTCGAGGCGTCGAGCATGGTATTCCGTTGCGTCTCTGGTCGCGTCGATCTCTGCGGTCGCCACAAGTGTCGGCGGAAGACCGGACAAATCCGTAGCGCAGGCGGGGCTGACGTACGGGTTCCTGCGATCCGCTGCCAAGGGCACGTATTGATCCCAGAACCATTCACAGTCCTCTGGACTGAGCAGGCTCGTCGAAAGGTCCGGATTGGATATCCTGGTCTCGGCAGTTCCGTAGAAACAGATCTGCGCATGCGGCAGAGATCTGTTCTCATCCTTTAGCTGCTGCCCCAGCGCCAGCGTGAGTGTGCCCCCGGCACTTTCGCCGGCGATCGCGATCGACTTGACGCGATCACAGAGTTCGACGGGACTGGTCATGACCCATTCCCAGACTGCGCGGACATCCTCGATCGCAGCCGGATACGGGTGTTCCGGTGCCAACCGGTAATCGACCGAAACGACCACCACATTTGCCGCATTGCACAGCCGACGCAGATACTCGTCGTTCTGGTCGAGGCCTCCGATCACGAATCCCCCGCTGTGCATCCACTGCACAACAGGCAGTTCGGCCTCAGACGACGGTCGATATACCCGGACGGGCACACCGCCGCTCGCGCTGGGGACACGGAGGTCAAAGCGCTCATGGATCGTTGTCGAGGGCACAACGGCGCCGACATCTAGCGCTGTGCGCAAGGCTGCCACCGACATGGCGCTCATTCCACCGGGAAACCGCGTCGCGGCCGCATCTACGATCTGCTGGGCTTCAGGCGACAATGGCATGGCTCGCTCCGATTCTGTCGACGAGGACGCTTTCCGTGTTTCACCGGATACCTGTGAAGCATGACAACCCGCACCGGAGTAGCGGTCCTAACGTTCCCGTCCAGCGGGAGATGGATCCCCCGGCGAACCGGCGAACCCGTACAACTGGGCAGTAACGCGACCCGCCCAGGGTCGTGCACCTCTAACCTCGGCCCGCTTCGTGCGGTGTGCCGAGTCAGCTGTTTCAGCTCGCGATTCCAGATCCGATTCGTCGCGGTGATCAATCGAAAGGACCCTGATGACAACGACTCCCAGCGAGGTCTCCACATCCGCGGAGATCACCCACGATGCGCTGATGTCTGCAATCGATGAAGCCGAGCCCGCCCCGCTGTTGATGTCGATGGTGCACGTAACCGGCGATCTGTCGTTGCTCGATGAGTTCGAGGACAAACTGGCGAAGGCGCAGACGGCACTAAAGGAGGAAGCAACCCGATCGCAGGCCCAACACGGTGCGGGTGCGGGGCCCGCGGCGTTGGCCCCTGGACAGTATCCGGCCGAGGTCGCCGACGAGATACGCGCGCGCGCCAGGCAAGTACTCACCACAGATCTGTCAGCGACGCTCGGAGTCCCCGACTCCGAGCTGTTCGCGCGGATGGCGTCTTTGTGCACGGCCGGCCCGGTGGACGACGAGTTCATCCCCCTCTTGATGGAACAGGCAGGTTTCGAGCTGGACCGCCGTCATGTGCCCGTCACCAAAACACCCCCCACCGACTTCGACGTCATCGTCTTTGGCGCGGGGATGGTTGGGCTGAATGCGGCGATCAAACTGGGCGAAGCCGGATTCGGCTACACCGTATTCGAAGCCCGCGACGACATCGGTGGCACGTGGTCACGGAATATCTATCCCGGCGCCGCGGTCGACACCCCCAGCCACTACTACTCATACTCATTCGAACTGAATCCGGACTGGACCCGCTACTACCCCGCGGGTCCGGAGTACCTCGACTACATGCACGCGGTCGCCGAGAAGTACGACCTGTTACCGAACATCCGCCTGTCGACGAGAGTGCTGTCGGCACAATGGGATGAATCCTGCCAGCGATGGACGGTCGTCACCCAGTCAGCCAACGCTGCCCCGGAGACACATACGGCTGCCGCAGTTGTCACTGCCTTGGGCGTTCTCAACTCCCCGAACATTCCCGATATCCCGGGACTCACTGAGTTCGACGGCACCGTCATCCATACCGCGGAATGGGATCCAGAGCTCGACCTCAAGGGCAAAAACGTCGTTGTAATCGGCACGGGTTGCACTGCAGTGCAGGTCATTCCGAACATCGTCGACGACGTTGCTCAATTGACTGCCGTCGTCCGCAGTCCCCATTGGATAGTGCCGGAAAAGACCGTCGTCAACGAGGTGCCACCGGCCGAGAGGTGGGCTATGCGCCATCTCCCGTTCTTTCAGAACTGGTTTCGACTGAGGGCTTACTGGTTCGTTTCGGACAATTTGTACATGAATGCGCGGATCGATCCGGAGTGGGCCGCGACTCACCTATCGGTGTCACCCAAGAACGACCTGGTCATGCAGGTCTCTCTTGCGTATCTCGAACAGTCGTTCCCGGATCGACCAGACCTGCGTGAGAAACTGACGCCGGACATCCGGCCCTATTCCAAGAGGATTGTCAAAGACCCTGGATTCCTGGAATCTTTGAAGAGAGACAATGTTTCGCTGCACCGGACGTCTCCGCGCCAAGTACACCGGGACGGTATGACGCTCAGCAATGGTGAGTTCATAGCCGCAGATGTCATCATCCTTGCCACCGGATTCAAGGTGGAGTACGCCTCGTACATCGACATCACCGGCCGTCATGGAGAACGGTTGGCCGACAGGTGGAAAGACGGCGACGATCCCCGTGCCTATATGGGCATTCAGATCGACGGATTTCCCAACTTGTTCGTAACCGCAGGACCAAACGCAGCACCGAATCACGGTGCCGGCCATAACATCACCAGCGAAGAGCACGTCCACTACATCGTCGAATGTCTGCAGTATCTGGTTGAAAACGGCTATGCAGCAATGGACGTCAAACCGGAAGCGCTTGCGGAGTACAACCATCGAGTCGACGAAGCGCTGGACAAGACAGTGTGGGCACATCCGGGCAAAGACGCGACCGGCTACTACCGAAACAGCCAGGGCCGTCCCATTGTCCCATGTCCGTGGCGTCTCGTGGACTACTGGACGATGCTTCGGGAACCGCACCCGGAGGACTTGCAGTTCACCCGCCGCGCATCGAATTGATAGGAACATTCTGATTGTGAGGGAGCCAGGTTGATGTTCACCGACAGCAGCGTGGGTTCCTCGACGAATGCGGGCCAAGCCAGCACTTGATCGGGAATGTGCGCATCGATGTCACCGGTGATACCGCGACGAGTCGGAGTTACGTGGCCGACATGCATCTGGGTACCGGCGAGCTCGAGGGCGCTCACCGTCAGACAGTGAAAGGAACACGAAGTGAACAGGTTAGAAGGAAAAGTCGCTATTGTCACCGGTGGCGCACAGGGCATGGGGGCGGCCACAGTCCGGGTGATGATCGAACAGGGCGCCCAGGTCGTCATCGCCGATGTTGCCGAAGATGCGGGTCGAACTCTCGCCGCCGAGATGGGTGATGCAGCGTCGTACTGCAGCTTGGACGTCAGCAACGAATCCGACTGGCAAAGGACACTTTCGCATACTCTGCAGTCGCACGGGAAGGTAAATGTTCTGGTCAACAACGCCGGAATCCAATATTTCGTCGGCGTCGAAGACGTTGTTCCCGAACAGATTCTGCGATTGTTCTCGATCAACATCATGGGTTCGATGTTGGGGGTGAAGACTGTCGCCTCCACCATGCGGGAATCCGGTTCAGGTGTCGTCGTCAATATTTCGTCGCTGGACGGTTTGCGAGGCACCAACGGGATGAGTCCTTATGTGGCCAGCAAATGGGCGGTTCGCGGTCTGACGAAAGCGCAGGCCCTGGAGTTGGGACCGGTGATCCGAGTGGTCTCCGTGCACCCTGGCGGAATCAACACACCGATGGGTAACCCGACCGGCGAAACCGGAGACACGCTCAATGCCGCTTACGCCCGGGTTCCGTTGCGCCGCATCGGCGAACCGCCAGAGGTGGCACGCGTAACCGCGTTTGTCGCGAGCGATGAAGCCAGCTACATGAGCGGCGCTGAAATCGCAGTCGACGGCGGTTGGACCGCCGGGCACTACCATGCCGGCCTACCCGGCGGTCCGGAGCTCTGAAGCCGGCTCTGACAATCGACCGGTCGAAAGTCGACATAGCGAGTGAAGAATCGGCTGCCGACAGCGGCAAGCCTCACCGAACATCTTGTCCGGCGAGGGGCTGGCCATTCTTCAACTGGCAGCAACGGCACCGTCGCTACCGTCAACTGCCGCGCGTCGACCGTCGGTAGCCAACTTCTGACGGCTTTCGCTCGCCGTATTTCCGGACACCAAAGGTCTCGACCATGGATCGGTCGAGGTCGACCAGACGTATCGGAGTGGACCGCGCATAGCCGGCGACTGCCACTCGCGTCGCGAGTTGCAATGCCCGCGAGGGGTGGGGCAAGTCGTGGACGTCGCGAAGATTCGGTGGACAGAAGGCCGCGATGATCTGATCCGCATGCTTCCGCAGGAACCCGGGCAGAACACGGTCCCCAAAGGCGTCGATGAGAGATCTCGCGACGGCGCGACCTTCACTACTCGGTGCAAACTCGCGCTGCTCGTAGGACGATGCCCATCTTTGAAGTCCGTCGCGTGTTTCGGGCACGCCGTGGAGTCCTTGCAGCTCGGCCACCGACCGCCAGAAGTGCCACTGCGCCTCCAATTCTGTTGGAGTGAAGGGCGAATGCGCGAGGTCGGAGGTGATCCGGTGGGGATCGAGAGCGAGGGTCGAGAGCGTGTACAGCGAGTCGTCGTTGCGAATCGGGAAATGTGCGTGAATCTGGTTGAGTCGCTCGATCCACGCTCGTCCGGTCGGGGAAGTCGGTCCGTGATCGAGCAGTTGCCCGAAGAACAGCAGGGTGTCGTCGTTGCGTTGGGCCGGGAACTGCATGATGTCCCCACCTCCGCGGCGGTGCAGAATTCGAGCCATGGTCGGCACCGCAACCTGTTTCATGAACGCGACGGTGAACAGGGCGTAGGTCAGCGCGGGATTGCCGTGCAGGGTCACCAGCGACAGCCTTGCGATTTCGTCGGCATCGGCGACCGGATCCATTTCTTCGATCTGCCGAGACACGAGGTAGCCGGGGCGCAGTGTCATGAGGTCGGCTCGATTCGGACGACGGTGCGTCCCTCGATGTCTAGATCTATTCGGGCGCAGCCGTTGTGGTCTGCATCGACTGTCGCTTCGAGCGATCCCGGCACCGTATACCGGCGGTGCGGCTGGAGTTGATCGACCACCAGCGTTGCGCGAGTGCCGCCATTGCCGGGATAGAGAACAAGGTCCAGTGCCCGGCCATCGGTGACGGCGCGGGCGACGAGAACGTCCGGGTACGCTGCGCTGGCGAGACGGGGGCCCGAAAGCCAATGGCCGGGTAGGCCCGCGCCGATCAAGTCGCGATTGGCCGACGGCCGCGCGAACCGTGAGAGCAGCGAGTACAGGTTGCCCTGCGTGGACAATCCTGCATACCGCGCGACGCCGGCGTGGCATTCGACGTGTTCCTTCTCATCGACGTAAGCGAATGCGGTGTCGGCGATCTCGTTGTCTCCCATCTCGCGCGCTGTCAGCGAGAGAAAGGTTTGGGCGAACGAGTCACTACCGAAGGAGTAATTGCCGGCATCGCATCGGTTGGCCGCTGTCCGCGGGAGGAGAAAACGCTCCCCGTCGAATTCCAACGAGTCCCGTTTCGTCAGCCACCACGCCCGATGGGCCTGATCTGGCAGAAAGGCGTTCATCCAATAGGTCGTGGGGAGACTGACACCTTCGCTCGCCCAGATGTTCCATGACAGCCCCAGGCTCTCGTTACGAACACCGATGAGTTTTCCGTCCGGGCGCGCGAACTCGTCTTGGTACGCACGCGCGATGGCCTCGTCGAGGTCGGCATGAAAGCTCGTACCGTGTAGTCGGTCATGGGCGATGAGGGTGTTGACTCCAAAAGTGTTGCAGACGGGATAGATCCAGCGGGGTTCGCAGGAGAACAGTGTGTACGCCGACCGGTGCATATTGCGGTGGATGGACTCGGCGAGGTCGTGAAAGTCGTGCCGATACTGCTGTCCGTCGGACCAGGTGTAGGTCAGCCCTCCCGGACGCGAGAACCTGCTGTCGCCGAAACTCTCGTACATCCCGACTGCGGCGCCCTGCCACCCGGTCAGCATCACGTTGTCGTTGTTGTTGACCGGATCTCGACCTAGAGACAGTCGTCCCCAGGCATTTTCCAGCGCCCAGTAGCCCCAGACCCGCTTGTCCCCCATTTTCAGGATCGACCTCTCCTGCGCTTCGGCCAGATACCCGGAAAACGCCGGGGTCCGCGTGTAGCGGTACATCGACAGCGCGTAGCCCAAGACGCTGAGCTGATAACGAAGAGCCGCCTCACGGAACTGGTCGCGGCGATCAAAACCGGCGAACTCCGACAACGGTTGCAACGCAAGGTCGAGCGCAAAGCGAAGATGCGCCAGGTCGTCCGCCGAGGCTTCACCGACCGGCGGTTCGGGAGACGACGGCACCGCGGTTTGAAAATACGTGACATCTGCCAATTCGGTGTTCAGAGACCGCGCGATCGCCACCTGATGGCGGTGACGCAGGACGTGCACACCGAACGCAACCACGACCACACCCGGAACCAGGCCGGCGGTGATCGCGATCCAGGTGATCGACAAGTGGGCATGAGAATGAGTGACTGCCGCTTCGAGCAGGAACGCCAGCCATACGATGATCGGGGCGATGACCGCACCAATCATCCACCACACCAGAACAGCGAGCCCGAATGCGGCCAACGCCATCGCCGCGTGCGCGACATGACCCGATGCCAGGTGACCGCCGCCGGGGAACAGCAACCCCATGGCCGCGACGCCGGCCACATGGTTGCCCATGGCTGCGACCAGTAATCCGCCAGTCCACAGAAGGGCGTACACCGCAGCAACCCTGCGGAACTTGCCACGGGTCACCGGCGACAGCAGCGGCCGCGACGGCGGCAACAGACGCGCCGGAACCCACCGACCGGTCCGCAAGGCCGGCGTTGCGCTCATCGCTGGACCGCCACTGACACCGGCAGCTCCGGCGTAACGACCCGCCGTGCGGCAGGCGGCATCGCGGCAACCTGCGAGACCTCCCGCCCCGCCCACGAACCGGCTACGAGGAAGACTTTGCGCAGACCAACCATCAGCAGCAGCAAGATCGTGCAGCACAGCATCCGGACTCCATTCTGAAACCGTATCGTTTCGGTTTCACTTAGGGTAGATCGCACACTGTTTCTTCGTCAACGTGTGGACCTGCACCTGGAACAGTCGACCGCCCGCAATGGCACTATGAGCAGGTGACGCCAACGACCGAGCCGGCTGGGCGGACCTACGGTGGACAAAGCGCCACAGAGCGACACCTATCGCGCCGACACCGGCTGACCGAGGCCGTCCTCGACCTCAACTACGAGAGTGGCATCGAATCGCTGAGTGTGGGGGCGATCTGCGAGCGTGCATCGGTCTCCAAACGGCACCTCTACCTGAGCTTCTCCAATCTCGACGACCTCACCGGCGAAACCCTGACCGACGTGCTCGCGCAGGTAGCCGACCGCATCGCCGCAGCATCCGCGGAACTCGACAGGGACGCACCGAGAGCCCGACTGATCGAAGTCGCCGTCGAAGAAATCCTCACCGCATTCGACGATCCACGGGTCGCACGTCTGTATCTCGAGGCCCCCGGCAACCGCGGGCTCCGCGCAGCACGAGATCACGCGGTGGCCCGTTTCGTCACCCAGCTGCTGACCCTGCTCGCAGGCAACCGGGCCGACGATCCGCGAGCCCAACTCATCGCCCGCGTGCTGGTCGGAGGTACCACCGAGGGGGTAGCGCTCTGGCTGCGCGGCGACGTGAAGCTCGAACGTGCCGAGCTGGTGGCCACACTCGTCACCCTCGGCATCGACGCAGTCGACCGCATTCTCGAACTGAACCCGCAACCTGACGAGCTTGCCTGAGTCGCGCTCGACCGCTCGCCGGGCGAGAGCCCGGCGAACGCCGTGGGCTCAATCGGGTGACTGCGCTCTGACCGGATTGGCCCGCTCCACGTTCTACCGCGTCACCCGCAGCTACCAGCACTATCGGCCGGTCACCGCACCGATACCGCAGAACCAGCGCCACCAACCCGCAGCACTATCGCCCGCCGAACGCGAACGCATCGCAGCTGTCCTAGACGAAGAGAAGAATTCCAATCTGTCTGCGGTACAAACCTATTGGCTTGCCTTCGACCAAGGTGTGATCAGATGTTCGCAACGCACCTTCTACCGCATCGCCGCACCTGGACCACCCAGTTTCTCCCCACCTACGCCACCGAACACCGACACAGCGGCCTGAACTACTACACCCCGCAACCATGGCACCGATTCTCGACGAAGACGCGAAGTGACGTGGCGTCACGATGCATCAGAAGATCGTCACCGCCTCCTTGAGCGCCGACGATAACTGCTCGCACTGGTCGGGGGTGGTCCACGGGGCGACCGTCACACGAATGACGTCACCCTTGTCGACGCCACCACGGCGCACCGTGAGGATGCCCTTTTCATCACGCAGCCACGAGACGATAGCCGTGGATTGTTCCCTGGTGGTGTTGCCCTCGATGCGGAAGGACGTCAACGACCCATACATGGAAGGGTCGTCGGGAGTCAGCACCTGCATACGGTTCAGGCCGGTGACCTCGTTCACCCACAAGTCCCGAAGATATTGGACACGAGCCTGTTTGGCATCCGCTCCGATGGCTTCGTGGACCTCGAGCGCGGCCGGAACTGCCAGATAGTTCGCCGAGTTGGCGGTCCCCGTGTGCACCCTGGAGCGGATATCATCCGGGCCGTTGTCCTCGTCGGCAAGGTCGCGATCGATGTCGCCCAGCCGGTCTTTGCGGATGAACATCGCACCACAACCCAGCGGTGCACCCATCCACTTGTGCAGGTTGAGGCCGACAAATGGCGCCTTGAGGTCCGGCAGGTCGAAGGGGATCTGGCCCCATGAGTGTGCCGCGTCGACAATGACATCTGCACCATGGGATTCGGCCAATTCCGTGATCTCCGCGATCGGCATGACCAGCCCGGTTCGATGCGAGATATGGGTCGCGAGAACCAGTTTCACGGCCGGATACTGTATCAGTGCGGCTCGATAGGCGTCCATGACCGAGTCATGTGTCGCAGGTTCCGGGATGTTCATGGTCCGCACGAGGACTCCGCGACGGTCCTGCAGCCAATTCATCGCATACTGCATCGAGTCGTAGTCGAGGTCGGCATAGAGGACTTCGTCGCCCGGTCGAAGGTTCTTGTAGTTCGTGATGAGCAGTTGCAGTGACTCTGTTGCTCCCCTGGTCAGGGCGATCTCATCGACACCAACTCCGGCGACGCTCGCAACCCGGGCGCGCACAGCTTCGGCGTCATCAGGGTACGAACTCCTCATGTAGTTCGAGTTCGACGTGTTGATCAATAGCGACTTGTCAAAGAATGTGTCCTCGATATAGTTCGCGGCTCGCCCAAAGAACCCATATTCCAAATTGACAATGCTGCCATCGATTTTGTAGTTGCCCCGGACGGCATCCCAGAACCCTTCGTTGGAAGCAAGTTCCTTCAGGTTTTCCGTGGGTCGGTTCGGAATAGAAAACGGGCGCGGACTTCCAGGCGTCCAACCGCCTGCATCTGGAATTTCCCCAGCGCTGGACCCAGCGCACGCGGACGCAGCACCGGCAATACCCACAACCCCAACGGCTCCCAAGAAGCCCCTTCTCGACACACCATGCGACCTACTGATTTCGAACTCCAATTCATCGGTTGACAAAGTACGCAACACACAAATCAACTTATTAGGATTGCAAAGTAACCTTTTCTTGTGACAGACGAATGACCACGAACCCAACTGCATGTGAAGACACAGTGTTCGTTGTCTGCCCACCCTGTCGAACGACCTGCACGCCGGCCCATCCGCACAACCGCAGCCCATCGACCACCCCTACCGGGATGTGCGCTATCCCCTTTATGCGTATGGGTGAAGGTCTCGAGTGGGGACCGCATTGCTGCCCGTCACTGAGCTGGCCGGAAGCCGTCGCACCGTTGTCGATCAGACGCCGCGCCCGAGGTATTCGACCTGCCTCCCGAATCTCTGAAGAAGCGACGTCAACCGCTCGTCAAATCGGGCATCCTCACCTCAGAGGCCGGTGCCCGTGGTGGCTTACAGCCTGGCGAAGTAGCCATCGAAGGTCACATTGAACGATTGTGGTGCCGGCTCCCCAAACTCGACGGCGGCGCCCGAATACCGCTGCACACAAGGCTTGCGGCCTTGCGCAACACCGAGGTTATTCGTTTCCTGGCCTACACCGATTTGCGGTGGGGCGAAATGGCAGCGTTGCGGGTGCAGGACTTCGACATGCTCCGGCGCCGGGTGAACATCTCCAGGAGGGTCACCGAGGCGAAGGCCTGACGTGGTCAGCCCCAAAGACGACTGAGCGCCCTTCGGTGGTGCGGGCCAGAGAAGGTCCGGAAAATCATCCTTGATCCAGTTCGCGATACCCAACACACCCGTCGCAGCGAGCGGGGACTTGTAGACGCGGCCCTTCCGAACGTGGCCAGCCATCGGGCCCGTGTGTTGGTTTGGCTTTGGGACGCTCATGCAGAGAACCTATCTTCCAAGTCTGACGCGGCAGACCCTATCGCCGTCACGTCGACGCGTCCCGGTAGACGAACGAACCTCGCCATCAGCGCAACAAACATCCTCTTCGCGTGGGTGAGGCATGGTCGCCGCCGCGGTTCAGCGCACACTCGGCCTTCACGCCGACGGCACATGTTTCGCCATGGGCGGCCTCCGAGGTCAGTGCGAGGTCGATCGGTGGCAGAGCGTCGGTGAGACTTCCCCACTAGCGCCATCGACCCACGGGGCCGCAGACCGGCCAAGGATTCACTCGTAGCAAATTGACGCCGCCACAGTCACGCCTGCACCGCAGGCGCTGCCCTTCGCTGACACCTACGAGCCCGCGGCACAGTCCGTTCAAGTAATTGGCGAGCGTAATCGATCGCTATTGTGGCGAAATAGCCGGGAAGCCTTGACCACCTTACTAACTCCCAGTGGTCAAATATGCCTGACGCCGAGCACGTGGTTACAGACGTGGTCGACCCGTGCGGCCGAGAAGTCACCAAGCAAACCGCAACCGGTTCACCGCCTCGACATTCTCAGCTGATCTGCTGGCGAGGTGTTCCATACCCGCATGTGACCACCACGTCTACAGAGACCGCGCGATGAGCACCTTCATCACTTCGTTCGCGCCTGCGTAGATCCGCTGAACACGGGCGTCCTCGTACATCCGTCCGATGAGGTATTCGCGCATATAGCCGTACCCGCCGTGTAACTGCACACAACGGTCGACGACCTCACACTGCTTGTCGGTCAGCCAATACTTGACCATCGCAGCATCAGCCGGATCAAGCTCACCGCGCAAGTGCTGCTCGATGCAATAGTCGAGGAAGGTTCGGCAAGTTCGCGCGATTGTCTGGCACTCAGCGAGCTCGAATGCGGTGTTCTGGAAGTCGAAGATGGTTTGCCCGAAAGCCTCCCGCGACTTCGTGTAGCGGACGGTCTCCTCGACCGCACGCTCCATCGCGCCCGCTGCCTGCGCCCCGATGATGAGCCGCTCCTGCACGAGCTGCGCTATCAGCTGCGCAAATCCCTGCCCTTCCGACTCGCCGAGTAGGTTCGACGCGGGCACGCGCACGTCGACGAACGACAGCTCCGAAGTGTCAGCGGCGTGCTGACCAACTTTGTCGAGCACTCGGCCGACCGAAAAGCCCTCGCAGTCACGAAGATCCACGATCAATAGCGATACCCCGTTTGCACGGGCCTTGGGGTCGGTTTTGACCGCGAGCACAATGACATCGGCTGAGGAGCCGTTGGTGATGAAAGTCTTCGAACCGTTGACCACGTACTCGTCACCGTCTCGAATTGCTGTGGTTTTGATTGCTTTGAGATCCGAACCGGTGCCGGGTTCAGTCATGCCGATCGCCCCGAGGATCTCACCGGTCGCCATACCGGGCAGCCATGTCTTCTTCTGCGCCTCGGTACCGTACTCGAGGATGTAGTGCGCGACGATGCCACTGTGCACGGAGACACCGAATGCGAGGTCGCCAGAATAACCCTGGGCCTCGAAGACCGCCAGGTCATGCGCGAAAGTGCCACCGCCACCGCCGTATTCCTCCGGAACCGAACACAGCAGCAGGCCAAGCTTTCCGGCCTCGAGCCACACCTGACGATCAATGCGCCGCTGAGTGTCCCATTTCTCGCATTGCCCCACGACCTCCCGCTCGAAAAAGCCGCCGGCTAGCTCAGACAGCGCCCGAACTTCGTCGGCATGCCAGGACGGAACGTGCTTCTTTACCAATGGATTTCCTCTGTTCGGAGCGCGCGGTTTTGGGATCAAAGCGGCGCGGAGTTGTGCATTCCCCGTTACGGCACGTCTACTCGCCCATAAATCATGCGAAGACGCTCCGCCTCAAGGCAGAGCGTCTTCGCATGAAAGGATCGTTCGGCCAGCCGTTGTCCTCGTGATGGCAGATCGCTGCCTCACTGCACCACCCGATCAGGACAACTCGAACGTAGTCAGTCCCTTGCGAGAATCATGGCAGAGCGCCCGGCGGAAACTAGCGAGTGCTTGGCGTCAGCCACCTGGTTCGCAGCGGTTCCCCGCATTTGGCGAACGGCCTCGGCGATGTTGTTCACGCCATGGATGTAGGCCTCGCCGAGGAGGCCGCCGTGCGTGTTGACCGGTGTCGCACCATCGATGGCAATTCCGCCGTCGGCAATGAAATCTCGAGCCTCACCGCGACCGCAGAAGCCAAACGCCTCTAGCTGATAGAACACCACCGGACTGAAGTTCTCGTAGAGCATCGCTACATCGATATCGCTGGGCTTCAGGCCAGTCGAGTCCCAGAGCAATCGCCCGCAGGTCTCGGCTTCCGGGAAGGTGGCGGTGTCCGGATGGTAGTAGTTGAACATGTTGTCACCGTGAATCATGTTGCCGAGTGTTGCTCCGGCGACCCGAACCACGGGGTGCGGGAGATCCTTTGCGCGGTCCGCGCTGGTGACGACGATGGCAACACCGCCGTCACTCTCCTGGCAGCAGTCCAGAAGGCGAAGGATCGGCTCAACGATCCACCTCGACTTCTGGTGGTCCTCGATGGTGATCGGGCGCCCATAGAAGAAGGCCGCCGGGTTTGTTGACGCGTATTTGCGAGCTTGGACCGAATAGAGCCCGAAGTCTTCGTTCGTCAGACCGAAAGTGTCCATGTACTTCTGGAACCACAGCGAGTAGATCTTCGCGGGCGTGTCCAGTCCATATGGCAGGTACATGTTCATCGACTCGAGTTGGAAGCCCGACGGCTGACCGAAACGTTTGCCCGATCGTTCGTTGAACGCCCGGTAGATCACCACCGAGCTGGCAGCCCCGGACGCCACGGCGGCCGCAGCATGTTGCACGGTCGAAGAAGCGCCGCTTCCGCCGAACGCTGTTCGAGATACCCAGCTGGTCTCCGCGATACCGACGTTCCGCATCAGCGCAAGTTCGTCGGTTTCGTCGTGACTGAAAGTGACCAGTCCGTCGATGTCCGCCGGGTTCAGGCCGGCATCCGCGATTGCGGCCTTGACTGCCTCGGAAGCCAGCTGTAGTTCGCTGCGTCCTGAGTTCTTGGAGTACTCGGTCTGCCCGATGCCTGCGATCGCCGCCTGATTCAAGATTGATTTGTTCACGATTCAGGCCTCATTCTTCTCAATGGCAAACTGCGGCAACGTCACATCGCCGAAGGTGACGAACTCTACGGCCACGCGGACTCCATTGCGGACGTCGTTCACATCATCGGTGACGAGGTTGGAGACGATCCGGATGCCCTCGTCGAGTTCGACGAGCGCGACGATGCGTGAGTTCGTGTCTGGCTCTGTCGGGTGTTTGGAGACGATCCAACTGTGGACAGTGCCGCCCCCGGCCAGCTCTTCGACTGTAAAGTCAAGGCTCTGGCACTCGCCGCACATCGGTGCCGGGGGGTGCTGCAACGTGCGGCACGAATTACATCTATGCGCAACGAGTTTGCCCTCTTTCGCGGCTTCCCAGAAGAACGCGTCGTCCTTCGAAGCCGCGGGCGGAATGACATAGGTCATGTGTAGATGTCCTTTCAACTGCTGCCGTGGCAGCCTTGTGTTCGGTTCACCACCGCAGGCGTACAGGTACGCACGCCTCCAACGGTGGGTATCCGAATGGTTCTCGACCTGCGGCCGAACATCATTCGAAGACGAACACCGTGTGGATTCCGGATTCCATGTATGCAAGAGCCAGATCGAGCGTCAGCGGTTTGGGCCAGAGCCCGTCGATGGACGTGAACATGGCGACACAGCTGAATGCATCGCTTTGGCCACGCAACGTCAACGACACCGGTGGTCGACCCTTCGGAGTGATGGTTGCCGGCGTTGCCCCCACCTCGATCTGGAGTCTCGACCCGGCCGCCGAAAGCAGTTCGAGCGAGCTCATGCCCCCACTGACCGTGAGCGATTCCAGCACCGCAGTGAACCGGCCATCAGCGATGTGTTCCTGATCGACGCCCATACCAACCTCCTGACCGCGCACTGATGCCGTCACGACTTGCTGATGATCTTCTGAAGGACTTCGCGACGAACGATCTTGCCCGTGCCGGTTTGTGGAAGCTCCGGCCAGATCCGGATGTCGTCGGGAGTCTTCGAACTACGAAGCAGCGGCTTCAACCAATCCAACAGATCGCTGGCTTCAAGTGCAGACCCGGGCTGAAGAACCACTGCGGCGCCGATCGTCTGCCCCCATTCGTCATCGGGTACCCCGACGACGGCGCAGTCGGTCACGTCCTCGTGACGAAGGATAACGTCCTCGATTTCGGCCGGCGAGATGTTCTCGCCGCCCCGGATGATCGTGTCATCCATCCGTCCCATGACAAACAGGTAGTCATCCTCGTCAAGGCGCACAAGATCTTTGGTAGGAAACCAGCCGTCGGCATCGATCACCGATGCAAGTCCCACATATTCACCGGAAACCTGCGGTCCGCGGACCCACATCTCGCCGACCTCGCCACAGCCGAGCACCTCGCCGCCGGGTCCACGAACCTGGACGTCGAGCCCTGGCACCAGTTTGCCTGCGGATCCAAGACGATCTCGCAAGGGGCCGCTCGTCGTCGCCGCCGCAGCGCGGTGATCGTCGGGACCGAGAACTGCGATCGTAGAACTTGTCTCGGTCAAGCCGTAGGCATTGACGAAGTTCGCATCCGGGAAGAGCTCGAGTGCGCGTTCGATAACCGGGATCGGCATCCTGGCACCACCGTAGGCCAGATGCCTGACCACCGGCGCCGGCGTCTTCGTCGTGTCGAGATAGTTCACAATCCTCGCCAGCATGGTCGGCACCAACATTGCATTGGTGACACCTTGACTACTGGCAACCTCGACCCAGCCGTCCGGGGTGAATCTATCCAAATAGACGATCCGCCGTCCCGCGTACACATTCGACAAGACACTCGCAACCCCGGCGATGTGATACGGGGGCACGGTCACCAGAGCAGCATCCTCGGCTTCGGCGCTACCGAACTCCACCGATCCGAGGATGTATGCGGCAAGATGGCGATGCCGGAGCATTGCAGCCTTGGGAGCCGCGCTGGTCCCACTCGTGTACAGCAATACGGCCACAGTATCTTCGTCGAATTCCGAAGGCTCGGAGAAGGATTCCTCAACTGTAAGCGCTTTTGACCATGACTCAACCGTGTAGTGAACCAACTGGCTGGGCAGCGTCAGCTCACCCAGATCGTCACCCATCACGATCGTGCCATCGGGCTGATCCTTCAAAAGCTGGTCGAGCTGGGTCGCACCAAGCCGATAGTTCAAGGGTACCAACGGAATACCGGCAGCTGCACAGCCGAAGAAGGACACTGGAAAAACCGGGTCGTTGCCACCGAGGTAAACAACACGCGGCGCCTTGAGTCGCGTGATCAGATCAGCCACCGCCAACGCATCTCGGTGAAGTTCACCGTAGGTCAGTGCGGCCTCGCCGACTGTCACAGCGGCGCGGTCAGGTTCGGTCGCGGCCGTCATCTCTAGCAAGGTGATGATGTTCATTGCAAGTAGTCTCCGTGCAGGTTTCATGTCAGTCGGATGACGGGAGCTTTTTCGATTGCTCGATCTCTAGTCGGGCTCCGCCGATGGTCAGGGTTCCCTCGCCCGCTTTCACGCAGAGGATCTGAATACCTGACTGCGGCTCGCTGTAGCGTTTGCCCATCTGGCTTCCGCCCATGAGGGCAGCGTCGGCCGGAGTTTGTTTGTCGGCTGGGGCCGAGGCTGCGTCCACCATCGGGAGGCCGCCGCACAACAGAGTCGCGTCCTCATCCGCAGGTTTACGTACCACAACCACTTTGGTCGAGCACACTACGCTCTGTAGCTGCTGTCCATTCTTCATTTCACTCCTCCGTAAAAGCTGGTTCGCCGAACCAGTAGTCAATTCAAAACTTTCGTAGCGCTGCGGGTTACCACAGGTTCGCCCGTTTGCGAGGGAACGATTGATTCTGCCCACCGGAAAACTCGATTCCAGAGCTGCGCGCGCGATCGGGCGACAAAGTGGTTGTGCGCCATGGATTCAGCGGTGAAGAAAGTGATGTCAGTACTGCGGAGGTACTGTGGGGCTTGCATTTCCACGCGATGCCAAGGTTCGTGGTCACCGCCACCGATGAAGACCGGCACTGTGATCTCACGGACTACGGCAGCGATACTTCCAGGCATCAAGGTCAACGTGCCGACCAGTGGGGGAACCCTCGTCGCAACGCCGGCGAACGCGCGCATTGCCCGGGGGTCGGTGTCGGGTCGGACGAACTCGAACGGTTCCGGATTGTCCTGCGCGCCAGCCGATCTACCAGACGAGGAGAAACGGGTACGCGCGAACTTTTCGAGATTTTCCGGGCTGATCGGGCCCTGCGCGGCCACCTCGAGTTCCTCTTCGGAAAGAAGGTGTGGCAAGCCCTGCGTGGTGAACCCGAGCGATGCAATGGCCACGTGCTGCCCGGACTCGACTTGGGCGATGTTCGTGAGCATCGCGCCCATCGAATGTCCGACCCCGATGGTCGTCATGGACATCGGCCAAGTCACCAGAGCAGCGATGTCCTCCAAGGCCAGGGCGAAGGCTTTCGTATTGGCACGCGCTACCGCCTCAGGCGTCAGCCACCGCTCGTCCGCAGTCGATCTACCCGTGCCCAGGTTGTCCACAATGATGCAACCAAACCCCGCCGCGATCGCGCTGTCGGCAAAGCTGTACCCGTCTACACCGTCATGACCATCGACCTGAAGATCGAAATACTGACCCGTGCATCCGCCGCCCGGCACACAACACAGGACCGTCAGTTGCGAGTCCTCGGGGGCTATGGGTGGCAATACGACATCTACCCAGACGAGCCACTGACCAGACTCATCGATTACGTCCGAGACGTCGTATCTTCCCGAGAATCTGTGCGGGATCTGATCCGTATCGGATACAGGGTTATTCATCAACGGTTCTCCCTCTACCGCCAACCTGCGACTTCCTGCGTAGGTTGTGCTCTGAAATCGGTTGGGAAACCCGGGCTCTCGCATGATTGCCCGGGCGCCCAAGTCCTACGAAGTCACGACTCCCGCAGGGGCCGCAACAACCACACCAGCCGAAATCAGATCATCGACTTCTGCAGCCTCATAACCAATTACATTCTCGAGAATCTCGCGACTGTCGGCGCCGCACGTGAGCGGCGGCCCCTGGATGACTCCCGGGGTCTCCGAGAAGTCGATTCCGAGTCCGACCGAATCGAATCGGCCGACATGCGACTGGGGAGACGAGGTCATCCATTTGCGAGCCAGCAATTCTGGATCGTCGAACGCCTTACGAATGCCCTCTTCCTCACTGATCTCCGCCGGCACGCCGTGCTGGTCGAGGACCTCACGCCAATGTTCCGTCGACTCCGTGGCGAACACCCGCTCCAGCGCTGCGCGCAGGACCTTGTCGTTCTCACGACGCGCTGCTGCGTCGACGAAGTCATCAGAGTCCAGCACATCGCTGCCCACGGCGGTCCGCAGAGCAGCCCAGTGCAAATCCGACAACGCCGCCAGTGAGAGCCAGCCGTCCGCCGCTTCATACACACCGTGGAGTGCGTTGAAGCCAAGGAGACTGCCATCGACCTTATTTCGGTCAGCCTCAACACCGTCGGCACCAACATAGGTGTTCGAGGCATGCAGCAGAGCCGCGTACAGGATCGACGTTTCGACGAACTGACCTTTACCCGTCCGCAAACGCTCGTAGTATGCCTGCAGGATTCCGATCGCAGACAGGTAGCCGTTTCCGGTATCTCCCATCGACGTCGTGGACCACATTGGCGAACCACCGTCGTCCATTCCGCCGTCTTGCCACGCGGGGCCGGCGAGCGATGCGCCCGTCTGGTCGTTCCCGGGCTGCCCTTCGCGGTAGCCCTTGTCGAATCCCCGTGTGTGGCAGTAGATCAAGTTCGGGTTCGTGGCTTTGACCGAGTCATAGTCAAGGCCGAGGCGGATCGCCGCGTCGTAGCGCATGTTGTGCTGCACGATGTCTGCCTTGTCAATGAGACGGCGGACCGCCTCGAGCCCTCGGGGGTCTTTCAGATTGACCGAGAGGCTGCTCTTGCCGCGGTTCGCGGCAAAGGCCACATGCGTGGACTGCCAGTAGTAGTCCCACAGTGTGTTGACCTTGACAACGGTGGCGCCGAGGTCTGACAACAACTGGGTTCCGAAGGGGCCTGCGATCGCCAACCCGAGGTCCACCACCAGCACCCCGTCGAGCGGGGCTTTACCTGCTCCTCGCGATTCCTGCGATGAAACCGCCGATGCGCCTCCGACTGTTGCTGCCGCCTCCGATTTCACCTCCGCTGTGTGCTCGCCGAATCGCGGCGCACCCGTGACGGGATTGCCCTCGCTCCGCTCGAGCCTGATGACCGAACCCAGCATGTTCAGCGGACCGAACTCAGCATCATCGACCACTGCCACGCACCCGTCGGCGAGCATGTGTTCATCTTGCAGAGCCTCTGCCGGCGATTGAACGGGCTGCAGACAAACGTTGGCAACGCGAGCAGCCTCGACCCACTCGTCAGCCGCGAAGCGCTTGAAGGCATCTCGCATCTCAGGCAAATAGTGCCAGTAGATGATCAGATCTTCTGCACCGGTCATGAGCCGGTCCGGATCGTCGGACGGGCGTATGTTGGTGGGATCGAGTTTGTCTCCCTGCGATGACCCGAGGACAAACTTCGGGTTGGGAACCCAATGCTCGATCCACCGGCCATCGGCGCACTCGAAGAAGCCCATCGGTGAACGCTGATCAAAAACCCAGGTCCAGAACAACTCGGCGTCGGGATTCTGCGCTCGTTGCAGCATACCCACGCCGGCAGTCATCGCACCCTGCAGAATCGACGTCTCCACCAGCTGTCCGCGCCCGGTGTTTTCCCTTGCCACCAACGCCGCCGATGCACCCATCATCGCCAGATACGCGGCGCCGATGCTCGGCCAAGGAGAGGCTACAAACAACGGCCCTTCACGATCGGGTCCGTCTACCGCACCTTCCGGAGTTTCCATGTCACTCAACGGAAACTCCGGGTCACTGTTGTTCCAGTGCAGATGCCCACCGATTTGCGATCGTTGCACCCACTGCAACCCGGTCCGCGCAGCGACCAGCGAGTCGTACGCCGGCCGCCCCGCCGATTCGGTGTCGGTTCCGTATCCAGTGATCGAAACGTAGATCAGCCGCGGATTCACCTTGGCCAAAGTCTCGTAGTCGATTCCGAGACGAGTAGTGACACCCGGACGAAAGCTTTCGACGACAATGTCGGCCGCGGCGGCCAACTTCACGAACAGGTCTCGGTCTGTCCCATCCTTCAGATCGAAGACCGCACTTCGCTTGCCTCGATGCCACACCCGATAACCGGGTTGGGATGCGAAGGGGTCGCCCTCGGGGCGCTCGATCCTGGTCACCTGTGCACCGTGGTCTGCAAAGACCATGGTGGCCATCGGCCCGGCAATACCCCAGGACAGATCGAGGACCTTCAGTCCGTCGAACACTCCAGCCATTGTTTGTACCTCTTGATCCTTAAGTCAGCCGCAACACAATTGCGTTGCAAACGATTTCATTCAGAGTTGCCAGAGACGCTCTGCGTTTGCGAACAGAATTTTGTCGCGCTCTTCGTCGGTTGCACCAGGCAGAAGGTGCGAAGCGATGTCCTGAGAGTGCGGCCAGCTCGACACGGGATGCGGGTAGTCCGAGGACCACATGACGTTGTCGATTCCGAGGCATTCCTTCGCGTGCCGCAAGACCCCCGGCTCATCGATGAAGGTGACGAACATATTCCTGTGGAAGTATTCGCTCGGAATCGCCTTGAGCCCCGGGAACTCGTATCCCTGACGGATATTGCAGTCGTCAACGGTGTTGAGCCACCAGGTAACCCAGCCAACACCGGGTTCGACGAAGACCGTCTTGAGCTTGGGGAAACGCTCGAAGATTCCGGTCAGCAACCACATACCCATTGCTTCGGCACTCGAGAGCGCGACCATCGGGGTGAAAACACCACGCTGCGGGGTGGGGTCGCGCTGGGCAAGGTTGTCCAGCGAAGTATTCATTCCGATGTGCAACGCGATCGGAATTCCGGTTTCCTCGATGACGGCGAGAAGGGGCTCGTACCGTTTGTCCCAGTAGTCCGGCAAGCCGAGTTCCGAAGGAAACACCGGCAACTGAATGGATTTCACGCCCACCTCAGCAGCGTGCTTGACCTCGGCGACAGCAGCCTCGATGTCGTGAATCGGGATCTGAAAGTTGACCAGGAGACGCTTGGGATCCGCCGAAGCCCACTGCAGCAGAGTGGTATTGAAGGCACGGGTGGCTTCGCGGCTGCCCTCTTTGAGCATGTACAAGTAGCGGAAAGCACTGACCTCGCAGTACGTGATCGACGATTCGATCCCGTCGGCGTCCATATCATCCAAACGCGCCTTGGCATCGGTGTGACCGGGCCGGCCCTTTGACGGGTGCGCTGCGTTGGCGAAGGCCGTCAGTTCTTCGGTGACCTTTTCACCGTTCTGTTCGCGCCACAGCGTGTTGGTCGACATGGACATCATACCCTTCATGGACTCATAGAACTCCGCCAGAGCGGCGTCGTAATCACCATGAAACTTCGTTGCCAAGTTGGCCTTGACCTGCTCATGAGCCAGATCCACATGGTCATCGGCGGAGATCAACCGGTACTTGTTCTGCGTGCGGGTCATGGGGGTCCCTTTCCTTCTATGTGATGGGCAACACAGACGGTATAGTAGTTACTATAATTGCGCAAGATCATCCGGAAGCGACAAGCAGCCTGAAGGCAACACAGACAGTGGAATTCGCAGGTCGAACCACGATATCGACTGTGCAACAAAAGTTTTGACCCGCGCTCCGAAGACACCGCTCAGCGCAGGGACTGAATCCGCGACGAGATGCCCAACGGAGTGGCGGCGACAAACTCCCCGAAGCAGAAGTGTTGCAGGTCAACGGAAAACGGCATCAAGACACCGTCCGCGAAATCAAGGCCGAGGGGCGGAGGAGACTCCATCTGATGGCCGGAAGCAGCACTCAAGCTGCGCGGCAAAGAGTCGAGGTTCTGGAATTCGACGAGTTACACGAGCTTTGCGCTGGCGATACCGCCGCGGGAATGCACTAGCGTCCGACGACCGAGACCTCAAGCATCGCGTACAAAGTGCTCCACAATCCCCGAGCACACAGCCGGACTCATCCACCAATTGGCCGGGTTACGACTACTTTCGTTGGACCATCAGGACCAGGCCCTCGAGATGTTCGACCATCTGAAGCCCTGACGTACGACCTGAACGGACAGTCACTTCCCTATCGTCCGATCATTGTTTGCGTCGGAATTGCGGGCGATCGCATCGATGAGCGTGGTCACACGGGCGTGGAAATCATTTTCGATGTCGACAATCGTCGTCAGTGCCGAGTCAGCCCGAATGACGTGAGTGAGGATGATGCTGCGCATCACTTCAGTCACGAATTGGTCACTGATCGCGTGATCCGGATTCTCTTCCTGCACCCGATCGAATACGTCCTGTATCCGTGACATCTGCTGCCGAACCTCGTCAGACACAGATGGCGTTCGGACCAAGTTCAGAGAGATCTCCAAACCGGCAAGATATTGCCTGCGGCCGAAATAGCCGTTCAGGTAGTCGAACACGGACCACAGCTGCTCTCGCGTTGTTGTTCCTGTGAACTCGAAGTCGCGGGCATGGTCCACCAGCTGGTCGACTTGATCGGTCATCACTTCGAGCATCAGTTGCTCGCGCGTGCCGAAGTGGTACTGGATGACACCCCAGGTCAAACCGGCCCACCGGGCTATCTCGTTTGAACTCGCCCGGTAGTAACCCTTCTCGTCGATACATGCTATCGCCGCGTCCAGTACTTTGCGCCGTGTCCCGGCGCTGCCCCCCTTGGCGGTACTCACCGCTCGCGAAGACGCAGGCTTACGGGAACGTCCAGCAGAGCCAGTCATAAGCGGTGAGTCTAGACCCTGCCGAACTGAGGTTCGGCCGCTGCCTCACGTTTGGCGGTTGAACGAGCAGCAGCGGGTGGTCTTCCCCCGCAGTCGCATAGTCGGACAGCGCAATTCAACTCACGACTCGCCGTCTGAGAGTGCCCCACGCGACGACCGCAACGGCTGCGACAACGAGAATATGGGCGCCCTCGACATTCTCTACTCATTCAGTCATAGTAACTGCTATGGTTCTCCTCGAGTGACGACCGACACACCTTAGCGCCTTTGTAGGTGCGCACACTTTGCCCCGTGGGACGCACGCGGTTGTAGGGCTGCCCATGGCGCATGGCTTGCTCCTGTCCCCACGCGTCACCGCATTGACGAACAGCCACACCGCCCAGCCGGCGCCTTCCGGATCCTCGGTCAGAAACCCCAAACACCGACGTCGGAATCAGTACGTCCGGCCGCTACCAATCAAGAAATGGGAGAACGTATGTCGAGACACTCGTTCGCGATCGACAGGGTTGTGCGCAGCATCCTTGTCATTTTGTTGGTGACATTCTTTGTCAAACTATTGATGGGGATGTCCAAAGGATCCGTTGCCAATACGATCCTCGGAGACAGTGCCACCCCTGAAAAGGTCGCCGCACTAGAGTCCGAACTAGGTCTCGACCAGTCGATATGGAAGCAATACTGGAGTTGGCTCTCACATGCGCTTCGAGGCGACCTCGGCGACTCAATGACCACCGGGCAATCAGTGATGCAAGCCATCATAGATCGGCTTCCAGTGACGTTGGAATTGGCAATTCTGGGATTGTTGATGGCTCTGGCCGTATCCATCCCCCTCGCAATCATCTCCGCCTATTTCGTCGACAGCCCGGCGGACCGCGCGATCAACGCTGTCTCGTCGATGCTGCTGTCCATCCCAGCGTTCGTCGCTGCCCCAGTTCTGCTGTACTTCTTTGCGCTGGGAACAGGTACTTTCCCGGTCGCAGGTTGGAACAGGCTGAGCGAAGGGCTCGGAGCAAACCTTCAATCGGCCATGTTGCCGACCATTTCAATTGCTTTGCCCGTCATCGCTGCATTCCATCGGATTCTTCGCTCTGATCTGCTGACCACACTGAATGAAGATTATGTGGCCGCAGCCCGCGCCAAGGGCCTGCCCGATTGGTACGTGATGCTGCGTCATGTACTGCGACCGTCGTCGCTATCGCTGATCACTGTCGCAGGAATCAACTTCGGGCAACTGATCGGCGGCACTGTGATCGTAGAAACGCTCTTTAGCCTACCCGGCTTGGGTCAGTTGGTGTCGACGTCAATCGCATCCCGTGACCTCGTAATGGTCCAGGGCGTCGTGGTTTTCATCGCCGTGAGCTACGTCCTGATCAACACACTTGTCGACCTCAGCTACTCGCGTCTCGACCCACGAGTACGGAAGGTCGGCGCCCGCTAGCCCCGACCGTCGTTGAAACCTGGCCCCGGACATCACCACAATTTTGAAAAGGCATCGACACCGTGAACTCTCCACTCATCCTCAAGAAACGCAGTCCGGTCGCTGAATTTGCGAGCCCAGATACGAACGGGAAGCCCACCCGCAGATTGCCGGACGTGCCGTTGCCGCCCAAGCAGCGTCGGATCTTGGCGTGGATTGCGTTCGCATGGCTAGCCCTCATCGGCCTGCTCGCACTGTTCGCACAGGTCTTGCCCATCGCCGATTACGAAGTCCCGATTGCCACCCCCCGCCTGTCGCCCGCTCTCGGGTCGCTTGATCTGTTGCTGGGAACGGACAATCTCGGTCGATCGGTCTTGTCACGATGCATCTACGGTGCTCAGATATCGCTTGTTGTAGGCATCGTCGCCGGGGTTGCAGGATTTACGATCGGAGCAGTTTTGGGCTCCATCGCCGGCTACGCCGGCAAGAAGGTCGACTACGTCATTTCGCTGATCTCAGACGCGATGCTCGCGTTCCCGCCGCTCATCCTGTTGCTCACGCTCTCCTCAATCTACGAGCCGAGTCTCATGACCCTGCTGGTGGGCCTGACGTTCATCATCACCCCTACATTCATTCGGCTGGCGCGAGCAAACACGATGACTTGGGCTTCCCGCGACTTCGTCCGTGCCGCAAAGAATCTCGGCTTTGCCCCTAGCCGCATCCTGATCCGCGAGATCTTCCCGAATGTTCTTCCTACACTGTCCACATTCTTGCCGCTTGTAGTCGCGGCCATGATCGTCGCCGAAGGCTCATTGAGCTTTCTGGGTCTTGGTGTCCCACCCCCGACACCGAGCTGGGGAGGAATGATCGCGGATGGCAAGGACTCGCTGCAGACCGCGCCGTTCATCGTATTCGTACCCGCGACCATCATCTTCCTGACAGTCTTCTCTCTCAATCAGGCCGGCGATTACCTACGAGGCCGATTCGACCCCACCCTGGCGAAGTAACGATTTCCAAGCGATCGAAAACGCCGTGACATTCGCACATTTGATCAGCCCCCAACCGCAGTCCGAAAGGCGTGATTTTCCATGGCCCCAGCCAATCTTCTCGACATCGATGATCTCAGGGTCTATATCGGCACGAAGCGCGGAGCGGTCCGCGCCGTGGACGGTGTCTCGCTGGGACTGGGACACGGACGGTCCCTGGGAGTCGTCGGTGAATCCGGATCTGGGAAATCGATACTTGTACGGGCGATCATGGGCCTGTTGCCGCCCCGCTCCGCGATCTCTGGATCAATTGTTTTCGATGGCCGGGATCTTGCAGAACTCACCCCAAAACAGAAGCTGAACGTCTGGGGTCCAGAGATTTCCATGGTCTTCCAAGATCCCGGCCGTTCGCTGAACCCGGTTGTCAGAGTGGGCAGGCAATTGACAGAAGGCATGCGGCGACACCTCGGTGTCAGTCGCACAGAAGCGAAAGATCGAGCGCTCAGTCTTCTCGAGGAGGTCGGCGTACCAGATCCCCCCAAACGTATGCAGGCGTATCCATATGAAATGTCGGGCGGTATGCGACAGCGGATCATGATCGCTATCGCGTTGTCCTGCGAGCCAAAGCTTTTGATTGCCGACGAACCGACCACCGCACTCGACGTGACGGTGCAACGGCAGATCATCGATTTGCTTCGTCGTGTCCAGCGCGATCGAGACATGTCGATGATCATGATCAGCCACGACCTCTCGGTGATCGCCGGGCACACCGACGAAGCAGCCGTCCTCTACGCCGGACAAATGGCGGAAATCGGCACCACGCGTGCGCTTTTCGCGAGTCCTCAGCATCGCTACACGACCGCCCTGCTCGACGCGACGCCCGATCTCACATCACCCCCGCACACCAGACTGGGCCTGATCGAGGGATCGCTACCGGACCCGGTAGCAGTAACAGCGGGATGCCGCTTTGCCCCCCGATGCAGCCAGGCAGCTGCCGTTTGCAAAGACCAGGAACCGACGCTCCAACAAGTGGGTGCAGGAGACCAGGGTCACCTGGTTGCCTGCTTCCACCCCGTCAGTGGAACCAATAACGATTCCGAAACCATGCACGACCTGAAAAAAGAAGGGGCACTGTCAAATGGCCGGTAGCGGAACAGCCCACCTACGTGACAACGATAGTTTGCTTCGAGTAGTCGGACTTGACGTACGCTTCCCCACTGCCGGGGGGACTGTGCATGCCGTGTCGAACCTGAGCTTCGATGTCGAGCGAGGCGAAACTCTCGGCATCGTCGGTGAATCCGGTTGCGGCAAGTCAACAACTGGACGTGCAGTTCTCATGCTCGAGCGAATCGACGGAGGTGAAATCACTTTCGACGGCGAACGTCTCGACAGCATGAAACCGCGTCAAGTTCGCTCGCTTCGCCGACGTATGCAGATGATCTTCCAAGATCCAGTTGCCTCACTCAATCCGCGCCGCACCGTCGGAGACATTGTTGTCGAGGGCCGACAGGACATCGATTCAGCATCCAAGGATGAGTTGATCAAGCAGACGCTCACTGAAGTGGGTCTGCCGCATGAACGATTTGTCGATGTGATGCCCAAGGCTTTGTCGGGAGGGCAGGCGCAACGTGTCGCGATCGCCCGCGCGGTGACAATGCGTCCGGATTTGATTATTTGTGATGAGCCCGTTTCAGCGCTGGACGTGTCCGTTCAGGCGCAAATCGTAAATCTTCTCGAGGACCTCAAATCCGAGTTCGGCCTCACGATGGTCTTCATTGCACACGATCTCGCCGTCGTCCGATCGATCAGCGATCGAGTCCTCGTCCTTTACCTGGGCAAGATTTGCGAAGTCGGCGATCCCCAACTCGTGTTCGCCAATCCAGCACATCCCTATACTCAGGCACTGATAGATTCCATCCCAATTGCCGACCCTGACAAGGGTTTTGCTGGACCATCACTCGCCGGCGACGTACCCTCTCCACTCAATCCCCCGAGCGGATGCCACTTCCATACGCGATGCCCCAAGGTGCAAGATAAATGTAAGTCCGAGGAGCCGACCATCGCGGAGGTCGCGCCCGGCCAATTCGTCGCCTGCCACTTCCCAAATGTGAACGATTCAAAGCCAAAAGTGGAAGCGTCCTGATCCCAAACTTCCAAACAGTTACCAGCATTCTGAGCCTGTGAAAGGGAATCGATGAGAATAACGAAACCGGTTGGCGCACTGTTCTGCGCCGCCACAATGACAGTGGTCCTAGCGGCTTGCGGGGGATCCAGCTCCAACAGCGGCACTGGGGCAAGCGGACCGCAGGGCGATCCCGTCAGCGGCGGAATCGCCCGATTTGCTCAGATTTCCGAACCGCGGGCAATGGATCCCGCAATTATGCAGAACAACTTGACCAACGCTGCTCTCGGCAACTCCGTCTTCGGCACACTATTGGTCAACGATATTGCGACCACCGAGATCAAGCCGTCCATGGCGGAGAGTTTCACAACTACAGACGATGGAACCAGTTTCACACTGAAGTTGCGCCCGGGCTTGAAATTCAGCAGCGGTTCGGATTTCACCGCTGAGGATGTCAAGTTCAATTGGGATCGGTTGAAGGCCCCGGACGCAATCGGCGCGGCCAACAACATCAGCGTGGCTCGTTTGCTGGCCGAGACGACCGTCGAAGACGATCAGACTCTCAAAATCGTTCTGACACAGAAGAACCCCAACTTCGGACAAGCTATCGTCACGACGACGCTCAACTGGATCGCCGAGCCGGAAGCTCTTCAAACGGGCATGCAGGGCTTTGACGCTGCACCCATCGGTGCCGGGCCCTTCGTTCTTCAAGAGTGGACCCGCGGCGACGTCATGAAGTTGACGAAGAACGCCGGCTACTGGGACGCGCCCCGGCCATATCTCGATGGCATCGAGTTCCGGGCATCGCCTGACAGCGTTCAACGGATCAACAACGTGATCTCCGGAGGCGCTGAGATCACCATCGAATCGAATCCGCCGCTGACACAACGCGCGGTCGATGCCGGACTCAGCGTCCATGGCCAGAAGTTCAACGGCGGCGCGGCAGTGACTCTGAACACCGCCACAGGACCTTTCGCTGACCCAGTCGCTCGCGAAGCGCTCGCCAAAGCCATCGACGTCGATGCGTTGAACCTAGCCGTCTACAGCGGACTGGCGGAACCGGTGAAGTCCTTCTTCAACGACGATGCTCCGCTGTACGCGGGTGGATCGACCACCCAGTACAACAAGGAAGAAGCTCAGAAGTTGTTCGATCAACTCGCAGCGGCAGGAAAGCCCCTGAGCTTCAATTTGACGACGTACCCCGGGATCGAATCCAAGTCGACGTCCGAGGCCATCCAAGCCCAGCTGAGTACCTACGACAACGTGAAGGTCGAGATCAAACTTCTCGACTACAACCAGGCTTCCGTGGTCACTACAACCCGCGAGTTCGACGCGCTCGGTGCCGCCCTGCCGTTCAATGACCCCGAGAACATCGTGTGGAGCGGCCTGAACTCCGCGTCCAGCGCCAATTACATGGGAATCGACGATGCGGAACTGACGGACGCACTCAACAGGGGCCGCGAGTCGAGCGACCCCGAGGTCCGCAAGGAAGCGTACAAAACAGTCCAGGCTCGAATTTCCGCACTGAATCCGCTGATCTTCACGGTGCGCAACTCTGCCAACTACATCACCGGCGCCAATGTGGGCGGCGTCGAGATATACGGACTTGGCTCGTTTGATCCGAGTGGGGTGTGGATCGCGAGCTAGGCGTGATCTGAACTGCTAGATCCACGCAGACCTGATACTGGTGGGACCCGGATCGATTGGGGTCCCACCAGTCTCAGGTTTCAGCACAATCGTCTTAGCCAGGCAGACCCGATGCGGGTTTCGGTGACCGAACCGAGGCCGCTGGCCAACACTGCGGTACGCGTCGCCTGGACCGTACGTGTCGGGTGCCAGTTCCAACCGGGTCAGGTCGATCTTCAAATTCAGTTCCTCTCCGTTGCCGCGGAAATCAACGTCACCGACACATTGCTCAGGTCGCACACCTGAGTTGGTGCGCTGTAGAGCCACGAGTGACGCCGGCGGAGTCCTATCAGTTCCTGATGGAGGTGGTAGAGCGAACTGCCGTCCGGCGCGAGGTCCGCAGGGTGAGAGGGACATTGGGGGCGATTGGCGTCGTCATCGCTAATGCGATCCTCCCTCACTCCGCGGAAACCCTGCTCGTCGATTCGGCACTCTGACCGACTTCTTAGGGAACACGAGAAGGTCCACACGATTCCGCCGGTGGCACCGCGCGATCGCAGACCCAGCGTCCCGTCGGCCAGCACCACCTCAGGACGGACAGGACTCGGCTGACCAGGAAAATCCTTCACTCTCCGGGCCGTACGCGGTGATCTGTCAGGCCAACTCTCAAGACGGATCAGACGCCAAACGAGGCCAAAAGCGGGACCGACGAGAAATCCTGCGGACAAACTGCGGACAGTAAGCCAAACGGAAAACTAACAACAGTAGGCTAAAATGGCCCCTGAACTGCAAAGAGAGAGTGGAGCTAAGGGGAATCGAACCCCTGACCTTCTCGATGCGAACGCGATCGACTGGACGTTTGCGGGTGTTGGTCGATGTTGAGAATCGGAATCGTCGCAGTTGGTGGCGTTTTCGGCGTTGACGCGCGATGGCGGGTGTTGGAGATTCTGCGGACAAACTGCGGACAAAGTCTTGAGCCGCACAGGCGACCATGACCAGCCAGTGATGCCCCAAACATGCCAACCGTCACCACTCGCCTATTCGCGGCCACCGGAACTTGGAGAATCGATATTACCCAGCACTGAAGCGGTGGCGTTCGTACTTGACCACGCCTCCTTCGACCCACACCTTCGGTCATGCCTTTGCTTTGGGTTTACGGAAGCAGTCATTATCGGCTCCACCCACTCAGGTCCTCGAGCTGCGCTAACTGGTTTTAGTGGCACGCTTTTTGTGAGAATTCGGTAAGAGTGGCCTGACGCGAGATCCAACGACCTAGGTCAGGGCGTCAGATTCCAGCGCAGGACGTTGACGGCGCCTTCCTCATCGGAAAATGGATTGCAGTACAACATCTGGCCCTGCGAATCAGTGGCGGTCGCGGACAAGTCGTAACAGATATCGCCCGGCGCAATCAGCGGATTGCCCGACAGCTGTTCCTGCGCATTCGGGTTTGACGCTACCCAAGCTCTTGGTTCTGTCCTCTGATGAGCATCCGACCCCTACAAGAGCAATCGCCGCTATCCGTACAGCCATTCGCCACATGTCCACTTTTCCTAGTAGGAACGACCGCTAACCACAGGTAAATGCCGACCACATGGAATCCGGCCGTCGGAGCACACACATCCCGTCTCACGGTGTCAATGAGTCTCCTACAGAGCTCCGTTCACCGGCGTTCAGAACGCCGATCCAGCGCTGCACGCAATCCTCGTTCAGGAGCGTGACCGGTTGAACGAGACGATCGACTTCCTCACCCATAACCGCGATGCCATCGCCGGGTACCTCGAAGCGCTCGAGAAAGGTGAGCCACGGCCCCGGAAGAGCCCTCGGACACGTCGACGACGAGCGAGGCGAGCGTGAATACCGGCTGATTGAACGCTCCGCCTTTCTACACACAACTCAAGTCTCCAAATCACCCGCGCGCTTTGATGTAACGAAGTTATAGTCGATGGATCGGGTTCGACTATTGAGGTTGGAGCGTGAAATGACGGTTGTTAAAACGACCCACGATCGTACGTCTGGCGACAACGTGGTCGTGTTTCTCCTAGGAATGCGCATGAGCAAGATCTGGCGTGTTGATGCGTGGCTGCCTGTTCTTGTCGGGCAGTACCGCATGGTGAAACAACTCTCGCGTGACCCGGACTCCGGCCTACTCGGCTACCGCACCGTGTTCGGCAAGGACGGAGGAACGTCCATCCAGTACTGGCGGGACACCGAGTCGCTATACGCGTACGCAGCCGATGCGGCACGCCTGCACCGACCGGCGCAGAAGGCGTTCTTTCGACGCGAGAAGAAGGCCGTTGCCGCAGTAGGTATCTGGCACGAGACCTATGAGGTCGCCGCCAGCGAAACCATCTACGGCGACATGCCACCGATCGGGCTTGCCAAAGCCCTCGGCCAGGTACCGATCACCAAAGACACGATGCGCGCCAGGCAGCGCCTGGGTTCACGCAGATTCACTCGGTAACGTCGTGTTCCCGGTCGTCGTGAGCCCCTTCCACAGTCAGTCCGTCCGGCGCCATCAACAAATGGCATCCAAACGACACGAAACACGTTGCACGATAATTGATCCCGCGCGAAGTGTGGGGCTATCCGTCTACCATTGACGGGTTCTCCGGCGCCTTCGCGTTGTTGTTGTCGGGGTCGCCACCAACCGGTGCAGTGGGATGGGCAGGCAGGTAGATCAGAGTGAGCACTGCCGCGACGGCCGTCACCACGCCCGCGACCACGCAACCGGTGGTGAAGCCATCCACGAAACTCAGGCGCGCGGTGTCGGCCAAGCGTGCTCCCACGTCGGCGCCGAGTTGTCCGAGCGTCGCTGCGGCCTGTTCGGACGCTGCGAGGGCCGCTCCCACCGACTCGCGTGCCGGTTCCTGTAGCTGCTCTGGAAGTGACCCGGTGTGCAGGTGGTCGCGGTACACCGAAAGCGCCACCGACCCGATGACCGCGACACCCAGCGTCCCACCCAATTCGCGGGTGGCGTCGTTGACCGCCGAGCCCATCCCCGCCTTCTCCGGCGACACGACACCCATGATCGCCTCTGTTGCAGGCGTACTCGTCAATCCGATACCCGCACCCAGCAACACCATCTGCCCAACGATGCTCCAATACCCGGTGTCGATGGACAGCGTCGACGCCCACCCGAAGGCAGCGCTGAGCGACACCAGACCGAGCGCAACAACAACTTTCGAGCCGATGACGACCGCGATACGAGGGCCGAGCATCGAGGCGACCGCGATCGACCCGGCAACGGGCAACATCCGCACACCCGTCTCGAGCGCCCCGTAGTCGCGCACCGACTGAAAGTACTGCGTCACCAGGAAAATGAAGCCGAAGAGCGCAAAGAACGCACTCGTGACGGCGCCGCTCGCCGCGGTGAAGCGCAGGTTCGTGAACAGTCGCACGTCGAGCATCGGATGCTCCACCCGGATCTCGTGCAGCACGAACACGATCAGGACAATTGCGGCGACCGCGAATCCAACCAGGGTCGGGACCGACGCCCACCCACGATCGGGCGCCTCGATGATCGAGTAGACCAGCGTCCCGAGCGCAACGGTCGACAAGACCAGCCCCACGTAGTCGAGCGGAGGGGTAGCCGGGTCGCGGGAATCAGGCACGAAGCGCAGAGCGAACAGCAGCGTAACCGCTGCGGCCGCGCCGTTGAACACGAGAATCGAACCCCACCAAAATGATTCGAGCAGCGCACCTCCGACCACCGGTCCGACCGCGACGGACAGGCCCGTGGCAGCGCCCCACAAACCGAGCGCCTTGACCCGTTCAGAGCGCTCGGTGAACACGTTGGCCAGGATCGACAGGGTCACCGGGTACACCATCGCCGCGGCGACACCGGCCACCGCCCGCCACACGATGAGCGTCGTGGAATCGCTGCTCAGCGCACCCCCCATCGACGCGATCAGGAACACCCCCAAACCGATGAGCAGCAGCGGCCGGCGGCCGAATCGATCACTCAACGAACCGCCCGCCAGAACCAGTGCCGCGAACGCCAGGTTGAACGCATCGACAATCCACAGCAGATCCCGAGTCGACGCACCAATCTCGGTGGCCAACGTCGGCAGCGCGATGTTGATGATCGTCGTCGAGACGTTCACGACGAACACCGCCAAGCACAGTGTGATCAGTACGGCCGTTTTGTTGACAGACCTGGTCGAGGACTGGCGCAGGGTCAGCATAATGAAGTTATAACACGGCGACAGCAGGATTGACACTGCCACCGAGGCCGGGGTCGCTTAGCCGAGAAGGCCCATCGCCGACGGTGTGAAACCATGTCCTGGTGGCAAGCGCGCAGGAGCGACACCAATCCGAGCCCGACGACTCGGTACGTGAACGCCTGATCCGGTCGACCGTAGATCTGCTGGCTCAGTTCGGCCCTGAGCAGTTAAAAGTTCGGACGATCACCGACGCCGCCGGGATCTCCACCATCGCCGTCTACCACCATTTCGGCGGGTTGAAAGAACTCCTGCAGGATGTGGTGGCCCACGGGTATGCAGATCTGGCAGCAGCCATGGAGGCCGCCTCCCACGCCGACGCGGATCCCGGGGTGCAGCTGTTCGCCATCGCCCTGTCCACCCGCAGCGTGGCCCAAAGCAACGCCCACCTCTACGACATGATGTTCGGCTTGTCGACCCGAGGCACCTATCGATACGTCGGATCCCAAGAACACAAGACCGCCAACGGATTCGCGACCGCGTACGCAGTGCTCGCTGACGCCTGCGAGCGATTGGCACAGTCGGGTCGGGTCTCGCCCATCCACAGCAGCCAGATCGCGGCCGAGTTATGGAGCGCTGTACACGGTTTCGTCACCCTAGAAATCGCCGGTCACTTCGCTCACTTCGCCGACCCAGTAGCGATGGTGCTGCGTCCCATGGCGGTCAACCTCTTCGTCGGCATGGGCGACGAACGCGCCCGCGCCGAAGCGAGCGCTGAACGGGCCATGCTGTGGTGGTCACAGCAATAGCCGAGATTTGATGGCGCCAGGTGCAGATACGAGGCGCACGGTCAGGGCGCAGATTGCAAGTCCCTGCCCGGAGACAAACCGTTCGCGTCCCACGCCCGGCCTATGTGAGAGGTCGGATCATGCTAACGGGTTGCACCACCCGCATCGGTCACGCATCGAGCCAGGTGAGTGGCTGGGCGTCTGCGCTAATTGGATTTAGCGCAGGCGCCGGAAAGCGCGGTTATCAACCACACCCCGCGAGTCCTCTAGGGGTCAAGCACTTTGAGTGGCGGATTCTCCGATTTCGACCGAGGCGGAGTCTGCACGTAACTCGGTACGCAGAGGTTACGCAGCGCCGAAACCGCGCATAGTCATCCACCGGGGCAAACACGAATACCGCTCCCCCACTGCGTCGTTCGTAAATACCCGCACTAGCCGACGCAATCGGGATTGGATGCCCATCGTTATCTTGTTTCCCCTCGCACACCGGACTCCCGATTGGCCGAGATGGCCGCACTATGCCCACGCAGCTTCGACATGACCCGACGGCTAGTCAACATCAACCGCGCGGTCACCGACGCCAACGGCGTGGTGTGGGGCAACCCGGAAGATCACGAGCGCCACGCTGCGCACTTCTGCCTGCCCGTCGACGAAATCACCGCACTCATCGCGAAATGAACCTGGAACAACCACCGGCCGCGCCGGGCTACTCCGGGCCCCGAACTATCAATTCGACACCTTGGCCGACTTCTCAGGAGAACACGAGAAGGTCCACACGGCGCCGTTAATCGCACCTCACGATGTCAGAACCAAACAATCGCGTCGACCGGCATAATTTCAGATCGACATATCCAGCCTGAGCACGGAAAACCCCTCACGATCCGGCGCGTCCGCGGTGATCTGTCAGGCTAAGTCTCGAGACGAACTAGACACCAAACAAGGCCACAACCGGCGCTGACAAGAAATTCTGCGGACAAACTGCGGACAAACTGCGGACAGTAAGCCAAACGGAAAACTAACAACAGTAGGCTAAAATGGCCCCTGAACTGCAAAGATAGAGTGGAGCTAAGGGGAATCGAACCCCTGACCTTCTCGATGCGAACGAGACGCGCTACCAACTGCGCTATAGCCCCTTCGTTGCCCTCGCGAGCAACTTGAACAGGTTAACACTGGGTCGTTACTGGCCCACAACCCGACGGTAGGAATGGTCGCGGTCGATGTCTTCGAGGCGCGCGGCAGGCACGTAGCGGGGCAGATGATCGAAGATCGGGTCTTCGTCGTCGATCTCCAGAACGATCGCTCCGGGCCGGCGCAGGCGGGCGGGAATGCTGGCGCGCGGGTCGATTTCTGGGTGTGCGCGACGCTGTTCTTCCTCACGCCGGGCACGGGCCAGACGACGCATCCGCTGCTGGTAGATCCGCTGCTCGTTGCGCACTGCGCGGCGCAGGAAGAACATGTAGCCGACGAGCCCGGCGACCAACAGGCCTGCCACGACCCAACCGGCTGTTCCGACCATCACACCCGCGAGCATGCTGACCAGAGCCAGGACACCCAGCAGTGCCATCACACGCTGACGGAACCGGTAGCGCTTGTCGCTGCGTTCACGATCGGCTTCCGGGTCGAAGCCGCCGCGGCGGGCTCGGCGGGCCGAATTGTCTTCGGCCACTTCCTCGTCGGCGTCGTCATCTTCGTGGTCGTCGTATTCGGCGTCGTCCTCGAACTCATCGTCGTCGTACTCAGCGTCTTCGAGGTCGGCCTCGTCGAGCCCGCCGTCTTCGAGTTCGGCTTCTTCGGAGTCCTCGTCGATCTCCGCCTCGATGTCGTCTTCTACCTCAGCGACGGAATCGTCCTCGTCGGCTGCGGCGGTCTCGACATCGTCAGCCTCGTCGACAACGTCAGCATCGACCTCTGCCTCATCGTCGGCTTTCGCCTCGATGTCGGTATCGGCGTCGTCCTCGACCTCGGCATCAACGACATCAGCGGCAGAATCGGCTTCGACGGCAACCTTTTTCATCACCGGGGTCTTGTCGACCTCAGGAGCCTCGGTGTCGACGACGTCAACGTCCTCGTCGACCTCGGTGACATCAACGTCGGCTTCTTTGACGGCCGTGGCGGTTCCACCCTTCGCAACAACCTTGCGGTATTCGCGAACCGGCGGTTCCCATTCGGCGTCGTGCGGATGCCGGCCAGAGGCCATGCGTCGTTTGGTCTTCGCAATGGTCCGGCCACCGCGGTGGAGCACGCGCGTTGCCAGCGCTGCATCAGATGTCTTGCGCACGGTCGGCCGCGATTTCACGACCATCGGCACCAAAACAAACAGCCAGATCGCCACCAGACACACCCACAACAGCGAGTTCGGCATGGGCAGCTCCTTCCCTTCGGCAACCTCGCTCGACCAATCAGTCGAGTGCGCGTTTGTCACACCAGTAACAAGCGCTCCAAGCCAGGCTATGGCCATAGCCTGTTCAAGCAGCGAAGACGCGCCGACAACCCGTCGATTTGTCAAGACTGAGCACAGAGTGTGCAGCGACTGGATCAGCTCGTGTTAGGCATCGTCGAATTCAGTCGAACCCGCCGTGCCGAGTCCACTAACGTCAGCGGTAGCCCAGATCGATCGAAAGTGGAGCGTATGCCGAAGCTTGTGTACTACATCGGGATTTCGATCGACGGCTACATCGCCGGACCCGACGACGAGGTGGACTTCTATCCGATCTCCGACGACTACATGCAGTGGATGCTGGACGAGTTCGGAGACGCTCTGCCAGGGCATGTACGTGCGCAGGCCGGCATCGCCGACAGACCATTGACCAGATTCGACAGCATCATCATGGGACGTCGCACCTACGATCCGGCGTTGGCCCAGAACATCACGAGCCCGTACCCGCACCTCAACCAATATGTGGTGTCCCGGGAGCTGCGCGTGGACGATCCAGCCATCACGGTGATCCGAGGTGATCCCGCCGCCTCTGTCGACATGCTCAAATACGAGGAATCCGACCTGGACATCTACCTGGCCGGTGGCGGAAATCTCGCCGGTCAGCTACTCCCCCAGATCGATGTGCTGGTGGTCAAGACGTACCCCGTGGTCGCCGGTGCGGGGCGTCCCGCGTTCGACACACGGTTCAACCCGACGCAGTTCGCCCTCGAAGACGTCCAGACCTTTTCAGGTGGCCACATCGTGTCGACCTACAGCCAGAAAACATCCAACTTCCTCGACTGACCAGAGCACTGGTCCGGCGAGGTCAGCGCGTTGCTCTCCCATCGCGCACAAGCGTTTCGACGGCACCGCCGGGCAGTTCTTCGATGGTCAATGCCAAGAGGATGTGGTCGCGCCACGATCCGTTGACATCCATGTAGCGCTTGAGTAACCCCTCGTCGCGGAACCCCACTTTGTGTAGCACCGACAGCGACGCGGCATTGTCCGGCTGAACGGTCGCTTCGAGCCGGTGCATTCCCACGGTCGAGAAACAGTGGTCGACGCCCAGGGCAAGGGCACCGGTGGCCACACCACGACCGGTGACCGCAGCATCGACCCAATAGCCGATCCAGGCGTTGCGCAGCGCACCGCGCTGAATGTTGCCCACCGTGAGTTGTCCGCAATATTCGCCGTTGAGCTCGATGACCATCGGCAGCATGTTCCCGGCTCTTGCCTCGGCCCGGAGCACGGAATGCAATCCGGGCCAGGCCGCCGGGTTGTGCCGCGCCGACCACAACCCGCTACCGGTGGGCTCCCACGGCATCAGTGAGTTCTGATTCTCGATCCGCAACCGACTCCACGCCCGCGCGTCACGCAGCCGGACCGGCCGCACCGTGACGGTGCCACCCGCCACGCCGATCGGTCCCAACTTTGCCGGCCACCCTCGCCGCGACGTATCCCCCCTGGTCCAGGAACGCACAGTTGCAGTCCTACCCGCGCTGAGCCAGGAAAGCCACATCAACCTCGTCGCCGGGCCGCAACTCCACATCCTCGGGTTCGATGATCACCAGACAATTCGCCTCGGCCAGCCCGGCCAGAAGATGCGAACCGCCATCGGGTGCGGAAATCACCTGCGCGAGATACTCGCCGGTCTGTTCGTCGCGCATCAGCTGCCCTCGCAGATATCCGCGACGACCTTCGACCGAGGTGATCGCACCCACGGTCCGCGCGCGCACCACCCGGCGCATCGGCTGACGCTTGCCCATCGCGATCCGGATCAGCGGCCGCACCATGACCTCGAAGGCCACCAGCGCGCTGACCGGGTTCGCAGGCAGCAGAAATGTCGGGACCTCGTCCCGTCCGAGCTGTCCGAAACCCTGGACCGACGCCGGATACATCGCGATTCTGGTGATCTCGAGTTCGCCGAGTTCGGCAAGGGCTTCCCTGATCGTTTCCGAAGCAGCGCCACCGACCGGACCGGTGATGACAACGATCTCAGACCGAATCAGTTGTCCTTCAACGATTTCGCGCAGCTGCGTCGGTTCGCTGTCGGCGATGCCGACCCGGTTCACGTCCGCACCGGCATCACGTGCGGCCGCCGCGATCGCATAGCTGTTGACGTCATAGACCTGCCCGCCGCCTGCGGTGCGATCGATGTCGACCAGTTCGCCACCGATCGAGATCACCGACAGCCGGGGCCGGGGGTGCACCAGAACCCGCTCGCATCCGACCGCGGCGAGCAAACCCACCTGGGCCGGACCGATGATCGTCCCGGCCCGCACGGCGACATCACCGGGCTGCACATCAGCGCCCTCATGACGGACGTACTGGCCGCTGCGTACCGCATGACCGACACGCACCTTCGGAAGACCGCCGTCGGTCCAGCGGCGCGGGACCACAGCATCCGCGAGGGTCGGCAGCGGAGCGCCCGTTTCCACCCGGACCGCCTGCCGCGGTTGCAGCCGTGTCGGCGTACGCGACCCGGCCTTGAGTTCCCCGACCACCGGCAGGACCACGATCACGTGATCCCCCGGCGACTCGGAGTCGTCGCCGGCGATACTGCCGGCTTCGGCGACATCGACACTGCGCACCGCGTAACCGTCGATGGCCGACTGATCAAAACCGGGAAGCGGCCGATCAGCCGTCACATCCTCGGCACAGAGAAGACCTTGCGATTCGGAGATCGCCACCCGCACCGGCCGAGGTGCCACCGCTGCAGCGGTCACCCGACTCAGCTGATCCTCCACCGAACGCACCGATCATCTCCTCTCACCCCGCCCTGACCACGTGAGCCGGTATGGCACGGGAGTCTGCACACACGCAAGACATGACGTTAGCGGGTTTCGACGGCCGAATCGGTTCACCGGCCCGGCAGTTCGGGCGCGTTGTCGAAAATTCTCAGGCGGACCTTAGACACCGAGGCGCTGAACGAGCCACTCCCGAAGTTCGGGACCGTAGTCATCGCGGTCGAGGGCGAGATCAACCGAGGCCTTCAGGTAACCGCCAGGGTTGCCGAGATCGTGACGGGTGCCGCGGTGCACGACCACGTGGACCGGGTGGCCCTCTTCGATCAGGAGCGCGATCGCGTCGGTGAGCTGCAACTCGCCGCCCGCACCCGGCTTGATGCGACGAAGTGCATCGAAGATCGCGCGGTCGAGGATGTACCGACCGGCTGCCGCATAGTTCGACGGCGCATCTTCGGCCTTCGGCTTCTCGACCATGCCCTTGAGCTTCATGACATTCGGATTGATGGCGTCGGGCAGTTCCTCGACATCGAAGACACCGTAGGCGCTGAGCTTGTCGGTGGGGACCTCGATCGCGCACAGCACGGTGCCGCCACGCCGGGCGCGGGTCCGCGCCATCACTTCGAGCACACCCGAGGGCATCACGAGGTCGTCGGGCAGCAGCACCGCGACTGCATCCTCATCGTCGTCGAGTTGCGCTTCGACGCAGCCGACCGCGTGGCCGAGGCCCAGTGGCTTTTCCTGGATCACCGAGGCGACCTCCAGCAACGACGGCGCGTTGCGGACCTTCGCCAGCATCTTGTCTTTGCCGCGCGACTCCAGGGTGTGCTCGAGAACGAGGTCCTCGACGAAGTGGGCGACGACCCCGTCCTTGCCGGGCGAGGTGATGATCAGCAGGCGTTCGGCGCCGGCAGCCTTGGCTTCTTCGGCCACGAGCTCGATACCCGGGGTATCAACAACCGGGAGAAGCTCTTTCGGGACCGTTTTGGTCGCGGGCAGAAAGCGTGTTCCCAAACCGGCGGCAGGCACTATTGCGGTCCTCGGAATAGGGGGTGTTCCGGGGACCGATTCGTATTCCATCTCGTCAGTCGGACTCATCTTCGCATCAATCATTTTCCACCCTACTTTGCTTAATAACGGCATCCAGGGATAAACCTATCGGCAGAACGCTTCGGATGAGAGGCTGCACCCATCAATTTTACGAAGATTACTTTGCGAAAACACCTACAGAGGGTTCGCGAGAATATGTCACCGCAGGTTAAACGGGCGGCGGACGCCCGGCTTGTGACATGGATCGCCCATCTGGACGACACCGGCCAGTTGGCCGACGAAAAAGTCACCACGATTGCCGCCTACGTCCCGGTCGGCACCGAACCCGGATCCGTCGCATTGCTCGACGCCCTTCGCGAGCAGGGCCACCGGGTCTTGCTCCCCGTGGTCAGCCCCGGCCTGCCGGCACCGCTGGGCTGGTCGGACTACGACGGTCCCGACTCATTGACAACCGGTCGGTTCGGCCTGCTGGAACCCGCCGGAGCCACCTTGCCGAGCGAGATCATCAACACCGCCCATCTGGTCCTGGTCCCGGCGCTGGCCGTGGACCGCAGCGGTGTCCGCCTCGGTCGGGGCGCGGGCTATTACGACCGGACGATCCCGTCGGTCGACACCGAACGCCTGGTGGCCGTCGTCTACGACGATGAGGTCCTCGACGAGATCCCCGCAGACGATCTGGACGTGCCGATGGGCTGGAGCCTGACGCCGTCAGACGGCTTTCGCCGCCTCGGAACAACTTGACCCTGGCACTCGTTAACCTAGAGTGCCAACTGCGCTGTAGAATCCACAAAGTTCTCGGCTAAATACTTCCGGAGGTCCTCGGTGCCCACTTATTCGTATGCTTGTACACAGTGCGATAACCGCTTCGACATCGTGCAGTCGTTCAGCGACGATTCGCTGACCGAATGCCCACAATGTGCCGGTAAGCTGCGCAAACTGTTCAACAGCGTCGGCATTGTCTTCAAGGGCAGCGGCTTCTACCGCAACGACAGCCGGTCGACGTCGACCAGCAGCGAAGCGAGCTCCAGCGACTCCTCCAGCAAGAAGGAATCGACCTCGTCGTCGTCGTCATCATCATCGTCGAGCGACTCGGGCAGCAGCTCGTCCACCAGCTCTTCGGCCCCCAGCACCCCGGCCGCAACAGCCTCCTGACACCGGCGTTTGTCCACAGTGGCGGCGCCTGCCCACAGTTCGATCGGGCAGGCGCGCACGCACCGGATTTCGCCACCGGCAGTGACCTAGCGTTCGGCCAATGGCCGACCGCAACCCGCTTCAACCCACCGCTCTCGACCGCCTGAGGCATGCACTTCGCCCCGGCTGGACGCGCGCTCTCCTGCTCCGACGGATCTGCGCCGCGGCTTTGGTGGTGATCGCGATCGTGGCAGCCCTGAGCGCCCAGCGCGACACAGAGCTGCAGTCGGTCGTCGTTGCCGCCCGCGAGATCGCACCCGGCATCCATCTGACCTCCGCCGACCTCGAGGTCCGCAGCATCGACGCGGCCGCGATCCCCGTCGGCGCGATCACCGATCCCTCGCACCTGGTCGAACAAACAGTCACCGGCCCTGTTCATCCCGGTGAGATATTCACAGACACCCGCGTGCTGTCGAGTCGCCTGCCCGCTGCCCTGCTGGGTCGCGACGACGCCCGCCTCGTCCCGGTCACCTTGTCCGACTCGTCCATCGTGGACCTTCTCCGCGAGGGCGACGTGGTGGACGTCCTGAGCATCGACGAATCGAACGATGGCGAAGCACCCTCAACTCCAACGGTTCTGGTGAAGAACGCCGTGGTGGCGCTTGTATTCGCACCCAGCACAGCGCGATCCGGCCGAGATACCCGGCCGACGATTTTGGCCATGCCCGAGCGGGATGCGCACCGCGTCGCCGTCGCAACGCTCGCCGCGCCGATCACCGTCGTCTTTCATTGAATCCGCATGTTCCATCCACGATCGAGGTCGATAGATGGTTAAGATCGAAAAATGTACCCACGTATATGCGCGTTTTCCCAGGTGGGAAGGACCATGACATGTTAAAGGGTTTCAAAGACTTCCTCATGCGGGGAAACGTCGTCGACCTGGCCACCGCCGTTGTTGTCGGTACAGCATTCACCGCAATTGTGACTGCGTTCACCACCAACATCATTGAACCTCTGATCAATTCACTCGGAGGGACAGATGCGGCAGAGGGCCTCGGATTCACCATTCGCGACGGCAACTCCGAGACGTTTGTAGATATCGGCGGATTGATCACCGCAATCATCAACTTCGTGATCATCGCCGCAATTGTGTATTTCGTTATTGTGATGCCTTACGAAAAATTGAAGGCGTTCGCGGCCAAGGACGGCGACGACGCGGTCGCTTTGTCTGAATCCGAATTACTCACCGAGATCCGCGATATTCTGCAAGGCAAAGATCCGTCGGAGGAGAAGGCCAAGATCGCTGCGGCCAAGAGCACACAGACCGATAAGGACGACGCCTACATCGAGCGGGCCCACGAGGGCCACGCGTCGGCGCCCCTGGTGGGCGCTGCCGGAGCTGCCGGCGGTCTCGGCGCATCGGAGGCAGGCACCCAGAAGTTCTCGGCCCAGCAGCCCGAACAGGCCGGTCGTCCGCCGTCGTACTCGCAGAACCCTCCGCCTGCCCACCAGCCACCGGCGGGACTGCCTACGAATGATCCGCTGAGCGGTCCTCCGCCCGGCTACCAACCGGGCTACCAACCACCGACAGGCCCACCTCCCGGTTACAACCCGAATCAGCCGCCACAGCGTCCGGGACCACCCCAGTACGGGCCACCCGATTACGATCCACAGAACCCCGGCTACCGACCCGATCCGCTGACCGGCCCTCCCCCGGGCTACGGGCCACCGCCCGAGCGCCCCGAAGACGGCCCGGGACGGCACAGCCAATAATTCGCTTCCCCCATAACGACAAACAAACCGCCCGCACATTCAATGTGCGGGCGGTTTGTTCTTCCCGACCTGTCTCACGCCGCTGACCGATTTCACGGCCACAACTGCACCGGCGACACGAAGAACTGTGTAAGCCAGTACAAGAATGCGGCGCGAGTACGAAACTCCGCTCGCACTCACGATTCAGCGCCAACGAGGCCATTCGAAACGGAACACCAAACCCAGCATGGAACAACAAAAGCCGGGACACCTTGTGGCGTCCCGGCTTTCGTTGATATTCAGTTGTCGAGCAGGCTTGCTATCAGCCGATGCTGAACGGCTTGCCCCACAGGGTGACGATGCCGGTGGTCGATTCGGTCTCGACGGTCACCTTCACGTAGGCCTTGGCCTCAGCAAATCCGGCGCAGCCGTGGACTGCGAAGGTTTCCTGGCTGTAGGCGATGCCGCCGTTTGCACCTTCGAAGTCGAAGCCGGTGTTGTCGCCATCAGAGTCGGAGAAGAGGGCAACGTACTTTGCCTCACCGGGAGAGAGCGTGAATCCGGCCTCAGCACCGGTGGAGTACTCCGGCACAATCGCGGAACCGGCGTCTTCACCGGTCGGCAGAGCAGCCTTCACTCCACCGGAAGCTCCGGCGCTCGCGCCGAAGTTGAGCTGGCAACCGACGACGTAACCGGCTTCGATGTTGCCGCCTTCGGCGCCACCGGCGACGTTGACAACAATCTTGCCGTCCAGCCACACATTGCGGCTGGTCGGGATGGCGGACATCGCAGGCGAGATCGTGGAGTTCTCACCGAAGAGGCTGACGGTCACCGAAGTGCCGTCGTCCAGGGTCTGAGTGGTTTTGCCACCGGGGAGGGGTCCGGCAGCAGCAGCGCCGACGCCCATCGAGGCGAGCGCCACAGCGGAAACACCGGCGATGCCGGCGGCCGCCGCGATACGACGCGAGGTTGTGTTCTTCATGATTCCCCTTACGGAAATATCAATCTGCTTGCGGCAGATAAAAGTGTTTCAAGACTTGGGCGGGATTATCTGCCGACGATCAGTTGAGGCTGAACGGCTGACCGTAGAGGGTCGACTTCACAACGAAGTCACCGGTGGTGACCACGGTCGAGAAGGCGCGAGCCTGGGCGTATCCACCGCACTGCTGCACGTCGATGCCCTGGTTCTTGTACTGGATCGACGCGTCGTTACCGTCGAAGTCCTTGCTGCCCAGCGACACGAACACGGCCTGACCCGGGCTCAGCGGGATCGACAGCGAACCGGAGAGTCCACCGGACAAGCTGAGGACGTCCAGGCTGCCGCCCAGGCCGCCCGAGAAGCCGGTGATGTCGATCTGGCAGCCCACGATGTAGCCGGTGGTCAGCGTTCCCGCCGAGCCGCCCGAGTAGACCTTGACCTTGCCGTTGACCTCTGCGGCGCGGCCTGCGCCGTTGTTGGCCACCGACGGAACCGGGTAAGCGCTCTCGCCGGTGCGCTCGATCTTGATCACGGTGCCATCGATGCCTTCAGTGACCTTGCTGCCCGAAGCCAGCGGGCCTGCGGCGGCGTTTCCGGCGCCCATGCTGGCCAAGCCGATGGCAGCAACCGCGGTAATGGCTCCAGCGCCGACAATGCGGCGTAGACCGAACATGCTGAACTTGCTCATTCGTTCCCTCTCACAGGATTGCTGTGTAATCCAAACTCAACCAAATCGTGAGCCTGAAGTGACCTGACGGTTGGTCGGAATAATCCACGGGATGCGTTAACGGGCGGCATGCCCAACGTTTCCCAGAAGTTAATTCCAGCCGTACGTTTCAGTCCTTCCACGAACACCCTCGGGGGCGCATCGCGGGACACTTCCAGCCCCCGCACTGGTACTGGACGTATCGAGCGGAACGTTAGTGCGCTGGGCGAATGCAAGCAACAGTTAGCAGTAAGCGTGTCCTAAACACCGGGATTCGCTGACGTGCAGCGGCAATTGTCGATACTGGATGGAATTCAGTTACCAATCCGTTAAACCGCAGGACCGGGCTGTGATTAAAACGCTATTCACTCGTGATGTGGCGGCCGATTGGCGATAAACCAATCGTCAGACTGCCTGTTCGCGCCCCTGTGAGCTTCGTCACACCCGCCGTCGGAGCGCTCGTCGCGGGTGGTCGCAGGCAGTTCGTCGCCGAAGATTTTGTCCAACTCCGCACGCGACAATGAGCGTTTGCCTTCCGATTTCTCCGCCACGACAACCTGATTCAGAAGTCAGAGATCGAGGCGATGAGATGTTTGGCCATCGGCGTGATGGTGGCCATCCCGTCGCGGACTGCGGCCCGGGAGTTGGCGAGATTCACAACGATCGTCTGCCCGGAGATGCCGGCCAATCCCCGTGACAAACCGGCGTCCATCGCGCCCGCCGCCAGACCCGAACTACGCAAGGCCTCTTCGATGCCCGGCAGCTTGCGGTCGAGCAGGTCTGCGGTCGCTTCCGGAGCCACATCTCGTCCACCGACACCGACTGCGCCGACGGAGATCACCAAGTCGACGCCACCGATCACCGCGGTGTTGAGCGCGTTACGAATCTCGACCTCGTCAGATTCGACGGCCACGACTGCGTCCACGTGAAAACCGGCCTCTTCGAGCAATTCTCCGACCAACGGCCCGATCAGGGCTTGATCTTCACCGTGCGCGGCGCGATCGTCGACGATGACCACCAGAGCCCGTCCCAGATCCTCTTCGGCCAAGTTCAACGACCTCATCTGAATTCCTTCCGCCTCGATCACTCCCGCCTGGGCGGCAAGCCGCGCAGCCGCGGCATCGGCCGCAACCACATCGGCCTCGCCGATCCCCAGGTCGGAGATGTCACTATCTCCGAGTGGAACTCTATCGGTCGGGATGATCGACACCGATTGGAGTCGTCCGCCCACCGCAGTGTCAGTCGATTTCGGATCGCTGATTGTCAGGTCAGGGAATTTCACGATGCTATCCGCCTCCGGTATTCAGGGTGTCAAGGGTTACGTCGACTGTTTTGCTCTGCCCATTCACCTCGTAGGTGATTTTGACCTTGTCGCCGGGTGCGTATGACCGAACAGCAGCGATCAGGGCGTCGCCCGAGGAGATGACCCGGTCGTCGACCCTGGTGACCAATGCCCCGTTCGGGATGCCGGCATCCGCCGCTGCACTACCTGGCTGCACCTCGCTGATCAACGCACCGGGCTCGTCGGCCGACGGCGAACCCGAACGCACCGACACCCCCAGTCCTGCCTGGGTGGCCTTGCCTGTCTTCTCGAGCTCGTTTGCGACCCGGATCGCCTGGTCGACGGGAATGGCGAAGCCGAGGCCGATGCTGCCACCCGTCTCGCCCTCGGAGAGACTGGCGATGGCCGTATTGATACCGATCAGTGCCCCGTTCGCATTCACCAGCGCACCGCCGGAATTGCCCGGGTTGATCGCCGCGTCGGTCTGGATCGCATCCATCACCGATGCCTGACCGCTTTCCGCGCCCTGTGTCGACACCGGCCGGTTCAAGGCACTGATGATGCCCGTGGTCACCGTGCCGTCCAGACCCAAAGGTGCACCGATCGCGATGACTTCCTGGCCGACCGCCAAATTGTCCGAGGTGCCGATCTGGATCGGGGTGAGTCCGGTTTTGTCGACCTTGATCACCGCGATGTCGGAGATGGTGTCGGCCCCGACAATCGTTGCGCTGGCCGTGCTTTCGTCATTGAAGACCACAATGACCTCAGGGTTGGAGCCGGCACCGGAGACCACATGATTGTTGGTCATGATCGTGCCGTCCTCGGTGAGCACCACACCGGAGCCCGAACCTGCCGACTGGCTGCCGATCACCTTGATGGACACCACCGACGGGAGCACTTTCTGCGCCACCTCCTGTACGGACCCTTCAGGAGCGGCTACCGGTTGCGTATTGTCTCGATCGCCACCGAGAATGCCTTCGCTGCTCGAAGAGCCCGATGAGTCATCGGCGATGTTCGCCCCGACCACACCTCCCACACCACCGGCGACCAATGCCACGGCCACCGCAGCGATGGCGATCCCGGTCTTGAATCCACCCGACCGGCCGCCAGGCCTGGAGGCCGGCGCCGATCCCGGTGGATACGACTGCGGACCGGCCGAGCGAGGATCTCCCGGAGCGCCGAATTGGCTTGTCGGGTTGTGTGATCCAAATCCGGGATACGGCGACTGCTGTCCGGCATGTGCGCCCTGCGGGTGCGGATCTGGTTGCGGGCCATAGGGATTGCCGGGCTGCTGCCCGTAAGGCGAAGGCGGCTGCGCAGATCGGGGATCAAACGATGTGGTGCGGCCGTAGGGGTCGTTGCCGCCCGGCCCCCATCCCGCCGACCCGGTGGGACCACCTGCGTCTGGTTGATTCGGGAATCCGCCACCCTCGGGGGTGCCGGATTCGCGTTCGTTGTCGTTGCCGCCCATGTCCCACGCTTGCTTTCTGCCACGCGCACCGCTGCGCTCGGTTGCCGCTCAAAACCCCGGCACTGATACATACCCTGCTACGTCGGCCTGAGATGTCGCTGAGACGCCGCTGTTGGTTTGCCCCTCAATTCTCGCACTCGTTCGAGTCGGCAATCAGCGGTTCGGCCCCTCGAATGACGGTGAGCGCGGACCAAGCAAGACACGCCTGCGCACGGCACCGCGGCCCGTCTACTGCTGAACGACGCGCGGCGCGATCTCGGCTGCGGTCGGTGAACCGGGCAAGGTGATGGTCAACAGGGCGCCGCCGGCCTCGGATTGTCCGGCGACCACAGTGCCACCGTGCCGGACCACCACCTGACGGACGATCGCCAGACCGAGCCCCGAACCCGGCATCGACCGGGCCGCGGTCGAGCGGTAGAAGCGTTCGAAGATCAGCTGCCGGTCTTCCGGCGGAATGCCCGGTCCGGCGTCGGCGACGGTCAGTTCGGCACGATCGGGCGCAACCTGGACCAGTTTGACCACCACCGGACATCCGGGGGGACTCCACTTGGCCGCGTTGTCGAGGACGTTGAGTACCGCACGCGAGAGGCCCGCGCTCTCCCCGAACACGAACCAGGGGCTGACGTGAACATCGAAATCCACATCACTGCGGCGCCGACGTACCCGTTCCAGGCAACGATCGATCACCTCCGCGAGGTCGATCTCCTCGTGGACCACCTCCGGGGCGTCCTCGCGGGCGAGGTCGACGAGGTCGCCGACCAATGTGGAGAGCTCCTCGATCTGCGCCATCAGGTCGGCGCGCAGCTCAGCCATGTCCGAGTCGGGTACGGCACGGGCACCGGGCTCGGACGACGCGATCAGCAGTTCGAGGTTGGTCCGCAGTGACGTCAGCGGCGTGCGCAGCTCGTGGCCGGCGTCGGCGACCAACCGCGATTGCCGGTCGCGCGATTCGGCCAGCGCGCGCAGCATCAAGTTGAAACTCTCGGTGAGTCTTGCCAACTCGTCGTTGCCGATCACCGGTATCGGTGTCAGATCGTCGGTTCTGGCCACCCGTTCGGCAGCGCGTGTCAAACGCGCCACCGGCCTCAAACCCGCTCTGGCAACGGTGGTTCCGGCCACCGCCGCCAGGATGATGCCGCAACCGCCGATCACCCCGAGCACCCAGGCCAGCCGCCCGAGCACATCGTCGGTGTCACCGAGGCTCTGCGAGATGATCAGGGTGTTGCCGTCAACGAGCTTGCGCGCGAGCACCCGCTGGTTGTTCGAGGTCCGCAACGACGACTCGGATTCACCATCGACCACCTCTTGCTCGGCGTCGCCGTACGGCACACTCCCGATCTGGAAGCCCCGACCGCCGGGCATGACCAACGCCACGGACATGTCGGTGGAGTACACCGTGCCGGCCACCAGGGACTCCGGCGAATCGTCGAGGACGCCGATGCGGGCCAACTCGGTCATCCCGTTGGCCCGGTTCGTCAGCTGCGAATCGACATCGGCGTACATCGCCCGGTACACCACCGCAAAAGCGGCAGCAGCCATGACGGCCACCGCGATACCGACGACGGTGGCGGCCAGGATGGTGATGCGCCACCGCAGAGAGATGGTGCGGGTCAGCGGCATCGGCTTACGCATCTGCCTCGGCAATTCATTGGCCGGGACCAGGTTCGTCGGACGTTGCGGTGTGATCGGCTCGGTCGGGGACGACTGCCGATGGTAAAGGCTCACGGTTCACAGCTCACGATCTACGGCGGGGTCTCCCGCAGGACGTAGCCGACGCCCCGCACGGTGTGGATGAGTCTGATCTCGCCCTCGGCTTCGGTCTTACGACGCAGATAGCCCACATAGACCTCGAGAGCGTTACCCGACGTCGGAAAGTCGTAGCCCCACACCTCTTCCAGGATGCGACTACGGGTCAGAACACGCCGCGGGTTGGCCATCAGCATCTCCAGAAGCGCAAACTCGGTGCGCGTCAGGCTGATCGGCCGCTCGTTGCGGGTGACGTCTCGCGTGACCGGGTCCATCGTGAGGTCTTCGAAGGTCATCGCCTCCGAGTCGGGAGGAGCTTCGGTTGTCGCGCGGCGCATCAGGGCCCGCAGTCGCGCCAGGAGTTCTTCGAGGGCAAACGGCTTGGGCAGATAATCATCGGCACCGGCATCGAGACCTGCCACGCGTTCGGACACGGAGTCACGTGCGGTCAGGACCAGGATCGGAAGATCGTCGCCGGTGCTGCGGAGTCGACGACAGACCTCCAACCCGTCCAGCCGCGGCATCATCACATCGAGCACCACCGCATCGGGGCGTTCGCTGCTGATTTTTTCCAGAGCTTCCACACCGTCTCCGGCAGTGACCACCGTGTACCCGTTGAACGTCAGGGACCGGCGCAGAGATTCGCGAACGGCGCGATCGTCGTCCACAACAAGAATGCGCATGACAACAGTCTTACGTGACCTGCTGAGAGAGCGCTGAGTAATCCCCCCGGCGCGCCTCGTTTCATCGCCTCGGTAGCGCGTTGCGACGGACCTGGTCGCGATCCCGACACTGGGTCAGGACTGGCGCCGCGGAGCCGTCGGCAGATGCCACTTGAACTGCAGACTCGCCATCCGCAACGTGGCCGCCACGACTGCGCCGCCGACCAGGCCCGTCCACTCCGGCCAATCGAGCCCGATGACGATCACGACCACCAGCGCCCCGCACATCGCCGGCACCGCGTAGAGGTCGGTCGGGCGCAGCAGCAACGGCACCTCATTGGCGAGGATGTCGCGGAGGACACCGCCACCGATCGCCGTGGTGATACCGAGGAGGACGGCAGCCATCGCACTCGCGTCGTGGTCGAGGGCAAAAGATGCGCCGGTGACCGCGAACACGGCCATGCCGATCGCGTCGAGGAACAGGATCGCCCGGAACAACTTGTTGAAAGCCGGATGGAAGAAATAGGTGACCAGTCCGGCAATCAACGCGATGGTCAGATTGGGCCAGTGCTGCACGGATGTGGGTGGCGTGATCCCGAGCAGTAGGTCCCGGATCACTCCGCCACCGACCCCCGTGGCCGCCCCCATCGACAAGATCCCGAACAGGTCAAAGTCTTTTCGGATGCCGACCAGCGCACCCGAGCATGCGAATACCGCGATGCCCGCGTAATTCAGTACGTCCTGCAACACCGCAGGCCTTTCCCGCCTCGGGGTCCGGGCACAACAAAAGGCTGACCGTCAGTTCGACGGCCAGCCTGAAGTGTTGAGCCTTGGGGCTAGATCAGCGACGATCGAGATCGACGAGGCCCAGCTTCACAGCTTTGACCAGGCGACGGGGCACGCGATGAGCGACGCCACCAACCTTGACCTCTTGCAAGACCGGGTTGTCGGCCTTCCACTGCGAGCGGCGGCTACGAGTATTCGACCGCGACATCCGGCGCTTCGGTACAGCCATGATTCAGCCCTTCATTTCTTCGTTTACGTATCGGGGTTTGTGCGTGTCCGTTCACCGTTTCGGCGTTCGGACTTCTGCACTCGTCCTGCGGTGCCTGGTACCCGATGCGCACCCGGTGGATAGTGGGTGCGAGTCGGAGCGGACATCGACAACCTCTAGAGGGTACCGGTTACCCCCCTCCCAATCCAAAGCGAGTCCGAATGCAGGGCCCGACCAGGAACTTCGTGCCCGTTGATCCCACCTTTACTTGCAGAAGTGGAAAGTTATTCCTAAGCTTTCCGGTATGGAAAGTGATGACGCGCGTGAACTCCTGAGAATCGCCGAACGCGCCGAAGCTGCACCTTATGTCGACTATCCACCGACACCGTGGTGGTACTACCCCGCAGTCGGTGGCTGGGCGGCGGCGATGATCGGGGTCTTCACCTGGGTGCACGAACACAAGGCCCTGTTCTTCGCAGCACTTGCCACTCTGATCGTTGTCGAGTTCGTGTTCGTCGGATGGATGAGCAGGCGGCACGGCGCCTTTCCCATGCCAGGCAAGGGCACGCCACCGGCCGAGATCCGGATGGAGTGGAATCGCTACTTCCTGGCCCTGCCGATTGTTGTCGGGTTGATCGCCCTGGTGTGGTGGCTCGTCGGCGCTGTGCCGGCAGCGGTGGTCGCCTTTGTGGTCATCACCGTCGGGCTGATGATCTACGAACGGCGCTACGCCAAGGCAGCGGCGGCGGTTCGGGTGCGGCTCGCATGATCGACGGTCTCGACCCGGTGATCCATGCCCCGAAACGGCTCGCCGCCATGGCGATTCTGGCCAACAGCACCACTGCGTCGTTCAAATTCCTCAAGGAACACCTGGACCTCACCGACTCGGACCTGTCCAAGCAGATGTCGGCCCTCGAGTCGGCCGGTTACGTCACGCCATCGAAAGTCGGCCACGGCCGGGGCAGCAGCACCACCTACCGGATCACCGCGTCCGGCAGACGCGCCTACCTCGCCCACAGAACCGCGCTACAGATCCTGCTCGACGGCCCCCCCGACCCCCGATGATGTGCTGTTTTGGCGAGAAAAAGTCCAGGTCGGCTCCGCCAAAACAACACAACATCCACTACGGTGAGCGGGTGAGCGATCTGACACCCACGGGAGATTCCGAACCCGCCACCAGCCTGAGCAACGTCCGAGCCGGCGACGCAGACCGCCGTCTGGCGATCGACATCCTCTCGTTGGCGATGACCCGGGGACACCTGAGTCCGGCTGAGTACGAGGAACGCGCCGACAAGGCGCTCGCGGCGAAAACCTTCGGTGAACTCGACGCCCTCACCGACGATCTGCCGACCAATCAGCTCAGGCCGCCGACGGCGCCGACCGCACAGCCCACCACCCACCCCACCGACGTCGAGGTGACCCTCAACCGGATCGCCGTCATGAGCGGTTCCGAGCTCAAAGGCCGGGCGGCGGTCGGTGAGCACCTGAACGCCTTTGCTCTCATGGGTGGTGTCGAGATCGACCTCCGCGACGCAGTGTTCACGTCTCCGACGCTGACGATCCGGGCCACCGCCATCATGGGTGGCATAGAAATCGTCGTCCCGCACGATGCCACCGTCCGGATCAACGGCATCGGAATCATGGGCGGCTTCGGCGGCGACCACGACGGCGCCGAGGGACAGGGATCCCCCGGCGCGCCGATCATCACCATCAGTGGGCTGGCAATCCTGGGCGGTGTCGGCGTGGCTCGCCGCCCTCGGCCCGGCCAGAGCCCGCCGTCGCTGAAGAAAGACTGATCCGCGGCGCTCAGACCGAGGTCGACTCCTTCGCCTGATCGACTCCGCCTGCGCTGTCCGACGTGGGTGTGCCCGCTTTCGACGGCCACCAGAAATACCGGCCGAGCAGAATCGACAGCGCCGGCACCAGGACCGGGGCCATCACGACCGACGCCAACAAGACACCGACAGCCACCCCGACACCGAGTTCTTGCAGGTTGTTCAACCCGGTCAGGGCCAGCGAGGCGAACGTCAACGCCAGCACGGTGCCTGCCGCGACCACGGTCGGGGCATCATTGGCGATCGCGATCTTCGCCGCCATGCGCGGCGAGTACCCGTTCTTGAACTCCTCGCGCAGACGTGCCGCGATCAGGATGTTGTAGTCGGTGCCGATCGCAACGACGAACAGGTACAACACAATCGGGGTCGAGAAGTCGATGCCGTCCAGACCCTCGCCCTTCAAGAACACCAGCACGAGCGCGCCGAGGGTCGCCGCGAAGGTCAGGGCCACACACGCCAGCAAGCCCAAAGGCGCCGGCACCGAGAGCAACAGGAGTCCGAGGATCACCGCAACGATCGCAAACGCCACCGGGAACACATGTTTGGTATCCGAATCAAGCTGTGCCCGGACGTCGACCAGCATCGAGGTCTGTCCACCGACAAACACCTCCGCATCGGTGATCGACGCGTGGGCGGCATCGCGGACCGGTCCCTCGACCAGATCCAGCGACGCGGTGGAATAGGGATCGTCACCGAGGACGACGTTCACCATCGCCGCGGTTCCGTCCTGGCTGATGCGCGGCTGGCCGACCGACGCGACTCCGTCGACGGCACCCACCGCCGAGATCATCGCCGACAACTGATCCTGCGGCACCGGTCCGGGTGCCTTCACCAGGATCTGGGTGGGGCTGAGCGCGCCAGAGGGGAACGATTCGGCCATGGTGTTGAACGTCTGCTGTGACGCTGTGTCCGAGGGCAATTCCTCGAGCGTGTTGTACGTCGCCTTGTATCCGGTGGCGAACACGGCCAGCGTGGCCAGCGCCACGATCACCACCGCGACCACCGCCGCAGGCCGGCGCGCGACCAGCGAACCGACGGCACCGAATGCGGACTGTTTCGGATCCTTGCCAGGGCCCAGCGGCCAGAACAAGTGGTCACCCAGAATGGCGAACAGGGCCGGAACAAGCGTCAGCGCGGTCAGCAACATCGTTGCCACGCCGATGATCAAACCCGGCGCCAGGGTCGTCAGCGACCCCAACTTCGCGAGGAACAGGGCAGCAAAGGCACCGATCACCGTCAACGCCGACGACGCGACCACCTTTCCGACCACCGATGCCGACATGATGAGACCTGCCATCGTCTCGGTACCGCGACGCAACTCTTCCCGGTAGCGGAACAGAAGGAAGACAACGTAATCGGTGCCCACACCGAACAGGACCACCACCAGGATCGCATCCAGGGAGGTGCTCACCTCGAACTCGAAGAGGTCGGCGGCCAGGGCAGTGAGGCCCTGCGCCGCGCGGTAGACCAGGCCGATGATGATCACCGGGAGAATCGCGACGATGGGGCTGCGGAAGACCAGGCCGAGCAACACGACGATCACCACGATGGTTGCGATCGTGATGATCTTCTCCGCACCGTCATAGGCGGTGTTGGTGTCGACGAGGATGGCCGCGTTGCCGGTCAGACCCGACGTCAGGCCGGTTCCCTCGAGTTGCGCCTCAGCAGCCGAACGCACCTCTGGGACAGCATCGTTGACGGCTTCATCGCCGGGCTGTCCGGCGAACGTGACCGAAAGCGCCATGGCCTTGCCGTCCTGGGACAGCGACTGCGGCGATGCATTGACGCCCGTGACACCGGCTATCGCGTCGGACTGCAGTGTCGCGGCAAGGCCCGTGACCGTCTGCTGGTCGTCGGATGACAGTGATGCTCCGTCGTCGCGGGTGACCACCAGAGAGCCCGAGGCACCGGACGAGCCGGGGAAGGCCGTGTTCGCGATGTCTTGGGCCTGAACCGATTCGAAGGATCCCGGAAGGAAGGTTTGCTGGTTGCCGTTGGTGTAACTCTCCAGACTCGGCGACAGCACGATGATGGCGACCACTGCGACCAGCCACCCGGCCACCACCCGCCAAGGATGAGTGACCACGTAGCGGGCGATAAACGCGAACATTCTGGAATCCTCCTGGAGTACCGACCGCGAAGCGGCGAAGCCCATCTGAACAAGGGCCACCTCGCGATTGCGCGGTGAATACCCAGGGCGACAGCAGCTTATCGATCCGGCAGGCCACGACAACATCCTTTTGTGCTCCGGCGCAGCAGAATCGACCCCCCACCGAGTGCCCGGTGTCATCGATCGCCTCACAGCAAGACTTTCACACCATCTCTTCGGCGCCTGTCATTTTCAGCCCGTGAACAGGGGCGTTCGGCGATCGAGGACAACCGATTCCGCGTTGTGCACACACCACCGAATCGCAAGCACGACGAAGAGACAGGGCCGGCGCACTACTGCAGTCGCAGTATGTGCGCAATGGTCGATGTGAAGTAGCCCCGGTCACGCGATCACCGTGGCGGAAGCCGCAATTTGCGCCGGGGCCAGGCATTTTCTGCGTGCACACTCTGGGCCGGGGACGACTCCGGGCTGCATGAGCACCGGCTGAGCCGACTCAGGTATCCGTGTCCGGGCGCTAAGGTTGGCCCCTGTTCGATCTGTGCCGGCATGTCCGCACGGGATCCTGTGATGAGGTGGTCGGTTTTGTCTCGCAATGCCTTTCGTTCGCTGACGATTGTCTTCAGCTGTCTCCTACTTGTTGTTGCCGGTTCGGCATCGGTCACGGCCGCGTCCGTTATCGGCGAAACAGTGAACGGCGAGGTCCGATCGGCGGCCGGTAACGCCAACTGGGATGTCACGGCCTGGATCTCGGGCGTCGAAGGACAGCGCGCACCTGCACAGGTGGGTACCACCGTCAGTGGCGCCGATGGCCGCTTCGCGATGAGCGTCAGTGAACAGCCACCCGACGGATCGGTCCTCTATCTGCTGGCCCGCCCCACCGGGGCCGGCAACGGTGCCGCACCGACCCTCGCCTCCGTCGCAGGCGTCGGATCATCACCGTTTGTGGTGCTGAGCGAACGAACCACAGTCGCAACCGGATATGCGATGGCGCAGTTCATCGACAACACCGGGATCAACGGAACAGATCCGGGTATCTCGAACTCCGCCGCGATGATCACGAACCTGGTCGATCCGGCGACCGGAAGACTCGGCCGGGTTCTGACCAACTCCCCCAACGGATCTCAGACGTCGACACTCGCCACCTTCAACAGCCTCACCGACATGCACGCCGCATGCTCGATCGACCACCGGCGTTGTACCGAACTCATCTCCGAGTCCACGGTTGCCGGTTCGGCGCGCCCCGCCGACACCCTGCGGGCGTTCTCCCAGATCGCCCGGAGCCCCTCTGATTCCGTGCTGTCACTGTTCGCCCTCTCCAAGTACGTGACCACGCCGAACACGCCGGTGCTGACCCTTCCCCCTGTGGCATGGACGTTGGCCCTGCGATTCGATGGTGGCGGTGGATTGCTCTCCGGACCGGGAAACTTTGCGATCGACCATCTCGGCAACATCTGGGTCGACAACAACTATCAGTTCAACGCGGACCCGCAAACCCCGGTCTGCGGCAGCGATCTGCTGTTCAAGTTCGGTCCCACCGGCCAACTCGTCGACGGAGCCCCGTTCAGCGGTGGCGGCTTGAGCGGTGCCGGCTTCGGCATCGACCTCGACAACAGCGGCGACGTCTGGGTCAGCAACTACGGCTTCGCCGCACCCGAACCCGGTTGCGCCACCGAAGATCAGCCGCCGCACAATTCGCTGTCGAAGTTCACTCCGGACGGAACACCGCTGTCCCCGAACGACACCGGATTCACCCAGGGCGGTGTCACCTGGCCGCAGGGCATGGAGGTCTCTGCCAATGACGATGTGTGGGTGACCAACTGCGCCGACAACAGCGTCACCGTGTACCGCGGCGGCAATCCGGATCAGGCCCAGAACTTCAATGGTCTCGGACTGAATCAGCCATTCGACATCGTCGACAACGGCAAGAACATCTTTGTCTCCGGCATCGTCAGCGACAATATCGCGATTCTGAGTGGCGACGGCAAGCCGCGGGCCAACTCTCCGGTCAGCGGACCGCACCTGGACCATCCGATGGGCCTGGCCACCGACAACGCAGGCAATGTGTGGATTGCGAACTCCGGTGTGATCACACTCCCCTGCCCCGACCGCCCAACCGGAACCGGTGGCAGCGGTTCGGTCGCCGCACTCGGACCAGACGGCCAGATGCTCGTCGGTCCGCTGCAGGGTGGCGGCGTCACGGTGCCCTGGGGTCTGACCACCGACGGCGATGGAAATGTGTGGGTGGCCAACTTCGCAGGCAAGCGGATCTCGAGTTTCTGCGGTGTCGATACCTCGACCTGTCCGCCTGGATCGTCGACCGGCGACGCGCTCTCACCGGACGTCCTCGGTTACTTCTTCGACGGTCTCGAACGCAGCACCGGCATCGCGGTGGATCAATCGGGCAACGTCTGGGTGACCAACAACTGGAAAGACGTTCCGTTGGAGGCCAATCCGGGTGGCGAACACATCGTCGTCTACCTGGGGATGGCTGCGCCGGTCTCGATTCCTGCACCACGCTGATCATGGGCGGGAATTTCGGTGCGCTCGGTGATCGCACTGTCGTCGTCGGTTGCGATCGGTAGCTCCACCAGCACCTGAAAAGCCGAGGATCCCCGGATCGATCGCAGCGTCCCGCCAACCACGTTGGCGCGCTCGGTCATCCCGATCAGTCCGTAGCCAGGTGAAGCCGAATCACCGATGGCAGGCGCACGGTTGACCACCTCGATCAGCAACGTGTCCACGCCGTAGCGCAGCCGCAGCCGCACCGATTCACCGCGGGCATGCTTTGCGGCATTGGTGAGTGATTCTTGAACAATCCGATATGCGGTCAGGTCGGTACCCGGTGCCAACGATCGCGTACGACCCTGGCGGATGACGTCGATGGACATCCCACGACTGCGAAAGTCCGTGAGCAGGTCGTCGAGATCCGCGATCCCCGGTACCGGATGCAGCGCAGGCTCATCGGCCCCCTCCCGCAGCATTCCGACGGTGGCCTTGATGTCCTTCAACGCCGTCTCGGTGGTCTGATGGACATGTGTCAGGGCAGTTTTGGCCAATTCCGGATCGACCGACATCAGGTGGACCGCTGCGCCGATCTGCATGTTCAGCGACGTCAGATGATGCGCCGCCACATCGTGCAGGTCGCGCGCGATGCGAATCCGTTCTTCGATCACCCTGGTGTGCGCCTCGGCGTCTCGCATCAGTTCGGCTGCCGCCGCCCGATACTCGACCGCTGCAACGTATCGCCTCCTGATCCGGCTCAGGACTCCGAACAGGAAACCGATACCGATCCAGCCCACGGCGCCGATCCGCTCCACATCCATCCACGGCGAGGCCGCAAAGAGCGAGACCACAAGCACCACACCGCACGGCACCATCAGCGCGACAATCGTCACCGCCGCCGACCGGGTGGCGGCGATCGCAGCGCCGCAGACCGTGATCTGTATCTCGAGCGCAGGATTGAACACACCACCAAAAGTCATGTACGCCGCGGCGATCGCAGTGGTTCCACACAGCGCAAGCCACTGACGATCGGTCCGCCAGTAGACGAACACACTGCCGGCGGCGGCGAACAGCACACCGATGAGCGAGGCGTCCCCGCCCCGGCCGGCGCGTTGGTCGTACGGCAGCGCCCACACCACGAAGGCAAACACCAACAGACACACGATCACTCGCGCCACGCGGGGACAACCGCTGCGAAAGCGATCCCACCGCTCGACTACATCCACGCGCGAACGATACCTCGCAGAGTCCACGGATCATCCGGATCGGCGACGGGGGCAACCGAATTGATGCACAACCCCAACGATCGCGCTAACTTGAAGGCGTGAAATCCAATGGGCGCCGGGCAGATGACGGCGACCGCCCATGACGATCCGTGTCGTCGTCGCCGACGATCAGGCGCTGTTCCGCAGTACCGTCACCCTGTTGATCAACAGCGAAGCCGGACTGCAGGTGGTGGCGGAGGCCTCAGACGGTGCAGAGGCGGTGCGGGCGGCCCGAAATCACATCCCCGACGTCATTGTCATGGACATCCGGATGCCCGGTATCGATGGTCTGCAGGCCACCAAGGCGATCGTCGACGACCCCCGCCTGCGCGAGTGCCGCATCCTCATCCTCACCACATTCGAGCAGGACGAGTACGTGATGCTCGCGCTCCGAGCGGGTGCCAGCGGATTCGTCGGCAAAGACCTCGCACCGGCCGCCCTGCTCGCCGCGATCCGGACCGTCGCGCGCGGCGATGCCCTGCTGTCACCATCGGCCACGAAACTGCTGATCTCCCAATTCCTCTCACACCCCACCGTTGGCAGCGGTCGCGGTGCGTTCGACGTGCTCACGCCCCGCGAACGGGAAGTGGTGATGCTGGTGGCAACCGGACTCTCGAACAGCGAACTCGCCGGACAACTCGGGATCAGCACCCTGACCGCGAAGACACACGTCAACCGCGCCATGACCAAACTCGGGGTACGCGATCGCGCGCAGTTGGTGATCGCCGCGTATCAGGAGGGCATGGTCCGGCCCGGTCGCCCGGGCTAACGGTTGTTGCGGCGTCGCTTTCCGCCGAGGTAGTCGCCAACCACGGCAGCACCGAGACCGTCGAGGTCGGGCGCCACGACGCGTCCCGACACCCTGCGTGCCATCTGATCCACGAAGTGGACCAGCCCGGGGTCGTCGCCGAGCCGGAAGAAGCTGACCTGAGCGCCCATCCGCCCGACGTTGTCGAGTTCGCGGACGGTGGCACCGAGCGTCGCCGGATGCGGCGGGTAGTAGAAGAACGGCTCGCCGCCAGGCAACAGATGCGCGGTCGGCTCACCGTCGGTGACGATCAGTACGACCGGCTGGGCGTTGGGATGACGACGAAAGTGCCGCTGCGCGAGCAGGAGCGCGTGATGAAGATTCGTACCCTGTTGGCGCATACCGTCCAGGCCGATGAGTTCGCTCATCTCGAGGGTCCGGGCGTAGTGACCGAACGAGATCAGTTGCAGTTCATCGCTGCGGAACCGGGTGGAGATCAGATGGTTGAGCGCCATCGCCGTCCGCTTCATCGGTGTCCAGCGATTCTCCAGCCACATCGAGAACGACGTGTCCACGAGCAGTGCGACCGCCGCCTGGCTGCGGGCTTCGGTTTCGGCGACCTCGACATCGCGGACGTCGATCCGCACACCATCGCGGATCATCGCATTGCCGGCATGCCGTTTGTCACGGTCTTCGGTCATGGTGCGCAGCACCGCATTCGACACCGTCCGGGTGACATCCCACGGTTCGGTATCACCGAACTCCCACTCCCGCGACGAACCCGTCGGCTCGCCGGCCAATCCGGCCCGGCGCGTCTGCCGGTCACCGTGACGTCCCGAGAGTTGTTCGGCCACATCCCGGAAGATCGACTGCCCCAGTTGGCGCATCGCCTTGGGTGAGAGCTTCAGCTGGCCGTCACTGCCGCGTTCGAGGAGTCCCTCCTCCTTGAGGGCCTTTTCGAGTTCGGCAAGTGTCCGGGCGTCCACCGCCGCGTCTTCCCCGAGCTGGCGGGCCAGGGCATCGAGGTCGACGTCATCGAGTTGTGCACCCGAATACTGTTGGGAGAGTTGGTCTGACAAGGACTCGAGTTCGGCAAGATCCTGCAGGGCGCCGGCACCTTCGCCCATCCCCATCCCCTGCTGGCCTTCGAAGCTCTGGCCATCGTCCCAGCCCATACCCGGACGAGCCTGCCGCAGTTGCGAATCCATCTGCGAGAGCTGCCCCATCAGGTCCGGTGAACCGAACGCCTGCTGTGACAACTGCTCGAGCTCGGCCCGCTGTTCGGGCGACAACGAGTTGTAGAACTGCTGCGCAGCGGCGCTGCGGGCCGCCAGCGAATCGATCAGCTCTTCGGTGTTGCTCGGGTTCTCGGGAAAGAAGTCCCCGTGCTTGTCCATGAACTCATCGAATTGCTCGGTGGTGTCCTCACCACGGTTGTGCGCGGCAAGCAGCTCGTTGAGGTCCTTGAGCATGTCCGTGATGCGCTGCCGGTCTTCCTCGGTCGCCCCTTCGAGGGCTTCCTTCATCCCCGCGAAACGCTGATCGAGCAGTTCCCGACCCAGCAGATCGGAGATCTTGTCGTACTTCTCCTTCGCCTCCGGACTGCGCCAGTTGTAGTCGGACAGGTCCTGGACCGCCTGCGCGGTCGACGGCGGAAGGTTCTCGATCTGCATCTCGGCAAACCGGGCGTCGTCATCGAGGTCGCGCGCGAGTTGCTTGCGCTCGTCGAGCACGGCCTCGTCGAGCAGCTTGCGGATCTCCTCGAAGGTCCCGTTCAGGTTGCGGGACTTGAGGATCTGCTCGCGACGCTTGTTGGCCATCTCCCGCAGTTCATCGAGTCCCCGCATGTTCTTGCTGCCGCGGCGCAGGTACTCCCGCATCGCGGACTGTGGGGATCCACCGGCCATCACGTCGTCGCCGATGGCGTCGAGCGCTTCGCGCAGATCCACCGGTGGCGCCAACGGGTCGGGGCCACCGGTGTACCGCAGATAGCGTGAGCGGTGAAAATTATTGCGGGGCATGTCGATTTCTCTCGGTTCAGCCGTACACGGTCTGGCCGGAGCCGTCGGCTTCTTTGCCGATCCGCCGGGCCAGGAACAGACCTTCGAGCGCCAACTCGAGGGCACTGGCACGTTCTCCGTCGTCGATGACATCCAGTCGCTCGGCGATCTTGTTCACCACCGGCTCGGTGCCCTCCGGCATCGACGTCAGCAGATCGTTGGCGGAGACCCGATCACCGGTCACCACCGGCTCACTGGCCTCGAGCGCGGTGACCAGCGTCGCCAGATCGACACCACCGAGATGCTCTCGCACGGTGTCGGCGGTCGACTTGCGAAGGAGATGCTCGAGGATCTCGACCTCGCGGCCCTCTTCACCCGATTCGAACTCGACCTTGCCGCGGAGCACCTCGATCACCGACGAGAGGTCGACAACGCGTGCCACCGCGAGGTCCTCACCGAGCACCGCCGCGCGGTGCAGTGCCGCGGCGGCAACGGTTTCGGCACCGGCGATGGCAAACCGGGCCGAGACGCCGGATCGCTGATCGATCGCCGGGTTGTCGCGGACGTACCGGGTGAACCTCGCGATGATCTCGATGAGGAACGTCGGCACGGTCGCCGTCAGGTCGGCTTCCTGCTCGATGACCGCGATTTCGTCCTCGAGTTCGAGCGGATAGTGGGTGCGGATCTCCGCACCGAAACGGTCCTTGAGGGGGGAGATGATCCGGCCGCGGTTGGTGTAGTCCTCGGGGTTGGCGCTGGCCATCAACACCACGTCGAGCGGCAACCGGAGGCTGTAGCCGCGAACCTGGATGTCGCGCTCCTCCATCACGTTGAGCATGGCGACCTGGATGCGCTCGGCGAGGTCGGGCAGCTCGTTGATCGCGAGGATGCCACGGTGCGCCCGCGGGATGAGCCCGAAGTGGATGGTCTCCGGATCTCCCAGGCTCCGCCCCTCGGCGACCTTCATCGGATCGACATCGCCCACCAGGTCACCCACCGAGGTGTCGGGGGTGGCGAGCTTCTCGGAGTAACGCTCGCTGCGGTGCCGCCAGCCGATCGGCAGATCGTCCAGCAGGTTCGCGGCTTTGCGGATCGACGCCGGGGTGATCGGTTCGAACGGGTGCTCGTCGAGTTCAGAACCCTCGATAACCGGGGTCCATTCGTCGAGCAGGCCGACTATGGTCCGCAGCAAACGGGTCTTGCCCTGTCCGCGTTCACCCAGCATCACCACGTCATGCCCGGCGAGCAGGGCCCGCTCGAGGTGTGGGATCACGGTGGTCTCGAAACCCAGGATCCCGGGCCACGGGTCGACGCCCGACCGCAGTGCGGTCAGCAGGTTGTTACGGATCTCGTCCTTCACGCTTCGCTGCACATGACCCGAGGCACGAAGTTCGCCGAGGGTCCGTGGAGAAGGGTGTGCCGAGCGGGTTGTCGTCGTGTGGGGTGTGCTCACCTCCTCTACGCTACGAGGCCGCGCTCGGAAGCGCACTTGTTACGCCCGCAGAGGAACTCCTGACACCTTCCGAAGCCATCCCGAGTAGCCTTCGCGACGCGCCCGGCCGAGCCCGATTGCCGCCTGCAGTCGACGATTCGACAAACTGAGGAGATGACAAGCACCACAACGTCTCAAGCAGGGGCATCGGGATCCGAGCCGGCGGTCCCCACCGGGGCACTCGACGGGATCCGGGTGCTCGAGCTGGGTTCGCTGATCGCCGGCCCCTTCGGTGCCCGTCTGCTGGGTGATCTCGGGGCCGACGTGATCAAGATCGAGGCGCCGAACTCCCCGGACCCGTTGCGCGGTTGGGGCCAGGCCGAACGTGACGGACACCACTTTCTGTGGACCGTCTACGCCCGCAACAAGCGAGCCATCACGCTGAACCTGCGCAGCGAACGCGGCCGCGAGATCTTTCTCGAGCTGGTCGAGCAGGCCGACATGATCGTCGAGAACTTTCGTCCCGGCACCCTTGAAAAACTCGACATCGGCTACGACGTACTCCGCGAACGCAATCGGGGCATCATCCTGGTCCGCGTGTCGGGATACGGGCAGACCGGACCCGATGCCGGCCGCGCCGGCTACGCGTCGGTTGCCGAAGCCGAAAGCGGACTACGGCATCTCAACGGCTATCCCGACCAGCCGCCGCCACGCATCGCACTGTCGCTCGGCGACACGCTCGCCGGGATGTTCGCCGTGCACGGAGCGCTCGCCGCGCTGTACCGCCGGACGGTCACCGGTGAGGGCCAGATCGTCGACGTGGCGCTGAACGAAGCCTGCCTGGCGGTTCAGGAATCGACCATCCCCGACTACGACCAGGGCGGAGTGGTCCGCGGACCTTCCGGCACCCGGCTCGCCGGCATCGCGCCGTCGAACATCTACCCCACCGGTGACGGCAGCATGGTTGTCATCGGCGCCAATCAGGACACCGTCTTCCGACGCCTGTGCGCGGCGATGGGCAAACCGGAATTGGCGGCCGATCCCCGATTCGCCGATCACGGGGCCCGCGGAGCGAACCAGGACGAGATCGACGAGATCATCGCCAAGTGGACCGCCGAACAGCCCAAAGACCATCTCATCGCGCTGCTCAAAGAGGCCGGCGTGGTTGTCGGGCCGATCAACACCGTCGCCGAGGTGGTCACCGATCCCCAACTGCTGGCCCGGGACATGATCACCCCGCACTTCGACGAACGAATCGGCGAAGACGTCCTCGGGCCGGGCATCGTGCCCAAACTGACCGGTACCCCGGGCCGGATCCGCAACGCGGGACCGTCGGTCCCGGGTCGTCACAACACCGAGGTCTTGAGCGAACTGCTGCACCTCGACGACGAGGAGATCAAGGCGTTGAAGGCCGACGGCGTCCTCTGACCCACCCGCTCTCACCCAAACGCTCCGGATTTACGAGGACGCTCCACATATTTGTGGAGCATCCTCGTATATCCGGAGCGTTTGCGGGTTTGGGTCAGCGGAAGGCCAACCAGATCGCCAGCCCAAAACCGGCGAATGCGATGGCAATTCGCAGCGGTGTCGCCGGGATCCGGGCCACCACCGGTGGTCCGACCCAGCCGCCTGCCAGGCATCCGACACCCATCGCGGCCGCCGCACCCCAGTCGATTGATCCGAAGAACACGAAGACCAGGGCGGCAACAGCATTCGACGCGGCCAGCAACACCGACTTGAACAGCGTTGCCTGCCATATCGTCTGCGTCGTGGTGATCAGTGAGACGGCCAGGAAGATGATCCCCGCGCCGGCACCGAAATAGCCACCGTAGATGGCGATGACGAACACAGCGATGGGCAGTATCGCGGGTATGTCGCGGTGGCCGGACATCCGGCGAATCATCGGCTGGCACAACACCGCAAGGGCCGCGACCGCGACCAGATACGGGACCACTGCCTCGAACGTGCTCGCCGACGTCAGCAACAGGACCACCGCGCCGACAAGACCACCGGCACCGGCACAACCGAGCAACGCGAACAGACGTCGGTCGAACGAGATGGATGCCCGCGCCGATGTCGCACTACCGATACCGACCGGGATCAGCGCCACCGTATTGGTGACATTGGCGGTGATCGGCGGTAGGCCCGCCAGCAACAGAGCCGGATAACTGACGAGGGACGCAAGTCCGGTCACGTAACCCACCACACCGGCAAGGAAGCCGGCGGCAATCAAGAACGCCAGTTCCGCCACCGCCGCAACCTACCTCACTACCCCCGCTCCCGCTCCCCCGCAAACGCTCCGGAAATACGAAGACGCTCCACATATTTGTGGAGCGTCCTCGTATTGATGGAGCGTTTGCGGTGGGGCTAGTGGGCGAAGTGCCGGGCCCCGGTCAGGTAGAGGGTGATGCCTGCCTCGTTGGCGGCCGCGATCACCTCGTTGTCGCGAATCGAACCACCGGGCTGCACAACTGCTTTCACGCCGCCGTCGATGAGCACCTGCAATCCGTCCGGGAACGGGAAGAACGCATCGGAGGCACCGACACTGCCGCGAGCCCGGTCACCGGCACGCGTCACCGCGAGATGCGCGGAGTCGACGCGATTGACCTGACCCATACCGACACCGACCGACGCCCGGTCCGACGCCAGCAGGATCGCATTGGACTTCACCGAGCGGCAGGCCCGCCAGGCGAACTCGAGATCGGCCAGGGTTGCCGCATCAGCGGCCTCGCCTGCCGCCAGCTGCCAGTTCTCCGGCGAGTCACCCTCGGCGTCGAGGATGTCGCGGTGCTGAACCAGTACCCCACCGCTCACCGGCTTCAGTTCCACGGCATCGCGGCGCGGGGGCTGCGCAAGCAACACCCGGACGTTCTTCTTGCGGGTCAGGACCGAGAGCGCACCGTCGTCGAATCCAGGGGCGACGACGACCTCGGTGAAGATCTCCGCGATCTGCTCGGCCATCTGCAGGCTCACCGGCCGGTTCGCGGCGATGACTCCACCGTAGGCACTGACCGGATCGCACGCGTGCGCCTTACGGTGCGCCTCGGCGATGTTCTCCGAGGTTGCGATGCCACAGGGGTTGGCGTGCTTGATGATCGCCACCGCGGCGTCGGTGAAGTCGTAGGCGGCACGCCAGGCCGCGTCGGCGTCGGTGTAGTTGTTGTAGCTCATCTCCTTGCCGTGCAGCTGCTCGGCCTGGGCCAGGCCCGGTGCCTCGGTGCTGCTGACATAGAGCGCCGCGGGCTGATGCGGGTTCTCGCCGTAGCGCAACACGGACGAGCGCTCCCAGCTCTTGCCCGCCCAGACGGGGAACTCGCTGTCGGGCTCGGGCGCGACAACGCGACCCATCCACTCAGCGACCGCGATGTCGTAGTCGGCGGTGTGACGGAATGCCTTCGCGGCCAGAGACTTACGCTCGACAAGCGTGAATCCCCCGGCCTCGACGGCGGTCAGGACATCCGCGTAGTCGCTGGGGTCGACCACCACGCCGACCGACGGATGGTTCTTGGCGGCACCGCGCACCATCGACGGTCCGCCGATGTCGATCTGTTCGACGCACTCATCGGGGGTCGCACCCGAGGCCACCGTCTCGGTGAACGGGTAGAGGTTCACGATGACCAACTCGAATGCGGCGATGCCGAGTTCGGCGAGCTTCTCGATGTGCGCGTCCTTGCGGGTGTCGGCCAGGATGCCGGCGTGCACCACCGGGTGCAGCGTCTTGACCCGACCTTCGAGGCACTCCGGGAAGCCGGTCAGTTCGGAGACCTCGATGACCGGGACGCCGGCCTCGGCGATCTTCTTGGCCGTCGAACCGGTCGATACGATCTCGACGCCGCCGGCGTGCAGGCCCTTGGCCAGTTCGGTCAGCCCGGATTTGTCGTACACGCTGACCAATGCCCGACGGAAGGGCTTGCGCTGCAGGTCATTACTCACTGAATGTGGGCCTTTCGTCCTTCGATGACAACACCTTTGGTGGCAATCGAACGCACCACCGCTACAAGCAGCACCCGTTCGACCATCTTGATTCGTTCATGCAACGTGATTTCGTCGTCACTGGACTGCACGGCAACCGGGGCCTGCGCGAGAATCGGACCGGTGTCCACGCCGCTGTCGACCAGATGAATGGTCGAGCCCGTCACCTTGACGCCGTGGGCCAGTGCGTCGGCCACCGCGTGCGCGCCGGGGAACGACGGCAGCAACGCGGGGTGCGCATTGATGATGCGGCCACCGAAACGGGCGAGGAACTCCGGCCCCAGGATCTTCATGAATCCCGCGGCCACCACCAGGTCGGGGTTGAACGCGGCGACCGTGTCGGCAAGCTTGCGATCCCATTCGGAGCGGTCGCTCATCATCGGGACGATCGCAGTGTCCACTCCGCGTCGTCGCGCCGCCTGCTCGGCGGCGCACTCACGGTCGGTCACCATCGCGACAACGGTGCCCGGATAGTCGTCGTCCTCGGCGGCGTCGAACAACGCCGAGGCCAGCGAACCCGCGCCCGACGCGAGGATGACAACGGACACCGGGGTGACTGACGGCATGGCGTCCAGTGTGGAACTCCTCGAACTCTGGTTTGAACGGAAATCTTCGACGACGCGGGCCCCTCATCGAGTGGCCCGCAGATGCCTCGTCTCGCGCTGTCGAGCCTAATCGCTGCTGTTTCAGCGAGGCCGTCGGGTACCGAACTCGTCGGTCGAAACCAGTTCCTCGCCGCCGACCGCGTCGATCATCTCGGAGTCGGCGTCATCCCAGTCGGTCTCGGTGACCCAGTCGTCGACATCCCAGCCGTCGATCGCCGGGGCGACGTCTGTCAGGGCGCCTGAGTCTCGATCGAGGATCGGGATCTCGGCCGGTTCGTGATACTCGATCTCCAGCTCTGCCGGGACCGCGTCAGCAGCCTCATCGAGATCGTCGAACTCGTCGAGGTCCCGTGGGGCGTAGTCGTCGTAGATCAGGTTCATGGCACGCGCGCGAGCTCGCCGGGTCGACGGCAGCGCACTGTGGATCAGCGCCATGACCGACCCGACAACGGCGATCCAGCCGAACGCGAAGACCCCCACCACCGGCAGGTTGACGCCGACCTCACCGAGCACACCGAGCTTTCCACCGGCCACCGCCGAGGCCGCCACGATCGCCAACGACGTCAGACCCGCGGCCACCACGACGGTGCGGATGTTGCGCAGCAGCGACAGATCCACGCACAGACGGGCGACGATCAGTGACACCATTGCGGCGCAGGCAAGCAGGATCAGACCCCACCGGCCACCGCCGCCGTCGGGAAGCACCGCCAGGATCGGCAGCGGCGGCACCTGTCCACCGACCGAACCGAAGAGGTCGACGCTCGCACCGCCGACCTGCACGGGCGCCCCGACCAACGCGGCTGCCGAACCGATCACCACGTTGGGCAGGTAGAGCAACGAGAGCAGGAACAATCCGAGCACGCCTGCCAAGCCATTGCCTGCCGACAGCAGCTCGCCGGCGACGGACCAGTTGATGATCAACCGGAAAGCGACAACCAACGCGCCCAGCGTGAACATCGCGACCACCGCGATCAGGCCACAGCGCAGACCTTTGAGCACCCAGTCGGCCACGCCGGTCCGCACCACAATCGTCGGCCACCACTTGTAGGCGACACCGCCGACGGCGCCAAGCGCCTGGACCGCGAGCGTGCAGACGAAGGCCAGCAGCGCATTCGGGCTCTGCAAGGTCATCACCGTCGATGCGTCCATCACCACGGCCAGCGACAGCACGGTGGCGAGCAGTGGCCCGCCGACGGCGGCGAGGATCACGGCCGCGACCTCGGAGTGTGGACGGTCGATGTCGGTTGCCCGGGCGGTGGATCGTCCCACCGCGAACATCATCAGCAACGTGGGGGCCAGCGGCATCACACCGACGGTGACGTCGCCGACGGTCATGGGTACCTGATGTATTGCGAACCACATCGACGCGACCGTCGCGGGCAGACTCCCGAGGCCGTCGCCCACGGTCAGCAGGGTGACGATCGCGACCAGGATCAGTAGCCCCAGAGTGGCAGCTGTGGTCCCGAAGGCAAGCCGGACAAGCGCCCGGGTCGAATCCGCGGCACCAACCTCATCGGCGCGGCGCGAGCGGCGTATCTCGCGCAGACGCGCGGCGAGGTTTTCCGCTGTAGAACTGACCACTGGCCCAGGGTGTCATTCGCATCGCATACCGATGGTCAGGCGCGCCGAAGAAATGCAGTTTACGAATTGATGAATTGACACACCTGGATAAAGCAACACACCGGACGGTTGCGGCCATTGGCCACAACTGTCCGGTGTGTACTTCGGTACGGGAATTGTTTCCGGACCGGATTGAAGCAGAGTTCTAGCGCTCCGGCGACTTGAACTGTGTTGTCTGATCGCTGCCCTGGCCCGGGCGGTCCTCGGAGCTCGAGGCTCCCGGTGCCTGATATGAGGTTGCCCCCGGATGTGCACCGGGCGACGGAGCACTCGGCTGCGCGGACGAGGGGCTACTCGGCTGCGGTGTGGCAGATGGGTTCGCGGACGGAACTGCCGTCGTCGCATCCGAACTTCCGGACTTGCCCTGCCCGGCCGTGTCTGCGGCGGACGGCGCATTCTGCCCGTAACCGGTCTGCGCGTACGGATTGCTCTGCGCTGCCTGGTGACTGCCGGAACCCGATGCGCTCTGACCGGACGATGCCTGGCCGTAGCCTGCGCCGTACCCGCTCGCCTGTCCGTATCCGCCACTCTGTCCGTAGCTGGGAGCCGATTCTGCCGCGGCCTGCTGCGAGCCGGTCGAGGTGGACGCGGTGGTAGATGCGGCGTCCGCCGATCCGGTTTTGATGATTCCGGCTTCGACCAGCAACCATGCCACCGCGACGGCAGCCTGGATGATGCCGAAGACGATCACCAGGATGAATCCGATGCCTGCATCGCCTTCACCTTTGGTGAAGAACTGGAACAGGATCAGCAGTCCGCCGATCACCGACATGCCGGCGACCACACCGCTGAACTTCGTGTCCTGCTTGAGCAGCAACGTCGACAGTGCGATCAGACCGGCCGCACCGAGGATCGTCAGCGCAGTGGCCTCCCACTGGAACATGTGGTTGTTCTCGAGGCCCTCCATGTCGATCACAGGAGCGAAGCCGAGGAAGAAGTTGATCAGACCGAGGGCGCCGAGCGCGTAGACCAGGTATGTCCCGATTGCGGCTGGCAGACCTTGCTTCGCCGCGGGCTGCGAGTAGCCCTGCTGGCCGTAGCCATAACCTTGCTGGCCATAGCCCTGCTGCCCCGCAGGCTGTTGTCCGGTTGGCTGTTGCCCATAGCCCTGCGAGGGCTGCTGGCCGTAGCCCTGCTGTCCATATCCTTGCGGGGGCTGCTGGCCGTAACCCTGTTGCCCGGCAGGCTGTTGTCCGTATCCCTGGGCCGGCTGCTGGCCGTAACCCTGGCCATATTGCGGCGCTCCGGCTTCGGGTTGTCCCGCGCCGGGGTACTGGGAGCCTTGGTACGGCTGCTGCGAGCCGTAGCCGGACCCCCCGGGTTGATAGCTCATTTTCCACTCCTGCGTTCGAGGACTTGGGTGTCGCGCCCCACGCTAGTACATACGCCTGGGCCGACGGCGGCCGATTTGGTCGGGTTGTCCTACTTCCAACCTACGGTCAGTGCCTGAACAGGCCGAACTCTCTGATCGTGACCACAGATCGGTACCTGAGCTCGGCGTATTTGCCGCATTGATCATCATATTTGATACCGGCAACGGCGGACAGACCCACCGAGCATGAATGCGCACTGTTTCCACGGGTCGGCCGGATCGCCTTGATCGGATTCTTTTACCGTTTTCAAACACGGCGATCGCCATGCGTCGCCTGAATGCATTTGCGCCGAGAGGATTTGCTCCATCGGGGCCGAAATCTGCGAATGTCCGATCTCGCAAACCGTGACCCGAATTGTTGCTCACAAATACCCCACCGACGATTCGGCCAATGCGGCGTCAGATATCGAGAATCCGCAATGCCTGCTGACGCATCTGGACCTTGCGGACCTTGCCGGTCACGGTCATCGGGAACTCGTCGACCAGGTGCACGTATTTGGGGATCTTGTGGCGGGCGATCTTGCCGTCCGCAAACGCATTGAGGTCGTCGACGGTGAAATTGTCTGCACCGTCGCGCAATTGAATCCACGCCATCAGTTCCTCGCCGTACTTCTCATCGGGCACGCCGATCACCTGGGCATCGAGGATGTCCGGGTGCGTATAGAGGAACTCTTCGACCTCGCGTGGGTAGATGTTCTCTCCCCCGCGGATCACCATGTCCTTGATCCGGCCGGTGATCTGGACATAGCCGTGGCTGTCCATGACCGCCAGGTCGCCGGTGTGCATCCAACCGTCGGTGTCCAGCGCTTCGGCGGTCTTGTCCGGCTGGTTCCAGTACCCGATCATCACGCTGTACCCGCGGGTACAGAACTCGCCGGTCTCACCGCGGGCGACGATGTCGCCGGTGACCGGGTCGATGATCTTGATCTCCAGATGTGGCCCGACCCTGCCCACCGTGCCGACCCGCCGGTCGAACGTGTCGTCGGTGCGCGTCTGTGTCGACACCGGCGCGGTCTCAGTCATGCCATAGCAAATCGACACCTCGGCCATGTGCATCTTGTCGATGACCTGCCGCATCACCTCGGCCGGACACGGTGATCCGGCCATGATGCCGGTCCGCAGTGAACTGAGGTCGTAGCTGTCGAAATCGGCAAGCGCCAGCTCGGCAATGAACATCGTCGGCACGCCGTAAAGGCTTGTACACTTCTCGGCTGCAACGGCTTTCAGTGACAATGACGGATCAAAACCCGGCGCGGGGATGACGATCGCCGCACCGTGGGTGGTGGCCGCGAGGTTACCCATCACCATGCCGAAGCAGTGATAGAACGGTACCGGGATACAGATACGGTCGGCTTCGGTGTATCCGCACAACTCGCCGACCAGATAGCCGTTGTTGAGGATGTTCCGGTGGGACAGCGTGGCGCCCTTCGGGTTCCCGGTGGTTCCCGATGTGTACTGGATGTTGATCGCGTCATCCTGGCTCAGTGACGCGGCGATATCATCCAGGGCGGCGAGCTCGGAATCGGTTGGCGTGGCGCACAACTCATCCCACTCGGGGCTGTCCAGCAACACCACCGATTGCAGAGCGTCGCAGTTGCCCAGCGCGGTGGAGAGCATGCCTGCGTAGTCGGCTCCACGGAATTCACGGGCAGCGATGACGGTACGGGCGCCGGATTGGGTCAGCGCGAACTCGATCTCGGTCTGCCGGTAGGCCGGATTGAGGTTCACCAGGATGACGCCGAGTTCCGCAGCGGCGTACTGGGTCAGCACCCATTCGGCACAGTTCGGAGCCCACAGTCCCAGACGGTCACCGGGCCCCATCCCACTGCGCGACAGCCCGGCGGCCAGTGCGCGAACCTGCTGCCGGAGTTCCCCGTATGTCCACCGGCGACCCGTCGGAACATCGACCAGGGCTTCACTGTCGGCGAATCGCTCCGCGGTATCGCGAAGCGATTCGCCGATGGTCAGCGTCAGCAGCGGTGGTTCTTCTTCACCTTTGGCGTACGAGCGCGGCACGCTTTCGGCGCCCCTTGTAGACGAGCGGTCAGACATCGTTGTCTCCTCACTGGTCACACCTGGTCAAGCTGTTGCCGGATCAACCCTTCGCATGATGGCCTCGGCCTGTCCGAGCAGTGGCGAATCGATCATCTGACCGCCCACCCGGAAGACACCGCCGACATTGTCCGCAGCGGCCGCGAGCACTTCGCGTGCCCACTGGACCTCGTCTTCGGTCGGGCGATATGCCGCCCGCACGATATCGACCTGAGACGGATGGATACATGCCGTCGCCTCGTAGCCCAGATTCACCGCGTCGAGGGCTTCCAACTGCAAACCCTCGGTGTCGGCGATCTCGATGTGTACCGAGTCGATGGCGAAACGTCCGTGACTGGCGCAAGCCAACCGGACCATGCCGCGAACCTGACGGGCCACATCGCGGTACCGGCCGGCGTTCTCCTCGGCGGCGGTGAACCGGCTCGACCGGCCACCCATCGCCGCGATCAGATCTTCGGCACCCCACATCAGTCCGATGCAGTTGGGCGCCGCGGCGATCTGATCGGCCTGGGTGGCCCCGAGCGGGGTCTCCACCAGCGCCACCACCTGGTATCCGATCGCCAGCAACTGGTCCGCGCTCTCGGCCTTCGCCAGCATCACCACGCGATAGTCGGTCTGTGCCAGCGCCTTGAGATCCTTCAGATGATCGCCGGTGCCCGCCGGATTGATCCGGACCATGGTGATGTTGGGGTCGATCGGGTTGTTGATCAACGCCTCGCGCGCATCGTCGCGGGCTTCGGGTCGGACCGCATCCTCGAGATCGATGATCACCGCGTCGGCACGTTCGGCGGCCTTGGCGTATCGCTCCGGCCGATCGGCCGGGACGAACAAAATCGCCGGCCCCGGTGGACTCCAGTTCGTCACCGATTTCCCTCCTGTGCGTTCTACCTCAATGGTCACGGGTTCTTCCGAACCAATGTCGATCGCTGTGCAACAGCAACTATGTCACCATGCTGATTCTTTCCTATATGACGCAGGGACACCACGCCTTCACCGGGCCTGGATTTGCTTTCCCTCTTCCCGGTGCACACGGTTTCGGCGTACAGCGTGTCGCCACCGAAGAGCGGCTTGGGGAAGGCGATCTCCGAAAAACCGAGATTGGCCACCAAAGTGCCCTGGGTCAGCTGACTCACCGACAGTCCCACGATCGTCGATAACGTGAACATCGAATTGATCAGGCGCTGACCACCGAATCCCGGCTGCTCGGCTGCGAACGCCGCATCGAGGTGCAGGGCTTGGGTGTTCATCGTCAGCGTTGTGAACAGCACGTTGTCCGCCTCGGTCACCGTACGGCCGGGGCGGTGTTCGTAGACGGTGTCGATCTCGAACTCTTCGAAGTACAGACCGCGCTGGGTGACGCGTTTCGGTTCCCCACCGGAGTTGGTGTTCATTTCACTGTCCGGCGTGGTGCTCATGCGAACCCCAGCTCACGTGCGATGAGCATCAACTGGACCTCGGTGGTGCCCTCACCGATCTCGAGGATCTTCGAGTCGCGGTAGTGACGTGCCACGGGGTACTCGTTCATGAACCCGTAGCCACCGTGAATCTGCGTTGCCATGCGGGCGTTGTCCATCGCCGCCTCACTGGACACGAGCTTGGCGATCGCCGCTTCCTTTTTGAAAGGCTTGCCTGCCAACATCTTCGACGCCGCGTGGTAGTAGGCCGTGCGTGCCGTGTGGGCCCGCGCCTCCATCCGCGCGATCGAGAACGACACCGACTGGTAGTCGCCGATGGGACGACCGAAGGACTGCCGCTCCTTGGCGTATTTCACGCTCTCATCGACACACCCCTGAGCGACACCGGTCGCCAGCGCGGCGATCGCGATCCGGCCCTCGTCGAGGATCGACAGGAAGTTTGCATAGCCGCGACCACGCTCGCCGAGCATGTTCTCTGCGGGCACCCGGGCGTCGTCGAAACTCAGCGGATGGGTATCCGAGGCATTCCAGCCCACTTTGTTGTATGCCGGTTCAGCCGTGAAACCTGGTGTGCCGCTGGGCACGATGATGGTCGAGATCTCCTTGCGCGGGCGGCCGTCGGCGCCGGGCGAACGCGTACCGGTGACCGCGGTGACCGTGACCAGCGAGGTGATGTCGGTGCCGGAGTTGGTGATGAACTGCTTGGAACCGTTGATCACCCACTGATCGCCGTCTTGTTTGGCGGTGGTGGCGGTGGCCCCGGCATCCGAACCGGCACCGGGTTCGGTGAGACCGAAACCGGCCAACCTCTTCCCGGCCGTCAGATCGGGCAGCCACGTCTGCTTCTGCTCTTCATTGCCGAACCGGTAGATCGGCATCGCGCCGAGACCGACGCCGGCCTCCAGGGTGATGGCAACCGACTGGTCGACCTTGCCGAGTTCTTCCAGTGCCAGTGCGAGAGCGAAATAGTCGCCGCCCATGCCGCCGTATTCCTCGGGGAACGGCAGACCGAACAGGCCCATCTCCCCCATCTGGCGGACCACGTCGTACGGAAAGCTGTGCTCGGCATCATGTTTGGCCGAAACCGGCGCAACCACCTGCTGCGCAAAATCGGCCACGGTTTTGCGGAGTTCGTCGTATTCGGTGGTCAGGTCATCGGTGACACTCATGCGGGTGTTCCTTCCGTGGTGGTGGCTGCGGCCGGGTCGATGACTGTTGCCAGCTTCTGACCGGCGGCCACCTTGTCTCCGACTTTCACCGTGACGGTGAGATCACCGGCGCGGGGTGCAGTCAGGGTGTGTTCCATCTTCATTGCTTCGACCACCAGCACCGGAGCGCCGGCCTCAACCGCCTCGCCACCGGGATTGAGCACCGCCACAACGGTTCCCGGCATCGGACTGGTGATCTCGCTGAGGGCTTCGTCATCGGCCGACGACCGCAGGATGTGTGCGGTGGCAACCTCCCAGATGCCTCCTGGACCACTGATCCAGTAACTCTGGTGGTTCTCGTGGCCCAATTCGGCCTCCGGATCGGACTCGGTGATGAGCCATCGTGCGCCGGCACCGTCAACGGTGAGGCGCTCGCCGTGTAGCGCTGCCGAGGCGTTCCAGTCACCGATTTCCACCTGCGCATCGGTCTCCGGTCCGGTCACCGACACGGTGACCTTCTCGTCGCCGACCTGCAGTCGCGTCCGGGTCGGTGCAGCGCCGCCGATTCGCCAGCCGACCTCCGAGGTCCACGGCGTGCCCGCATGTCGGGCCCGGCGGGTCCGGTGCAGGCCGACCAGGGCCAACGCTTCGGACGGGACGGCGGGCGGCGTGTAGTCGACGATGAGGCGATCGAGCAGCTCGGTGTCGAGGTCGCCCTCGCGTACCCGCGGCTCATCGAGCACGAAGCGGCAGAAATCGATGTTGGTACGCAACCCGAGCACGTGGGTGTCGGCCAGTGCGGCGCCCAATCGTTCAATCGCATCGGCGCGATCTTCGCCGTGGACAATGACTTTTGCCAGCATGGGGTCGTAGTCGCTGCCGACGACTCCGCCGGTGACGATGCCGGAGTCGACCCGGATTCCGGGTCCGCTCGGCTCGTCGACCAACAGCAGCTGACCGCCGGTCGGCAAGAAACCGGCCGCCGGATCCTCGGCGTAGACACGGGCCTCGATGGCGTGGCCGGTCATGGTGACATCGTCCTGACCGAAGTCCAGCTTCTCGCCAGCCGCAACCCGCAGCTGCCACTCGACCAGATCGATACCGGTGACCAGCTCGGTGACCGGATGTTCCACCTGCAGACGGGTGTTCATCTCCATGAAGAAGAACTCGTCGGGGCGCTTCGCCGAGACGATGAACTCCACCGTGCCGGCGCCGGTGTATCCGACCGAGCGGGCGGCATCGCAGGCCGCTGCGCCGATCCGAGCGCGGGTGGTGGCGTCGAGCAGTGCCGACGGTGCCTCTTCGATCACCTTCTGATGTCGTCTTTGTAGCGAACATTCACGTTCCCCGAGGTGTACGACGTTCCCGTGGGTGTCGGCGAGAACCTGCACCTCGATATGACGCGGGGTGTCGACAAACCGCTCCAGGAACAGGGTGTCGTCGCCGAACGCGGCACCGGCCTCACGGCGCGCGGTCTTCAGCGCCGCAGGCATATCGGCCGGATCAGCCACCCGATGCATGCCCTTGCCACCGCCACCGGCGCTCGGCTTGATCAGCACGGGGAACCCGATATCGGTTGCCGCCGCGATCAATTCGTCGTCGCCGAGACCGGGCCGTGAGAGACCGGGCACCACCGGAACATCACGTTCGGAAACCGCGGCGCGGGCGGCGATCTTGTCACCCATGACCTCGATGGCCCGGGTCGGAGGGCCGAGGAACAGGATCGAGGCCTCGTGCAGAGCGCGCGCGAAAGCTGCGTTCTCCGAGAGGAATCCGTAGCCGGGATGCACCGCATCGGCGCCGACGCGCTTGGCCGCACCGATCACCTTGTCGATGTCGAGGTAGCTCGCCGTGGCCGCCGCGGGTCCGATGTGCACGGCCTCATCGGCGAGTCGTACGTGCAGCGAATCGGCATCAGCATCGGAATACACTGCAACGCTGCGGATTCCCTGAGCCCGAAGGGTGCGGATGACCCGGCAGGCGATCTCGCCCCGGTTGGCGATGAGAACTTTTTTGATTGTCTTGGTTGCCATGGTGGTGCCTCTCACATCCGGAAGACGCCGTAGGACACCGGCGCCAACGGCGCTCGGCGTGCGGAAGCCAACGCCAGCCCGAGCACGGTGCGGGTGTCGGCCGGGTCGATGACACCGTCGTCCCACAACCGGGCGGTCGAGTAGTAGGCGCCGGACTGGTTTTCGAACTGCTGCCGGATCGGGGCCTTGAAGGCTTCCTCGTCGGCGGGATCCCACTGCTCGCCACCGCGTTCGATCTGGTTGCGGCGTACCGTTCCCAGGGTGTCGGCAGCCTGCGGGCCTCCCATCACCGAGATCCTGGCATTGGGCCACATCCACAAAAAACGGGGCGAATACGCCCGGCCGCACATCGAGTAGTTGCCGGCTCCGAACGAGCCGCCGATGATCACGGTGAACTTGGGAACTCGGGCACAGGCGACCGCGGTGACCATCTTTGCACCGTTCTTGGCGATGCCACCCTGCTCGTATTCCCGTCCGACCATGAAGCCGGTGATGTTCTGCAGGAACACCAGCGGGATCTTGCGCTTGTCGCACAACTCGATGAAATGCGCTCCCTTGAGGGCACTTTCGCTGAACAGCACGCCATTGTTGGCGATGATTCCGACCGGATGTCCGTGGATGTGGGCAAACGCCGTCACCAGCGTGGTGCCGTATCCGGCCTTGAACTCGTTGTATTCGCCGCCGTCGACGACGGTTTCGATGACCGCGCGCACGTCGTAAGGGGTGCGGGCATCGGTCGGGACGATGTCGTAAAGATCCGTCTGCGCGGCCTTCGGTTCCCGCACCGGCTGCACATCCCACTGGGGGGCTTCCTGCGGTCCGAGTGTCGCCACGATGCGGCGGACCCGTTCGAGAGCGTCTTCGTCGTTCTCGGCGAGGTGATCGGTCACGCCGGACACCGTGGAGTGCATGAGTCCGCCACCGAGATCTTCGGCGGTGACGTCTTCGCCGGTGGCAGCCTTCACCAGCGGCGGACCGGCCAAGAAGATGGTGCCCTGATCACGCACGATCACCGTCTCGTCGCTCATCGCCGGGACGTAGGCGCCACCGGCCGTCGACGAGCCGAGGACCGCCGAGATCTGCGCGATGCCTGCGGCACTCATGTTGGCCTGGTTGAAGAAGATCCGGCCGAAGTGATCGCGGTCCGGGAAGACCTCGTCCTGTTCGAGCAGCATGGCGCCGCCGGAATCGACGAGGTAGATGCACGGCAAGTGGTTGGCAGCCGCGATCTCCTGCGCGCGCAGGTGCTTTTTGACCGTCACCGGGTAGTAGGTGCCGCCCGATACGGTGGCATCGTTTGCGATGATCAGGCATTCCCGCCCGGCCACCCGGCCGATGCCGGCGATCACGCCAGAGGCCGGGGCCTTGCCGTTGTACATGTCCTCGGCCGCCAGCGGGGCGATCTCGAGGAACGGGCTACCGGCGTCGAGCAGCGTGTCGATCCGATCGCGGGGCAGCAACTTACCCCGGGACAGGTGACGCTCGCGGGCCTTGTCACCGCCGCCACGTGCGACGCGATTGAGCCGTTCTCGCAGTTCGGTGACGTTCTTTTCGTGCGCTTGCCGCCACTGGCCTGCGACTGCGGTTGTGGACACCTGCGCCCACCTTTCAGTTAGGAGCGATTAACTGAATTGGACGTTACGCGCTTTCCGGTCCAATTGTCACGTGTTTACGAGCGGCGATGTCGCGGTTGCCTGCAGATTCACCGCACCCCGGGCAGATGCGGTGCAAAATCTGTCACAGAAAGCCGACCCCCGACGTCTCGATGGTGCCCAACCGTTGACACGAAGGAGCACCCATGACCACCCGACCCGCGCATGACCCGGTGACCGATTCATTCGTCGAGCACCGCAACCTGCTGTTCACGGTGGCTTACGAGATGCTCGGTTCGGCCGCCGACGCCGAGGATGTGCTCCAGGAAGCCTGGATCCGGTGGGCAGCGAGGGTCGCTGACACAGAACTCGAGTCGGTGCGTGATCCGCGGGCCTTCCTGGTCAAACTCACCACGAGACAAGCGCTGGACCGGCTTCGGATGCTCGGGCGCCGCAGGGAGTCGTATGTCGGCTCGTGGCTGCCCGAACCCCTGCTGACCTCACCGGACGTGGCTGCTGACGTCGAACTGGCCGACAGCCTGTCCACGGCCATCATGTTGGTGCTCGAGACCCTCAGTCCAACCGAGCGGGCAGTTTTTGTTCTCCGTGACGTCTTCGAGTTCAGCTACGAGGACGTGGCGCAGGCCCTGGACAAAACGCAACCGGCCGTCCGGCAGATCGCACACCGGGCTCGCCTGCACGTCACCGCCCGACGCCCCCGCGACACCGCCTCCGTCGGCGAGACCCGCGCTGCACTCGACGCATTCCAGGTGGCCGTCACCACCGGTGACCTGCAGGCTCTTGTCGATCTCCTGGCGCCCGACGTGGTCGCTCTCGCAGACGGTGGAGGACGCAAGAAGGCCATCCTCCGACCAGTCGTCGGTGCCGACCGGGTCGCGCGGATGTTCACCACTGGACTGCCTAAGCTCGCGGGGCAGATCTCGACCGAACGGCGCCTGGTCAACGGACACGAGGCGCTGTTGATGACGCTCGGCGGAGAGTTCGACGGGGTGGTGACGATGCTCGTGCAGGATGGCCTGGTCGCTGCCATCTACTACGTCCGGAACCCCGAGAAGCTGACATCTCTTCGTCAGATCACCCCATTGAGCCGGTGACCTGCTGTCAGATCCGATCGCGGGAAGCGCCGGCAGTCGAGTCGGCAGGCACCTCGACACCGCCGACACGGCGTGGCCGCGCCTGATCCGAGAACCTCCAGTGGTATGTCCCGGGCTTGCGCGCCTCGCGTGGGAGTACCTTCCCGACGATGTCGGACAACGCTTTCGCCTTGAGCATCGCGCCGGCGCGGCGACCGATGTAGAGACCGCGGGCAACATCGTCCCGAGAGGCGAACTGCACTGTGGCGGAGTGACTTCCGACGCCGATACATTGGCCGAAGGTACCGATGGTGATCGGTGGCGGTCGCCTGCCTGCGATTCGGGCGAGGATCGTGTCGGCGGCGTGCGCACCGAGCGGGAGTGCGGTCTGGCAGCTCATCCGCAGTGGGCTACCGGATGGCGCCGCCACGTCACCGGCCGCCACGACGCGGTCGTCGTCGACACTGGTCAAGGTCTCGTCGGTGAGCAGGCGACCATCTGGATCAGTGCTCAACCCACTACGGGCCGCCAGATCGGGCACACCGAATCCGGCAGTCCACACCGTGACCGCGCTCGGCAGTTCGGTGCCGTCCGCCAGTCGTACGGCGTCCCCTGTCACCTCGACGACCGGGGCATTGACGACAACGGCCACCCCGGCGCGAGCGAGCGCCCGGGACACCGAACGACGGCCCTTCGGGTGGAGGCCGGGGCCCAGATCACCGGCGCCGACCAGAGTCACCGGACGCCCCTGCTCGGCGAGTTCGGCGGCCGTCTCGATTCCCGTGGCACCGGCACCTATCACCGTGACCGGTGCGTCGGCGGGCGTGCATTCCAGCACGCGCCGGGTGCGTTGCGCCTCCTCGAGCGTGGCCATCGGATAGGCGTGTTCAACTCCGCCCACGACGCCCGGTATCGAACTACCGCTGCCGACGGCGTACACGAGATGGTCGTACTCGAGTCGCTCCTTCGAGGCCGGCCTCACGCTGCGACCGGCCGTGTCGATCTGCACCACCGTGTCGACCACCAGGCGAACCTCGTCGGCAAGCACACTGCTGAAATCGGTCACTCCCTTCTGGGTGCCACCCACCACCTGGTGCAACCTGATCCGGTTGACGAATTCGGGTCGTGGATTGATCAGCGTCACCGTGAGATCCGGGCGCCCAGTCAGGCGGTTCGCCGCCATCACACCCGCAAAACCGCCTCCGACCACGATCACCTGCGTCGTTCGATTCATCGTTTTCTCCTCGCATCAGGGGTTGATGGCCACAAGACGCCGACCGGCCCGAATCTGTGACAAGCGGGCGCCGGCCCACCCAGTTGCGGTAAATGTGGGCACGGTCACAGCTGCAGTACGATCGGCTTACCGAATTGCATGTCCTCGTCCCACCACCCCCGGGGCGATCACAACCACATAGAGAGCCGGGTAAACAGCCATGACCCTCGTCCAGCACCACCAGAACGATCGCGATCCGCTCGGCGGCAACGCCCGCAGCGACGCAGCTCGACCAGTACGCCCCGTTGAGTCCTTTTCGCTCGACGACCGCTACACCCGGGAGACCGGGACGATCTATCTCACCGGCATCCAGGCCCTGGTCCGCATGGTTCGTGACCGCGCCCGCCTCGACCGCCGCCAGAACCTGAACACCTCGTCGTTCATCTCCGGATACGAAGGTTCACCGCTGGCCGGATACGACCTCGAGATCGCCCGCCGCGCCAAGTACCTCGACCCGTTCGACATCGTCCACCGCCCCGGCCTGAACGAGGACCTCGCCGCGACCTCGGTGATGGGTTCACAAGTCGCCGCGCAGGTCGGCACACTGGCCGCCGGTACAGATGGCATCCCCCGGGACGGTGTCGTCGGCTACTGGTACGGCAAGGCACCAGGACTCGACCGGGCCACCGACGCCCTGCGCCACGCCAACATCATCGGAACCCATGCCGCCGGTGGTGCGGTGGCTCTCGTCGGCGACGACCCCGGCGCCAAGAGCTCCACGATTCCCTGTGCGTCCGAGATGGCACTGGCCGACCTCTACATGCCGATCCTCTACCCCGCCGATTCCCAGGACATCCTCGATCTCGGAGTCCACGCCGCCATCATGTCGCGGGTCTCCGGACTATGGACATCGTTCAAGATCTCCGCACATGTGGCCGACGGCGCCTCGACGGCCGACGTCCATCCCGACCGCATCCTGCCCGTCTACGGCGACCTCGGCACCAGCCCCCACGTACCGAGCGGAAAACTGTTGGGCGCCAACCTGATGGAGCTCGAACAGAATCAGCTGACGATCCGGTTGCCACGTGCGGTCGAGTACGCCCGCATCAACCGGCTCAACCGGATCACGGCACGCAGCTCCGACGACCGGATCGGCATCGTCGCCGCCGGAAAAACCTACATGGACGTCCGGGAAGCACTGCGGCTCATCGGCATCACCGACGACGACCTGCCACGCCTGGGGATCCGCATCCTGAAGATGGGTATGGTCTATCCGTTCGAGCGCGAGATCATGGACGAGTTCATCTCCGGACTCGACGAGGTGATCGTCGTCGAGGAGAAACGCGACTTCATCGAAACGATGATGCGCGACATCCTGTTCCGGCGGCCGAATGTCCCCGCCATCGTCGGCAAAACCAACGAAGACGGTTCCACCCTGTTCTCCCGATTCGGCGAACTCGACATCGATTCGGTCACCCGCGGACTCGCCGGTCGCCTCGCCCGCCATCACCAGATCCCGGCGGCACAGATCTGGCTCGACACCAAAGGCCGGAGCCGGGGACGAATCGAGATCCCGCTGGCGGTCCGCACCCCCTACTTCTGCTCGGGCTGCCCGCACAACAGCTCCACCAAGGTGGCGGACGGAACCCTTGTCGGTGCCGGAATCGGCTGTCATGCAATGGTTCTCCTGATGGATCCGAGTCAGGTCGGCGACATCGCCGGTGTCACCCAGATGGGTGGTGAAGGTGCGCAGTGGCTGGGCATGGCGCCATTCGTGACACAGCAGCATTTTGTGCAGAACATCGGCGACGGCACGTTCATGCACTCGGGGTCGCTCGCCCTGCGATCAGCAGTGGCCGCCGGGGTCGACATCACCTACAAATTACTGTTCAACGGCACGGTGGCGATGACCGGCGGCCAGGATCCGGTGGGTCAGATGACATTGCCCCAGATCGTGAATCTGCTGCAGGCCGAACGGGTCACCCGGATCATCGTCACGTCCGACGACCCCATCCGAACCCGATCCCTGCACCTGCCTGCCGGAGTCGAGGTACGGCCACGCGCCGAAATGATGGCCGTCCAACAGGAGTTGGCCGCCACCGCGGGTGTCACCGTCCTCATCCACGATCAGGCCTGTGCCGCGGAAAACCGTCGTAAGCGCAAGCGCGGCAAGGCTGCCACGCCCACGCAGCGCGTGATGATCAACGAACGCATCTGCGAGGGGTGCGGCGACTGCGGCGAGAAGTCGAACTGCCTGTCGGTGCATCCGGTCGACACCGAGTTCGGACGCAAGACCCGGATCGATCAGAGTTCCTGCAATTTCGACTTCTCGTGTCTGAAGGGCGACTGCCCCTCCTTCGTCACCGTCACCCCGTCCGGCAAGGAAAGGGTGCGCCATATCGTTGCCGACATCGGCGACGACTCACTGCCCGAACCCGTGTCGTCCAAGTCCGTCGACAACGGATTCACGTTGCGGGTCACCGGCATCGGTGGCACCGGTGTCGTGACGGTCTCCCAGGTGATCGCCACGGCCGCGGTTCTCGACGGTCATGTCGCCCGGACCGTCGACATGACCGGTCTGGCGCAAAAGGGTGGTGCGGTGGTCAGCGACGTCAAGGTCAGCGCGGGCGTGGTCGAGCAGGCCGCCAAGGTCGCCACCGGCGACTGCGACATGTACCTGTCCTGCGACGGCCTGGTGGGCGTCGATCCCGCGAATCTCAAGGTCGCCTCCCCCGAGAAGACCACCGCCGTGGTGTCGACCACCAAGGTCCCTACCGGCACCATGGTCATCGACACCTCGGTCTCCTATCCCGACCACGCCGCGATCGCGGACTCGATCGCCCATTCGGTGGCGCGCGCCATCTATCTCGACCCCGGCGCGTTGACACTCGACCTGTTCGGCGACGAGCAGTACGCCAACATGCTGATGGTCGGTGCCGCTTACCAATCCGGGGCGATGCCGATCTCGGCCGCCTCGATCGAACGCGCGGTAGAACTGAATGGCGTTGCGGTAGAGCGCAATGTGCAGGCCTTCCGGCGTGGACGTCAGGTGGTTGCCGATCGCGTCGGGGTGTCCGCGGCCATCACCGCCACCCATCCGGCCCCGCCACCGAAGCGGTCGAGCGACGACGCGGTGCGGTTGACCGCCGAGTTGACCGGGGTGCGACCCGATGTCCGGCAGCGTGTCCAGCATCGCGTCGACGAGCTGATCGCATACCAGAACCTGTCCTACGCAACCGAATACACGTCGTTCGTCACCCACGTTGCCCAGCGCGGTGACATCGACGACCTGACCGACGCGGTGGCACGCAACCTGTTCAAACTCATGGCATACAAGGACGAATACGAGGTCGCGCGACTCACCCGCGATGCCGCCTTTGCCGCCGAGGTCGCCGATCAGTTCGGCGACGACGCCAAGGTCGCGGTCCGACTGCATCCACCGACGCTGCGGGCGATGGGCATGAAGAACAAGATCGCCCTCGGCCGCCGGGCGACCCCGGCCCTGGCCGCGTTGGCCAAGGCAAAGCGACTGCGCGGCACCCGGTTCGATCCGTTCGCCCGAGCGACGGTCCGCACGACCGAACGGGCGCTGATCGGCGAATACCGCAACCTGATCGAACGGGCACTGACCGGACTGGCCGACGGGACGATCACCCCGGACCGCCGGCATGATGTGGTCGCGCTTGCCGAGTTGCCGGATCTGATCCGCGGCTACGAGGACATCAAACTGGCCAACGTCGACCGCTATCGCGAGGCCGTTGCCGTCCAGACCGCCGCCCTCGGCATCTGATCCCCCCACCGCCCCCGGTGCCCAACCCCCAAATTCGCGCCACTTACTCGCGAACGCGCCGGTTGCAACCGGCGCACACGCAGGCAAGTGCCGCGAATTTCGGGAGGGATCTGTGTGGGACGGTCAGAGGCGTGCGGCGGTCAGTGCCGCGCGCGCCATCTGCGCCAACAACTTCTGCTGGCGGGCGATCTCGAGTTCGGGCAGCCGCGGGGAGGAGTTGATCAGGCCGAAGGCTGCATGGACCCGGGTTCGGCCCTCCTGCCGCGGGATCGACGGGTCGACCCGGACGAGAACGTCGGTCCACAACTCGACGTATTGACGCTGCAGTCGCCGGACCTCGCGGCTGGCCTCCGGGGTCAGGGACGAAAGATCACGATCCTGTACGCGGATGAGCTCCGGTTCGGTGGTCGCGAAGTCCACGTGGAACTCGATGAGCCGTTCCAGCGCGTCGACGTCGTCGGTCGACGCGGCCACCACCGCCTGCCCGCCGGCATGCAGGCGTTGCGAAATGGTGATGAGCATTTCCGCCAGGACGGCATCCTTACCGGAGAAATGCCGGTACATCGCCGGACCACTGACGCCGACCGCGGCGCCGATGTCTTCGAGTCGCACACCGGCAAAACCCCGTTCAGCCATCAGGCGAGCTGCCGCAGCAAGCAGTTCACGGCGGCGCGCGGCCTTCGCCAGACCACGACGGGTCACCGGGGCAGGCGACGGGGAGCCCGCCGTCGCAGATGTCCCCTCGGTTGCAAATGTCATGGTCTGTTGAGAGTACCGAGGTACACCCCCGCCACTCCAACAAATCGGTCGGTTCCACAGACTTCACGTGACCGGTCGCGACTTCAATGGGCCCGCGCCGGTCGCATCTCACCAGGCGTAGATGACCCGGCTTCGCAGGACCACGTCCTGGATCGACCGGCGGCGTCGGTCAACTGCCACCCAGGCCAATCCGATCGGGAAGAACGCACAGAACGCCGCCCGCAGCAACGCGCGGGCCGGACCGAGTCGACTTCCGTTGCGACTGACCACTTCCAACCCCATCGCCACCGATCCGACCGTCCGCCCCGATACCGTCCAGCACGCGGTCAGATAGATCAGCACCACCGAATACGACACGACACCCGAGGCCAGGATGTTCGGGTTCGGTGCGCTGAACGATCCGGTGGTGAACAGCAAGTCCAGCAGCAAGATGAAAAGATACATCGCTCCGAGAATCACAATGACAACCAGCACGTCGATCGCGGCTGCCGTGCCCCGGCTGACAATCCCTGCCAGCCGGGTGTCGAGTGCGTCCTTGTTGGTGTGGTGCGGCTGGTGTGTCGCATCGGTCATGACTGACCGGCCGGCGGCTCGTGCGACCCGCGCCGGTGCACATCGACAACAACTTCGGTGACCGCGGTGGTCGCGGTGACCGCGGGTGGTTCGATCGCACCGTTCGCCACTCGCCCACCGTCAAGGGGAGTCGGCTTGCGCCCCAGCAGTTTTCCGAAGACACCGGCAACGACGTCGTCGGCCCGGGCTCCCTGGACGCGCACGTCGTCGAGCACACCGTTGGTCAGTGTGGTGGTCGAATCCCGGACGATCGCCTCCAGATCGACGCCATCGATGACCTCGTTGGCGATTCCGATCAGGTCGACCCGCGCGAGTATGGCGTCGATATCGATCCGCGCCGCGATCACATCGATGTCGACGCCACCCACCGCACGATTGAGATCCACCGTCTCGATCACCGCGTCGATGTCGACCCGGCCCAGAATCGCATCGATATCGATCCGGGCGGCGATACCGTCCAGATCGATCTCGGTGGCGATCTTGTCGAGGTCAACGTGATTGAGGACGAGTTCGGTCAGATCTACCTCGTCGACGAGTGCGGTGATCACCTCTCGGATGATGACTTTGAGCGCGGAGCGGGTCAGTTCGATCGAAGAGTCGATGAGTTGTTCTCCGAACGCGGTGGCTGCAGCCGCTCCGCGCTCGAGCAATGGACCGGTAACAGGAATACGGACGGCCACACCGTAGATTCCATGAACTCCACGCACGACGCTCGACGCTGTCGCCGCACCAGTGACCATTGGCCTACCGCTCTCTTCGCCGCTGTGAAAGCCGGTGCCTTGTACCCCCTACCGCTCATAGAACGATACTCGACCTCCGTGTTCTGGCGACAGAATCGGGTGAGCCGCGAACTACTGCGTGCCTTTGAGGACCAGCAGCGTCGCAGCCGAGTCCTCCACGGCGACAAGCTTGTGCGTCACGCCCGGCGCCACCCGGACCGCTGAACCCGGCGAGAGTTGCACGCGCTCACCGCCCACCGAGAACTCGATCAGGCCGCGCTGACCGATCACCAGGATTTCCATCGTCGACTGATGATCGTCGATCACCTGACCGGCCCGAAGCGACAGATGCACCACATTTGCTCCAGCGAGCTTTGCCACGACGTCGATCTTCGGCCGGTCGGTGCCGGAGTCGACCACCTCGTCGAGACCGGTGAGCACCGTGAATTCCACTGGCTGTCCTGGGTTTTCTGCCGGGACATCGGTCATGGATCAGCCTTCCGCGCGGTGGGTATAGCAGTAAGTCGACACTACTGGTCATGCACCCGCAGGGGCGAACATGGACGCAAACGTCGATGGCGTCGACCCGGAAAACCCGGGCCGACGCCATCGACGTTGTCAGCGCAGTGCGCTGTTACAGATTCTTGTACAGCTCGCGAGCCAGAGCAGCGGTCTCGGACGGCGTCTTGCCGACCTTGACACCTGCAGCCTCGAGCGCATCCTTCTTGGCCTGCGCGGTGCCCGAGCTGCCCGACACGATGGCGCCGGCGTGGCCCATGGTCTTGCCCTCGGGAGCGGTGAAGCCTGCAACGTAGCCGACAACCGGCTTCGTGACATTGGCCTTGATGTAGTCGGCAGCACGCTCTTCGGCGTCGCCACCGATCTCACCGATCATGACGATGATCTTGGTGTCGGGATCCTGCTCGAACGCCTCGATGGCGTCGATGTGGGTGGTCCCGATGACCGGGTCGCCGCCGATGCCGATGGCAGTCGAGAAGCCGATCTCACGCAGCTCGAACATCATCTGGTAGGTCAGCGTGCCCGACTTCGACACGAGGCCGATCGGTCCCGAGCCTGCGATGTTGGCCGGGGTGATGCCGACAAGCGACTCACCCGGGGTGATGATGCCGGGGCAGTTCGGTCCGATGATCCGGGTCTTCTTGCCCTTGGACTCGTTGTAGGCCCACGCATACGCGCTGTCCTGCACCGGGATGCCCTCGGTGATGACGACGAGCAGCGGGATCTCGGCGTCGATGGCCTCGATGATCGCGTCCTTGGCGAACTTCGGCGGCACGAAAGCGATCGACACGTCGGCGCCGGTCTTTTCGATGGCCTCGGCCACGGTGCCGAACACGGGCAGCTCCACGCCGCCGTCATGGCTGACGGTGGTGCCGGCCTTGCGGGCATTGACGCCACCGACGACCTGGGTGCCGGCCTTGAGCATCAGAGCGGTGTGCTTGGTTCCCTCGCCACCGGTGATGCCCTGGACGATGACCTTGGAATCTTTGTTCAGAAATATCGACATTGGTCTACAGCTCCTACTTGCTCGCCAGTTCGGCGGCCTTGTCGGCAGCCTCATCCATGGTTGCGACGACCGTCACCAGCGGGTGGTTGGCCTCGGCGAGGATGCGACGACCCTCTTCGACGTTGTTTCCGTCCAGGCGCACGACGAGGGGCTTGTTGGCCTCGTCACCCAGGGTCTTCAGTGCACCGACGATGCCGTTGGCAACTGCGTCACACGCGGTGATGCCGCCGAAGACGTTGACGAACACGCTCTTGACCTGCGGGTCGTTCAGGATGACGTCCAGGCCGGCAGCCATGACCGCAGCCGAGGCGCCGCCACCGATGTCGAGGAAGTTGGCAGGCTTGACGTTGTTGTGCGCCTCGCCCGCGTAAGCGACGACGTCCAGGGTCGACATGACCAGACCGGCACCGTTACCGATGATTCCGACCTCACCGTCGAGCTTGACGTAGTTGAGGTCGTTTTCCTTGGCCTTGAGCTCGAGCGGGTCGGTGGCGTCTTTGTCCTCGAACGCCTCGTGACCGGGCTGACGGAATGCGGCGTTCTCGTCGAGGGTCACCTTGCCGTCGAGGGCGAGGATCTCATCGTTGGGCGTACGCACGAGGGGGTTGACCTCGACCAGGAGTGCGTCTTCGTTGATGAAGACCTCCCAGAGCTTCTGGATCGTCACGGCCGCGGCGTCGAGCACCTCGGCAGGCAGCTTGCCTGCTTCGGCGATCTCGCGGGCGAACGCGAGGTCGACACCCTTGACGGCGTCGACGGGGATCTTGGCCAGTGCGTCGGGGTTCTCTTCGGCGGTGACCTCGATCTCGACGCCACCCTCGACCGAGCACATGGCCAGGTAGGTGCGGTTGGTGCGGTCGAGCAGGAAGGAGATGTAGTACTCCTCGGCGATGTCACTCGCCTCTGCGACCAGCAGCTTCTTGACAACGTGGCCTTTGATGTCGAGGCCAAGGATGGCCTCCGCGTTCGCAACTGCGGCATCGACGTCGGCGGAGTACTTCACGCCGCCCGCCTTCCCGCGGCCGCCGACCTTCACCTGCGCCTTGACCATCACGGGCTTGCCGATTTCTTCGGCGATTTCACGTGCGCCGGCAACCGTGTCGGTAACACGTCCTGCCGAGGTCGGCACCCCGTGCTTGGCGAAGAGTTCCTTCGCCTGGTATTCGAAGAGATCCATTCAGCTCACCATCTCGTAGGTTTGTCCGCAGTTGGTGCCTGCGAACCATCGATGACTCTAACGCCGCGAGAAACGCCGCCGACCATTGCTACCGCCGCTTGTGCCTCAGATCACTTACTGATTGTTCACTCGGCGAATCATTTGCGCGATCCGTCCGCGACCAGCGATGAGGCATATCGGGAAAGCGTACGCAATTACGTGATCCAGCTCACAATCGGGGGTCCAAATCCGCGAGCGGTTGCGGGTCTCGCAATCGTTTCGTTACCGTCGCTAGGTCAGAAGGTCACGGATTTGTCACAGCAAACTATTCGTGCAGTGCGGCGGAACTACCTCGGACTGCTTCTGAACACGCTAGGAAGGCTCAATCAGTTGGATGCTCGTGAAACGAAACCCGGAAGCGGCGCAGGTAAGCGCGCTTCGGCCGGAACGCTCGACGAGCAGCGCCCTGACGCCTTACGCACTGCAGCTGTGAACGACAGCGAGATCACGAACATCATCCCGATCGACGACTTCGGTCTCGAGCAGTACGCAGACGGACCTCTCACCCAGTGGCGTAACGATTCAGCCACGGAAGCCCGCGCAAGCCACCGCTCCACCGGTACCCGTCGTTTTGATCGCGACGCCTACGACCAGCCTCGCCCGGCTGAAGTGACGCAAGACATCGTTGTCGCCGAGATCGAGTTCGACGAAATCGTCCACGAACATCCCTTTGAGGTCCGTGGCGCCGAATTCGACGACTTCGCCCCACACGACGATGCTCCCGAATGGTCTCCACAAAGACAGCGTTCCCCCGGGCGCAGTGGCGGTAAACATCGCATCACCGCCCCGCCGCAGGCACTGAAGGGCCGCGCCGCACTTATTGCGGTCGCCGCCGGTGCCGCAGTGGCAGCAGCAACGGGATCGTTTGCACAGCAATCCGACGAGGCGACACCCACGACGGCCGCGGAGGCCGCCACGCCGACTCCGGCAGCGGTGGTTCATACCGGTAGCGCCCCGGCAGCCGCAGTGACAGCTGCACCGTTACCGGTCAACATGGACACCTTTACGGCCCAGCTCGCGACCGGCCAGCAGATCGCCGACCAGAAAGTTGCTGCGGAGATCGCAGCGCGGCGTCCGACGATCGTCTCCCCCATCGATCTCGGTGCCTACGACTTCACCTCGGCATACGCCAGCCGATGGGGAACCTTCCACGGTGGTATCGACATGGCAGCCCCCCTGGGCACGCCCATCCACGCCGTCACCGACGGTGTCGTGATCGCGGCAGGCCCGGCTTCCGGATACGGGCACTGGGTCCAGATCCAGGCACCTGACGGCACCGTCACGATGTACGGCCACATGTCTTCCAGCGGCGTGCACGTCCAAAAGGGCCAGACCGTGACCGCGGGCGACGTCATCGCCGAGGTCGGCAACGAGGGCTTCTCCACCGGACCCCACCTGCACTTCGAGGTCTGGAAGAACGGCACCACCAAGACCGACCCGACGCCCTGGCTCGCCTCACACGGCGTGCAGCTCTCCGGCTACGCCAGCTGACCCGAATACCCTGTGCACCCGGGCTTTTCAGCCCGCACCATTGCCTCACCCATAGACAACAGGAAAGCCTGCATCGATCTGATGCAGGCTTTTCCTGTCGGGTGGTCCAGAGCCTGTCGGCTCAGAGCTTTTCCACCGGCAGCCCGCCGAGCGACATCAGCGTGATCTGACCGGCACTGCCGAAGTCGAACTTGACCCGCTCGGTCGGACCGGCGCCTTCCTTTGCGACCACTTTGCCCATCCCGTACTTGGCATGGGTGACCCGATCCCCCACCTCGACGTGGACCTGCTTGTTGCGGCCACGGGTGGGTGAGCCGAACGACTCTCGACGCCGTGAACCCGAACCGCCCGAACCGCCGAAGCGCTCATCACCGAAACCGCGACCGTTGTCGCCGTAGTCGCGGGTGCCATCGCTCAACCCGCGCCCCATGCTGCGCTTGGGTTCAGTGCGTCGCCAGTCGATGAGATGTTGCGGAATCTCTTGCAGGAAGCGCGATTCCGGGTTCTGCATCGGAGTGCCCCAGGCCGAGCGAACCATCGCCCGGCTCAGATACAGCCGTTTGCGCGCACGCGTGATCCCCACGTAGGCCAGCCGGCGCTCCTCCGACAACTCGGCCGGATCACCGAGGGCCCGCATGTGCGGGAACTGCCCGTCCTCCCAGCCGGTCACGAACACCACCGGGAACTCCAGGCCCTTTGCCGTGTGCAGGGTCATCAGCGTGACGACGCCGTCTTCGTCGTCGGGCACCTGGTCGGCATCTGCAACCAAGGCCACCCGTTCCAAAAACGCTGCCAGAGAACCGGGTTCGGGCTCACCCGGATCGGGCTCGAGATCTGGGTCCTCGGGCTCCGACGACGCGGCGCCGTCGGCTGCCTCACCGATCTGTGTTTCCGGTATCTGCGTTGCCGCCGCTTCTGCGGCCTCGGCACTGAATTCCCGTGCCACCGAGATCAATTCGTTGATATTGTCGAGACGGGCACCGTCCTGCGGATCCGATGAACCCTCGAGTTCATAGCGGTAACCGGTGCGTTCGACGATCGCGTCCACCAGCTCACCGATGTCGCCGGCTTCGCTGCCTGCGTCCAGCTCCGCGATGTCAGCGGCATCGGACCCCGCCTCACCGAAGTTCGACAGAAAGTCTTTGCGCAACCCTTCGATGAGTTCGACAAATGCTGAGATCTGTTTGACCGCACGGGTTCCCAGTAGCGGGACCTTGCCCTCAGAACCGTCGACCAACGCCTGGTAGAAGCTGATCCCGGTATTCTCCGAGTGGACCGCGACACAGGCCTCGGCACGGTCGCCGATCCCCCGGCGCGGGGTGTTCAGGATGCGACGCAAGCTCACCGTGTCATCCGGATTGGCGACCGCTCGCAAGTACGCGACGATATCGCGGACCTCTTTGCGCTCGTAGAAGCGGACCCCGCCGACGACCTTGTACGGGATGCCCAGGCGGATGAACACCTCTTCCAGCGCACGCGAGGCGGTGTTGGTGCGGTAGAAGGCGGCGATCTGCGAGTAGTTGAACTCCCCGGAATCGGTGAGCGCGTCGATCTCGCGGGCGATGAACTGTGCCTCGTCATGCTCGTTGTCGGCAACGTAGCCGACGATGAGCTCACCGTCACCGGAGTCTGTCCAGAGCTTCTTCTCGCGGCGGCCGACGTTGCGGGAGATGACCGCGTTGGCGGCCGAGAGGATCGTCTGGGTGGAACGGTAATTCTGTTCCAGGAGAATCGTTTCGGTGTTCGGGAAGTCGCGCTCGAACTCCTCGATGTTGCGGATCGTCGCACCCCGGAAGGCATAGATCGACTGGTCGGCATCACCGACCACGCACAGTTCTGCGGGCGTCACGTTGCCGGTCGCCCCGGTACCGACCAATTCACGGACGAGGACGTACTGCGCGTGGTTGGTGTCCTGGTACTCGTCCACCAGAACATGCCGGAACCGACGCCGGTAATACTCGGCGACCTCGGGGAATGCCTGCAGCAAACCCACGGTCTCGCCGATCAGGTCGTCGAAGTCGAACGCGTTCGCCGAGCGCAATCGCTGCTGATACTGCCGGTAGATCTGAGCAATCGTCTTGGATGCGGGCTCGCTGCCCTCTTCGGCGGCGGCCATCGCCCCATCGGGATCAACGAGTTCGTTCTTGAAGTTGGAGATCGAGATGCCGACCCCGCGCGGACTGAACTTCTTCGGGTCCAGATCCAGGTCGCGCACGATCATGCCCAGCAACCGGCGGGAGTCGTCGGCGTCGTAGATGGAGAAGTTCGAGTTCATGCCGCTCAGCAGCGACGCCTGGGCCCGCAGGATGCGGACACACGTCGAGTGGAACGTACTGACCCACATGCGTTGCCCTCGCGGGCCCACCAGGTCGACAACCCGCTCCCGCATCTCGGCGGCCGCCTTGTTGGTGAAGGTGATCGCCAGGATCTGACCTGGACTGACGTCACGTTCGGCGAGCAGGTAGGCGATCCGCCGGGTGAGCACGGCGGTCTTACCCGAGCCGGCGCCTGCAACGATCAGCAACGGCGAGCCGGCATGCAGAACCGCTGCCCGCTGCTGGGTGTTCAGCCCGTCGAGCAATTCTTGGGCACGCCGTGATTCGGCGCGGGTGCCCTCGTGCAGGTTTCCAGTGGCCATGCCCGGCAGCGACGGGTGGGGAGCAGCGCTTTTCATCGTGTCCCAAAGTTACCCGCTCGCACCGACACCTCACGACTCCGCCGGTCCCGGCAAGCGTTCGGTAACATCATCGCCACTCGAGCTCGGACCACGCTGGTACCTATGTGCCATGTGGGCCACTCGGTGGCCGATGCGGGGTGGGACCCGCACCACAGCCGCCGGGGATGCAGCCGGACAACCTGATGGGTGGGGGGCACCACGTTGAAGAGCAATGCAATCCCGAAGGTCGCGTTGGGTATCGCCGTGGTGGCGTTGATCGCGGTCGTCGTGGCCATGTTCATCCCGCGTGCCGCCGACGGGGCCGCGGTGGCGCCCTCGGCGATCCTGGCCCAGAAGCAACTTTCGACGATCGCTCTGGAGTTCGCCGACCAGCACGGCGCCACGTACTCGGGCACCGTCACCTCCGGCACCGACAAGATCAACCTCGACGACGTCGAGGTGACCGCGGGCGGAGACCTGCGCGGCACGATCAAGGTCGGCGGCGAAACCGCCGACATCATCGGTGTGAACGGTCAGACGTACGCGAAGGGTTCGGCCAGCTTCTGGAAGAGCCACCTGGAAAAGCCCAAGATGAACTATGAGGCCGTCGCCAGCGACTGGGCTGCCCTGGACCCGGCAACATTCCCCGATCTGGGTCTGGTCCTGGCCCCGTCCGCACTCGGCCTGGCACTGGCCAACGACAACTCTTCGCTCGACATGAGCGTGAAGGGCCGCGCCACCGGCCTTGCCGGAACCCCCGACGAGCGCTTCACACCGGGAACACTTCCGGACATCGTCGTCGAAGAGGACGACACGATCGTCGCCGGTGGCAGCCTGCGCACCACGACTGTGGCCGAAACCGACACCCTCTCGACCGTCGCAGGCCCACTGGATCAACCGGGCGGCTCGGTCATCGAGGTCGATCTGTCCGTCGAACCCATCGGCGCCGACGAGATCGGCCGGCTCTACGACGCGATCGAGGAACAGGCCGCGACCCTCACACACATTCCGGCCCCGTACCTGACCCCGAACTTCGATGCCAGCGGTTTCCGCCTCGCGGTGTTCCCGGCCCCGTGCACCCCACCGGTCTGTGAGTACATCGTCACCTACGTCGCGACAACCCCTGGAACGAGCGCTCCGGGGTCCATCACCATCGTCGGTGACATGACCCTGACCCTCAACGACCGGCCGGTGGGCGGCACCTGCACCCGCACGGTTGTGATCCCCCTGAACGGCCGGGGCGAAACGCGGTGCCCCTTCACGGTTGCATCCGGTGAGGACGGCACCCTCAAGGGCGATGTGGCATACGTCTTCACCACGTATCTCGATCAAGACGCAACAGTCCTGACCCGGGCGCTCGCCGCCAACGAACAGGTGTCCACCGCCGAGCCGACCGGAGTCTGGACCGCGGACGGATTCAAGGGCAGTCTCGAGAGCCGGGACTACAACCAGCAGATCACCGGGATCCACTCCACCTACACCTACGTAGTCGGCGGGCAGTCATTCGACGGCCGGGCGCCGGACGGCACACTGCTCACGACGTTCGGTCCGGGCTACTCGGACAACATCGGCAGCGACGGCGCGCTGAGCAGCAGCTGGGAAGGCACCGAGGCGATACTCGCCGCCGCCGAGGCCCAGACCGGTGCCGCCGAGGACACTCCGGTCCGGTGGGTCTTCGCCGAATCCGACGCCGCCGACGCGACGCGACAAACACTCACCGACGCCGGGATCAGCGACATCGAGGTGGTCACCGTGCCTGCGGTGTGATTCGAGGCAGGTTCAGGGCACTCGAACGAGTTCACCGACACGCCCCTGCGCGAAGTGCAGGCCAAGCCCCGGCGTCAGGGGACGCACCCGGACCTGGTCTCCACCTCCGTGCAGCTGGAGGTAGACCGTGTTCAGACCCGCCTTGACCGGCGCGGTCACCGGATCACCATCGGCAAGGCCCACTTCGATCTCCCCGTCGGACGTCGCGCAGTACGGCAGCGCAACCTTCCACGACCAGACCAGGAGTGGTCCGTCGAGTTGCAGGTCGGTGGGACCGGTCACCTCCGGATCGGTGCAGTCCCCGAGACCGGCTCGGATGCCGCGAATGGGTGTGATGTCGGCGGGCGCCAACCGCCCGGAGTCGTCGAGCACCTGCAATTTGTCCGTCGGCGCATCGAATTCCGGACGGTCCGACAGCCCACCGAAGACCTTGCTGACCACGTTGTACGGCTTGACCAGCGGCAGCAGGACCAGGATCGGGACCTGATGGTCGAACATGGGGGTATTCCGGGCCTGCGCCAGCGAGGTTCGCGCGTTCGCGAGGTAGTCGCCGGTCGGATCGGTATCCCACTCCTTCGCGAACTGGTGTGTGGCGAGCAACGAACTGACGATGAACGCGCCGGTTGCCACCACTGCGGCCGGGCGCAACCACCGTCGATGGTTGCTCGCGACGTCACGTCTGCGGACCGGTGCCATCAGTGTCAACGCCATCGCGATGGTGATGAACAGTGCGCTGTCGGGCAGGTAGCGCAGAGTCTGGGCCAACTCGATGGTGGTGTGGGCGCCGGACCGGTTCCAGATGATCGGTATCTGCAGCACGACCACGTACCCGACCACCGCGGCGAGTATCCATCCCACATGGCGGCGGGTGTACAGGGCGTAGGCGGCAGCCCCCAGCACCAGTAGCCAGCCGACGACGGTCAGCGGCCAGCCGACCGATCCGAAAGGCGGACTGGGCAGCCAGCGTTCCCAGTCCCATGGCCCGCCGAGCAGTCCGGGGATGAGCCCGGCGTTGACCGACCGCCAGGTGATCTGCAGTGTCTGTGAAACGGAGTGCCCGTCGGGATCGACCGGCACCACGATCAGATACGACGTCAGCCATGCGGCGGCCATCACGCACAACCCTGTCCACAACTCCCACGCCGACCTCCAGGCCGTACGCAGCGCCTGCCCCACGGTGGCGCCGCGGCCGGATATCAGACACCACAGCACCGCCACGACCATGGCCACCGGCACGATGAGGACAGACTTCTCGAAGAATGCCAGCCCGATCACAAACGCCACCAACGCCCGTGCGATCACCATCCGCCGGTTCGCGACCCCACCCCGGCACAGGTGCACCACCTCGGTCACGACCACCGCCATCGCGATCTGCATCGGCAGCGCATTCAAGCCCGCCGACCACCACGTATATGCCGGCACGGTCAGCGGTGTGAAGAGGTAGAACGCCAGCGGAATCAGCATCGCCGGACGATTGCGTCCCGCGATCGCGATCAGCATCCTGAGCACCGCCAGGGAAGCCAGCAACTGCAGAACGACGAGGGTCACCGCCGGGACCGCCCAGTTGAGCGGCGCGAGGTCGGTGCTCAGTCCTGCGACCAGAAAGGCACCGGGCATCAGGTGCCCGTCGTGGCCGTACATGAGGTGTTCCCACGAGAATGTCGAAAGCTCAGAGGCGCGGCCGATGAGGATCAGGTCGTCCCAGTAGAAGTCGCCGCCCGCGACCAGCGCGATCCGCACCACGAGTTGAACGACGATCAGCGCCGAGGCGATCCACAGCACCGTCGCACCCCGAGATGTCGCACTCACCGGAGAGCCCGGCCGTGACGGTACGGGGCGGGGGCGTGGCGGAGACGAAGCCGAAGGCGGAGCTCGACCAGTCCATCTCAGGGCCGCTGTGGACAGATGCACAACGACCACTCTTACCAGCGTCACCACCCTGCGTGGCACACTTGGGCCCGTGACTGCTGACCAGCCGATCGACCTGTCCGGCCTTGATCTTGGGTCTGACGTGGTAGATCTCCCCGAGGACATTGATGACCTGCGCCGTGAAATCGATCGGGTCGACGCGATAATTCTCGCCGCGATCAAGCGACGGACCGCGGTGTCCAAGCGCATCGGGCAGACCCGGATGGCATCCGGAGGCACCCGCCTCGTGCACAGCCGTGAGATGAAGGTGCTCGACCGCTTCAGCGAGCTCGGCCAAGAAGGCCACACGCTCGCCATGCTGCTGCTGCGACTGGGCCGCGGACCACTCGGACGATAGAGCGGGCGCACCGCGTTCGGCCCACGCCGAGCGTAAGTGTGGTCTCCGCCGGTGCGTTGCCTGCAGGATTGGTCGACTCGGGGGACATGGATCGGGTCGCAGCGAGGTGATCCGAGCCCGATACAGGAGTGGTGAATGGCTGAGAATGTTCTGCTGATCCATTGGCATGATCTGGGTCGGCACCTGGCCTGTTACGGGGCGGACGGCGTCGAGAGTCCGACGATGGACGCGCTGGCCTCACACGGCATCCGATTCAGCAACGCCCACGCCACCGCACCGCTGTGCTCGCCTGCCCGCGGTTCGCTGTTCACCGGGCGGTATCCCCATTCAAACGGTTTGACCGGTCTGGCACACCACGGTTTCGAATACCACGACGATGTTCTGACGCTCCCCCAGGTCTTGGGCGAGAACGGCTGGTACAGCGCACTTTTCGGGATGCAGCACGAGTCGAGCGATCCAGGCCGCCTGGGGTTCGACGAATTCGACACCTCCGATTCGGAGTGCGACCACGTCGTGGAACAGTCACAGGAATGGCTGCGCACCTTCAGCGCTGACGCGCAGCGCCGGCAGCAACCGTTCTTGTTGACGGCCGGGTTCTTCGAGACCCATCGGCCCTATCCGGCCGAAGACTACGTGCATGCCGACCCGAAAAGTGTTGTTGTCCCGGCATTTCTGCCCGATGCCCGTCCCGTTCGTGAGGATCTCGCTGGGCTGCTCGGTTCGATCACCAAGGCCGACGCCGCGGTCGGGCGGCTCCTGTCCACGCTCGCCGAACTCGACCTCGACCGCACCACCTGGGTCGTGTTCATCACCGATCACGGACTGGCGTTCCCCCGCGCCAAATCGACGCTGTATTCCGAGGGCACCGGGGTCGCGCTGATCGTGCGGCCACCCACCGACCGCAACATCACGCCGTTTGTCTATGACGACCTCTTCAGTGGTGTCGACCTCACCCCGACCGTGCTGGATCTGCTGGGTGTCGAGATTCCGGAAGCGGTGGAAGGCTTTTCACACGCGGAGACGATCACCGGCACCGCTCGCGCCACGGTGCGCGACGAGGTGTTCACGGAGAAGAGCTACCACGACAACTTCGATCCGATCCGGGCGATCCGCACCGATCGGTACAGCTACATCGAGAACTACGCCGATCGCCCGGCTCTGAGTCTGCCGCTGGACATCCGGGACAGCCCGTCGGCCAGGGCCTTGGACGGTTCGCAGGATCTGCCGCGGGCGCCGCAGGAGTTGTACGACCTGCTCGCCGATCCACTCGAGTTGAACAATCTGATCGACGACCCCCTGCTCACGGATGTGGTGACCGACCTTCAGTCACGACTGCGCCGGTGGCGGAGCGACACCGGCGACGTGTTGCCTTCCGAAGCCGACGGCAACAAGATCGCCCTTGATTTCATGGCTCGCTACCGTCGCCAGCTCGACAAGATCGATGAGGAAAACGCGGAGCGGTCACTTCCGTCTCGGCGCCCGCGGGCCAGCCAGCGCGAACTCCGGGGCGAACCGACCCATCGCTGACCGGCGCGCACCGTCCGGGGCCACATCAATCCGAGATCGCCAGCTCACCCCTGGGCAGTAGCAGACCAACGGCGATGGCCGCGACGAACACCGCAACCGAGCCTGCGAGCAGCGCGATCTGCAGACCATTGACGAATGCGGTATCCGCCTGGGCGGCGATCTGACCACCGGCGTGGGCCGCTCCGGCGAAGGACTCTTTGGCCTTGTCCACCACACCATCCGGTAGCCCGGGCAGCTCGAGGTGATTGCGGTAGCCCTGTGTCAGCAGGCTGCCGAGTACTGCGATGCCCAGTGCTCCACCGACTTCCCGGGACAGATCGTTCATCGCCGAGGCCACACCCTGCTGCGCCGCGGGAAGTGCACCGGTGATCGCACTGGTCGCCGGCGTCATGGCGGTCCCCATACCGATCCCCAGCGGGATGAGACCGGCGAGCATCAACCAGTACGAGGTGCCGACACCGAGCTGCGACAGGACGAACAGGCCTGCGGACACCAGGACCAGCCCGGCAACGCACACCCGGCGGGTGCCGAACCTCTCGACGAGCTTCGGTGACACCCTTGCCGACGGCATCATCACCGCCGCCATCGGGAGCATCGAAATCGCGGACATCAGCGCCGACCCACCCCGCACGATCTGCAGATACTGCAGCACCACGAAGATGAACCCGAAGAACACGAAGAACTGCATGAAGATCGACAGGCTGCCTGCACTCAGTCCGCGATGGAGGAAGACCCGGGGATCGAGCATCGGCGCCTTCTGACGCAGTTCGAATCCGATGAACAGTGCCAGGATCACCAGGCCACCGGCGATGCCGGTCAAGGTGCGCGCCGAAAGCCAGCCCGCCTCGGGAGCCTCGATGATCGAGTACACCAGCACCACGAGGCCGGCGATCGACAGCACCGCACCACCGATGTCGAGACGGGGTGCATCGGCGTCGGCCGACTCCGGCACAACGCGCCATGCCGCGATGAGCGCGACGGCTGCCAGTGCCACGTTTAGGCCGAAAACCGAACGCCACGACCAGAATTCGAGCAGCACACCGGAACACAACAGGCCCAGGATGGCACTGCCTCCGGCCACGCCCGCCCAGATGCCGACGGCCTGCGTTCGCTTGTCCGCCGGGAAGGTCCCGGTGATGGTCGACAGTGTCGCCGGCATGACCAGCGCTGCACCTAATCCCAGGATTCCGCGGAGCACGATCAGTTCCGATGCCGAGCCGGCGGTCATCGCGACGACCGATCCGATCCCGAAGATCGCCAGTCCGGCGATGAGGGTTTTGCGTCTGCCGTAGCGGTCCCCGACCGCGCCGGCCAGTAGGAGGAACGAGGCGAAGATCAGCGAGTACGCGTCGATGATCCAGGACAGCTGCGTCTGGCCGGCGTGCGTCGCCCGGGCGATGTCCGGGAGGGCGACGTTGAGCGAGGACATGGCGGCAACAACTGCCGCCAGGGCGATGCACACCACGATCATGATGGCGCGCGTGTTGACGGGCTTCTGCATGGTGCTTGGTGTGGTCGTCATGACTTCGATCCTTCGGAGGATGACCCGGTAGAACGTTTTTTGGAGTCACGTTCAAAGCATTTAGAATCCTACTCCAAAGAATGACATATACTGGTCACGTGGGCAAGAGTGAAACAGAATCAAACAGCCGGAGGACCAGCCGGCAGCGAGAGGCAGGCGCCGCCACCCGGGCCGAGACCCGCCGACGCGTGCTGACCGCGGCTATCGAGGTGTTCACCGAAAGTGGTTATGCCGCTGCCACTGTGGCGAAGATCGCCCAACGCGCTGACGTATCGGTTCAGAGTCTCTACTCGTCATGGGGCAGCAAACGCGGTTTGCTACGCGGAATGATGGAGGCGCAGGTGATCGGCCACCATCCCGGCTCGGTCAACCCCGACGACATGCCGCTGGCCATCCTGGCGAACTTCGATCCGATCGCGGCTGCGCCCCGCGAACTGATCGCGCACATCACCCACCAGTTCCGGCTGCTCGCCGAACGTGCCGCCGTCGGCTTCAAGACCTATGCGCAGGCCGCCGCAGTCGACCCCGAGGCCGCCGACGACTGGCAATCGCTGATGGAGATCCGGCGCATGAGCATCCGCAACCTCCTGACCAATCTCGACCCGGCCGCGCTGCGGCCCGGACTGACACCCGAGGCCGCGGGAGACACGGCATGGGTGATCGCGAGCCCCCAGACGCATCAACAACTCGTCGACACGGCCGGATTCACCTACGACGAGTTCGAGGACTGGATTCGGGTGACCCTCACCCGCGCCCTGCTGCCCGACGAATCCTGACCATTGCCTGCGAAGAACCGACTTCGTCAGATCCCGGAACAATCCGGATCGCCTGGCACTCCTATCTCCGACTGCAGCAAACGAGCTGCGACCCAGCCCAATCGGCCCGGAGAAAGAGAGCGTCATGGAAACCCAGTACTTCGACACAAACGCTGACGGCGTCGTCGACACGATCGTCACCGACACCAATGGCGACGGCTACATCGACGTCTGCGAGTGGGACACGAACGCCGACGGCTTCATCGACGAGGCCGAATACGACCACAACTACGACGGCTATGTCGACGAGTACGCCTCCGACACCGACTACGACGGCTTCTACGACGTGGTGATCTCCGCCTGACCGTCCCCTGCCGCCATCACCGAGCAGATCGCCGGCACCCGACCGCGGTGTCCGGCGATCTCGCGTTGTGCCGGAATTTCGTCAGGGTGCTCATCGTCTCCTCACAGACGCCTGCCAGGTTGGGAGACGACAGTGGTGTACATCACCAGACGAACTCCGAGACGGGCAGGGTGCACTATGCCGGACAACGCCACCATCAGCGGGCTCGGGACCGACATCATCGTGTCGGTGGCCGATCCACGGCTGCTCGGCCTTGCCGTCGAACACACCGCGGCGGTGGCCGCCCGCCTCGATGCCACCGTCAACCGTGACTGCGGATCGGCCGAGATCGAAGCCGTGGATCTGGCGAACGGCCAACCCGTACTGGTCTCGTCTCTGCTCGATCAGTTGATCATCGAGGCGCTCTACTTCGCCGATCTCACCGACGACGCTTCCGGGGTTGTCCGCTGCCCGGACACCTATCCACCGATTCCCGCGTGGCATCGGGTACAGCTGGGCCGGGGAACGGTGACCGTTGCGGCAGGCGGTCGACTCGAATTGATGACGACGGCCCGCGCATTCCTCGCCGATCGGGCCGGACGGCTGCTCACCGACACCCTCGGCGGCCCGGTGACAATCCAGGTCGGCCCGGTGATCGCCTCCGCAAATGGCGCGCTCGCGCAGGTGAGAGCCGCCGACCTGCTCGCAGTCAGCGATTCGCACCAGGTGACCACGGCGTTCGACTGTGTCAGCGTCGTCGCGGACAGCGCTGCACTGGCGTTCTCGGCGGCGGTCATGGCCCACCGTCATCCCGGCGACGCGGCCGGATGGCTCCACGATCACGTCCGGTCGGCCAAACTCGAGAGCCTCCGACACACGGTGACGACGGTGGGCGCGTGGCCGGTCGCCGATCACGCACTGGTGGCCTGACCGCCTCGATCCCCGGTCAGGGGTCCATCCGCGGACGCGCCCACCGTTCGAAAGCCGGCATTGCCCATCGACGAGACCGGCGTGTTGTGTGAGCGGGCCGAGTTCCGGTAGCGGTTGCAGTAGGAGTCGTGGCAAAGGTAGGAACCGCCCCGTAGAACCCGCGAGCGGCCCCGCTGCGGCCCTTGCGGGTCATGGTGGTCCATGGCCCGGTAGTACCGGGGATCGAAACGGTCGGCGCACCACTCCCAGACGTTGCCCGCCATCTGCCACAACCCGAACCCGTTGGGCACATAGCTGCGTACCGGCGCCGTCCCGAGATAACCGTCTTCCGCAGTGTTGTCGGCGGGAAAATCGCCTTGCCAGATATTGCACAACCAACTGCCGTCGGCCGCCATCAAGTCATCACCCCAGGGATATCGGGCTCCGGCCAGGCCACCACGAGCCGCGTACTCCCACTGCGCCTCGGTGGGCAGCCGGCGGTCCGACCACTGGCAATATGCCTGCGCATCAACCCAACTGATGTGGACCGCAGGATGATCGCCCAACCCGTCCACAGTCGATGGCTGCCCGAACGGTTGTCGCCAGCTCGCACCCGCCACGGCGAGCCACCACGGCGCGCCTGCATATTGCTCGATCACGTCGCATCCCTGCGCGATCAGCAGGTGGAACACCGCGGAGAACCCCTGCTGTTCGGCGACCGTCAGATAGCCGGTCTCGCCCGCGAATTCCGCGAAGTCCGCCGTGGTGACCGGATGGGCGTCCATGGCGAACGCACCCACCGCCACCTCGTGCAAAGGCAGCTCGCCGTCGGCGGCGAACCCATCACCGGTGTGGTCGCCCATCACGAAATCACCGGCTGCGATCGCCACCTGCGGAACACGATGAACACCCGTGGCCGCGATCGCCGGTCTCGCATTGTCGTCACCCGATTCGGAAGCAGGTGTGCAGCACGTCATGGAACTCGATGCTAGGCCGCTTGATCGAGTCGGCGTGCTCGTTGCCACCCGAGATGGACCGTCTGACTAGGCTGATGGTCGAGGTACGGCAGTGAAGAAACACATTCGCACCACCGATGAAGGGGCTGTCACGATGACCAGCGTTCCGACTGAGCCAAACCGAAAGTTCGATTTGACCGGGTCACAGCCCTGGCAAGAACTGTCTGCGCATCAGCCACATGTGTACGCAATGCATCTGCGGGAGATCTTTGCCGTCGACCCCACGCGCGGAACCGATCTCACCGTCGACGTCGGAGATCTCCACATCGACTACTCCAAGCATCGGGTGCTGCGCGAAACCCTGGGCCTGTTGCTGGATCTGGCCCGCCAGACCGGGGTCACCGAGAAGCGCGACGCGATGTTCTGGGGCGAGCACATCAACACCTCTGAGGACCGCGCGGTCTTGCACACCGCACTGCGACTCCCCCGCGACGCGACCCTGAAGGTCGACGGCCAAGACGTGGTGGCCGACGTCCACGCGGTCCTGGACGCGATGGGTGAGTTCACCGACAAGCTGCGGTCCGGTGAATGGAAGGGCCACACCGGAAAGTCGATCAAAACCGTGGTGAACATCGGTATCGGTGGTTCCGACCTCGGTCCGGTGATGGTCTACAAAGCGCTGCGCCACTACGTCGACACCGACATCCGCTGCGAGTTCGTCTCCAACGTCGACCCCGCCGACCTGGTGGCCGCACTCGATGGACTCGACGCCGAGACAACGCTGTTCATCGTCGCGTCGAAGACGTTCAGCACCCTCGAGACGCTCACCAACGCCTCCGCGGCGCGGGCCTGGCTCCTCGAGAAGTTGGGTGCCGGACCCGACGCCGTCGCCAAACACTTTGTCGCGGTGAGCACCAACGCCGAGAAGGTCTCCGAGTTCGGGATCGATACCGCCAACATGTTCGGCTTCTGGGACTGGGTGGGCGGTCGGTATTCGGTGGATTCGGCCATCGGTCTGTCGGTGATGGCGGCGATCGGCAAAGAGTCCTTCGCCGAGTTCCTCCACGGATTCAACATCGTCGATCACCACTTCCTCACCGCGCCACTGCATCAGAACGCTCCGGTACTCCTGGGCCTGATCGGGTTGTGGTACTCCAACTTCTGGGACACCGCATCGCGTGCTGTCCTGCCGTACTCGAACGACCTGTCGCGTTTCCCCGCCTATCTGCAGCAGTTGACGATGGAGTCGAACGGCAAGTCGGTCGACATCGAGGGCCACCACGTCACCACCGACACCGGTGAGATCTTCTGGGGTGAGCCGGGTACCAACGGGCAGCACGCCTTCTATCAGCTGCTGCACCAGGGCACCCGGATGATCCCGGCCGACTTCATCGGTTTTGCCGAACCCACCGACGATCTACCGACAGCCGACGGCACCGGCAGCATGCACGATTTGTTGATGAGCAACTTCTTTGCGCAGACCAAGGTGCTGGCATTCGGCAAAACCGCGGACGAGGTCGCGGCAGAGGGCGTCGACCCACATGTGGTCGCGCACAAGGTGATGCCGGGCAACCGGCCGTCGACGTCGATCCTGGCACCCAAGCTCACCCCGTCGGTTGTCGGCCAGTTGATCGCACTGTACGAACATCAGGTATTCGTCGAAGGCGCGATCTGGGGCATCAACAGCTTCGATCAGTGGGGTGTCGAACTGGGGAAGACCCAGGCCTCCGAGTTGCTGAAGGTGATCACCGAAGCCGATTCGCCACAGGCTCAGGATGATTCGTCCACCGATTCGCTGCTGCGCTGGTATCGGACTCATCGCGGCCGACAGGCATGAAGCGCAGGGGAAGGCCCATCGGTACCGCCCGCGCACGACGGGCGGGCGTCAGGAGCGAGCGACTCGGTGTCCGGAGCGAGCGACTCGGGGTATCAGATGACATCTTCTGGCGGACCCATCAGGGCATGGGCCTTCCCCTCTACATGCAAGGACTGTGGCGATTCGACACGGTTGTCACCGCCGCCGATCTCGAGCCTGCCCATCGCGCGTTGGCGATGGGACCGCTGACCCGCAGAGTGGTCCGTCCCCGGATCTGGCCTGCCCGCAACGTCTTTGCATCCGATGCCACCGTGGCACCGGTCCACGAAGAGTCGCGGTCGCTGGCTCCGGGAACCATCACCGCCTGGGCGGACGAACGTGGCAACACCGACCTCGACATCGGTTCGGGTCCGGTGTGGGAGTTGTCGGTGGCCCGGCTCGAGCAGGGCGGCAGTGTGGTCTCGCTGGTCTGCTCGCATGTAGTCGCCGACGCCAGGGCGCTGTTGACTGCCGCCGGGATTGCTGCAGGCGAAAAGCTCACGGCAGGAGAGCTTCCCGAGTTGCCCCACTCCCCCTCACCCACGCTCGCCGACGACCTCCGGGACGCGGCGTCGCAGCTTCGAATCGTGATCGGCGGGGTCGCTCGGAGTCTGTGGAAGGGCTGCCGCGATCGCGAGCAGCGCGCCGAGCTGTTCGCTGCGGCCAAACGCTCTCCGACCGGACCTTCCAAAGCCTCCGGAACCCCGCAGTGGCGGGAACCGACCGCCATCTTCTCGGTGGACGCCGAGGCCTGGACAACTGCTGCCGCAGCGCATGGCGGCACATCGAACACTCTGTTCACGTCTTTGATCGGTGAACTCGTACTGCAGATCCGGGGTTTCGGGCCCATCGAACTCTCACTTCCGGTTGCCCAAGGCGGCGACGAGGCAAACTCTTTGACCACCGCCTCGATCGGCATCACCTCGATCGACGAATGTCAGGATCTGCCGTTGCTGCGGCGGCGGGCACGTGCAGGCTATGCCGCGGCTGGTGATGGCTCCGGGCTGGGACCGCCTGCAGGTATGCCTGCCGAGCTCTTGCAGGTCATCGGGCACCGCGCCGCGCATGCCCTCGTCCCCGACCCGGGTTCGCGAGATGGCCTGGCTTCCAACCTCGGTGAACTCGACGGCATCCTGTCGATGCTCGCCGGTCATCGTGGCCGGGTGATCGCTGCCCGCTCGGTGCATCCGAGGCTCTGCGCCCAGGCCACGCAGATGACGCGGACCTCCGTTGCCGGTTGGGCCGCGCTGTCCGGCGGAGTGATGACCATCGCCCTTGCGATCCCGGACCCGGCAGTTGCAACCAGCGAAGATCTACATGAATTGATCAACAAAGCTCTCGGACACTGGGAACTGTCCGCCACCCATTGGTAGCCGACCACGGGGTTTGCATCACAGCGGTGGACAGCTGACACAAAGTACGTACGGTCGAGAGAATGACTGCCCAACCCCTGAGCACTCTGGCGAACTCCACCACCGCGTTCGAATGGACTGAGACGAACCGTCTTTGGCTCATCGAGAACCCGATCCGGATTGTGATCTATATCGCTGTCGGACTGGTTGCCCGGTACGTCGTGCACCGACTGATCAATCGGGCCACGCGGCGTCCATCGGCGGATTCGGGCAATGCTCGCGCACAGCCGGCACTGTTACGACACCTGCGGGAACGGACACCCAAGTCGCTGCGCGACCCCAAAGTGGCCCAGCGCCGTCAGCAGCGCGCCGAGACCATCGGATCGGTCCTCAAGTCGACAGCCTCGATCCTGATCCTGGTCTGGGTGGTGTTGACCTGCCTGAGCGTTCTGCAGGTCAACATCGCGCCGTTCCTGGCCTCCGCCGGGCTGGTCGGCCTCGCCGTCGGTTTCGGTGCCCAGAACTTGGTGAAAGACTTCGTATCCGGCGTGTTCATGCTGCTCGAAGACCAATACGGCGTCGGTGACGTCGTCGACCTCGGTGAGGCGATCGGCGAGGTCGAATCGGTCGGTCTGCGGGTCACCACCATTCGTGACATCGACGGAACGCTCTGGTACGTCCGCAACGGCGAGATCATCCGTGTCGGCAACATGAGCCAGGACTACGCCGTGGCACGGATCGAGATCCCGGTGGCCCACAACGTCGACCTCGAGCGTGCGCAGGAAGTCGCCCTCGAAGCAGCGCGGCAGGTGGTGGCCGACGACGCGGTTGCCGATGACGTCCTCGGACCTCCCGAAATGCTGGGTGTTCAGGACATCTCGGCCGACATGGTCACCCTGCGCATCCTGCTCAAGACCCGGCCGAACGCCCAGTGGTCGCTGCAGCGACGAATCCGAAAGGAGATCTTGGCAGCGTACGAGGCCAACAACATTCGGCTGCCCTACCCCAGTGGCAGGGAGTTCGGTCCTTCCGCGATGGCGAGCGGCGGAGCGCAAACCGGCGAATAGGCCTCAGTTCCAGCGCGCCTCGTCGTACAGCTCGTCCGGGATCGGATCGCCGGGTTCGACACCGAGCACTTCGAGACGGCCCATGATCACGGCGGCCAACGCCACGTGGGTCACGATGTCGCGAGGTTCACTGACCCGCACATCCGACGCACCCCCGATGAACTCGAGTTCGAGTGTGGGCGCGCAGGTTCCCATCGGAAGTTCCTTGTGGCCGGTCTCGGCGAGCCAGGCCTCGAATCCCGCGCCGTCCACGGCTTCGACGATGTCACCGTTGTCGACGGCCGCCATCACCTCCGACAGCGTCGCCAGTTCTCCGCTCTCGCCGGTCGACGGATCAAAGCCGAACACCTGCTGCGGATCGACACCGGGTTCGTCGTCGAGGGTGAAGTACAGGATGCCGCGCCAATCGCCTGCGTAGCAGGTGATGTCCTCACGTCCGAAGATGTCGGACAGCAGGTCACTCATCCTGACCTGCATGTCGTATCCGTACAACTGGAACGCACCGCGTCCGTGGACCTCGCCATCATCTTTTGCCATGCGTGCCAGCCTACTTCTTCTGTGACAGCGTTCAGATCACAAACGCCCGCGCATCACGCACTGACCGACTGCTCCTCGATCAGCGCCGCGACGACCGAATCCGTCGCGGCCCGGTCACCGACGGTGATCCGCACACCTCGCAGCGCACCGGGAACCGCACACACCTTCGCCGCGACACCACCGCACCGCAGGTCGGCGGCCAGGTCCTGCGGTCGCTCCGATGGCACGAACACATGGTTCGCCTGGCTCGGCAGACTCGTGATCCCGATATCGGTCAGGTTCGCCTGCAAACGAATTCGTTCCTCGCGGACGGACCGGACCCGTTGCCGGAGCGCATCAGTGGCGGCCAGCGCCGCGGGCACGGCAAGTGCGGCCGCGGACCCGACGGCGAACGGCACTTCGAAACGGCGCACCTTCGTGATGAGCTGGGCACTGCCGACCGCATAGCCGACCCGCAGGGCAGCGAGTCCGTGTGCCTTGGAAAAGGTGCGCAGCACGATGACATTCGGATGATGGAGTAGCAGTAGGTGCAGATCCGGCGTGTAATCGGCGAACTCGAAGTAGGCCTGATCAAGGATCACCACAACATCTTTCGGCACCCGACGCAGGAAGGCGTGCAGGGCGGGCTCATCGATGACCGATCCGGTGGGGTTGTGGGGTGAGCACAGCACCACCACCTGGGTCTGCGGCCTGATCGCTGCCGCCATGGCCCGCAGGTCTGTGCCGCCATCGGCGCGCAGCGGTACCGCGTCTACATGCACCCCGGTCAGGTCCGCCAGGATCGGATAGCCGTCAAAGGTTGGTGTCGCGGACACCATCCGCCCACCTGGCGGGCAAAATGCCTGCAGCACTTGATAAGCCAATCCGGTGGCGCCGGCTCCGATACTGACCCAGTCGCCGGGAACCCCGAGATGGTCAGCGACCTGCGAACGCAGGGTGTCCGGGATGAACTCGGGATATCGGTTGGCGCTGTTGACACACTCGTGCAGGGCTGCGGCCACGCTGGGCAGTGGTGGATACGGACTTTCGTTGAGGTTCAGCGGGATCAGTGCAGTCATCGCCCACCCCATCGGATCGCTGTGGCGCCCGCGTAGTCGCCGGCATGGGCGAATGCTGCCATCAGCACGATGTCGCCGGGCCGGATCCGGCCGTCTGTGATCGCGGTGTCCAGGGTCAGCGGCACCCCGACACCGAACAGATTGCCGCACTCGTCGAAGGTGTCCGGATGACGTTCCGCAGGCAGTTCCAGGGCATCGCGCCAGTTACGCAGGAAGATCCGGTTGGGCTGATTGGTGACGAACCAGTCGATGTCTCTGGTCGCGACACCGATCTTGTCGGCCACATCGTAGGCGACCTCCGGGACCAGCCGATTGCCGCGCGCCAGCACCTTGGCGATCTTGGTCTCGGTGAATCCGATATGGACCTGACCCGGGCCTGCCTCCCAGTACTTGCGTTGCGGATAGGCCACCGACGTCATGTCGCCCGCGTACTCGCCGTACGAGCGGCAGGTGGTGGCCAGGATCGGAGAGGCATCGCTCATCTCGAGGAGTGCCACGCTCGAACCGTCACCGGGTATCGACGCCTGTGGTTTGCCGCGTACCTGATCCTGCACGAATACCTGGCCCGCGCTGTTCTGGGCATTGGCTATCAACGCTTTTCGTGCCCCCGAGGCGATCATCAGTTGCTGCGCCATCTTCATCATGTGCATGAATGATGCGCATCCGCCGTTGTGGACGTCGATCACCCATTCCGGTTTGATGCCGAGTCGGTGCGAGACCTCACCGCCACACCCCACCACCGGCAGTTCCGGTAGCTGACTGTGCGTGATGAGGATGTCGACGTCGTCGAGGACCTCGGAGCCGTGCCGGTCCAGCAGGCCGGCCATCGCGCGTTCGATCATCTCGGCCGAGGTCTCATCCGGTGCCGCATGATGCCGATACGCCGGTGCCCGGAACATGAGATTGTCTGCCAGATCATCGGATTCGGCATACTGCGCGAAATAGGCTGCCGGGACGCGGTTCTCGGGCAGGTAACTGGCAACGTCAACCAGGGAGATCGTCGGAGAATTCATCGGCTCATCCATTCCGGCTTGATCGGCAGTCCGTGATGGCTGCGGTATTCGGCGATCGCTTTGAGGTTGTCCATCTCGAGTTGGTGTCCGGCGGAGAACATGTCCCAGAAGTCACCCACCCAGACCGGACGCTCCGGTGGGGCCGTCTCCGGATAGGGGTTGTTGTCGTAGAACGGGTGTTTGCAGTTGTTCCACAACACCACCGACCCCGGCTTGTTCAGCACCACCTGCGCGTCGACCACCCGCATCAGGTAGATCATCCACAGGTGTTCCCCCTGGTCCCAGGCACAGTGATAGTCGACGGTCATGGCGTCGGCGTTGGAGACGGTGCGGGTGAAGCACTTGGTGTCCTCGCCGAGGCGGTCTTTCGAGATCCACAGGCCCGGTTCGTCGGTGGGCGTGAAGCCACGCAGACTGTAGGTCCACTCTTCCAGCGATCTGGTATCGGACAGCCAGTCGAACAGGTCGCGTGGCGGTGCGTCGACATAGGCCTGAACCGGGCAGAACTCACCGAACACCTGATCATGCGGGTACACCGACCTGAGCATGTCCAGGATGATCGGGGTGGCCTTCTTCCGGTCGTGGGTCTCTATCCGGTGCAGGCCAGGTAGGTCGTCGGCACTGTGTCCGAGATCTTCGAGCGCGGGCAGGGTGACGGTCATCGGTTCTCCTCGAGAGTCGTACGGGCGGCAAGAAATGGGGCAAAAGGCGGAAGTTCGTCCGGATCGGTCTGCACCACAAGACAATGCGGACCGTCTCCGTCGAAGGCGGCGTCGGCAACGGCGAGCAGATCGGTGCGCGACCGGGCGCCACTGACGTTCAACGAGGGGAACATCATCGAGAGTCCGGCCTCGAAATCGGTGGGACGGAATCGGTTGATGCTCGGGGTACCCGGGAAGAAGAGCTGTTCCCTTGTCACACACATGCCGTGGGCATCGTTGTTGAACAGGACCACGGTCAGCGGCAACCGGTGTTCGATCGCGGTGTGGATCTCCATGCCGTGCATGAAGAATGCGCCGTCCCCGGCGAGGACCACCGAACGGCGGCCGGTGACCATCGCGGCGCCGATCGCCGCGCCGAAGGCATAGCCCATGCCACCCATGCCCAGCGCGACGACAAATCGTCCGTGGCCGCCAACCGGCAGGTGATGGATGGCTGCCGCCCCGACGTTGCCGGCATCGGCAAAGATGTTGGAATCCTCCGGTATACGGTCTCCAATGGTCTGAATGACCTGTATAGAGGTGAGCGAGTCGGTGTCCCCCGGCAGCACTCGCGCCGGGGTCGGCAAAGCCTCGATGCCGGGCACGATCTTCCTCGATACCGCGCGTGCGATGTCGATGTTCTTCGTGATCACCTGAATCGCCCACCGCAGATCTGTGATCCGGACATGGGTGTCCACATCGATACTCGGTGATTCGGCACCGAGGTGGATGACGATGGTGTCGCCGGTGTCCAGGCCCGCGCGGTCGGTCAGGCTCAACCGGCTTCCCAACACGAGCAAGACAGCGGATCTCGCGACCGCGGACGCTGCCGACGGGTGCCCCATCACGCCGGTCAAACCCACCGTCGGCACGCCTGGTTCCAGGACGTCCCGACCACCGGGCGTGGCAGCAAGGACTCCCTCCGTCGCTGCGACCAGGTCGGCCAGATCGTCTCCGATCTGTTGCCGAGATGCCTCCTCACCTGCCAGGACAGTCACGGCGCCGCGCGCTTCGGACAGCGTCGCGGCCACCTCCTCCAGTTCCGCGATCGGGGCAACAGTGCGGTCGCGAACACATCGAAGCCTGGGCCGGTCGACGACCAGAGAACTCTGAACATCCTTCGGGATGATCAGTGCGACCGGCAGATTGGCCGCGAGTGTTTCTTCGGCCGAATTGAGAGCGGCATGGATCTGCTGTGGCGCATCGATTTTCAGACACAATCCGGTCACGGCCGAGAAGATCGCCCTGGCGTCGATGGTCTCGGGCGGACTGAGCATGTCCTGGAATCCGCCATGGCCCTCCAGCACCGTGGGAGCCGAGCCGATCAGCGCCAGCACCGGCACCCGACTGTCGTAGGCCTCTGCCAACGCGGCAACCACATTCATGGCACCGCCGCCGGAGGTGGTCATCACCGCCGCCGGTTTCCCGGTTATCCGTGCAGCACCGTCAGCCATTGTTCCCGCCGAGAACTCATGTTTTGCCACAACGGGTTTCATGTCCGAATCGGCCAGTGCCGCCGCATACAGGTCTTCGATGTTGGCACCATGTACGCCGAATATCCGATCGACACCGATGACACCGAGCCTTCGGATGATCACGTCGGCAACCGTTGCCTTCGCGGGCTTGAGATCTGTCATGAGGTAACCCTGCGCCCGTCGGCCTGAAAGGCTCCTGAAAGCGTCCCCTGGTATCTACCGAACGACCGACATACTCTTGAAACAGCCCGCAGCAACAGTTCGAAAGGCGGAGCCGATGGCCAGGACATGCAGTGTCCGCGCGATGTTCCGCCGCAATCAGGGAGTGCGCGTGCGCTCCACGATTGTGGCGACGTGCATCGTTGCCATCGCGATGTTCGTCGGTGCAGTGATCATGCTGTACATGTTGCAGCGGTACCAGGACCGCGAGATGTACGAATCCACCGGCACCCGGTCGTACGACATCGCAGATCAGATCAACGAGGGCGGTTTGCCCTCCGTGGATCCTGACCTCCTCTCCGCGACAACAGGTATCGACATCATTCAGGTTGTCGACCAGAACGGTGTCGTGGTGGCGACCAGCCCAGGTGCCACCCAGGAACCGATCTCGACGGTGACCCCGGGATGGTGGAACACCCAGCGGATCGACAACGTCGACATACCCGGCCGATCCGGCACGTACTGCGGGCAGATCACCGGTGCCCGGTTTGACGGGATCGACTACAGCGTCATCACGGTGGTCTCCACACAGGCATATGCGTCGGCTCTACTGAGTACCGCGGCCATCCTGGCCGTCGAATTCCCGATCGTGATCCTGATCGCGGGAGCGGCCATCTATTTCTTCGTCGGTCGCGCCCTGGCCCCGGTCGCCCGCATCACCAAGCAGGTTTCGGCGATCACCAGTTCTGACCTGAGCCGCCGCGTTCCGGTTCCCTCGACCGACGACGAGGTGACCACGTTGGCGGTCACCATGAACACCATGCTCGACCGCCTCGAAAAGAGCCGGGCCAGCCAGCTCGAGTTCGTCGGGGACGCCTCTCATGAGTTGCGCTCGCCGCTGACCACCCTGGTCGGCATCCTCGACCTGGCCGACGACACCGATTCACCGATCGATGTCGAGACGGTACGAACGATCCTGTTGCCCGAAGCCCAGCGGATGAACACCATGGTGGCCGACCTGCTGCTGCTCGCCCGCGCCGACGAACGCGGCATCCCGCTGACCGTCGACGAGGTGGACCTCGACGACATCGTCGGTTCAGAAGTCCAACGACTCCGGTCGCTCGGTCTGGCAAAGGTGATCGCCGACGTGACGCCGATCCGGGTCATCGGCGACGCGGGCAAATTGCAACGGGCGATCCGCAATCTCACCGACAACGCCGCCCACTACGCAACGTCGACGATCACCATCAGAATGCGCAAGGACACAGATCAATCCACCGCGATCATCGAGGTCAGCGATGATGGACCCGGTGTCCCGAAAGCGGTTCAGGACAAGATCTTCGACCGATTTTACCGACACGAACTCGATCGTGGCCGCCACCAGGTCGGGTCGGGTCTGGGACTACCGATCGCGATGGAGATCGCCCGTGCACACGGCGGGACCATCACGGTCAGCGAGGCCCCGGGAGGTGGGGCCTGCTTCACGATGACCATCAGAACCGAGACAACGGTGCCGCCTGCGGACGAACCTGCCCACGGTGCCGACCATCCCGATGCACTAGCCGTCGGCCAGACAGTAACCGGCACCCCGGATCGTCTGAATTGAGTTGGCACCGAACGGGATATCGATCCGTTTTCGGAGATATCGAATGTACACCTCGACGATATTCACATCGCCGTCGTAGTTCTCATCCCAGATCGCCTGCATGATCTCGGTTTTGGTGACAACCCGCCCCTTGTTGCGCATCAAGAATTCGAGAACCGAGTACTCCCGGGGGGTCAATTTGATCGGAGTGTCATCGCGGTGTACGCCATGATCGGACGGGTTCAGACGCAGCGAGCCCGCGGACAACACCGCGGGTCTTTCCCGGACGCCACGTCGCAACAGTGCTCGCAATCGAGCCTTGAGGACAACCACGGAGAACGGCTTGACCAGATAGTCGTCGGCCCCGTAGTCGAGCGCCTCGGCCTGGTCGTACTCGCCATCCTTCGCCGAGAGCATCAGAACGGGGGTCCATACTCCTCCGCCGCGCAACTTTTTTATGACCTGATAGCCATTCAGCTTCGGAAGCATGATGTCGAGCACGATCACATCGAAGGCATGCTCGGTGCCTTGCCACAACCCCTCGGCGCCGTCCCGCGCGATGACCACACTCCAGCCGTCGCTGACCAGCATCCGCCGGACGGTCTCGGCCGCGCGAACGTCATCCTCGACCACGAGAACACGCACTATCGGGCCTCCTCCGGGCTGACCTACGCCGGTTCCAGCGTACTTGGGCCGGACCTTGACGACCGGATCATCGAACCCCCTTACCGATTGGCATCGGCAGATACGGCAACCCACCACATCGAAGGAACGATCATGAGCAAAGTCTTGTCAACGCCACCTCCCGACACCGGGTTGCGCGCGGTCCGGGGTCCGCGAAACCTGCCGCTGATCTCAACGGTGAAACTGGTCCGCCGCCCGGCAGATCTTGCCGCTTCGCTGCGTCGCGACTACGGCGACATCGCTCTGACCAGCGCACTGCGCCGCAAGGTCGTGGTGGCGCAGGGTCCGGCCGCAGCAGAAGAACTGACACTCAATCGCGACAAGGCGTTCTCGAACGAACCCGTCTACGAGTTCGCGTTGGGTAGATTCTTCCGGCGAGGAGTTCTGTTGATGGACTTCGAGGAGCATCACCGGGACCGTCGGATCATGCAACAGGCGTTCACCGCGGACCGACTCGCTGTCTACCACCGGCACGTCGAGGCAAAGGTGCGTCAGTCGATCCAGGAACTTCCGGTCGGCCCGGCCGTCGACCTTCGGACGGAGTTCAAGAATCTCACGTTGGACATCGCCCTCGAAGTGTTCGCGGGCGTTGAACTCGACCGCGCCGAGGCGACCAAGCTCAACCGCGCCTGTGTCGATCTGATCGAGGCGGGCGGCGCGCTGCTCCGCCTCCCGGTCCCGGGGCTTCGGTTCAGTCGTGGCCTGACGGCCCGCCGCCGGCTCGAGAAGTTCTTCGGCGATCTCGTCTCCATGAAACGGTCAGCAGGTGGGGACGACCTGATGTCCGAACTGTGCCGCGCTGAGGTGGACGGTCATCGACTGAGCGACGCCGCGGTGATCGACCACATGATCTTCATGATCTTTGCGGCTCACGACACGGCAACCATCGCGCTCACCGCCACCGCTTTCGAGCTGGCCAAAAGCCCCGAATGGCGCGCCCGGGTACGGACCGAGGTCGAGGCATTGCCGGAGACCATCACCTACGACGATCTGACATCGATGCCACTGGCAGAACGCGTCATGAAGGAGGCGATCCGGCTTCGACCGCCGGTCCCGGTACTGCCGCGCGCAGCGGTGAAGGACACCGAACTGTGCGGCCACCACATCCCGCGGGGCACGTTTGTGGTTGTCCTGGTGGGGGCAAACCATCGTATCGACGACGTGTGGCCCGACCCCACGCACTTCGATCCCGACCGTTTCAGCATGTCCGAACGCGATGCAGGCAGACATCGGATGGCGTGGATGCCGTTCGGCGGCGGTGTACACAAGTGCCTCGGTATGAACTTTGCCCGGATGGAAGTACTCACGGTCCTGCACCGCATGCTTCGCGAGTTCGAGTGGTCTGTGCCAGAGGACTTTTCGATGCCCGCCGCAGACCGCTCATTAACCGTGAACACCGGCTTCCCGGCGACGGTGCGCAGGCGCCGATCAGACCATTCGACGAGTGATGGCAGCCGGCAGGTGGCGTAGCGCCAGGTCGACTGCGGTCCACGGCCAGCGCGGCACCACGGCCCGACTGCGTTCTGACTCGATGGCCGCGACCAGCGCCGCCACCCCGGCCTCCCGATCGGTCATCATCTTCGATTTCACCCCGTTGTTGATGTCGGTGGCGATGTAGCCGGGCAGGATCACGCTGACCTTGATGGGCGAACCGACCAGCTCTGCCTGCAGGCCTTCTCCCAGCGCCGACAGTCCGGCCTTGGACGCCGAATAGGCGGCCTGGGCCTTCGGGAGCCCGTGCACCGCACTCATCGAACTGATCAGCACCAGATGTCCGGAGTTCTGCGCCCGGAAGATCTCCATCGCGGCCTCGATCTGTGCCAGGGCGCCGATCAGATTGGTCTGTACCGTTTCGAGGTTGGCGTGAGCTTTGCCGGTTCCGATCGGTGCGCCCTTGCCCAGGCCGGCGTTCACGATCACCCTGTCGAGGCCACCGAGTTCGTCACGCAGAGCATCGAAAACGACCGGAACGGTGTCGACGTCGGTCACATCGAGGCCGGCCACCGCGATCTGCGAGGCCTGCGCGCAGAGCTCGGACTTCAACTCGTCGAGACGATCGACCCGCCGCGCGCACAGCGCCAGCGCGCGGCCCTGTGCCGCATAGGTTTTGGCCATGCCCTCGCCCAGCCCCGAACTGGCACCGGTGATCAAGATCTTGTTGCGGCTCATGGCAGGCAACCTACCCTCCGGCGCCGGACCACGTCGTCACCGGATTCGGTCGCACCGCAGACCCACCCGGCAGCCGAGACACAAACGTGCCGTCGCCCCACCGAAACGCCAGGCCCGGCACCGGGAAGTCGGTGCTGATCATGTGCGCACCCGAAGCCAACGCCAGCTGTGGCCGACGGTGCTCATCGGCCTTCGCGGTCGACACCGGGTCATCGGATCGGGTCCGGACCAGATATCCGCGGTTCACCAGCTCACGGATCCGCAAGAACCCCTGTCCGCGAGGATCGTTGTGCATGATGAACGCCGAATCGGATTGTCCTGGAGGTGGAGTCGTGAATGCCACCCGGCCTTGCAGGCTCGGCCGTCCGATGCGGTAGTTGTCGCGGATGTAATCCTGGTCGCCGTAGTCCAAGAAGAACAGCACCGTTCCACGGACGTCGTCCACCCGCGGCCAGCCCGATTCCAGCACAGCGTGCTCCAACGTCGGTGCGGCGCCACGGATTCGGTCAGGAGTCAACAGCGACGCCTCGCTGAACACCGAACGGATCTCGGCGTCGAGTCCGTCGAGTATCTCCGGCGACCAACGCGGCACCCGGGCACCCCGCAACAGCAGCGCCCAGGGCCACGACGCCTTGAGCTCGAGTTGGATCACCACCGGCACATGCCCGGGATGTGCATCCGACCAGAGCTTCACGGTCTGCAGCGCACCGCGCATCGTCGGGCAACCGGTCCGGTAGTCGGCGTCCGGTGCGTGCATCACCTTGAACCCGGGCAGGCGCCAGAGGGGTTCGGGGCGCAGAGACGAAGCGGAGCGGAGCTCGACCAGATTTGGTCGCAGAGACGAAGCGGAGCGGAGCTCGACCAGCTTTAGGCGTCCCCGGCCGCGCCACCTGCGTGCCAGCGGACTCATATACCGTCCGCCGTCGGGATCGGGATAGAGGTCCAGCTCGATCCCCCGCACGTGCTGATCGCCGAGTTGCTGATCGAGCGGAAGATGTTCGTAGCGGTATGAATCCAGGTCCGACCCCATCAGCCATCCGAATCGTTCGTCGGGCGGCATCATCCGGTGTGACGAGTTGTGGGTGGCCATGAACTGGATCTGGTTGAGCCGCAAGCCCGCCGGAAGCGGATCTGTGCTCACTTGAGCAATCTCGACATCCGGCGATCGGCCAGGACCTTTCCGCCGGTCTGGCAGGTCGGGCAATACTGGAAGGACCTGTCGGTGAACGAGACCTCGCGCACGGTGTCACCGCAGATCGGGCAGGGTAGACCGGTGCGTGCATGGACACGCAGACCAGACCGCTTCTCCCCCTTCAGCTTCGCCACCTCCTGGCCTTCGAGCCGCCCGATTGCGCCTCGCAGGACCTCACCGATGGCCGAGTACAGCGCATCGACCTGGTCGGGGGTCAGGGTTTTCGACGTCGCGAAGGGCGACAACTTGGCGGTGTGCAGGATCTCGTCGCTGTAGGCGTTGCCCACACCCGAGAGGATCCGCTGGTCGGTCAGTACCGTCTTGATCCGCGCCCCCGAGGTTTTCAGCAACGCGGCCAGTTCGTCCCGGCTCAGCGACAACACATCAGGACCGAGTGTCTTGATCCGTTCGACCTCGGCGGGATCGCGGACGATCCACACCGCCAGGCGTTTCTGGGTACCGGCCTCGGTGACGTCGAAACCTTCACCGGGCAGCCCGCAGTGCACGCGCAGCGCGATCGGTCCCTTGCCGCCCGGACGCGGCGGAGCCGGTGACAGGTTGTCCGACCACCGCAGCCATCCGGCCCGCGACAGATGGATGATCAGATGGATCGGGCCGTCATCGGCACCGTCGCTCGGTCCAGCTGTGGTGATGACCAGGTACTTTCCGATCCTGGTCACCGACTCGATGGTTCTGCCCGCCAGCGCGGTGTACGGCGGGTCGGCGGTTTTGAGCACCGCCAGCGATGCCACGTCGACACGACGAATCGGAAATCCGGCAGCCCGGCCGTCGACGTAGTCGGCGATGGCCTGCACCTCAGGTAACTCCGGCATGAGGACAGTATGTTCTAGTAACCAGATGCGCTCCAGTGGTTCGGTGACCGACGCCGAGTTGGCCAGAATGTTGGCCGAAGGCGCCGGGAAGATCCTGGTGGACATCCGGTATCAGCATTTGCTCGGCGGATATCTGCTCGGTGATGTCGGCGATGCAATGGCACAGGCCTGGATCGGTGCGGTTCTCTCACAGCACCGACCGGCCGACGCGGTGCTCTCGGAAGAGGCCACCGACAACGGTCGGCGGCTCACCTCCGACCGGGTCTGGATCATCGACCCGCTCGACGGCACCCGCGAGTTCGCCTCGGGCCGCGACGACTGGGCGGTCCACATCGCCCTGACGATCGATGGTCAACCGGCCGACTGCGCGGTCTCGCTGCCGGCAATCGGCGAGGTGTACACCACCGATACCGTGCCGACGGTCGACGGCGAACTGACCGGCCGGATGGTTGCCTCGCGGGGTTGGGCCTCTTACGAGTCCGGCCACGTCTCACAGCGACTCGGACTCGACATGATTCCGATCGGTTCGGCAGGCGCCAAGGCGATGGCCGTCGTCCGCGGCGATGCCGATGCCTACGTCCATGCCGGTGGGCAGTACGAATGGGACAACTGCGCGCCGGTCGGGGTCGCTCAGGCCGCCGGGCTGCATTGCAGCCGCATCGACGGCACCGAGCTCGAATACAACCGCCGCAGCCCGTTCATGCCCGACTTTGTCATCTGCCGCTCCGAACTCCGCGACCCGATCCTGTCCGCACTCGCCGAAATCGCCTAGCCCCACCCGATAGTGTGCCCTTTTGGCGGTGCCCACCTGGGCTTTTGTTCGCCAAAAGACCACATCATCGGGGTTTGCGGAGCAGGTAGATGTCCATGATCCAGCCGTGGTGCGCTCGGGCGGCGTTGCGGGTGTCGCGGATCTGCTCACCGACCGCACCGACGGTGCCGGAGATCAGGATCTGATCGGGTGTGCCCACATAGGCGCCCCACCAGATGTGATCGTCGGGCGCTGCCGTCTGCAGGAATGTGCAATCCGCGTCGAGCATCACCACCTGATTGGTCGCCGCCCCCGCCGGGGTGTCAGCCAGCCGGCGGCCGGTGGTGATGTGGATGGGCTCGCCGATGCGGTTGAGCAGGATCTTGTGCGCGGCGGTCAACGACGCAAAACTCGTGATGCCCGGGATCACGCTGCGGTCGAGGTCCAGGCGTCCGCGCGCGACGATGGTGTCGACGATGCGCAAGGTGCTGTCATACAGCGCCGGATCACCCCAGACCAGGATTCCCCCGACACCGTCCTCGCCCAGTTCGTCGGTCAGGGCCTGCTCGATGAGGTCGGCGCGGGCGTCGTGCCAGCGACGGACCTCGGCGGCGTAGTCGTCCGGACTTCGGTCACGCGGCGGATCGGGGACTTCGACAAACCGGTACTCCCCGTCGAGGTATCGGTCGCAGATCTCCCGACGCAGGCCCACCAGGGACTGTTTGACCGCAACACCACGCTCGGGGGCTTTGTCGAGGACAAAAAATGTGTCGACGGATTTCATCGCGTCGATGGCCTCGATGGTGATCTGACGTGGATCGCCCGGCCCGATGCCGATGACCAGTAGCTTCCGCATGTCCTCAGGGCCTGGCCTTCGAAAGTCCATGGAATCTGCCGGTGATGTCGCCGATCGTCCGACGCGGCAGGACGCGACGCAGTGCGAATACGATCGGTGCGCGGTTCCCCTTGGCGTACAGCGGCTTCGGGTCCTTCGACAGCGCCGCCTCGACGACCACTTCGGCCATCGGCCCGACGGTCAGACCGGCATCTTCGTTGCGGCGGGTGGCTGCGGCGACGGTGTCGTAGTCGCCGCGATAGGGCGAATTGTCAGAGATGAAATACCCACGCCGGTCGCCGATACCGGTGGCGATGGTCCCCGGCTCCACGGTGCAGATCGCGATCCCGAACGGCGCGAGCTCACGGCGACTGCCGTCCGCGAAGGCCTTGAGCGCCGACTTCGTGGCGCCATACGACGACCGAAAGGCCAGCGGGAAACTCGAGAGCATCGACCCGACCATCACGATGGTGCCGCGCCTGCGTTCCCGCATACCCGGCAGAAGCGCCTTGGTCAGCGCGATCGGCCCGAGAACATTGGTCGCGAACAGCTTTTCGATGGCCTCCATCGGGGTGTCCTCGAGTGGGCCCATCTGCGATTCGCCTGCGTTGTTGATCAGGATGTCGACGGCGCCGGCCTGCTCCGCGCAGCGCGCAATACTGGCCGGGTCATTCTGGTCGAGTTCGAGGTAGGTGACACCGGGGATCGGATTCTCGATGGCGCCGGGCCTGCGGCTGGTACCCATCACGGTCAGTCCGCGGGCAACCATCTGACGGGCGACTTCGGCACCGATCCCGCTCGATGCACCGGTGATCAACACGGTTTGGCTCATCGCTCAACACTAGGTCCCGGCCCTCACTCACGGCACCGGCACACCCCGCCATCGTCCAAGCTGTGAAAAATCAGTGGCGCAGCTGGGAAATACCTGAGCATCCTGGAGGTGTTGCAACCAAGAAGTGCATGCGAAGGGAAAAACGAAATGCTGCTCGGAGTGAGCTTGGCCGTCATCGCGGCAGTGGGCTACGGCCTGTCGTCGGTGATGCAGGCCCTCGGGGCACGGCAGACCGCCCGGGCGAACCTCGGCGACGAGCGGATGTCCACCGCCGACGGGTCGCCCTCGTGGCGATCCACCGTCGCCACCGCGATGACCGGGGTTTTTGTCGCTGGTGCGATCTTCGACGTACTCGGATTTGTTGCCGGTGCAGGCGCAGCTCGGATGCTGCCGCTGTTCCTGTCGCAGACCATTGTCGCGGGCAACCTCATCATCACGGCACTTCTCGGGATCCGCCTACTCGGGATCAAACTGCACCCGCGCGACTACGTCGCGATGGGCACGGTATTGGTGGCGCTGCTGCTCTTGGGTTCGGCGTCGCAGCCGCACAGCGATCACCCGACGCCGCCATCGTTGCACTGGGCACTGCTTGCCATCACCGTCGTGCTGGTGGTTTTGTCGCTGTTCACGGTTCGCCGGATGGGGCGAGCCGGATCGGTGGCCGCCGGCGCCGCAGCGGGCCTGTTGTTCGGCGCTGTCGTGATCGGCGTCCGCATTCTCGACGGCATCGATCCGCTCTCATTGCCGACCATCCTGGCCGATCCGGCCGCGTGGGTGATCGCCATCGCGGGTGCGGCGGGGTTCTATCTGCACACCGTGGCGCTGCAACTGGGCGAGGTGAACGGGTCGACGGCGGCGCTGGTTGTCGGGGAGACCGCGGCGCCCGGGATCGTCGGGGTGCTCTGGCTCGGTGACTCGACGGTGCCCGGCATGCAGTGGCTGGCGCTCGCCGGATTCACGTTCGCAGTCCTCGGCGCGGTTGCGGTTGCGATGTTCGGATCTGCCGAGGCAGAACGCTCGGCGCAGGAGAATCTGACCGGCGCGGGACAATCGGCCGGATCAGAATTCGATGACGGCTTTGATCAGTCGACGTTCACCGTACCGGCTGACTGCAGCTCGTTGGAGCATCCACAAGAGAACAAAAATCAGCCGGGCGGGTGGGCCGATAGTTGACCGGAACGCCTCCGTTGGCGATGATCTCGGCGTAGGCCGCGACGGCGGAAGTGGGCTTGCGGGTCAGCGTCGGATCCGAGGTCGCATCCACCTGATAGAGGCCGAAACGTGGTGTGTAGCTACCCCACTCGTAGTTGTCGGTGATCGACCAGTAGTTGTATCCGACCACGTTCATCCCGTCGGCTCGGGCCCTGGTGATCCAGTACGCCGCATCGCGCAGTTGATCTTCCCGTTGATACCGGTCAGGTCGCGCCTTCCCATTCTCGGTGGGGATTCCGTTCTCGACGATGTACAGGGGCATGCCCGGGAACTTCCGCGCGTAATAGCGCAGCGCGTAGTAGAGGCCATCAGCCGACGATGAAGCCTTCCAGAACTGTTCGGTCGCAGCGTTGTACGTGTTGAGATCCGTCGCCGCCACCGAGTAGTAGTAGTCGATACCGACAAAGTCCTGCTTGTCTGCGATCCGATCGAGAAACATCGCGTCCAGTGCAGGTTGGACGGTCGGCAGATACGCAGAGTTCGACGTCACCCAGGCTCCGGGCTGAATCGAGTGGATGTGGTCGTAGATGCTGCGATGGACACGCACCAGTTGATCGAGCATCAACGGGACGTTCCGCGCTTCGATACCGCCGAAAGACAATTCCTTGAGGTACGTATAGACGATCGGCTCATTGATGGTGACCCAGATGGGGTTGAACTGGGCATAGCGGTCAACCACCTTGCGTGCGTTGGCAAGCCAACTCTGCGCCATGCCTGGATCGTTCCAGCCGCCACGGTCGGCCACCCATCCCGGGTACACCCAATGATCCAACGTGATCATCGGACGCATCCCGGCCAGCAGGATGTAGTGCATCACGCGGTCGTAGTATTCGAGCTCGCGCTGATCCCACATGCCCGGCTGCGGCTGGATTCTGGCCCACTCCACGCTGAATCGGTACACGCTCACGCCCATGGCCTTGGCGTTGTTGATGTCCTCTTCAAAGCGATTTCGGAAGTCGACCGACGTGCCCACCGGGTCATCGACGCCATCACTGTTCGAGTACCGCAACCAGTTGCTGTCGGGAGAGGAACCCTCGGCCTGAAATCCGGCTGACCCGACACCCCAGAGAAATCCGGACCCGAGTCCGTTGTCCTGGGCGGCGGCGGGTGCGGCCGGAATCGCGATCACACATATCAGCGGGAGAATCACCGCCAACAGTCGTCGCATCTTCCCTACCCAGGATTCGCTGCCCACTCACATCACATAGGCCAGGTTGGCCAGTATCTTTTCGCCGAGCACCCGGTCACCGTCAATGACAGCGGACCGAAGATCACCGGTCGATCGGCCGCCGATCAGCCGGGCAAATTCAGCATAATTGATCACTAAGGTCAGATCTGGAATTCGATCGAGTTCATCGACAATTCCCGCCCGGCCGTCGACCGCGATGTTCAACGTCCGCGACACCGATCCCTCGATGACGATGCGGATCCGGCTACCGTCCGGGGCGCCGGCCTTCTTCCCGACGACAAACGGCATGCTGGCGGCGACCTCGTCCAACGCCACCTCGGCGGCGATCCGATCGACGGGCAACGACAGGCCAAGCGAGTCGCAGAGGTCCAATTCGTGCATCCAGCAGTCGAACACCCGGATCCGGATGAATCGGCCATACGTGTCCGGGCCTGCAGGCGTGAACGAATCGGCGTCGAAGTCGGCCTGACCCATCGTCGCCAACGCACTCTTCCGCCGAGCGATGACATCCCGATAGTCGGCCAGTACGGTCTCCCGATCCTGCGCTCGATAGAACTCGAGCCAGCGTTCGTTCATCACGCCGATGCTGTTGTGGACGTGGTCGAAGGCATCAACGTCGGCGGCCACCTCCGGCAACGCGTCACCGAGCAGCATGCGTTCGGTGGTCATGACATGAGCCACCACGTCACCCACCGACCATCCGGGCAGGATCGAGGGAGCGTGCCACTGGTCGTCGCTCAGTGGCGTCGCCAAGGTTTCGACAGATGACCACGCAGCCGACATTGCGTCGACGAGTGGTTCCTTCGGCAAGATCGTTCGGCTCATGGCTGATGACGATACGTCGAACGCCCCAGTCGTAGATGTTCATCTGGACGCAATTTCGATGTCGTCGTTTCCGTAATTCCCGTCTATTTGCGCAGGGTTTCATTCCCTTTCGGTAACACCGCTTCCGAAAGGTCCCCCGTGAACAGACGTCTCTCCCTGACCGCCGCACTCCTTGCGGTCGCCGCTCTTGCGCTCAGCGCCTGCAGCTCCGATTCCGCCGACGACACCTCGTCTGAACCGCAGACCACCGTCACGGTCGCCATGACACCCATCGGCGACGACGTCACCGCATCGAACCCCGTCGATGTGTTCACCGACCTGGTCGGCGAGGCCACCGGGATGAGTGTCGACGTCACCGACGTGCCCGACTACCTCAGCGTTGTCGAAGCCTTGCGAAGCCAGCACGTCGACCTCGGTCTGATGAGCGCCTTCCCGTCGGCACTGGCCGTGAACACCGGTGAGGTCGACCCGCTGTTGGCGTTTGCATCGGACGGCAAACCGGTATCGACCTGCATGGTGATGGCGGACTCCGATATCAATGCACTCGAAGACCTACGCGGAAAGAAGATCGCCTTCGCCGATCAGGCGTCGAGTAGCGGATACTTCATGCCCGTTCACATGCTCGCTCAAGCCGGCCTGACCCAGGGCAAGGATTACGAAGCCATCTTTGCCGGCGGACACGATGCCGGATGGGCCGCACTGAAACAGGGCAGCGTCGACGCCTCGTGCACGGCCAACGTACTGACCTCGATGGCGGTCGAGTACGGCATCTTCACCGAGGGCGAAACCCGCAACGTCGGACAGAGTGCGTCGATGCCCGTGTCGATGGTCATCCTGGTGCGCAGCGAGATGAATCAGGCAACCCGCGACAAGCTCCTCGAAGTGCTTCCCGGAGTCTTCGCCGACCACGCCGATGAACTCGGTGTTCTCGCACAGGGAACCACCGGTGCGCCGATCCTGAACCCGGATTCCTCGATCTTCGATTCGCTGAACGAGATCGCCGCGGTCGCCGGTGTCCAGCTCAAGGACTTGGGTTAAATGGCAGAAACAGCGCTCGCCGCACCCATCCACGGCGACTCCGTCCGGACCCCCGAGCCGACAATCGTGACCGGGCGCGGTATCCGCGTCACCTACGGCGACTCCGTTGCGCTCGACGGTGTCGACATCGACCTGCACCCCGGTGAGGTGGTGGCACTGCTCGGATCGTCGGGCTCCGGGAAGTCGACACTGATGCGGACCATCACCGGATTCACACCGCTGGCCGGCGGCTCGCTCGTCGTCGCCGACCGCGATGTCACGCGCACCTCCAAACGCGACATGAGGCATCTGCGTTCGGAAGTGGGTCACGTCTTCCAGCAGTTCAACCTGATTCCGCGACTGTCGGTGATGACCAATGTCCTCACCGGTGGACTACATCGGGCCGGTCCGGTCAACTGGCTGGGCGGATTCTCGTCCGCCCAGCGCACGCGGGCTCTGGAACTGCTCGACCGGGTCGGAATCGAGAACAAGGCCACCTCACCGGCCCGGTCACTGAGCGGCGGCCAACAGCAGCGGGTGGCGATTGCACGTGCACTGATGCAGCAACCCCGATTGATCTTGGCCGACGAACCGGTGGCCTCACTCGATCCACGCCTGGCCGCCTCGGTGCTCTCGCTTCTGCGCGACATCGCGCACTCCGAAGGCATCCCCGTTCTGATCAGTCTGCACGTGGTCGATCTCGCGCTGCAGTACAGCGATCGGATCATCGGATTGCAGCACGGACACACCATGATCACCGACCACACGAGCAACCTCTCGGCAGACGACCTGACCCCGCTCTACGACCAGGAGGCCCCCGGTGCCGACGACGACTGAACGGGTCACCTCAACCGACACCGTGCCCAAGAGAAGCAACCGCCAACCCGAGTTGAGTCCGGAAGATCGGCAACGGCTCACCAGTGCGTTCCATCTCCCCCGACGTGGGGTGCTCGCCGCGCTGCCCGTTGCCGCCATTGTTCTGATCTGGTCGTTTGCCGGCGGCGAGTTCAACTTCACCAAGCTCGCCGACGGTTCGGTCAACATGTGGGAGTTCCTGTCCCGCCTGTTTCCGCCGACGTGGGACAAGTTCGACGTCATCGTCGAATTGCTGATCGAAACCGTACAGATGGCCGTGGTCGGGACCGTGTTGGGCGCACTGTGCTCACTCGTGATGGCCTTCGCCGCAGCGAGCAACATCAGTCCGCCCTGGGTCTACTACCCGACCCGCTGGATCATGAACATCATCCGTTCGGTACCCGAGTTGGTCTTTGCGTTGATGTTCGTCTCGGCGGTCGGACTCGGACCTTTCGCCGGCATTCTCGCAATGACGCTCGGCTCCATCGGAACGATCGGCAAGGTATATGCCGAAGCGATGGAAGCCGTTGACACCGGCCCGATCACAGCTCTCGAGTCGGTGGGCGCCGGTCGCCGCCAGGTTGTCGGCTATGCCATCGTGCCGCAGGCCGCGCCCATGCTCGTCTCGTACACGCTGCTGCTCTTCGAAGGCAATGTCCGCGGAGCCACCATCCTCGGCATGGTCGGTGCCGGCGGAATCGGACTCGAATTGACCACGGCCATGCGCATGTACAACTACGGCCACCTCAGCGCCATCATCATCAGCATCGTCGTCCTGGTCACGGTCATCGACCGGATCAGCGCGATCATCAGAAGAAAGCTCACCTGACCCATGACACTTCAATTCGCGTCCACACCACTGCCACTGTCCATCCCGGTCAACCTACGAGACCTCGGCGGTATCCCGACCGCCACCGGCGTGATCCGCCCCGGAAAAGTTCTGCGAGCCGACGACTTGTCGCTGGTCACAATCGATTTCGCCGCAGAGCTGGTGGCGGACGGTCTGAGTGCGGTCATCGATCTCAAGAGTGCACAGGAAACCGGGACCACCGGCCGTGGCCCGCTGGCCGATCTCGGTGTCGCCTACCATCACCTGCCACTGCTCACCCAATTCCCAACGGATACACATGCGTTGGCGGGTCCGAGGGATGCGGTCGGGATGGGTGAGGGCTACGCCGACCTGTACGAATCATCGGCAGGCGCACTGGTGAACGCTCTGGCGCTGACCGCCTTCAGTCAGGGCACCATTGCATTTCACTGCGCGGCAGGCAAAGACCGCACAGGAGTGCTCGCCGCGGCGATACTCCTCGCGCTCGGCGCAGATGACGAGGCGATCATCGCCGACTATGCCGCCACCGGACCGAATGTCCAGGCGATCAAAGCCAGAACCGAACCGTCGATGCGCCAGTTGATCGCCGCGACCGGAATCGATCTGAGCCAATACTCCGCTGCCGCCACCGGCGAGGACTTCTCGGAAGAGGCCATGTCCACGATGTTGCGGACACTGCGCGAACGCCACGGAGACCCGCTCGGCCCCTTGCGCGCGGCCGGACTCACCGACGGGTTGATCGACACCCTGCACCGGCGTGTGACGTCGGCACCCGCGTGAACCCGGCAGGCGGGGCCGCGCCAACCGCCGCGCGGCCCGGGCGGCCGTTCGATGTCGACGTCGAATCGCGGGTGTTCGCCGCAGTGCTGGCATTGCTCCGTGAATCGCCTTCGCATCGCGACGTCACCACTCGCGCGATCGCGCGACGCGCCGGAGCCGGACTGGGAACCATCTACCGCCGGTGGTCCACGAGGGAAGAGCTCATCGTCGCCGCACTCAACAGCATCCGCCCGTCAGAACAGTTCGAGCCCACCGGCAACTTTGTCGCGGACATCCTGCAGATCATGGGGATAACCGGCAACCAGCTGACTCCGGAACAGGCGGAGGCCGCACACATTCGCATTCAGCTGGGTCTGAGCGATCCCAAGATCCGGGATCTCAACCACGCCCGGCACACCAGCCACCGTCGGCACCGTCTCCAGGAGGCGATCGATCGCGGGGTCGGTGCCGGCCAGGTCGATCTCCCGATCCCTGCCGACCACTTGATCGATGCCATCGTCGGTGTGGTCGCCTACCAGCACCTGGGCGGCGACCCCATCGGTCCCGGCATCGAGGCGTCGTTGCGGTCATTGCTCTCACTTGTCACCACCGACAAGTGAGCAGTCACCGTGAGCCACCGCTGCGTGCAATTGTCCACCCATTCGGCGGACGTGGTGCCCTAGGCAGGATTCGAACCTGCGACCTACCCTTTAGGAGAGGGTTGCTCTATCCCCTGAGCTACTAAGGCGCTTCGCGTGACGACTTTACCTGCGCGCTGACAATACCCGGGGCCGGGCACGAAGTAAGCCCCGAATGCGCCCCTCCCAACACGCCAGGTATGCCGGAATCGGTGACCAGGCGCAACCGATCGGACGGCTGCTGTAATACTGAACTCGCTTGTCGCCGTTTGAGAGGGGTATGACATCAAGAAGATTTTGGCACCGGCGTTGATCTTCATCGGGATCGCCATGGTGACCGCCGCAATCGCAGTACCGTTGTGGCTGGTTCCCAAGCTCAAAGTGGTTCCGTTGGACCTCGACATCACCTCTGTGGCGACGTCGGTTCCCGCAGGACTGACCGATGACAACAACACCCCGGCACGCGTCTTCAACCGCTGTTCGATCAGCGAACCGAAGGCACAGGTCTTGGATGCGCATCTGACCCAGCAGCGTCGCAGCATCATCATCGACCCGTCCGATTCCGATCAGGCAACACTGCAGTCCGGACAGACCGTGGTGATCGATCTGATTCGCGACGGCGACGAGACCTACGAGCCCACCGCAGAGCCGGCCAATGCCCAGCGCACATGTGAGGACGCCGTTCTCACCTCGAACGTCGACGTCGTGTCCGTCGATCGCGACACCAGCAAGCCGAACGGCAACATCGCCCGCATCCACACCGTCCAGGCACCCGAAGGCACGGTGACCATCGAGGACACCGACAACTTCGTCGAAGCGCCTCGCGAGGGATATCAGTACAAGTTCGGCTTCGACGTCGAGAAGACCGATCAGGTCTACTACGACTCGAACTCCCGACAGGACGTCACCGCCACGTTCGTCGAAGAAGAAGAGATCAACGGCCTCACCGCATACCATTTCGTCAGCGACGTGCCCGAGGTCGATCAGGTGACACTTCCGACGCCCAACGGGGAGCCCGCGCTCGGCACCTCGCTGGAGATGCCGGCGAGTTGGTGGGGCATCGAAGGAGTCCCGCCCACCGAAAAGGTCGTGATGGACCGCTTCGCAAAGTCCACGCGCCACGTCTGGGTGGAGCCGCAGACCGGCACCATCCTCAAGGGCCTGGAAGAGCAGCATCAGTACTTCAAGTCCCCGGGCTGGGAAGATCCTGATCTGGCCCAGCCGATCCGCGACTTCCAGATGGACGCGTTCGCCGCGACCATGGCGTGGCAGGACACCACCGTCGAACGGCAGTCCGACAAGGCTTCGGGCTATGTCGATCAGCTCCGCCTCGGTGGCGTGATCCTTCCGGCGATCCTCGGCACCGTCGGCGGTCTGCTCTTCATCGCAGGTGTGGTCCTGCTGTTCCGGCGTCCCACCCCGGCGACGGTCTCCGCCACTGCCAACACCGAGCAGTTCCCGAGGAGCTGACCCCACCGGCGGTCCGCCTCTCTCAAGAACGCCACAAGAGCCCTCGAGCGAAAGCTCGGGGGCTCTTGTCATATTCGGTCTCGGACTGTGCTCAGCGATCAAATACGAAGTGCAAGCGCCACAACCAGGCGGGAAGCGGGATCGGCCAGGTCCAACCCCGTCAATTCCCGGGTTCGCCGTAACCGGTACCGCAGGGTGTTCGGATGGATGTGCAACTCGCCTGCCGCCGCCCGGACATCTCCGAACGCGTCCAGGTAGGCCCGGACGCTCGGTATCAAATCGGTCCCATGCGCGGCATCGTAGTCACGGAGTTCGGCCACCCGAGGATCCACCAGTTCTGGGTTGGCGGCCAACAATCCGACGATCTCGCCGAGGAGCACCGGGGTCCGTGACTGCTCGATCGTGGTCACGGTGTCGATGAGCGAGCCCTCGCGGCGCGCAGCGTCGATCACCCGGTCGACCTCGACCCGCAATCTGGCCGCATCGATCACACCGGCGCCTTCGGCGACCACGGCCCGGATCCGCACCCCGAATCCGCGTTTGGCCGCATCGACGGTCTCCCGCGCCCACCGCACCGTCGCAGGCCCACTGCTCGTCCGCGGGAACAGCACGTACACCCGTCCACCGACCGCAGCGGTCACGGAGTCCGGCCGAAAAGCACTGGCGTGCAGCGTGAGCGCCGGCAGGTTCTGCTCCCCTCGATCACCTCCCCCGTCCGCGTCATCGTCACGTTCCCGCGCCGCCAGGCCGACAACAACCACCGGACCGTCTGACGGAATGTTCAGCGCCTGAGCAAGATAGGCGACGTCGACGCCTTCGCCCCGAAAGCCGAGCAAGCGCTGAACCTGTTCGCCGTGAACAGATGGCATCGCCGCCGACTGCGCGATGATGCGGGCGGCAACGGCGGACGCACCGTTGATGATCTCCGCAGAGTCCGGCGCGAGGTCGACCTCGGCCTGCTGCAACCAGAGCGTTCCCAGATACGTTGTCCCGCGTGGTCCGCGGATGCCGACGGCCAGGCGTGGGCGAAGCCCCAGATCGTCGCGCCGGGCCACCGAGACCACCTCCGGTCCGGCCCGCAGGGCGCCGAAAACCCCCCACTGCCGCAGCCAGTCGAGCATCTCCGGCGGACCTTCGCGACCGAGGATCGACAGTCGACGCAATTGGTCGGCGTGCTCATCGGAGGTGCTGTAGGCCAGAACGTGCGAGTCCGCGTCCTCGATGCTCACGAGTCCGCCGGTCCGGTCCGCGACGGCTTGGGCCAGCGCGAACAGATCACCGGCGGTTCCGCTGGCCATCGACTCCGCCGTTCCGGCACGCGCCTGCTCCAGCACTCGCCCGATCAGGTTGTAGATGCGCTCCCAGCGGGCGTGTGGGTCAACGGCCACGACCGCAACGCCTGCACCCGCCGCCCGACGCACCAACGTCGCCGTCGGCGACTTCACCAGCATCGCGGTGGGGGTCCGGGTCCCGAGTGTCGCCAGCCAGGCGATCACCTGATCGCAGCCCACACCGACCAGCAGCGCGAGATCGGCGCCGCGGGCCGCCCGGCCCACGCCCAGGCGCAGATCGTCGTCGTCGAGTAGAGCCATCGACGACACGGACCGATCCAGACCTTCGGGCGCTTCGACCAGCGTCACCAGCGTGCCGTCCAAGGCCAGGAGTAGGCGCCCGAGCGTGATCGATGCCGATTTATCAGGTTCGGACATCCGCAGCCCCCTTTGTTCAGCTGGACCAAGCATATGCAGTCTCTTTGGCCTGCTGGCTATCGTTTCTGCAACGCTGCCGGGCTGTGATGGGGAGATGGATGCCATCACCACACCCCCGCGTGCGCACAACGAACCCGTCCACACTTATGCCCCGGGCTCACCTGAACGCCGACGAATCGTCGATGAGCTGCGCAGTCTCACCGCCGCCGCCCCGATCGAACTGCCCCATGTGATCAACGGTGCCCATGTCACCGGCACCGGAACGCCGACCCCGGTTGTGCAACCCCACGCTCACCACGAGGTTCTCGGCACCTTCACCAACGCCACCCACGACGACGCCCGGGCAGCAGTGGATGCAGCCCTGGCAGCCGCGCCGGGGTGGGCGGCAACCGACTTCGATGCTCGTGCCGCGGTCCTGTTGCGGGCGGCAGATCTGATGTCCGGGCCCTGGCGCGAGAAGATCGCCGCGGCCACCATGCTCGGACAGTCGAAATCGGTGCAGCAGGCCGAGATCGACGCTCCCTGCGAACTTGTCGACTTCTGGCGGTTCAACGTCGGATTTGCTCGCGAGATCCTCGCCGAACAACCGGTGTCGAGCGCCGGCGTGTGGAATCGACTCGATTACCGCCCACTCGAGGGATTCGTTTACGCGATCACACCGTTCAATTTCACGGCCATCGCCGCAAACCTTCCCACCGCCCCCATGCTGATGGGCAATACGGTGGTATGGAAACCGTCACCGACACAGACCTATTCGGCCTACCTCACGATGAAACTACTCGAGGCGGCGGGACTGCCTCCCGGTGTCATCAACCTTGTTGCCGGTGACGGGATCGCGGTGAGCGATGTGGCACTCCGTGACCCGAACCTGGCCGGAATCCATTTCACCGGTTCGACGAACACTTTTCAGCATCTGTGGCGTGAGGTCGGGGCAAACATCGGCCGCTACCGCAGCTACCCACGACTGGTCGGAGAGACCGGCGGTAAAGACTTTGTACTGGCACACAGTTCAGCTGATCCCGATGTCCTGCGGACCGCCCTGATCAGGGGAACCTTCGAATATCAGGGTCAAAAGTGTTCGGCGGCATCACGGGCCTATATCCCGCGGTCGGTGTGGGACACCATGGGGGACGACTTCCTCGCCGAAGCAAACAACCTGAGCTACGGCGACGTCCGAGACCTGACCAACTTCGGCGGTGCGGTAATCGACCAGCGCGCCTTCGACAAATCATCCGCCGCCATCGAACGGGCCAAATCGGTACCCACGCTGACGATCGCGGCCGGTGGCGACCACGACGACTCCGAGGGTTACTTCGTGCGGCCCACGGTACTACTCGGTGACGATCCGACCGATGAAGCCTTCAGTACGGAGTACTTCGGGCCGATTCTGTCGGTCCATGTCTATCCGGACGACAACTTCGATTCGATTCTGCAGCAGGTTGATTCGACCGCTCGCTACGCGCTCACCGGCGCGGTCATCGCCGATGATCGCGCCGCGGTCGGTGCCGCGTTGTCCGGGCTCCGCAACGCCGCAGGCAATTTCTACATCAACGACAAACCCACCGGCGCAGTGGTCGGACAACAGCCCTTCGGCGGCGGACGCGCGTCCGGAACCAACGACAAGGCGGGATCCAAGCAGAACCTGATGCGCTGGACCTCCACCCGGACCATCAAGGAGACCTTCACTCCGGCAACAACTTCTGGCTATCCGCATATGGAAGTCGACGCTGCCGGGCACACCGCCCGCGAGGACACGGGCAATCGACCGTGAGGCCGGCCACCGCTGCCGCAGCCCGCAGCATCATCACTGCCGCCGGCCATAGTGGTCGAATCAAGCGCCTGAGCAGGCGCCTACCCGTGACACGAGATGTTGTGCAGCGCTTCGTGCCGGGCGAAACCCACGATGACGCCATGGATGCCTGCCGATCACTGCTGGCATCCGGCCGGATGATCTCCATCGACTATCTCGGCGAGGACACCACCGACGAAACGTTGGCCGAAGCGACCGTCGGGGCCTATCTACAACTGATCGACATGCTTGCAGGCCTTGACCTCACGCAATCTGGTCATCCGATGGAGGTGTCGTTGAAATTGTCGGCGCTGGGCGGCGCACTCCCCCGCCACGGAGAGAAGATCGCGCTGGAGAATGCGCACCGCATCGCCTCGGCTGCCACTCGGGCCGGCGTGTGGGTGACCATCGACGCCGAAGATCACACCACCACCGACTCGACCCTGCGGATCGTCCGCGAATTGCGGTCCGACTTCCCCGATCTCGGTACCGTGCTGCAGGCCTATCTGCATCGCAGCGAGGACGACTGTCATGCATTTTCCGGACCGGGGTCGCGGATCCGGCTGTGCAAGGGCGCATATGCCGAACCAGCAGCGGTGGCATTCCAGAACAAGCACGACGTCGACGCGGCCTACCTACGTTGCCTGCAGGTCTTGATGGACGGCGACGGATATCCGATGGTCGCCAGCCATGATCCCGCGATGGTGGCGGCCGCTGAGGCAATGGCCACCACCGCCGGTCGGGACACCGAGCAATGGGAACACCAGATGCTCTATGGCATCCGCGATTCCGAACAGCAACGACTTGCCCAGGCGGGCCGTCAGATCCGCGTCTACGTTCCGTTCGGCTCCCAGTGGTACGGCTACTTCATGCGCCGCTTGGCCGAGCGCCCCGAGAACCTGACGTTCTTCCTACGAGCGCTGGTCTCCCGCAGTTGAGCCCTCGCAGTGACACCTCAGTGACACCAGCTGCCTTGACGGGGGTTGAGCTACGCGACTGACGCGCACAACACGTTGCCTCACAAGGAGTTCACGTCAGCCGTCACCAAACACCTTACTCGAACAAACATTCGACATGATGTGTTTTCCGGAGTATTCTGGTTGAAAGAATTCAATCAGATGTGCTGGGGGGCATGATGACTGACGATCCATCTGATGAAGTCGGGGTTGGTTCTTCTTCGGTTCCGGTGTTGGTGCGTAAGTACCTCGAGTTGGAGTTGCTCGTTGCCGATATCGCGGACTGCGCTGATTCCGATATGTCTGGGGCGGAAGTCAATGAGCTTGTGCGGGTGCATGAACGGATAGTTCGCAAGCTCGAGTTCACCGGGTTGCGTCACCTGTTGCGGGTTTCAGATCGATCATCGTTTACCGAAGCCGGGTACTCGTCACTGTTCGGTTTCACCCGCAGCGAGTTGCGGCTGACCAAAGGGCAAACCTCCTCCCGAATTCGCGGCCTGGAGGCGGTCGGCCGATTCCACACGATGCAGGGTGAGGAGTTGGCGCCGAAATGCCCTGCCGCCGAACAGGCCTGGTCTCACGGGCTGATCGGCGCCTCGCATATGGATGTGATGCTGGATGTGCGCAAACACATTCCGTCCGCGGCTGATCCGGCCGTGTATGACGTGGTCGATCATTGGATGACCGAAGAAGCCGTTGGTCAGGACCCCACCCAGTTGGCCGCATCGGGTCGTGCGGTGTTGGCCCGGGTTGATCCCGATGGCCGGCTGACCGATGATTCGGATCGGGCGCGTAAACGCAGTGTGAGTCTGGGTGATCAAGGGGTAGACCTGATGGCCAAGATCTCGGGCACCCTGGATCCGGAAACGTTGGCGTTGTTCAAGACGGTGATGGATGTGTGGGCCGCACCGGGTATGAACAACCCGGCCGACCCGAACTCACCGACCGGGGCCTCCGATGATCCGAAACAAGACACAGAGCTGGTCAAGGCGGCCGCTGAGCGTGATACCCGCTCCAAGGGCCAACAACATCACGACGCGCTCAAGGCGATCCTGAAAACAATTCTGGAGTGCAACCTGCTCGGCAAATCGCATCGGGGTTTGCCGGCGCAGTTGATCATCACGATGACCAAAGAGCAGCTCGACGACTGTGCGGGGATCGCCAGAACGGCGTCCGGGGTTGATATTCCGGTCAAAGAGGCCCTGCACCTGGCAGCGCGGTCCGACAAATATTTGGCCGTGTTCGCCGACCACTCCGCGGAGGTGTTGTATCTGGCCCGGACCAAACGGACCGCGCAGAAAGGCCAGCGGCTCGCGTTGTTCGTCCGGGATCGGGGTTGTTCGCATCCAGGCTGCACCAATCCAGCGACCTGGGTCGAGGCCCATCATCTGATTGCCTGGATCAACGGTGGGCTGACCGACATCAACATGATGGGATCAGCGTGCCCGTCGCACCACAAACTCATCGGCGATGGTCCCGGTCAGTGGCAGACCATCATGATCACCGAAGGCCCAGACAAGGGCCGGGTCGGGTGGATACCCCCGGCGTCGGTTGATCCAGAACTCAAACCGAGAGTCAATCGCGCCCAGCACGTCAACGACACATTCGCAGCGGCCTGGGAAAAGGTGCTGGCCGACCGGCAAACGGCACTGGCCGAAAAGTCGGCAGAACTGACCCGAGATCGTGGTGGCGAAGCCCAAACCGGATCCGACAATCTCGAACACATCGAATAACACCCAGGGCGGGCACGTTTCGGGAATCCAGGGTGGCGGTCACGGTCCGGCACCAGACCGACAACCCGAAACCGGGCCACCTGCGTTCAGGTGACCCGGTTTCGGGAGGTGCGGCTATGGTCGCGGTCAAGAAGGTCCGATGGCACTCAGGCGGCGATCACGGTGTCGTAGTAGCCGTCGTAGTCGGTGTCCATTGCAACCTCGTCGACGTAACCGTCGTAGTCGTAGTCGGTCTGGACCTCGTCGATCCAGCCGTCGGCATTGGTGTCGTATTCGACGATGTCGGCAACGTTGTCGCCGTTGGTGTCGGTCAGGATGGTGTCGAAGTAGCCGTCGGCGTTGGTGTCGTACTGTTCGATTGCCATGAGGGTGAGTCCTTTTCGTGTCGGGTACCGAATCTTCGGAAGGTGCCACGCTGTGCGGCGGTCGAAGATAGGAGCCCCCGGGGCGGCGGTTTGTTCCCGCCTTTGCGAAAAGTGCTCGTCAGTAGCCGATGAATCGGTCGGTGTGCACGCGCCAGGGTTGCCACCGCAGTCCGGGTTCGGCATGCAACAGCATCGGCTTGATGGCGTCGAGCATGGCCGGCGGACCCGACAGGTAGTAATGCGATCCGGGATGTGCCACGGCCGCAATGTCGCTGGCACCCACCAGTCCGCCGGTCACGGTCACCACCGTGGCACCGGCCGCGCGGGCGGCGTCGAGAACATCGGTGTACACCAATCGATCGTCACCGTTCGCCGCATAGATCAGCGAGACCTGCTTGAGGTCCCCGCCGCGGTCCAACAGGTCGGCGAGCATCGACCGGAACGGCGTGATTCCGATACCGCCCGCGATGAACACAACCGGCGCCGAAATTTTGCGTGGAAGAGTGAAGTCCCCGCCCACCTCGTCGATGTACAGCTTCGTGCCCGTTCCACCGCCGTCGATCAGCCGCTTCTTGAATGCCGAGACGTTGCCTGCTGCGGTGAAGCCGAACCGAGTGGTCGGCTCCCCCGGCGCACCGGCGAGCGAGAACACTCGTCGTGTGCCCTGCTTGTCGGGCGTCGGATTCCAGGTGGGAGCAGAGACCTGCGCCCACTGCCCGGACCGGAAACGCACTCCGGGGGATGCGAGCACCTCGTAGGTGTCGACACCGATGGGTTGCACCGACTTGATCGTCAGCACCGGACGTCGCCACCTGCGGGCGACAACGAACGTGAACACGCTGCCCACCAGCAGGGCCATCTCGGGAACGAAGGCGAGCGTGTAGTCGGAGGTGATCTCGAACGTCTGCCCCCAGTACATGAGCACCCCGACTCCCGCCGCGTAGATCCCCTGCGCGAGGCGGGTGGTCGGTGATGTCAGCGGTTCGGTGAGCATGATCGCTGCCACGAACAGCAGTGGTGTCGACTGGAATCCCAGGTCGAGGGCTTCGCCGACCGGGGTTCCGTCGTCGAGCGCGACCGCGACGATCGTGATCACCGAGGCCAGCAGGAAGATGCCGGACATCCACCAGTCGCGAAGCTTCCAGACGACCAGCAGACCGATCACGATCATCGGGATCAGCAAGGCGTCTGCCGCCACCCACCAGATCGGATACGCGAAGTAGCCCACAGAGAAGTAGGCGAACAGGTAGCTGACCACTGCACCGACCACGGCCGGGTTCACGATGTGCCGACGTCTGATCGCCAGCACATACTTCGATGCGCTCGCGATCGCCGCGGCCAGCACCAGACCCCACGCGGTATCCGAGTCGGTCACGCCCGGGAAGATGAAGAACAAGATCAATGCGGTGATCAGCCACGATTCACTACCGGGTGGAACCCGCACGATCGCCGCACAGATATATGTCACGGCGGCACAGACAACCACAAGAATCGCCAGCGAGCCGGCCAACTCTGTTGCGGTGTACTGGAAGTCGGCATCCGATGCGGCCACGACAAATGAGTAGACCGCCAGCACCACCAGTGCCAGCAACACGAACCGGTACATCGAGAGCCGGTCGACAAGCCGTAGGTACCTCACAGAAACAACTCCAGTTCTCGCGCATGCGAATGTTCCACGGTGCCGTTCGCCCGTACCACCACATAGTCAAACCGATAGCGGCTTAACAGTTTCTGAGGAGGACAGAAGAACAGGGCGGTCGACAGCCCGTCTGCGGTCATCGCGTCGTCGGCGATGGCCCACGTGGCCAGTACTTCCCGGGTGGGCGCGGAGGTGGTCGGATCGATGATGTGATGCCAATCCGCCCACGCCCGACGATTGCTTGCCGACCCGCAGATCGCGTTGCCCTCGATCACCACCGTGCCGATGGCCTTCGTCGGATCAACCGGATGTTCCAACGCGATTCGGTGGGGTTGCGATCCGGCTGCGATGTCCCCGCTGCCGTTGACCAGATAGCGCTCGAACCCGTGCGATGCGATCACACCCGCGACCCGGTCGACGGCAAATCCCTTGCCGGTGGCGCCCACATCGATGAGCGCGGGCGCGGTCAGTTCCAGCTCGCCCGACCACTTGGTCAACACGTCGTCCCACAGTGGCACTGCAGCAACATGTTCCGCCGGCGTCAACGAGTAGCCACTGTCATAGCCCGCGTCATCGAGTGTCTGGCCGACAAGCGGGGTGACCTTGGCGCCGGTGAGCTCGTAGAGTTCGCGGTGCAGATCGATCATCGGCTGGTCGGTCGATGCGATCGGGTACCGACCGGCGCGCTCTGCCATTGCCGCAACCATCGAATCCGGGCGAAACCTCGACCACACCCGATCAATTCGGTCGAGCTCGTGCGTGATCTCCGCTCGCAGGTCATCCGGGATCGGGCCGGGCAAAGTCACGTCCCACGCCGTACCGAGTGCCTCGAACTCCCAGACCGTCGGATTCGTCACCGCGTCGAGATTCAGCCCTGAGCCAGGGATTTGATCTGCTCGATGGCGTCGTTGAAACCGCCTGAGGTCAAGGATGATCCAGAAACCTTGCTCACGTCGAGCTCATCGATGTTCTTGCCGACAACCAGTGCGTCGATCCCACTGGCGAACTTGCCCTGGAACTCCGAGGACGTGCCCTTGGTCTGACTGGTATCGAGCGTCAGTGCGGTGATGACCGAGTTGGCCAAGGTGACCGTCACGCCGACCTCTTGCCGACCACCCGGTGACTGGTAACTACCGAAGGCACTGTATTCACCGTCGGTGTATGCCGATGACTCAGTACCGGATTCCGCCGCTGCGGACTCGGCGGGTGCCGATTCGGCAACCGCGGAATCACCGGTTGCGGCGGTGGTTGTTGTGGCCGATGAATTACTGTCGCCATCGTCGCCACAGGCCGCGATGACGGCGCCGGTGGCCGCGATGACCGCAGCGACCTTGCCCGCGTTGACAATCCGATTCTTCACCGTTGACGTTGATGTCGAGGTCATGGCATCCATTGTGCTCCCTGAAAGTTGACCGTGGTCCGTTTGAAACGCGTTTTTCAGGAGACTCTCAGTTCTCGGACACGCGCCGAATAAACCGTTTACGCTGCAGCCTCAGTTTTGATCTGGTCAATCGCATCATTGAAACCGGTGGACGTCAAGGAAGACCCCGACACCTTGCTCACGCTCAATTCATCAATGCTCTTGCCGACGACGAGTCCCTGCTCGGTTACGCCGGTCTTGAACTTGCCCTGAAAATCAGCCGAGGGTCCGGTGGTCGCGCTGGTGTCGAGTGTCAGTGCGGTGATCACCGAGTTCGACAGGGTGACCGTGACACCGATCTCCTGCTTTCCGCCAGGAGACTGGTAGCCACCGATCGCGGAGTACTCACCGTCGGTATACGGCGACTCGCCACCCGATGCGGAACCGGACTCGACCGCGGTGGCAGATGAAGCCGGCGCGGCGGTGTCGTCGCCGTCGCCTCCACATGCCGCAACGGCCATCGTTGCGGCAGCAACGACCGATGCGGCCTTGCCGGCGTTGACAATTCGGGCTCGGGCAGACGTCGTCAGAAAACTCATACCCGGATAGTGCCGCATCTATCCGGTCCGTGGTCCGTTTTGTCGGAAATTGTTAGGTTAGTCTCACCTACATCATTGGCGCTCGACCACCGTTTTCACCGACCGGCGGCCTCGATGCGCGCTGCCACGGCGTCGACGAACACCGTCGAGATATCGGCCGGGGTCTTGGCGACGTAACTGGTGCCACCTGTCGCCTCTGCGATCTTCTTCAGCGATGCGGCATCAGCATCTTCCGTGATGCCGATCGTCAGGATCAGCACCGGTCGAGCCGGATCCTCTAGTCGCTTGAGCTCGGCGAGGAGTTCATCGAGCGTGATCGAGTTCTCGTCCTCATTCTGTCCGTCGGTGAGCAGGATGACGCTGTTCGAGAAGTTGGGATCGTATGTGTCCTGAACTTCCTTGTACGCGGCCAGGGTCGTGTCATAGAGGCCCGTCGCGCCACCCACTCGGTCAGGCAACGTCAGAAGCTCGGACTCCAGACGCTCGCGGTGGGTCTGGCCATCGGCCCCAACGGTGTCGAGGCGTTCGATCGGCACCAGCGGTAACCAGTCCTGTCCCCTCCCACCCATATTGATGGAGAACAGCCAGGAGCCCAACGCGGTGGTGTTGGGGAACAGCTTCAGGCCGTTCTGACTGGCTTCCACCAACATCTCGGCCCGGGTCGAGTTCCCAGCAGGCGCTGACATCGACCCTGACGCATCTTCGACGACCAGAGTGCGGATCGGTACACCGAGCACCGCCCACTGCCGCAGCGCTTTTGACTCACGCTCCGGATCACCCGATGTGAGAACAGTCACATCGCCAACTCCGCCTTCAGGCGCCGGTCCATCGATGCCGGTGCGGAATCCCGCGGCGGTCAGCGTCTGCGCGCCGCTGTCAGAAGTGATCGCCTCGAACAGCTCCTGACCGGCCTTGCCCACCGTGCCCTTGCGGGCCGCAGGCGCCGTGTTGAGCATCGGAAAATCGAGGACGACGGTGCCGTCGGAAGGGACGGAGGCCGACAGCCCACTGCCGGGATCGGCGCGCTGGTATTCGATGAAGTGCTGTTCACTGACCACCGTCGGCGAGTCACTCACCCCGGCGAGTGCGAGCCGGTCTCCATCGGCATCGCCACCGACCCGCGCGTTGCCCTGCTGCAACGCCAGCAGGGTCATCCCGTCGGTGAAGGACTTGGTGTCGATGGCGCCCGACTGCTCGGCAGCCAGCGCGCCGATGATCGGGGCGTCGCCGGTACTCGAGTCGATCGGGTTGCCGAGTCGCAGTCCCGGCAACTTCATCACATCGACCCAGTTCTCCAGCGCCGGAACGTTTTTGCCGGCCACCACCACGGGGCTTGCCGCTACCGATTCGGCGACCACATCGTTGCCGACGCGGACCTGCTCGGTGACCGTACGGGCGCGGGTCGACGAATCCGCAATCCACAGGTCCGGCGCACTCTCTCCCTTGGTGAGCTGCCCTGCAACGTTGGCGCCGCTGACCGCGGACACCGTGAAGTCGAAGCAAGAGTCGCCCGACGCGGTACCCGCGAGCGGCTTGATCGTGGCCGCCATCGAAGGATCCGCGATGACCGACACTGCTTCCCTCGAGTCACAATCCGGACCGGACCCGTTGCCGATCGTCCGCCACAGGACTACCCCGGCCACCAGCAACGCTACGAGAACCAGCGCACCCACTATCCACGCGGTCCCGTGCCCCCGGTCCCCATCTCGGTGTCCGCTGAATCCGAACTCGCCTCCAGCATTGCTGTCCCCACCATGCCGCCCCATCCGTTACCGCCCTTGTTTCGAGGTTCGCCGGATTCTATACATAGCCTTGTCAGGCGCTAACCCCCATTTGGTAACCGAAATCGGCAATGTACCAGGGGTATTCACTCAGGAGTACAGATCGTGAAAATTCTTTAGTGAAGTCTCGATTTCACTTTTGACAACCTTCGCCGTGATCTTCCCGACCGGACCGATCATGGCCAATCCGCCGAGTTCGATCTCAAAGGTCAGTTTTGAGCCTTCCGGTGCCGGATCCACCGCGAGGATCAGCGTCACCTTGACCCCTCCCTTGCCGGAACCCTTCAGGCTGACGCGGTGCGGTGGATCGAAGGCGTTGACCGTCCAGTCGAACCGGACGCGAGTGCCCCTGGACGCGATGACTGAGGACACCTTGAGGCCCTTGCCGATCTCTTCCGGCCCGGGAAGCGGGCTGCGCCAACCTTCGTGGATCGTCAGCCACTCGTCGTAACTCGAGAGATCCAGCACCCGATCCCACGTCTTCTCCGGCGTCACACCGACCTCTATCGCGTCCTTCACCTTTGCCATGGCGCTGACGTTATCGGTCCGGCCACATCTTGACCCGTCACACGGGGCACGTGTCGGGCGCCGGCTCCCCGGCAAATCGGCCGGCGATCCAGTCGACGGCGTCACCGGTCACACCCAGATTGGTGTGTCCACCCTCAGGCTTGCGAACGACCTCGATCACGTCGCCCTGCGCGCAGGCGCGCTGCACCGCGGCAGTTGTCCAGGCGGACAGGATGATCGTGTCCTTGTCCCCGTAGGCCACGAACAACGGCCCACCCGCGGGCTCGGCGGGCAGCGCATCGGTGATCAGGATCCCCCGGAGCCGCTCGAGTGCCTCCTGGTCGGCGACCGTCGCGTCACCGGGCGCAACGTCCATCGCAGCGGAGAACTTGTCCGCGGTCGAGGTGGGCCCGCATGAGGTGAAGGCGTCCGCCCCGGCAGCCAGCCCCCCGCGCATGTAGTCGTCGGGGTCGAGATCGGGATGCACTTCGCGCAGTCCCGCCACCAGATTGGGGATGAAGATCTTCTGGGCGTCGGTGTAGGTCAGATCGAGTCCCGCATCGGTGATCGGCGACAGATCGGCGGCAGGCGCCAGGGCCGCAGCCCCGACGAATTCGAGTCCCTGACCGTAGTCGTCGGCGTGCTCCGCTGCGGCCCAGGCGGCTTGGCCACCCTGCGAAGCACCCATCGCGGCCCAGTCGGCAGACGCTTCGGGTACCACATTGCGGGCCGCGCGCACCGCGTCGATCATGTTGTACGCAACGGTTTTCGGTTCCAGATAGGGATGCGTTCGCGGGCTCTCGACGCTGGTACCCAGTCCCTGGTAGTCGCTCGCGGCGACCACGTATCCGCGGGCCAGCAGTCGCGCGACGTTGCCGTCTTCGCCGAGCAGGTCCGGGTAGTCCGACGGACCGCACGTCACATCGGTTCCGGTGGTGCCGTGGCCGAGCGCGACCACCGGCCATCCACCCGGTGGCGGATCACCGGCCGGGACGGCGATCACCCCGGACACATCCGTGCCGAAGCCACCGGCGTAACCGGCCGTCGAGCGATAGACCACTCGTATCAACCGGCCGGCATCGCCCAGAGTGCTGCTGCCTTGAAACGGCCGCTGTGTCAGGACCGCACCGCGATCGGCGAGTGCGGGAGGTGGCGGCGGCGGCGGCGTCGACGATTCAGACAAAGACGGCGGAGACGATGGGCTCACACCATCGTCTCCGCCGCCGCCTGAGCATGCCGTCAGAGTCAAGACCCCGGACATCAGCACACTTCCGGCCAGCAGGACTGCCGGCCTCCAGGCGTCCTTCAAGTTCTTCTCTACCTACAGCGCAGTCCGCTCAGTGCCAGGTCTCGATTACTGAGGTTTCGGCTGGTCCGGGTTCGAACCACCGTCCTGCGCAAACTTCTTGGCAGCGTCCGCACCCTTCCTGACCTGGGCGGAGTACTTACCCTTGGTTGCCTTGTTGACGGCGTCAGCACCCTGGTCGATGACCTTGGTGTTCTTGCTGAGCGTCTGCTTGCCCTTGTTGATCAGACCCTTGATGTCCATGTGTGGCCTTACCTTTCTGCGGCGCCGGTAACGTTCTCGGCGGTCTGTGGGTCTTTGGATTTCAGCTTACGGGACCACATTGCGAAGACGGGGTTCAGTCGCCACAGGATCTCGACCGCGACGATGCCGACCGCGGCGGTCGCCAACCCGATTCCGGTCTTGCCCCAATCAGTCGGATCCAGCTTGAACATCTCCTGCGTGAACGGCAGCGAGAAGATCAGCACGTACATGAGCACCGAGACGGTCAGCAGCACGATCTTCCACCAGTTGTAGGGCCGCGCGATCACCGCGAGTACCCACATCGAGACGGCGATCATGGTGATCAGCGCGGTGGTGGCGGCCTGCATCTGCTCCGGCGGCAGATCCACCGAATTCTTGGAACCGAGTTCGACACCGGAACCGCCCGGGTAGACCAGCGCGTAGGCCACGAATGTGCAGACCGCGACCACGATTCCCGACGGGACCGCCAGACGGAGTACGCGGCCGACGAAGCCGGTTCGGGCCCGTTCGTTGTTGGGGGCCAGCGACAGTACAAAGGCCGGAACACCGATGGTGAACCACGCGGCGATCGTGACGTGGATCGGCTGGAACGGGTAGGACATCGGCGCGAACCCGAAGATCTTGCCCAGGATCCCGGCAACTCCGATGGTCATGGCCAGCAACACCGCATACACGGTTTTTGTCAGGAACAGCGTGGAGACGCGTTCGATGTTGCCGATGACGCGACGGCCTTCGGCGACCACATACGGCAGCGTGGCAAAGCGGTTGTCGAGCAGGACGATCTGAGCCACCGAACGGCTTGCCGAGCTACCCGAACCCATGGCCACACCGATATCGGCATCCTTGAGTGCCAACACGTCGTTGACACCGTCTCCGGTCATCGCCACCGTGTTGCCGCGTGACTGCAGTGCACCGACCATCGCCCGCTTCTGATCCGGACGGACCCGACCGAAAGTGGTGTGCGAATCGACGACGTCGGCGAGTTCATCGGTGCCGGTCGGCAGCTCACGGGCGTCCACCGCGTCGTCCAGCGTCCCCAGACCCAGCGACCCGGCCACCGCACCCACGGAGACGGCGTTGTCCCCCGAGATCACCTTGACCGAGACATTCTGCGACGCAAAGTAGTCCAGCGTCTCGCGCGCATCTGCGCGCACCCGCTGTTCGAGCGCGATCAGTGCGCGCGGCGTGACGACACCGGGCGCGGACAAATCGTCCGTCGACTCGGTGTCGACCGACACATCGGTCGAGGCCAGCAACAGCACGCGCAGGCCACCGGACCCCAGTTCGCTTGCCTGGGCCGCGGTCTGGCCCTCCGACGGCAGCAACATGTCCGGTGCACCGAGCAGCCAGTTGCCTCGGGGCTCACCGGAAGCGCTGTCGGCGAAAGAGATACCACTCCACTTCTTCGCCGACGTGAACGGGGCGACGGCGCTCGACGTCCAGGCCGGGGCGTCCGGGAACGCCTCGGCCATGGCCTGGACACTCGCGTTCGGACGCGGATCGTGGGCTGCCAGCGCGGCCAGCGCCAGCTCCAACTCGGCCCGGTCCCCCTGCACCGGAACCAGTTCCGAGAGCCTCATCCCGTTCTCGGTGAGCGTTCCGGTCTTGTCCGCACAGACCACATTGACCCGGGCCAGGCCCTCGATGGCGGGCAGTTCGTTGACCAGGCACTGCCGCTTGCCGAGCCGGACCACACCGACCGCAAACGCGATCGAGGTCATCAGCACCAGACCTTCGGGCACCATCGGGACCAGCGCCGCAACCATTCCGAGCAGGCTCGCCTTGATGCCGTTGTCGCTGATGAACAGCTGGTTGACGATGGTCAGCACACCCGCCGGGATGAGCAGGTAAGTGATGATCTTCAGGATCTTGTCGATCCCGTTGCGCAGTTCGGAGTTGACCAGCGTGAACTTGCTGGCCTCTTCGGCAAGCTGCGCGGCATAGGCATCGCGGCCGACCTTCGTCGCGCGGTATGCGCCGAACCCGGCGACCACAAAGCTGCCCGACATGATCGGATCCCCGACAGCTTTGTCGACCGCGTCGGCTTCACCGGTCAGCAACGACTCGTCGATGTCGAGGGAGGCCGACTCGACGGTTTCACCGTCCACCACGATCTGATCGCCGGGGCCGAGCTCGATGATGTCGTCGAGCACGACCTCGCCCGGATCGATTTCGGTGGCGACACCATCGCGGCGGACCATCGGCCTGGTCTGGCCGACGATCGCCAGTGCGTCGAGGGTCTTCTTCGCGCGGATCTCCTGGATGATGCCGATGCCACTGTTGGCGATGATCAGCAAACCGAAGGCGCCGTTGATGATCGAGCCGGTGCTCATCACGATGATGAACAGCACACCGAGGATCGCATTGATTCGGGTGAAGATATTCGAGCGGACGATATCTGCCACACTTCGGCCCGACCGGTCGGGCTGAACATTGACCTGTCCCGCCGCCACCCGGTCGGCGACCTGCGCCGCACTCAGGCCTGACGCCAGATGCGTCTCGTTGATTGCGGTCATGCCGCGATCTCCCACCAATCCTGGGTCGCGAAACCGTGTCCACTGCGTGAGTGGACATCGAAACGGGCGCCGGGCATCGGGGTGATCACCGGAATGTGCAATTCCTCGGCCGCCGGGAGCAGTCGCTGCACCGGGTCGGCCCACTCGTGCAGCGCGAGATTGAATGTCGCCCAATGGATGGGAAGCAACAGAGACTCGGACAGGTTGGCGCGATTGAGCATTCGATGCACGTCCACCGCTTCCTCTGGGTTGAGATGGATGTCGGGCCAGAGCCGGTCGTAGGCGCCGATGGCGACCAGCGACAGCCCGAACGGACCGTGGTCGGCGCCGACCTGCTCGAACGATTCGGTGATGCCGGTGTCGCCGGAGAAGAAGAAGTTGTTGCGCGGCCCGGTCACGGCCCAACTGGCCCACTGAGTGGTGTTGCGTTGCAGTCCTCGCCCGGAAAAGTGTCGGGCGGAACAGCAGTTGAAGCGCAGATCTCCGATGGTGACCGACTCACCCCAGTCGGCCTCGCGGATTCGGAAGGGGTCGATGCCCCAGTACTGCAGATGTGCCCCGACCCCGATCGGCACCACGAACACGGCTTCCGGATGGGTTCGGGCGAGCTTGCGGACCGTGGCGGTGTCGAGATGGTCGTAGTGGTCGTGGCTGATCAGGACGACGTCGATGGCGGGCAATTCATCGAGTGTGTGCGGCACGGGGTGCAACCGTGCAGGTCCGACCACACTGGACGGTGAGCAGCGCTTGCTCCACACCGGATCGGTGAGGATGCGGTGTCCGTCGAGTTCGACCAGGACCGACGCATGACCGAACCAGGTGGCGGCGAGGTCGGCGACCTCCACAGGCAACGGCGAGGCGTCGAACTCCAGGCGGGCGCGCGGTTTGCCGATGTCACCGCGGCGGAGCATCGCGAGTGCGGCCGCTTTGTCGCCGTCGACGGGCCGCGGCGGCTCGAGATTGCCGAAAGTGCCACCGGTTTGATGCGGTGAGCCACTGATATGCGGGAGCACAAGATCTTTCGGCGCCCCCATGGCCCGATACACCTCGGTCCCGACTGTGACTCCGGCGGCCGCGAAGGCCGCACCAGCGGTTGCGGCACCGGCCAAGAGCCTGGGACCGGTCATGGGATTCGGTAGGCGCACCACCTGGGACACACTACCGGCCACGTGTCCCATTTCTCGGATCCGTCGGCCCGGCGGTCGATCAAGGGTCGACAGGACGGAATATCTCGGGGTATACCTGACTTATAGAAACCATAGCCAGCTGAAGGAGTAGGTCATGACCCAAATCGTTGATGCGGTAATCGTCGGTGCGGTACGAACTCCGATCGGAAAGGGCAAGCCGGGCCGCGTTGTCGACGGTGTGACGGTCGGTGCAGGTGGACTTCACGACGTTCATCCGGTCGACATGCTCGCCCACAGCCTGCGCGCGCTCGTCGAGCAGACCGGCATCGACCCGGCGCTGATCGACGACGTCATCGCCGGTGCCGTCACACAGGCCGACGAGCAGGGCCAGAACATCAGCCGCAAGGCCGCACTGGCTGCCGGCTTCCCCGAATCGGTTCCGGGTACCACCATCAACCGACAGTGCGGTTCGAGTCAGCAGGCGATCTCGTTTGCCGCCCAGGCCGTGATGTCGGGTGTGCAGGACGTGGTGGTCGCAGCCGGTGTGGAGTCGATGAGCCGAGTGCCGATGGCGTCCGATGTCCGGCCCGGCGTCGACGCGTCCGGCATCGGATTCTCGCAGCGGTACTCGGACGGACTGATCTCTCAGGGCCTGGCCGCCGAATTGATCGCGGCAGATTGGGGCTTTTCCCGGACCGAACTCGACGAGTTCGCGTTGTCGAGCCACGACAAGGCCGTCGCGGCGACAAAGGCAGGCAGGTTCGACCGGGAGATCGTGCCCCTGGCCGGCCTGCGCACCGATGAGATGATCCGCCCGGGCGGCACCATCGAGCAATTGGCCACACTCAAGCCCGCGTTCTACCACCCGGCGATGCTCGAGCGGTTCCCGCAGATCGAATGGCAGATCACGGCAGCCAATTCGAGTCCGCTCTCCGACGGCAGCGCCGCGGTGTTGATCATGAGCAGCGCCAAGGCCGCAGAACTCGGACTCACGCCGCTCGCCCGTCTGCACAGCTTCTCGGTGGTCGGCTCCGATCCGCTCTACATGCTCACCGGCGTCATCCCGGCAACCGAGAAGGTGCTCGCCGCGGCCGGCCTGACCATCTCCGACATCGACCTGTTCGAGGTCAACGAGGCCTTCTCCCCCGTCGTCCTGGCGTGGGCCAAGGACACCGGCGCAGACCTGGCCAAGACCAATGTCAACGGCGGCGCGATCGCACTCGGTCACCCACTCGGCGCCAGCGGTGCCCGGATCATGACAACCATGGCCAATGCACTGCAGCAGTCCGGTGGCCGCTACGCCCTGCAAACGATGTGTGAGGCAGGCGGGATGGCCAACGCCACCATCATCGAACGCCTCTAACCCCCTACCGCAAACGCTCCACCTCTACGAGGGTGCTCCACATATTTGTGGAGCACCCTCGTACAACCGGAGCGTTTGCGGGAGTGGATCACTACAAACCCGCTCGCCGCAACCCATTTCGCAAAATCTCGCGCAATCGTTCGGGGTGCATCAGGTCGTCCCAACCCCACCGTGCGACCACAAACCCGAGTTCGTTGAGGCGTTCCTCGCGGCGCTTCTCGCGATATACCGCATCCGCAGGCGTCTCACCCGGGCGAAGATATCGGATGTACTTACCCTGACCGTCGAACTCGCCGAGAAGATGGTCTTTGATCCGAAAATCAGTGCGCGCCACATGTTCACCGGCGGGAGCGTAGATCTCCGGCTGCAACTGCGGTACCGGGATATCGGGCATGCCATACATCCGGGCGCGCGACAGCGACTCGCCGACGCTTTCCGAAGCACTGTCGGCGAGCGATACCGCCCGTCTGGCGTTGCCCACACCCTTGCGTCGACCGGCCCGCGCGAGCACCATCTCCAGTCCGGCGCGGGACACACCCATCCGAAGAGCCGCATCGCAGGCACAGAGCGCCTGCTCGAAACTGCCCAGACGGCTGATGTCGACGGCCGTCCTGGCGAGGCTGGTCACCAGGAGTCCCGGGAGTTCGATGACCTCGTCGGGCAGCCACGACGCGGCATGCAATCGGCAGGCCCGGTCACGATTTCGCCCGCCACCGACACGGTTCACGGTGAAATGCACTCGATCCAGGTCGGCGTCGAACGTCGGCATCCCGAGTAGTGCTGCCGCGGACCAGTGACTCACCGCCTTGGTGCCCTCCCCCGCGTCGACCGCCCCGAGAACCTTGAATCGATATCGGCTTTCACGCTCCTCGCGGCTCAGAACGCCGTTGCCTGGACCACTCGGCACATACATGCCCCGGTAGACCCGCTCCAGGCTCCCGGCCCGGACTGCAGCCTGGAGCGTGTGGTCGTTGTGCCCGGCCGACGTTGCCGTGCGGCGCAAGACCAGACCCGCTGCGCTCAACTCGTATTCCCCCATGAATCCGATTCTGGCGCGTCCGATAGTGCCGGCGTTCCCTTCGATGTCCGCACTGTGGACAACTTCGTCTCCTGTGCACAACCCCAAACGCTCCGGTAATACGAAGATGCTCCACATATTTCTGGAGCGTCTTCGCACAGGTGGAGCGTCTGGGGAGGGGTGGGCCACTAGGCTGAATCGGTGGCAGATGATCTGGTCCTCGCGATCGACCTCGGTGGCACGAAAGTGGAAGCCGCACTGGTCGACCCGGACGGCAACGTGCTGGCGGCCGGTCGAAGTCGGGCCCGCACCGGTCCACAATCCGCACCCGACCATCTCGGCAGCAACGTCATCCGGGTTGTCGATCATGCACTCGCGCACGTGCCCGAGGACGCACAGGTAATCGGCGTCGGGATCGCAGCGGCCGGACCCGTGGACGAGCGGGCCGGAACCCTGTCCCCGATCAACATTCCGCAGTGGCGCGACTACCCGCTACGCGATCTGGTTGCCGGCCGGATACGAGAAACGCTGGGCCACATACCCGTCCACTTCCATCGAGATGGCGTGGCGATCGTGCTGGCCGCGCAATGGATCGGCAACGCAGCCGGTGAGAAAAACCTGTTGGGCATGGTGATCTCCACCGGTATCGGAGGCGGCTTCATCGTCGATGGCCGGGTACTGGCCGGGAACAGCGGCCACATCGGGCAGATCCAGTTGTCCGGCTTCACCGGCGAGCTCAGTATCGGCAGCCGCACCACACTCGAGTCCGTGGCCTCCGGGCCGCATACTGTCGCCTGGGCCAACGCAGAGGGTTGGACGGGGTCCACCGGCGAAGACCTGGCCGCGTCTTATCGAAACGATGACGAGATCGCCCATCGCGCGATTCGCCGCGTGGCGCAGGCTGTGGGACAGGCGATCTGCAGCGCTGCAGCACTGATCCAACTGGACGTGGTGGCGATCAGCGGCGGCTTCGCGAGGGTGACACCCGACCTGATCCCGCTCATCGAACAGGTCGTCGCGCAACATCCACTCGACTACATCTCACGCGTTCGGGTTGCCGATGCCGGACTGTCCGACACCGCCCCACTCGTCGGTGCCGCCGGCCTGGTGTACCGCCGCGCTCACGTCGGCCTCCCGACCTGACACAAGCGCTCCGCCTGTACGGAGATGCTCCAGATGTACGCGGAGCGTCTTCGCATAAGCGGAGCGTTTGCGGGGATTAGGTCGCCAGCGAGCGACTGATGACCAGTCGCTGAATCTGGTTGGTGCCCTCGAAGATCTGGGTGATCTTGGCCTCGCGCATCAGCCGTTCGACGCGGAAATCCTTGGTGTAGCCGTAGCCGCCGAACACCTGGACCGCGTCGGTGGTCACCTTCATCGCCGCATCGGTGGCAATCAACTTGGCCACCGACGCGTTCCGTGAATACGGCACACCGGCATCACGACGACGAGCGGCATCGATGTAGGTGGCGCGGGCCGAATCCACCGCGGCAGCCATGTCGGCGAGCAGGAAGCCAAGCCCCTGGTGGTCGATGATCTTCTTGCCGAACGTCTGCCGCTCCTGCGCGTAGGCGACGGCCTCGTCCAATGCTGCCTGCGCGATGCCGACGGCGACCGCCGCGATGCCGAGGCGACCAGAATCCAGTGCGCTGAAAGCGATCTGAAGGCCCTGCCCTTCGGCGCCGATGCGGCGGTCTTCGGGCACAAACGCATTGTCGTAACTGGCCGATGTGGTCGGAACCGCCGTCAGGCCCATCTTCTCTTCCGGCTTCCCAAAGCTCAGACCCTCGGTGTCATCAGGGACGAGGAAACACGAAATGCCTTTGGACCCTTCGCCGGTTCGGGCGAACAGGTTGTAGAAGTCGGCGACACCACCGTGGGTGATCCACGCCTTCGATCCGTTGATCGTGTAACCGCCCTCGGAGGCGGTGGCCTTGCAGGCCAGGGCTGCGGCATCGGAACCGGCCTGCGGCTCCGAAAGACTGTAGGCACCGATCTTCTCACCACCGAGCATCTCCGGGAGCCAGCGCTGCTTCTGCTCGTCGCTGCCGAAAGCCATGAGGGGATGGCACGACAGGCTGTGCACACTCACCGCGACTGCCACCGCGGCCCAGCGCGCCGCCAACTCTTCGAGTACCTGGAGGTAGACCTCGTACGGCTGGCCGCCACCTCCCCATTCCTCGGGGTACGGCAGGCTCAGCAGACCCGTCTGGCCGAGCACCTCGAAGGCCTCGGCCGGATACTTCTCGGCCTTCTCGTACTCGTCGACGATGGGTTTGAGTGCCTTGTCCGCGACGTCGCTCGCCAGCTGGACGAGGTCGCGGGCTTCTTCAGTGGGGAGCAGCCGGTTGACGGGCATCGGGCACCTTTTCGATCGTCGGGACAGGCATTGGCCGGACTCGTTTAGCAGTACTGAGCCGCACCCTTCAGTACCGTCGACAGTACTCCAGACCCTCGCGCAGTACCATCACTAGATGGTTCCGACCGTTTCCCCCGCACACGCGACTGCCCGGCGTGCGCAGCTGTTCGACGAACTGGTGGCCCTGTTCCTCCACGAAGGCTTTGCCCACCTGACGCTCGACCAGATCGCGGCGCGCCTGCACTGCTCCAAGTCGACGCTGTACACGCTCGCGGGCAGCAAGGATGAACTCGTCCGCGAGGTGACGGTGCACTTCTTCCGGGCCGCGACCACCGAGGTCGAGGCGGCAGTGGCGCACGCTACCGGGACAACCGAAAGGCTGACCGCCTATCTGACTGCGGTCGGTGCCGCACTGGCGCCCGCCGACGAACAGTTCATGGAAGACCTTGCCGGCTTCCCACCCGCCCGCGACATCTACGAGCGCAATACCCGGGCGGCAGCAGATCGCGTCCACGAACTGATCAGCGAAGGTGTTGCCGCCGGCGATGTCCGCGACGTCCACGCGGCTTTTGTCGCCGATGTGGCGTCGGCCGTCATGGTCCGGATCCAGCAGCGCAAGGTCAAAAGTTCTGTCGGGCTGGATGATTCACAGGCCTACCTCGAACTCGCCCAGCTGCTGACCACCGGGATCAGCGCGCCGTAGTCACCTCGGCCACGTGGTGCGCGGTGCCATGGTGCGCGGTGTCATGGCGCGCGATGGTCAGGGCCGCGATCACGATCCCGAAGACGACCCCCAGCGCGGTGTCCGCCATCCGGTCGAGCGCCGCATCCGGGGTCAGACCCGCACCCAGTGCGGTGAGCAGCAATGCCATCGGGGTCACGGCCATCGAGCAGAGTCCATAGTTGACGGCAACCAGGAGTTCCGCCGCGATCTGGAAGATCACAACGAGAACCACCGCGCCCCAATAACCCAACGGCACCGCGAGCAGTCCGGCGGCCAGCACTCCGCCGACCACGTTCCCGATCAACCGCTGCACACCGCGATGCACGGTCAGGTGAAAGTTGATGCCCTGCAGCGTGGCAATCGCGCCCATCGCCGCCCACATCGGGTGCGCCAGACCGATGGCATAGGCGACACCGGCGGCCACCGCAGAGGCCAGGGCCACCCGGACCGCCGAGGCAATCAGCTCTCGCTCGGCCATCCGGCGAAGATCCGCACCCACCGACCCCCACGACGAGCCACCGGCGTTTCGGACGCCCCGCACCGCATAAAACGGCCACGGAGCCAGGGACGCGCAGATTCCGATCGTCACTCCGATCGCCGCAGACGCGGTCGCGGCCACCACATCACCCGCCGACGTCGCATAGCCCACCGCAGCGGCCGCGGCGAAGATCATCACCACTGGTCCGGGACCGACCAATCGGCAGGCACCCATGACCAACACGGCAACGGCTGCAGCCACCGACATGCCCACGATCTGTACCGTCATCGAGGCCCCCGCGGCACCGAGAATGCCTCCGAACACCACGAACACGACAAGTGTTCCGCCGGTCACCGCGAGCCGCGGCAGCCGGATGCGATAGGGATCGGCGCGGCAGAATGCCGAGGTCAAAGCGCCCAACGCGGCGAATCCGGCGATATCGACCCGCCCGGCCAGACCGCCGATCACAAGCACAACCGCGAGTGCGATACCCACTCGGACCGGCACCCAGATAGCCGCGTTGCTGCGGTTCAGTGTCAGCGCGGCATCACGCCAGGTCCGAGGAGAAGCAGAGTGGACCAGCGCATGACGACGACGGGTCATGTGCTCGGAAAGGGAATCGCTTGTCAACACCTAAGTATTTTATAACTATTTTACTACTAAAGTAAATAGCGGTCATGACCTACCATGATCCGGTGACCGCAGAGACCAACCCGAGCGACGTCGTCGAGCGCGTGAGCCAGGAATGGGCACGCACATATCCCGACCTCGATACCGAGCCCATCGAGGTGGTTGCCCGCGTCAATCGCATCGCAGCTGTGCTCGCCCATCAACTCGACCTGGACCTGGAATCGCACTCGATCACCCGCTCCGAGTTCGACGTTCTCGGGGCGCTCGCCCGGTCGGAGCGCCCCCTGCGCGCCAGCGAAGTCGTGTCGACAACCATGCTCAGCGGCGCCTCGATCACCAAACTCAGCGAACGCCTCAGCGACCTCGGCCTGTTGCAGCGCAAGAAGTCCGAGCGGGACGGACGAGTAGTCCTTCTCGAATTGACCGATGCCGGACACGAACTCGTCGACACCCAGTTTCCTCGACGGCTCGCTCGCGACACGGCGATGCTGGCGACACTGACCCCCGATGAGCGGTCGTCCCTGATCACGTTGTTACGCAAGGTCTCCCGGACCATCGACAACCGCTAGTGCGGCACGAGACCGGATTCTACGATTCCAGGTTCTCCGACGCCCACGCCCCGAGTTCGTCGAGGATCGGCAACAGCGCTTCGCCCGACGGCGTCAGCCGATAGGACACCGACACCGGCGGACCTGCCTCGACCTGCCGATCGATCACACCCGCGTCTGCCAATTCGACCAACCGCGACGACAACATCGAGTCACTGATTCCGCCGATCGCGGCGCGTAGTTCAGCGAAGCCTGCGGGACCGTGCATCAGGGTGCCCAGCAGAACCCCGTTCCACCGCTTGCCGAGCAGGGCGAACGCCGACCGCAGCGCGCCGTCACAGGCGCGTGGCTCGTGCGTGATGTCGACTTCCCTGGGCATCGGCCCAGCATACCGTTTGCCACATTCGCTCCTATCTGCTTCTATTTTAGAAGTCCCTATAAATGCAGGAGTGTTCAATATGCCCGACACCATCCACACCCTCGACGCAGACGCGCGCGCACTACTCTTTCGCGACGCCCGCACCGCCAACACCTTCAGTTCGGAGCCGGTGAGTGACGAGGCACTCAAAGAGGTGTGGGAACTCGCAAAGTGGCCTCCCACCGCCGCCAACACCCAGCCGCTGCGAGTCCTCTACGTCCGCAGCGACGAAGCCAAGGAACGCCTGCTCCCCCACGTCGCCGAAGGCAATGTCGACAAGGTCCGCAGCGCACCGGTGACCGCTGTGCTGGCGATGGATTCGGCGTACCACGAACACATCCCGACTGTGCTGCCCTTCCGGCCCGAGATGAAGGACATGCTCGACGCCAACGAGGACGCCCGTAACTCGATGGGTACATTCGGCAGCACCCTGCAGGCCGGATACTTCATCCTCGCCGTGCGCTCCGTGGGTCTGACCGCCGGCCCGATGGCCGGATTCGACTCTGCCGGTGTCGATTCGGAGTTCTTCGGCGACGGCCGCTGGAAGTCGACGCTCCTGGTGAACATCGGCCATCCGGGCAAAGATGCCTGGTTCGACCGACTCCCCCGCCTCGACGAGGCCGAGGTGCTGCGCTTCGCCTGAAGCGACTACAAGTGTTCGAGGAGTCGGTCCAGGAACGGGCGTTGACCCTTCAGGAGTTTGTCCCGGGCCGCGTCCAGGTCGAACCACCCCACCCTGTCGATCTCGGGATACGACTGCATCTTTCCTGATCCGCGTGGCCATTCCATCTCGAAGGTGTTGCTGACCGTGCCGGTGATGTCGAGGTCGGACTCGATCGCAAAGGCGGTCACCAGCTTTCCGCTCGGCTGCTTGATCTCCCCGAGCTCGATGACGTCCCCGTCGGGAACCGCGAGGCCGACCTCCTCGACGAATTCCCGACGGGCCGCGGCCAGCGGTTCTTCGTCTTCGTCGTACAACCCTTTGGGTATCGACCAGGCGCCGGAATCCTTACGCGCCCACAGCGGCCCTCCCGGATGTGCGATCAGGACCTCGACCTCGATGCCTGCCTCCGCCTCGGAACGACGGAACAGCATGATCCCTGCACTTCGCTTTGGCATCGTCGCCACCGGCCTTCCCGCTCTGTGGACCGCTTGATCCGCCAGGACTACACACTAGTCCCGGCGGACAGCGTCACCGGCGAGCCGAACCGTCTACTCGACGAACGAATCGGCCACTGTCAGCGCCGCGTCCAGGATCTGCAGGCCTTCGGCAACCTCATCAGGGGTGACCGTGCACGGCGGCACCATGTGTATCCGGTTGAAGTTGGCAAAAGGTAGTAGGCCGCCCGTTTTGCATGCCGCGAGTACCGCCGCCATCGCCGGGCTCGAGCCACCATACGGCGCGAGTGGTTCGCGGGTGTCGGGGTTCTTCACCAGTTCCACCGCCCAGAACACACCCACACCACGCACGTCACCGACGCTGGGATGCTGCGCCGCGAGCTTCTCCAGTCCGGGCCCCAGGACGTCTGATCCGATGGTCGCGGCATTCTCGACGATGCCTTCGTCGGTCATCGCGTTGATGGTCGCGACGGCGGCCGCGGTGGCCAGCGGATGCCCGGAGTAGGTCAGACCACCGGGGTACGGCCGATCGGCAAATGTCTGGGCGATTTCGTTGTTGATGGCCACGCCACCGAGCGGCACGTATCCCGAGTTCACGCCCTTGGCAAAGGTGATCAAATCTGGAATGACCTCGGAGTGGTTGATGGAGAACCACTTTCCGGTGCGGCCGAATCCGGCCATCACCTCGTCGGCCACCATCACGATGCCGAAGCGATCACACAGTTCACGAACTCCGGCCAGGTAGCCGGCAGGCGGCACCATGATGCCTGCGGTCCCCGGAACCGGTTCCAGCACAATGGCGGCAATCGTCTGCGGACCCTCCATCGAGATCACCGATTCGAGATGCTCGAGAGCACGCTCACATTCCTGCTGCTCGGTTTCGGCATGGAACTGGCTGCGGTACAGGAAGGGTCCGAAGAAATGGACCACTCCGGCCGACGCGTAATCGTTGGGCCAGCGCCGCGGATCACCGGTCATGTTGATCGCGGTATCGGTACCCCCGTGATACGAACGGTAGCGGGTGAGCACCTTGCGTCGACCGGTGTGCAGGCGTGCCATCCGCACGGCATGCTCAACCGCATCGGCGCCGCCGTTGGTGAAGAACACCTTGTCGAGATCACCGGGGGTCCGCTCGGCGATCAGGCGCGCAGCCTCCGAACGCGCATCGTTGACGTGCGACGGTGCGATGGTGCAGAGCTTGTTCGCCTGCTCAGCTATCGCCGCAACAACTTTGGGGTGCTGGTGGCCGATGTTGGTGTTGACCATCTGCGACGAGAAATCGATCAGCCGATTGCCCTCGCCGTCCCAGACATACGATCCCGACGCCCCCAGAATGGTCATCGGATTCAGCTGTGCCTGCGCCGACCACGAGTGGAATACGTGCGCCCGGTCCAGCTCGTAGGCTTTGCGGCCCGCCGTCTTGGCCGCGTCCAGCTCGCCTGCGTCGGCAAACGGCGAATTGCCGCCGAAGCTCGTGTTGTCATCTGCCATCAGAGGGCACCTTCCACCATGCGACCGATGGTCTCGGTCAGAACGTCCACACCGGCCGTGAGGTCGGTGTCGTGAGTGTATTCATTCTCCGCGTGAGAGACACCGTCGACACTGGGTATGAACAACATCACCGTCGGGACCAGGTCTTTCATGTTCGTCGAGTCATGTCCGGCCCGGGTCCGCACCTGCATGTGACTGTGCCCGAGCGCCTCGATCACGTTCTCTGCCAGCGCCACGCCCTCGGGCTGGTACGTATGTCCCTTCCAGGTGTGGGCGAACCGTCGCTCGATCTCGACGTCGGCCGCGACCTCGATCTCGGCGAACGCACGATTGAGCTTCACATCGGCCTCGGCCAGCAATTCATCGGACGGCGACCGCAGATCCAGGTGCATGTGGACCTCGCGGGCCACCACCACGGGAGAGTTCGGGTAGACCGTCAGCTGGCCGCATGAGGTGTGCAGATCTTCGCCGTATTCGTCGGCCAGTTCACGCAGGGCCACAACGGCTTTCGCAGCGCCATACAGTGCGTCCTGCCGGTCCGCGATGGCGGTCGCACCGGTATGCGACTGAGATCCGATGACCGAGATCTCGTACTTGTTGGCACCCCAGGTCGACGGCACCACACCGATCAGCACGCCGGCCTTGTCGAGTTCACGGCCCTGCTCGATGTGGATTTCGGCATACGAGGCAACCTTCAGACCATCTGCCGTGTGGTGTTCGCCGGTGGTGAAGACATCCTTGTCCCCCAACATGTCCAGCTCACCGAGTGCGTCGGCCACCGAGATGCCGGCGACATCGGTGGTCTCGAGTGCTTCTTGCAGGTCGAGCTTGCCGGTGAACACACCGCTACCCTGCATCGACGGTTTGAAGCGTGATCCCTCTTCGTTGAACCAGTTCACCACGGCCAGGTTGTGGACGGCCTCATCAGGATTGGCGAGGTAGTACTGCCGGAGCCGATCCATCGCATGCGCCGCGGCCAGGACACCGTAGGCGCCGTCGTACCGACCGCCACGGGGTTGGCTGTCCATATGCGATCCGGACAGCACGTACGGCGCGCCGGGCACCAGCTCGTACAACCCGAACATGTTGCCGATCCGGTCGTACGCCACGGTGAAACCACGCTCGGTCAGCCAGCCGCCCAGCCATCGGCGATTCGCGCCGTCGGCTTCGGTGGCGGCCTGGCGCTCGACCCCATTGGCCGCCGTCGCACCGAAGGTCGACATGGTGGTGAAGTCGTCGATGAAGGCGCTGTCCGTGGCCGTATTGGCGGCGACCCGAACTGCATTGCCGGGTGCCGATTCTGAAGAACTCATCGAAGGATCCTTTTCGTCTGGGAAGGTTATGAGCGGGCGGCGAGAGTCGGCGCCATCGCCGGAATGATCTTCTCTCCGTACGCTTCCAGGGTCTGATCCTTGCCGTCGTGCTGCAAGTAGATCGAGAACTGATCGACGCCGAGGTCGCGCAGCTCCTCGAGCCGGGCGATGTGCTGCTCCGGCGTTCCCAGCAGGCAGAAGCGGTCGACGATGTCGTCCGGCACGAAGTCCGCGTGGCTGTTGCCGACCCGACCGTGCTCGTTGTAGTCGTAACCCTGCCGGTTCTTGATGTAGTCGGTGAGAATGGCCGGGACCTCGGACCCGTCGCCGCCGTATTTGTCCACCAGATCCGCGACGTGGTTGCCCACCATCCCGCCGAACCAGCGACACTGATCACGTTGGTGCGCAATGTCATCACCGACATACGCCGGGGCCGCCACCACGATCTTCACCTCGTCCGGGTCACGTCCGGCAGCCTCCGCTGCGGCCTTCACCCGCTTCACCGTCCACTCCACGATCGCCGGATCCGCCAGTTGCAGAATGAAACCGTCGGCGACCTCGCCGATCAAGTCGAGCGCCTTGGGCCCGTATCCGGCGCCGTAGACGTCCAGCCGCGAACGAGCGGCCCACGGGAACCGGATCTCGGTGTCGTTGATGGTGGCAGCGCGTCCGTTGCCCAATTCCTTGATGACAGAGATGCTGTCGCGCAGGATCGCCAGCGTGGACGGTTTGCCCGAGAGCACCCGGACAGCGGAATCACCACGGCCGATGCCGCAGATGGTCCGGTTTCCGTACATCGAGTTCAGCGTCGCAAACGTCGAGGCCGTGACCGTGGCGTCCCGGGTCAGCGGATTGGTCACCATCGGCCCGACGATCACGTTGCGCGTCGCGGCCAGGATCTGGCTGTAGATCACGTTCGGCTCTTGCCAGAGCACATGCGAGTCAAAAGTCCACACGTACGTGAAGCCCCGGTTCTCGGCCGCAACGGCGAGTTCGACCACGCGTGATGCCGGCGGATTGCATTGCATGACAACACCAAAGTCCATGTCGTGCTCCTATCGATTCTATTTACTCGTACTGCGTGGCGATCGCTGGCGATGACGGCTCTAGATGAGGTTTTGCGAGAGTTCGCGTCGCACAAACCGTCCGTCGGTCTTCTTTCCGAGATACTCACCCGCATCGACGATCACGGATCCGCGCGAGAGCACTGTTTGCACCGCACCGTCGATCTCGTATCCCTCCCACGCCGAGTAGTCCATGTTCATGTGGTGGGTCTTGCCGAGCCCGATGCTGGTGTGGCCGGCCGGATCGTAGATGACGACGTCGGCATCGGCGCCCGGCGAGATGACACCCTTGCGTGGGTACATGCCGAACATCCGGGCCGGTGTGGTGCAGCAGACCTCGACCCACTTCTCGAGGCTGATCCGCCCGTCCACCACACCCTGATACATCAGGTCCATCCGGTGCTCGACCCCACCGATCCCGTTGGGGATCTTGGAGAAATCGGCGATGCCCAGCTCCTTCTGGTCAACCATGCAGAACGGGCAGTGGTCGGTCGCGACCCCGGCGACGTCGCCGGTCCGGATGAACTTCCACAGCTCGTCCTGATGGCCCTCTGCCCGCGATCGCAGCGGCGTCGAACACACCCACTTCGCACCCTCGAATCCCGGTGCGCCGAGCTGTTCTTCGAGCGAGAGGTACAGATACTGCGGGCAGGTCTCGGCGAACACGTTGGCGCCCCGACCACGGGCGGTGGCAATCTGTTCGAGTGCCTGCCGAGCCGACACGTGCACCACGTACAACGGTGCCCCCGTGACATCGGCCAGCATGATCGCTCGGTGTGTGGCCTCCTCTTCGAGCTGCCACGGCCGCGAAACCCCGTGGTAGTACGGTGACGTCTCGCCCCGCTTGAGGTGCTGCGACACCAATTCGTCGATGGCGATGCCGTTCTCGGCATGCATCATCATCAGCGCACCGGTGTCGGCTGCGCGTTGCATGGCCCGCAGGATCTGACCGTCGTTGGAGTAGTAGACCCCGGGATAGGCCATGAACAGCTTGAAGCTGGTGACACCTTCATTGATCAATTCACCCATCGCAGAGATGGATTGATCATTCACGTCACCGATGATCTGGTGGAAACCGTAGTCGATGGCGCTGCGCCCACCCGCCTTCTGGTGCCACTGGGCCAGGGTGTCCTGCAGTTGCTCACCCGGCGTCTGGATGGCGAAATCGACAATCGTGGTCGTCCCGCCGAATGCCGCAGCACGCGTACCGGTTTCGAACGTATCAGAGGCCTCGGTCCCACCGAACGGCATCTGCATGTGGGTGTGGGCATCGACCCCACCAGGGATCACGTACTTGCCGGTGGCGTCGATAACGGTGTCGACGTTGGCGGCGAGGTCGGTACCGAACGTCGCAGCGCCCGGCTCGATCAGTGCCACGATGGTCTCACCGTCGATCAACACATCGATGAGTTGCCTGCCGGTGGACGAGACCACCGTGCCGCCACGGATGAGGGTTGTTTCCATCAGATTCCCTGCTTTCCTGCGAGTTGTTCGTCCGGGTCCTTGTCTGGCTCGCCGGCCACATTGTTCGAATCAACAGCATTCGGATCGATCGGCTCGGTGCTCTCCGGTACGGAATCGACATCCACGGTGCCGCGCCAGGTGCCGATCAGGCGCATCACGTGATAGACCACGACGGCGGAGATGGCACCAAGCGCGATGCCGCCGAAGCTGAGATCCCCGATGGTCCATGAGAAGTCGGCGATGCCGATGACCAGCGCGATGGCTGCGGTGAACTGGTTGATCGGCTTGGAGAAGTCGACCTTGTTGGTCACCCAGATGTGCACACCGAGGATGCCGACCAGACCGTAGAGGGCAACGGTGACGCCGCCGAGGACACCGGGCGGGATCGAGGCGATGACCGCACCCACCTTGGGCGAGAGGCCGAGCAGGATGGCGGCCGCGCCGGCAACCCAGTAGGCCGCGGTCGAGTAGACCTTGGTCGCTGCCATCACACCGATGTTCTCGGCGTAGGTGGTGGTGGCCGAGCCGCCGCCGCTGCCGGCGAGCACTGTGGCCAAACCGTCTGCGGCCAGGGCCTTTCCGATCCGGTGATCGTTGTTGATGCCGGTCATGGTGTTGATGGATTTGACGTGACCGATGTTCTCGACAACCAGGACCAGCACCACCGGGATGAACATGGGCAGCACCGACAGGTGGAACGTCGGGGCGGTGAAGTCGGGCAGGCCGACCCAGTCGGCGGCGCCGATGGGGTCGGTGTCGACCTCACCCCGCACCAGGGCGATGAAATAGCCGATCACCACGCTGAGGAAGATCGCCAACCGGCCGAGCAGTCCACGGAAGAGCACCAGCGACAACAGCAACATTGCCAGCACGATGAACGCGGTGACGGGCTCGGTCTCGAAGTTGCTCTTGGCCACGGGCGCCAGGTTGAAGCCCACGAGTGCGACGATCGAGCCGGTGACCACCGGCGGCATCAGCTTTTCGATCCAGCCGATCCCGACGAAATGCACGACGACGCCGATGATCGTCAGCAATGCACCGACCACCACGATGCCACCGAGGGCACCGGACTGGCCGTGCGATGTCGACGCGGCGATGGTGGGTGCGATCACCGCGAAGCTCGACCCCAGGTAACTGGGCAGCCGGTTGCGGGTGATGAGCAGGAACAGGATCGTGCCGATGCCGGAGAACAGCAGCGTTGTGGCCGGCGGGAATCCGGTGAGGACCGGGACCAGGAACGTGGCACCGAACATGGCGACCACGTGCTGCAGGCCGATACCCACGGTCCGCGGCCAACTCAGCCGCTCATGCGGTGCGACAACGGAGTCACCGGTCTTGACCTGCCACTCGAATAAGGACATTTGGTGGTTCCTTTCAGCGCACGCGGGGCGTGCGTGAGGAGATGCGATGGGAGGGGGTTCGACTCCGCTGTCGAGGAATCGCGGCCGGAGAAGGCCGCTGGGTCGGTTGTTCAGTTGTGGGATTCGAGTTCGAGATGGTTGAGCCGGAACGCGTTGCCCTCGGGATCGAGGAGCACCGACTGCCAGGCGCCGTAGTAGGTTCGTCCCGGTTCCTTGACGCAGGTCGCACCTGCCGCAACGGCCGCTGTGGTGAGTCGATCGACCTGAGCGTCGTCGTCCATCTCGAAGGTCAGGAAGTTGCTGACGCCTGCACGACCTTCCTCGGGTGCAACCAGATTGAGCATGTCGTAGGCGGTGTGGGCGCTGAATCCGAGGATGGTGTCGCCGATCATCAAGCCCCGGAAGTGTTCTGAGCGCAACTCCATCACCTCATCGAGACCGAGTAGCTCCTTGTAGAACTCCGCCAGGCCGGCGAAATCCTTGGCCAGCACACTGGCAAAAGACAGACCAACGCTCATGTGGTTACTCACTTCTCTAGAGGTCGAGCACCAGGCGTGGTGTCTGCGACCTGCTGACACACAGGATGATTCGTTTTCCGGCGGTTTTGGCCCGCTCGGAGAGCACCGTGTCCCGGTGATCGGGAACGCCGTCGAGGACGGTCGCCACGCAGGCCCCGCACTCCCCTTGCAGGCAGTTGAACTCGGCGGCGGGTACCGCCTCGCGTACCACGGCCAGCGCGGTGCGATGCGCGGGCACGGTCACCACCGCACCGGTCCGGGCGAGCTCGATCTCGAATGACCCCACCGCACCCGCTGACATCAGGACGGGCTCAGCACAATCGTTTTGGCGAACTTCGAGGTGAGGTGGTCACCCGAACTGATCGGCGCATACCGGGGCTCGCCGCCCTCGGCAACACAGGTGGGCAGGCATTCGATCATGGCGTCGTAGTTGGGTTGGTGGAAGAACACCAACGACATCCGGCGGGTGTTCCCGTCGGCGTCGGGATGCGGGGTCCGGACCCGGTGGCGCGTCGAGGTCCACAGATCATTGGTCCACTGCGCCATCAGGTCTCCGATGTTGACCACCAGCGCGTCGGGCACCACCGGCACCGGGATCCAGTCACCGTCCTTGGTGAAGACCTCCAGCCCGCCGGGCGCCTCCTCCTGCCGCACGATGGTCAGGCTGCCGTAGTCGGTGTGCGCGCCTGCCCGCATCTGTCCCGGCTGCGGCGCAGTGGTCATGTGCGGGTAGTTGATGGCACGGAGCATGGAGATGTCCTTGTCGATGGTGTCGACGAAGTAGTCCGGGTCCAGGCCGAGCCCAAGCGCGAAGGCGCTCATGAGCTTTCGCGAGAGTTCGTTCATCGCACGGAAGTAGGTGGTCCAGGCCTGCTCCATGGCAGCGGGCTGCTGCGGCCACTGGTTGGGAAGAAAGTGGGGTCCGGCATGCTCTTTCGAGAAGTACGGATCGGAGCTGTCGAAGTCGACAGGACCCACATCGAACTTCTCGTGCAGATCCCGCGGCTGATGTACGTCCTCGCTGTAGGAGAACGCCTGCTCACCGATCGACGAGTACCCACGGACCGTATCCGGGCTGGGTTGGGCAACCCGCCGCTTCTCCTGCTCCGGCAGGCCGAAGAACGCGTCCGAGGTCTGGTACATCCCGTCGATGATCTCTTGCGCGATCCCGTGGTTCTTGATCTGGAAGAAGCCGATCTCACGGCAGGCGTGGTCGAGTTCGGCGGCCACCTTCACCTTCGCCTCGTCGTCATCGCCGTACAGCGCAGAAATGTCGATCACCGGCACCACAGACATGTTTTCGCTCCCTGTCGTCGTCTCCCCTCAAGTCTGTTTCGCCACAGGTACGACCAACAAGAGCTCGGGATGCTGACAGATCCACGGGGTCGATGTCACCTGCGGCCAAGGGAAACATCTGCGTAACACTCGATTACGCAAACGACTCACGCGTCATCCTGCCGGTAACAAACCACGGCGCCCCTCACCGACGGGTGCGTCGACCGAACGTCGTCTGCCGGGTGTACTTGTCGGTGAGATGCCGGCCGGCGATCAGCGCGTCGGTGAACTGCTGGTCACCGCCCCGAAGCGGCGAGACCGCGACATCGGCGTTGGGATGTTGATAGAACGCGAACTCCAGGCGGGCGCTGTCCAGCGCCACCGACCTCGGTGGGTTGGCGGTCCGGTTGAGTGTGGCGGGCCAATGATCGTCGGTCCACTCGGCCAGCAGGTCGCCGACGAGGACCACGAGCGTGGCCGGCGTGGTCGAGACCTCGAGCCACTCACCATGCGGTCCGAGCACCTCGAGTCCACCCGGTGTCGATTCGGCCGACAAGACCGTGAACGCGCCGTAGTCGGTGTGGATCCCGGCCCGCGACTGATGCGGCAGCGGGGCCTGCGCCTGAGCCGGATAGTAGAGCGCCCGCAGCATGCTCAGTTCGGTGTCGAACTGTGGGACGAAGTAATCCGGCGACAGACCGAACGCCTCCGCGGCCATGGATATCAGTTCACCGCTGACCCGCTGCATGTGTCGGTAGTACTGCTCCCAGACCGGCCGGAATCCTTCCGGGACATTCGGCCACAGGTTGGGGTACGCCATCGGCCCCGCCCCCGGTTCACCGAGCACCGGAGCGTCGACCGCCCCGATGTCCAGCTTCTCCTTGAGGTCGCCGTGTGACTCTTCCCCGATCGAGTACGTCATGCCCTCCGATCCCGAACCCGACCAGCCACGCACCTGGTCAGGGGCCGGTTGCGCCACGGCCTCTTTCAGGCGTTCGGGCTGGAGAAAGAACTGACGGGTCATCGAGTACATGTCGGAGAGCAGTGCAGTCGGGATCTGGTGACCGACCAGGTAGGCGTGGCCGCTGCGCGAGCACGCGGTGTCCAGCAGTTCGATCTGCCGGGCCCGCGACCGGGAGCCGCGGGCAGCCTCGGAAAGGTCGACAGACGGAATGGAGAGCACCCGACTACTCTGCCTCACAGCCAGGTTTCTGGCCCACGGAGGAGGAATGTCGTGTCGAGCCCGATGGCCACCGTCGCCGAATTGGCGGTTGCGACCGGTGTCCAGATCGCGACACCACCGTCGCAGTGGGAGGCCGTCGTGACGTCGGTCATCGACGCCGAGGCCGCACGCGAGTTGGTCTCACTCGCCGGGGTTCTGGTGGTTGTCGAATGGAGTCCGGCGCGGCCGAGTGATCCGCTCCCCGATCTGCAGGCCGTCCTGGGACCCCTGGTGGTGAAGAAACCGTCCGCGATCCTGGTGAATCCGGCCCGGCAGGTCAATCCCCCCAAGCAGGCGGTCACGATGGCCGACCGGGCGCAGGTGTGTCTGCTCTGGAACGCAGTGCCCGACACCGGCGCCGATGTGACATTGCACCTGCAACGACTACTGCAAGCCCAGTCGATCACGCCTGCCGCCGACGACATGGTGACCGGAGCGGAACTGTTGCGGATCTTGCACCGGGCCGACAACCTCGAGGGCTTTCTGGACGCCATCGGGGCGCGGTTGCGCGCCACGGTCCGCCTCAGTGAGTCGCCCGCTGCGCTCGCCCGCCCGGCCGTCACCCCCGTCGCGGTATTTCCGTTGTCCCCCATCCCCCGCAGCGGCCCGGCCCTGGAGATCATCAGGGATACCGGCCTCACCGCGGCCGAGACCGCAATGCTGGAAGGTCTCGTGCCGGTCGTCGGGTTGCACGTGAAACTGCGGGACACCGAATCCGACGACGCCGCCATCGAAATCGCCCGTAACTTGAAGAACATCCTCGGCGACGACCTCGTCCAGCGCGAAGCCGGACTTCGCAAAGGCCGACGCCTCTCCCTCTTCCCCCGGCATCCGGTGGTGTGTCTGGCCATCGAGCCCTTCGGCGTCGCGGTGGACATGAGTGGCCTGCACGACCTGAAGGCCACGCTGGCACCGGTGGCAACCCGGTTCGACGCCGACGCGATCACCATCGTCAACGAAGGCGTGCTGGTTGTGATGATCAAGGCGACAACGGATTTCGATGCGCTGTCCCGGGCCCTGTATCGCGGGGTTCAGGTTCCGCTGGCGATCGGAGCCGGCGATCCCGTCGACAACGCGCGCAGTTATCCCGGCGCGTTTCGGCAGGCGGTCCGGGCGGTGGCCGTCGGCCGTCGCATCGGCGCGATCAACCGCGTCACGGCCTACCGGGATCTCGGCGTCCTCGGCGTGCTCTACCAACTCCCCGAGCACGCCCGGCGACAATTTGTCGGCGAGACTCTGGGCTCGGTCGCTGACGAGACACCGGACGGCCTCGACCAGCGCCGGATCTTGCGGGTTCTGCGTGCCACCGACTGCAACATCGCCGAATCCGCCCGCGAGCTGTTCGTGCACCCGAACACGTTGCGCAGCCGGATCGCCCGGATCGAAGCGGTCACCGGGCCGTTCATGAACGAACCCGACCGCCGGCTCACCATCTTCACCGCCCTGTCGATGTTCTCCCTGGACAGCAACGTCGAAGGCGACTGACCCCCGCCGCGCCCCGATGGTGCGACCAAACATGGGATGTTAGGTTCTTTCCATGTCCACGCAGATCGAGCGTCCCCGCCGCACCAGTGAGGTTGTGGTCGAGCGCATGCAAGAGCTCATCAGAACCGGCGACTGGCCGGTGGGTTCGCGCATCCCGGCAGAACCCGAATTGGTGGAGCAGCTGGGCGTCGGACGCAACACCATCCGGGAGGCCGTGCGCGCTCTGGAGCACGCCGGATTCCTCGAGCCCCGGCGCGGGGACGGAACGTACGTCCGTAGCCGAAACCTGTTGGCCGCGGCGATCGCTCGATGCGTGTCGAGCAGCGAGGTCCTCGAGCTGCTGCAGGTGCGCCGCGCACTCGAACGTGAGGCCGCCCAATCAGCGGCACACAATCGCACCGACGATCAGGTGCAGACGCTTCGCGACCTGCTCATCGAGATGCGGGCGGCCTTCGAGGACAACAACTTACAGCGCTACATCGACGCAGACATCGCATTCCACACCACTTTGGTTGCCGCAGCAGGCAATTCGCTGTTATCAGAGATGTATAACGGGCTGGTCGAGGTCATGGATCGTACACACGCGACGCTGATCGCCGCCGACGTCGACGCCCACCCCCATCCCACCGGACATGCCGAGGTGGTCGAGGCGATCAGCAAGGGCGATTCGAACGCCGCCCTCGCCGCCGTCGACCACTACCTCGACCGGTCGATCGAAGTGCTGTCATGACATCCACGCCCACATCCACGTCAAACCAATCGCCGAAAACCGGGTCGACGGGACGAACAGCGACGATCTTCACGGCACTGGGGATCATGGTGGTCGCGGCAAACCTGAGGCCTGCGGTGGTCGCCGTCGGACCACTCATCGACGACATCAAGGTGTCCGAGGGCTTCGGTAGCGCAGCGGCAGGCCTGCTCACCACGTTGCCGGTGCTCTGCTTCGGCCTGGTCGCGCCGATAGCACCGCGTATCGCTGCCCGGTTCGGCATCGAACGCACGATATTCGTGGCCATGGCCTTGCTCTGTGGCGCCATCGTGGCGCGCATGGTCCCCAACATGTTTGCCCTGTTCGCCGGTTCCGCGCTGGCAGGCATTGCCATCGGTATGTGCAACGTCGTCCTGCCTGCGCTCATCAAACGTGACTTCTCGCATCGCTCCGGGCTGATGACCGGCCTCTACTCGATGACACTGTCCGGCGGTGCGGCGCTGGCAGCCGGCCTGACAGTGCCGATCTACACCACCGTCGACGAGAACTGGCGGGTTGCGCTGGGTAGCTGGGCGCTCCTTGCGGCCCTGGGCCTGGTTTTGTGGATACCGCAGCTGTCCCGCATCCACCGGATCAGCACCACGCCGCTGCCGGCATCTCTGTGGCGGAACAAGATCGCCTGGGCGATCACGGTTTTCATGGCATCCCAATCACTGATCTTCTACACCTTCACCGCGTGGCTGCCCGAGTATCTGATGGACCGGGGGACCTCGAAGGCCGCCGCCGGTGGAATGCTGGCCCTGGCCCAGACCGCTGCCCTCCTGATGGCATTGGTGGCTCCGATCATCGCGGTTCGATTCCGCGACCAGAGGGTGTTGACGCTCGCTTTCTGCGGTATCTGCGCCATCGGGTTCATCGGCCTGGTGACCACCGACGTGCTCACCGTCCTATGGGTCATGCTCATCGCGAGCGGACCGGGTGCCGCCATCAGCCTGGTGCTGCTGTTCATGGTTCTACGGAGCTCGAGCACGGTCCAGACAAGCCAGGTCTCCGGGATGGCCCAATCGGTCGGTTACTGCCTGGCCGCCATCGGCCCGCTGGCCATCGGCGCGCTGCACGACATCACCGGTTCATGGACGCTGTCGATGGCGGTGCTGGCCCTGGCACTGATTCCACTCACCGGATCCGCACTTCTCGCCGCCAAAGATTCCAAGATGACGCCGTAGGCCCATGGACCGTCCGAAGCGGACCCGGCACAACTGAGAACTGCACCACAACGCCCCATTTCTGGTATACAAAACAGCATGGCCGTGGTGAACTATGAGTTCACTTCAGTTTTGGATACTTAAGGAGCAAGGACGGATGTCAAGCAGTACTGAAGCGGGCGCACCTGCAGGGTCGCCTGCCCTGTCCAGCGCTCGCAGCATCAAATGCCACAACGACGTGCTCACGGCGACCCAGGAACTACTGGCCGAGGGCGGGCTCCGTGCCGCCACGATCGACGCGATCGCCGAACGTTCAACAGTCAGCAAGGCGACGATCTACAAGCACTGGCCGAGCCGGATCGCGGTTGCCGCCGAAGCGTTCAGCCTCGCCGTCCGCGACGCCCTGCCCATACCCGACACGGGCAACATCGTCGACGACCTGACCGAGCACGTCCGCAACGTCAGCATGTTCTACGCCACCCCCAGGGGCAGAGTATTCACCCAACTCCTGGCCGCCTGCGTCGACGACGAGGCCGGTGCGGACTACTTCAAGCGGTACTACCTCGACGGCCGCCGAGAGCTCACCGCCACACTGTGGCAACGCGCGGTCGAGCGGGGAGAAGTGCACCCCGGCAACGACATCTATGTGGTGGGCGAAGTGCTGTTCGGGCCGATGGCGCTACGGCTGATCACCGGTTCGGCACCCTTCGACGCAGCGCAGGCCGAAGAGTTTGCACGAGTGGTGCTGCACGGACTCCTCAGCGTTCCCTGACACGATCTAGGACAATGGCCTGATGGAGTATATGAACGTCGGCAATTCCGGCCTCAAGATTTCGGCTCTGACATTGGGCTGCATGAGTTTTGGAACTTCCGGCCAGGGCACGCACGCCTGGACGCTCGACGAAGAAGCGAGCCGCGGCATCATCAAGGCAGCCCTTGAGGCCGGGATCACCACGTTCGACACCGCAAACATGTACTCCCTCGGCAGCAGCGAAGAGATTCTCGGCAGGGCCCTGGCCGACTTCGCATCACGCGAAGACGTGGTGGTCGCGACCAAGGTCTTCAACCGGATGCGCCCCGGACCCTACGGAGCCGGCTTGTCACGCAAGGCAATTCTCGCCGAGGTCGACAACAGCCTGCGCCGCCTCGGAACCGACTACATCGACCTCTACCAGATTCACCGTTGGGACTACCAGACCCCGATCGAAGAGACCATGGAAGCGCTGCACGACCTGGTGAAGTCCGGCAAGGTCCGCTACATCGGCGCGTCTTCGATGTACGCCTGGCAATTCGCGAAAGCACTGCACACCGCCGAACTCGGCGGATGGACTCGGTTCATCTCCATGCAGGACCACTACAACCTCATCTACCGCGAGGAAGAGCGAGAGATGTTGCCCCTCTGCGCCGATGAGGGCATCGGCGTGATTCCGTGGAGCCCACTGGCCAGAGGTCGTCTGACCCGACCATGGGACGAACAAACCGCACGCACCGCCACCGACGAATTCGGTGCATCCCTGTATTCCGAGGACGACAAGGTGATCGTGGAACGCGTACTGGAGATCGCCGCCACCCGCGGTGTCGCGCCCGCAGCCGTCGCCCTGTCCTGGGTGGCCGATCGCACCACGTCACCGATCGTCGGAGTCACCAGACCCACACACCTCAGCGACGCGGTGAGCGCACTGGATCTCACTCTCGACGAGGCCGAGGTCAGCTACCTCGAGGAGCCATACCAACCCCATCGGGTCGCCGGCTTCGTCTGACGTCCCTGAAACCTGGCGAATATTGGGGCGCCGAGGGCGAATAGCCCTCCGCCGCCCGGTATTCGACAGTTTCCAGGGTCACCGACCGGACGTCGACACCACCTCGGCCGAATCACCGTGTGCCACCGGACATCCACGCGGGAAGGTACCGAGGTCCTGGAGCTGGTAGCCCTCCGGATACGTCCGGATGTTGGGCAGATCGCGGGCCTGGATCGGCTGCTTGCGAACCGGGAAGAAGCGCACCAGAGCACCGCGCGCCTTCAGTGCCGCCCGTGACAGTGCCCGAACCGGCCGCGGCGGGTGCCGGTAGCCGAACGCGTCGAGTAGCGGATCGTCCATCAGTGATCGAGCGAAGATGTTGATCAACCACTTCGGCGCCTTGTCATTCGGCGGGAAGGTGGTCATCAGGTCCAAGGTCGAATCGGCGACCTTGCGGGCACCGGCGTTGTAGGCGAAGTGCGTGGCCTCGTATTCATCGAGGAACCGGGCGAACTCGGTGTAGTTGCCGGGGATGTCCTTGATCCCCATCAGTGTTCCCAGGCGCCGATAGTAGTTCGTTGCGCCGACCACCTCGTTGTGGGTGAGCTGACGCCATCCGTACTGCTCGATCCACCGCACCGGCGTGACCACAAATGTCGCCAGGACATATCGCATGTCGTCGTTCGAGATGTCGTAGTTGCCGTGCATCTGGTTCACCCGGCGAATCCCGTTGCGTCCCTCGACACTGTCGAAACCGTGTTCAAGAACCGCATCGAGAAGCAGCGTGGTGTCGTCGTAGCGCTTCTGGACCCGCTCGGTGAACTCGCCGGTGTCGAACAACAACTGACCGACCGACGGCACGGCATAGGTGCGGAACAGCGCAAAGCTCAACGCCTGGTTTATATCCCAGGGAAACTCGACCGTGGCCAAGAGCCGGTTGATCTGCTCGAAGTCCCGCTCGGGATCGAGTTCACCGGTCTTCTTGCGTAGTGCATACCGCCTCATTGGCTCCCCTTCTCTGGCCGTCTGACTCCGACCACCTCGAACACCGAACCCCACGCCTGTGACGCAACGCACATCCGACCGTACCGGACCGAGCGGGCGATCGGTCTTTACCCCCTACCTTCAGCCGACAAGGCGCCGGGTCATCTCGGCGATCTCGCGGGAGTACGCGACGAGCGTGACGATATCGACGCCGACGTCGGCCGTCTTGATCGCGCGGACCTGCTGGGCCACCGCATCGTCGACGGGCCACCCGTAGGCCCCACCCGATATCAACGGGAACGCGATCGACGACGCCCCCAATGACCGAGCCAGCAAGAGGCTGCGCTGGTAGCAACTCCGCAACTGCGCAGATCGGTCTTCTTGTCTGGAATACCGAGGCCCGACGGTGTGAATCACCCACCGCGCAGGCAACTTCCCGGCACCGGTTGCCACCACGGCTCCCACATCGAGACCGTTCGGAAGGGTGGTTGCGCGCAGAAACCTACATTCGTCGAGAATTTCAGACCCACCTGCGCGATGTATGGCGCCGTCCACGCCCCCGCCGCCGAGCAGCGAGGAGTTCGCGGCGTTGACGATGGCGTCTGCGCGAACCTTGGTGATGTCACCCTGGGTGACGTCGATGACGGTCATGATGTTGCCTCCTGCGAGTTCGTGTCGAGGATCTTGTCGGTGAGTGCGCACAGATCTGCGGCCCTTGCTCCCGGGTACCCATGTAGGCCCTCGAGCCAATCGGCGGGGATCGAGGAGATTCCGCGGCAGGCGCCGACCAACCCGCCCGCTATCGCGGCGGTCGTGTCGGTGTCATGGCCGGCCCGAACACACAATTCGAGTGTCTGCGGCAGATCACCGCCGGACCTGTTGATCGCCCACCAGGCCGTCTGTAGGGCGTGGACGACCCATCCGTTGTTGGGAAAGTCTGCGGGCGAGCCGGTTTCGGCAATGTCGAGCAGTGGCGCCCAGTAATCGCTGGTCGATGCCGGAGCATTGTCCAAGAATTTGCGCACGCCACCGGTCGAACCGGTCAGCACCGCGTGATGGATGCCTGCACTCCACATCTGACACGCCTCGCGGGCACGTACATCGCAATGCGTGAGGTCACTGATGGCGCCGGCGGCTTCGATACAGGCCTCGAGGTCGTCGAGGAATGCCAGTGCCACCGGCGCGGTCCGCATCAGCGACCCGTTACCGCCGGTACGCCCGGACAACGTCGCGGCTGCGGCGGCCATCTCCACGGCATTCACGGCGCGAGCCGACAGGACAGTGCGCGTCTGATTGCCGATGTCCGGCGGATTCGATCGATACCATCGCATGAATCCGGCAGCGATGGCGTCGAGGTCGGCCTGCCCGAGCGAAAGCCCTTCCACTACACAGAGCGCCATGGACGTGTCGTCCGTCCACTCCCCCGGTGCCCAGTTGAACGTCCCACCGCCCTTCATGAATATCGGCGTATCCGCTGTGGGATAGGTGAATTCGTAGCCGGCACCCAGAGCGTCACCGGCCGCGGTCCCGGCGAGTACTCCGGCGCAGCGATCCCTCTGCACTTCGGTCAAGTGTTGTTCGATCAGCGTCATCAGACCCTCGCCCTCAGTTAGATCAATATTGAGCTAAAGATTAGCGCACGAATGAGCTAATGTGCAAGGCATGGTGTGGCGAGATTCTGAGGGCAAGACCCTTGACGACTACACACGGCCATCGGTGGCGGTTGATGTGGCGGTTCTGACCGTGCGGGACGATCAGCTCTGTGTGGTGACCGTCGACTCCGACCGTGGACCGTCGCTACCGGGCACATTCCTACACCCGGGCGAGACGCTGCGAGATGCTGCCGGACGGGCCCTACGAACCAAAGCCCGCCTCATTGACCTCGAGTTCCACCAGCTCGGTATGTACGACGACCCGGACCGCGACGATCGCGGATGGGTTCTGTCCATGGCGCACAGCGCTGCCATCGCCCACGATCGATTGCCCGAGACCGTCGATCTGGTCACGGTCACCGACGGCGTGGCCGACGAAACGTTGGCCTTCGATCACGGCGACATGGTCGCCCAGGCGGTTGCCGATCTGCGCCAACGCTATTGGCCGCTACCCGACCCGGACAACCTCTTGCCCGATCAGTTCACCCTGCTGGAGCTACGCCGACTGTACGAGACGATCTTCTCCGAGGCCTTCCCCAAGGACACCTTCCGCCGCCGGTTCATCGGACAACTCGAGGGCACCGGGCAGCGGTCGTCAGCAGATACCGGTCGACCGGCCGAATTGTTCCGGCGCCGGTGAGATCCCCCGTCAGTCGAAGGTGATGACCTGACGGATGGCCTTGCCGTCGGCAAGCTGATCCATCGCCGAGTTGATGTCCGACAAGGATATTCGCGATGAGATCAACTCTTCGACCGGCAGTAGTCCATCGCGCCACATCTGCGCGTACCTGGGGATGTCCCGACGAGGCACGGCCGAGCCCAGATAGCTGCCGACCACCGTCCGAGCTTCGGCGGTGATCGTCAGCGGTGAAATGTTTGCCATGGCGTCGGGTGCGGGCAGGCCCACGGTCACCGTGGTCCCACCGGCTGCCGTTGCCGCGAACGCGGTCTCGAAAGCCCTTGCGCTCCCCGCACATTCGATGACATACGTCGCCTTGATCCCCTGCTCGGCGATCGCCTGTGGCGTATAGGTTTCGTGCGCGCCGAGCCGGCGTGCGTGTTCCAGTTTCTCGTCCACCATGTCCACTGCGACAATCCGTGAAACACGCTGCGCCACAGCGGTGATGAGTGCCGCCATCCCGACCCCACCGAGCCCGACGATCATGATCGAGTCGCGCATGGTGGGGTTCGCCGCATTCAGGACCGCACCGCCGCCCGTCAGGACCGCGCAGCCCAGGACAGCCGCGACATCCGGCGGAACATCGTTTCCCACAACAACAGCCGATGCTGCGTCCACGACGGCGTGGTCGGCAAACCCGGAGACCCCGAGATGGTGATGCACCAGCGCACCCTGATCGGTCACGCGTCGGCCACCGGCGAGGAGTTCACCGGCATTGTTCGCGGCACTGCCGGGCCTGCAAGGTAATCGGCCGCCGGCCGCGCAACCCTCGCAGTCCTCACAGCGCGGCAAAAAAGACATGACGACTCGTTGCCCGACCGCGAATCCGGTGACGGCGGGCCCGACCTCACGAACGATCCCTGCCGCCTCGTGCCCGAGGAGCATCGGGACGGGTCTGACGCGATTGCCGTCCACCACACTCAGGTCCGAATGGCAGATACCTGCCGCCTCGATCTGCACCAGCAGTTCGGTAGGTCCCGGTGGTTCCAGATCGAGCTCACGGATGACGATGGGAGTCGATTCCGCATACGGCCGAGGCCGACCGATCTCCTCGAGGACCGCGCCCCAGATCTTCACGTCAACCCTTTCTCACTTGGCGATGCCCGAACCACGATGCACCCCACCACTATGCACCTCGTAGTCTGCAACGAGGCATTCGCCGCGAGAGAGGCTGGACAGTGACCACATCCGGAACCCCCGTTCCCGAGGACTATCCCGTGCTCTGGCCGATGCCGACCCGCTGGGACGACAACGACCACTACGGCCACGTCAACAACGTCACGTACTACTCCTACTTCGACACCGCGGTGAACGCGTGGCTGATGTCGGCCACGGGCACCGACATTCGGCTGCTGCCCGCCATCGGGATCGTCGCCGAGACATCGTGCAAGTTCCTGAGCGAGCTCACCTTTCCGGATCTGCTCCGGGTCGGGATCTCGATCGAGCGACTCGGCAACCGCAGCGTGGTCTACGCGCTGGCCATCTTCGCCGAGCAGGCCGACGGCAGTCTCAGACCCGCTGCCACCGGCCGCTTCGTGCACGTCTACGTCGACCGCGACGATCGTGTGCCGGTTGCCATTCCCGCCGAGATCAGAGCCGCGGCCGAGTCACTGACCATCGACCGGGGACGGGAACTGACGTGACGGCAACGGTGGCCACGTCGCTGTTCTGGATTCTGCTGATCGCGGTCCTGGCCCCGTTGATCGCCGGTCTCATACCCGGAAGACGAATCCCCGAAGTCGTCATCCTGCTGGTGGGCGGCATCCTGATCGGCCCTCACGCCCTCGATTTCGCCACCGACGGGTCAGCGATCGATTTGCTCCGCGAACTCGGTCTCGGACTGCTGTTCCTGCTCGCCGGCTATGAGATCAAGACCTCCGAGGTGGCAGGCCGGGAAGGACGCCGAGCGCTCTACACGTGGATCTGCTGCCTGGCATTCGCCTTCGCGATCACGTTCGGCATCGGCATGACCACCCTGGTCACCGCCGAGAGTGCGGTGGCGATTGCCATGTGCTCCACCGCCCTTGGCACGTTGCTGCCGATCCTGCGCGACACCGGGATGTTGAACAAACGACTGGGCCAGACGGTCCTGAACCACGGCGCGTTCGGTGAACTCGGTCCGGTGATCGCGATGGCGGTACTGCTGGGCGCACGCGGATCATTGAAATCGGCAATCGTGCTCGCGGTCTTCGCAATTGCCGCAGTGACGGTATGGCTCCTGACCGAGAAGTTGCTACAGCGCCAACGCTGGCTGACGAACCTGATCTCAGCGGGTTCGCACACCACCGCGCAGACCACCGTCCGGATCACCATGTTGTTGTTGGTCGGGTTGATGGCACTGGCCTACGCATTCGACCTGGACACCATCCTCGGCGCATTCGCCGCCGGTTTCATCCTGCGACGCATCCTTCCCGACGGCGACGAGATCTTCGAACACAAGCTCGACGGGATCGCTTTCGGACTGCTGATCCCCATCTTCTTCATCACCTCGGGCATGACGATCGACGTCTCGGCCGTGGCAAGCAAGCCCGGACTCCTTGTCGCTTTCATCCTGATGATCCTGATCGTCCGCGGATTCCCGGTGTTCATCTCCACCCGATGGGACCGCGGCAACTCGGGCAACGAGCCGCCGCTGTCCACCGGTGAGCGGGCGCAGATAGCGCTCTACTCGGCGACCGGATTGCCGATCATCGTCGCGGTCACCGGTGTTGCGGTGTCCGCCGGGCACATGTCGGACGGCAACGCATCGGTCCTGGTGACGGCGGGCGCGCTCACGGTCCTCCTACTGCCGCTGGCCGCGACGATCATCGGTTCGCGCGGAAACAAGACGGGCGTCGACCAGACAACGGTGTGAGGGGCCTGTCGGCCCGGTCGTCCCGACTCTGTCGGCCATGTCGTCCCGACTCTGTCGGCCATGTCGTCCCGACTCCCGGCACGCGGTCTCCCGGATCGGGGATAATGGTGCAGATGGTGTACGTCTCGGCGATCGTCGGTTTTGTGGTGTTGTTTGCCATGACCGCGCTGGCCTTCGTCGGCACCGAGTGGATCAGGTCGATCGATTGGTCCGACAAGTTCCGGAGGGCGGCGCTCCCCCGCGCCGACACCGGATCCTCGACGTCGCCCTCATCCAAGCCCGACGACCCCGCGCCGCAGCCCAGGCCGGTACCCGGTGAAGGGCTGACCGGGCTGACCGGGCTGGCGAAGAGCACCACTACGCCCTACTGGATCAATCACCTGGGCGGCCCGCGGCCAGGCAACGCGACCTGCATCCGTTTCGCGTTCATCGCGGTGGACACCTGGCGCGGTGACCCCGGCCGCATCGACCTCACCGACCTGCTGGACCGAGACCCGGGTATGGCCGACGACTGGGCAGGCCGCAGCGATGAGGAGCACTATCCGCGCCTGCTGCGGCGGCAACTGCGCCAGCCGCATCTGTCGCATGACGACCAGACGACGATCGATGAGATGCGTTCACATCCGATCGGCAAACTGGCCTACTTTGCGTGCTCGACCGCAACCGCGATCGAACTGAGTGCTTCGTGGCGCCACGACATATTCGACGACAAGATGATCCGAGTCGACCTCGACGCCGAAGTCGCCGAGGTCAGCCGCAGCTGCGCACGGCTCCGCGATTCTGTCGACAAACTCGGGCCCCTTCCTGACGGCGACCTCGGCGATGACCCCGACATCATCGCAATCCACGTCGGCCGGGCCCAGGTCCACGACGAACGGCTCGGCCTACTGGTCCAGCGGTTGCGGGCGTTCGCCCGTTACCGCGCCGGCATCGAGCAGGTGGATCGTCAACTCGCCAAACTGGAATGGGTCATCAACGTCGGCACCGAAGACGATTCCGACGAGTATCTTGTTGCAGCCGAAGACGAGCTGGGATCAGAGCGCCTGGATCAGGCGGCGCAGGAGTTCGACGCGGTCTCCGGCGCGATCATCGAGAGCATGCTCACCGACGCGAAGAAGTTGTCGCGAATCGTGCGTTATTCGTAGGCGGCGCTGTTCTACGGACGTCTAGCCCCGCAAGAAGTCCGTCACCAGCCGATTGAACTCGGCGGTCCGGTCGCGGTGCACACTGTGACCGGCATCGATCTGACCGAAACGCCCGTCGGGCAACGCCTCGGCCAGACTCACCAGGTGCCGCGGCGGCAGGAAACTGCGCTGACCACCTGAGACCACCAACGTCGGGAATTTGAGCTGCGACAACGACTCCCACCAATCGGTGTCGACCGCCTCGAACTGGCGGGCCACGATGTCCGACATCCGGTGATCGAACCGCAGCACCGGGCTCGGATAACGAACTGTCGACCACAGCCCACGCAGCCGGTCGGCGATACCGCTGAAGGGCACGATGTGCTCGTCGACGTCGGCCTGATCACGCGGCATCGGCGGGATCTCCTCGAGCACCAGCTTGCCGATACGCGCCGGGTCGAGGGCCGCGAGCCGAATCGCGGTCTGGCCACCGAGGGAATGGCCGATCACGTCGATTTCGTCGACGCCGAGTCCGTCGAGCACAAAGCTCAGATCATCACGGAAGTCATCGAGCAGATACGACGTCGATCGCGAGCTGCGGCCGTGCCCACGCTGGTCATACGTGATGACCGTGCGGCCATCCGCGCGAAGCTCCCGGGCCAGCGCTCGCCACGTCTGGTGATCGCCGCCCATTCCGTGGACCAGCAACACCGGTTTGCCGGTCAGCGGACCGGAGGTTCGCACAGCAAGCCGAACCGCCCCGGGTCCGTCGGTGCGGGTCAAAGTGTTCACCGGTGACAGGGTAGTCACCTTCCCCTGACTGCCCGATGACCCTGCGGATCGGGCCGAGTGAGTCTGCTGCCTTCGGCGAGACTGTTCAGCCCGGGGGTACCGGTATCGCATCCTCCGCCGCGCGACTCACTGCTTCCCACTGCCGCCACGTGTCGACCTTCTCCTGCGCTGCAGCCACGGCCGCGTCGAGTACTGCGCTGCCGAAGATGATGCGCCGCGGCGGTCGGGGAGAATCAACCACCGCGACGAGTGCGTCGGCAGCGCGCCGCGGGTCACTGTCGATACTGCTGCCCGCACTCTGCATCTCCAACTCGGTCCGCAATGCCGCGTACTCCGGCATCGGGGTCGACATGCTCATCGCGTTGTAGAGCTCGGTCCAGTAACCGCCGGGTTCGATGATCGTGACGTCAACTCCGAAGTGCGCAGCCTCGGCGGCCAGCGCCTCACTGAGTCCTTCAAGGGCAAACTTGCTCGCACTGTAGACCCCGCTGCCCGGACCGCTCATCACGCCACCGATGCTCGAGATCTGCACCAGATGACCTGCTCGTTGCGTGCGGAAGACTGACATCGCAGCCTGACTCACCCACAGGGCACCAAAAAAGTTCGTGTCGAACTGTGCCCGAACCTCGTCCTCGACGAACTCCTCGACGAATCCGTAGGCCATCGTGCCCGCGTTGTTCACGACGATGTCGAGCCGCCCGAACTGTTCGACCGCCCGCTCGAAAGCCGTGAACACTGACGCCCGATCCGTCACGTCGGTTGCGATGCGCAGGATGCGCTCGGGGGCGTGTGGGAGATCCGCGGTCTCGATCGAGCGCGACAGAGCCACGACGTTGTCGCCCCCGGCAAGCGCCGCCGCGGCGAACTCCCTGCCCAGTCCGCGACCGGCACCGGTGATGAGCCAGGTACGCGCGGCGCGGGGTGGATCGGCCGAGTGTCCCCCGGTGGTCGGCGTGGATGTCATGGCAGAATCCTCTCCGTAGGAAAGACGGTGCGTCTCGTCTCGTTCCGATGACAATGCCTTGGTCCACGCCCCGTGTCAAGACGGACCGTCTCGTCTTAAGGAGATATCATCGCGGGATGACCTCGTCCGAGCGCCTCCGATCCCATGCGACCCGGCGCAACCCGGCATCCCGCAAGGCGATCCTCGAAGCTGCGTTCGACCTCGTCACCGAGTTGGGTTACGCGAAGCTCACCATCGAAGCGATCGCCACGCGAGCCGGGGTCGGGAAGCAGACGATCTATCGATGGTGGCCGTCAAAGGGAGCAGTACTCCTCGACGCATATCTGGCGCGCACCCAGGGCGATACCGAAAACCCGGCTGCCCTCCCCGACACCGGGGATCTCGAAGCGGACCTCGTGATGGTGCTGCAGGCAACCGCCGCAGAGTTGCGAAGTCCAACATTCGCCGCACCCTTACGAGCGCTGACCGTGGCAGTGCTCGAAGATCCGGAACTCGCGAAGGAATACGAGAGCAGGCTCGATCAACCCATGGGTGAACTGAAGAGGGAGCGCCTACGTTCGGCGCAGCGCGCCGGTCAGCTGCCGATGACCCTCGACCTCGACGTGGCCGTCGATCTGCTGTTCGCCCCGCTCGCCCAACAGTGGTTGCTCCGTGGGGAACCCCCGAGCGACGACTACGCACGAAGCCTCGTGGCGACCGTCCTCTCAGGCCTCCGGAACACCACGCGGCCTATTTCGGCGCGTCCAGCCCCACTCGACGCCGCTCGATGATCAGGCAGCGGTTCTCGACGTAGAGCAGGCCGGCTTTCTCGGCGATCTCTCGAGCCTCCGCCGACACGATCCCCAGTTGCAGCCACAGTGCCGTGGCGCCGGCGGCCACCGCCTGGCGGGCGATCTCCGGGGTGTCCTCCGATGGGCGGAACACGTCGACAAGACCCACCTGCTCGGGAATATCGGCCAAGGTTCGGTAGACCTTCTCACCGAACAGCTCGTCTGCCTTGGGGTTCACCGGGATGATGCGCCATCCGTGCTTCTGCACGTTCACCGGAACTTTGTGCGCGGGCTTCTCCGGGGACGCACTGGCACCAACAACGGTAATGGTCTTGTATGTGGAAAGGATTTGCTCGACCACTTCGTCTGTATCAGCCATACACGCGATCGTAGAGGTCGGGCCCCGACCGGCGTCAGTGGTGTTCAATCGACGGCATGGCACAACGGGTGGTTCTCATTCGCGCGGTAAACGTCGGTGGCGCCAAGCTGCCGATGGCCGAACTCCGAGAGATGGCAGCCGACCTGGGCGCCACCGACATCTCGACCTACATCGCCTCCGGAAATCTGCTGTGCACACCGCCCGACGATCCCGCCGCCTTCGACCGCGCGCTCGAAGTGGCAATCACCAACCGCTACGGCTACTTCCGCGAAGTCATCAGCAGGTCGGCCGACGATCTCGCCGCCGCGTTGGCCGAGCATCCGTTCGATGTCGTCGAGCCGAAGTACTCGTACGTCTACTGCCTCACCGCAGCGCCGGAACCAACCGCGGTCGCAACATTCCACAATCGTGATTTCGGCGACGACGTGTTCGAGGTCATCGGCGACAACCTCCACATCCGCTACGACGCGGGAGCTGGAACGTCCAAACTCACCGCCCCGGTCATCGCAAAGGGCTTGGGTGTCCAAGGAACCGGACGCAATCTGCGCACCGTCGAGAAGTTGATCGAACTCGCCCGGAAATAGCTGCCACCACAACGTTTCCTACCCTGCGGTGACGTCCCGGCGCGACATCGTCAAGCCCATCACGCCCACACACGCCGCAGCATAGATCGCCAGCGTTGTCAGAGTCTGCGCCTGCGACAACGCGCCTGGCCGCTCCGGCTGCACCAACGACCGCATGACCAACCCGGGGAACCAGCGCTCGGCCCACTCGCGATTCTCCGCGAGGACGTTTTCGACGGGTCCGAACCACAGCAGGCAGACCCCGAGTGCGATGGGTGTCGACTTCACCAGTACCGCAACCGTTGTGCCGATCAGGGCGTACATCGCCACGAACACCAGCAGCCGGCCGTAATCTGCCAACGCACTGCCGAGCGCATCTGCCCCGAACCAGCCCGCGGTGTCGACGTCCACCGACGGTGCCACCACCGCCGCGGTCAGCGCTCCGACGATCAATGCCACCGCCATCAACACCGCGGCCAGACTGATTCGTGCCACCAACTTTCCGGTGACCAGTGACAACCGGCTCGGCTGGCGGGTCAGCGCGGCCCGCAACGTGCCCCGGCTGATCTCATTACCCATCGCGGCCGCGAATGCCGCGACCACCAGCACGGCGGCGACGCTCATCGATGCGATCACCGCAGCGGTGGCACCGCCCGAGCCGACCAGCGCTTCGAGGGACACACTTGGCCCGTCGCCGCTGCGCCCAAAGGGTTTGGCAGCCTCGATCAACAACCAGGTGGCCAGCACGCTGAACACCACGGTGGTGATGCCCAGGCCCGCCCACAGACGGGGCCGGTTCAGCAAGATCCATTCGGACCGAAAAGAATTCAGCAGATTCATCGCAATGCCTTTCAGGAGATTCTCTTCAGATGTCAGATCGAGGACGTGTGAATCAAGTTGAGATAGCGGGCCTCGAGATCGGCACGCCGGTGATGTAATTCGGCCAGGACAATTCCCGCGGCGTGGGCCCGGACGTTGATCTCCGCGGCCAACTGCCGGGCATCGACGTCGTCGGTGAGGGCGATGATCAGGCCTGTCCCGTCACGGCTGATCTCCAGACCCGTCGCCTGTGCGATGGCCTCGAGGTCGTCGAACCGGGACTCGTCGTCGGGTGCCAGAACCAGTGCGTCGGCCGTGGCACCCAGCGACTGCGGCGTTCCGGCGTGGACGACTCCACCGTGGTCCAGCACCACCAACCAGTCACAGACCTGTTCTAGTTCGGCGAGCAGATGCGATGAAACGACAACTGTGCGCCCTTGCGCGGAGATGCGTCCGATGAGGTCACGGACCTCTTGCATGCCTTGGGGATCCAGGCCGTTGGTCGGCTCGTCGAGTATCACCAGCTCGGGATCGCCGAGCAGAGCAGCTGCAATTCCGAGGCGCTGCTTCATCCCGAGTGAATAGCTACCGAAGCGGTCCTTGCCCCGATCCCCCAGGCCCACCAGGTCGAGTAGCCCATCGACCCCATCGGTGGCCTGTCCGGACAACACCGCCAGCGACCTCAGATTGTCCCGAGCAGATACAGCGGGGTGAAATGCCGGCGACTCGATGAGCGCGCCGACGCGCGGAAGATACTGCGCGCGTCGATGAATCGGCGCGTCAAGAACGGTTCCGTCACCATCGCCGGGTTTGACGAGGCCGAGCAACATCGCCATCACAGTGGTCTTTCCGGCGCCGTTCGGCCCGATCAGACCCGTGACCGACCCGGCAGGCACCGTGAAGGACACATTGTCGACAGCGGTTCGCCTTCGATATCTTTTCGTGAGCCCCTGTACCGAAACTGCCACGTGCGCAGTTGGATTCGGCGACTCCAGTACTGACGGTCCATCCTGGATGACTGTTGTTGATTCCATACGGACAACGATGCCGTTGCCTGCGCCCGAAGTCGTCGGCCTGATGTGGACATCGGCACTACGTCAGGTGTGCAGTGCCCGCCATGCTCAGATACGGACCAACCCGTGCCGGTAGGCGAACACCACCATCTGCGCCCGGTCACGGGCCTGGAGTTTGGTCATGGCCCGGCTCACGTGGGTGCGGACCGTCGCATTGCTGACGAACCATTGGGCGGCGATCTCATCGTTGGACAACCCGGCCGCCACCAGTCGGACCACCTCGAGTTCGCGCGTGGTGAGCAGATCGACGACGGCATCCGACGCAACAGCGGCAGACGCCACGGGTTCCTGGGCGAACTCGGTGATCAGCCGTCTTGTCACCCCCGGCGACAACAGCGCCTGGCCTGCGGCGATGACGTGCACCGCCTGAATCAATTCGGCCGGCTGGGTGTGTTTGACCAAAAAACCGCTGGCACCGGCACGCAGCGCCTCGAACACGTACTCGTCGATTTCGAAGGTGGTCAGGATCAGAACCTTCACGTCGGCGAGGTCGTCGCGGGCGGTGATCTGGCGGGTCGCCTCGAGTCCGTCGCAACCGGGCATCCGGATGTCCATGATGATGACGTCGGGTCGCACGTCGATGCACACCGCGACCGCTTCATCTCCGTCGGCGGCCTCCCCGACCACCTCGATATCGTCCTCGGCGTCGAGTAACGCGCGAAAGCCGGTCCGTACCAGGAGCTGATCATCAGCCAGTGCCACCCGAATCATGTAACCCCGGTTCCGCCTGCCGCCTGCTCGGTGGGTGCTCGTTGCCTGCCCCGAGCGTAACCATCCGCTGACCGCGGTGACCGTATTCGAAGCAGATCTCCACACCTGACGTACAGAATCCACTCGACGCATCGCACCGCCCTATGCGATCTCAACGGTGAACCGACGCGAGCCGTACCGAACGACTCTACGATCGGCCAGGTGGACGTCAGATGGTCGAATCGTGTGCGCGAACTCGGAATGCGCGAGTTCGGGGTGCGCGAGTTCGGGGTGCGGGGGTCCGATCTGGCACTTGCGCTGGTGGTGATCATCCTGGTCATCGTCGGCAGCTCCGTCGGACACACCGGTACGGACGGACGGCCGATCGACGGTCTTGCGATCACACTCGGGATCATCGGCGCTTTGTCGCTGGCCCTGTCCCGCCGATATCCACAGGTGATGATCGGTCTCGCCGTCGGTGTGGTCTTTGTCTACCTCGCTCGGGGATACCCGGGTGGCCCAGCACTTTTGGTCGGCCCGCTGTCCATGGCCCTGGCCGGGTACCGGGCGCCGCGCACGACCGCACTCGTGGGTGCCGCCGTCATGTCGGTTGCGGTGATCGCCGGACGATGGATCGGTGCCGGAACGCTCGGGACCATCGGAATCGCCGGTCCGGCGTGGGCTTTCACGCTGGCACTGGCGGGCATCGTGCTCTGCGCGCGTACCGAACGGGCTGCGGCACAGCGGGAACGCGATGAGTTGCGCCGCAGGCAGGCGATGACCGATGAGCGCCTGAACATCGCGCGAGACCTGCACGATTCGGTCGCCCACGCGCTGGCCACCATCAATGTGCAGGCCGGTGTCGCGGCGCATCTACTCGACAAGCAACCGCAACAGGCGAAACCGGCCCTCGAGGCGATCCGGGCGGCCAGCAGTGAAGTACTCGATGAGCTCGGCACCATGCTCGAAGCCTTGCGGGACCGCGACCAATCCGCGCCACTGGCGCCGGCACCGACACTCGGACAGGTCGACGGCCTGATCGACCGCGCCCGTGCAGACGGCTTGGCGGTGAACTACGAAACCGAAGGCGACACCGCTGCGGTGCCATCGGCGATGGGAGTCGCGGCCTATCGCGTTGTCCAGGAATCACTGAGCAACGTGCGCCGCCACGCGGGTGCATCGCCGGTGGTCGAGGTCTCGGTGACGGCGCATCCGCCCCATCGGCTCGAGGTGAGCGTGTTCGACGACGGAGGCAGACCCGGCAGCACGAAAACTGTTGCACCGCAGCCGGGTACCGGACTCGGCATCATCGGGATGACCGAACGGGTCGAATCCAGTCGGGGCACACTCGATGTGGGAGTCGGCGCCCTGGGCCGCGGCTATCGCGTCGTCGCCCGCTGGGACACCACGACGAGCGACTGACCCGACAGTTCAGTCGAACTGCGTCAGCAGATGCGCTTCGGCATCGAACAGATAGCGGTCCATCGCCGCAGCCGACTCCTCGACGGCGCCGACCGCCATCAGATCCACGATTTCGGCGTTCCGTTCGACGTAACGGGTGTGGAAATCACGCGCCGACGCGCTTCGGAAGAACACCAACCGCATTTCCGCCAGCAGCAGGTTCATCTCCACGTCGAGGCGGTTGCTCTGCGCTTGAGCCACCACAGCGCGATGGAAGTGCTGGTTCGCCGTCGCCACCGCATCGCCGTCACCCGCGGCGATCGCGACCCGCCCCTCGTCCACTGCCGCAGCCATCGCGGCCAGGTAGGGCGGCGCTCCGCGACCCACTCGGATCGCACCCGACTCGATGACCCGGCGCGCACGGTAGACATCCCGCACGTCGTCAGCGCCCGGCGTCCGGATGAGAACGCCACGATTGGGGACCCGCTCGAGTATCCGTTCGGAAACCAGCTGGCTGAGCGCCTCGCGGAGGGTATTGCGCGAGATCCCGAGCGCCCGGGCGATCGACTCTTCCGGTAGTCGGTTCCCTGACCTCAGGCGACCTTCGTCGACCTGGGTACGCAAGACCGCTGCGGCCCGCTCGGCGGACGAAGTGCGGACCACCTCCCCGCGGGCAGCAACCAGCACACCGAGCACGTCGTCCAATCCAGACTCGTTTTCCACATCAGGAGTCTACGAGAACGTAGGATTGCGGGATTGTTGAACAATCCTTAGCGCTGAGGAAACATTCTCGAAACATTTGAATACGACGCTGAGGACACCCCCAAGCCCGTCGGGGTCCGCCAAACCGAGGAGAGTTCCATGGCAGACACGCCTGCCACCACCCAGAACAGCACTGAGAAGGCGGTCGACGCCAAGGGCGGGCGCGCCGCGCTGCTCGGCGCAATGTTCCTGATGGCCACCAGCGCCATCGGGCCGGGCTTCATCACCCAGACCACCAAGTTCACCGTGCAACTCGGTGCCGCGTTCGCGTTCGCCATCCTGGTCTCGATTCTCATCGACATCGCAGTTCAGCTGAACGTCTGGCGGGTCATCGGGGTCGCCGGGAAACGTGCCCATGAACTGGCCAACGATGTCGTTCCCGGTGCCGGCTGGGTCCTGGCCGGCCTGGTCGTCCTCGGCGGCCTGGTGTTCAACATCGGCAACATCGGCGGTACCGGTCTGGGTACCGACTCGATGTTCGGACTCGAACCCAAGATCGGCGGCGCCGTCTCGGCGGTGATCGCCATCGCCATCTTCCTCAGCAAGCGGGCAGGCGTGGCCCTGGATCGGATCGTCGTCGTGCTCGGTGCGGCAATGATCCTGATGACCGGCTACGTCGCGGTCGTGTCCGGACCACCGGCCGGAGACGCCCTGCGCAACATGGTGATTCCCGAGGAGATCGACTTCCTGGTCATCACCACCATCATCGGCGGAACAGTCGGCGGTTACATCACCTATGCAGGCGCGCACCGACTACTCGATTCGGGTTTGACCGGACCGGGGCACATCCGCGAGATCAGTCGCACGTCGATCATGGGCGTCATCGTCACCGGCATCATGCGCGTCTTGCTCTTCCTCGCCATCCTGGGCGTGACCGCAGGCGGAGTCCAACTCGCAGAGGGCAATCCGACCGCATCGGCCTTCGAATCCGCACTCGGCGACATCGGGTTACACGTCTTCGGTGTGATCCTGTGGGCGGCCAGCATCACCTCGGTCATCGGGGCCGCGTACACCTCTGTCTCCTTCCTGACGAAGAGCGACACCACCGCGCGCACCCGGAACCAGCTGACGGTCGGATTCATCGCGATCTCCACCGTCATCTACCTGCTGATCGAGACCACACCGGTCAAACTCCTGATCTTTGCCGGTGCGTTCAACGGCATCATCCTGCCGCTCGGGTTCACAATCATCTTGTGGGTCGCCTGGCGCCGACGTGACCTGCTCGGTGGATACCGCTACCCGACATGGCTTCTGTCCATCGGAGTGATCGCCTGGTTGATCACGCTCTACCTCGGCTACGAGTCGCTGACGACCTTGGGAGACCTGTGATGACGACGACCTTGGGAGACCTGCGATGACCATCGACCTCAACAGCGACATCGGTGAATCGTTCGGTCGTTGGGACCTCGGCGACGACGAGGCCATGCTCGATGTGGTCACCAGCGCCAACATCGCCTGCGGCTTCCACGCCGGCGATCCGAGCACCATCTCGCGTACCGCGGGATGGTCCGTCGACCGGGGGGTCCGGATCGGGGCGCAGGTCGCCTACCGCGACCTCGCCGGTTTCGGCCGTCGATTCGTCGACGCCACCCGCACTGAACTGACCGACGACATCGTCTACCAGATCGGCGGCCTGCAAGCGCTGGCCGCTGCCGTCGGCGGACGCGTCACCTACGTCAAACCCCATGGAGCGCTGTACAACACAGCCGTCCACCATGAAGAACACGCGCTGGCGCTGGTCGACGCGATCGCGGCACTCGACCCTGATCTCGCCTTGCTCGGCCTTCCCGGTTCCCGGCTCCTGACCCTCGGTGAGGAACGCGGCCTGCGCGTCGTGAGGGAGGCGTTCGCCGATCGCGGATACACCGCGGCCGGAACGTTGGTGCCGCGCAGCGAGCCAGGAGCGATGCTCGACGATCCGGCTGCCGTGGCCGCCCGGGTGTTGCGCATGGTGACCGACTCGGTGGTCGAATCCGTCGACGGGACAGATGTCGCCATCGACGTGGACTCGATCTGCGTACACGGAGATTCACCTGCTGCAGCACAGATGGCAGTGGCGGTCCGTGAGCTGCTGGCAGCCGAAGGTGTCGAGGTGAAAGCGTTCACATGAACCTACTCGCCTACGGCGATCGGTCGTTGATGGTCGAGGTGGACACCACCGATGAGGCGATCACCTGGACCTCCGCCCTCGGCAACGCAGCGCTGCCCGGCATCGTCGACATCATCCCCGGCGCGCGCACGGTTCTGCTTGTCACCGACTCACCCACCCGGCTACCCGCAATCCGTACCGCCGTGGGCTCACTGTTCCCCGCGCCTGCCGGCACCCCGACGTCCGACGCCGCAGCCGGCGAACTCGTCGTGGAAGTACCGGTCATCTACGACGGCGCCGATCTCGAGGAGATCGGTCGGCTCACCGGGTTGTCGACCACCGAGGTCGTCGCCGCACACACCGGCCGACCGTGGAAGGTCGCCTTCGGCGGATTCGCCCCCGGTTTCGCCTACCTGATCGGCGGAGATGCCCGGCTCGAGGTCCCCCGCCGGGACGAACCGCGCACGAGGGTTCCGGCGGGCGCGGTCGGACTTGCCGGAGAGTTCAGCGGCATCTACCCGCGCACATCACCCGGCGGCTGGCAACTACTCGGTCACACCGACCTGACCATGTGGGACGCCACCCGTGAACCCCCAGCGCTCCTGCGCCCGGGGTGTTCGGTGCAGTTCCGGGAGGCCGGGCGATGAAGGCATTCGATGTTCTGGCCACCGGCCCACTGAGCACCGTGCAGGACCGGGGACGACCGGGTTTCGCCGCACTGGGCGTCGGCAGATCGGGTGCGGCCGACCGGCATGCCCACGCGTTGGGCAACCGTCTCCTTGGCAATCAGGAAGGCGCCGCCGCACTGGAGGTGACCCTCGGCGGTTTGTCGCTGCGCGCACAACAGGACGTCTGGCTGGTGGTCACCGGTGCCGACCTGGATGTCCTGGTGGACAAGGGATCGGGCGCACATCCGGCCGGAATGAACGCGCCGTTTCGAGTCCTTCCCGGCGACGTGGTGACCCTCGGCATGGCCCGCGCCGGACTACGCGCCTACCTCGCCGCACGCGGCGGATTCGACGTTCCCGAAACGCTGGGGTCGTGCAGCACCGACACTCTGTCCGGACTCGGTCCCGCCCCACTGGCCGTCGGTGATGTGCTCGAACTCGGGCCCCGACCCGGCGATCTGGCCGAGATCGATGTCGCAGCGGTGGCGACGCCGACAACCGGTGAGGTCGAACTCCGATTGCATCGCGGTCCACGAGACAACTGGGTCGACGACGCCGACGATCTGATCCACACCCGCTGGCAGGCCTCCGACCGCAGCGATCGGGTCGGGATGCGTTTGAGCGGCAAGGCATCCGGGCTCACACATCGCGATTCCGGCAGGCAACTACCGAGCGAAGGTATCGTGCGCGGCGCCATCCAGGTGCCACCGAGCGGCGAACCGGTGATCTTCCTGGCCGATCATCCCGTCACCGGCGGGTATCCCGTGGTCGCGGTTGTTGTCGACGACGATGTCGATCGTGCCGCACAGATACGGCCCGGCCAGCACATCAAATTGCGATGGAGCAGATAAACCCCGCCCCCTGCCACGACCTGCACGCCCCGAGGAGGGACAACGATGATCGACCCCGCAAAGCTGAATCCGGAGCAGGCCCGCGCGATGTTTCGAGACGGTCTGATCACCCCGACCGCCGGATGGGCGCCCGGCTGGACGCAGGCCAACCTCATCTCACTGCCCCGCGCCGACGCCTACGATTTCTTGCTGTTCGCACAGCGCAACCCGAAGTCGTGCCCGGTCCTCGACGTCATCGATGCCGGAGCAGTGACCGGCCCGCTCCTCGGCGAACGCAGCGACATCCGCACCGACGCGCCGCTGTACCGCGTCTACCGTGGCGGTGAAATGGTCGACGAGACAAACGATGTCACCCCGTGGTGGCGCGATGATCTGGTGTCGTTCCTCATCGGCTGCAGCTTCACCTTCGAGGCCGCCCTCATCGAGGCCGGTGTACCGGTGCGTCACATCGAGCAGGGCAAGAACGTGCCCATGTACAAGACGTCGCGACGATGCCGGCCGGCCGGGAGCATCTCCGGCCCCCTGGTGGTCTCGATGCGACCGATGCCGGCCGAGCATGTCGCCACTGCCGTTCGGGTGACCTCGCGATATCCCTCGGTCCACGGCGCACCGGTCCACGTGGGCGACCCCGGCGCGCTCGGGATCACCGACATCGCCGCACCGGACTTCGGCGACGCCGTCGAGATCCACCCCGGCGAGATCCCGGTGTTCTGGGCCTGCGGTGTCACCCCCCAGGCAGCGGTGATGGAATCGCGCCCGGATCTGGCGATCGGCCACGCTCCCGGACACATGGTCGTCACCGACGCCCGTGACAGCAACTATCTCGTTCCCTGACCATCGGTAGGCTGGACACGACTGATCACGAGAAAGACGCAACTGCGAAATACGGAGGATCAACATGTCGGTGAGCCTGGCCAAGGGTGGAAATGTATCGCTGAGCAAAGAGGCCCCCAACCTGACGGCGGTGACCGTTGGGCTCGGTTGGGACGTCCGTGTCACCACCGGAGCCGACTATGACCTCGACGCCAGCGCACTCGGAATCGACAGCAACAAAAAGATTCTCGACGATTCGTACTTTGTCTTCTACAACAACCTCAGATCCCCCGACGGCGCCATCGAGCACACCGGCGACAACCGCACCGGTGAGGGCGAGGGTGACGACGAAGCGATCAACGTCGACCTCAAAGCGCTCAACCCGCAAGTCGATACGATCATCTTTCCGGTGACCATCCACGATGCCGATACGCACGGTCAGAGCTTCGGCCAGGTGCACGGCGCCTTCATCCGCGTGGTCGATCGTGCCGACGGCCGCGAACTCGCCCGCTACGACCTCAGTGAGGACGCCTCCACCGAAACCGCGATGGTCTTCGGCGAGATCTACCGCCGTGGCAGCGAGTGGAAGTTCCGCGCCATCGGGCAGGGCTACGCATCGGGTCTGGCCGGCATCGCCCGCGAATACGGCGTCAACATCAGCTAGGTCAGGGTTTCGCTGCCACGTCAACGCAGCGCGATCTTCTCTCCCCGGATGGCCTTCTTTCCCGGAATCGCATTGATGAGTTCTTGGGTGTACTCGTGCTGCGGATGGTCGAAAACATCTGCGATGCGGCCGGTTTCGACGATCCGACCCTTTCGCATCACCGCGACCCCGTCACTGATCTGCCGGACCACGGCAAGGTCGTGGGAGATGAACAGGTAGCTCAACGAATGCTCCTGCTGTAACGCTGCCAGCAGGTCCAAGATCTGCGCCTGTACCGAGACGTCGAGCGCAGACACCGGCTCGTCGAGGACGACCAACTGTGGATTGAGCGCCAGGGCGCGAGCGATCGCCACCCGTTGGCGCTGCCCGCCGGACAGCTGCGCCGGATGCCGGGACAAATACGTGTCCCCCAACGCCACCTGGTGGAGCAGTTCGCGCACCTTCTCGCGCCGATCCTTCGCCGTCCCGATTCCGAAGGCCTGCAGTGGTTCGGCGACTATCTTGTCGATGGTGAGCTTGGGATTCAACGATGCGTACGGATTCTGGTGGACGAGTTGCACGCTGCGACGCAGGGCCCGCAACTCCTTTCCCCGCACCGACGAGATCTCATGACCCTCGAACCCGACCGTGCCAGCCGACGCGGCCTCGAGGCGGGCCACGATCCGGGCGGTGGTCGATTTACCCGACCCGGACTCCCCCACGAGTGAAAACGTCTGGCCCCTACGCACTTCGAACGAGACGTCATCGACGGCGAGCAGGGAGCTGCCGCGTCCGACGCGGAAGGTCTTCGACAGATTCCGGACCGACAGCAGCGCCGGGCCCGCATCTGTCGCCCGGAGTTTGCGTGGCGCCACCCGCGCCACCGCGGTCATACTCGGCGCCGCGGCGAGAAGTTTGCGTGTGTAGTCGTGCTGAGGATCGGTGAGTACTTGCTCCGCTGAACCGGTTTCGACGATACGTCCCTCGCTCATGACGACGATGCGGTCCGCTCGATCGGCGGCGACACCGAGGTCATGGGTGATCAGGAGCACGGCCGCACCAGTCGCGGCGATGCGCTCATCGAGATGATCGAGGATGCGGCGCTGCACCGTGACGTCGAGCGCACTGGTCGGTTCGTCCGCGATGATCAGATCCGGCTCGCAGGCCAGGGCGATACCGATCAGCACCCGCTGGCGCTGTCCACCGGAGAGATCCTGTGGATACTGCCGCATCCGGAGTTCGGGATTGTCCAGGCCGGCCTCGGTGAGAATGCGCAGCGCCTCGATCTTGGCCCGACGCCGGTCGGCGCGCCCATGGATGCGTAATACCTCGGCCACCTGATCGCCGATCCGGGTCACCGGGTTCAACGAGGTCGTCGGGTCCTGCGGCACAAGTCCGATGTGCGCGCCGCGGATCTTCTCCAGTGCCCTTTCCGGTGCGTTGTCGATCCGGTTCCCCCTGAAGGACACCGACCCGGCCGTGATCCGCCCACTTCCCGACAGCAGCCCGATGACGGCATGTGCGGTGGTCGATTTGCCCGATCCGGATTCACCGACGATCGCGACGACCTCACCGGCAGCGACGTCCAGATCGACACCGTCGACTGCGTAACCGGCGTCGGATCCGTACTGGACATGCAGACCTGAAATGCTCAGTACAGGTGGTGGATTGGTCATCGGGACCCGCCTCGATCAAGTTGATGGCCGACGCGGTGGGCCGATAGCACGACCGCGATGATCACGAATCCGGGAAGGGTGGTCATCCACCACGCCACGGCCAGATAGTTGCGACCTTCTGCGATGAGCGATCCCCACTCGGGTGTCGGTGGCGCCGCCCCGAATCCCAGGAAGCTCAGGGCGGACACCGCGAGGATCGCCATTCCGAATTCGACTGCGGCCAAAGCGATCACGGGAGCGTATGAGTTGCGCAGGATGTGGCGCAGCAGCACCGTCGGCCAGCGGACACCGGAGGCGAAGGCCGCCTCGACGTACGTGGCGCGGCGAACCCGCAACACCTCCGACCGAGTGACGCGCGCAAAACTGGCGACCATCGCCACCCCGACCGCGATCGCGACATTGACCGTCCCGAAGCCGAGCGCGGTGACCAGCGCCAAGGAGAGCAGCAGCGCCGGGATCGACAGCAGCACATCGACCACCCGCATCAGGACCGCGTCGATGATGCCGCCGATCGAACCGGAGAGCAGACCGATCAGCGTGCCCACGATCAGCGCGATCCCGACCGCCAAGAGCGTTGCGGTCAAGGACAGTCCAGATCCGTGGACAACCCTGGTGTAGACGTCACGACCGATGTTGTCGGTGCCGAACCAGTGCTCGGCGCTCGGTGCCTCGAACTTGTCTGCCGGAACACCGGTCAGCGGATCGCCACTGGCGAAGACCGAGGGGAACAGTGCGAACCCGATGACCAACAGCAAGACGATGGCCGACACCGCCAGCACCGAATGCTGCAGGATGGTCCGGGCTCCGAACCGACGGGACGGCGGCGGCTGATCCGGCGGGCGCGCCACCTGGGCCTCGTGGTCCCGGATCTCATTGTCGGCGAGTATGAGGTCAGACATGCGCGGCCTCCTTCTCGGTTGTGTCGGACGCCGCCACATCGGTGGTCGGCGTCTTCTTCCGGAACGTCTCGACGATCCTCGGATCGATGAGTGGATACAGCAGGTCGACGATCAGGTTGATCAACACGAACGCCACCGTCGACATGACCACGATGCCGAGCACGACCGGGATGTCCTGGGCCATCACCGACGTCTGCATCAGGCGTCCGACACCGGCCCGGGAGAAGACGGTTTCCACGACCACTGCGCTGGCGACCAAATTGCCGAACAGAACGCCTGCGATGGTCAGCGCCGGGATGCTGGCCAGCCGCACGACGTGATGCGTCACGACCCGAAACCGTCTCGCTCCCTTGGCCTGCGCTGTTTCCACGAACGGCTGCCGCCACGTGGTGCCCATACTCGAGGCAAGGACCTGAGCGATCACCGCACCGGTCGGCAGAGCCAGCGTGATCGCCGGCAGCACCAGCGTCGAGAACCCACTGTCCCCGAACGCCGGGAAGACGTGCAGGTTGAAGGAGAAGACCTGCAACAGCATCAGCCCGACCCAGAACGTCGGGACCGCAACACCCAACGGGGGCAACGCCTGCAGCGCGGTCCGCAACCACCGAGCCCGCGTATAGGTGGTCGCGAAGGCGATCAGCCCACCGAAGAGCAGCGCCAGGGTCAGCGCGCTCACCGCCAATGCCAGCGTGTTCGGCAGCGCGTCACCGATCGCGGTGGTGACCGGCTGCCCGGTCGAGATCGAGGTACCGAAGTCGCCACGGATCGCGTGGGTGAGCGAGGTCCAGTACTGCGACAACAACGACTGGTCGAGTCCGTATCGGGCCTGCAGATCCGCAACGGCCTGCTGATCCACCGGTGTCGCCGAATTACCTTGTACCGCAATACTGACCGGATCGGATGGTAGCGCGAAGAGAATCAGGAAGGCCACGGTGAACGATGCCCAGAGGACACCGACCGCCTGCAGGGCCCGCAGCCCGATATAGCGGATCACGATCAGTTCCCGGAGATCCAGGTATCGAAGAACACGAGTCTTGCCGACGCGTCGAACTTGACGCCTTCCGTGTTCGACGCGGTACCGATGACCTGTGACAGTTCGGTCGTGGGGATCCAGAGCCCGTCCGAGATGACCTGCTCCTGCGCGGTGGCGAGCAGGACGTCGCGCTGCGCTTTGTCCGTCGTCGCGAGCTGCTCGGTGAGCGCCTCATCGAGCACCGGGATCGGGCCACGCCGATTCAGGTTGCGGCTCTCGAGTCCAAAGGTCGTTCGCAGGATGTCGCCATCGGCGCGAGTGCTGTTGTAGTACAACGCGTCGTAGTCTCCACTGCCCTGCAGCGCGGTGAACTCCGCGTTCGAGAGGAGCCCGAGTTGCAGGTCGATCCCAACGGCCTTCAGCTGTTGCTGGACCAACTCGAGAATTGCCTGATTGCCGGTGAACACAGCACTGAACGAGAGCGTGAAGGAGAGCTTCTGGCCATCCTTCTCCCGGATTCCATCGCTACCTTCGACCCACCCTGCCTGGTCCAGAATCGAGCGTGCCTTGTCCTGGTCGAAGGTCACCTCCGACGACAGGTCCGTGTACCCGGGGGTATTCGCGGCCAGGGCACTGGTCGCGACATTGAAGTCGTCACCAAGGACGGTGTCGACAAGTTCTTGACGATTGATGGCCGGGATGATCGCCTGCCGCACAGCCGGATCGGTGAGTACTCCACGAGTCACATTGGGCTGGAATCCGAACGTGATGCCCGGATTCGGTGTGGTGAGAACCTGGCCACCGACCGCCTCGATCTGTGGCGCGTCCTGGGGCAGCGCGTCACTGACCGCGTCGAGCTGATCGGACGACAGCGATCCCGTGCGCACACCCGACTCGGGGATCACCGTGAAGTCGATGCGGTCGAGATATGCCTCGCCGGTATGCGCGAATACCGGTGAGCTCCAGTTGTAGCCGGCGCGCTTGGCCAACGACACCGACCGATCCTGCTGCCAGTCCGAGTAGGTGAACGGGCCGCTGCCGATATTGGTTCCGAGGCAACGCTCTTCGACGGTCTGAGCGACGGTGGCATCGGCCTGCAGGCCGAGCTGCGAGGTCGACGTGGCCTGCAGGAACTGCGCGTTCGGTGTGCTGAAATCCACCTTGGCCGTCAGCGGGTCGAGCACCGTTGTTCCGGTATAACCGGACAGATAACTCGAGGCCAGCGGGGTTTTCGCGGCACCGAGCGCGAGAATGGAGTCGAAGTTCTTCTTCACCGACTCCGCGGTGAGCGGCGTGCCGTCACTGAAGGTCACGCCGTCGCGGAGCTTGAAGGTGAAGGATTTTGCATCCGGGCTGATCTCCCAGCTCTCCGCCAGCCACGGCGTGATGTCGCCGGTCTGGGGATCCTGGTCGGTCAGGGAGTCCACCACCTGGCGGGTGACGTAGATCGTCTGGTTGCTGGCCCCCTGTGCCGGATCCGAACAGGTCGGCGCCCCGGACAGTCCGTAACGCAGGGTTCCACCCGGCGTGGCGGGGCCGGCGTCGCCCTCGCCACCGGAGGCGTCGGACCCGCAGGCACTGAGCAGGGTTGCTGCCATCAGTGCAGCGCCGAACACGGCGAGTAGCGGTCGGGACACACGTGCATTCATCGATTTCCTCCGTCGATCCTGGCGGTAGCACGCTTCTGCGGCGAAGCGGCGGCTGCTTCACCCGCTGTCAGCTCACTGATGAGGTTAAACCGTTGCGCCCCAATATCTTCAATAAAATCAGCTTGGTTTTGAACCAACTCGATCACGCCACACCCTGGATGTTTCTGTCGCGCTTTGCGACTTCCTCACGAACGATCGGAATCACATACCGGCCGAAGTCGATCGCGTCGTCGAGCAGGTCGTAGCCGCGGGCCGAGAGGATCTCGATCCCGAGGTCGTGGTATTCGAGCAGCGCGGCCGCCACCGTCTCCGGAGAGCCGACCAGCGCATTGGAATTTCCGCCGCCCCCGGTTGCCTTGGACGTCGCCGTCCATCCCGCGGCTCCGAAACGGTCGACTGAATCAGCGATCTCGAGCAGACGTTGGGAACCGGCGTTCTGAGGCGATGTCAGGGAGAATCCGCGTGGGAACTGGGCGGCACCGGCCGCACGGGCATTGAGCTGACCGAGTATCGATTCCGCCTTCTGCCAGGCCAATTCGTCGGTCGGCGCGATGATCGGCCGGAACGCGACCTGTAGCCGCGGGCGATCCGCACGACCTGCAGCCTTCGCGGACGCGGTGATCGACGCGATCTGCTCGGCCGTGTTCTCGAGGGGTTCACCCCACAGCGCATAGATGTCGGCCTCGGCGCCGCCGACCGCATAGGCCGCCGCCGACGACCCACCGAAGGAGATGTCTGGCCGAGGCTGCGCAACCGGGAAGACATCGGAGACGAAGTCGTTGAACCGGTAGTAGGTGCCGTCGTGGTCGAACGGTTCGCGACTGGTCCACGCCTTCTTGACGATCTGGATGTACTCCCGGGTGCGTTCGTACCGTTGGTCTTTCGACAGGAAGTCACCCTCCCGCTGCTGTTCGGTGTCGTTGCCACCGGTGATGAAGTGCACCGTCACCCGGCCCCCGGAGATCTGGTCGAGTGTCGCGAAGGTCTTGGCGGCGAATGTCGGATACGAGACATTGGGACGGTGCGCCAGCAGGATCTCGATGCGTTCGAGATTGCTCGCGATGTACGAAGCGGCCGCCGCGGGTTCAGGCGTACCGGCACCATAGGCGAACAGGATCCGGTCCCACCCGAAATCCTCGTGTGCACGAGCGAGTTTGAGCGTGTACTCCCGGTCGAACGAACTGGCGGTGGTACGAGGATGGATCTCGGTGCCGTCATTCGTGGCAGCGATCCCCAGGAACTCTACTGGCATGTTTGTCCTTTTCGATGAATTAGATGAAGCGAGCGAAGGTGCGCCTGCCGACATGCATCGACGGCGGGACCCGGGTCGAAGCAGTCATGACAGCACCTCCAACGCGGCGGGTGTGGAGATTGGGCGACTCGGGATCTCACGCCTGAGCACCGGGGCGATCTCGGACTGGAAGAGTTTGAGGGAATCGCGATGCTGGGAGTCGGTGAGGCCGCTGGCATCAGCGTGCAGATGCATGACCTCATGGCCGAATTTCTCGTGATACCGCAACACTTTGTCGATCACCTGCTGCGGGCTCCCGAGCAGCAGCGAGCTGCGTTCGATGGCGTCTTCGAGGGTCGGAAACACCAGCGGCAGACCGAATGACCCGAGTCTGGCCACGGTGGCATCGAAGATCGGGCGGTATGTGTTGATCGCATCCTGCGAGTTCTTGGTGGCGTAGTACCCGGCTGATCCCGCACCTACGAGGGCATCGGCCGGATCGTGCCCGTATGCCGCCCACCGCGCTCGGTAGTAATCGATCAATTCTGCATAGGGTTCGATCGGGTTGGTGACATTGGCCGAGAACAGCGGATCCCCGTAAAACGCTGCCAGATCCACTGATTCACGGCTGGTGGCGCTGCCGTGCCAGACGCGAATCTTTTTCTGCAGCGGACGGGGTAGCGCCTCCGCGTCGGTCAACGATGGTCGGTACTTGCCCGTCCAGGTGACGGTGTCGTCCTGCCACAACCGTCGGAAGAGTTCGTACCCTTCCCGGTTGCGCTCCCACTGGTCGGCCTCGGTGACGTGGAACAGCTTGGCCTGCGCGGTGCCGTTGCCCTTGCCGATCATCAGTTGCAGTCGGCCACCGGAGAGGTTGTCGAGGGTCGAGTAGTCCTCGAAGGCCCGCACCGGATCGAGCAGACTGAGCGTTGTCACCGCGGTGAACAGTGGATCGTCGAAGTCCGTGCGGCGATGTTACTGAGAACCACCGGTGGCGACGAGGAGATGAACGGCCTCTCGTGCCGCTCGCCGACCCCGAAGCCGTCGAAGCCCAATTCCTCTGCGAGAACCGCGTTGTCGATCACTTCTCGAAACCGCTGCGCCGGTGACACGGTCTCGCCGGACAACGGGTGAGGCGTGTGGGTGATCAGACTGATCAACAGAAACTTCACCCGGACTCCTGAACTGATGGCATGACACACAACCTTCATCGGTCCCGGCAGTAGCACCCGCACCCGCCGAGGCGGGGGGTTGCTGCGACGTCAGCGAGCCGGGTCTCTCAGTCGCTCTTGATGATCCTTGTGCACAGTAGGCCGGTGCCCATAACGCGTCAAACGATGAATCAACTTGCCCGACAGACGGTGTGAGTCACCTCGGTGCCGTGGCCAGGGATGCTCTGCTCCCCCGACGAACGGACCGATGGACCTTTCCGAAGCATTGCCGCAGCACAACAGCCTTCAGAGCGATCCGGCCTGCCCGCGGCGATCGCAGGCGTGCAGCACGACGCGTCACGATCACCCGCCGCGTACACGATTAGATTCAGCCGGGTTCAAACCCCCCGTCATCAACGATCGCGGGGCTGACGGTGTCGACTGAACGGGCCGCCTACTCGGGCGCCTGCAGTAGGTGCTCGCGGGTCTCGGCGAATGCTCGCCCCAACACGGCAACGTCGCTCGGACTGAGCAGGTCGAACATGTTTCGCCTCACCTCGGCGACATGTCCGGGGCTCGCCGACGTCAGCTTCTGCATCCCGGCGTCGGTCAATTCCGCCATCATGCCGCGTTTGTCGTCTTCGCATTCGACGCGACGCACCCATCCGGCGTCCACCAGACGACCGATCGCCCTGGTGGCGCCGCTTCTTGTGGTCGTGATCGCATCAGCCAGATCCCGCATGCGCAGTCGGCGTTGCGGCGCCTCGGACAGGATCACCAGCAATTCGAAGTCGGTGAACGACAAACCCGCATCCCGGGCCAGCTGCTGATCGAGTGTCCGCAGCAGCAACCGGGTGGCATCCAGGTATGCGCGCCATGCCTGCTGCTCGTCCTCACTGAGCCACTGTGTTGGTTCCACGGCTAGAGCATAACCAAAGTAGTTGACAAAGCAACTAGTTGCGGTACGCTACCGAAATAGTTGACGACGCAACCATTTACCTATGGCAACTCGAAGCGCACACTGGATGAAGACCCCGCACCGAAAGGACCGGCCATGAGCACCGCCGACACCGACGAGAAGCGCCTGCAGGAATATGCGGGCAAGCGTGAGGCGATTCGCGCCAAACACCTGGCACCTACCGAATCCCGGCCCGCCTCCTCGGCGCGCGGTCTGCACCACACCGCACTGGTCAGCAGCGACGTCGAACGGACCGTGCGCTTCTACCAGGATCTGCTCGAGTTCCCGCTGACCGAACTCATCGAGAACCGCGACTATCCCGGATCGTCGCACTTCTTCTTCGACATCGGCAACGAAAACCTGTTGGCGTTCTTCGACTTTCCCGGCCTCGACGTCGGCCCGTACCAGGAAGTCCTCGGCGGGCTCCATCATGTCGCGATCAGTGTCGAGCCGCAGCGCTGGAAACACCTGCGCGACAAACTGATCGACGCAGGCGTCGAACTCATCGAGCACAGCGAGGTGTCGCTGTACTTCCGCGACCCCGACGGGGCCCGCCTCGAACTCATCGCCGATCCCCTCGGCGAGATGTACGGCTCTCACGTTCTCTAGACCGGCTTTCTTGCGATAGCGCTCCATTCGAAAGGCCCCCACTGATGACCACAGCACCACCTCCCACCCGCTTCGACGTCCGCCGTGCCGACAGCCGCTTCACGACCAACGCCGGTTGGCTCGACTCCAAACATTCCTTCTCATTCGGCCCCCACTACGACCCGGCCAACACCCACCACGGTGTGCTGATGGTCAACAACGACGACATCGTCCTGCCCCGGCAAGGTTTCGACACCCATCCCCATCAGGACATGGAGATCGTCACCTGGGTTCTGCAGGGCTCCCTGGTCCACCAGGACTCCATGGGAAACAACGGCGTGATCTACCCCGGCCTGGCACAGCGGATGAGCGCAGGCACCGGGATCATGCATTCGGAGAAGAACGATGTCTGGCGCCAAGACAGTGCCGACCAGACCCACGATCCCGTCCACTTCGTCCAGATGTGGGTCGTCCCTGATGAAGCCGGCATCACACCGGGCTATGAACAACTGGAGATCGACCACGAGTTGTTGTCCGGCGGATTCGTTCCGGTGGCCTCGGGCATGCCGCAGTACGTCGACCATTCGGCGATCCGCATCAAGAACCGTTACGCCACCATGCACGTGGCGAGGATGTCCCCCGGACAGCATCCGCTGACACTGCCCGACGCTCCCCTACTGCACGTCTTTGTCCCGCGCGGCGACGTCGCGATGGAGAGTGTCGGGGACCTCGGCGATGGCGACGCGGTCCGCGTCCACGGCGGTGGCGGACAACAATTGACCGCCACCTCCGATGCCGAGGTCATCGTGTGGGAAATGCATGCCGCGATAGCGGCCTGAAGGCGCCGGGCACGTGGCAGACCCGATCCGAACCTTCACCGATCCCGGCCCGCCGTCGCGGATCGTGTTCGGCAGCGGCACCCTGGCCACCGTCGGTGACGAGGTCGGCAGGCTCGGCGGCAGTCGGGTTCTGCTACTCGCCGGGCCGCGGCTCGAGTCCCTGGCCACCGAGCTCACGCACCAGCTGGGCACTGCGCTCGTGGCGCGCTTCGACGGCGCGGTCGTGCACACGCCGCTGGAGGTCACCGAGCGCGCGATGGGGCTGGCCGAAGCGGCAGACGTCGACTGTGTGGTGGCGATCGGCGGTGGTTCGGCAACCGGACTGTCGAAGGCACTGGCCGTGCGCGGCGGATACGACCAGATCATCGTTCCGACCACCTATGCCGGCTCCGAGGTGACGCCGGTACTCGGCGAAACCATCGACGGGGTCAAGACCACACGCAGTTCGCCGGCCATCCTGCCCGAGACCGTCATCTACGACGTCGACCTGACCATGGATCTGCCTACCGCGATAACACTCACCAGCTCGATCAATGCCCTGGCGCATGCGGTCGAGGCCCTGTACTCGGCCGACGCCAATCCGGTCACCGACCTCATGGCACTCGACGCCGTCACCGCGATCAACCACGCACTCCCCCGTGTGACGGCCGATCTCCACGACGCACAGGCCCGATCCGACCTGCTCCGCGCCGCCTGGCTGGCCGGCAGTTGCCTGGGATCTGTCGGAATGGGCCTGCACCACAAGCTCTGTCACACCCTGGGCGGCAGTTTCGGCCTGCCCCACGGGCCGACGCATACCGTCGTGCTGTCGCATGTCATGGCCTACAACACCCCCGCCGCACCGGAGACGATGGAGCGCATCGCCAATGCCATGGGTGTGCCCGATGCCGCGGCAGGCGTCTACGACCTGGTGGTGCGGCTCGGCGGGCCGCTATCTCTCTCCGAACTGGGTTTCGGCCCCGAATCCATCCCCCGCGCAGTCGAATTGATCACCGCCACGCCGTATCCGAACCCCAGGCCGGTCATGCCTGCCGGCATCGGCGAGCTCCTCACCGATGCCACCTTCGGCCACCGTCCACCTGTCGGTTCGACGGACCGACCTACCATGCAGTGATGGGAACACTGGGCGAAGATTTCGAACAACAGCGCAGCCGGCTGTTGTCGGTGGCGTATCGGATCACCGGCAGCATCAGCGATGCCGAAGACGCGGTTCAGGAATCCTGGCTGCGTCTCGACGCGGCCGACCACGACTCGATCGACGACCTCGGCGCCTGGCTGACGACCGTGGTCGGTCGCATCTGCCTCGACCGCCTCAAATCCGCGGCTGCCAAACGTGAAAGCTATGTGGGGCAATGGCTTCCGGAACCGATCGTGACTCCGATCGCCCTGGCACCCGAATACGGCGATCCGCTGCACGCCGTCATCGCCGCCGAGGACAGTCGGTACGCCGCCATGGTGCTGTTCGAAACCCTCACTCCGGCCATGCGGGTGGCCTTCGTCCTCCACGACGGATTCGGCGTTCCCTTTGCCGATGTCGCCGACATCCTCGGCTCCACGACCGCGTCGGCACGCCAGCTCGCCTCGCGCGCTCGCCGGACCGCCGCCGACGTACCGGCCCCGGTCAGTGACACCCAACAGGCCGAGGCCGTCGGCAGGCTCGTCGCGGCGATGGCAAACGGCGACATGGATGCGGTCCTGGCTGCACTGGATCCGGACGCCATGATCGTCGGCGACGCCAACCGCACCGCGCCCACCGCGGTCAAACCGATTCGCGGCGCGGTCGGTGTCGCCAGATTCCTCTTCGGGCTCCTCCGCCGGTACGGACCCGACATGCTCAACCTGCAGATTCCGGTACGGGTCAACGGTGAACTGGGAACCTACTCCGCCGGCTGGACGGACGAGGGAGACCGCCGCGCCTCACCTGCGCGCGTCATCAGCTTTGTCGTCCGTGATGGCCGAGTGTTGTCCGTCTACGACATCGCCGATCCCGCCAAGCTGGCCGCGATCGACGCCGGTCAACTCCGGTCGGCGCCAGAGGCAGAGTCACCGGTCGCCCAGGGCACCCGACAGGAATCGGTCGAGAATCCCTGATCGGTGATACCCAGCGCCGCATACATTCGTGCCCGCTGATTCTCCAGCGAGATGTGATAGCTCAATTCGATCAGACCGTCCATTCCGAACCGCTCGCGGAGGTCGTCCACCTGCTCGTCGGTGACCGTGGGCGGCGTCGCTGTCACCGCGTCCGCATAGGCGATCGCGGCACGTTCGTCGTCGCTGTAGAACGGTGAGGTCTCGTAGTCCGCGATGTGGCTGAGGCGATCGATGTCCAGATCGTCGTGCTTCTGCAACATGGTGCCGAAGTCGACGCACCACGAGCAGCCGACGACCCACGCCGTCCGATATACGGCGATCTCACGGATGTTCGGCGGCAATACCTTCGATACGCGTTCCACCGCGGTCTCGTGTATCGCCGATGCCGTGAACAAACCCCGATGATGTGCCAGGACGGCAAAGGGTTCGGGCACCGACCCCAACCGGCGCTCGGCGTATCGATATACCCCCTTGACGATCAATCCAGCGTCTCGAGGTGCCACTGCTGGTACGCGTGCCATGTCTGTTCCTCCCACTCTGTGGGGCGCGATGTGCGCCTCTATGGGGTAGACGAGATAGCAGGCGAAAACGTGACAGATCCGCGGAAGACTACTCAAACCGGGAGGTCGACCGAGTCCGGCGCCCACAACCGCTCGTAGTGATACGGGTCGAAGGTTCCGTTCCGCTCCCGGAACGAGCGGCCGGTTCCGGGCCAGAGCAGCGTGAGCCGGCGACTGGTCGGATCGAGGTACCAGCTGCTGCAACCGCTGAGCCACACCGTCGACGCACTGCGTTCGTCGATCTCCCGGGTGTAGGCCTGTTCGGCGGCGGCCGTCACCTCCACCGCCCGGGTTCCGCTGTCGTTGAGGTGATCCAGGGCGCCGAGCACATAGTCGATCTGGGTTTCGATCATGTAGATCGCCGAATTGTGGCCCAGCGCCGCGTTCGGTCCGTCGAGTACGAACATGTTGGGGTATCCGCTGATGGCCGTGGACGCATACGACACCATTCCGGCCTGCCAGTGCTCCGAGAGCCGTTCCCCGTCGACCCCGACGATCCGGGTCGCGAACTCCGGGCGGGCCGCCGAGAAGCCGGTCGCCATCACCACGGTGTCGAGCTCGTAGGCCTTCCCGCTGGCCGCGACGGCCCGGGCGCCGTCGAACTGCGCGAGCGCCGACGGCTCGAGCGCGACGTTCGGCCGGGTCATGGTGGGAAAGAAGTCGTCGCTCAACAGGATTCGCTTGCAGCCGATTTCGTAATGCGGTGTGAGATCGGTGCGCAGTTCCGGATCGGCGACCTGCGCGTGGAGATGGCCCAGCGCCCGGTCGCGAATCTGGTCGATGTCGGGGTGCAGGCCGCGACGCTGGCCAAATGCCTTGTCCGCCTCCGTGAACAGCTCTTCACGAAGGCGATCGGCATTGGCCTTCACCCGTAGTTCTTCGCGCTCGGCCGCGCTGTACTGCCGGTTGCCGCGCGGGACCACGTACGGCGCGCTGCGGGAGAAGACCACCAGCTCCTGCGCCCGCTGCGCCAGTTCCGGGACCAGCTGGATCGCCGAGGCACCGGTACCGACCACGCCGACCCGAGCACCGTCGATCGGTGCCGTGTTGTCCCAGCGCGCGGTGTGAAAAACACTGCCCGGGTAGGCATCCATGCCCGGGATCGGCGGAACGAGGGGGTCGGCCAGACGCCCCACCGCGACCACCAGCACCCGAGCCCGGAGCTCACCGGCCGTTGACGAGACCGCCCAGCACAATTCATCGGGCAGCCACCGTGTCTGGGTCACGTCGACACCGAGGTGCAGATGCGGCAACAGCCCTTCCTCGGCGGCGGCCTGCTCGAGGTAGCTGTGGATCTGATCGCCTGCGGCAAACAGCGATTCCCAGTCACCCGGGGGACGGAACGAGAACGAGTACACGTGCGAGGGCACGTCGCAGGCCACACCCGGATACCGGTTGTCCCGCCAGGTGCCGCCGACCGCGTTCTCCCGTTCGAGGATCACAAAACTCTCGTCACCGCGTCGAGCGGTGCGGATTGCCATCCCGAGTCCGGCAAACCCGGCCCCCACGATCGCGACGTCGACGTAATCGGGCAACAGTTGCGGGCCGGTCATGCAAAAACCCGACGCAGGACGTCGCGGCGTTCGGCCGGAGGCGAACCGTAGGGGGTGGTGCGTTGCCGGACGGTCCGCCCGAGGTCCGCGGCCAGGCTCTCCACATCCGAGGGCAGCAGCTGTCTGCCGCTTTCCGGGCCTGCACTCGGCATCAGCGTCCCGTCGATCAGGACGCCTCCCACATCATCGGCACCGCCGCGCAGCACCGCGGTGAGCGCCTCGGCATCGAGTTTTGTCCAGGCTGCCTGGATGTGATCGAACGATTCGTGCAGCATCAGGCGCGCCACCGCATGCACCGCCCGCGTCTCGCGGAAGGACGGACCACGGGTCGCCACCTCACGCAGATGCGGCGGAGCGAGCTCCGGCAACATCGGCATCAGGATGAGTTCGGTGAAACCACCGGTCCGCGCCTGGATCTCGCCCAGCAGTCGCAGATGCGCGACCTGCTGTTCCGGCCGTTCGAGATGGCCGTAGAGCAGCGTCGCGGTGGACTTGAGGCCCACCTCATGTGCGGTGGTGATCGTCTCGACCCACGTCTGGACCGGCAGTGCCTGACCATTCGGCGAAAGCGCTTCACGGATTGAGTCATCGAGCACCTGGGCGGCGGTCCCCGGAACAGTGCTCACCCCGGCGGCCCGCGCAGCCAGAAGGAAGTCCCGGACGGTGATACCGAGGCGGTCGGCGGCATCGATGACCTCGGGTACCCGGTAGGCGTGCAGATGCATCTCGGGTGCGACGGCGCGGATGCGTTCGACCACTGTCAGATAGTCGCTCGCCGGCCGCGTCTCGGGCACCGGACCCTGCATGCAGATCTCGGTGGCGCCGAGCGTCCAGGCTTCGGTCACGAGGTCCTCGAGTCGCGGCGACGCGACGAGGTCGAGCACGGCACCGGTGTCGAAGTTCCGGTTGGCAACAAATGTGAGTTCGTCGCCGACTGCCTTCTGACGGGCGGAATCTGCCAATTCGCACAGTTCGTTCAGCTCGTCGCCCTGCGCTTGCAGCAGCAAAATCCATTCGGCATCGTCGAGTGGTGCCGAACCATCAGCGATTCGGCGCAGCGCTGGGCGCACCGTGGACCCGGGGAGCCGAGTGTCTTCGGCCCAGGACCTTCGCGTCGTCATCCTTCGACTCTAGAACCGGACCACGACCGGTGTTCGCCGCAGGTACACCTCAGGCACCCACGTGTCGGGACGACGGTCCGGGCGTGGTGGGCAACTAGAGTTACCGCAAAGTCGGCGATCCAGTGACAATCACCACGTCACAGCGGGAGAGGGCAGGCAAGTTGGCGGAATCTCGAGCGGTTTCCGACGATGGTCTCGAGTCGGTTCGCGGGATCGGGATCCTCTGCGTCCTGGCTGTTGTCTGCGGGATCTTGATCGGATTCATCGGCGGCGCATTCCGCTGGTGCCTGCGCGAAGCCGACCGGTGGCGCGGCGACATGCTCGAGTGGGCGCATGAACTGCCCGGGCCGGGCTGGCTCGTCCCGGTTGCCGTCACCGCCACCGGCGCCGGACTGGCCGCGCTGATCGTCCGATGGGTCCCACTGGCAGCGGGCAGCGGTATCCAGCACGTCGAGGCTGTTTCCCGTGGCGAAGCCGAGCCCCCACCATTGCGGGTGCTGCCCGCGAAGTTCATCGGCGGTCTGCTGTCGATCGGATCCGGACTCATCTTGGGCAGGGAGGGCCCGACCGTGCACATGGGGGCGGTGATCGGCGCCGAAGCCGGCCGCCGCGCTCGGCTCGACGACGGTGACTCGCGCCTGATGCAGACTTCGCTGGCCGGCGCCGGACTCGGCGTTGCGTTCAACGCCCCGATCGGGGGCGCGTTGTTCGTGTTCGAGGAGGTGACCAAGTCCTTCCGCCTCCGCACGGCCATTCCGACATTGTTGGCCGTTGCGGTCGGTGTGGGCTGTTCACGGATCATCCTCGGCGACGACCCCGATTTCGCAGTCAGGGCCGTCGACTCCCCTTCGATCACGCTGCTGCCGGTGTTCGTGGTCTTCGGCCTTCTCACGGGTTTGCTCGGGGTCTTCTACAACAGGTTGGTGCTCGGCTCACTCGATCTTCTTGCACGCTTCCCCGCCATCCCGAAACCAGTGAAAGCAGCCGCCATCGGCGCGGTCATCGGCGGACTCCTGGCGGTCGAACCGCTCGCGGCGGGCGGCGGTGATGACCTGGCACAGAGGTTGATCGGTGGCGGCAGCATGGCGCTGACCGCGGTCGCCGGCTACCTCGCGGTCCGATTGTTCGCCGGCCCGTTGTCGTACGCAGCAGCCACGCCCGGCGGTCTGTTCGCTCCGCTACTCGCAGTCGGCGCCCTCTGGGGTGTCCTATTTGTCGGTGTCGCAGACATTTTCGTGCCGGGCGTGGACTCGTCACTCAAAATCGCGATGGCCATCGTCGGTATGGCGGCATTTTTTGGCGCCGTGGTCCGGGCCCCGCTGACCGGGATGGTGATCGTCATCGAGATGACCGCGGTCACGTCGGTCACGGTCCCGATGATCGCCGCGACCGCGATGGCCGTGGTGGTCGCGCAGTTCGCAGGGTCACAACCGATCTACGACAGCCTCCGCGAACGAATGCTCCAGTCCAGGCCTCACGCGTGACCGCGCACCATGATCTGCCCTGGTCAGTCTGCCCTGGTCAGATCGCAGTCAAGCCGGTGGCCACCAGTCGCCGTCGCTCACGAAAACCGAGACGTCTGTACAGCTCGATCGCTGATGTGTTCGTGGTCGCCGCATGCAGGAAGGCCTGTTCATCGCGCGCTTCGATCTGCGCGACCAGAGTGTGGACGAGTCGCGCTGCCAACCCTTGCCCCCGATGGCTGTGGGCCGTGCAGATCGCGCTGATCTCGGTCCACCCGGGCACACGCATCCGCTCCCCCGCCATCGCCACCAGTTGTCCCCGGTCGCGGATACCCACATAGGTACCGAGTTCGATGGTCCGAACCGCAAACGGTCCGGGCTTGGTCGCGGCGGTCAGTTCCAACATCTCCGGCACGTCGGCCGCACCCAGGACCACGGCGTCCGGATCGCCTGCACCACTGACATTGTCGGCCATCATCTGCACGAGATCGACTGTGTTGGCCGGCCAATACTCGGGTACCTCGTACGGGTCGACACTGAACAGGATCGCCCCGGATGCCACCGCCAGTGCTGCCGCCGACGCCCAATCGTCAGGGGTGGGGTCGGCCGGGATCGACATGAACATCGAGACGTCCGGCTCGAATCGCCGCACCCGACCCCGGACCTGCGACACATTTGCATGAAACCCGTTGAGCGAAGCACCAATCGGGTCATCGAGGGCGAGCTGGTCGGCTATGGGAGCCGGTTGCGGTGTCATAGTTTCCGTTCTGCCTCCACCATCAGATTCCTTGTCAGTCCCCGGAACTGATCGAACTGGCCGTGCGTGCCGTATTTGATCTTCAACGTCGAGTACACCTGAAACTCCGCCGCACCCGCAATCGAATTGGACTCCGGCAGGTAGTTCGGCAGCACATTCTGGATATTCGGATCACGTCGCAGCTTCATGATCGTCGACTGGTGGACCGTCGAGTTCGCACGCATCTTGGTGATCACCACACCGAGTTCCACGATCTGGCGGCCGATCTCGTCGCTGAACTCTTTGACCCGCCGCTGGATCTGCGGGATTCCATGGGTGGACAACACATCCGGGATGGCCGGGATGATGTAGCCGTCGGCCATCGCCAATCCGTTGAGCGTGATCGGACCGACGTTGGGTGGGCAATCGACCAGGATGTAGTCGTACGAGTCGCGGATCGGCGCAATCGCGTCCCGGACAATGGTGACCGCGGCCAAGGTGTCGTCGGCCCGGACCCGCAGTGCGCTGACCTCTTCCTGGACTTCGATGAGGTCCAGCGACGACGGCAACAGGTCGAGGCCCTGCACCGTCCCGACCGGGGACACCGACCGCTGCACCGCGGTCCCGACAACAAAGTCACTGGTGCCGTCCAGTGCGTCGTTGAACAGTGTCGCCAGCGTCCGGCCGGCCCCATTCAGCTCTGACCAGCGCTGCTCACCGATCATCATCGTGGTCAGGTTGATCTGCGAATCGAGGTCGACGAGCAGTACCCGCTGCTTGAACTCACCCGCCAGGAATTCCGCGACCCCGGCAGTCACCGTCGTTTTACCCACGCCCCCTTTGAGGCTGATGGTCGCGATCACCTTGGCCATGCGGATGCTCCCTACAGCCGATTCACCGAACTGGCATTGCGATCAACTTACGACGGAGAGGCCCAGCTCACACCTCGATCAAAGTTCAGAGTCTCCGTCTGACCAGCTCCGATACCTGGTTGTCGGACCTTGCCGATAACCTAAAACGAGCTCAATGACCGTAACGATCAGATGCGCTATAGGGTCTCAGGCATACGGTCCAGCAACAGTCAGGAGCAACCATGACCGATCCGATCGACTTCGACAGTTCGATGGACGATTCGTGGGCTCGATTCCGGCTGTCCCTGGCCGACACCCTCGCCGATCTGAAGCACGGCGAGCGCCATGTCCTCGACCGGCCCGACCCGGCATTTGAAGAGCATGCGCAGGCGCTCACCTTCACCGTCACGCGCGCAGGCCGCATTCGCTGCGGGCTGTCGTCGGAATTCCCGCGGTATCTCTGGCCTGCCAACAGCGAGGCCTCTGCGGCCCTGCTCGAGCGCGGCTGGCGCGAACTCACCTCAGGTGAGTTCACGCTGACAGTCGGTCGTCGCCACGTCGACAAACTGGCCGTAGAGGCCACCTCGTTGATCCGGGAGCACTGGCAGGTGGTCCATCCCGCGTTCTTCGACCGGCCCGCCCTGGGCAGCGACGACGACGGGGCGCCACCAGCAGACGTTTCGGTCCGACCGAGCGGTCCGGCCCATCTACAGGCCCTGGTCGAGGGAGTCCTCGCCCAGGTGACCTGCGACCCCATCACAAAAGACCACGATGGGGACATCACCTTCACGCTCGGTGGCCTCACCTCGTGGCTGCGTGTGCGGGCCACCGGGTCATACATCGATCTGTTCACGATGCTCGCGCCGGACATCGACACGAACCCACACGTGCGCGCAGTGTTCGATCTCCATGGGCCGCACTGGCCCGAGATCGACTTCGTCGTCTCCCGCAACCATGCCGTGGCCCAGATCAGCATCGACGCGAAGGTGTTCACACCCTCAGCCGTCGAGGACGCCCTGCATACCTGGTTCAAGTTCATGCGTATCAGTGCCGGCCTGATCGCGCGCGAGATCGCCTGCGCAGGCGTGACAGGCGAAGTCGCGGCGGCATCAACTGATCCAGCCGACCTCTATGACGGTCTACCGCCCGCCCTGATGGTCCTGCTGCACCTCGATCCGGAGGGCACCGGCACCCTGGCCCCACACGAGGTTGCCGAGATCTGCGACTACGACCGCGACGCGATCCTGAGGTACCTCCGGATCAGCACCGACGAGGCAATCTCCTGGCGTCGCGCCGCCGACGACGCCGCAGAACGTGGCGACCGGGACGAGGCCCGCGCCTGCCTCCACGAGGCCGACGGGTGGACCCAGACCAAGGAAACCTTGCGGGCCGGTCTACGTGCGGTGGTGTTGCCCGACAACCCAACACGGCGGCGCAAAAGTCTGCCGACATCCCCCGACGTAGAGGCACTCCGGCCAGACTGACCTCGTCGGCCGAGCGGCCTCGCTTGCGACGGTCTTCAGCGGTCGTCCGCGTGCATTCATCCCGTCGTCTGTGCGTCGAATCGGGCCAGATCCAGCGCTTCCAGAAAGCCCGCGAAGTCGTCGAAATGAACAACGTGCCCGGCGTTACGGACGGAGCGCACGTCGAATCCGGCGGCACGCAATTCCGCGGCCCGTGCCGCGGGCACCAGGTGGCTCGGATCGGCGAGCACCACAATGGATCGAACAGCCGGCGCAGTCACTCGCGCTGAAGTGAACGAACTCAGACCGTCCAGGATCCGCTCGTCCCACTGCCCGAGCGCGGCCAGTTTGCGAGCCTTGCTCCCCTCACTCCATTTCGGGTACACCACGTCGACATCCTCGGCAGTCCAACCTTTCTGCGCGCGGAACGAGTCCACGACGGCCGGGTCGACCGCCACACTCCAGGCCGGGTCCTCATAAACGGCCACGCCGGGACGCAACACTTCGACGGCGTGCGCCAAGACCAACCCACCGAGCGAATGTCCCAGCGCCAGCGCCGGTTCCGCAGGCACCGCGTCCAGAACTGCATCCACCAGTGCCTCGACCGAATACTCGTCGAGATGCTCACTGTGTCCGTGTCCTGGCAGATCGACGGCATGCACGTTGAAGCCACGACGGGCGAGTTCCGGTCCGACCTCCCACCACGACTCCGACGAGTTGCCGAGGCCATGGATGAGAACCGCGTCGCGATCTCCACTCCCCCACCGTCGGACATTGACCCGAACCATGAAGCACCTCCGCCATAGATTATTCGTGCGTCGGACATTACGGGCAGTTTCGCCCCGGCGAGAACAGTTCTGCCTCACGCTGGCCGGATGGGTACAGGCCAACGCGGACTTCCTCGGCGGCGACCCTGAACTCCTCGACGAGTCGGCAGGCCCGGCATGACTTCTTCACTGTGGGCGAACCTCCGCAGCGGAGATCGTGCTACCGATATTCGTCCAACCACTCGAGATGCCTTGTCCCAGTGCAACAGCATCGGCAAGCAGCCCGTCCCGAGCAACACGGTCTCATCGCTGGACACGTCCAGAGCACTTTGCTACTACTGAGTGGTCAAGGGGCGCGAGGGGGGCGTGGTGACATCTATGAACCGGGCTGGATCGGGTGAGCCGGTGCTGCTGCTACACGGATACACCTTGTCCCATCATTCATGGCACAGCGTTGTCGACAACCTCTCACGTGACTACGACGTCCTCGCGTTGACGATGCCAGGACACTGGGCCGGACCTCGGCTGCGACTGCGCGATGTAGGGGTCCGCGGGATCGCCGATGGCGTAGAACGTGAACTCGACAAGCTCGGTTGGGAAACCTGTCATATCGCCGGAAGCTCGCTGGGCGGAGAGATCGGATTCGAACTCGAACGCCGCGGCCGCGCGAGATCCCTCGCTGCGATAAATCCCAGTGGCGGATGGAAACGGTTTTCCTACACCGAGTTTCGACTTGGCTTGGTATTCGTCGCACAGTTTCCACTCGCCGCTGCTGCCCGCATGTTCGGGGATCGCGTGACAACTCGCGAGGTCTTTCAACGCCCGATCATCCGAAACTGCGTCCATGACATGACTGCGGTCGTTCCCGACGACGCGGTGAACACGATCCGCGCAGTTTCTCGCTGTCCCATTTACCTGCCGATGCAACTGGCCTATCTCCGCGATGGACCGCTCACGGACCGAGCCATCCGTCGTGTCACCGCGCCGGCATCGTTGATGCTGTCCGAGTTCGACACCTTCCTCACCCGGAACAAGTGCATGCAGCGACTGATCGATGAACTGCCCGACCACGTCGAAGAGGTCACCCTCTCCGGCGTCGGCCACATTCCGATGCTCGAGAACCCCGAAATAGTTGCTGACGCCCTCCGCGCCCACTTGACCAGGGTGGCTGGTCAACAACCCTGGCAAGCATCCTGATCCGCTGGGCTACAGGGCTGACCGGACGATAAAGGCACCGCCGACGGTCGGCCACTGCGCGCTCGCCCCTACTCCACGTCGGCCTTGTCCACCACAACTGTTCCGCGCCAGCCGCCGACCACCCGCATGACGTGGTAGATCAGCAGTGCCGCAATAGCTCCGAGCGCGATTCCACCGAAGCTCAAATCGCCGATGGTCCAAGAGAAGTCAGCGATGGCGATGACGAGTGCGATGGCTGCGGTGAACTGGTTGACGGGCTTGGAGAAGTCCACCTTGTTGGTCACCCAGATATGCACTCCCAGGATTCCGACGAGGCCGTACAGCGCGGTGGTCACACCACCGAGGACACCCGGCGGAACCGATGCGATGACCGCACCCACCTTCGGCGACATACCCAGCAACACGGCGGCGATGCCTGCCACCCAATAGGCGGCAGTCGAGTACACCTTGGTGGCCGCCATGACACCGATGTTCTCGGCGTAAGTCGTTGTGGCAGAACCGCCACCGCTACCCGCCAAGACCGTGGCGATACCGTCGGCGGCCAACGCCCGACCGATCTTGTGGTCGTAGTTGATACCGGTCATGGTGTTGATCGACTTGACGTGCCCGATATTCTCGACCACCAGTACCAACACGACCGGCAAGAACATCGGCAGCACGGACAGATGGAACGTCGGCGCCTGAAAGTCGGGCAGGCCAACCCAATCGGCGGCTCCGATGGGATCGGTGTCGACCTTGTCGCGAACCAGTGCAAACAAATAGCCGATGACGACACTGGTGAAAATCGCGAGCCGTCCGAGCAAACCCTTGAACAACACCAGCGAGGCGATCAGCAGCACCAGGACCAGCGTGGCCGTAACCGCATCCTGCTCGTAGTTCGACTTGGCGGTCGGCGCGAGATTCAGGCCGATCAGCGCGACGATGGTTCCGGTCACGATCGGCGGCATCAAAGCGTGGATCCAGCCGGTGCCCGCGAATTGCACCACCACGCCGATGACGATCAGTACCGCGCCCACCATCACGATGCCGCCCAGCGCCGACCCGTGACCATGCGAGGCCGTCGCGGCGAGTACCGGTGCGATGATCGCAAAACTCGAACCGAGGTAGCTCGGCAACTGGTTGCGCGTGATGAGCAAGAACAGGATCGTGCCGATGCCGGAGAAGAGCAGCGTCGTCGCCGGCGGGAATCCGGTGAGGACCGGCACCAGGAAGGTCGCACCGAACATGGCCACCACGTGCTGCAATCCGATGCCCACCGTGCGCGGCCACGACAGCCGTTCCTGCGGTGCAACCACCTCGTTGCTACCGACCAGCGACCAGCCGAACAGCGGTGACCGGGCATCAGTCACCGCTTCGCCGGACTCAGCCGGCCTCAGATCTTCCTCAGACATGGGCAACAGTCTGCCGCGTGAGCAGCCGATCGATGCCATCGCCTCTGATTCCTGCGCCACCTGCCGATGCCTATTTGCCAGGCGGTAACGTTACCGGCGGTGTGCCGGGAAGTCTGGTCGGCCGCGTGCTCCTACCGTCGATCGATGGTTCGTACGTGTCGCCCTTCGCCGACCCATGGATAGGACACAACGTGTCAGCACAGGACCGAAAAACCCCATCGCCACTCTTTGCCCGCGGCTCTTGGGCTGAGTCATCGCGCATCGCCGACATCCTCCGCAAAGAAACCATCGGTGGCGCAATCCTGCTGGTGGCGACCGTGGTTGCGCTGATCTGGGCCAATTCGCCGTGGTCCGATTCGTACACCGATCTCAGCGAGTTCCAGGTCGGCACGGACGCATTGGGCGTCCACCTCGACTTGTCCCTGGCCACCTGGGCTGCCGATGGACTGCTCGCGATCTTCTTCTTTGTCGTCGGCCTTGAACTCAAGCGTGAATTCGTTGCCGGGGACCTCCGTGATCCGAAGCGTGCGGTCCTTCCGATCGCCGCGGCAGTCGGCGGCATGGTCGTGCCTGCCGTCATCTTTGTGGCGTTCACCGCCCACGTCGGAGATGGCGCCACCGCAGGCTGGGCTATTCCCACCGCGACCGACATCGCGTTTGCGGTCGCGGTCCTGGCAGTGATCTCTACGCATCTACCGGTGGCTCTGCGGACGTTCCTACTCACCCTCGCTGTGGTCGACGACCTCCTTGCCATCACCGTGATCGCCGTCTTCTACAGCGAGGACATCGACCTCGGCGCCCTCGCGCTCGCCGCGATACCGCTGGTGCTGTTCGCCATCTGCGTCCAGCGCCGAATCCGATCCTGGTGGCTACTCATTCCGCTGGCCGCCCTGACCTGGGTGTTCATCCATGAGTCCGGGATCCACGCCACGGTCGCCGGTGTTCTGCTCGGGTTCACCGTTCCGGTTCTCCGGAGCAAGGCGGCCGGCGGCCCGGAAGCCGGAATCGGTCTGGCCGAGCACTTCGAACACCGAATCCGGCCCATCTCGGCGGGCATCGCCATCCCGATCTTCGCGTTCTTTGCCGCCGGCGTCGCGATCGGAGGTCTCGACGGCCTGACCGATGCGTTGAGTGACCCCATCGCCCTCGGCATCATCTTCGGTCTCGTCTTCGGCAAAGCAATCGGTATCTTCGGCACCACCCGACTGCTGTCGGCGTTCACGCGGGCCTCCCTCGACGCCAGCGTTCGCTGGATCGACGTCCTCGGCATCTCGATACTGGCCGGCATCGGATTCACCGTGTCCCTACTCATCGGTGACCTTGCCTTCGGCCTGGGCTCCGAGCGCGACCAAGTCGTCAAGATCGGCGTGCTGACCGGATCTCTGTGCGCAGCGCTGATTGCATCGGTCCTGCTGCGAGCCCGAAACCGGCACTACCGCAGGATTCAGGAAGAAGAAGAGCGCGACGACGACCACGACGGCATCCCGGACATATACCAAAACAGGGACAATCTCTGAACCGGAATTCCTGAAACGAGGGCATCTGCGTATCCGGCAATCCGCTCAACGTCGCCCGTTGGCGCGAAACGGGTCGGCCCTCTTTCCTACCGTGGTTTACTGCAAACACGGGATCTGGACCACCGCTCCACCCCAGATGCCCACCTCAGAAGTATCGAGCATCACTCCTAACGGTGTGATTACCGGCAACGCTACGAGGTCGTGAGTGGCATGAATTACTGGATGAGTGTCGTCTTTCGTGCGATCCCGTTGGCCATGGCGGGGGTGTGTATCGGCTACGGCATCTTCATCTGGACGGATGGGGACGCGCCGGGCAACTTCGTCGCCGGCCGGGTGGTCACTTTCCTCGCTGCGATCTGCATCTGCCTTTTTTGTACCGCCGCCACGATTATCCGGCAGTTGATCGGCCGCTTCACCATCATCGACAAGATCTTCTATCCGACGCTCGGATTCCTCGTGGCGATCGGAACGTCCGTCTACGGCATCATCATCTTCGCCGAGGCGGAAGGACAGGGCAAGGAGTATATCGCCGGACACGTCGTCTTCGGCCTCGGGCTGATCAGTGGATGTGTTGCGACGGTCGCGACCGCATCCACCAAGTTCTCGCTCATCCCGCAGAATTCGAGTCAACCGGAGAATGACAAGCACCCGCCCACCGCAGCGTTTGGAGGGGCATCGGTGCTGGTGTTGTCGCTGATCCCGATGGCGTTGGCCATCACCGCGTGGGTGTTCGCGATCATCAATTTGGTGCAGACCACGACCCCGGGACGGTTCACGGTCGGTCACGTCGTCGCCGGCCTGGCGATGATCTGCACGAGCCTGATCGGCTTGGTACTCAGCATCGTTCGACAGGTACAGAACACCTATCAGCCGAAGGAACGGACCGTCTGGCCTTGGCTGGTGATCGCCATGGGGTCACTGGGTGTCGTCTGGGGAATTGTTGTCCTCGGCATGAACAGCAAGGAGTACTACCTGACGCCAGGTTTCTTGCTGATCGGGCTGGGACTCGTCTGCTTCAGCATCCTCAGCAAGGTCGCCCTGTTGGCCCTGGTGTGGCGACGGACGTTCAGCCTCGCCAACCGCGTACCCCTCATTCCCGTCCTCACCGCCCTGTGCTGCTTGTTCCTCGCCGCCTTCGTCTTCCAAGGAGCGGTGGACAACTCGAACCTGTTCATCGCCCCTCGTGTGCTCACCGGATTGGGCGCGATCTGTTTCTCGCTCTACTCCATCGTGAGCATCCTGGAGAGCGGCACCTCGTCCGAGGATGAGTAGCCATCAATCGAGCTGGCAACATCGGCCCCGTGGGGTCCGGCGAGGCGTGTAGTCCTTCGCCAGCCTGCGGAGGCCGATGTGGTCGCGTTTTGCCCGACCCGCCAGGGAGTCGTACGAGTCTCGGTCAGAGCTCCTCAACCGTGATGAGACCGTCCTGAAGTGCGCGGGCCAACAGCGACGTCTTCGATGCCGCCGACCGACCGACAGCATCGTATTTGTCACGGATGCGAGCGATGTGGGTGTTCACGGTCGCCGAGGAGATGAACAGCGTGCGGGCAGCAACGTCCTTGGAGTCGCACAAAAGCCACGCACGAAGGACTTCAATCTCCCGCGCACTCAAGCTCGGCCTGGCTACTATCTCGACTGTGGCCTGATTCATCGTGAACATCTTCGATCCGATCATTCGGTCGGCAGCCGACGGATTGACTGCCTGTCTCCCATGAAACTAATGGCACGGTCCGACAACTTCCAGCCAGCCGTTCCGTTGGCCCCAGAACTGGTGTCATCGTTAGCAACGCAAAAAATATGGATGAAAGGTGCTGTCCGCCTTGCATTTGCAGATCGGTCAGCACCCGCGCCCGATCCCTCGCCAACCTAACTATTTGAATTGGAAAGTGTCACTTTAAGGTTCCCGCATCGGGATTCAGCCCTCCCTTCTGGACCGAACACCAACTCAGCCGCTCATCGAGTTTGGGATGCCAGCCTCCCCGCCACACACCGGACGGTCCCGAAGAACCGCCCGGCGCGTGAGATGCACCCGCTACTCAGTGGCCACCGGCAGGACGGGTTCGCGTACCGGGCGCTTGGACCCCAGCCGCCAGATCGCATGCTCCGTGTGGCCAACGTTCCAATGCTTCTGTGCTGCAACATTACTGATGATCTCGCCCGCCATGGAGGGAGTCACTTCATCAACGGGAAGATCCAAGACGCGCGCAACATAACCGACGATTGAGCGATCGACCTTGACGGCGGAGACACCGGCGAGCGTCAACACATTCGCCCACGTGACACCCGATCGTTGTCCCGGCACCGCGAGCCACGATTTCTTGACCGCGTCGAGGGCATCGGAATCGGCCACGTCGCGCAAGTCTGCCGCAGTATCGATTCCGAGATCGACAAGCCGGCTCGCAACATCGTTGACCGCCTGCGCTTTCAGCGGCGCACCGGGCGTCGACGACGTCGGCCTCCGATTACCGATCGTTGATGCCCACTCCGACGCGTCACCCAACTCGCGAAAAGTCTTGAGTAACTCGGGCGCTCCGTCCTGCGTGATGTCGCCACCCTGTGCGGCGCGGTAGATGCCGTACCGCTCGACGATGTTCTCAACGGTCACATGCCGCGCCCCCGTCGAATAGATCGCATCAATGATGCACAGCGCCAACGCTTTCGGATAGGCGCGCGGCGCGATCCACTGCGCTGGGTCTCCCAAGTCTCGTTCGCACGCGCTCGCGAGCGCACCGACACGAAATTCCACCCCTACAGACATGATTTCCCCCTTGTTGCCATCGCCCATCCCCATGGGCGACTCGTGGGCGCACCGTATCGCCGGGCACCGACAAGCCGGATACCGTTGCACCGTGCACAACCTCGATGCCCGTGATCCACTCGCACTTGGCCAGCAACTCATGAACGTGCTCGAGGAAGGTCGCCGCGTCGCGACCTACAAGCTCGCGACCCTGCTGGCGTTGCTCGACCATGCCGTCGAGAACACCCCCGTCGACCCGAACGCAGCATTGGATGTTGATCTCGACGACCTCGCCGACCGGGTCATCGCGCTCTATTGGCGGCAAGTCCGAGAACTCGACGGTCACTATCTGAGGCAGTCGACCAACCCGACCGCGCGAATCCCCAACGCAGTGCGCGCGCTCAAGTTCGCCACCTCGCCACCGCGTTTCGAGATAGCGGTGGAGGTCGCCAACCGCCGTGCGCCAGAGCTGTATTCGTCGACGCGCGAAGTAGTGAAACTCACCCTGGTGCAACAGCCGCTGCATCGACTGCAGCGGGTCACGAAGGATCCGGAGCACACCTGTTTTCTCTATGACGACAGTTGGATGCACGACAAGGTGTCCGCCGCAGCCATTGCACAGCAGGGCAACATCATTCGACTCTTCCCTGGTGTCGGGCACGCGTTGGCTCGACTGTCTGCACTGTTGAAACCTGCCCTGCAGATCGCCTGGGTGGACGATGTTCGACGGCTGAACCCATTCCTCCAGGACGACACCCCGGATCTTGCCGGACACCTCTTCGGCATCGACCGGATCTCACTGGACCGCGCTCGAGGCGTGCTGTATCGGGAATATGGTGCGCAGTGCTTCTACTGCCGCGGCGGTATGGGCACCGGAGCACATGTCGACCATGTACTCCCCTGGTCGCGTGTGGGCATCGACGGCCTCGCCAACCTCGTTCTTGCCTGCCCGAGATGCAACGGAGCCAAGTCGAACCTTCTCCCGGCGCCGGTCCATGTCCACAGTGCGCTCGCACGCGGACAACAAAGGATCGACGCGTTGGCGGCTTCGATTGACTGGCCGAGCCAATACGAGCGGACCGCCGCCGCCGCGCGAGGCCTGTATTCGACGCAGCCACCGAATACCCCGATGTGGCTCGGTCGCGAATCGATCGAACTGCTGCAGCCAGATTTCCAGTGGTCCAATCCGCGAGCGACGTGGTCCACGAACTCCTAGGGCATCTCCGATGCAGCTCCACCCACGATCGGGGCCGCGAAGGGGGCGAATAAGTGAGACACCCGCTCACGATGTGAGCTGAAATACATCCGCGACCGTGAACGCGGGGTGCACTGATCAGACATAACGTTTGACACATAGAGTGTCAAAGTCAACGAGACCGTCGGATCGCGGCGGTGATCGATCAATGAACCCATTTGGTGTGAGGGGTAGCCGCAAATGTCCACAGATGATGTGACGGCAACGCGTACGAAGTCGTCCGGTCTGCGCGAGCTGACGCTGCGAGGGATCATCCTCGGTGGTCTGATCACTCTCGTATTCACAGCCGCGAATGTCTACCTCGGCTTGAAGGTCGGCCTCACGTTCGCCACCGCCATCCCGGCCGCAGTCATCTCGATGAGCATCCTGCGCAACTTCGCCAACCACACCGTGGTCGAGAACAACATCGTCCAGACGATTGCTTCGGCAGCGGGCACGCTCTCGGCCATCATCTTCGTGTTGCCCGGCCTCATCATGGTCGGCTGGTGGACCGGATTTCCCTACTGGATCACCGTGGCGTTGTGTGCGATCGGCGGCATTCTCGGCGTCATGTATTCCATCCCACTGCGACGAGCACTGGTGACTGGATCTGATCTGCCCTACCCCGAGGGTGTGGCCGCCGCCGAGGTGTTGAAGGTCGGAGACACCAACGCGGGCGCCGAAGAAAACCGCGGCGGTATGCGGATCATCATCATGGGCTCGGTCGCGGCCGCGGGATTCTCGCTGCTGGCGGCACTGAAGGTGCTCAGCAACTCTCTGGCCGGTGCGATCAAGGTCGGCGCCGGTGGCACCATGTGGGGCGCGAGCCTGTCGTTGGCCCTGATCGGCGTCGGTCACCTGGTGGGACTCACCGTCGGTATCGCCATGCTCGTCGGTCTGGTCATCTCGTTCGGCATCCTGCTCCCCATTCAGACCAACGGCGAACTCCCTGCCGGTGAGTCGCTGCTTGACGGGGTCAGCAGCATCTTCTCCTCCGACGTTCGGTTTGTCGGTGCAGGCGCCATCGCCATCGCAGCGATCTGGACGCTGCTCAAGATCATCGGACCGATCCTGCGAGGCATCCAGAACTCGTTGGTCTCGGCCCGGGCGCGGCGTAAGGGCGACAAGGTCGATCTGACCGAGCAGGACATCCCGATCACCATGGTTGCGATCGTGATCCTGGTGGCCCTGATCCCCATCGGCTTGCTGCTCTGGGACTTCGTCCACAACACCGCACTGCATGGGACCGCCACCGGCATCATCTCCGTCAGCATCATCTTCGTCTTCGTCATCGGCCTGGTGGTCGCGGCGGTCTGTGGATACATGGCCGGACTCATCGGCTCGTCGAACAGCCCGATCTCGGGTGTCGGAATCCTGGTCGCCATCCTCGCCGCACTACTCATCAAGATGGTCTACGGCGATGCCGACGACGCGCAGAACACCGCGCTGATCGCCTTCACCCTGTTCGTGACCGCGGTGGTGTTCGGTGTCGCAACAATCTCCAACGACAACCTGCAGGACCTCAAAACGGGTCAACTCGTCGGCGCGACGCCGTGGAAGCAGCAGGTCGCATTGATCATCGGCGTCCTGTTCGGATCGGCAGTCATTCCGCCGATCCTCGGGCTCATGAACACCGCGTTCGGTTTCGCCGGTGCCCCCGGCGCCGGTGACGACGCACTCGCCGCCCCGCAGGCCGCGTTGATCTCATCGCTGGCCGAAGGCGTGTTCGGCGGCGACCTCGACTGGAACCTCATCGGTCTCGGCGCCCTGATCGGCGTCGGCGTCATCATCGTCGACGAGATCCTCTCGCGGTCGACCTCCAAGTTGAGCCTGCCGCCGCTGGCCGTCGGAATGGGCATGTACCTGCCGATCGCGTTGACCCTGATCATCCCGGTCGGCGCCATCATCGGCACCTTCTACAACCGGTGGGCTGTTCGGAGCGGCGGCAACGTCGAACGCAAGAAGCGGATGGGCGTGCTCCTGGCCACCGGCTTGATCGTCGGCGAAAGCCTGTTCGGCGTCGTGTTCGCCGGCATCGTCGCGGCCACCGGTGACGAGAGTCCGCTGGCGGTTGTCGGGGACAGCTTCACCAGCTGGGCCGAGATCCTGGGCGTTGTCGTCTTCGTCGCTGTCATCGCCTGGCTGTACAAGAAGACTCAGCAGATCGCGAACCCGGTCAAAGACGTGACCGTCACCAAGGGCTGACCCAGCTCACAACTCGTCGACGGTGATGTAACCGTCTTGCAGGGCACGTGCGAGCAGGACCGCCTTGGTGACCGCTGGGCGGCCTGCTGCGTCGTACTTGTCGCGGATCCGCGTGATGTGGGTGTTGACCGTGGAGCCGGAGATGAACAGGCTGCGCGCGGCTGCATCTTTGGTGTTGCAGACGAGCCACGTCCGCAGAACCTCGATCTCGCGGGCGCTCAGGGACGGTCTGGTCACAGGTACGGCAGCTTCCATCGTGTGCACGGTGTTTCCGATCTTCTGGTCGCCGGCCGCGGATTGACCGGCGATGTGTACTCGAAATTAGTGCCGCCGACGTGGGTGCACCAGACGGATCTTGCGGGGTCCCCCGAGTAGGGGGCCCTACAAATCGGGGCATCGAAAACCCGTTGATGACATCGCTTCTCGCTACGTCTGAACTTCGGTCCCGGCATGGTCGAAGGTGATGCGGCGGGTTCCGGCGCGGTCATGCACATAGATCGACGCCAGCGCGGGCCGGTCTGGGGGCAGGATCCGCACGCAGATGTCGCCGTTGTGTGCGTCCCGGAGGGTGTCGATGATCCGTCCGCGAAGTAGTTCACTGATGGCGGCCGGTGTCGCGTCCATCCCGTGATCGTCGATGAGGATCACCTCCACGCCGCGGGCTCGGGCCAGCCGCGCGGCCGCATCGATTTCGGGGGTTGTCAGCGCGGGCGCTCGCAGGCGATCACGCAGGTTCGCCTCGACCAGCTCATAGGTTGCCGCCTCCTGCGGACTGAACTCTTCGGCGGTCGCGATCCGTTCCAAAAGGGGTCTGGCCATCTCATCGAGCTGCCGCAGACGGGCATCTCGTTCTTCGGTCGCCGCACGTGCGGCCGAGAGCGCGGCGATCCGCGCAGTGGCGGCATCACGCAACGCAAAGACGGCTTTTCCGTTAGGCCGCAGCGTAAACGAGAGCAGGGTCGCCATCGCCAGGGGCCCGCCGTCGATGACCACCATCCCGACTCCGAACAGGAATCCCTGGTCGGTGAACGCACCCCACAGTCCGTAGACCAGTGCCATGGCGAGCAATCCCCACCATGCGCTGATCCAGCGTCCGCGCACCGACATGAAACACAGAATCGTTGTGCCCGCCCCGTGCGTCCATCCCTGCAGTGGCACCTCGAGCGGAACCGGCATCACCCACAGCATCAGCGCGGACGCGATCGGTCCGGCCGCGGCCAGCGCCCAGGTCGCGGGCACGGGCAGCGGGTCGCCCGGCACGGTGATCAGCGCGATGGTGCCTGCCGCCAGGATCACCAGTCCCACGGCCACCGGCCAGAAAGAACTGATCCCCTGCCGGGTCGCGGCGGCCACGATGGTGATCGCGACGATGTACACCGCCACAACACCTTTGGCTGCCGGCGTGTGCATCCCCAGGATCGCGGTGATATCCCGCGGCGCCGCTGACCGCGCCCGGGTGATCACTGTGGCCGCGTCCAGCTGATGCCGATCCGGGTGCCGTGGCCGGGTTTCGAATCGACCGTGGAGCTTCCGCCGTCGAGAACGGACAGCCGCCCACGAATACTCACTGCAAGACCCAGTCGTTGTGGCGCGACCGCACGTAGATCGAATCCGACGCCGTCGTCGCACACGTCCACCCGGATCGAGTCGGGCTCGAAGCGGGCGACCACACTTCGCGTCGCCGCCGGTCCGGCGTGGGTGACGCTGTTGCGCACGGCCTCGGTGGTGGCTGCGGCGATGGTCAGCACCACATTCACCGGATAAGACTGTGCGTCATCGCTTCTCGTGACGTCAGCTGCGACGGTCGGATCCGCATCGACGACCGCGCCGCGCAATTGAGCAACTGCCGCATTGACCAAGAGAACGTCGTCGTCGGTCGGTTGTGTGTGAAATCCGTCCATGTCGGCCAGGGTGCGTTTGGCCTGAACGGCGAGGCGCTGCGAGGCGCCCTGGCGCGCGGCGGCGAGCAACGTCGACATCACACCGTCGTGGGTCAGTGCGTCAAAACGCGTTCGTTCCAGTGTTCTCGCTTGTGTCGCAGCGGCTTCCGCTGCCGCCGCGTACGCCGACTCACGCGTTGCATCAAGGATCGCCGCGGTCCGGATGCCCATCACCGCGGCGGAGAATGGGATCAAGCAAAAGGCGAACGCCCAGGCGATCTCGGGGATCACCGGCCCATTGAACTCAGGCGCTCGGACCTCGTGATTGATCAGCTGGACCACCACGGTCACCCCGGCCAGATAGGCAAATGCCCACCGCGCCCGCCACGCCGCAGCAGCGACGATGGCCGGAAGTCCACTGAATTGTGAGAACCACATGCCTCTTTCGCTGGCCAGGAGCATCCCGTCCCAGCCCAGCGGCCAGAGTGCCAGGGCCGCCACGTATCCGATCGCTGCGACCGACGCGGTCCTGCGCAGCGCCGGGATACTGCTTCGCATCGCAACGGCTCCCATGACGAGCCCGGTCCCGAAGATCAACACGAGTGCCGAGACCGTCCACCACCCGGCCATCACTTCCGTGGACTGCCCGATGTTGGGGATCACCAGGACGAGGTAGAAGAGGTAGCCTCCACCGACGAACAGTGAGAATTGTTGCAGTATACGGTGTCCGGCGGTTTTGGCTTCGTCCCCGATCGCCGCGGCTATCGCCGGAAACGTCGCGGAATCGGTAGCCATCCGTCCTCAATCGCTCGTTTGTACAGGTCGGTTTTGGTGGGTGCGGGCCGTCCCGCGTCGCGGTACTTGCGGCGGATGCGGTCGACGTAGTCGCTGACGGTTTCCGGCGACAAACCGGTTTCCTTCGCCACCCGCGCCGTCGGTTCTCCCGACGCATACAACTCCAGCACTTGCCGCAGCCGGGGCGAGAGGTCGACAAAGCCGGGGTCCGAGTCGAGTGCGGCCGCCCAATCCACCGACGCCACTTGCCGTCCCGCCCCAGCAGTTCGGATCGCGTCCTGGATCTCGGCCTTACGCGCAGACTTGCGGATCACCCCGAGGACACCCGCGGAGGCAGCTTCCCGCACCAGAAACGGTTCATCGCCCGAGGTGTAGACAAGCGCTTCGATATCCGCTTCGCGCAACCGGGTCACATTCGAATGCGGCGACGAACCGTCGGACAAGCGGAGGTCCAAGATCACCAGTCCGATGTCCGAGGTGGACTGCAACAACTGATCCACCGTCTCCGCACCGGCAACGAAGGCCATGTCCTCGCCCTCCTCGATGATCGTCCGCAATCCCTCCACCACGGACTCATGGTCGTCGATCACCGCCACCTGTAACACTCGGCGGGCCGTCACCGGTTCCCCCGGCCATAAGAACGCATCCCGACATTCTGACGCACAGATTCGAAATCTGCGCGCCAGGATTGTCCTTTTTCAATTAGTTAGTGCAAGTATTTCTGATGCCGAATTACCGCTGGCACAACGGCATACAGAAAACAGTCCCACGAATAGTGGACCGGTCCTGTAATGCGAACGCGTGGAAATCACCGTCGGGCCGACACCCAGCGATGATGTCGCCGCCCACGGCTGTTCACGAGGACCAGCGGATCGCCTCGCCGATGTTGGGCGACGTTGTGATCCATAACCAGGACTGGTCCAGAAACCGGCATCGGCCACGTTGGTCTGGCACGAATCGGCTGCAGGCCGCCGACGACGTATCCTTCGGGTGGATGCACACCGTCGAACTAGGAGGTTCCCGTGGCCGGCGGACTCGTCGCACTGCTGGATGACATCGCAGCGATCACGAAGGTTGCCGCGGCGTCCCTCGACGATGTCGCAGCGGCAGCAGGCAAGGCCAGTGTCAAGGCAGCAGGCGTGGTTGTCGACGACACTGCAGTCACGCCCCGCTACGTGCACGGATTCTCCCCTGCCCGCGAACTGCCCATCGTCGGCAAGATCGCGCTCGGATCGATCCGCAACAAGCTCCTGATCATCCTGCCGGTGGCCATGCTGCTGAGCCAGTTCCTGCCCGGAGCTCTGCCGTATCTGCTGATCGCCGGCGGCCTGTTCCTGTCCTACGAGGGCGCCGAGAAGGTCTACGAGGCGCTCACCGGCCACTCCGGTGACGCCGAGGAGCCCACCGAGCGTGGCCCCGAGTTCGAGAAGACGATGGTCAACGGCGCGATCCGCACCGACCTGATCCTGTCGGCCGAGATCATGGTGCTCTCGCTGTCGTCGGTGGAGGACGAACCGTTCGTGACCCGTCTGCTGGTCCTCATCGCCGTCGCGTTCCTCATCACCGCGCTCGTCTACGGCGTCGTGGCGCTGATCGTGAAGATGGACGACGTCGGCCTGGCGCTGGCAGGACGCAAGTCGACTCTGAGCCAACGCGTCGGCCGCGGCCTGGTGACGGCCATGCCGAAGCTGATGAGCGTTCTCACGGTCGTTGGCATCGCAGCGATGTTGTGGGTCGGCGGACACATCCTGCTGATCAACATCGGCGAAGCCGGGTTCCACTGGCCCGCCGATCAACTTCACGACCTCGAGCACTGGTTCGGACACCTCGTCCACGGAGGGTTCGGTGGAGTGCTCTCCTGGATCGCTGGCACCACGGTGTCAGCAGTGTTCGGTCTGATCGTCGGCGCGATCATCGTGGCGATCATGCACGTGATCCCCAAGCGCAAGAAGGCCGACGCCGCGCATTGACCACTAGCCCGGAGACCGGCACAGCGCGAATGCTCTACTGGTTCACGTGACCGAACGCGCCATCGCCCTGGACATCTCCCCCGAAGCACTGACCCTCGGGATCTCGTTGTACTCCATGGCGATCCTGGTCAGCATCGGCGTCGGCATCAACGCCGCCAGGCGCCATCGTCGTCGGCTGGCGTGGATCATGGCGACCGTCGTCGGGGTGCTGACCATCGCTGGGGTGGTCATCGCGGTTCTGAGTAGTACGACGCATTCCCCGTAGCACTCTGGCAGCACCTTGTGTGACCGAAGAACGACTCGCGGCGTGGGGACCTAGGCGCTTGCCGACGGAAGTACCGGCAGCTCCCGAGCCTTCTCGACTGCCGACCGTCGCAATGCTCGCAAGGTCGCGGTGAACGGGTTGTTGGCGCCATCGATGTTGAGCGGCAAGTCGAGAGTTTTGATCAGTTCATCTTCGAGTAGCCACGGCTTTGGATGCGTAACCCACGAGACCAGTGCATTGCGTGCTATCCAGTCCGACAGTGCGGCTTCCCCGCTACCGAACATCAAGCGTTGACTGAGTCCAACGCGTCTGAGCCGAAGCCCGAGTTCATCAGACAGTAAGCAGCCGAGCGACTTTCGCAACGTCGATCTCGACGCGTTGGCCGTGTCGTGAGTCCTGATGCGTCGGCGAATGTTCTGCCGGCTGGCAACACCGGTCGCCGACGGCTAACTCGGGCTGATGCCTGCGTAGAGCAGAACCAGACCGTCGTCCCGGTGGACACACTTCGATGTGTCGATGTCTGCCGGCAACGACGTGAACCACCAGCCGTAGACCCCCGGCTCTGCCGGCACCGGATACGGCTTCGCGAGAACCTCCTCGCGGGAATGTGGCCGGGCCGCGAGGTAGGGCGCGTGATACTCATGTTCAGACATGCAGTGCCTACAGTAACGCGTGGTGAGATCGCCTCCATGAAGTTGCAGAATTCTGCGTCTCGCCCACTGCGCCACATGGCAATCGCCTGTTCAGCCGACCGTTTTGTCGGGGTCTGGTTTACGGCCGAATAGATATCTGCCGATGCCGTAACACGTGCCGGCTCCGCGGCTATTTAACAGGTGACGCGTCTGATTCCAGCGATACGTGCTGGCTGCCAACGGTACCCAGGCCCGTTCGGATGGGACGCCCCACATTGTCGTCATGCCGCGGCGGCCGCAGAGTCTGAGCATCACTCCGATTGGGCCAACTACGCGTCAGCCGCATTTGCCGTCCGACGGTGCCACCCGAAAGAAGAAATGAACACGAAATGACCACATCTTGTTACCTGCCGCCATTCAATCGTTCGAAGCCCAGTCAGCCGTCGTGGTCCACGCCGGACGATGGTCAAACGAGCTTCCCTGTCGCGACGGTGACCGTCCCGCCGGCAGCTGTCACCGTGCAGCAGTCCCCCACTACGGTGGAACCTGTGCAGCCATCGACTCTGGCAGTCGCGCCGATCGCGCCCGCGCCTACGTCCGCCGTGGCATCTGGAGGCATCATGCCTGCGGTCGTGTGCATGAATCGGCTGGATGCGCAGGACCTCATCCAGGAAAACGTGGTCTTCCACTCACGCAGCAGTGATGCTTCTGGCGAACGACGCCGACAGATGATCGACAGCAACTGGGTCGTCGTCGGTCAAACACCCGAGGCGGGGACACACATCATCGAGAGCGAGACAGTTCTCTCGGTCGTCAAGATCGGCGGGCCCAGCGGATGTTGACGACAACGAGCACTCGCACACGCCTGGCCGGCGTCGTGGCCGGCTGCGCTTTACTGATCATCGGATGCAGCTCGACCGCCGAAGACTCGGAGACAGACAGTTCATCAGCTGTCTCGAGTAGTTCATCACCGGCTGTGCCGCGCTCGACATCAACTAGTTCAGTCATCACCTCGCCGGTCGTACCCAGTAGCCCGCCGCCGGAAAGCACCACTACGCCGGCCCCGCCACCGGTTGAAACCACCTCGGAAGTGATCACTTTCGAGTGTGGCGATCCGTCGCTGTATCAATCCGGCACTGCCATCTATTCAGACGGAACCACCGGCTACGAACCATCGTGTGACACCCACGTCCCGCCGACCGGCAGCCAGGACCAGAACGGCGATGGTGTCATCAGCGGTTTCGAGCGATGCGGCACAGCGTGCGGCGAGGACCCGACGAGCGGCGAGATCCAAACCCAGTGGGGATGCGAGCAGGGGTACATCACCGGCCCGATCTGCGACGAGATCGGAGTGCCCACGCCGTAATCCCACGGTGGCGCGCCTCAGACCCCCACCGCTGGCACGTACATCTTTTTCGGCATCGACGAGTTTGTCGGAACACATTTCGACAGTAGATTCGGTTCCATCCCAGCGGACCCTGGGCATGCCCGGTCATTGAACACACCGACGAGCCCCGGCCTCGATGCCACGTTCTGCATTCATCGGCCGATGAATGACCACCGGCCACATCCCCTCGTACCTCGAACACCACACCGGCACAACGAGATTGTCACACTCGACACGGTTAGCCTGAATTCGCACTTGCTCAAGGGTATCGAGGAGTTCCTTCCGCTCCGGCGGCCGTGACGGAGCGCGTTCAGGCGATGACACACCGCGGCTGCGGAACCCGCGTGAACCGGTCCATCATCCAGCCGAGGGCGGTCGGGATACCGAAGAACTCGGGGATGCCGTGTGCTGCTGCGGTTCCCGGGAGTATCTGTGGCAGCGGGAAGGTGGTGAACTGCACCGTCGCACCCCGGCCGCACCATTCGCGGGCGACGTCGCGCGAGCTACTCCACGGCACCACGTCGTCACTGTTGGATGCCACGATGAGAATCGGCGCTTCGGGAGTCAGGGTGCCGATGCGCTGCTGGTCGAAGATGGGCTTGAGGACCGGGCTGGCAGTGGCCACCTCACCCAGGGGACGGCCACTGCTCGTCCACGCACTCGTCCGTTGGAAGGCGTACCGCGCAAGCGTTTCCGGTACACACTGGTTCGCGGTCTCGCGCAACAGCGACTTTCCCGCAGTGTTGAGCACCCGGTCCAGTTCAGGACGGGCCTCTGGATAGTCGGCGTAGATGCCGTTGAGCGCGTATCCGACAGCGCCGGTGAGGATCCCACCTTCGGCGAGCGCCAGGGTCTTCAGCGGATCCACTGGCGGTGCGCCGGCGTAGGTTCCGCGGACGTTGAGCTCGGGCGCGTACTGGCCTTGAAGTTCGGCGGCTCCGGCGACCGCTCCCCCGCCCTGCGAGTAGCCCCACATCCCGACCGGCGTGTTGCCTGGGAGGGATTTCAGGTCGATGGCCGCGCGGGCCGCGTCGAGCACCGCGTGGGCCTGGCCCACGCGGTTGAGGTATCCGTGCACGGCAGGGGTACCCAGACCTTGATAGTCGGTGACGACCACCGGGATGCCCTGAGCGACCGCCGCATAGATCGCAGCAATCTCGTACTGCACCATCACGTCGAGTCCGCCGCCATATTGAATGACGGAGTTGAACAGCCGCGACGGTGCACACTGATCGCCTTGACCGTGGGTACCGACGGCCATACTGATGATCGGACGCGGACCAGGCTTGGCCCAGGCAATGGCCGGCTCAAAGTAGGTGCCGGTGACGGCGATCGGTGCACCGTTGACGTCTGTGCTGGCGTACATGATGCGGGTGCCAGTGGCGGGAAAGGCGCCACCGCCGGCCGGAATACTGAACGCAAGTGGTGAGGGTTCGGACCGAAGAATGCTTCCCGGGGTAGCCGAGACATCGGTGGGCGGCTGGTAGAACGCCGGCACCGGGGCCGCGCCGGCACCTCCCGCACCGGCGAACATGCTCACCGCGGCGAGGGTCACCGCCGCCAGGACGCTCAGGAGCAGGTGGGGCAGGCGTGCGACGGTGGGGGCCATTCTGCGGAAATTACCAGGTGCGAATTGCAGGGGTACCATTTTCGCGGACGCGGTGTCCGGGTAATTTCGTTGGCATATGAGATCTTCATTCGCGTCATGACGAGATGACTGGTAGGTATCGGAAACTTCGTTCAATTCTTGCGGCAAAAATGTCACCGCGCCACGGGAGATCACGCCCCTCCGAAAAGCCTCCGCAGCCACCCGCCGAAACCTCCCCCGTCACCGGCGGGTTCGTCGGTCACCCGACGGTTGATGTCATCGACGTCGTGGAACGCCTGCGCTCGAGCCCGGATCGCCTCCACCGAATCGAGACCGGGATCAAGGAACGGGCGGCGCTCCTGAGTGCCGACCAACCGGGTGCGAAGCGCCGCCATACGAACAGTTTCGGCGTCACGCAGAGCCAGTCGAGCAGCGGTCTCCTGTTGCCGGACGAGCCTGTCATCAACGGACCGAGCGTGTTTCGCGGCGTCTTCCAAGAGTTTCACCCGCTCATCGAGCTGCTTGCGACGGGTATCCAGCCACTGTTTGCCATCTGCCACGGCTTGATTGTCCGACGCGTGACGGGACGGCTTCAGTTTGTCGACCAGTTCCTGCATTGCACTTGCCTGCACAGCCTGAGAAGCGATCCAGAACAGGTCAGGCCCGAAATCGACATCGCCCAACCACCCCTCGGCCGCAGCGTTCGATGAGGTGATCTTCGCGACTGCTGATTGCGCCTTCTCCACGAACCTGCGGTCCTTCTTGTCGCACTGCGTCACCTCGTGGGAAGTAACGAGATAGCCGGATTCCACCAATGACCTTTTGTGCGAGTCCCGTTCGTTCCACAAACCTTCCCGCAGCCATGCCCCTGTCGCGAGGACCACCATCGCCACGAAGGCACCCGCGAGAAGGAACGCGATGTGCACCATCGACGCGGCGACCAATGAAACGGCCACGCACACGGCGGCCGTATTCACAGTCAACGTTCGACTCGACACCACAGACAAGACTGGACGCTCCCTGAAGCGAGGTGCATCGGCGGCGTAGTACTCGTACCGACCATCCACAGGAGTCAGAGCTCATCAATGGTGATCAGGCCGTCTTGCAAGGCCCGCGCCAACAGCGCGGCCTTGGTATTGGCGGGCCGGCCCACAGCGTCGTACTTCCCGCGGATGCGCGAAATGTGGGTGTTGACCGTCGCCGCGCCGATGAACAGGGAACGGCCGACCTCCTCCTTGCTGTCACAGATCAACCAGGTCCGCAGGACCTCGACCTCACGCCCACTCAATCTCGGCCCGGCGGTCCGGGCACCCGCCTCATCCATCGTGTCCATCACGGATCCAATCCCTCCTTCGCAGACAGTCGGAGTTGACTGCCATCTACGACGAGAAAGTAGAGGGCGGGTCCGACATTGAAATCCGTTGCGAGACTGGATATTTACTTCCACCCATGTCATTTCGAACGCATGATCGATCGGGACTGTTGAACGTCGCGAATTGTCACACGCCCGCGCTACCGTTGCATTGCGCCGAGCGCCGACAGAAAGGGAGCGAAAGGCCCCGGAACCACGTTATCCGCCCGACTAGGGAATGGGTCTTTCGGAATCACGCAATCCCCTAAACGGATTCTATTGATCGGCCCGGCGGCTGTGATCTAGTGGCTGGATGGACTCGGCGCTCGCCGCGTCGCGTGCCTCAAATAGATTCTGCCGGCACAAGTCTGGTGGATCAGACGAGGAAGTCAGAACGTGGCCACGTCTCAAAGTGACGAACACGCGCGACTGTGAGGCAGCGCCGGACGATGAACCGATAGTCCGAACTGGTAACCCTGCCCCCGTACAGCGGTTGGCCCCGGGACTACTAGCCGGCGACATCTGTCGCAGTCCTGAAATATGGTGAGCTCCACAATTACGAGAAGGACTCAAAGTGGTCAACAACGACAAGAGTATTGTGCCGGTCTGGACCTTGGCCACCCGGGACGTCACGGTTCCCGTGCTCACGGGTGATGAGTCCATGACTCCGGAGCGCCTCACCGAGCTGCGGAACGTGCTAGCAGCGCTGGCCGATGCACCCATAGCAACTCTTGAGGCTCACCCCCTGCCCACGACATTTGACCGCAGCCGAGGCATCCACCTCGACAGCGCAAGTCCGCTGGCCTCACACCTCTCCCAATTGATCAGTCAGACGTCGAAATCAGGCACTGCTGCGAACATTGGCGCCGGCGGCGAAGCCCTGTATCGGATGGTTGTGCCGGCCAAGGTCGCGGCACAGGTCGGTGGCGGGCTCGTCAAGCCGATGACCTCGAAAGCAGTGGCCGGCGGAGTGCATAGCGCCCTAGTGGGGCCTTCGGGCATCGCCGCACAGGCAACGTTTGTTCCAGTCGCCGGCCAAGCCGCGGCCGCCGGAGCCGCGGGTGGGTCAGCCGCCACAGCAGGGGTTGCTGCAGCCGGTGCCGGAGCACTGACGGTGGCTGCTCCGCTGGTCCTTATGGCCGTTGCGGTCGGTGTCAGCGCGCACGCAGACCACAAGCGCCAACAAGCACTCGAGAAGATCACCGAATTGCTCGAGAAATTGCATAACGATGCACTCCAACATGAGCGAAGCGCACTCAACGGATGCCGCGACGCCATCGACAAAGCGACGAGCATCCTCCTCGATCAAGGACGAATCGGCGCGTCCATCGGACTCGACTCCGCCGTGCACGCCATCAGCAGCGCGCTAGCCGATGCAGAAGCTCGTTTGACGAACTGGGAGAAGGGCCTTACGACCCTGCAGGACGGCCGAGCCGAACTCAAACCACTGCGCAAAGCATTCGATGGCATCGACGAAGAAGGCGGAGAGTTCTATGCCCACCTCGAACTCGCCGAACTCGCCATCGCCCTGAAGAAGCGAGTTATCGTTCTTCAAGCAGTCGAACACGCCCAGAGTGACCACGGAAATTCGTTTGAAAACTTCACCCGGGCCCTAAAGAACGACCAAAAGCGCGTCACCGAGCTGGAATCGAGAATTGCTTCAGTGCTGACGGGGCTGTCAGAGCTCAAACTAGATCGCTCGCACGGCGTTCGTGATTTCATGTTCTCGGCGGGCGATGTCGACCTGCTGCTACGCACCTCCTTTCGCTTGCGCGAGTTAGGCAATGGCGTCAGCACCACTCCCAGCCAATCTGATGTGGCCATCGAAATCGCCCGCAACGCGGACGGATCAGTTGTCGTCCTCCCTGCGCTTGTTGCATAGACCTATCGACTATGTCCGCACAGACGTGTACAGAGGTGTGAGAAATGCCAAATGGCCGCAACGCTGATCCTGCGATCGTCGCTGACAAGCTGTCGCGGATTCGCGAGCCACACGTCGCAGAATTGAACAGGCTCGCCGACACGATCGCCGACTCGCTAAGACTTCCGCGAGGTCGCGTTCCGTACGTCGATCCCGATCAAGGTGGAGTCAACGCCAGGCTCCTTGTCCTGCTGGACAATCCGTCCACCAAAGCGGAAGCCGGAACCGGATCGGGACTGTTGAGTCTGGACAACAACGATCGGACCGCCCGCAATTGCCGCGAAGCGTATGCACGACATGATGTGCCTTGGTCGGACGTAGTGCACTGGAATGTCGTGCCGTTCCCCGTAGCCGGTGCCAAGAACGGCGGTTCCACAGCGGCGGAACGCACCCAAGCAGCACGGTGGACACGCGAATTTATCGACCTGTGCCCCCGCATTGAGTTTGTCCTGCTACTCGGAGCGGCTGCGCGTGATGGATGGATCCGCGCCGCAGTTCACCGAGACATGATTGTTCTGCCCGGAAAGATCCCGCATTGTTCAGATCGAGGCCTGAACTCACCCGGCGGACGAGACCGATTCGAATCTTCCATCGCGCAAGCAGCGGCTTTGCTTCGCAGTCACTAGCAAGCAATCCACGCACCTGCCGATGACCATCCCAGCCTCGGCTGTCTTGTGTCGAGACCTTTCCGAGGTGACGAGGCTCTCGTTGTCCCTGTTGAAGGCCCGCGCCATGTCCGATCATTTTTACCAGCGCACTTTAGGAGTGGCTGGCCCCTAGTTTGGTGAGCGCTTCCACGAGCGGAGTCACGGACGCATCCTCGATCTTGACCACCGCCGACAGCAGATCGCGGGCCGCAGCGGCGGCGGAGCGAGCCTCTTTGCTCAAGAGACCTTCGAACCGCTCATCCAGCAACCATGACGAATCCGTCGATGCGTATGCCGCTACCGCGTCGAGGAACACCTCCATGTACCGAACACGGTCCGCGGTGTCTGCTCCCTGGCAACTGATCCAGTCCAGCTGGTTGCTCCACAGTAGTCTCCTAGTCTGATCATCGGAGACGTCCAGAAATGTGCCGAATTCGCCGTCAAGTTTGTTCAGCTTGCGAAACTCGTCAACCTCCAAAGTCAGGCGCGACACGTTGTCATCGGTCAGTGAAGCACCCACGACCAGAAGGTGTTTCGTGAGCAACATCGATTGCAACAATGACCCAGCGGGCTTGGCAGAAGCGTCGAACGTGACGAATCGTCGGCGAGTAAGGACGATCGAATCTGGGTCCTCAACATCGCCGTGCATCTTCAAGATCCAGGGCTGCTGTGCCGCCACCGATTCCCTCGGCAGAACGCGGATTGTCGCCGCCTTGTCGGTGGATCGGACGGCCTTTTCGTAGAGCTGGTCATAGTTGGTCGTCACAACCTCGTTGCACCCGAGGCCGGCCAACAGCGCGTGCGCCAAGGACGGAGTTCCGGTTTCAGAAATGATGGCCGCGACCTGTTTACCCAGATCTGGGATCATCTTCTCGAGCAACTGTGCCTGGTCTAGCGCCGGAAACCGCGATGGATCTGGAACCTCGACATTCGAGCGTTCGGCCAACTTGGTCAACAGCTCACTCCAGCCTGGCAGCCCGGCACCGATGCTGACTCCTGCACCCAGAAATAGAGCAAGGTGTCCTTGCTTTGCCAATCCGCCCAGACGGATGGCATCCCGCATCCAGGCTTCATCGAGAGCCCAATGACATCGCTCCCGCCGGTGGTGCTGCGCTGCGCTAAACAAGGCGCGGTCCGGAGTCACCAGCGCGACATCGATTCCGAGAGTCTTAGCGCTCACGGTCAGCGTCTCGATCAGTTGCGCGAGGATCTCGCCCTTCGCGGAATCCATACCGCCGCCACTAGTTGCCAGCACCGGCACGGCCACACGAAGTCGTCTCCGCCCCTTGCCGATAGCGGGTTTGCTGGCAGCTATCTCCGCAAGCAATACCGTCAATCGACTACTGAGGACAGAGCTATCGCCAGATGCAACGTCGCCAACGTCGACAAACCACACCCTCGAATCGTTTGCACTGGGACCGATTCCGCGTTCTGTCCAGGTCTTTGGCCTTGCCGCGTCGCCAGCCATCCCGACGATCGACTGCCGACTATCACTAACGTTGAAATACCGGTCGGTAGGGACCACAGCTACGTCATGCGCAACCGCTTCGATCCGACCGAGGACGACAAAGACATGGCCTGGTATGGCGTTCACCGGAACAACCTACCTCGCTCCCAGTCTTCCCTTCACGATTACACCCCGATGCGAGGGATCGAGGGCGAGCAGCCAATCCGTAGGCTAGGTACATATTTGGGCCGATTCACTGCCCGCGGCGGCGTATTTCGGTTCGCATCGACCCGATCTTTCGGTCGTGTTCGAAACTTCTCCTTTTCAGCCAACCGAGTTCACTATCTTCATGGTGCGGTCCAGAACCGTCACGGAGCGTCAACTTCTCAATCTCGCTCAGCACCAACTTCCTTCGATTCTTCTCCAGAGCAAGTTCGACTTTGAATGCGTCGACCGTAATTTCTGACAGGACCAATTGCGAAGAAGGTCTAGCAGCCTTAGCTTTGGACCTCAACTCCAAAGAACGGATACGCGAACGCTCCCACCAAAGCCCCAGCGCCACCGCGATTCCGCACCAGGCAGCCACCGCAGAACCGGCTCCGTGCTGGCCAAACATTGCCCACAGCAAAGCTTTTCCTAGGGTGAGAACAACTCCAGCGGCGGACAGCATCCCTAATAGAGACAAGTAAACAATCGGCTCTTTTCGCTGGCTCAAGAGCACCACCTTTCGTCGGAATCAAACCGTAACGTTCGACTATGACAAAGGCATGGTCGGCAGATGACCGAAGATCGTCTACCCACCTGTTTCAGCGGACTGGCGTCAGAGCAGACTGGCTTACGCTTTACCCTGAAGCACCGCCTTCGAAACACAATCCGGGTCCACCGAAATCAACGCAGCGAAATTGACACACAACATCTTTACTTCTCCGACCGTTGGCGCCAGCTCGTACGCATGTTGATGACAGCAAGCACTGAGCTGATTCCACGCGAACTCGATCTGCGCCGGTTTATCTCCGTCGTCAAGAGACTTGAGAATGGCCAACCGCGATCGCATTGAGGCACCTGAACACTCGGCGCCGATCGCTTCGAGCCGTTCATCAACCAGCGCCTCGACAGCCTGCCGAGCGACGAACGCGGCGAGCCGTGCAGAGTTTCCCGAGCGTGAACCGATGGCGCCGTCCAGGATGCGTTCAGACTCGCGCAGCATCTGCGCCACCGCGGTCGTCATACTTCGGCGAGGATGTCGTCGACGGTCTTGTGGAGATCCCGAACGTCGTCCTTGGTGAGACTCAGGATGTTGCCGTGCGATCCCTTGTTGCTGATCGTCAGAGCGGGGAAACGATGCTGACGGTACGACCGCCACGCAGAGATATCCGCTGTCGCGTCTCCGTGAACAGCGAGTGCGACCCGCTGATTCGTCTTCTTGTAGACTTCCCACTCCAGTTCGGACTCATCGTGAGGTTCACCCGCCGCCGCACGCTTGGCGTAGAAGACCTGTTGCGCAGCAGATTCGAGCGCGAGGCGAAAGAGTCCCGGTGCAGCGCGGCGTTTGATGACATCGTCGACATTGTCGTCGGCGACGAGCGCAAACGCGTCGCTGGCGTACCGCTTCGCGGGACTATCAGCCGTCTTCACCGAAATTGACGACCCAATCTCGCGAGTGACTTCAAGCAATTGAGCGGGGACACCCAATTGGCGGATCGACGCCGCCAGACGGTCATCGTGCGAAAAAACGATGACCTGCCGGGTCTCAGCCAGCGTTCGCAAGACGCTGATGAAGCCATCAATCTTGGCCGGATCCATCGCTTGGATGGGGTCGTCGAGGACGATGAACCGAAACGGGCTGGACTGAGCAGCTGCCCGCGGAATGAACAACGCCAGAGCCAACGCGTGCAGCTCACCCTGACTCATCACGGTCAAGGCGGCCGCCGGCTTACCGTCGACACTGCCTTCGAGCACGGCCTTGCGGTGAGTCCGCTGTCCCTGCAGAGTAATTGAGCTGATATCGACGTTGCTTTCTTGGCGCAGCTGCGACCAGATCTCTCGTGCACGATCAGCTATCGGTTCCATTCGCTGATTGCGCAGTGTGTTCGCGTTGGCGGTCACCCACTTCTTGGCATCCTCGAGCTGAGTGACGATGTCGTCGCTGCCCCGAGCCGTCTGCTCCAAACTCAACCAACCGTTGATCTTCGCCGCGACTGGTGCCCATGCATCTTCGAGAGTCTCGGCGGCCGCGGACGCCTCCGTTTGAAGCCGGATGAGAGCCTCGGCGACGGGTGGCATCACGGAATTGAGATGCTCGGCGAGGCTGCCAGCGTCTGCCGGTACCGCTCGCGCATCGGCTAACACTGCCGCGTAGGTATTCACGGACGGCAGGGCAACTCCGTCAATCGGCGCGATGTCAGCTACTCCGTTTACCAAGCCGTTCGCCGCCTTGCGCGCCACAATCAGGTCTTCCTGCGCAGTTCGATAGTCCCCAAGCCGCTCATCCTCTGCGGTAAGGAACGCGCGCGTGTGTTCGTCCCACGCGGTGTCGAGTATTCCCACACCGCAGACCGGGCAGTGCTCGTCGTCCCCATTCTCGCGATACGTCAGTACGAGCCGCAGCAGCGCTGACCGTTGTTCAGCGGTAGCAAGCGCCTGATCCGCCAACTCGAGGACCCGTGATTCGCACTCTCGGAGCGACGATGTCGCTGCTGCAACGGCATCGAGATCAGGCACCTGGATTTCGGCGATCTGGCGAAGCCTCGCCAGCGTCACGGTCTGTGGTGTATCGGCGCCGCTCACCAATTTCGCAATTGCATCGAGGTCAGGGCGTCGCTTCTTCACCAGTTTCACGGCCTCGACTGCCCGCGGGTCATCAGCCTTTTCGAGAGCGTACTTCGACGCCTTCAACGCGTCAGATGCCTGAATCCGCGGTTGCTTTCGTTCCTTCAGAAGGTCGGCCAAACGCTGCTCCGCGTCCTGGATCTCTTCGAGGCCAAGGAGTGTCGCCAGCTTGTCGTACAGTTTCGAGGGTTCTTGGTCGAGCAGCGCACCGATCTCGTCATAGGTCAGGATTGGCCGATAGATATCGAGCGCGGTCGACCACCCGAGACTGGTGGTACCGGGCTGACGCTTGGCGCCAGCGACCTGAGTCCAGGTCTCGCTGCCGTCGAGCTGTGCGTCATCGGACCAGTCGACGCCGATCGTGGTTACCTTCGAGTCCGGTACCGCGAACTCGACCCGCACCTCACACGGCCTCCCTTCATGCAAATTTCGCCAACTGTCAGCCCACATCTTCGCGCGCTTGTTGCGCCACCGGTAGCTCTGCCCGGTGAGCGCGAACTCCAAACCTTCGGCAAAGCTGGACTTTCCGGAACCATTTCGACCACTGATCACCGTGATACCGGGATACGGCGAAACATCGAGAGTGGCTCGCGGGCCGATTCCTCGAAACCCCGCCACCGAAATCGACTTCAAGTAAGCGCCGAGGGGTTGGACAAATTCCACAGTTTCACTGTCCGGTCGTTCGGCTGGGGCAGCCGTTCCGTCGATTTGCTCCTGCAGCGCGTGGTCGCTGCCGAGGGCGCCGATGACGGCGTACTTCACGTGCTCGTCCAGCGTCGGATCAGCATCCAAGAGATCCCAGACAATCTCGATCAATGACTGCTCGACGGCCGGGGTCGGCTCTGTCATCAAGGCTCCTTTTTGTGATCCGAATTGCCACTCTCGCAGATGTATCCGACATTGGGACTCGATACGGATTCCCGGGTGGAACGTCACACCACGTCAGACCCTCGTGATCTACTCCAACGGTGAACGAACCTCTCCCCCGCGGCATTTACGAGTTGCTCCACACGCGGCGAGTCGACGCAGATTTGGCCTCCCAGCCGCTCTCGCCCGACTTTGCCGACATCGGTGACGGTGATGCCGCGACTGTATTGAGCCGACACCTTGCCGAGGCTCTCGTTCGACATCTCAGTGCCCTCAAGCCGGCCGATCAAGTCGCTCGGGCCAACGAGCTTCTCGGCCAGCTGGACCAAACGGACGAAGTTCTACGGCCCGAGTTGCTGGTGGCGCTCCGTGGCACGGACGAGCCGAAGCTACTGCGGCCTGCCACTCCCCTGTCGGAGGTCGCTCTCCTCACCAATACCAAGGGCGAGCCAAACATGGCTGGAGAGATCGCCCATGAGCTCGCGAGCGCGGACAGTGTGGACCTGCTCTGTGCGTTTATCCGCTTTGCCGGCATCTCGGTTCTGGGTCAACAACTTGCGGCTCTTCGCGAACGCGGGATACAGCCGCGAGTCCTCACCACCACCTACCGCGGTGCCACCGAGCGACGTGCGCTGGACACCCTGGTGACGAAGTACGGGGCGCACGTCAAGATTCGATACGAAACCGCCTCCACCCGACTGCACGCCAAAGCCTGGCTGTTCCGTCGACTCAGCGGCTTCGACACCGGTTACGTCGGAAGTTCCAACCTGTCGCGCTCGGCAATGGTCGATGGTCTCGAGTGGAACGTTCGGATCTCGGGGGTCAGCACACCATCGCTGGTGCGCAAGTTTGAGGCCACCTTTGACACCTATTGGAATGACCCAGCTTTCAAGGACTACGACCCGACCACCGACGCAGATCTTCTCGACCGCGCATTGGCCGAAGCTGGCGGCAACTCCCAGGGTCGGCAGACACTGACCGTATCCGGACTCGACGTCAGGCCCTACCCGCACCAAGAACGCATCCTCGAAGCCCTCGACGTAGAACGTCAGGTACACGACCGCCACCGCAATCTAGTGGTCGCGGCTACCGGTACCGGCAAAACCGTGGTCGCCGCACTGGACTATCGAGGCTTGTGCGAGCGTGCAGGCGAACGGCTTCCGCTCCTCTTCGTGGCCCACCGCAGGGAGATCCTCGAACAATCATTGCGGATGTACCGCGAAGTACTCGCTGACGGCAACTTTGGCGAACTGTATGTCGGCGGGGAACGACCAACTCAGTGGAAACACGTGTTCGCCAGTATCCAGTCACTTCATTCCAATGCACTCGAAGGCATCAACCCAACGCAATTCAAAGTGGTTGTGGTGGACGAATTCCACCATGCGGAAGCCGCCACCTACAAGCGACTTCTCAACCACGTCCAGCCCGCAGAGCTTCTCGGTCTGACAGCCACACCAGAGCGTACTGACGGCCGCGATGTCTTCTCGTGGTTCGACGGCCGAATCGCCTACGAACTCCGACTCTGGGACGCACTCGAACAAGACCTGTTGTGCCCGTTCCACTACTACGGCGTTGCCGACAACACCGACTTGCGTTCAATTACATGGTCACGCGGCAATTACCACATCAGTGACCTGTCAAACCTGTACACCGGCAACGACGCCCGCACCCGGCTAGTCCTGCAAGCGCTGAGCGACAAGGTCAGTGACCCGACCGCAATGCGCGCGCTCGGGTTCTGTGTGTCAATTGCGCACGCGGAGTACATGGCGCACAGATTCACGCAACAGGGCGTGGAGTCGCTGGCCGTATCCGCAGACACCAGTCCTGTCGCGCGAGCCGAAGCGTTCGCCAAGCTTCGCGCTGGCACCGTCCAGTGCCTGTTCGGGGTGGACGTCTTCAACGAAGGTCTCGACATCCCCGATGTCGACACGCTTCTGCTCCTGCGCCCAACACAAAGCGCCACCGTCTTCTTGCAACAGCTGGGACGCGGGCTTCGACGCACGAAGACCAAAGCAGTCTTGACCGTCCTCGATTTCATCGGCCAACAACGACGAGAGTTCCGGTTCGAGAATAAGTTTCAGGCGCTCACCGGGTCCAGTCGCGGACGGTTGCTCAGCGAAATCAGCGAAGACTTCCCGTTCCTTCCGGGCGGCAGCCGCCTGGTCCTCGACAAGGTGTCCCAGGAAATCATCACCGAGAGCATCCGGCACACGATTCGTCTTAACCGTCGCGCCGATCTCGTCGCCAGCATTGCCGCGCACAAGCCTCACACGCTGCAGGAATACCTCAGGGAATCTGGCCACGACCTCGTAGATGTTTACGGTGGCACCGCCGGCAAATCGTGGACCACGCTGGCCCGAGATGCACATTTGCCCACGCCTGCTTCGGGTCCCGGCGAAGAGGCATTGCTCAGGAGGATTCGGATCGTCACGCACGTCGACGATCTCGAGCGCGCCAAGGTGTACCGAAAACTCGCACAACCCGGCCGCCCCCGATACCGCGATCTGTCGTCCCGCGACCAGGCGTATGCGCGCATGCTGTTCTTCCTACTGTGGCCAGATCGCAGCGACCATGAGGACTACGACGCCGGCTTGCGGCACCTGCAATCCAATCCTGCAATCTGCGACGAGATCGGTCAGATTCTCGACGTCACCACCGACCAGATCAAGCACGTCCCCAAACCCATGGACGTCGACGACATTCCGCTCTCCACCCATGTGCACTATCGACGCGAGGAAGTCCTCGCGGCCATTGGATGGGCATCGTTGACGCGCAAGGCATATGGCCAGGCAACCGGCGTCGTGTGGACCGACGATGGATCAACGGGAGCGTTGTTCGTCAATCTCCACAAGGACGAGGGGCAGTTCAGCCCCACCACGATGTACCGGGACTTCCCGATTTCACGCGAGACGTTCCACTGGGAGTCGCCCAACAACACCACGGTTCAGTCGAAACTCGGTCAACGTCTACTCGGTACGAGCGGCGAGAACGGGCGGGTGCTGTTGTTCGTCCGGGACCGACCCAACGGCGACATCGGTGCGGAACCATTCATTTTCCTCGGTCCGGTGGACCTCGTCAGCCATCAGAGTGAGCGCCCGATCGCGATCACGTGGAATCTACAGCGACCGATGCCAGCCGATGTGTTCGCAAGCGGGTCGGTGATTGCGAGTTAGCAGACCCTCCAATGAGATTGGGAACACTTAGCACGAGAGGTGTATGTCAGCAGAAATCGCGTTGTGGCGGGTAGAAGGCGAGGCCAAGCGAGTCTTGCCATCGTCTATGCCGCTAGAGTCGCGCCTTGAAGAAATCATAGAATCTGACCCGGCGATGCTTGGCCGGCAGTTGATGATCATCGGACGTCGGGTGATCACCGCACACGGCAAGCAGATCGATCTTTTAGGTATCGATGGCGATGGGTACTTGCACGCAATTGAGCTTAAGCGAGACAAGACACCGAGGGACGTAGTTGCCCAGATCCTGGACTACGGCTCGTGGGTTCAATATCTATCGAACGATGACGTACGGGACTGCTGCACAAGTAGGTGACATCTGATCTGGCTTGCCTGCGGGCGGTCGGGAAGGTCAGTGATGCCCTTTTCTCGCAGTCGCAGTTGCATAGCGATCCAAGGACCCGAAGACCCACTCACCGGCACCGCCACCCGGCAACCCGCCTGCCTACGTCACGAAAAGTACTGCCATACACCAGGATAAGCGATCAGCCCATACCGAGATGAAAGGCCGGGGCTAAGTTGCTCGTCACGTCGCTGCAGGGAGTCGCCAACATTCGAGGCGGAGACCGCTGCGACGAGATCGGTTGCCGATGGACTACTCACAGTCGACGATCTTTCCCTACCAGTCCGACAATCCGGGCGGGCCGATCTTCGCGAACCAGTGTCACGTTCTAGTATCTGCGATACAACCGTACTAATGAATTGGGGCCAGCGAGTTTGAATTGGCGCGGTCTCAGGTGCGAGCGGGACTGCCCTCGAGCACGCTGGTGTGTCGGACGAAGTCGCTAGGCTGAGCGACGCACCGACGGTGTTGATATCAAGAGACGGAAAGGCATTTGGATGAAGCTCGTCTACTTACACGGAGTCGGTGATGGCGATGGCGACCACGGATGGCTCAGTGCACTGAATGACAGCCTCGTAGCTCAAGGGCTCTCCGCAGTCGACGAAGTCGACGTTATCGCGCCCTCCTATTCCGACATCTTGTCGTCACCGGATGCAAACGCCGCGGTTCCGAAGCCGACCGCGCAAGGCGAGAAAGCTGACGTCTCGTCTGAGCGTGCAAAGTTCTTGAATCGACAGATCGAGGCCGCCAGGGCAGTCGGCGCGGACCCCTCTGTGCAAAGTATCGGGTTTCCACTACTGGACCTAGACCCCTCACATGCAGCACTAGGCGGATTGGCGAAAGCGCTACCCAACAAGCTTTTTGCGAACGAGATCCATCAGATTGAAGCTTATGTGTACCAGAAGGGCATGCGCGGAGCTGTTCTGCAACGTGTGCTGTCTCAGCTCCCTGAGCGGGGGGAGATCGTCATCGTCGGCCACAGCCTGGGGAGCGTAGTAACAGTCGACCTCATTACTCGGCTTCCGAAAGACATCGTCGTTCGACGTGTTGTCACCATCGGCAGTCCTGCCAACACCGCGCTCTTCGCGGCATCACGGAGGGAGCTCATCGGGAACTTTCCCTATAAGTCAACAAACTCATGGCTGAACTTTTTCAGTCCACGAGACCCGGTGACGCGCGCTCGTGGACTCGCCGGAGTGTTTGCAGACGTTCAAGACTTTCGCGTCGACATCGGGGCGGCCGGGCACCGCTCGAAGTCCTACCTGCGAAACACAGCCGTCGCACGGGCTGTCGGAACGGCGTTTCACCAATCGTCCAGGACCCCTCGCCGCACAACGCGAGTCACCACCGCGCTGACCGACGACGTGGCTGCTTTGATCCTCGAGTTGCACTTCCGGTATGCAGTGCGTGACTCAATCAACGACAAGAAGGTTAGCGCACGATACTCGGAGGCCATCCGCATTAAGCGGGCTGATCTAGTAGCCCAAATCTGGGACGCCGACGCAAACGGCATTCCGCTCCCGCGAGAACTCCATAAGCTCGCTGAAGGCGACACGCCCAAGATCCCCGATCACTGGACGGTCGCTGGGCTGATCGAACAGCTCACCATTCTCGCTCTCAGCGACTTGATCGCACCGTTCGAAATTGATATTGACGATGCAGCTTTCAAAGCTCTGCCCATAATCAGCGAGAAGGCGGGGCAATCGACGTCGTTCGGTCCCGAACTCCGATCGATCGTTCGCGTGTTCAATGAATCGATCACAAAGATGACCAAACCTGGGGCCAACTGGGGACGCATCGCATTTGCGGCTGCCGGAGTCGCTGTAATCGCGATAGCGCCGTACAGCCTCATTGCACTAGCGCCAGCAGGCGCTGCGGGCGCCGCAGCGTTGACGGGCGGGTTGGCGGCGCTTGGGCCAGGTGGAATGGTCGGCGGACTTGCTGCGATCGGCGGTATCGCTAGCACAGGCGCTGCCATCACCACCGCCGCCGCTGTTGGCGGACGAGGTGAAAGAGGCCAATTGAACTCCGGGCAACTGCTGTTGGCGACGGCAGTCGCCTTCGCGCAGAAGAGCTTCGGGCACGAGTTCGACGACGCGATCTGGTTGAAAGCATCTGCGGCCGCCGCAGAGCTGTCGGCCCAAATAAATACGGTGGAAGCGATTAGCGACAGTAAGTCCCGGTCGCTTTCAGCGTTAATTTCGGAGCGTGACCTCGCACAGAACCTCATCACGTTCATGGAAGCGAACGACCTCACGCCAGCCGCCACGCCCCAGCTCGTTTTAGAGTAACGTCCTAGGCCTAAAGGCTCTTCGACGCTTAAAAGAGGTCTGCGGAGTCTTCGTTTTCCAGGGCACGGGCAACTGCATCACGTTGCGGTAAACCGCGCCCCGCCAACGTTATTCGGAATTGGTCAATGCCCGCATCATCGAGTAACCGTCGATCAATCTCCTGCTTGACCAGAACATTGCAGATGAGACCGACCAGATGGTGGAGCTGAGTTCGATCCACTACTTTCCATCGCGGACAGTCGGGAAGCGCAAAGCCCTCCGGCAGTTGAGTGTTCGGCAGAACGATCATGTGGTCCCATCGGACCCGCCCCTGCGACCATCGCGGATCACTCTCGACGAACTCCCGGAGCGCATAGCAGGTATCACGCGCTTGCCGCACCGGGTCGATCTCCACGTGTTGGCCGCCGCGGTTCTGACGCCAACTGATGCCGTCGTGCCAGACCTCTCCGCCTTTAACTTCGATGCACACGATGCCGACGCCTTCAATCGCCACCACAAAGTCGGCCTCATGGTCTTTCAGGTGGTCTGTCACGCGTTGGCCCGCGGCGACGAAGTCTCCGTCCTGGAGTTGGATGAGCAACTCCTGCCACACGTTGTGCTCAGCACCGTTGGCAAAACGTGGTGACTCGGGGTGAGTAAAGGGCATCCTCAACCGCCTTTCAGACCAGTGACCGCTGGAGCACTACAGCTTCATCGGGGCGGCAGAACACCAACACTAGCGATGACAACCGTTCCCCAGTCGCTCGACGCAACAGGTCGGCATAGATCGCCAACTGAGCCCAATACTGCTCGAGCGTCGTCTGTGACACACCGACATCCGTCTTGTAGTCGACGATAACGAGCGACCCGTCGTCCTCGCGATACACCAGATCGGCAATCCCCTCGACCACGATGTCGCTGCCGGGAGCAAGCCCGCCAAGCGGCATTTCTTGCCAGTGTTCTCGCACAGCCGCACGTTGCACCGGCTCGGAGGCAAGCGCCGATCGCGCGAGTTGCACGAATCGACCGGCGTCGACCAAGCCCGCGATACGCGCCGCCACCTTCGCGCGTTCGGCGAAAGCGTCGTCGATGTCGCCGCTGAGACCGCCCGACTCGAGCAGTGCATGCAAGGCAGTGCCCAACGCTGCACCGCTTTCCATTGAACCCACCGCCGGCGGCACATTCTCGTCCGCAGCAGCAGAACTCAACAGCTCGCCTGCCCTGTACGCCTGCAGAAGCAACGCCCCCTCCGAACGCTTCTCGTGAACGATATCGGTCACCGACAACGACGAAGGGACCGCACTCGCCGCTGCGACCAACGCTGTCTCGGCCTGCCACTGTTCCCAGGTCTCGAGTTCTGTTGCAGCTCCTTTGAAGTCGTCGTCATTACGGACCGGATCAATCAGGTCAGGCGCCTCGTTGGGTACACCGTCCGTACCTCGCGCGACGATGGCGCCCCAGCAATCATCGCGGGTCGTCCGATAGCCCGACACAGCCAGCAAACTTTCCGCACGGGTGCAGGCAACGTAAAGCAGCCTCACCCGTTCCGCGTCGACGTGCGACTTCTCAGTCTTGGCCACCGCGGCGTACCCGAGCGACTTTGCTGACTTCGCGAGGTACACCTCCATCTGGTCGTTGCTGTCCCAGAGCACCGGTTCCGAGGTGTTACGAACACCACCACTCATCCCGGCGACGATCACCATCGGGAACTGCAGCCCTTTGGCCGCGTGAATGGTCATGATGCGCACCGCGTTTACACCGATCTCCGGAAGCACCGCCTCGGCGACACGAGCATTCTCTTCTTGCTGCGTCGATGCCCAGTCCAGATAGTCGCGGAGATCTCCACGACCTTCGCCATACCAGGCATGAGCCTGATCGATCACGAACCGCAACCGCCGCCATACGTCGCGGTGCCGTGGCGAGTCCATAGAGACTTCGAAGACTCGACGATCGGTGGCGAGTTTGCTGAGCAGAGCCCCGGGCGTCAGAAGACCAAGATCAAACCAAACGCCTTTCAGGTAGGCGAGCGCTTCGGCGATCGGCGACTCATCTTGTCCAGCGGGCGGGTCACTGAACCAGTTCCACTGGCCCCCAGCGGCTTTCCAACGCAGGAGGTCATCGTCACCACAACCAAACAGCGGTGTGCGCAACGCCGCCACCAGCGCAGCCTCGTCTGCGGTGTTGGATAGCGCTCGCGCCGTGACCAACAAGTCGTGCACTTCCTGCGTCGAGTACACGAGCGACGACGCTTCGGAGCGGAACTCAATGCCTGCAGCGTCCAATGACTTTTCGAGAAACGGCAACACCGCGCGTGACGGAATCAGGATGCAGATATCGCTGAGATCGATGGGTGTGTGGTCATACGTGCTGTGACCACCTGTCTCCTTCTGCCAGCCACGAGTGATCGCGGTGCCGATGATGCGCGCGACATCTTTCGCTTCTCTGGCTCGCAGCAGTTCGGCAGGCGACAACCCCTGCTCTTCGTCTGTGGGATCAGATTCATCCGAGAACACGAACGGACGGGGGCCCCACGACGATGCGGTCCAGTCGGGCCTTCCGGGCGCATGGTCAAGCGCCGTGTACTCAGCCTGCACTTGAGGTTCCGCGACCACGAGGGTGTCGAAGACCGAGTTCACCCAGTCGAGAACGGGTTTGGTGGACCGGAAGTTCGTGGTGAGACGAACAACGTCGTTCGGATCGGTGTTCTCACGCGCTGCCATGTAGGACGCTATGTCGGCGCGCCGGAAACGGTAGATCGACTGTTTAGGATCCCCCACCGTAAAGAGCCGCCCGGGGTGGTCGGGCCCGGCAACGATGCGCTGGGCAATGTCCAGTTGGAGCGGGTCGGTGTCCTGGAACTCGTCGAGCATAATGCGCTGGTACCTGCTGTGCACGGCGGCTTGAACCCCCGGGTTCGACACCAGGTCACGGGCGTGGACCAGTAGATCATGGAACTCGAGCTGCCCTTCGCGCTGTCGCTGCCGCGCTTCGTCAACCACTGCGTACGAAAGATGGTGGACCACAACAGCCAGAGCAGAAGCGACGTATCGGTGACACGTTTCCTGCGCCAACTCGCCAACCTCCTTTACCGCTGCTCTGATCTCTTTGAGCCTCGTAGATCCTCCGGTCCAATTCGGACCACGCCCGGTATTGCCAAGCTTGGGACACTGGTCGACGAGTCCCATCCATGCGGTGGTGTCCCGTCCGGCGGCTATTGCTTCTCGCCAAGCCCGCACTCGATCCAGCCCGCCAATCATCGGGTCCGATGGGTCGAGGCACTCGTCTACAACGTCGGCAGCAAGGTCTGCGGCCTGGAGAATGGCGTCGATATCAGGAATCCCCACCGCTGGAGCAGTGCCGCTGAGCCTCAGGCGGTCCCAGCTCCGATCGAGCGCATCGGCAAGCGTACGAACCTGATCCAACGACGCGCCCGCGCCGATCACCACCTGCATTGCCTCCGCCAGGCCCGCAGGCGCGGTTGCCTCGTCGGAAAACAGGGTTGCGCGCATCCGCCGCCACCGGCGTTCAAACGACAACTGCGAACCCATTGCGTCGACTACCGAAATACGTGGCGGGACTCCTGCTTCCAGCGGATGCTCGCTGACGAGTCGTGATGCGAAAGCGTGCAGCGTGCCCAGCGCAGCGGTATCGACTTGATCGAGTGCTGCCTTCGCCGCCGGACTGTCATAGGTGGCCAGCTCGTCGCGGACTCGTTCACGTAACTCGGCTGCCGCCTTCTCGGTGAAGGTGATCGCTGCGATGTCGTCGAGCGGAATGCCATCGGAGAGCACCAGGTGGCAGATGCGCTGAACCAGCGAGTGCGTCTTGCCGCTGCCAGCGCCGGCCTCCACAAAAAGTGTCGCGCCCGTATCACTCTGGATCCGTAGCCGCTCTGCGAAGTCAACGAGAGATGTATCCATCGTCGTCACCTCAGGCACCATGCTTTGCGAGGTAGTCGGCGATCTCCGGAACGTCGTCGAGATTCACCCACGCCCGTTCGAGTCCGGCCTTTCCAATGAGGTCAACAAGGGGGTCTGCCCAGTGCGACTGGGGTGGTCTCGGCGGGAAGTACCCTGCGGCGACAGCATTGTGGACCAGTTCCAAGTCGGTCTTCAGAATGTCGATGACTGTATCGGTGACGTCGTAGCCCACCGAACCGAATTTTCCTCGAGCGCTCGCGAACCAGTACCGGGCGCTGACCTGCTGTCCTTGCGTCGCGGCGAACAATCCGTAGACCGGCAGCTGAAACTTGGTCCCGCTATCTGTCGGCGCGGACTCCGACAGAGTCTTGTACGAATCCGCATTGCCAGTCTTGTAGTCGGTGACCCGGACACGACCATCCGTGTGCTGATCGATGCGGTCAATAGATCCGGTGAATGCGACTGCGGCAGAGCCGAGATCGATCTCTAGGCGGTGTGGGTCTTCGCCGAACTTCTTTTCCACTCCGGTAGGTGCCCAGCCTGATTCTCGGTCGTTGGTGTCGTGTTTGTGCCAGTCAGCGAGATCGCGGCGAATGATGCCACTGTCTTTGGCCCATAGTTGAGGAAGCCAACCAGGGGCGTCGATGCGGGCGTTGTGGAGCACGCCCTCCGCGATGCCCAGGAGGCGGTCGAGTGTGGCATCCTGCCCGTCCATCACGCCCTTGATGTACTGCTCGAGTGTTGCGTGAATCAAGTTCCCCCTGGTCAGCGGATCAAGTTGAGCCTCATCGTCAGGATCTGGCAATGCATCGACACCGAGGAGCGTTCGGACGAAGAACCGGTACGGGCTGGCGACCCAATCTTCGAGTCGCGACGGCGACACTGGCTTGTCAAAGAACGTCACCAAATCGCTGATGGCTGAGACGTTTCCGTTGTATCGAGTAAAGCGACCGTTGAGACGATCACTACGCATCTCCATGCCGCGGAACACGACCACGTCATCGAGTATGTTCCGCCGATCACGTGCTGGGACACCAGCGAGCGCACGGAGACGCCACTCCGTTGGGGAGGCAGCGCTGGTTCCGAGGCGGGCCTCGGTCCTTTGAGTCGCCACATCAAACGATTCGACGGTCACAATCGTTTTGATGTCGTTTGTTTGCCTCTCCCAGTCAACAACATTGATCTTCTGACCCGACAGATGTTCCAGTGTGGAGATGGCCCACCGCGACGGTACCTTTTCGGCACCTCCACGAAGGCTCCCCCGCGGGAACGTGATGATGCGGTGCACTCGGCCAGAGCCGAGTGTGAGCATCAGTTGCCGATGTTGTCCGGCGATGTCGTCGGCGAGTGTGCGACCGGTGAGTTCGGCCGGCAGCAATGGGTCTTCGCGGCGCCTCGCCGGCACGATGCCTTCGGCCATACCCATCACGATGCAGACATCGAGGTCACGACCGACGCCAGCGCTGATCGGACCAACCGAAACCCCAGTCCCCGATCGACCGACCGTCCTTGCCACTCGGGTGATTCGAACCGTCAAGGCGTCGACCACTCCGGTCGCTGTTGGCGCGGGCGCAATGCCATCCATCGCACGAAGGTCACGACAAATCTGGCGAATCGAGTCCGCATCCGCCGCGGTCGGGTCTTTGTCGCTCCGGGACGTGGTGACGAAATGGCTTTCGACAAAGTCCAGCAACAGTTCAGCTGCGCTGGCCCAATCCGAAGCGGTCACGATATTCCGGAGTTGTGCACGGAGACCGTCCACAAACTGATGCATCGCCTGAGCTTCGGCATATCGTTTATCACTCGGATCGAGTTGAGTGAGCCGCGCCCAGTCAGCACCGCCGACGATCGGAACATACTTGCGTGTCAGCAGTTCGAGCTTCCGCAGAGAGACCGGATCGTCGCCAATCGCGGGCCGGCGCAGGACGCGCTCGGCCAGCACCGCCAACAAGTCACGCCGCGGCATCATGTCGAGGTCGAGTCGCAGAAGGTCGAGCAATGATCGCGCGAGAGGTCGGTCAATGAGCGACGTGCAATCGGGGCCAGTGAACTCAATACCGCCATTGACGAAGTGCTCGTGGATCAGGTGGAGATACGGATCATCGGTTCCGTAGAAGACGCCGATGCGGTGACCTGGCGTGCCCGTCGACAGATGCTTGCGCACGATCCGACTCACGGCACGCACCTCATCATCTGCATCTGACGTATGCACCACCATCGTCCCCGTGACTGCAACCTCGCCTTCGACCGTCTGGCCGCGACTCTGCATCGCGCGAAGGACCTTGAGCGCCGCTGGGTCTAATTCACACGGCTGGAACACGATGATCTTGCCGAGCTGGTCGGTTCGGTCCACGGCTGCCGCATACGCCTCGTATGGCAAGTAGTAGTCCGAATCGTGCGCCTTTGTCGCAAGAAGGTGCACACGGAGGGTGTCCTCGACGAGCCGGGAGCTGGTCACGCCCTCGAAGTCGGTGTATCCGCCCAAGACAGAACTCGCTCCGGCCAGTGCCTGGGAGGTGACCGGTTCTGTTGCCACGTGCTCGAAGAGCCCAGGTCGTTCGGACAATACTCGTCGGACAGATGCTTCAAGCAACGGATAGTCGAGTGGGAGCCGCGGCGCGAGAGCTGGGGCAGCAAGTAGGCCAACAGCTTGCCATAACGTCAGCACGCGAACGTTCGCAAGTCCTACACCGCGTGCGAGGTGCTTCATCGCGTCGCGTCCTGCACCGCCACTAGGCACAATCACCGTCACCAATGCCAATAAAGAACCATTCTTGATGTGCCGGATCGCATCGGCAAGTTCGCCGTAGGCGTTGGTTTTCGTCACACCTGCATCATTACCCACCGCCGCGACATCTCGTGGGACTTGGACACGGCCTCCGGTCACGCTCAAGCAGCTTTGCCAGTTGCACTCGGCGCACCACCCGTCCGTGACCTTTATGTTTGCGCGCGTAGTTCGAAGCCGCCAGCGCCTCGGTCATTCGAACGATTGAATCGTCGGCGCCCTGGACGAACTCGCCACGGGGCGGCCAGAGCAAGACGAACGCGCCCAGTAACCGGTCGGAAGCTCCTGATCCGTGTCAAGCATGTGGCGCGGGCCCATCCCGACCAACAACTGCATCTGGTGATGGACAACTACGCCACCACAAAGAGCAAGAAGCCCGCGAGTATCTCTTTGCAAACCCGCGCACCGCAGTGCATTTCACGCCGAACTCGGCATCGTGGATGAAACTGGTCGAGGGCTGGTTCCGCATCATCGAACGCGATGCCATCCAGCACGGGCAAGGTTCGAAACGCGACCGAACTGACTGCAAAGGTCTGCGCCTGCACCAACGAATGGGATTCTTATGCTCAACCATTCGTGTGGGCCAAACCCCCCGAGAGAAATCCGAAGAGAGCCAACCCTCCAAAAACTTCAAACGCGGACCATTAGGTTCACAGAAACCCCTACTGCAGCACCGACATAGCACGGAACTGATCAAATTATCAAGGCGCTACAAAACATACCTACAGGCTGCCAACCTCAGCCTCATTCACAACCACGATTTCAAGATCGTGCGATTTGGCGATCCTATCGAGAAATCGAAGGGAAGTAAGAAACCACTCAGTACCGCCCCGTCGACTTCTGCTTCGATCATGATTTGCGTCGTCCAGCCACGCATGAAAGTTGGTCTCGACAGCTGCGGACTTCCCCAGTTCAGTAGGGTAAACACGCAACAAGACCGGGTCCTCAGGCAATGCTGTGATCCGCGTCTGACCGGCCACTCGTTGAAAGGTGTCACGCTCAGAACGCCCGACCTTCAGGAGCGTTCGATCGGACTCAGGATCGAATGGATACCGAAGGTAATGAGGCAAGGTGTATACGTAGATACCGGGAACATTGCGCTCTTCAACGTCTTTGGTTTTCTGCTTTGCTCTCTCATCTTCGATAGTCTTTGCGGCCACATCATCAGCCTTAGTTAACAATGAAGTATGCAGATCGTCCAGATAAGCTCGGGTTGGCGCTTCAAGACTCGGGTCTTTCAGCCAGTTTCGGAGCCGACTCGCTATCTGAGCAGACACCGAAGTGCTGACGGGAAGGGTTCCGTCCAGCATCGCTGCGATCATGGTCTTGTAGTTCGAGACAAATCCAGACGTGCTGACGCCGAGTTCGTCCGCTATCTCAGTAGCTGACTTCCCGTCTTCGCCGAGACGGTAGACATCCCCCAGTCGCGTATTGTCAGCCCTGAGAATTTCGATTATTGAGTTGCGTACGGAGGTCTGATTCTGCGCCGAACCGGCTTCTATTGTCATTGCATTCCTCCGATTGTTTCTCGCCCTACAGTGTCTATTCCAGTGCCGGTACGGACACTCTTGTGCGGTGAAAACTTCTACACCAAGAAGCGCACTGCCTGTTCCACTAGTTCAGCACGAACCACCGACAGGCATCACCGATTTGCGTCTGAACAGCAAGGCTTTTGCCGCACCCTCCCCTCTACAGGGCTGCTGCGCGGCCCACTACCTCGCATATGTATAGCGACGCCTCCTTAAGCTCGACCGCCCAAAGCCGTCTCGCCAGCGCCCTTACTGGCCGTGCACTACGTTTTCAGCGCCGACATCATCCAGAACAGCATCCGCGCTCTCCATCGTGTCGACTACGGCGTACTTCAGATCATTGAAGCCGACGTCAACACGCACACGGTCGAAATGACGCTTGGCTGCAGCGATTTTGCCGCGCTCAACTGGCCGAAGGAGTTCCAGATCCGTGTTGCCCTTGGTCTCGAAGACGATGTACTGACTCCCGTCAGGGCGCTCCGCCATCACGGCCCAGTCCGGGTTGTAGTCACCAAGCGGTGTGGGGATGACAAATGCGTCGGGCAGCTTGACGAAGGCCTTGATGTCGTCGCGCTGCTGAAGCCGCAGAGCGAACTCCCTCTCTACACCTGAGTCGACTACCACGTACTTGTACGGCGACTTCGTGCCAAATGAGATGGGCTCGTTGTTGGCATCCGCCACAACGTTCCCACCGCTCCCCGTGTATCCCGAAAGATCAGCTTCCTCGAGCAACGACAATGGATAGCGCTGTTCGCGATCGGGCCGGCTCGGATCGACCAGCTCGTACCGAAGCCCGTTGATCAGGAACCGGGATTTGGTGGCGTTCAGTACCGCGGTCACCCGATCCACGTACACCTGCGGGTTCATCTTGAACTGATGAAGTGTTCTCGAATCGGTCAGCACGTGAGCTATGGTCCCCCGGGTGAGTTGAGTGCGATCGGCAAGCACAGAGAGGATGTCAGGCAGATTCTGACTGTCCTCGTAGCGAACATCGGCGCGACGCGCGTGGCTGGTCTCGGCGTTCAAGCCACCCTGGTCAATGCGATCGACGACATGGGTTAGCCACTCCCCCTTCCGCTTTGGCACCGGTGCCATCTCACGCAAAGCCTTCACAATCTCGTCGCGCAGTGCGGCCTCGTCGACTGCGACCCGGAACTCCGTGCGGTGTTGGATTCGGTCCCAAAGGGCCTGGAACTCGGGACTCTTCAGCCGCTCCTCCACCACCGGCACAGAAATGCGGGATCCGGCCTTCTTGACGTCAATGGGCTTGGCGATCCTCTTGATCAGCCGGCGAATCTCGACCTGACCATGCTCGTCCGCAATTGTCCCCTCGACCAGCTGGCGGAGTTCTTCGGTGTCTTGTTGAACGGCGTCGCGGAGCCTGTCCTGGACCCTCCCGCGCGAGTCGATATATTCGGCCTTCAGGAGGGCCGCGAAGAGCTCACGGCCCGTCTCGTTACCAATGGGCTCGGATTTTGAAGCGCCGACTGGCTTGTATGTGAGCCGAGCGAAACCGTCGACCGTGACGACGCCAAACTCAATACCAAGGTCCTCGGCAAGCTCGCGCTGCAGCTGTTCAGCAAACTCCTCATAAGACTCATTGGCTATGACAGTCAGACGGTTGACGTCGAATCCGCGGACACGGTTGCCGTCGCCGTCGACGCATAGCCGCAAGCCTCGCCCGACACTCTGTCGCCTCCAACGCTCGGAGCCCATGTTTCGCAGCACACAGATCTGGAAGACGTTGGGATTGTCCCACCCCTCCTGGAGAGCGGAGTGGCTGAAGATGAATCGGATTGGACTGCCAGGCGTTGTCAGGCCGACCTTGTCTCTCATGATTTGGTCGTAGGCAAGGCCCGCCTGCTGGCGGCCTTTGTCCGTCGTCTCTCTGGTGTCGACGAGACGCGCAACGCCCCCACGACCGCGGTCTACCGAGAAGTAGCCCTGATGGGCTTCGGCCGCGACGACGTCGGCAGGTCTGTTGCCGAGAAGCTTGTTGAACTCTGGTTCGGACGCGATCTTCGCGTACTCGTCCTCAAAGATCTGGGCATACTCTCCTGGCTGGGCTTCGCCGTTCTCGTCGTAAACACGGTATTTGGCAACTGAGTCGACGAAGAAGAGACTGAGGACCTTGATCTTTCGGCCGTGAAACGCAAACTCGTCTTCCTTGCGCAGGTGTTGTCGGATCGTCTGCGCGATCATCTGTCGGGCGCGTTCTCCCAGGCCGATCTCGGCGCCGATTGCTTCGCCGACCTTCACCTCACTGTAATCGGTGAACCGGACATGCTCCGCTCCGGGAACCACGCTTATGCTGTCGACCATCAGGTCGCGGTACAGGTCGCGACCGGCATGATCACCCAGGTTGTCCCCGATGCCGACGGTGAACGACTTCCGCTTGCTGCCCGTCGCGGTCTCGGCGTCGAGTTCCAAGCGCGCCGTGAACCTAGAGCCGGTGCGCTTCGTGCTGAGCAGACGCACGTAGGGCGTAGTGCCGCTGCCCTCCGTGACGAGGTCGTCAACCTCAATCTGCTTGACCAGCTGCTTCTCGTAGGCGCCGATTGCGTCGAGGCGGTAGACCAAGTTGCCTTTGTCGAACTTCGGGTGGGTGGCGGAGTACCGGATCGTCGCAGCTGGGTTCATTCCCTCCACTGCGAGCCGGCCAGCGCCCTTCTTCTTGCGCGGATTGCCGTCGTCGCCGTACACGCTCTGTGGCTCATCAACGATGACAATAGGATTCGTTGCGCGCACGAGGTCCATTGGCACCTCGAGGTCGAGGTCCTCGGACGGTTTGTTGATCCTCGCGGTCGTCTTGTTCATCGCTGCGACCGTGATGATCATGATCTCGATCCCCGACGACGTCGCGAACGACCGTAGTCGCGAGACGTTGTCGCCGGAGTATTTGAAATATTGCATCGGCGGGTTCCCATACAAGGCACCGAAGTGCTCCCGCAGCATGTCGACCGACGTCGCAACACCCTCATTAATCGCGACAGAAGGTACAACGATGACGAACTTCGTGAAGCCGTATAGCGAGTTCAACTCGTAGATCGAGCGAAGGTAAACGTAAGTCTTTCCCGTCCCGGTCTCCATCTCGACCGTAAAGTTCATTGACTCTAATTTCGGCTCAGGAGCTAGACCAATGTTGTCCTGTGCCGCACGCAGGTTCTCGAGAACTGTTTCGGGTGCTACACGAAGCCGGTTGCCGTAACCCTGGGTGGAGATGCCCAGCGCGTCCCCCGATGCCTCGAACAGTCCCTCGCTCAACGTGGCATGGGCCTGAACTGTGAAATACGACGTCAGCGACTCCTGCCCCTTGAAGAGCCCCGTGACGGCATCGATCGCGTCGCGCTGGTAGTCAAGGTCCGCCTCGAAGGTGAACTTCACGTCAGATACTCCGCAGCGTCTTGATGCCCGCTTGCTGGAGCGCAGCCGCGAGGTTCAGCTTGGCCGAGGAGTCTTGGAATCCGGTGTCGCGGACGACGACGGTAATGTCGGAGTCCACGGGTTCTTCGTCCCTCCAGGCAACGATCCCGTTGGCGATCTCGTCTGCCGTCTTGAGCGTCACATCCGTCCCAAAGAAGGCGTAGAGGGTTCCGGCGAGGCTGTAAAGCGTGCTACCCGCCACCTCGCGCGTCGACACGGGCGTGACCAGGTCGATCCCGAGTCGCAGCATCATCTCGACGAGGAGGTCGTCGCTCGTGCGGCCTTCAGCGAGATTGTGGACCGCCGTCAGCAGATCGAGCTCGCCGGTGCCGTCCCACGGCTTCACGTTGCTCTCGGCGAGGCGGTATGAACGGAAACCGGTATCAATCCCCGGCCGATTTGCGTCCCGCTGATCGCGGATCGCCTTGCTGGCCCGTCGCAGCCGCTCTCGTGTGACATCGGCGATCACCTCATACTCGTTGTGGGTGAGCTTTTCGTCGAGTTGGACCAGGATGTACCGCCTAGCACCATCGTCCGCGGCATTTAGGTTCATCACCGCGTTGCCCGTTGAGCCTGAGCCGGCGAAGAAGTCGAGAATAAGAGAGTGGGGGTCAGCCCGCGTGGCAAGGTTGATCCACCGAGCGAGCACATCGACGTCCTTCGGGTACGGGAAGACGTCACTGTCGAGCAGGTTCGCGAGACTCTTCGACGCACTCGTTCGCTTACGCTCAAAGACTGACGTGGGAACGACACCCTCGTCGGAGTCAAGATACGTTTTGCGGTTAATAAACTCGGTATGGTCCTTACCCCAAACAATAAGTCCAGCATCGATGTCCTGCTGCATGCGTTCCGACTTCGAATAAATCCATCCTCTACTGGGCACCTTCACAGGCAGCTTCGTCACCGGATGCGGTACGTCGTAACGCGGTCCGCCGCCCCCTGGCCACGAGACATCCCGCTTTCGGTAGACCCTCCCGTCGGGCTCAAACTCATAGAATCGGTTGTTATCCTTCGCCGGATGTCCTTCCGGCAAGGACGCGATCCACTTCTTCATCAAGACTGTCGCGCGTGCTGGATCCTGTCCTGAGTCATCCCATGCCCTCTGAGCTGCCTCGCGGGTGGTCTCGTCCGCGGCCCGAGGCTCACGCCAGCGAACTTCTTGACGTCGCATCGTGGCTTCATTCTTTGCGTACACGAGCATATAGTCGTGGCCAACCGACACGTAGCGAGAGTCGTTCTTCCTACCGCCTTGCCAGATGAGATTGGCTACGAAGTTCTCAGCGCCAAAGATCCGGTCGATCAGCAACTTTAACCGTGCGTGCTCAGTGTCGTCGATAGCGACAAAGATGACGCCGGTCTCCTTGAGAAGGTGATGAGCAACCAGGAGTCGGGGATACATCATTGAGAGCCACTTCGAGTGAAGTGAAGCCCCGGTCTTTCGTTCCTCGGCGCGGTCTGAACCCATGCCCGCCTGCAGCACACCGTCCTCGTCGCGCAGCCCAGCGTCGACCTCATGCTCGGCCTGGGTCGCAACGCGCTTGTCGTCGTAAACGAATTCGTTCCCCGTGTTGTACGGCGGATCGATGTATATGACGTCGACCGAGTTCGTGTAAGCGCGACGAAGGAGTCTAAGGACCTCTAGGTTGTCGCCCTCGATAACGATGTTCCGCGTGCTCTCCCAGTCGACCGACTCGTCAGGCTTGGGAAGCAGTGTCATGGTCGCAGGAAGCGTCGACAGTCGCCGCGCTGCGCCCATCCCAGGCCAGCGCAGTCCGAAGCCCTCGCTACCGACCGAGGCTGCCTCCTCACCGAGCAGGTCGCGCAGCGCATCAAGATCGACCGTCCCGTCGACGACAGCGTCAGGGAACAGCCGTGCCAACTCCGCGAGGTTGCTGGGCGCCTCCCCCGGGCCGGTGAGTTCGTTGAGCGGTGTGAAGTCCTGAGTCAAGGGATCTGCTTTCTAGATATTCTGTCGCTTAGGCAGTCGTCATTGGGTCGAGGTCGGACTGTAGAGAGAGCTGGCAACAGTTTCGATCCGCTGCCTCAACTCTCTCGCCTTGGTGTTGAGCCGGATCCGACCAGCTTGGCTCTTCTCCCTCTTGGCGTCGCGGGCAACGATCGCCAACTCAGCGTTGAGGGCAGTGAGCCGGCCGCGCAGATCGAGCGCCTCGTCCGTGCTGAGTGACGTGGATGCGGGGTGGCCATCGGCGGCAGCGACGCGGACCAGATCGCGATAGAGGGCCCACAGTTCGCTGCGATTAAGGTTGTCGATTCTCAACGCACCCGCCGTGATGCTCTTGAGCGGAACGACGACGCTCTTTTCGATGACCGAAGTGGCGCGATCGGGATCGCTGAGGTTGGTGTGCGTCAGTGCGAGCGAGATCAATTCGCCGTCACGAGGCGAGCTGATGAAGAGGATCAATGGCCGGGGCATACTGCGGTGGAGGAGTTCGACAAGCCTTGTCATGTCTGCCGGAGAGGCTGCGTCCGAGAGCTCGAGATGGAACACGGCGATGTCGTCGACACACCTCTGTTCGTCGGAATACGCAGGAATCTTCAGATTGTCAGCGCGCAGAACCGCCTGGACTGTCGCACGGGCGACGGCTCGGGTGATCAGCGCTGCATCGACCGGCTGCGCCGCAGCCTGCTCCACCATCGTCTTCTTAGGGACCCGTCCGGGCTGGTGCACCGACGGCGGGAGACCTAGGACGACCTGGGGCGCCAGAGTTGGAACTTCGCTAACGCTCACGGCACCAGCGCCATCCACGCGACGAGGTCGACTGCGGCCAACCCGCTTGCCTGTGCCTCATCGCCGTACGTTGATGCGCCGGCCGAAAAGAGAGAGGCGACGGCACTCTCCTTGGCCTTGCCGCTGACAGCTCGCACAGCAACGTCGAGCAACTCGCGGTAGTGGCTTACGTCCCGACCGTTACGAGTCGCCGTGTTGAAAGCAGCAAGCGCGTCGGCATCAGGCTCGGTTTGGCCGAGCGCGTGGTGGCGCAGTACGTCGAGTGCAAGCTTCGGCTGCTCGATACCATGCGTGATGACCCCGTCGTCGGTGACGTAGATGAGCAAGTGGGGCGCGAGTGGGTAGTCTGCTGGCACCGCAGACGATTCCTCTCTCGCCCGGAGAAGGAAGATCGCACCGGACGCGAGTCCGTCGTCTGCCAATGCCCGGTCGAACCTGCTGACGGCGAACAGGGCGAGTGGCCATTGCTCAATCTCCGCCAGCTCGGTTGCGGGCCTTGCGGCAGCGTCCATGCGGAAGTCGGACAGAGTGAGGTCGGTGATGCTCAACCCGCCCGCGAGATTTTCCAAGGTGGGCGCAGCAACGCGCATCTGCTCGAGCTGCCGGCGTCGGTACTCTAGATCGTTCATGGCTGTGGCGTCGCCAGTGTCCAGCACGTTCTCCTCCCCCGTCGCGGACACATCCAGCAGAGACATGCGGCTGGAGACCCGCTTCTCCAGGTTGATATAGGACTCCAAATCGATGTTCGGCCAGAAATTCACCAGGTGAACTGTGGCGTTCGTCGTTCCGAGGCGGTCGACACGTCCGAACCGTTGCACGATTCGAACGGGGTTCCAGTGGATGTCGTAGTTGACGACCGTGTCGCAGTCCTGGAGGTTCTGCCCCTCCGAGATGGTGTCGGTCGCAATTACTACATCGATCTGGGGGCCGTCGAGATCTCCGCTCTTGGCGCGTGGGGCGAAGGACGCCAGCACCTCGTGCATGCCGTTTCGCACCAGTGGCGCTGTGGTCTTGGTGGAGTCGCCGGTAATCAGGGCGACGTGCAGCCCCAGATCAGCAACAGCCCATTCGGCGACGTTGGCGTAGAGGTACTCGGCCGTGTCGGAGTAGGCCGTGAAGATCAGGGCTTTGCGGTTATCGCCGTTCGTAGGATTCTTCGCCTTCTCCATCAGGAGACCCTTGAGCTCCGCGAGCTTCGCATCGCGACTCACATCCACAGCCGAGACCTCGGCGAGGACCTCGCGCAGCGTGTTGCGGTCCTCCACCAGGTCTTGCCGCCACTTGACCCGGTCGACGTCGGCGAGGAACACGCGGACCTTCCCGCCGACCACGTCCTCCAGCTCCTGGTCGTCCATGTCGATCTCGGACAGTTCGCTGAAGCTGTTGATCGAGAGACCCGCGTCGTCACGAGCCTCAAAGTCATCGATGCGCGTGATCGCCGCTTCGACCTTGCCGAGGATCTTGGCGACCGTCAGCGACAACGAATGGACGGACGACTCCAGTCGCTTGAGGAGCCCCATTCGCATCAGATGAACGATGTTGTCCTCGCGGTCGGTCTGACGCCAGACCCGAGACCCACCCGTGCGCAGATTGTGATCGTACAGGTCTGCGTACCTCTTCTTCGCCTTCTCGAGGACATAAGAGGTGGGTTTGTAGGCGGCGAGGTTGAGCATCAAGATTGCCGAGTTCAACTCCGATAGCGGCATCAGCTGACCGGTCGCGTCGATCGGCGGTGCCAGGTTGACCGGCGCCACCCGTTCAGGGAAGCGGCCCACATCGGCAGTGCCGTAATACTTCTCGATGTGCTTTCGCGACCGCGCAATCGTGATGAGGTCGAGGAGGCGGATGTAGTCCATGCCGAGTGCACCGAGCAGCCCATCGGTCGTGCGCTGCTCGTCGGGCTGGTTCTGCCACATGGTGAACCGGGCCTGAGCCTTGCGGAGCGTGCCCTCGATGCTCTTGATCCCACTGTCAGCCAGAGCGCTGTCGTCGCCCTCGGTTGCGAAGAGCACCTGGTTCTTCAGGTCAGCGAGGCGGGTGTTGACGGGCGTTGCACTCAACATCAGGACCTTGGTCTTCACCCCCGCCTCGAACACCTCGCTCATGAGACGCTCGTACCGGGTGGTGCGGTCCTTCACCTGAGGGTTGTTGCGGAAGTTGTGGGACTCGTCGATCACAACGAGGTCATAGTTGCCCCAGTTGACATTGGCGAGATCGATATCGCCCGAGGTACCGCTCTCACGGCTGAGGTCGGTGTGGTTCAGGACGTCGTAGTTGAACCGATCGGCGACGAGCGGGTTGCGGGCATCGTTTGCTCGATACAGCGTCCAGTTCTCACGGAGTCTCTTCGGCGCGAGTACGAGGACCCGGTCGTTGCGCAGTTCGTAGTACTTGATGACCGCGAGCGCTTCGAACGTCTTCCCGAGACCGACACTGTCGGCCAGGATGCAACCGTTGTGGCGGTCCAGCTTGTCGATCGCGCCCAGAACGCCATCGCGCTGGAATTTGTACAGCTTCGACCACACCGCTGTCTTGAAGATGCCGGTCCGGCCGCGATCCTCCGTCGTCTTTCCTGCTTCATCCACGAAATCCGCGAACAACGACGTCAGGATCCGCAAGTAAACAGACTCGGGCGCATTGTCACGCGCCAGTACGCGCGCTGCCTCCAGGAAGTCGTCTTGTGAGTGCCGTGAGGCGGCAGGGTCGTTCCAGACCCTTTCGAAGTTGAGAGCCAGCTCAGCCGTCTGATCGGCATCGTGGATCTCGCGAGGGAAGAGAAGGGAGGTGGACGAAACAAGACCGAGGCTCTCCGCTTCGAATCCTGCACCGTGGACGGCGTAGGCTTCCGGCCCGTCCACCACGGTCCAGGAGTCCCGGCTGCGGCGTTTGAGGCTCCGGGCCTGCAGGTTGTGCTCAGCCCAAGTCAGAAACTCGCGGGCGATACGTTGCTGATCCAGACGTGCCCGGAGCACGTGCTCCTCGTCCAGCCCATTGAGCGGGAACTCGTCGAGCGACCCGCTGCGGAGAAGTAGCCGCGTCGGAACTCTCTCCATTTCTTCACGGAGCGAGTCGAAGACGAAGATGGAGAATGAGTCCGACAACACGTCGAGTGACCTGGCGTCAGCCAGGTGTTGTCGCAGGCGGTCGAGGATCGAGCGGGAGTCACCTGATTCCATTCGAGTCAAGCCCCTTCGAGTAGGGCAGTCTCGAGCGGAGCGTATCGGAGCACATCCTTCGCGTGACCACGGTTCTCACCCTCCTTAGAAACGGCCAGTTCGTCGATTTCGGAGCGACATGTGGCCCCAGTGGGCCCGGGATCATCCCAGTCCGATTGCACGGCCTTTACTGTAGGGGTTCGCAACTGTGGTGGGGAGCAACCATGCCGTCAACACTGTCCTGGCTCGACACGTCCGCTGAGGAACAGCGGCGTGTGCGTGAGCTCATAGCGCTCTACACCCAGTCGGAGAGCCGCGACGAGCTCGGTATCGGCCAGATCCGAGATGCGTTCGCCGACGGGCTCTTTCCCGGCACCTCCACTGTCCACACCCGAGCGCGGTATTTCCTGTTCATCCCCTGGCTTTTCACGCAAGGCGCCCAGACCCGCAGCGGCAGAAAACTCTCCGCCTGGACCGACACCCAGGAGCTCAAGCTCATCGGCGCACTCAAGAACGAGGGCATCGGCGTGGGCCAGGGTTTGATCGGGAGAGTCGCTGGCAACAGCCTGACAAATCTGCCTTCCAATATCTATTGGTCGGCCTTAGGCCGCTATGGCATCCTTAGCCGCGACATTTCCCCGGACATGCTCGGCGCCCTCGGGCCCGCCGCCGGCGCTGACGACGAGCTGGCCATCCGGAGCGTCCAGGACTGGCATCCAACGCTGCCCGCCCCTCCGGAGGGCTTCCCCAAGACCGTCGAGGGCGGCATGGCGCTGCTGCCCGCGGAAGCGGTGTGGCTGCGGGAGCGCATCCTTGAGGCCGTCCCGAACACGATGATCGCCCATCTGCTTACCGACGACACCCCGTTGGACGACGAGTACGCACCACCGTGGTTCGACCGCGCCTGTCTCTCTGCCGACGGCCCGGCGGCGGCGCTTCTGCAGCACGGTCGCCACTTCAGCCTGGTGATGCAGGGTTCTGCCCTGCTCTACAACCTGCTTGTCGCCGAGCGCTACGAGGATGCTGGCTTCACCACCCACCCGAAGCCCGTCGACGGCTACCGAGAAGCTCTGCGCGCCTGGGCCGAGACCGTCCAGGCGGACGGTGAGCTGCTTCGTGATTGGGACCGTCAGGCAATGTGGGACCAGGTGCGCACCCTCAACCCCCGCATCGGGCTGCAGACCCGCGCCTTCGTCGACGGGTGGATCGATGTCGTCCTTGCCGGGCGGGGTGCCACAGCTGCCGACGATAAGGACGCTCGCTCCTTGGTCGAGCTGCGGGAGCGTCGCCAGAAGGGTGGTCAGTCCCGCCTGGCAAACGAGCGGCTGCTCCGCACCTGGTCCGGAGCGTCAGGCACGTCGCGGCTGGTGTACCGCTGGCCACAGGTGCGGCGCATGATCTCCGATATCAGAGAGGGGGCCGCCGGTGCTGGCGCCTGACAGCCGCAGAACCCTGCTCGACCAGCTGCGCCCGCCTGCGGGCTACCGCCTGGACGCGGCGGTGGGCACTACGTTCACCCTCGACCTCACCGCCGCGCTCGTGCCGCCCCTGGCCTTCGCAAGTTTCGCGATCCGCAGCACGACCGACCCGGTGAGCGTGCTGGAGGCAGTCCGCTCCTGCGCAGATCGGGTCGATGTCTTCGCCCAGGAGGGCTACGTCCGCGCGCCGTCGCGCTACACCGATCTCGTGGCCTTCCTCGAGCCGATGCTTCACGAGGTGCAGGCGCCGGCAGGTGGCCTCTTCCACCCCAAGCTCTGGCTACTGCGCTTCACCGCTGACGATCAGCTGGACGCGTACCGCCTGGTCGTGCTCAGTCGGAACCTCACCGAGGACCACGCCTGGGACGTCTCGCTCACCCTCGACGCCTCGCGTGGAACACGCGCAACTGCCGCCAACCGACCGCTGAGCGCCCTATTCAAATCGCTGCCCGGCCGAACCCGACAGCCGGTACCTGCGGACCGACGGGCCCGCATCGACCAGCTCGCCGAAGATGTCCGTTATCTGGAGTGGGAGCGGCCCGACGGCGCGACCGAGCTGACCTTTCATGTCTTCGGGGTAGCCCGCGAGCGTGCCACCCCGGACTTCAGCGGCTACCGCCATCTAGTGGTCTCTCCATTCCTGAATGACGCGGGGCTCGCCCAACTCACGGCGGGCACGAAAAGCGCGACCGTGGTGTCTCGCACGCGTGCGTTCGACACATTGGCGCCGGAGACCGTCCAGGGATTGAACGCCACCTATGTGGTGAGCACGATCGCGGGCCTGGACGACGGCGACGCGACTGGAGACCACACGCCCGCGCCCCTGCTCAACGACCTGCACGCCAAGCTTGTCGCCGTCGAGCGTGGCCAGCAGGCCCACCTATTCCTCGGGTCCGCCAACGCCACTGACACCGCCCTCACCCGCAACGTAGAGATCCTCGTTCAGCTCACCGGAGGCAAAAAGAACTTCGGGATCGGGACCATGCTGGACCCCGACTCGCCGTTCCTTGGGATGCTCGATTGGTACGACACCGAGGGCGGAGCAGCCCCGGACCCCAACGCCGAGGCTCAGTGGCAGCTCGAGAACGCGTTGCGAGTGATGGCGTCGCGCGGGTGGATAGTCTCCGTCGCCCGCTCGGGCGACGCCTACGCGCTGCGCCTCGAGACGCGGGACGGCGCGACGGTACCCGCGGGTATGACCGCCCTGGTCGAGCCGCTGGCGCACCCCGGCGTCGCCCGCTCGGTCGACGACGGGCGAACCAGCCATGGCACCGTCGAAGGGGTCCCCCTGATCGAGGTCAGCCCGTTCTTGCGGCTGCGCCTCACCGATGAAGCCAGCCGGGAGGCAGCGTGCGTCGTTCGGGCCGAACTGCGAGGTGACCCTGAGGGCCGGCTCGACGAAATGCTCGCCTCACAGATCAACACCCCGGAAAAGTTTCTGCGCTTCCTGGCGTTGTTGCTCGGGCTCGGACAGGCCCACCCGTTGGCCATGATGGGCCTCGGCGACGCGGTCACCGGGCCCGGCGGTGGCCTCGCACCGGCACCGCAGGTGTTCGAAATCGTCATCCGCGCGCTCGCCCGCTCGCCTGAGTCCATCGATGATCTCGACCGGCTCGTCCGGCGGATGCTGGCCACCGAGAATGGCGCAGCCAACCTTCCGGAGGGCTTCGCCGCGTTCTGGGACGTCGTCACCGCCAGCCGAATTCAGCTCAGCCCGGAGGCAACCCGATGACCACCTTCGACGCTGCCCCGATCGTCGCCGGACTCAAGGGGTTTCAGCAGCGCACCGTCGAACACGTGATGGCGCAGCTTGACCGATCGGGTTCGCGCCGGCGGTTCCTCGTCTCCGACGAGACCGGCTTGGGTAAGAGCCTCGTTGCCCGTGGCGTGATTGCTCGGACCATCGAGAAGCTGCAGGACGAGCCGGGGCGCAGGCAGATCAACGTGGTCTACGTTTGCTCCAACAGCGACCTGGCGGCGCAGAACCTCTCTCGCCTCGACGTGACCGGCGGCCGTCACCAGGGCATACCCAGCCGGCTAAGCCTCCTGGCCAAGTACACCCGGGAGCTGCAGCCGGACCTCGATGTCAACGGCGTGAAGGTCAACCTGGTGTCGTTCACCCCGGGGACGTCGTTCCGCACCGGCCGCCAGTCCGGCCGGGCGGAGGAGAGGGCACTGCTGTTCCTGCTGCTCCGCGAAGCAGTCAACCTCACTGGTTGGAACCGCCACGCTGCGCTGGTTCTACTGCAGGGCCACGTCTCGTCTCGCGAGAACTTCGAGTATCGCGTGGATGAGTTGACGTACTTCCTAGACGGCCCGCCCGATCCTGTCATCGCAGACCGATTCCTCACCGCATGTCAGAACAACGGTCTCATCGCAACCTTCACCGACCAGCTCGCTCGTCTCGGCCGCAAGCGCGACGTACCGACCGAGATGGCCGGAGAGGTACGTCAACTCATAAGCGATTTGCGCGGCGAGCTCGCTCGCGCCGGGCTCAGCGTGCTGAGCCCCGACCTCGTCATCCTCGATGAGTTCCAGCGTTTCCCCGAGCTGCTCGACGCCAGCACCCCGCCGGGAGAGCTCGCCGACCAGCTGTTCTCCTACCCGGGCACCCGGGTGTTGCTGCTCTCCGCGACGCCGTACAAGCCGTTCACCTACGCCGAGGAGTCCGGCGACGACCACCACCGCGACTTCCTCCGCACCATCTCGTTCCTCGACCCGGAGATCGCCGACCAGGTCGCGCACGATCTCGCCGAGTACCGCACCGCAGCGACCCAGGGACGCCCAGTGACCGAGCTCGCCGCCCGGCTACGGACGACGCTGCTGCAAGTTATGAGTCGCAGCGAGCGGCCCGTGGGCGTTGCGGGCGGGATGTTGTCCGAGTACGTCGACGTGGTGAATGACCTCTCAGCTACCGACCTGCTCGACTACGTTGCCCTGCAACGGCTCTCAGGCCTGGTCAAGGGTGATGTGAGCCTGGAGTACTGGAAATCGACGCCCTACTTCGCGAACTTCTGCGACGGGTACAAGCTCTCCGAACAACTCAAGAAGCAGCTCAAGGGTGACGACGCGGAGTCCATCCGCCCGGCCGTCAACGCCTTGGCCCGGCTGGATCCTGCCGCCGCGTCGGGCACCGGCGAAGTCGACCTGGGCAACGGCAAGCTCCGTGCGCTCGCGCGGCAGACCGTCGACGCGGGGTGGTGGCAGCTGCTGTGGATGCCGCCGTCCCTGCCCTATCTCGAGCCGAGCGGACCGTACGCGGAGCCATGGGCACAGGGCATCACGAAGCGACTGGTGTTCTCGTCGTGGTCGGCGACGCCGACGGCGATCGCAAGTTTGCTCAGTCAACGCGCGGGCCGCGCGGCGGCGCTGGGGTCGCAGCGTGCGGAGGATCGCAGTTCCGGCCGCGGCCCCCGGAGCCTGCTGAACTACAGCGTGCGCGACGGTAAGGCCGACTCCATGACCACCCTCGCGTTGTTCTGGCCCATGCCGGGACTTGCGAAGAGTGCCGACCCGCTGGCCGCAGCCCAACCTAACCAGGCACCGGTGTCGCGCGCGATGCTCGAGACAGGCCTCACCCGGGGGTTGCGCTCGGGGACATCGAAGTACAGCGTGTCCGCCGTGGCCGAAGCGGCGCGTGCGGCAATCGCGTTCGAAGGCTCACTCCCGCAGGCCCTGCTTTACGAACAGGGGCTCACCGGTCGCACGCTCATCATCGAAGCTCTCGGTACAGGCTCGTCCGTTGACGCTGACGACGCAGCTGGCCAGCACGGCCTAGCCACACACGTTGACGAAGCCCTCGAATTGGTTCGCAGCGGTACCGATGTCGAAATGGCGTCCGTTGCGCCGACCGTCGCTACACTCGCGGCCCACAGTCCGGGCAACGTCGCCTGGCGGGCGCTGTCCCGGGTCGCAGCCGATCACCCCGCCGTGACGGACGTCGGACTCTGGCGCGCCGCGGCCACCATTGCCGCTGGCTTCCGGACACTCTTCAACCGCCCAGACACCATCGTGCTGCTCGATCAACTCGACCAGAATGGCGCTTACTGGCAGAAGGTGCTCCGCTACTGCGCGGCGGGCAACCTGCAGGCTGTCGTGGATGAGTATCTCCACCACATCGCCAACGAGACTCAAGAAGAGTTCGACAACGACACGTTGATGAAACTTGCGAAGACCGTGTCGTCCGCGCTGACGTTAGCGCCGTCGACATACCGGGCATTCGACCCGGACCACCCGGACGACCCCATACGCATGACGAGTCGCTTCGCGCTGCGTTACGGGGGCGGCAACACTGACGAGAACGTCCGCCAGCCCGATGTGCGCCGGTCGTTCAACAGTCCTTTTTGGCCGTTTGTGCTGGCAAGCACAAGTGTCGGGCAGGAAGGGATCGACTTCCACTGGTGGTGCTCGGCCATCACCCACTGGAACACCCCCGCCAATCCCGTTGACTTCGAACAGCGCGAAGGGCGCATCGATCGCTTCGGTGGGCACGCCGTCCGCCGCAACCTCGCTCATCGCCACGGAGTCGCCATGCTGGCGACGAACGACCCCTGGCGCGCGGCCTACGAGCTGGGTACTGACGAACAAGCCAATCTTGGGGATTTCGCGCCGCACTGGGTGTACCCGGGACCAGCGAAGATCGAGCGGCACCTTTCGCCGTATCCGCTCAGCGTCGACGTCGCCCGACTCGAGCGGCTGAAGAGCGACCTGGCGCTGTACCGATTGACGTTCGGCCAGCCGCGCCAGGAGGACATGCTCGCACTGCTACGCAAGCGGGGTCTCGAGGCCAAACCGGAAGTGTTGGCCGAGATGCGCATCGACCTCACGCCGCCGTCTACGAACGGAGCAACACTATGATCGACCAGCACTCTCCCCTATTCAGCGGCCTCCCGCGATACGCCGAGGCCGCGGATCGGGAGTCCTACGCACACCATTGACTCCACTCTGACGCGGTGGCGAACTCCGGTATCCCGACGTTCAAGTCGCCGGTGACATGGATCGACAAACGCTGAAACGCGCGGATCCCAGCATTGGCGACCGCTCATGACGTGCTGACGACGTGTAAGGGTTCGGGACATGTTTGACGTTTCGTCATCAGGACATTGCTGACGTTTCACCGTCTCCAGAGACCCTGATCGGGTGTCTTCGTCTCAGGAATCTAAATCCGATGCGCGAACTGCTCGATAAGACAGGCGATTTCACCCCATCGAGGCTGCGCAGAGTGCGATTGATGAATGGGTTCACGCATACAACACCGTGCGCCCGCATCAATCACTGGATATGGCCACCCCCGGCTAGCCTGTTCCATGTTCGCTCGGCTCGTTCGGAGTCTGAAGCCGCCGCCATCGACCCCGCTGACGACAACAGAGACGCGCAGTCGGTGGTGGCCGCTACTAAGTACTCGCAAACCAGGACGATCGCTGGCACGCGCCACTGCCCTGTCGAGTTTGATGCTCTGGTTGCCACGCCAGGTGTGGTCAATATTATTGGTGCTCATCAGCTCTGGGTGGGCAAGGACTACGCCGGGCGTTCTGTAGTGATGTGGGTTGACCTCATCAGCGTTCATGTCATCATCGACGACACCGTTTCAAGACCATCCTGTCGAAAATGACGACCACCGACCTCGAACACCTTACCCGCCGCGGCACCCGGCCCGGCCGATCCAGTCCCGCAGCCGCCGCGGGCGACCTATCGGTTACCGTGGAGCGGCCTCGTGCGATCGAGATCGATCGCACCGCCAGTCGTGATGGCATCGCCGTCATCCGCGGCCACGAACTTGCGCTCGGAGTTGCCACCGCAGGCATACGCGTCACGCTGCGGATAGACGAACCTCATCCACGCCACCAATGACCGGCACTTGCTCAAGACCGTGCCCAACCCGCTGGGGATCAACGAGATTCGCAAACTGACCGGTGCACGAGCGGCGACGATGCCACTGCCTCGACCGCCACCAGCAGGACCTCAAAGTGTGCAACGCAGAGTGCCCAAAACTGGCCAAATCGTGGTCGCTGGTCAACGAGTCCGCGTGAGCCCAAACGCATGCCGGTATTGCGTGAACATCTACCAATCGTTCTTTAAGACAAACGGAGCGTGGCGTCCCGCCCATACTACTCTGACGGAGGGAGCCAACTCGTCAACATGGCCGCGGTTCGAGCAAGACTCCACGACCACTATTCAGAACCGCCATCTTTCGCGATCTCGATCCTTAGCATTTCATCAACTAAGGGCATAGGTCGCTCGACCGGTTCCTCCACTTCAACTAAGTCTGGCGACCAGTCCGTGGGATCCATCCCATACTTCTCTGTCAGATACCTCAACCGATAAGCGTGCTGCGCACGAGTAAACGTTTGGTTCACAAAGTGCGCATTCATGCCGCCATTGATAATCGCGCCCGCCACGGGGATCACTTGCGCCAGTTTCTTGTGCGTGAGCTTGAGGCCGAGCGCGGAGAACACTCCTTGAACCACATTCACCAATTTATGGTTGTTGAGCTGCTTCCAAGTTGCTCGGCGCATCATCGCCTGTGTCAATCGCGACAGCGACGCTAGGGATGCAGCCTTCTCGCTGGCACTGCCGGCCGAAGAGTATGCCAGAACACCTGCTGCATATACCTGTTCGTCAGGCTCACGAACGTCATACCCGTAATGTGCCGCGACAATCGCAACAATCCTGCCCATCCCCACTAGTACCGCGGTCACATCAGCGGCGATCGCACCAATGGCAACCGCAGCAGTCGTCCCACCTGTGACGGTCGCAGACACCATCGCCCCCGTGACCGCGAGCGAGGACGCAACACCTTCGGTTGTTCCTAGGAAGAGATACGCTTCCTTCTTCCGAGGCAAGGACCGATCGCAGAACGGAGGTCTACCGTCTGAATGTCTTCGTAGCCAGCAATTTTCGCGCCCTCGGCATCAAAGGCCTTCACTACGTTCGCAAGCTTAACCGAGTTCAGACCACGATCGACAGTTAACGAGTGCAAGCCCTCCATGGCCTGTTGCACTGATGAGTCGAAGCCATCAGTGAGGAACGAGGCGTTGTCAGACGGTATACGAGTGGGAGCCACAGGTGGACCGAGCATCGTTCACGTCACTGATTCAGAACTCGAAGACCTACTCAACTACATGACCCACTAACCCCATATCGCGCGAACATCGACCGCTGACCCGATCGAACCTTTGCCGCGCTTTTGTCACCACATGCAGCCATAATCATCCCGTGACGGCGCCCGAGAACAAGAAGAAGATCCTCTACATCGACATGGACAACACCCTCGTCGACTTCAAGCACGGAATCTCTCTCCTCAGTACTGAGGATGCAGAAACCTACAAGGATGCGTACGACGATACGCCTGGGATCTTCGGCACCATGATCCCGCTCGACGGTGCGATCGAGGCATTCACGACCCTGTCGAAGGTGTACGACACCTACATCCTGTCAACTGCGCCTTGGAACAACCCCAGCGCGTGGTCTGACAAGTTGGAGTGGGTGCAGCGGTATTTCGGGAAGGACGAGGGCACGCCGGCGTGGAAGCGGCTGATCCTGTCCCACCACAAGAATCTCAATCACGGCGACTTCATCGTGGACGATCGAATCCACAACGGTGTCAAAGACTTCAATGGCGAACACATCATGTTCGGAACGCCCGAGTTCCCAGACTGGCCATCCGTGACGGGCTATCTACTGCTGAGGGCACACACGGCGCGATGACATCCACAAATGGCACACAACATGTCCGTGACCCCGGGTCCACTTCCGGAATCGATCTTGGAGTCGACTGGTCTGACGTCGACACCCTGAAAGGTCAGATCGAAGATCTGAACCTCAAGCGGGTGCTCGCATTTCGTCCCACACGGCTCAACCGGGTTCGGTTGACGTTCACGTCAAGACGCTGGAACTGGTTCGCTTCGGGCCGCACTCTGTTGGACCTCGCCGCCAGGCTTGAACGAACGGGTCTGCCCGTCAACGGGGGCTTTACATGTCGATCGGACTACTGGAGAACCCAAGCAGCGCTGGACAGTGCGGCCGCTGCCGCCCCGCCCAGCGCTGTGAAGAGCTATGCCGCGAACGAGATCGCTGACCGAGCCCGCGACTACGTGTTCGTAATCGAAACCGAACCGGCCTATACCAACCTCGACGCCGAGGGCCGTGAACGTTTGCGACACAGTCTCCTTCATCATCCGGACTACACAGTTGGTCAGAGCAACCTCGGGCGCACACAAATCGTTATAAGTCCAGGCGGTGCGGCCGATCGGCACGCTGCAACTATGATCGGGGCCAAAGCGGCGAGTTCCGTCCGCGACGAATTTCCCATCACGAGCATCCGGGTTTGTCGCACCGCGGATTGGTACACCGAATTGGCTCGCAACCCAGATGGACGTGTCGAACCGGAGATCGAACAGGCGCTGAGGTTCCACCTCGACGCCCACCGAGGTTGGTAGATAGCTACTCAGCCCGTTGCGCCAACTCCGCAGCCAGCTCTTCGCACCCCAACGCTCGATAAGCCCTGCTGTACTTCCCAATAAGCTTGATCTGCATCGCTTCGTCTAGCATCCCCAACCGAGCTGGATCGGTGTTGTCGGCGAGGTCTGCGAGTTTAACCGCCAGAGCCACTGGATTCTCGGCGATTCCCGCGTAGTAGTCACTGTCCGGGACGTCGTCCCGGCGTGTCAGCAATTGCACTGCAGCAACGACTTCCGCAGGGATGCCTCGTTCCATGAGGTCTTCGGCTGTGAACTCCGAGTCCTCGACAACGTCGTGCAGCAGTGCTGCCGCGACCATAGTTTCATTCGGCGGGTCAATCCGACGTGCCACCGACCGTGGATGGTCGATGTAGTCGTTGCCGAGCTTGTCCGTCTGACCGCGATGTGCTTGCACCGCGATCGCATCGGAAATCGAAACGATATCCGGTTCAGTTCTCTGACTGGTTTCACTCATTGATGATTCCTCTTTGTTGCTGTTCGACGATCCATCGATGACGCGCCAACTGCTCCGCCTCTACCCGATTGCAAAGGTCGCGCAGCGACGCGTCTTTGTTCTCCGCTGCCAGTTTTGCGAGCGCTTCGTACTTGTTCAGGTTCGAACCGAAGCGCGAAACGAGGTAGTTGCCCTCTTCCCCATCGATCGAATACCCCAGTGGCACAGTGCCTGCCTCCCCGAAGATCAGCAGCCGGTCAGACACCCAGCTCCTCGGCGGCGTGTACCCCGGGTTGATGTATGCCCGCAGGATGGGACGCAGGACCGAAAGCACTTGACCCAACTCTGGGTCGCCGTGGTGATACACCGATGCGGTGCGACCGAGCATCAACAGATACTGCGCCGTGCCGAAGTCCGCATCCTCGGGGCGTGCGGCGACAGAGCCCCGCCCAAACACACAAGCCTTCAGCGTCAGCAACTGATCGACCCGATCCGATCGCCGGGCCTCCTCGGCTCGCGCGATCAAACCATCCTTCCGGAGGATGTGTTCGACAACGCTGTTGGCCTTGCTCTTACGCTCCTCCTCCTGGTCGCTCGCCGCCTGTCGATATCGCTCGATCAGCGCCAGTTCCCGCTTTCCGACGTGTTCGTCCCGCGACGACCCGGGCGGCGCTTCAGCCACAATCTCTTGGCAGACCAGGTCGCTGCCCCCAAAGCGAGTCACCGCACGCAGCAGATCAATTCGGCGCAGTTGGTCCGCATCAAGACGAGTGCGTAGCAATCCGATGCGACCCGCCGGGACGTCTGGGCGCACTAGATACAGCGCCACACTGTCCGCAAGCCGGTCCGATGTCGCGTTGGCCGTCCACTTTCCCGGAATCTTCATCGCCGATTTGATCAATGCATCGTCCCGCCACAGGCACTCCCATGCTTGTTGGTCCGTCAGGTCGGGGCGAGGCACCAGATCGCGCCACGGCTGAAGCAACGGTCGAACGGTGACGGCCATCCGCGCAATCAGCCGCGGCGGCAATGTGACTGTGGCTCTGCACAATGCGGGCATCAAAATCTCCATAGCGCTCCTTGCAAGCCGAGCTTCCGAAACACCGATGCCGACACAGTTAGGACGTCCGCGATGCCGAAGACGCGGCGCTAGTCCCCGCCGGCGGGAGAAGCTCGTCCGGGTATCGGTATTCGCAGCCGAGACCGTTGGGCGAGCGTGTTCCGCAGTTGTCGCGGAACCAGGTGACGCAGGCGTCTGCAACCAACAGCGGGTCACGGCTGAATAGGTAGCCGTCGGTGCAGTCCTCGAAGTTGTCGTTGAAGAGCCATCGGTTCAGGGGCAGATTGCCGGACGAGTAGTCGGCGATCAACAAGTGGCCGAGCACCGATCGCGAACGCCGGAGCATCATCACACCGTCGGCCAGCATCTGGACCTGGACACACGCAACGTCTTCTTCGTCCTCGTCATCATCGTGATAAACGTAGCCACTCGGACCCATCTCGAAGATGAAGCCGACCGGTTTGTCGGTAAGCGACTCGACGATCCAGGTCGTCATGCCCAGCCACTCCTGTACGTCCGACGTCTTGTCCGATTCGTCCACCGTGGCCTCCCCTCAACCGATCTCTGATGACAAGATAGCGCCGACCACCGACAGACGCCGACGCTCGTACCGTCTAGCCCGGAGTCTTTGGTTCGCATATCTGGAACCACCGCCGTACACCGCAAAGCCACGCTGGCCCGGCGTCGGCCCTTCCCGGCTTCTCACACCCGTGCATCGTGAACTTCGCGCAGCTTCGCCTTCCATCACGGCGGCCGCGGCTTCGACGCATTCGAAACTGTTGCGGTGGAGCTGTCCCCGCTTACCAGATCCCTCATCGCGCGTTTCTTGCCGGGCGCTGGTGTCCGCCGTCTGAGCCTCGCACAAGCACAAGCGGACGGCTCGTCGTGATCACGACACCAACCACAGGGCTTGCTTGAACTTAAGCCTCACCAGAAATAGAGAAGGGCGAAGACTGCAGCTCCCACTAATCCCGCGCCGCCGAATGCCACTGTTGCCCAATCTCCGTCGGACACCCGGTACCCGTACAACCCGAGCGCTACACAGGCGAGTCCGGCAACGAGCGGAGCCGCAGCCCATATAACCGGAATCATGAAGATGATCAGGTACACGAGACCGAAAAACACGAAACCGAGCACGAGACCGCTGACGGCCCGTGCAACTTCGCGTACTGCCACTGCATTTACGCCCTCGACCCCAGCTGACCTTCCACGTCGTGTGAGTCAACCATCCCCTTTGAACGCAACACATGCTATATCTGATGCGGTGAACTGGTCGTGGGGCACCAGTCCAAGGACTATCGATGTCAAGTAACACCATCACCTCGCAACTACAACGCGGCGTTTCGATAGCAGCTTTCGCAATTGTCACTGCCGCGTTATCAGCAGGCTGTTCACAATCCGATGGCAACAATGTCAACAAAACCGCAATCGAATCGGAAGCTGAGGCCCGCACCATCGTGACCGACAACGTTAGGTTGATGTTCCCCGGAATCGCGACCATCACGCCGCAGAATGCCACATTGACGCCCTGCGGCAACTACGACCGAAACGCCATCGGGGAGGGACCGCCATGGAGCGCCGGAGCATTTCAATCGCTAGCTGGACCCGACCAGGTCTCAGCAGCCATCCGACGTCTTGAAACTCTCGCCGAGTCGGGCTATCGCCTTCGACCGCGTGGCCAACTGCAGACATTTCCAGAAGAGAAAGTCTACGAAGACGAGCGCGGCGTGACCATAGGCATCTCGGCGACAAAGCTCCCGGATAGCGTCTACTTCTCCGTATTCTCCAGCACTCCATGCACAATCGACGAACCGTGACTTTCAGCGCGGCCACACTCTGCTTGGTCGCTACCGTGCTCCTGCTGACAGGTTGCTCGTCTGCCGACGAGAATGACGTAGAGAGCGACGCGTCAATTACATCCGAAGCCGAGGCCCGCACCATCGTGACCGACAACGTTCGGTTGATCTTCCCCGGCACCACCGCCATCGCACCTCAGAACGCCTCGCTGACCCCGTGCAGCAACTACCGCAAGAACGCTATCGGGGAGGGCCCTCCCTGGAGCGTCCGGACATCTGAACTTCTGGCGCGCCCCGAGCAGATTGCGGAAGCCGTCGAACGTATCGATGCTCTCGCCGAGTCGGGCTATCGACTTCAGCCGCGTGGCCCAATGTCGTCATACCCGGAGGAGAAAGTCTACAAAGACGACCGCGGCGTCAGAATTGGCATCTCTGCGAGAAAGCTGCCCGATAGCGTCTACTTCTCTTTATTCTCCAGCACCCCATGCACAATCGACGAACCCTGACGTACATTGGCTCTCCCGGCTCGATCCCCCATTGCTCGCGGCGGCAACTCGTTGAACCCTAGGCCCGCTGCACGATCAGCGGCGTGCGGCCGTCCGTGGTCCTAGTATTGCCGCCGCGATCTGAGAGTCGCCACCAGATGACGAAGCAGCGCGATCGCGATACCCACCACAGGAACCGAGACATAACAGGTTCCGATGAAGGTAATCGTGTCGGCTCCGGTCCAAAATTAAGCAGGTAAATCCGGGCCGGATTCTAGTCAATGTCGCAACACCGACTGTTTTCCTGAGGCTAACAGGACAGCGAATCGCTCGGCCGGTGTGCACCCGTCGAGGACCAACCGCGGCCGGTTATTGAGCTCATCTTCAACCGTCCGCAGATGATCGACAGAGTGAATCCGCAGGTCCGTTCCTTTGGGAAAGTAGTCGCGCAGAAGACCGTTCGTGTTCTCGTTGCTTCCCCGCTGCCACGGCGAGTGTGAGTCGCAGAAATAGACCTGAACGCCAGGGCTTTTCGATAGTTCGATGTGCCGAGCCATCTCGGTTCCTTGGTCCCAGGTGATGGACCGGAACACCGTCGGTGGCAGGTCTGCCATCCGTGCTCGCAACGACTCATAGAGAGCCTCACCTTGCCGGCACGGAACGTGCAAAAGTCGCACCATCCTTGATTGGCGTTCCACCAGGGTGCCGATGGCCGATCCCTGATCTTTGCCGACGATGAGATCGCCCTCCCAATGCCCCGCCTCCGTGCGGTCTTTCGGATCAAACGGGCGCTGGTGCACGCTCAACATCGGTTGCTGAAACCTCGGCCGACGCTTGTGCATATTCGAGTGGGCCCGTCGATGATCACGTCCGGTACGCAGCGGGGATCGGCGGTGCGGGGCCAGCGGGGACGGCCGCATCAGTTCCGATCCTGGCTGGTAGAGGGCCTGGTAGATGCTCTCGTGGTACAGCCACATCGCCGGATCGGACAGGAACCGGACCCGCAGATGGCGGCTGATCTGCGCAGGACTCCATCGCTGGGCAAGCAGTTCAGCCACGATCAGCCCCAGTTGCTCATTGGTGGCCAATCGCCTCGGGTGTCGACGCTCGCGCCGTGCCGTTGCCCGACGATGAGCCTCGAACGGTTGATATTTGGCCGAAGACGCTGCATTGCGACGTAATTCGCGCGAGATCGTGGACGGCGCCCGTCCCAAGACCGTGGCGATGTGCCGAATGCTGTGCCCAGCCCTGCGTAGGTCGGCGATCTCTATTCGCTCATCTTGCGACAAGAAGCGCGGGCTGACTTCGCGGACCATCAACCGGTCCAGCGCCGGCACGAAGCCGACAGCCTTGCCGCCGCGGTAGGTCTTGTGCCCACGCGACCAGTTGTTTCCGGCGCTCCTAGATACGCCGACTTCTCGGGCGGCAGCCACGACGCTCCACCCGCGGGCACGCAGTTCCATGAACCGACGACGTTTGGCCGACTGCGGACGACGCCCCGGCCCCTTCTTCACACGACGAGACAATGTCAACACACCTCCAGAATCTAGAGAAGTGTTGCGACCAGCCCTAGAAACCACCCCGGACACAGCAGCGCACTTTTGGACCGGAGCTGACAGCGAGTGGACCCCATTCCCACTGGGTCGCTTCATGACTCACCAACATAGACGACGTTCCGTCTCCGTTCGGCTCCACCGTGACGTCGCCCTCAACACCAATCCCTAACCTTTTCCCGAGCTCAGGTTGATAGGGCGGCCCTATAGTCGGCCAAATCAGAGACCGCAACAACCCTATCAAGGTGGCGCACCCCAACTGGGCTCCACCACCTCCTCCTGCAAAACGCGGAAGAAGTGGCCCTTCATCCGTGAGTGGGATCGTGATCCTCTTTGTCATCATTGCCCTCGCCACCAGTGGGGGGTGAAGACGAGAAGGAATCCGGTACCGGGACAACCTCAACCGCTGCACCGCGCACCGTACCGGTGCCGTCTGCCGAGCGCTATCCCTCTCGCGCAATCGACGCTCCCTATCGCCATCTCTCGGCACGCTCGCTTCGGTGACACTAACTGGGACAGCCCCTTTCAGGCAGTCAATAGCAGGTCACCGATGATCCGGCCTGCGCCGAAGAGAAGGAATTGCCTCGATGACCGCCTCCACGACAACACCAACCGTCGCATGAGCGAACTGTTCCTGAACGGGATGACAAAACGATTCAACGGCACCACTGTGCTGGATTCGATCGACCTCACCGTCCCCAGCGGGGAGTTCATGGTCCTCCTCGGCCCCAGTGGGTGTGGCAAGTCAACGCTGTTGCGCATCATCGCAGGTCTGGAGACGCCCACGGAGGGCACCGTGGTGATCGATGGCGCCGACGTCACCGATGTTCAACCACGAGAACGCAACCTGGCGATGGTGTTTCAGAGCTACGCGTTGTATCCACATCTGACCGTCGCAAAGAACATCGCCTTCCCGTTGAAGACGGCCAAGATTCCGAAACAGGAGACGAAAGAGGCCGTCGAACGCGTCGCCGCCTCGCTGGGATTGACCGAACTACTCACCCGCCGGCCGGGTCAACTCTCGGGTGGGCAGCGGCAGCGAGTTGCCCTCGCCCGCGCCATGGTCCGCGATCCCGACGCCTTCCTGATGGACGAACCCCTCTCCAACCTCGACGCCCGGCTCCGCGCCGTCACCCGTACAGAACTGATCGAACTCCACAAGCGGGTCAACAAGACGTTCTTGTATGTCACCCACGATCAGGTGGAGGCGATGACGATGGCCGACCGCATCGCTTTGCTGAACAAGGGCCGCATCGAGCAGGTCGGAACACCCGAAGAGTTATACGACAGCCCACAATCGGTATTCGTCGCCGCTTTCCTCGGCGCTCCGCCGATGAACCTCGTGGACGCCGACATCCGTGTCGAGGCCGGCCAATTGGTCGCGACCGTCGGAAACGTGGTTGTACCTCTGGGAATCAACGCCGCAAGCGATGAGGTCAACGCCCGCCGTTTGACGTTGGGTATCCGTCCAGAGCGTCTGCGACTGGACGACCGCGCCGATCACGCTGGACAGGGTCTGGCCGAGAAGTCAGTGCGACTGCACGCGGTGGTGACACTGACCGAGAATCTCGGCGGAGATGTCCTGGTGCACTGTGCTGTCAACTCGGTGACGTTGTGCGCGCGGATATCTCGCGTGGGAGTCGCCCGCGGCCTGCGCGTCGGCTCGGACATCACTCTCACCGCGGACACTGCCGATCTCCATCTGTTCGACCCCGAAAACGGCCGGCGGCTGCACTGGCAGTACCCGGCAGCACGGCCCGTCCATCCGCAACTCTCTTTCACCTAGGAGCACCGCTGTGAAGGCCAGACTCAAACTTGCCGTTCCATTGGTCGCGTCACTATTGACGCTCACCGGTTGTATGTCCAGTACATCCGACGACGAGACGACAACCTCGGCCATCCCGGAATTGGCTGCCGACCAGAAGGTCTCGATCGTCTTCGAGAGCTACAACTACGGTCTGGCGGGTGCCTGGACGGACACGTTCAACAGCCTAATCGCCGACTTCTCCAAAAAGCACCCGAACATCACCGTCACCCCGCAGAAGCCCGCAGGCAACAGCCCCAACCCGGCCACCGACACCGTCTCGAGCATCCGCAACCAGATGACGGCCGGAAATCCCCCCGACGTCGCTCAGTTGGGGTTCTCGGACCTCGACTTCACCGTCAACCAACTGCAGGCGAAATCACTGGACGCCCTGGTCGGTGACGAGGCTGTGGAGCAGAACTTCGAGGGAGCAACGCATCCTTTCGCTTCGACCGCACGCACGTTGAGCGACTGGGAGGACCAGACGTACGGCGTCCCATTCGTCTTCTCCACCCCGGTGTTCTATTACAACGCTTCACTTTTCGAGCAAGCCGGATTGGATCCGAACAATCCCCCGCGTACGTGGGATGACGTCGCAGTCGCTGCCAAGACGATCGCGGACAAGACGGGCAAGGGCGGTGCGTACATCGACTGCCTCACCAAGGCCGCCAAGGACTGGTGCTTCCAGAGTCTGGTGCGTTCGAATGGCGGCCGGGTGATCTCGGAGAACCGGGACACCCTGACGTTCGCCGATCCGGCGGCCGTCGAGGTGGTCAGCATGGCACAGCAGATGGTCAACTCGGGAGCGACGCCCACCCTGACCCAGAAGCAGGGCTACGAGGCGTTCGCCCGCGGTGAGATGGGGATGATCCTCGAATCGAGCTCCATCCAGGACCAATTCGTCAAGGGTGCCAAAGATAAATGGGATCTGCGGTCCACCACGATGCCGAGCTTCGGTGACAAGCCCGTCGTCCCGACCAACTCCGGGGCTTCGCTGTTCATCTTCTCGTCGGACCCCGCCAAGCAGCGCGCGTCGTGGGAACTGATCAAGTTCCTGACAAGCGAACAGGCCTACGTGACGATCTCCAGTGGTATCGGCTACCTCCCCCTGCGTACCGGTTTGATGGATGACCCCGCAGGACTGAAGGATTGGGCGACCGAGAACCCCCTACTCGAACCCAATGTCGAACAACTGAAATCGATGGAGCCATGGATCTCGATGCCGGGCAACGAATATCTGCAGATTCGTGACGGCATGATGTCGGCCGTCGAGTCTTCGGTTTACCAGGGCGCCGATCCTGCGACTGCGCTGACGGCCGCACAGGAGCAGGCCAACACGCTCCTCCCGGTTTCATGACGACGCCCGACCACACCGTCATCCAGCTCACCGACACCCATCTGAGCACCGGCGGCGACCTGATGCACGGAATGATGGACACCACACAGAATCTGCGCAAGGTACTCGATCACCTCGACGCGTGGGACGGTTCGGTGGACGCGATCATCGTGTCCGGCGATCTGGCCGATGCAGGGTCGCCCGAGGCCTACCGCACCCTGCGAACGATGTTGGAGCCCACCGCAGCTCGACTCGGAGCAACAGTGTGTTACGCGATGGGTAACCACGACGATCGGGCCGGATTTCGTCTCGGTCTGGATCTGAGTCGAAACGGTTCGACCGACCTGGGTGCGCCGTACGATGTGGCTCACCACATCGGGGGCCTCCGCATCGTCGTACTCGACAGCACAACGCCCGGGCGTCATGACGGTAGTCTCGAGGACAGCCAATTGGACTGGCTCGCTGAGGTTCTCAAAGATCGGGCGCCGGGCGGAACCCTGCTGGTGATACACCATCCCCCAGTGCATTCGCCGGTGGGCACCGTCGACTTCCTGAGGCTGACGGACCCGAGTGCGCTCGAATCCGCGATCGCAGGCTCTGATATCCGGATGATCCTGTGTGGTCATGCGCATTACACCGGCGCTTCGGCCCTATCGGGCATTCCGGTCTGGATCGGACCACCCCTGTCCTACCGCACCGATCCGTTGCCGCCGCAGGGAAGGCACCGCGCCGGTGTCGGTTTCGGGTTCAGTCGCATCGACTTCTTCGGTGCATCGGCGGTGGCCACGTCTGTCGACGTCGTCGGCGTCGACGACGTGTACAACGAACCTCAATCCGTTGCGCTCGAACGACTCTGGGCGCTCACCCCGAATGCGACCTGACTGACCATGTTCGTACAGGCCGCATCGACGACCCTCCCCCGCCGATCGACCACTTCGGTACCGCATTCACGGTCCCGGCGGTGGTCGCGGCTGCGGCGGGGCGTCGTACCCTATCTGTACCTCGCTCCGGCGTTGATCTTGCTGGTCGTGTGGACCTACCGACCGCTGGTACAGGCCATGCAATTGGCCACCGTGTCGTGGAACCTGTTGCCCACCAGCCCGATGAAATCGGTCGGCACCGACAACTATCAGCAGTTGTTCGCATTGCCTGCGCTCGGCGACGCGGTGTGGCTGACGGTGGTGCTCATCATCGGCCTACTGCCGTTCACGGTGGTGGTGCCGGTGGTGATCGGTTTCGCCATGCGCAGTGTCTCAGTGCGGAGTTCGCGAATCTATCAGGGCCTTATCTTCGCGCCGTTCCTGGTGGCTCCGGTGGCGGGTGCAGCGATCTGGCGTTGGCTTCTCGATCCCAGCGGCGGCATCATCAACCGGGTCTTGGGTACCGACCACAACTGGATCTACGACAAGAACACCGCCCAGTTGGCGATCATCGTGATCACTGGATGGCACCTGATCGGCTTTGCGGTGTTGGCAGTCGCCGCCGGCCTCGCCGGGATCAGTTCCGACTACGACGAGGCCGCGCAACTCGACGGTGCGACTCGCCTGCAGATCGGTATGCGGATCACCATGCCCCTGTTGTCACCGACGCTGGTCTTCCTCACGCTCATGACGATCTTACTGAGCGCCCAATGGAGTTTCCCGCTGATCGACACCCTGACCCAGGGTGGCCCGGCCGGTGCCACAACCAACATCTATTACCTGCTCTGGGACTACGGATTTCACTCGTTCAACGCCGGCCTGAGCGCGGCGGCAGGCATTGTCCTGTTCCTCGGCTTCGGCATCGTCGCCGGCCTCTTGGTCTGGCTGTCAGAACGGATCACCTTCCATGACAACTGACAGCGCTCTGAAGACGGACGCGGTGCAGACCCTCGGGAACCCCCCGCCGTCCGTGCCTGCCGCGGCTCCGGCCACAGGGGTTCTCGCACGAATCTGGGGTCACCTGACGCTGGCGGTCATCGCCCTTGCTTGTATGTTCCCGATCTATTGGCTGGTGGCGACGTCGCTGCGCCGACCCGGCGACGTCAGTTCGCTGGCACCATTACCTTGGCCGCTATCGGTGGAAAACTATGTCGACGCTGCCGATAAGGTCGACGTCACCCGGCTGATGGTGAACACCTTCGGGGTCGCCCTGGCATCCACATGCGGCCAAATGTTGATCGCTATCCTTGCGTCCTACGCGTTTGCGGTCTACAAGTTCAAGTTCCAGGGCCTGCTGTACCTGGCCTTCGTCGGTACCTGGTTGGTGCCGTATCAGGTGACGATGCTGCCGAATTATGTTCTGCTCAATCAGCTGGGCCTGCTCAACACGTTGTCCGGTGTAGTGGTTCCGACCCTCAGCTCCGCACTGGCCGTCCTCATGATGCGCACGCACATGTCTGGTTTCCCGAAGGAGCTCATCGAGGCGGCGCGGATGGATGGGCGCTCGTCGTGGTCGATCCTGTGGACCGTTGTTATCCCGAACCTACGACCGGCGCTGGCGGCGCTGGCGATCTTGCTGTTCATCAACTCGTGGAACGAATACTTCTGGCCCGCAGTGGTACTCCAGTCGAGCAATGACGTCCTACAGCTCGGCCTGCGCAGCTTCATGGGCACCGAGGGAGACCAGTGGGGCCCGATGATGGCCCTCGCCGGCCTCGCCTGCCTGCCGATCTTCGTGCTCTACGTGGTGCTGCAACGCCACATCGTCAATGCCTTTGTCCGGAGTGGACTGAAGTAGTCGAACACGTTGACCACCAAGGCAGTCAGGGCACCGCAGCACTCTGATAACCCGGTGCGATCGACGACGACCTGGCCGAACTCACTGCCTCGCCGCAGATCTCGACGACGCAGTCCACGAACGCGTCTACAGCGCTGTTCACCGATGACGCCGACCACACCATGTACAGGTCGATCGTCGGAATCGGATCCACCAGTTTGACCGCCACCGAAGACGCACCCGCGGTACCCATCCCGACTGCGGCCGCACGCGACAGCGATGCGAATGCGACGTACGGTTTGACCGCGATCACGTGAGCTGTCCCGCTCGGATCATCGGACGTCTGGGCAACCGTGAGCGAGACCCCGGCCTCAGTTGCAGCCGCGACAATGACGTCGTACATCGCCGGGCACTGTTCGCGGGCGAACAGGACGCACCTCTCGCCTTCCAACTCCGCGCATCGCACGCTGGTCCGGCCCGCCCACGGATGCGAGCGACCGACCACAGCGACAATGGGCACTTTCGACAGCAACAATCTGGCCCGCAGGTTTGGGAGCTGGGGACGGCCATAGACCAGCGCCACATCGAGCGAACCGTCCTGCAGGCCATCGAGTTGCGGCCCGGTCCTTTTCTCCCAGAGTGAGACCGCCATCCTGGGGTGCCGCTCGTTGAGACGCGTCAGCGCGGCCGGCAGGACGTGCCTGCTTGCGGGGAAGTTGTAGCCGATATTCAGGGATCCAACCCGGCCGGCGGCCGTTGACTTCGTCACGTCGACGGCCTTCTCCATCTGAGCGACGACCATTCGCGCCTGCTTGGCGAACTCCACACCCGACGACGTCAGCTGGACCTCATGCGAGTTACGAACCACCAACGTGACGCCGAGCGACTTCTCCAGCTTCTGCAGCTGCGCACTCAGCGATGGTTGAGATAGATGCAACCGCGCGGCGGCCCGACCAAAATGCAGCTCTTCGGCGAGCGCGATGAATGATTCGAGATGACGAAAGTCCATTGCGCCCCCTCACTTGGACTTGTTCCCAGGCTAACCAGGTCGGATGACCCGCGGTGAAACGCCGGGTGCCTCCTCGGTGTCCATGGAACCAAGCCCTCTCGCCAGTTCTTTGGACGCTGTTGGCCCGGTGTTCGACTCTCGTTCACGCCGTGGCGACTTCGCAATATCGACCTGCGCCCTGATGTCATTGACACCGATCGAACTTTCGATCATCTCGCCCCAACCCATCACGGTGGCGACGCTCTCGCCTACGGTCCTATGCTCTGTACTTCTACCCTCGCGCCGGCCACCGGCCCCACCGAAGTCCGGGAGGAACGCGGCAACTCTCAACTCCACCGCCTCGCCTCCCGTTCGTCGTTGTATTGTGCGGCAACGGTTATCGAGGCGATCAGTACCGGCATGAACAGTTCGATGGCCTGCCGCTGTCGCCGGCAGCCCGCGATCTCCTCGGCACTACCGCCGACGGCAGTCCACGCTTGTTCCATACCCTGCATTTGACTGATCTGGTCGGTGCAGATGCGCGCATACCGGCGCAGCATCGGTGTGTTGCCCCGGCACCCGCGGGCGACCTCGTCAGGTGTCAGGGCAGATCGATCACCGCGGGAGTACCGGTCGACCATATCGATCAGACGCTCCGGAACCTGGTCGAACAGCATGCAGTCGACATCGTTCTCCGCCTCGGGTTGGAGTTGCTCGATCATGTCGATCGCTCCATCGCTACAGAACTCTTGCCACGCCCGCAAGGTCGCCAGGAGATTGGCCTGAGAGAAGACAGCGGCCTCCATCGCGCGGACCGCGAACACATGGCCTTTCGTGACCACGATCGAGATGTCGGGCCAGCGCGACGAGTGTTCGGCGATCACCGCACCGAGCAGATCCATGTCCGGAATCTGGTGCGCCAGCACCGTACAGAGCTCGAGTCGTAGTGTCTGCGGCGACACCAGAATGTTGGTGTGGAGACCCTCATCGGTGACCAACCCAATTACCTTCTGGTCGAGCGTAACTCGTTCCCCGAAGCGCGCGGCCAGGATCTTATAGGTCATGTCCAGCAGATGTGGCGCGTCATCGGGCACATTGCCCACCGTTGCTGCCGCAGCCCTTTTGACTCCCCTGACCGGCGGTTTGACAGAGGCAGACGCTTGGAATTGTTCACCGGCCCGGACCGGCGTCTCGGGTAGCGGAGCAGCCGGGTAGCGCACCGTCAGGACCGTCGGATTCTCAAACTTCCACACCTGCCACAGTGATCGGACAGCGGCCGAAACAAGCTTGTCGACACTCCGCTTGCCAACCTCGTGGATGATCACACGGTTGCGCAACAGCCGCCAGCCCTGCCCCAACAGGATGAAGCGTTCTGCCCGCGCCACCGAAAGCGAGCCGTTCAACTCGAAGGCCACGAAGGCCATCGGATCGATCGTGCACCGCAGCCGCCCGGATCCGGTCACTGTGAATATCAGCAGCGGGTGGTATCCGCCGACCAGATCGGTGCGTGCCACCTCGATGAACTCGTGGCGTTTGAGGGCCCTCACCCCGGTGGCCAGCTCCTCGGCGAACAGGCTCCAGGTGGCGCGCTCGCTTGTGTCGAAATTGGTGTCGTCCCCAAAATCCAGTGTTGCCATGGTGCCTCCCCGCGCCGTCGATCATCGGCGATGACCTCGCAGCACACGGTAAAACAGGCCTACGACATCGCGGTGCGCACCGAATCCCGCTGCAATCCGTGATCCTGGTTGCTAGGTGCCCGAACCCATTCTGCGGAGTCGGACCGGCAAACCGTCGGCTGGTGTCGGACCGGTCCCCCAGGCCATCAACGGGACATAGTTCGCAGATACCGTCCATTGAAAATCCAGGAGCACGCGATGCAGGATTGCTTTGACAGTCAGTGATGCGAAGTGCATACCGATGCACTTGTGCGCGCCGGCCCCGAACGGTGACCACGCGTAACGGTGCATCTGCGCGACCATCTCTGGGTCATCAAAACGACTGGGATCGAATACATCTGGACGATCCCACCACGTGTCCAGGCGCATCGACGTATGCACACCGAGGGCTATTTCGGTGCCCTTGGGAATGAAGTGGCCCAGAATGCTGGTGTCTGCGGTGGTCTGCCGAAACAGAGTCCCGGCAGGTGCGTACATTCGCAGCGATTCCTTGAAGGCGTTGTCGAGAAGCCTCACGGCGTTGAGATCATCCATCGACGCTTCGTCCGGTAGCGCTTGCACTTCCTCCCGAAGACGCTGTTGCAGTTCAGGATCCTTGCCGAGGTGGTACATCAGCATCGACAGTGCGATGGTGCTGGTGTCGTGGGCCGCCATCAGCAGGAAGATCATGTGATTGACGATGTCTTCGTCAGTGAAGGTACTGCCCTCGTCGGTCTGCGATAGGCACAGCACGGTAAAAAGGTCATCGCCGGAATCGTTGCGCCGCTGGGGAATGGCGCTGCGGAAGTACTGTTCCAAATAGCGTCGACCGCGCAGACCACGCGACCATCGCCCGGGCACAATCGGTTGGCGCACAACAGCTTGAGCCCCGAGCACAGCGTCGTCGAAGGCATGCGACAGCTTTCGTGCTGTCGCCCCATCTGGAGATTCACCGATGAACACCTGGCTCGCGAGCTCCAGCAGAAGGTCTTTCGTGCGGTCGTACAACGGGACCTTCGCGCCCGGCGTCCACGTGTCCAGTGTTTTCGACACCAGTGGACGCATCAACGCGAGATACCCGTCCAGTCGCGGTCGAGTGAAAGCCTGCTGCATGATTCGCCGGTGGAAGAGGTGTTCGTCAAAGTCGAGGAGCATCAGGCCGCGATGAAAGAACGGACCGATGATGGGCTGCCAACCGATTTCGCTGGAAAATACTCTGTTCTTGTCCAGCCAGACCTCTTGCAGCGCCTCGGGGCCCGTCACCGTGACAATCCGAAATCCGAGGGCACCAGTCCACGACACCGGGCCAAATAATTCGTAACGCTCCCGCCCGAAGGCCAACGGGTGAGCAACACTCTCCATCACGTGGCCCAGGCCGGGCAGGCCATAACTGCCCATGACGGGCTTCAGCCCGCTGCCGGGCGGAGGTTCTGCCAGTGGCCGTACCGGCGACGGATAGACCGACGCGACTCGGGCCGCCGCCCGTTGGAAGCCGTCGGTCATCACCACCCGGGAGGGCAACAGTGAACTCGTCATAGGACGTACCACCACTTCAGATCTGGTGCGATCTCGTGCCAGCTAGTGCTCTGGCTCGGACGGTACCAGCGCGAGAGGGTCTGTCAACGATGCGGCGGAGATCAACAGCCCTCTGACCAGAGGCGACCGGCCGTACGATCGACATGCCGCCCGTTGCGGCACCAACCTCCATCAGCGGACTTCACGCCCGCTCGCCGGCACAACGAGGAGCGCAATGCCAGTACTCGGAATAGGCGGACTCTTCTTTCGCGCACAGGATCCCGACGCGCTACGCGCCTGGTACCGCGAGCATCTCGGCGTTGGTTCCGGATGCGTCGCCCCAGACGCCGGCCCTGCCGACGAATGGTCGTGGCAGGTACAGGGCGGGCCAATTGTCTTCTCGCCGTTCGAGGCGGGCACCGACTACTGGGCGGCGGACAAGCAGTACATGCTCAACCTCCGGGTCAGCGACCTCGACGGTCTATTGGCTCAACTGACAGCCAGCGGAATGACGGTGATCGTCAAGCCCGAATGGGATGCAACACCCGAGATCGGACGGTTCGCGCGAATCCACGATCCCGAAGGCAATGCGCTCGAATTGTGGGAGCCACCGCCATTGAAATGAGACCAGGGCGTAAGTAGTATGCATTTCGTAGGCTATAAGCCTACTCTTTGCGTACTGGAGGTGTTATGGGTTCGCAGCGTACGACCGCGCTACCCGCTGCCCTTTCGCGACTACCGCTGCGAACAATACGGCCCCAGGACGCCGCAGACACCTACGCGCACCCGCGACCGGAACTCGCGCGGCTCGTCGATCGCGGCGTCGTTCACCGCACCGCGCCTGGCTACTACATCGCTGTCCCTCAGCAATATCAAGGCCGGACGTGGCTACCCGAACTCGAGGCCGTCGCCGCGGGGATCGCTGGGGCCATCTATGGCCCGGAGAACGCAATTTTGATGGGTGTCAGCGCTGCCCGCGTCCTTGGTGCGTTGCCGAGAGCACTGGCAACTGCGGTTGTGGCGGTACCAAAGCAGCATCGAATAATCGAGTTGACTGATCGGCCGGCGTCGATTCGGTTCGTCAATCGGAAGACCACCACTGTGGACGCAGAGAAGGTGACAACCGCGTTGGGTCCGGCACTGGTGACCACCCCGGAGCAAACCATCCTCGACCTCGCCCGTAGGCCCTCGCTCGGTGACGCAGAGGTCGACGTTCAAGCTGCAATATTCACCCTTTATCGGCGCGCTGATCACGACCGACTCACCGAGTTGGCAATCTCGCAGAGACTTGGGGCGGCCTTGCGTCGCGCCGAGACATGGGCCGGCGTCAAAAAGTGAATCTGGACGAACGCGATGTTGTCGCCGAGCAGTTCGGAGTCGCACCCGAACAAGTCGAGCGCGACCACCTGATTTCACACGTCTTGGCGTTTCTCAGCGGCAATTATGCTGACAAACTCCATTTCATCGGCGGAACAGCGCTTGCGCGAACACATCTTCCTGCCGGCAGGCTCAGTGAAGACATCGACCTCGTCGCGCTCGATGACCGGGATCTGCTCGCCGCTGACCTCGACGGAACACTCCCCCGGGCGATGGGCAGGACGCACGGCCGTCTCTCATGGGAACCCGCGCTCAGCTCGGTTCCCGACACGTCAGGTGCAGTACTTCAGAGCGGTGACGGGTTGTCGTTGTAGATCCAGCTGCTGTCGTCCGCAGATCGTATGTTGTGGCCGGTCGCGAGGCGTGGCGGGCTGCTACACGAGCATGAAGCGGGCTGATGGCTTGGGTCTGGTCTCTAGACGATCGCTTTGCCTGGCCGGCGAAACACCGCTCAGTGGTACAGCGCGTCGATCTCGTCAGAGAACCGCTCGGAGACCACGTTTCGTTTGATCTTGAGGGTGGCGGTAAGCTCGCCATCCTCTTCGGTCAGATCCCGGACGAGGATCACAAACTTCTTGACGGCCTCCGAATGTGAGACGGTTGTGTTCGCGTCATCGACCGCAAGCTGCAGCGCCGCAAGCAGTTCCGGGTCCTCCCGGAGATCTTCGGCCGTAGCACCGTCAGCCTTGCCGTTCTCAGAGCCCCAGTGCGCCAGCACCTCCGGATCCACGGTCAGCAGCGCAGCAATGAAGGGCCGACCGTCACCGACCACCACGGCCTGCGAGATCAACGGATGAGAACGCATCCGGTCCTCGAGCGGACCCGGTGAGACGTTCTTGCCGCCTGCGGTCACGAGCAGGTCTTTCTTGCGGCCGGTGATGGTCAGGTAGCCGTCGTCGTCGAGGGCGCCGAGGTCACCGGTGCGGAACCAGCCGTCATCGAACGCGTCGGCGGTGGCTTGTTCGTTGTGCCAGTAGCCGTCGAAGATCACGCCACCGGCAAGCTCGATTTCACCGTCGTCGGCGATGCGGACACTGTTGCCGCCCATCGGCTGCCCGACACTGCCGATCCGTTGTGCACCTGGCACGTTCACGCAGTGCGCCGCTGTCGACTCGGTCAGCCCGTAGCCCTCGTAGATCGGCACGCCAACACCCCGGAAGAAGTGGCCCAGACGCGGCATCAGTGCGCCGCCGCCCGAAATGGCAAACCAGCATTCGCTGCCCAGCGCCGCCTTCAGTTTCGAATACACCAGCCGATCGGACACCTGGTGTTGCACTCGGAGCAGCAGGGACGGCTTGCCAGTATCGAGTGCTTCGCTGTAGCGAACGGCAGTCTTCTCGGCGAAATCGAAGACGGCCTTCTTGGCCGCACCACCCTTGGCCGCGGACTGCGCAGCGGAGTCGCGGACCTTCTCGAACACGCGCGGCACACCGAGAATGGTATGCGGCTTGAACCGCGAGAACTGGCCGACGATGGTGCTGAAGTCCGACCAATGCGCCTGCGTCCCGCCTGCCTCGAACATCGCCAAAGACACCGCACGGGCCAGCACATGCGCGAGCGGCAGGAACGTCAGCATCCGATTGCCGGGCTTGGCCACCGTGCCGATGGTGGCGGTCTGGATGCCGCGGACCTCCGACAAGAAGTTCCGGTGCGTGAGCCGACAGCCTTTTGGCCGGCCGGTGGTACCGGAGGTGTACACCAGGGACGCCAGGTCATCGGCCCGGATCTGCGCGATGCGGTCCTGGACGCTGCTGTCACTCTGGCCGCGGCCGGAGGTGACCAGCGCGTCGACCGCACCATCATCGATGGCCAGTGCGTCGACGCCGACGTTCGCGAACGCCGCCGTGTGTACGGCAGATTCCCCGATTGCCAGTACCGCACCGGAATCCTCGACGATCCACCGAATCTGATCGAGCGAGGAGGAGTCATAGATCGGCACCGACACCGCCCCGGCGGCCCAGATGGCGAAGTCGAAGAGACTCCACTCGAAGCGGGTGGCCGAGAGCAGCGCTACCCGGTCCCCCGGCTGCACGCCGCGCTCGATGAGACCCTTCGCGACACCTGTCACCAGCTCGGCGAAGTCGGTGGCGGTCACATCCCGCCAGGTATTGCCGTCCGGCCGGGAGAACAGCACCAGATCCGGTGTCTGCTCAGCGTGTCGGTAGACCGACCGCACGAGGGCGTCATTGTCGGCGATCGTGAAGCTTGCCTTGGCCGTGTATTCACGCACAGTGGTCATCTCCGGGGGTCTCGGTACCCGTGCGGACGGGCGTGGTTTTGGAACGGAAGTGGTGAAGCATGGTTGCGAACTCAGCGACGTCACCTGTCGGCCAGTCCTGAACCCGGGATTGAACCTGCGCGAGTCGCTGACGATCTGCGATCGCGAGAACATCGCTGCCGAGGTCAGTGAGTGTGAGCGGGTGCCCCTGGCGTAGCGGACCGGGTTCTGCAAGGACCCAGCCTGAATCGACGCATTGACGGAGTTGGCGCGACACCGTCGATCGGTGCACCTCGAACGAATCCGAGATGTCAGTGGCGCGGCAACCGGGATGACGCGAGATATACGACAGAACCGAGTGCTGTGCAAAGGTGGCGGATCCCTCGGCAGGACGTTCGCCCGTCATCACCTCACGGACCAGGTGCACCAACTCCTCGTGCACCTTCGACACTGCCCCACTTCTATCGTGTTGCATTACGCAACTATAACGCTGCGGTCGGATGGGTCCGTCTCCGCCTGCGATACACCTATCGCCTCAGCGCCCGACACCGACTCAACGAATCGCAGAACCGTTCCACAAGACATCAAAGAACTGCGCGGCCATCAGTTCTTCCTTCTTGTTCCGGCTGAGTCCCAAGGCCTTGCGGTATTTCAGGACATGCTGCAACGACAACGCTGAATACAGGAGCGGGAGGTGATCGTGCGGCTGCTCGTAAACTCCGCCCGCGCCCCTGGCGGCAGCGAGATCGGAACGCGCACGGGTCGGATGTTTCAGCGCGTCGCGCAACACCGCAGCTTTGATCGCCTTCTTACGCCCAGGCGGAACCACAACCGCCCGATCGGGGCGAGGCCCGAACAATGCAGCATCGAACTCCTCAGCCGTTGCGACTGTGCAGCCGGCCGTCGGACGCGGATTGCACTCGACCATATGGTGCACACCATCATCGGTCATCAGGTAGTCGAAACTGATCTGGCCATGCCAATCCAGTTCTCGCGCAATGGTTTGCGCGGCCTCCAATGACTCCGGCGAGTCCACCGATTCGTAGACGATGCCGCCGCGGTCGTCGATGGTGAGCGCGTGCTCGTAGCACGAATGCAGCACAACCTCACCGTGCTGAACCACGCTCCAGCTGCACCGGTCGACACCCCGCAGATACTCCTGCACCAACCATGGGTCTTCGGGTGTGGGGGTGATGTTCTCGAGGGACCCTTCCCCGGCCAACGGTCCGGAGTTGGTGATGACGTCCAGCCCACCGCGCCCAAAGGCCGCACGGGCAAACCAATGCTCCCAGTGCGTCACTGCTTCGACGAGCTCACTGTTCGACGTCGCAACAATCGAGGTGGCCACCGGAAGGCCCAGCTCCTCACACAGCGCACTGAAAGTCACCTTGTCGTGGACCTTCGCGAGCGTCTCGAAGGACGGGAAAAACAGTTCGGCGCGCCCTTCGAAACGGTCACGGTACGCGGCGAGGTAGAACACCTCCTCGAACATCGGCAGCAGCCAGTTGATCTGATGCTTGTCAATGAGAGCGTCGACCGCGTCGATGAATGCGGCGGTTTCCTGCGCCGGCGCAGGCACCTGGACGTGCCGCTTGGCGCCCCGCGAATGACTTCCAGGTGAGGCCCTAAAGGTGTCAGCGGCGGTGACATCACGGCCGGTCGTCCCTGCCTTGTGGATTTCGTCGACTGCGAATGGCATGCGCGACGTGGTCACCAGCAACCGAGGCTCAGGGGTGCTCATGTCCTCGGATCCTACGCACCTACGGCCTGAAGGTGTCCGAGATCGACAACCTTGGCCAACTCCGACTTGGAGATAGCAAAATACCCTGTATTCGAGACCATTGCTGGTATCGAATACAGGGTATTCGCAAATTGTGTTCGGCGGTGTCCTACTCTCCCACACTGATTAGGGTGCAGTACCATCGGCGCTGGTAGGCTTAGCTTCCGGGTTCGGAATGGGACCGGGCGTTTCCCT
>NZ_JCASNH010000003.1:0-1003796 GCF_059683565.1 Williamsia sp. Y721 | reverse complement strand
AGCCTACCAGCGCCGATGGTACTGCACCCTAATCAGTGTGGGAGAGTAGGACACCGCCGAACACAATTTGCGAATACCCTGTATTCGACACCAGCAATGGTCTCGAATACAGGGTATTTTGCTATATCCACCCGTGTCGTCGAAGGCCAGTCTCCCTATGTGGGGGCTCAGTGCGTTCCGGGTCGATAGTGTCGTGCGGGGATCTTTGCTTAGATAGGGCATGGCATCACTGATCGGCGGCCCCACCCTGGTCGAGTCGTATCTGCAACACATCCACGACACGTGCGCTGCCGGCGGTGAAGGCGCGCTCGCGGACTACATACCGGAGCTGGCCCAGGTCGATCCCAAAAAATTCGGGCTGTCGTTGGCGTTGCACGACGGGTACGTGTATTCGATCGCTGATTCGGATGTCGGGTTCACCATCCAATCGGTGTCGAAGCCGCTCACGTACGCACTTGCCTTGACGCACAAGGGTTTTGATGAGCTCGACGGACGCATCGGGGTAGAGCCCTCGGGTGAGGCGTTCAACGAGATCAGCGTCGATTCACAGCGCCGGCCACGCAACCCGATGATCAATGCGGGTGCGATCCTGTCGTCTTCTCTGCTCCTCGAGATCCAACCCGATGTCGACGTGGCGTTTGCAGAGTTGCTCGATTTCTATTCATCCTGCGCCGGCCGTCGGCTGTCACTCGACGCCGATGTCTACAACTCCGAGATGCGAAGCGGCGCCCGAAATCGTGCGATTGCGTACATGATGCAGAGCTTTGGTGCTCTGCAAGCGTCTCCGGAGGATTCGATCGACCTCTATTTCCGTCAATGCTCTCTGATCGTCACGACGACCGACCTTGCGGTCATCGCCGGCACGTTGGCGAATGGGGGAGTGAATCCCCGAACGGGCAGGCGGGTCTTGACACAGGCCATCGTGGAACGGGTGCTCAGCGTGATGACGACGTGCGGCATGTACGACGGCGCCGGGGATTGGGTGACCAGGGTGGGTCTTCCGGCCAAGAGCGGTGTGGGCGGCGGGATCATGGCCGTGCTGCCCGGACAGCTCGGTATCGGTGTGTACTCGCCGCTCCTCGACGTGCACGGAAACAGCGTCCGTGGCGTCAACGCCTGTAAGCGACTCTCGTCCGATCTCGGTCTGCACATGTTCAACGTTGCCCGGCAGAGCAGATCCGCGGTTCGCTCATTCCGATCCGCGGAGGAGTTCGAGGTAGCGACCGAACGCAACGAGTTCGAACGGCACTTCCTCAAAGGCAACCGTGACCGCATCAGGATCTACGAACTCCAGGGTGACCTCACGTTCTCGGGTACCGAGAGCGTGCTGCGACGTGTTCGATCGGCGGCCAATGAGTTCGATGTGGTCATCCTCGACATGAGTCGAGTCGATCAGGTCGACGAGGTTTCGAGAACGATGTTCCTCGGTGCCAGCAAGAACCTCGAGAATGTCAAACGCATTGCGGTGGTGGTGGATCCGGACGGCATCGTGCTGCGAGCACATACCCACGAGGCCGAACCAGGTCCGCAACTCGACTACGTCGTCAAGACGATGGCCGATGCACTTGCCCAAGCAGAAGACTTCTTGCTGAAGACGGCGATCGAGAAGCAGTAGCCACGGTGGGGGCGTCGTTCAGCTCGCAGCGGCGTCGTGGGCGGAGAGCAGGGTCAGTGCAGCCAGGGTCTGGGCGTCGCAGATCGCTCCGGAGCGGACCGCCGCCCATACCTCCGTCACAGGCCACCACCGGGCGTCCATGTCCTGCTCTTCGTGTTCACGCTGCGCGGTACCGGCATGCAGATTCTCGGCAAGGAACACCGCCTGTCTCTGACTGCTGAAACCGGGCGCCACATCCACTGTCCCGATCCGGGTTAGTGAGTCGGCGCGGAGGCCCGTTTCCTCTGCGAGCTCCCGGACCGCGAGTGCCTGGGCCGGAACCACTTGACGGTCCGGTGCCGTGCCCGCCGGGAACTCCCATCGCCGCGCGTCCACTGCGTACCGGAACTGCTCGACCAGATACAAACGACCTTCTTCGCGCGGAATGACGACGACACCCTCGGGCTTGTCGACAACGCTGTAGATGCCGGTGCTGCCGTCGGAGCGAACGATTTCGTCCTCGCGGAGAGACAACCACGGGTTGGCATAAATTTCGGTTGAAGACACTCGCTTGATCGACACCACATCAGAATATGGCCGGCGCACGGCACGGGGGCGACGCGCGTTGCGTCCGCGGGCCTAAGGTGGTCCTCGTGCGTCTTGTTATTGCCGAATGCCAGGTCGACTATGTCGGACGGCTCACCGCCCATCTGCCCAAAGCTCGCCGACTGCTGTTGATCAAGTCCGACGGCTCAGTGAGCGTGCACGCCGACGATCGTGCCTATAAACCACTGAACTGGATGAGCCCACCGTGCTGGCTGGTGGAGACCACGCCTGAAACGCCTGATGGACCACAGCTGTGGGTAGTGACAAACAAGGCGGGCGAGGAACTCCAGATCACGATCACAGCGATCGAACACGATTCGAGCCACGAGCTCGGCGTCGATCCGGGACTGGTCAAAGACGGTGTCGAGGCACACTTGCAGGAGTTGCTGGCCGAACACGTGGAGACGCTCGGCACCGGCTATTCGCTGGTGCGGCGTGAGTACATGACCGCCATCGGTCCCGTTGACCTGCTGTGCCGCGACGCTGACGGTTCGTCGGTTGCGGTGGAGATCAAACGTCGCGGTGAGATCGATGGCGTGGAGCAGCTGACCCGCTATCTGGAGCTGATGAACCGTGATCCGCTGCTGGCCCCGGTCCAAGGGATTTTCGCGGCCCAGCAGATCAAGCCGCAGGCCAAGACCCTCGCCAACGATCGCGGCATCCGCTGCGTCACGCTCGACTACGACAAGCTTCGTGGGACCGAGAGCACCGAGTTCCGGCTGTTCTGAGATACCGGCGAGTGTGATGGAACGGATCGAGCCAGGCCCCGGCGGCGGCGACTACTACGTCCGGCCGATCACCGGTCAACGCGCAACCAAGATCTACCGATGCCCGGGCTGCAACCAGACCGTGATGGTAGGCGTTCCGCATGTGGTCGCCTGGCCGGTGGATGACTACGGGATGGATGGGTACGCGGGCGGCGGTTCCTATCTGGATGATCGCCGCCATTGGCACACCGGATGCTGGCGTCGCGCCGCGCGGGGTGCGCGCGGCGCACGACGTTAGCGCGCGTGGGCTACCGGTAAGAAGTACTCACCCGATCGGGGGTGTCTGTGCTGTCTGTGACGTCCTCCGGCTCGAGATCGGCGGATTCTTCGAGTTCCGAGTCTTCGGTGTCGACATCGTCGTGCTCGACAGCATCGTCGGCCGGGGTCGACGATGGCTCTTCGAGGCGTGCGTTGTCGGAGAGTTCCTTGTTGAGGAGGCCGGTGGTGTTCGGATCGAGCAGTTCGGGCTCGTTCTCGACTGCGGCGAGCAACTGTGGGACGTCGTCGAGTTGGCTACGGATCTCGGCGAGTTGAGACAACATCCGACTCCGCAGCGCACGGACCTGCTCGGCGACTTCTTGTGAGCGCGTGACTCTTTCGGTTGCCGCGGAGGCGGCGCGCTGACGCAGGCTCTCGGCTTCGGCGTGTGCGTTCTCGAGCCGTTCGCGTGCCTCGTTCTTGCTGTCGGTCTCGAGCTTGCTGGCTGCGGCGACGGCCTCGGATCGGCGGGCGGCGATCGTGATGTCGAAGTCTTGCTGAATCCGTTCCCGGTTGGCCTGCGCCCGGGCGTCGAGTTCTTCGGCCTGCGCTTTTGCCTCGGCGAGGATGCGCTGGGCCTCGTTGCGGGCTGCGATCATCGTGGCCTCGTGTTCGGCCTGCATCGCCTCACGGCGGCGGTTGAGCTCCGCGGTCTTTCGCGCGATCTCCTCGCGATGTTCCGTGACTTCCTGACGTGCGATCGAAAGTACTTCTGCCGCTTCTGCTTCCGACTGTGCCCGGATCTCCGAAGCCTCGTCAGAAGCTAGGCGGAGCATGCTGGAGACCCGCTCGCTCATCCCCTGGACAGTGGTGGGTGGCACGGATAGCCGATTGACCTCGCGGCGGAGTTCGTCGATGTCGTCGCGGGCGATCTCGAGATTCTCGGCGAGTTCACGGGCATTGGCCGTGGCGGCGTCGCGGTCGGCGGCGATGACCCGCATCTCCGCGTCGAAACGACGGAAGAACTCGGTGACCTGATCCCGGTCGTAACCACGCATGACCGTGGCAAACGGCAGGCCGCTGGCAGATGTGGCCTCGTTATTTGGCATGGGTGAGATTTTACGCTGTGTTGCCACCGGTACCGGGGGTGAACACGGTGTGGCGCACAGGAGTTACCAGGCTGCAACCCGTGTCCCCGGCCCGGTCGGCGGCTTCGGTGTGAGGCCTCAGTGCGCTGCGGCAGCCGGTTCCACGAGTTCGAGGAGGACTCCACCGGCATCCTTGGGGTGGATGAAGTTGATCCGTGAGTTCGCCGTGCCACGGCGCGGCTCGGTGTACAGCACCCGCAGACCGTTGGCGACCAGACGGCGCGTGACCTCTTCGATGTCGGTGACGCGGACAGCCATCTGCTGTAGTCCGGGACCGTTGCGATCGATGAACTTGGCGATGGTCGACGTCTCATCGATCGGCGACAGCAGCTGGATGAGGGCGTGTGTCTTGTCGGCACCCGCGGGGCCGACCATTGCTTCGACCACACCTTGGGCGGCGTTCGTCTCCTGATGCAGCGTCACCAGGCCCAGGTTTTCGAGGTACCAGGCCTTGGCGGCCTCCAGATCGGGCACTGCGATCCCGACATGATCGATCGCCGTGACGAGCTCGCCGATGGTCGCCATGGCCATTGACTGGGGGTTCTGTTCAGATGTGGTCATGGCATAAAGGTAACCTCGGCTTTAGTTGAGCGACGATTCAGCCAGCTTTTCAGAGAGGTCAGAACAGATGACAACGTCGGTAATAGTGTCCGGAGCCCGTACCCCGATCGGCCGATTGATGGGTTCGCTCAAGGATTTCAGTGCGGTGGACCTCGGTGCGATCGCGATCCGCGGAGCCCTGGAGAAGGGAAACGTCCCTGCCTCTGAGGTCGAATACGTCATCATGGGACAGGTTCTCGGCGCCGGCGCCGGTCAGATGCCTGCCAAGCAGACCGCGGTCAAGGCCGGTATCGGCTGGGATGTCCCCGCTCTGACGATCAACAAGATGTGCCTGTCGGGCATCGATGCGATCGCGCTGGCCGATCAGCTGATCCGGGCGGGCGAGTTCGAGTGCGTTGTCGCCGGTGGTCAGGAATCGATGACCCAGGCGCCGCACATCCTGCAGGGCAGCCGCAGCGGCTTCAAATACGGCAACACCGAGCTGGTCGATCACATGGCCTACGACGGCCTGCACGATCCCTTCACCGATCAGCCGATGGGCGCGCTCACCGAGCAGCAGAACGACGTCGAGAAGTTCACCCGCGAGCAGCAGGACGAGTTCGCCGCGCAGTCGAACCAGCGTGCCGCCATCGCGTGGAAGAACGGTGTATACGATGACGAGGTCGTGCCGGTGCCGATCCCGCAGCGTAAGGGTGATCCGGTCCTGTTCGCAGAAGACGAAGGCATCCGTGCCGACACGACCGCCGAGACGCTGTCGCGTCTGCGTCCGGCGTTCCGCAAGGACGGAACCATCACCGCAGGCAACTCTTCGCAGATCTCGGACGGCGCCGCTGCCGTCATCGTGATGAGCAAGGCGAAGGCGCAGGCTCTCGGGCTCGAATGGCTCGCCGAGATCGGCCCTCACGGTGTGGTCGCCGGACCCGACTCGACACTGCAGCATCAGCCGGCCAACGCCATCCGCAAGGCTGCCTCGAAGGCCGGGATCGATCCCGCCGGATTCGATCTGTACGAGATCAACGAAGCGTTCTCGGCGGTTGGCCTGGCCTCCGCCAAGGACCTCGGGGTCTCCGAAGACAAAGTGAACGTCAACGGTGGCGCCATCGCAATCGGTCACCCGATCGGTGCTTCCGGCGCACGCATCACGCTGCATCTCGCCCTGGAACTCGCCCGCCGCGGAGGTGGCACGGGTGTGGCCGCACTCTGTGGTGCCGGTGGACAGGGTGATGCGCTCATAATTTCTGTACCCAAGAAGTGAAAGTGACCGAAAATTGATTTCTGCAAAACTCACCGCCCAGATCTTCCGAGTAGTGGCAATTGCCGAGGCCGTGACCTGGCTGGCGCTGCTGATCGCGATGTTCTTCAAGTGGGTGCTCGGCCATGAAGAAGCCATCGCCATCCCGGGTATGACCCACGGGATCGTGTTCGTGGTGTACGTCGTGGTCTCGCTGTTCACCGCGTGGCGCCTGAAGTGGAACCTGGTCACCACCGGCCTCGCGTTGGTGGCGAGCATTCCGCCGTTCGGCACCCTGGTCTTCGAGGTGTGGGCGAAGCGTAATGGCCACCTCGACGGAGTCGAAGCACCGTCGAAGGCTGCAACAGTCTGACAACACCACCCGAAACCGCCATCGCGCATCCGAATCTTCGGGTGCGGGTGGCGGTTTCGTGCATTTTTGGCCTCAACGGCCTGTTGGCCGCCATGTGGGTGGCCCACATCCCGGTGATCCAGGATCGCACCGGTGTCAGTCACGCCACCCTGGGCGGTCTGCTGCTGGCGATCGGTGGGTCGGCTCTGGTTGCGATGCAACTGGTCGGACCGTTGACCGACCGCATCGGATCCAAATGGCCCACGGTGATCAGTGCGGTCGGTCTGTCGCTGGCGATTCTGTTGCCGGGTCTGGCCACCAGCACCACGTCGTTGGCGGGCGCGCTCGTGGTGTTCGGCTTCTTCAACGGTGCGCTCGACGTCTCGATGAACACTCAGGCCGTGCTGTGTGAACGCACCTACAAGCGACCGATCATGTCGTCTTTCCACGGATACTTCTCGGTGGGCGGTCTGGCCGGTGCCGGGATCGTGGCGGGCGGGTTGGCGCTCGACGTGCCCCTCATGGCGGTTCTGGGCACGTTCTGCGCTCTGGGACTGGTGAGCGCGGTGGTCCTGTCCCGGGACCTGTTGACCGGCCGCGCGGGCGACGAGGTTGCCGGCGCCGGATTGGAGGTCGTGCCCGATCAACAGGGCGTGGCCAGGTCTGATCGCGGCGAGGACGTCGCGGTCCGCGAGCCGCGACCATGGGGCCGGATCGCGTTGCTGGCCCTGGTGGCGTTCATGCTGATGCTCGCCGAGGGCGTCGCCTACGACTGGAGTGCGCTCTACATCGTCGAGAACTACAACGTCTCCGATGCCATGGGCGCGGTGGCGTTCGGTGCATTCAGCGCCACGATGGTGCTCTTCCGGTTCTCCGCCGACACGGTGAGCGCGAGGTTCGGACCGGTGGCCGTCGTGCGCGGCGGTGCGGCAGTTGCCGTGGCCGGGATGGCGCTGGCGATCTGCGCACCCACTGCGCCGTGGAGCATCGTCGGGTGGGCGGTGTTCGGCCTCGGTGTCGCGGGCGGCGTTCCACAGCTGTTCACCGCCGCCGGAAACGTCACGACCGCGTCGAGCGGTCAGATCATCTCGGTGGTTGTCGGCTTCGGCTATGTCGGGATGCTGGCGGGCCCGGCCGTCATCGGTCCGCTCAGTCAATGGTTCTCTCTGGGCAGCGCGTTGTGGTTTGCGGTGGCAGGCTTGGCCGTCGCCATCGTTTTCGCACCGGTGGTCCGGCCCCGCACAACCGGACCCCGGCACCACGTCACCGACGACCGTGCCAAACTGGAGTAATGACCAGACCGCAACAAAGTCAGCAGGCGGCTGCCCGTGCGGCAGCGGCAATGTCAGGCGCCGTGGACCTTTCGGGTCTCAAAGAACGTGCCGACGCGCAACGTGCGCAAGCCAGTCGGCCCACACCGCCACCGGGAGCCGCGCCACCGTCGGTCCCGACCGGGGGAGCAGGATTCCCCGCCGTCTACGACGTCACCGAGGAAACCTTCGAGTCCGAGGTCGTTGCCCGGTCCTCGCAGGTTCTGGTCGTGGTGGACCTCTGGGCGACCTGGTGCGGTCCGTGTAAGCAGCTGTCGCCGACGCTGGAGCGAATGGCCGCCGAATCCGGTGGCGCCTGGGTGCTCGCCAAGGTCGATGTCGACGCCAACCCGCGCATCGCGCAGTTGTTCGGTGTGCAGTCGGTACCGACCGTGGTCGCGATCATCGGCGGTCAGCCGGTGTCGGCCTTCGCCGGTGCACAGCCGGCCGCGCAGATCCAGAGCTGGATCGACGACGTCATGAGCCAGCACGGTGCCGGGATCACCGGTGCGCCTGCAGAGGCCGGTGCTGAAATCGAAGATCCGGTCGACCCACGAATGGCCGCTGCCGAGGACAAACTCAACGACGGCGACATCGACGGCGCGCTTGCCGAATACAAGGAAATCGCGGCCGCCGAGCCGAACAACCTCGAGGCCGCGTCGCTGGTCCGCAACCTGACGTTCGTCGCGCGGGCCCAGTCCCACGACCCGGCAGCGCTGGCCGACGCATCACCCGACGACATCGAGAAGCAACTGGCCGCTGCGGACGTGGAGCTGCTCAATCAGCAACCCGAGGCCGCCTTCGATCGGATCATCAAGGTTGTTGCCAGGACTGCGGGCGACGATCGCACCGCCGCCAGGGCCCGGCTGCTCGAACTGTTCGAACTGTTCGATCCGGTTGAACCCTTTGTGGTCGCGGCAAGGCGCAAGCTCGCGACCGCCCTGTACTGATGACCGCCCGGTACTGATCACCGCCGGGTACTGATCAGGTCTCACGGGTCGTAGCGGGAGCAACCACTGTCGGTGTCGAAGTAGCCTGCCGAGAACGCTGCGATCCGGGAGAAGCCACTCGGAAGCGAGCGGCCTGCGACGTCACTGGCAACGGCACCGCTGACCAGCAGGCTGGACACCAACTCGTCGAGGTCGCCGCCGCGAAGTGTGAACGTACCGGAGTCCGCGGTCGACCGGGCCCACTGGCCGGTGGCGCACGCCGCTCGGGCTGCGGAGACCGGTTGGTCGATCACCTGACCACGGGCCTGTTGGGCCGCGATCGAGTATCGGGATGCCACCAGCGAGTAGGCACTGAAATCGCCACCGATGAAGCTCGGCAACCCGGGGGGACCGCTGGTTCCGTTGTCGGCGATCGACGCGAGGTCTGACGAATCCATCGACACCGAGTTGGTGGCCGGGCAAAACGCCACCGGTGGCTGCGTGGCGACCGTGTCGACAGCGGGGCAACCGGTGTTCAGGGCATCGGTGTCGACAGCAGGCCGAACCTCCGGTGGCAGGGCGAAGAACTCCTCGACCGACGAGATCACCGAGTCGAGTCCGCCTTTGCTGAACCGGGTCGTGTCGATACTGCCTGCGTTGTCGAAGCGCGGCGGCATCGCATCGCGCATGTCGTCGATGCTTATCTCGTCGATCGCCGCACATCGCTCCGGTCCGCTGCCGAATCCGATTTCAAATGCGTGGGCCCGTTCGAACGCGGTGCCGTGATCGGACTGTCCACGTTCGCTGTCTCGGGCCGAGATCAGCGCGGCGACAGCAGAATTGAGCCCATCGGCGGTATTGATCTGCAGGTACTGGCCCTTGTCCTCGGCGATCCATCGGATGAAGTTCCCCGACAGGCAGTCTGCCTGTTGTTCGCTCACGATCGGGGAGGCGTCTTTGTCGATGCCGGCGATCATCTGCACGTAGTGGCCGTACTCGTGGGCAATGACCGTCACCGGCGCCATCGGCCCGAACTCGTCGATCAGGGCCGGCATCAAAACCCCACGGTCCCAGCCGATCTGGTCCCGCGGCGGGCAGAACGCAGCATTGACGTGGCCATAGGTCGAGTCGCCACAGAACGTCACCGATGCGCTTCGGGGCGCCTCGGCATCCCAGGACACGAACCCCAGACCCGTTTTGAACTCACCGCCGAACGCGGGTTCGAAGGCCTCTTTCCAGTACTTCTCGAGATCCAGCAGGGCCGCGGCCATCAGGGTGTCGATCTCACCGGAGTCCGCATTGTCGATATCGAGCACCGGTTCTTCGGCGCCGGAACGCACGCCGGTTGGGCCGTCGCTGACCGCGAGGCCGGCAACGGTGAACGGGTCGGAGTACACCGACACCGGATCACCGTCGACCACAACACGCTCTTCACGGTCGGTGCAACCGGTGGACACCAGCAGGCAGACGCCGACCAGCCCACTGATCCACGATATTCGTCGTGTGTTCACGGATGTCCCCGGCGCCCGCCGCTAGGCCGGCGCGATCCAGATGGCTCCGTTGGCAGGCAAAGTCAGTCGGGCGCATGCGGGCCGACCGTGCCAGGCTTCACTGTTTGCGATCACTTGACCGAGATTACCGGCGCCGGTGCCGCCGTACGCCGGTGCATCGGTGTTGAGGATCTCGTTCCAGACACCGACGACCGGGAGTCCGACCCGGTAGTCGGTGCGCGTGGTGCCGGAGAAGTTGAAGACACACGCCACCACCGAGCCGTCCGACCCCCATCGCAGGAAACTGATGATGTTGCCCGCGGTGTCGTTGGCATCGATCCAGGAGTAGCCGCTGGGCGTGATGTCCTGGCTGTACAGCGCCGGATGTCGGCGGTATGCGCTGTTGAGGTCGGTGACGAGTGACTGGACACCGGCGTGCAGCTCACCCTCCCAGCCTTCGAGTTGCTCCCACGACAGGCTGCGGTTCTCCGACCATTCCGGGGTCTGGGCGAACTCCTGGCCCATGAACAGCAACTGCTTGCCCGGATGAGCCCACATGTAGGCGAGCAGCGCGCGGACACCCGCCGCCTTCGTCTGCGAATCACCGGGCATCCGCGTCCACAGTGTGCCCTTGCCGTGCACGACCTCGTCGTGGCTGATGGGCAGCACGAAGTTCTCACTCCAGGCGTACATCAGCGAGAACGTGATCTCGTGGTGATGGAAGCTGCGGTGGATCTGATCGCGCCCGAGGTAGCCGAGCGTGTCGTGCATCCAGCCCATGTTCCACTTCATCGTGAAGCCGAGCCCGCCCAGATTGGTGTCGCGGGTGACCCCGGGCCACGATGTCGATTCCTCGGCGATCGTCACCACATCCGGGTGGTGTTTGTGGACGGTCGCGTTCATCTCCTGCAGGAACTGCACCGCTTCGAGATTCTCCCGACCCCCATAGATGTTGGGGGACCAGCCCCCGTCCGGGCGGGAGTAGTCGAGGTAGAGCATGGAGGCGACGGCATCGACGCGCAGTCCGTCGATGTGGAACTCGTCGAACCAGTAGAGCGCGTTGGCAACCAGGAAGTTGCGCACCTCGGGCCTGCCGAAGTCGAAAACGTAAGTGCCCCAGTCCAGTTGCTCGCCGCGCTGCGGGTCGCCGTGTTCGTAGAGGGGGGTGCCGTCGAAACGGGCAAGTGCCCAGGCGTCTTTGGGGAAGTGGGCGGGCACCCAGTCGACCAGGACGCCGATCCCCAGCTCGTGCAGTCGGTCGACGAAGAACCGGAAGTCGTCGGGTGTGCCGAAACGTGAGGTCGGTGCGTAATACGAGGTGACCTGGTAGCCCCAGGATCCGCCGAACGGGTGCTCCGAGACCGGGAGCAACTCGACGTGCGTGAAGCCGAGTTCGCTGACGTATGTGCCGAGTTCGTCGGCCAGTTCGCGATATCCCAGACCCTGGCGCCACGACCCGAGATGTACCTCGTACACGCTCATCGGTTCATTGACCGCAACCAGCTTCGCGCGGCGGTCGAGCCACTCGGCATCGGTCCACTCGAATGATGTCTCGGGTATGACAGAGGCGGTGGCCGGCGGGACCTCTGCGGCCCGGGCCATCGGATCGGCCTTCTCCCGGACGACGCCGTCGTTGCCGGTGATCCGGTATTTGTAGGTGGTGCCCGGACCGACATGGGGCACAAAGACTTCCCAGACCCCGCTCGAGCCGAGACTGCGCATCGGTGCGGTGTGCCCGCGCCAGCCATCGAAACTGCCGATGACGGTCACACCCTGGGCGTTGGGTGCCCACACGGCGAAGCTGGTGCCGTCAACACTGCCGTCCGGTGTCGAATACAGCCGGGATTGCGGGCCCAGGATCTCCCACAGCCGTTCGTGCCTGCCCTCGGTGAACAGGTGGATGTCGAGCTCTCCGAGGCTCGGAAGGAACCGGTATCCGTCGGCGACGATGAACTCGCGGGTGGTGCCGGTCGTGTCTTTGTAGGTGACGCGATACCGGTAGTCGATCAGCTCCGCGAACGGGATGGTGGCGACAAACAGGCCCGAATCCTGGTGTGTCAGTGGGTAGTCGACACCGCCGATGATCGCGCTCACCGATATCGCATCAGGCTTGAGGGTGCGCAGGATCGTGTACTCGCCCGATGGATGGGCGCCGAGGACCGCGTGCGGGTTGTGGTGTGTGCCGGACAGGAGCCTGTCGAGTTCTGACTTCTCGAGGGTGGCGTCGGGTGCGGTGTTTGACGGTGTGGTCATGAGGGAGTCCTGAACGCGAGTGCGCTGCGCGCCGCCTCGGGCATGGGCGGAAGAGCAACGATGTGGGCAACCGAGCGCCATGGTTCCAGCCGGACATAGTTGGATTGGCCCCAGTGGAAGCTTTCGCCGGTCACTTCGTCGATACCGCTGAAGCGGTCGTGCCAGTTGTAGCCCAGCGAGGGCATGTCCAGCCACACGGTTGATTCTTGGGCGGCGATGGGGTCGAGGTTGATGATCACGACCACCGTGTCGCCGGTGTGTGGGTCGAACTTCGAGAACGCGATGAGCGCATCGTTGTCGATGTGATGGAACTTCAGGTACCGCAATTGCTGCAGCGCCGGGTGGCGCCTGCGGATCTCGTTGAGTGAGCGGATCCATCCTTCGAGCGATTCACCACGGCTCGCCGCGCCCTTGTAGTCGCGGGGACGCAGCTGATACTTCTCCGAATCCAGATACTCTTCGCTGCCATCGCGTACGGCATTGTGTTCGAAGAGTTCGTATCCGCTGTAGACACCCCACGTCGGGGACAGGGTGGCGGCCAGCGCCGCCCGCAGTGCGAACATCCCGGGACCGCCGTGTTGGAGGCTCTCGTGCAGGATGTCCGGGGTGTTGACGAACAGATTGGGTCTGCAGACGTCCGCCTTCGCCGCGATCTCGTTGCCGAACTCGGTGATCTCCCACTTGGCGGTCCGCCAGGTGAAATACGTGTAGGACTGCGTGAACCCCAATTTGGCCAGCCCGTACAGGCGGGCCGGCCGGGTGAAGGCCTCGGCCAGGAACAGCACGTCGGGGTCACGTTTTTTGACCTCGACGATGATCCACTCCCAGAAATCCGGTGGTTTGGTGTGCGGGTTGTCGACCCGAAAGATCTTGACGCCCTGCTTGACCCAGTGAAGGACGACCTTCAGCACGCCGCGGAAGATTCCGTCGCGGTCGTCGTCGAAGTTGAGCGGGTAGATGTCCTGGTACTTCTTGGGTGGATTCTCCGCGTAACGGATGGTCCCGTCGGGTTCGGTGACGAACCAGTCAGGGTGTTCGGTGGTCCAGGGATGGTCGGGCGCGCATTGCAGCGCCAGATCGAGCGCGACCTCCATGCCGAGTTCCTCGGTGCGCTGGCGGAAATAGTTGAAGTCGTCGAGCGTGCCAAGGCGTGGATGGATGGCATCGTGTCCACCGTCCGCCGATCCGATCGCCCACGGGGAGCCGACATCGTCGGGTCCGGCGATCACAGAGTTGTTGGGCCCCTTGCGGTTCACCTCGCCGATCGGATGGATCGGTGGCAGATAGACCACATCGAAGCCCATGTCGGCGATCCGGGGCAGATCTTCGGCGGCGGTCAGGAAGGTGCCGTGAACCGGGTGTCCGTCGTTGTCCCAGCCGCCGGTGGACCGCGGGAACATCTCGTACCAGGATCCGAACAGCGCGCGCACGCGGTCGACCCAGACGCGGTGTGTGCGGCTCTTGGTGACCAATTCCCGGACCGGGTGGTCGATCAACAGGGTGCTGACCGGTTCCGAGAGTGCAGGCGCGACGCGGACCGGGAGCGCGGCCTGTTGATCGCGCAATGCGGCGATGGCACCGGTCAACAGATCGCGGTCGTCCGGTGGGACGAGAGTGATCGCCTTTTCGAGCAGGCGCGCACCACGTTCGATGTCGTTGGCGAGTTCGGAGCTGCCCTGGCCTGCCGCGAGTTTTTTGTCCATGGCGTCGCGCCAGGTCGCGAAAGGATCGCTCCAACCGTCGATCCGGAACGACCAGTAGCCGATGGCATCGGGCGTGAACAGGGCGTTGAACGTGTCGGGTTCGACGCCCGGCGACATCCGGATGTCCAGGCTCTTGCTCCGTGACGGCCCATCGACATGCAATGTGGCGGCAACGGCGTCGTGGCCTTCCCGCCAGACCGTTGCACTGATGGGGACGGTCTCTCCGACAACCGCTTTCGCGGAGAATTGACCAGAGGAGACCACGGGGGCTATGTCATCGATCCCGATGCGCCCAATCACCTTCTGCGCCACCTTTCGACGTTTTCGACGGGTTCTAGATGGTTCTCGAGGGGTGCTGCACTGTCATCGCTGTCGGTTCCCACCGTATGCGACCGCGGCCGGTTCGGCGCGGGCTCGAGCGCCTCAGGCTTTGGTGTCGCCGTGCAATCTGCTCAGCGCTCCTCGGACCAACTGCGCATCCGAGGTTCGCCAGAACGGTGGCAACGATGCCAGTAGGTAGTTGCCATATCGGGCCGTTGCCAAACGTGAGTCGAGGACGGCCACCACACCGCGGTCGGAGGTGGATCGCAACAAACGGCCGGTGCCCTGGGCCAACAGCAGTGCGGCGTGGCCGGCGGCGATGGCCATGAAACCGTTGCCGCCGCGGGCCTCGACGGCCTGTTGCCGCGCCAGCAACAGGGGATCGTCCGGGCGGGGGAACGGGATGCGATCGATCAGAACCAGATTCAGGGACGGACCCGGGACGTCGACGCCCTGCCACAGCGACAGGGTGCCGAACAGGCACGTGCTCTCGTCGGCCGCGAACTCCTTGACCAACGCGCCGGTGGCACCTTCGCCCTGACAGAGCACGGGGAGTTCGATGCGCGCGCGGACGGCCTCTGCCGCAGCCTTGGCTGCGCGCATCGACGAGAAGAGCCCGAGCGTGCGGCCACCGGCCGCGGTGATCAGTTCGACCATCTCGTCGATGATGCGGGGCGACAAACCGTCCCGACCCGGTGCGGGCAGGTGACGGGCCACGTAGAGGATGGCGGCCTTCTGGTGATCGAAAGGCGACCCCACGTCGACACCGTTCCAGGTGATCTTCTTCTTGTCGGACGGGGGCGGCTTGCCGATGGCGGTGATGCTCTGCGCCGACTTGGTCGCCTGTGTCTGCGGTTCCGATTCGTCGTCGGATCGCGGGCGATGCGGGGGCAGACCCCATTCCGCGGCCAGACTGTCGAACGAACCACCGACGGTCAGTGTCGCCGACGTCAAGATCACGGTGGCATTGGCGAACAGGGAGGCGCGGAGCAGTCCGCCTACGGACAGCGGCGCCACCCGCAGCACTTTCTTCCGATCGCCGCGGACCAATTCCTCGGCGACCCATACGACATCCGGACGTCTGGCCGGGTCGGGATCGTCGAAGGCGCCCAGGATCCGGACCGCGGTGTCGTGCAGCTCTTCCAGAGAGGTCAGAGCGGCCGAGCGGGCGGCGCTGGCATCGGCGTCGAGTTCGCCGCTGCGCCGGGCCGGGCCGATGGCGGTGTGCGCCTTCCACAGCCGGTCGCGAAGCGAGGACAACGCCAGGGGAGCACCGTCGGGCAAACCCGTCCACTGACCGGGTGCGATTTCATCGAGCAGTAATTCGATCTGTTCGCTGCTGCCTGCGATGTCGTCGGAGAGTTCGTCGTCGATGAGTTTTCCGCAGCGCCTGGCCGCACCGGCGATGATTCCTCCCGACAACTCGGCCGTGGCCACCGAGGTGATCCGGTCGGCGAGTTCGTGCGCTTCGTCCACCACCACGACATCGTGTTCGGGAAGGATCGCGGCCGGACTCATCGCATCGATCGCGAGCAGCGCGTGGTTGGTGACCACCAGATCGGCCTGACCGGCCTTGGCTTTTGCCTTCTCCGCAAAACAATCGGCACCGTATGAGCAGTTGGTGGCGCCGAGGCATTCGCGGGCGGTCACACTGACCTGGCGCCACGCGCGGTCGGAGACACCGGTGTCGAGGTCGTCGCGGTCACCGGTCTCGGTGTCGGAGGTCCACTCGCGCAGGCGGGTGACCTCACGTCCGAGCCGGGAGGCCGCAAACGGATCGGGTTGGCCGCCTGCGCTGAACAGATCGTCGTCGGCCGGTTCGTCGAGCATTCCGGCGTGGATCTTGTTCAGGCACAGGTAGTTACCGCGACCCTTGAGGATCGCGAACTCCGGAGGGCGGCCGAGCGGCTTGGTGAGCGCGGTGGCGGTTCGGGGCAGGTCTCTATCGACCAGCTGGCGCTGCAGGGCGATGGTCGCCGTCGAGACGACCACCGTCTTGCCCGTGTCGACGGCATGACGCAACGACGGAACCAGATAGGCCAGCGACTTACCGGTACCGGTCCCGGCCTGGACGGCAAGATGCTCGCCGGTGTCGATGGAATGGGCAACGGCCGAGGCCATCTTCAGCTGACCGTCGCGCCGGGCCCCGCCCAGTGCGGAAACCGCCTCGGCCAGGAGGTCGGGTACCTCGGGAATCGAACTCATCGCGGGTCTGTCATCAGACGTGGGCTCCTGCCGACGGCGGCACGACCGTGACACCGGCGCTGTTCATCTGAGCAATCGCAGACGAGGTGGTCTCGGCGCTGACCCCGGCGCAGTAATCGAGCAGGACCCGGGTCTCGAACCCGGCCGCAGCGGCGTCGATCGCGGTGGCCCGAACACAGTGGTCGGTGGCCAGACCGACCACGTCGACGGCGTTGATGTCATGCCCGCGCAACCAGTCGACCAGGGCAGCGTCATTGCTGTCGATGCCTTCGAAGCCCGAATATGCGGCGCTGTGATGTCCTTTGGAGAAGGTCGCATCCGCGACGGAGGCATCGAAACGGGGATGGAAGTCCATACCTGGGGTGCCCACGACACAGTGCGGGGGCCAGCTGTCGACGAAGTCAGGGGTGTCGGAGAAATGGGCTCCCGGATCGATGTGGTGATCGCGGGTGGCGACGATCACCTGATAGCCGTGTTCGCGCTGGGTGTAGCAGGTGATCGCGGCCGCGACGTCGGCGCCGCCACGTACTGCCAGTGAGCCACCCTCGCAGAAGTCGTTCTGCACGTCGACGATCAGCAATGCGGTTCGAATATGTTTGCTCACAACAGATTCCCTACTTGATGAGACAAAACCATCCCTACGGTCGAAAGCAACTGCCTACGGGGCGATGAAGCGGGTGGGTATTGCGGGTTCGCCGCGGGACAGACCCAAACCTTCCCACGGCAGACTGACAAGAGCCTCGGCCAGGTGTTGCCGCGACTCTTCCAGGGTAGGGAGCCCATCGACGGGTTTGCCATCTCGCACCAACGGGATCTGCAGTGGCCGCGATGGTGACGGCAGGCCGGGTGCCGCCGATCCGCGGGGATACACGATTTCCTCCAGGATCGTTCCCGACGGCTTGGCCGTTCGGAGCGCTGTCTTCGCACCGCCACGGGATTCCTTGCGGCTGGCCCGTTTTGCCACCGGGATGCCGTCGACCTCGACGAGTTTGTAGACCATGCCTGCGGTGGGCGACCCGGATCCGGTCACCAGTGACGTGCCAACGCCGTAGGCGTCGACCGGCTCGGCGCGCAGTGCCGCGATCGCGTATTCGTCGAGGTCGCCGGACACGACAATTTTTGTCCCGGTGGCGCCGAGGTCGTCGAGCTGCTGGCGGACCTGGCGTGCCAGCATGCCCAGATCGCCGGAGTCGATACGGACGCCGCCGAGGTCGGTGCCGGCCACCTCGATGGCGTTGGCCACACCCTGGGCTATGTCGTAGGTGTCGACGAGCAGGGTTGTCCCGACACCGAGGCGCGCGATCTGTGAGGCGAACGCCGCCTTCTCGTCCGGGCCGTCGGCGGTGGTGTGCAACAGGGTGAAGGAGTGCGCGCTGGTACCGGTGCTCGGTATTCCGTGCCGACGGGCGGCTTCGAGGTTGGACGTGGCGGACATCCCGGCGAGGTAGCCGGCCCGGGCCGATGCCACCGCCGCCTGCTCGTGGGTGCGGCGGGAACCCATCTCGATGATCGGACGGGAACCCGACGCGGTGACCATCCGGGCCGCCGCCGAGGCGATGGCGCTGTCATGGTTGATGATCGACAGGGCGAGGGTTTCGAGCACAACCGCTTCGGCGAAGGTGCCGCGCACGGTCAGCACCGGGGAGCCAGGGAAATACAGCTCGCCCTCGGGATATCCGTCGATGTCTCCGGAGAATCGGTATCTGCTCAGCCACTCGAGCGTCTCGGCATCGAGGAACGGTTCGACCAGGGTCAGTTCGTCAGGGCCGAAGGTGAACTCGGCGAGTTGCTCGATCAGACGCCCGGTACCAGCGACAACACCGTATCGGCGGCCATCGGGGAGTCGCCGTGCGAACAGTTCGAATGTGCAGTTGCGATGCGCACTGCCGCCGGCGAGCGCGGCCGCGATCATGGTGAGCTCGTAGTGGTCGGTCAGCAGCGCTGTGTTCGATGCGGTCACTATCGGTACCCTAGGGCTTATGCGCGGACAGATGATGACCGCACCGCAGCGTGTCCACACCACGTTGTCGGCGGGCGACGGTCAGCACGAGGCTACCCCGTCCAGTACCGCCGTTGCCGAACGCGACGAGGCACTGGATCGCCCGTGGATGACCATCGTGTGGGACGACCCGGTGAATTTGATGCGGTACGTGACCTACGTCTTCCAGAAGGTCTTCGGGTACAGCGAAACCAAGGCTTCCGAGCTGATGATGCAGGTACACACAGAAGGGCGGGCCGTGGTGTCGTCGGGCGATCGCGACAAGGTGGAACTCGACGTGCAGAAGCTGCATTCGGCGGGCCTGTGGGCCACCATGCAGCGGGACAGCTGACCGCGTGCGCAATTGGAAACGGCGTGGTTCCGGCGATCGGCTACGCATCACCACCGAACTCGATCAGCACGAATCCGATCTGATCGCGTCACTGGTCATGTCGATGACCGAGTTGCTCGACGAACGGGAGTCGACCGCTCCGACCGATGAGCTCTCCGAGATGACAGGCATCGCGTCGGGTCACTCCACCCCGCCGACCGATGCCACCCTCGGCAGACTCTTTCCGGACTTTCATCGTCCCGACCAGGACGAGACCACATCGATGGACGCGGCCACCGGCGACATCAACGGCGCACTGCGCAGTCTGCACGAACCGCACATCATCTCCGCCAAACAGGAAGCCGCGCGGGTGGTGCTCGACTCGCTTCCCGAAGGCGGAGGTGTGGTCTCGTTGACCCCGGCGGAAGCCGACCAGTGGTTGTCCGCGGTGAACGACGTGCGCCTGGCACTGGGCGCGATGATCGGTATCAACGAGTCCACTCCGGACCAATTGCCCGAGGGCGATCCGATGGCGGCCCATCTCGACGTCTACCACTGGTTGACCGTCGTGCAAGAACTGCTCGTGGTCGCCCTCATCGGTAAGTGAACGGTCGGCCGGCAGTCAGCCTGAAGTGAGGATTGCATGATTCCAGGACCGACGGATTCGATCACCGATGTCGCGGGCGTGCGGGTGGGGCACCATCAGCGGCTCGACGATCACGTCACCGTGGCGACCGACGATGCAGCGGGTGAAGGCTGGGCCACCGGTACCACCGTGGTCTTGTTGCCCGAGGGCGCCGTGGCAGCGGTCGATGTCCGCGGCGGTGGACCGGGTACGCGCGAAACCGACCTGCTCGATCCGTCCAACACCGTGCAGCAGGTGCACGCGATCGTCCTCAGTGGTGGCAGTGCCTACGGACTGGCCGCGGCCGACGGGGTGATGGCCCATCTCGAGAGCCAGGGCATCGGCCTGGCGATGGACAAGCGTGGTTCGGTGGTGCCGATCGTGCCCGGCGCGGTGATCTTCGACCTCGCGGTCGGCAATTGGTCGGCTCGTCCCGACCGCGACTTCGGTGCCCGCGCGGCGGCGAACGCGGACACGTCGGTGGCGACCGGATCCGTGGGAGCCGGCACGGGCGCCCGGGCCGGTGCGCTCAAAGGTGGCGTCGGCAGCGCGAGCATCACATTCACCACCGGTCCGGCCACGGGTATCACCGTCGCAGCGCTGATCGTTGCCAATCCGGTGGGTGCGGTCATCGACCCGACCAGCGGATTGCCTTGGGGCGCACTCCCGTTCGAATTGGACCACTACGGTCTGAAGCAGCCGGCGCCCGACGAGGTGTCGAAGCTGTTGGAGCTCACCACCAAGGCGAGCCCGCTCAACACCACCATCGGTGTCGTGGTCACCGACGCCCCGCTGGATCCGGCGTCGGTGAGACGAATCGCGATGACGGCACACGACGGGCTGGCCCGAGCGATCCGTCCGGCCCATTCACCGCTCGACGGGGACACACTTTTCGCCGTTGCGACCAGATCGGCGACGCCGACGCCGGGGCCCGACGAGTCGCCCGAGGTTCCGCCGGGCATGAACCCGCTCGTCGCGTTGGTGGCTGCGATCGGTGAGGCCGCGGCGACCGTGGTGCAGCGCGCCATCGTCGGCGCAGTGGTTGCCGCCACACCGGTCGCCGGAATACCGACTTACCGGGAGACGTTGCCAACAGCATTCGTGCCCGAATAGCTTTCGGTCACCCCAGAGTTGCCGATACCGAGGCTGCCGAAACGACGTCAGGGGTTGTGTTGCTAACCATCAGCCGGTCGCTGGTTGATCAGATGGTCGCCCATGCCCGCGCGGATCACCCCGACGAAGCGTGCGGTGTGATCGCCGGACCCGAGGGTTCGGACCGTCCGGAGCGATACGTCGCGATGGTGAACGCCGAGCGATCACCAACCTTCTATCGGTTCGATTCCATCGAGCAGCTCAAGGTCTGGCGTGAGATGGATCGCAGGGACGAAGAGCCCGTGGTCATCTATCACTCGCATACGGCGACCGAGGCCTATCCGAGCCGCACCGACGTCTCGTTCGCCTCTGAGCCGAATGCCCACTACGTGCTGATCTCGACCCGTGACCCCGACAACGAAGAAATCCGGAGCTACCGGATCGTCGACGGCGAGATCTCCGAAGAGCCGATCGACATCACCTAGAGGGAGTTCACCATGGCAGTAACTGTTTCCATCCCGACGATCCTGCGTACGTACACCGACGGGAACAAGCGCGTGGAAGCCAGCGGGGCCACCGTTGGCGAGCTGATCGACAACCTCGATGCAGGCCACAACGGACTCAAGGACCGGCTCATCGCGTCGGGCAAGCTGCATCGTTTCGTCAATGTCTATGTCAATGATGAAGACGTGCGTTTCTCCGGAGGCCTCGACACCGCGGTGGCCGACGGCGACGAGGTGACGATCCTGCCCGCCGTCGCCGGTGGCTGATTCGCGCCGAGCCGAAAACCACTAGAAATGACACGTTATGAATCGCTCATCGACTCGGTGGGTCACACACCGCTGATCGGGCTGCCGCGCCTGTCGCCGCGATGGCACGACAGCGATGACGGTCCCGCCGTACGCCTGTGGGCCAAGCTCGAAGACCGCAATCCCACCGGTTCGGTCAAAGACCGTCCGGCACTGAGGATGATCGAGCAGGCCGAGGCCGCCGGCCTGCTGTCGCCGGGTGCGACCATCCTCGAACCCACCAGTGGCAATACCGGCATCTCGCTGGCGATGGCCGCAAAACTCAAGGGCTACAACCTGATCTGCGTGATGCCCGAGAACACGTCGATCGAACGCAGGCAGCTGTTGACGATGTTCGGCGCGCAGATCATCTCGTCGCCTGCCGCCGGTGGGTCGAACAAGGCGGTCGCGATGGCCAAGGAACTGGCCGCCGAACACCCCGACTGGGTGATGCTCTATCAATACGGCAATCCCGCAAACGCGCTGGCGCACTACGAGGGCACCGGCCCCGAACTGCTGGCGGATCTGCCGGAGATCACCCACTTCGTCGCCGGCCTCGGAACCACCGGGACACTGATGGGTGTCGGCCGATACCTGCGTGAGAACAAGCCCGGCGTCGAGATCGTCGCCGCCGAACCGCGTTACGGCGACGAGGTCTACGGCCTGCGCAACATCGACGAGGGCTTCGTGCCGGAACTCTACGACGACACGATCCTCACCAGCCGCTTCTCGGTCGAGGGACGCAACGCGGTCCGCCGGATCCGGGAGCTGATCGAGGCCGAGGGGATCTTCGCGGGGATCTCGACCGGTGCCATCCTGCACGCGGCACTCGGGGTCGGGCGCAAGGCCATCAAAGCCGGTGTCCGGGCCGACATCGGGTTCGTGGTGGCCGACGCCGGATGGAAGTATCTGTCGACCGGGGCGTACGAAGGTAGCCTCGATGAAGCAGGTGAGGGGCTCGAAGGCCAGCTCTGGGCCTGACCGCCACACCCCTGTTGCCACCTTCGATCGGAGAACCATGACCGGATCACTCGGTTCATACGGCGCTGCCGACGGACAATCGCCTGCGGGTTCGCGTTCGAAAGGCCCGGCATCCTGGCCGCTGTGGGTGCGGTCGATTGCCATCATGGTGGCGCTCACGGCCTTGCTCTACGTCATCGAGTTCATCGATGTGCTCAGCGATCGTGATCTCGACAGCGCAGGCATTGAGCCGCGCGAAGTCGACGGACTGACCGGCGTCGCCGCCTCACCCTTTCTGCACGCCGACTGGGAACACCTGGCCGCCAACACGATTCCGGGCATGGTGCTCGGCTTTCTGGTGTTGATGACCCGCCGGTTCCTGATCACCACCGCGATCGTATGGGTGGTCTCCGGCGTGGGGGTGTGGTTGTTCGCACCTCCGTATTCGGTGACCGTTGGCGCCTCGGGCATCATCTTCGGCTGGCTCACCTACATCCTGGTGCGTGGCCTGTTCAACCGGAACTTCATGCAGATCCTGATCGGTGTGGTGGTTTTCATGATCTACGGCGGCATCCTGTGGGGTGTGCTGCCCGCCGATACCGGTGTGTCGTGGCAAGGTCATTTCTTTGGCGCCGTCGGTGGCGTCCTGGCGGCCTGGTACCTGTCCAGGAGAGATCGCAAGCAGGCGCAGAAGGCGGCATCACCGACGCCGTACGGCACCACCAACTTCGGCAATCCCGGGAGCACCAGACTGTGAAATCAGATGCGTCAGCGAGTCCAGATGTCAATGCGCCGATCGGCATCTTCGATTCCGGCGTCGGAGGGCTCACGGTTGCCCGTGCGGTGATCGATCAGTTGCCGTCGGAGAACATCATCTACATCGGGGATACCGCCAATGGTCCGTACGGACCGCTGACCATTCCGCAGATCCGGTCCCATGCCCTCGCGATCGGCGACGAGCTCGTCGAGCGCGGCGTCAAGGCGCTGGTGATCGCGTGCAACACCGCGTCGGCAGCGTGCCTTCGCGATGCCCGTGAGCGATACCCGATCCCGGTGATCGAGGTGGTCCTGCCCGCGGTCCGTCGTGCGGTCGCAGCCACCCGTTCAGGACGGATCGGCGTGATCGGTACCGAGGCGACCATCGCTTCCCGCGCTTACGAGGACTCGTTCGCCGCGGCGCGAAATGCCGTGATCACTTCAGTGGCCTGTCCGCGATTCGTCGACTTCGTGGAGCGGGGGATCACCAGCGGGCGGCAGGTCCTCGGGTTGGCGGAGGGTTACCTCGAACCCCTTGCCGCGGCCCGCGTCGACACCGTGGTCCTTGGATGCACGCATTATCCGATGCTGTCCGGGGTCATCCAGCTCGCCGTCGGCGACGACGTGACGTTGGTGTCCAGTGCCGAGGAAACAGCCAAGGACGTGTTGCGGGTACTGACCGCGGGCGACCTGCTGCGAGGGCCGACCGATGCCCCGGCAGAACGGGTTTTCCAGGCCACCGGCGATCCGGAACTGTTCGCGAAGCTCGCGACCAGATTCCTGGGACCGGCAATCGGAGCAGTCCAGCACGTGTGATCGGTGGTCCGACAACCGCGGACCGATCGGGCGTGGCAGCATGGCGTCATGCGTCTGACCGTGCTGGGGTGTTCGGGCAGTTTGTCAGGCCCCGATTCGCCCGCATCGGGGTACCTGTTGACGGTGCCCGGTTGCCAGCCGGTCGTGATGGACTTCGGTCCCGGTGTCCTCGGATCACTGCTGCAACACGTGGATCCGAATGAGGTTGCGATAGCGCTCAGTCACCTCCATGCCGATCACTGCCTGGATCTCCCTGGCCTGTTGGTGTGGCGTCGCTACAGCCCGGTCCCGGCCGTGGGGCGGGGCACGCTGATCGGGCCACCCGGGACCGCCGACCGGATCGGCGCGGCATCGTCGGAGTACCCCGGCGAACTCGACGACATCACCGACACGTTCGGTGTCAGCGCCTGGATCGACGGCGGCGAGATCGAACTGGGCGGGATGACATTCTTCTCCCGCCGGGTCAATCACCCGCCCGCGACGTTCGGGTTCCGCGTGACCGGTCCCGAGGGGCAGGTGCTCACCTACAGCGGTGACACCGGGGTGTGCGATGAACTGGTCGAGTTGGCCGAAGGCGCTGATGTGTTCCTGTGTGAGGCGTCGTGGACCCACGACCCGGTGAACCGGCCCCCGAATCTGCATCTGTCGGGTCGGGAGGCGGGGGAGGCCGCGGCCAAGGCCGGTGTCAAGAGCCTGCTCTTGACCCATCTGCCGCCATGGACCTGGCCTGAAGAGGTGCTCGCGGAGGCCCGGCAGGCCTATGACGGTCCGATTCGGGTGGTCCGCCGCGGCGACGTCATCAACATCGCCTGACGCCCACCCGGATACAGCTGCCGGGGCGACTCGATAGGGTGGGCCCTGTGAGTAGACGTGCAGATGGCCGAACCGATGACGAACTGCGGAAGGTGACCATCACCCGTGGTTTCACCAGTCACCCCGCCGGATCAGTACTTGTGGAATTCGGGGACACGCGGGTGATGTGCACCGCCAGCGTCACCGAAGGTGTGCCGCGCTGGCGGCGCGGATCCGGCCTCGGCTGGCTGACCGCTGAATACGCGATGTTGCCTGCGGCCACCCATGATCGTTCCGCCCGTGAATCCGTCAAGGGCAAGGTCGGCGGACGGACACAGGAGATCAGCCGTCTCATCGGCCGGTCACTGCGTGCCTGCATCGACCTCGCCGCGCTGGGGGAGAACACCATCGCACTCGACTGCGACGTGCTGCAGGCTGATGGTGGTACCCGAACCGCCGCGATCACCGGTGCCTACGTGGCTCTGAGCGATGCGGTGACCTACCTGAACGCGGCCGGGAAACTTGCTGATCCACAACCGATCTCGTGTGGCATTGCAGCGGTCAGCGTCGGTGTTGTCGACGGTCGCGTGCGGCTCGACCTGCCGTACGAAGAGGATTCGCGCGCCGAGGTCGACATGAACGTGGTCGCGACCGACACCGGGACGCTGGTCGAGATCCAGGGCACCGGTGAGGGCGCGACGTTCCCGCGTTCGACACTCGATCGTTTGCTGGATTCGGCGATGGCCGGCATCGAGGAGCTGTTCGTGGTGCAGCGTGCGGCTTTGGCGCTGCCGTACCCGGGCGTGCTTCCCGAGCCCGAGATCACCGGGAAACGTAAGACTTTCGGCAGCTGATGAGCCAGATCCTGGTTGCCAGCCGCAACAAGAAGAAGCTGGCCGAACTGCGTCGGGTTGTCGAGAAGGCCGGTATCGAGGGCCTGGATGTGGTGGGTCTGGACGAGGTGCCACCGTTCGACGAGGCACCCGAGACCGGCGCAACGTTCGAGGAGAACGCGCTGGCAAAGGCGCGCGACGCGTTCGCGGCCACCGGGCTTCCCTCTGTTGCAGATGATTCCGGGCTCGAAGTCGACGCATTGAACGGAATGCCGGGCGTGCTGTCGGCGCGCTGGTCCGGGCGTCACGGCGACGACATCGCCAATTTGGAGTTGTTGCTCAATCAGCTCGGAGATGTCCCCGAGGACCGCCGCGGCGCGGCATTCGTGTCGGCGTGCGCGCTGGTCACCGCGGACGCCGAAGTGGTGGTTCGAGGCGAGTGGCGCGGCAGGATCATCGCAGAACCGGTCGGCGACAACGGTTTCGGATACGATCCCGTGTTCGTGCCGGACGAAGAATCGGCGTCCGGACGCAGTGCAGCGCAGCTGTCACCGGCGGAGAAAGATGCTTTGAGCCATCGCGGCCGAGCCCTGGCCCAACTGGTGCCCGCGCTGCAGCAACTGGCTTCGAACTAAGTCCTATGGATCCGGGTCTGGTTCGGGTCAGATACCGAACTGGGCCCGGATCTCCTGGGTGCGCTTGTGTTCGACCCAGAACGACAGGAACGGGATCGTTCCGGCGATCAGCGTGAAGACCGCCCTGCCGATGGGCCACCGGACCTTGATACCCAGGTCGATCGCCATGATCAGGTAGATGAAGTAGACCCACCCGTGCACGAACGGCACGAAGTCGAGGGTGTGGTCGTCGAAGCCGTAGAGCAGGATCATCTCGGCGACCAGCAGCAGCAACCACAGACCGGTGATCCATGCCATCACCCGATACCGCAGCAGTGCGCCCTTGATCTTCTTCGGCGGCGTCGCTGTGGTGACCGGGGTGGTCGACTCGGCGGGGGTCTGGCTCACTGATTGCTCCGTTGCGGGTTGTCGGTGGGGTGATTGTCTGCGTCGTGATTGTCTGCGGGGTCATTGTTGGTGCTGCGCGACTCTGTGGCGCGATGCGTGTCGGCGTCTCTGAGTTCGGCCAGCAGTCGGTTGTACTCGGCGATCTGGGCGCCGTCGGTGGTGCCGTCCTCGACCAGCGGGGTCGGTGCCGCATCCGGTCGGGGCGGCAGGAGCCCATCCGGAATCTCCGTCACGCCGCGGCTGCTGTTGAGCTTGTGGACTTCTTCCGGATCGGATTCGAGGACCACGAACTTGCGGTAGGCGTAGACGCAGAATGCCGCGAACGCCGGCCACTGCAGCGCGTAGCCCAAGTTCTGGCCCGTCCCGCCGGTCGATTCGAACCGACTCCACTGCCACCACGCCAGCCCAAGGCAGGTGGCAGCTGCCACCACGACCAGCGCGATGAGTGCTGGTCGGTGCCTTCGCTTGTTCGATGCCATGTCTTGACGGTACCTAAGTGATGCAAGTCGCAGGTCAGCCGGTACTCTGTCTCCTGCACGCGCGAGTGGCGGAATTGGCAGACGCGCTGGATTTAGGTTCCAGTGTCTACGGACGTGGGGGTTCAAGTCCCCCCTCGCGCACCACGAGATCGATGAGGTTTATCTGCCGCCGGCTAGGCGAAGTCGCCACCGGCGGCTGTGGGGACACCCGAAATGTGGATGATCGAACTGAGCTCCCACGAACCCGGTGAGTCGATGTTGTCTTCGCCTGGGTTGAGCAGCGGATCGGTATCCGGCGTCCACGTCGGTTGCACATTGATCCAGGACTGCGGGTCACCGTCGAGCAGTCCGGCGAACACCGCCGCGACGATGGTGGAGCCGACTGCGCCGAGGTGTTCGCCACCGCCGAGTTCGGCTTCCTTGAGGATGTAGAACCAGAGTGAACCCGGTTCCTCGGGTTCGATCCTGATCGGTGTGATGCCGAGCTTCTTCGCCACGTCGACACCACTGGGGAGTTCCAGCTGAATCCCTCGCAGAAGGTTGCGCGATGCCAGGACGTTGTTGGGGTCTCCGGGCTTGCCTTCATGGAGAAACGCAAGCGCATTCGCGAGTTTCGTGTCGATTCGATGTGCGCGCTGGGGAAACCTCGGAACCCTCGATGTTGCCATCGGCAAGAACCAGTCCCATTGGATGGCGTTTTCGTGGCTCACCGGTCCGAAACCGAAAAGGTGATCGGGCGGTTGTTGCGTTCCGGAATTGTCGAAGATCGGCACAAGGTCGTCGTCGCCGACTCCGCGCTTGAAGTTCGTGTTGTATTTTGACCGGACCATCGAGTGGCCGAATCGGTATGCCGCCCCGGAGAATTCGACTGGCATGTACGGCTGATCATGCCAGTCGTACACCTCTTTGAGGTTGCGGGTCCACGCCGCGGGGATGGTTCCCGCCACCGGTGGGACGAGTGCTTTGTCCTGGATCGCGTGGTCGGTGATCCGTTTGACGAAGTCGTGCCACACAACCCACTGATAGAGCCAGCGCAGTGTTGTTCGGGCCGCCGTGAACGCATCGGGGATGTCCTGTGCGATTGCGCGGTCGACCAAGGTGTTGTGAGCCAACAGAAATGCGAGATGCAGCTGACTGACGATGCTGTTCTCGTCGTTGCGCGGATCGCCGATCAGTGCGCGTCCCTTGGAGTTTCGGGGTAGATCGTGAAGGCTGGTCGAGGGTATGTCGCCGACCAGGAACTTTCGCTTGGCCGGGTCGGGCTGGTCAGTGTCGTACAGGTAGGGCTGGTCGTCCGGCCCGCGGCCGTACAGGTTGTCGAGATCGAGGCGCGGTGTCCGGAAGTTCGCGAGCTTGTTCGGGTCGTTCACCCGCTGCAGGCTCGATGCCGGGTCGAACGTGATGTCGTGGTCGATGAACTGGCCGAAGTAGGTGTAGCCGGCCGGGATCACGGACTTGAACTCCGTGTTCATCGCCGGTTCGTCGACTTCATGGGGTGGCGTCGGGATCCCGTTGGGGGCCGCCTCGATCATGTGTTTGTTTGCGAACTCCAGGCAGAAGGCCTCGAGTTCCGCGCTGTCGGAGATGGGTTTCCCGTCCTCGCCGGTGGGACGCCACGGTGCAAGATCACCGAAGAGTCGACCATATGGGCCCTGGTACAGACGGGAACGCGGTGAGACGGCTTCGTTCGATGATGTCGATTCGTGTGTCATGGTGACCTGCTTGGTTGACGGTGCACGGAAAAGGGCGACGTTGCCAGAGCTTTCGTCTTTGATACCGCGATCACCGGCCGGTTGTCGTGCCTCATCGGGCAGAGATGAAATGGCGGGCGGCGTCTCTGCATCCGCTGTGACGTCTGCAGGCATCGCCGCCCTGCCGTGGTTGAGAGTAACAGAGATTCGAACGTATGATCGAACTGTGAAGGTGGCAGATATTGGCGGTGACGGCGGACAACCGCGTGGTTCGGCGTTCGTCCGAGTCGGCCATGTCGCCGTGTCGATCGATCTCGTGACCCTCTACGCCTACCAGCCGCACCACTCGGGCATCTATCACCCCGAGGGGTTGCAGTTTCGTCGAAAAACGGTGGGAGTGCTGACCGAGTGGGGGATGACCGAGTGGGGTGAATGGTTCGGCAAGGTCACCTACACGATCCCGGCGCGCGGCCGCGAGGAGAAGGTGACGCACTGGGTACCGGGCTGGGCATTGCGGCCGGTTGAGGAGCCCGGACGTAGGTAAGCCGCCGCGTGTGGTCGATCCGCGAGGTGGCGGGAGTCGGCATAGAGGCGGACCCTGGAAGGACCATGTCTGCGAACCTGGCGGCCCCCGGCCGGCGGTCTGCACGAGCTGCCGTTGCGGTCTGGTTGATCGCTGTTCAAGTCTTGCTGACGGCGTCCGTCGGCGCTTTGTTCTGCGGGGCAGGCAATGCGACCGTGGATTCCATCGAGGCTCGGACACCGTCGCGGTCGTCGAGCGAGAGCCTGGTGAACACAGCCGCCGAGGCTGCCGAGGCTGCGGCTGGGACCGCCGGTGGGATCGAATTGGAGGCAGCGATCCTCGACACGACGACCGGTGCGCTGGCCCCGGGAGGTCACGGCGACCCGCCCATGCTGTCGGCGTCGCTCTCGAAATTGGTTGTGGTGGTGGACATCATCGATCGCCGGCGGGATGAGGGCTTGATGGTGAGTGGACCCGACCTCGATCTGATCCGGCGAGTGCTCGGGCCCAGCGACGATGTCGCGATGAGCGAGCTCTGGGCCCGTTTCGACGGGCAAGGTGCGGTCGATCGGTTGGGCCCGCGCCTCGGGTTGACCGGGACGATTGCACCGGTCGACTCCTCGGACTGGGGGGAGATGACGGTGACCGCGGCAGACATCGCGCGCATCTACGGTCACGTGCTGGCCATGCCCGCATCCGACCGGGATCTGATCCTCGATGCGCTTGCCGCAGCACCTCCATTTGCGACGGACGGTTTTGCCCAATACTTCGGTCTGCTCGCCGCGAGGCCCGACGGCGTGGCGGTCGCCAAACAGGGCTGGATGTGTTGCTGGGGCGAGACCGGCTACCTGCACAGTGCGGGCCTGGTCGATGGCAACGGGCGCTTTGTGGTTGTCCTGCTCAGTCGTCAACAGTACGAACAGGGTTGGCAACCGGCGCGCGACCGACTGACGACGGTGGCGTCCGCTGTCAACGACGTACTCGGCACTGCCGGCCCCCGTCGTGTGGTGACTTCGACGACGGTGGCGCCTCGCTGATGCGATGGCGATCGGTCGACAAATGGCCATGCAAAAAGGGAGACCACCCGGGTGGATGGTCTCCCTCTTGTTTGCTCAGTTGACGCTCGGACTGCCCTACTTCGTGTAAAGGCCCTCGATGGCGGCGGTGTGCGAATCGTGGATCACGTTGCGCTTGAGCTTGAGGGTCGGCGTCAGTTCGCCCGACTCGATGGTGAAGTCGGTCTCGATGACCCGGTACTTCTTGATCGCCTCGGCCTTGGACACCAGGGCGTTCGCCGCGGCGATGGCTTCGTCGACGTCGGCAAGAATTTCCTTGTGCTCCAACAGATCTGAGATCTGCATATCTGCCGGGAGGTCGTGGCGTTCGAGCCAGCCGGGCAGTGCCTCCGGATCCAGGGTGATCAGGGCGGCGATGAACGGCTTGTTGTCGCCGACCACGAGCGCCTGACTGACCAGCGGATGGGCGCGGACGGCATCTTCCATCTGGGCAGGCGAGACGTTCTTGCCGCCCGCGGTGACGATCAGCTCCTTCTTGCGTCCCGTGATCGACAGGTAGCCATCGTCGAGTGTGCCGATGTCGCCGGTGTGGAACCAGCCGTCCTTGATGGCCTCTTTGGTGGCCTGCTCGTTCTTCCAGTAACCCCCGAAGACCACCGGTCCCTTGAGCAAGACCTCGCCGTCGTCGGCGATCGCAACCGACTGACCATGGACGGGGCGTCCGACGGTTCCGATGCGTTGTGCGCCTTCGGCATTGACGGTGACGGCTGCGGTGGTCTCACTGAGGCCGTAGCCCTCGTAGATCGGCACGCCGATACCGCGGAAGAAGTGGCCGAGGCGCGCGCCAAGCGCGGCACCGCCGGAGACCGCGCTATCGCAATTACCGCCGAGTGCGTCGCGCAGTTTCGAGTAGACCAGCACGTCGAACAGCTTGTGCTTGACCTTGAGGACCAGGCCGGGACCGCCGGTGTCCAGTGCCTTCGAGTACTCGACGGCGGTGTCGGTGGCCGCGGCGAAGATCTTGCCCTTGCCGCCGTCCTCGGCCTTTTGCTTTGCCCCGTTGTAGACCTTTTCGAAGACGCGGGGGACCGACAGCAAGTAACTCGGTTTGAAGGCGGCCAGGTCGTCCATCAGCGTGGGAGACACCGTGGTGTGGCCGAGTTGCACGAGGTGCACGATCGATGCCACCGAGATGACCCGCGCGAAGATGTGGGCCAACGGGAGGAACAGCAGCGTGGAGCTGCCCTCGGACATCAGGTCGCCGAGGGTCACCCGGACCGCGTGGCATTCATGGATGAAGTTGGCGTGGGTCAGCGCCACGCCCTTGGGCTTGCCGGTGGTCCCGGAGGTGTAGACCAGAGTCGCGACGTCGGACGCCAGGGTGTTGGCGTGGCGCTGCTCGAGTTCGTCGTCGTCGATCGTCTCGCCGCGCTTCACGAGCTCGTCGATGCCACCTTCGTCGATGACGAGTGTCTCTTTGAGTTCGGTGGCGTCGGCGAGTACAGGGGAGTGTTGCGCCTTCTGGTCGGCATTCTCGAGAACCAGCACCGAAGTTCCGGAGTTCTCGACGATGTACTGGACCTGCGAGGGTGACGAGGTCTCGTAGATCGCGACGGTGACGCCGCCTGCTCGCCAGACGGCGTAGTCGATGACGGTCCACTCGTAGCGGGTCGCCGAGAGGATGGAGACGCGGTCACCCGGGCCGATACCCGATGCGATGAAGCCCTTCGCGACCTTGTCGACCAGATCGGCGAACTCTTTGGTGGTGACGTCGTACCAGGAACCATCCGCCGCGCGGCGCTTGAACAGTGTTTTCGTGGGTGACTCGGCGCGGTGCTTCAGCATCGAATCGACGATGGACGCCTTCTCCGGAACAACAAAGTCCGAGGGGACGGTGATCTCTTGCACGTTTGCCTCCAGTGGAAACGAATGGCGGACAGGGGTGACCGACCAATTCGGACACCCTTAGCTGTGGGCCACGTTACCTTTTCTTATTACTCGCGAGTAGGGGGCTGACGGTGTAAGTGTGTCGCATCCTCACCACGCGACTCACGAATAACGGATTCAAGCTGATCACGGCTACAGTGGAAAGCGATGACAGACAGTATTGGTGCGGCCCCCACGAGTGATATGGCCGCCGAAAATGAAGAAACCGTGACCTTCGCAGACCTCGGGATGGATCCCCGCGTGTTGCAGGCGCTTACGGATGTGGGTTATGAAACCCCATCGCCGATCCAGGCAGCGACCATTCCGCCGCTCCTCGAGGGTCGGGATGTGGTGGGTCTTGCACAGACCGGCACGGGTAAGACCGCTGCCTTTGCAGTGCCGATTCTCTCGGGTATCGATCCGAACGGTCGCAAGCCCAAGGCGCTGATCCTTGCGCCGACGCGTGAACTGGCGTTGCAGGTCGCCGAGGCCTTCGGCCGTTACTCGGTGCACCTCCCCGGAGTGAAGGTGCTGCCGATCTACGGCGGCCAGAGCTACACCGTGCAGCTGTCCGGTCTGCGCCGCGGAGCCCAGATCGTCGTGGGTACGCCCGGTCGCGTGATCGATCACCTCGACAAGGGCACCCTCGACATCTCCGAGCTCGACTACCTCGTCCTCGACGAGGCGGACGAAATGCTCAACATGGGCTTTGCCGAGGACGTCGAGCGCATCCTGCGCGACACCCCCGACAGCAAGCAGGTGGCACTGTTCTCGGCCACCATGCCGAAGACCATCGGGCGGTTGTCGCAGAAGTACTTGAAGAACCCCGTCGAGATCACGATGAAGGCCAAGACCGCGACTGCGTCGAACATCACGCAGCGCTATCTGCAGGTCTCTCACCAGCGCAAGATGGACGCGCTGACCCGTGTGCTCGAGGTCGAGACATTCGACGCGATGATCGTGTTCGTCCGTACCAAGCAGGCCACCGAGGATCTCGCCGAACGCCTGCGTTCGCGCGGTTTCTCGGCAGCAGCGATCAACGGTGACATCGCCCAGGCGCAGCGCGAGCGGACGATCGCACAGCTCAAGAACGGTCAGGTCGACATCCTGGTTGCCACCGACGTCGCGGCCCGTGGGCTCGATGTCGAGCGGATCTCGCACGTCCTCAACTACGACATCCCGCACGACACCGAGGCGTACGTGCACCGGATCGGTCGTACCGGCCGCGCCGGTCGTTCGGGTAACGCGCTGCTCTTCGTCTCGCCGCGGGAGCGTCACCTGCTCCGCGCCATCGAGAAGGCCACTCGTCAGCCGCTGGAAGAAATCGGTCTGCCGAGCGTCGACGATGTCAACGCGCAGCGCGTGGCGAAGTTCGGTGAGTCGATCACCGCGAACCTCGGATCGGACAACCTCGACCTGTTCCGCAAGCTGATCGAGAATTACGCGAGCGAGAACGACGTCACGATGGCTGACATCGCGGCTGCGCTGGCACTCGAAACGCGTGATGGCGGATTCCTGCTGTCACCGGACCCGCCGGCGAGCGAGCGCAAAGACCGCGATCGCAAGGAACGTACTGAGCGTTCCGGACACGGCGACGGCGATTTTGCCACTTACCGACTGGCCGTCGGCAGGCAGCACAACGTCACCCCGGGTGCAATCGTGGGCGCGATCGCCAACGAGGGCGGCCTGTCCCGTGGCGATTTCGGTCACATCAGCATCCGCGCCGACCACTCTCTGGTCGAGCTGCCTCGCAATCTCGATCGCGACACGCTGTCGCGGCTGCGCAGCACTCGGATCGCCGGTGTTCCCATCGGCATCAAGAAGGACGAGGGTTCGCCCCGCGGCGGTCGCTCGCAGGGTGGCGGTTCGAAGAGCTACGGCAACAAGTCGTTCAGTCGCGATCGGCGCGGAACGCAGAAAGTTGCCGGCCGCGGCCCCAGGTAGTTCACAGGGACCTGGTCCTATCGCTGGAAAACATGTCCGTGTTGGGGAAGTATTCGACAAAATGAGATCTTCTCGTAACAATGCAGTCTGGTGACACGATCTCACCAGTGGCACATGTACATCTCTCGATAGCAATAGGAACAGTATGGGTTCAGTGGCGACAGCGGATCCGATCTCGGCAGCTGATGCAGCCGAGCATCGGGATCGCGGGACAGCGATCGTGGTCGATATGCGACCACAAGTAGTGCGGCATCAGGGTAGTTTGCCCGGGGCCGTCGTGGTCGAGCCCGGTGAGTTGGAGGATGCCTTCGACCCGGGTTCGAGTCGCCGGATCCCGGTGATCGACGGATTCGACACCGAAATCGATGTGGTGTCGGTGAAGTCACAAGCTTCCCGGATCGCCGAAAAGATCGCAGCCCTGGGGTATACGAACGTGCATTATGTTGTCGGCGGGTACCGCGCGTTGCGCGGTGCCATCAGCCACAAGTGACGACAGGCCGTAACAGACACGCGGTGTGAACCGAGACGCTTCAGCGGGTAGCGTTCAGGGTGATAAATAGTGTCAACCTGAGGCTTAACTCGAGGACGTGATGACCGATTCGGTGTCCGGCGACGACCGGCGTGGCAGGGTCCTGCGGTTGTTGCAGTTCTTGCATGAACTGATCCGCGCAAAATCGTCGGTGATCCGTGACGTGAGCGAGCACGCCGGCGTGGTGTGGCTCGGCGACGGCTATGACATCTCGATCAACCGTGACGCTGCCGTGGGCCAGGTGATCACCGAGCTCTCGCGCGACAATCCAGCGCAGAACACCGCGTATGACCTCCTCGCGCAGGCGGTCGACGAATTGGCCGAGCGTCCTGAGTCACTGGAACTGGTGCTCGCCTCGGGGCTGTTGACGTATGGCGACCCGCTTCTGGTCCGCGAGCATCTCGTGACCCAGCCCGTTGTCGCCGTCCATGACCACACCGCGGGCATCATCACCGTCAAGCTCGCCGGAGGCTCGCAACCTGAACTGCACGCCGGCCACCTGCTGACCGGTTTCGACGGTTTCGATCTGACTGTCTCGGCCGAACTGTCCGGCCAGCTGGCCACCACGCGCTCACCGGTTGCGGACTCGATCGAGAAGTTCTTCACCAAATGGCGCCGTGCGGTTGCCGATGACCCGGCGTCGGTCCAGGTCGACCTGGAGCCCGCGCTGGTACTCCGACGACGTGGCTTCGCCCCCTTGCTCGACTACTACGAGTCGATGATCGCGGCTCTGCGCGACGAGTCGAACGAGATCCCGATCGGTCTGGCCCAGCTGGTCGAACCGGTCGAGGCAGAGGAGCGTGTTCGACGTCTGCGTGACAGTGGCGCGATGTCGGCTGAAGAACTCATCGAGGATGCGCTCTATCCGTTGCCGTCCAACGTCGAGCAGCGCGACATCCTGGCCCAGCTCGGTCTCGACAGCGGCGTGGTGGTCGAGGGTCCGCCCGGAACCGGGAAGACCCACACGATCGCCAATCTGATGACCGCGCTGCTGGCCAAAGGACAGCGGGTACTGGTCGTCTCCGAAAAGGCGCAGGCCTTGCACGTACTGCGTGACAAACTGCCCGTCGAAGTACAGCAGTTGGCTGTGTCGATCACCGACGTCACCAAAGACGGTTCACAATCGCTGATCGACAGCGTGGAAGCCATCGCCAATCGCAAGGGCAGCTTCCAGTCGCGGGTGGCGACCAGCGAGATCAAGAACCTGCGGTCCAAGCGTGACCAGGCCCGGTCCAAGCGGGAACAGATCCTGCGGGACATCTGGCAGCTGCGCGAGTCCGAGACCGAAAAGCACGAGTGGGTCGCGGCCGGCTACAGCGGTACCGCCGCCGGCATCGTCCGGCAGTGCAATGATGTTGCCGTGCAACATGATTGGTTGCCGGGACCGCTGCACAGCCCGTTGCCGCCGCTGGAGCGTGAAGAGTTCGATCGGTTGCTCGAGCTACTGGGTCGTCGCACCGAGCAGTGGGCGAGCCGGATCGGCCAGCATCTACCCGACCTCGACCTGGTCCTGCCCGGAACGATGGAACTCGAGTCGATCTGTAACCGGGTGCGCAATCGACCCACCGAGCAGATGGTCGGCAGCGGTTCGCTGCTCGCGATCCTGGCCGATGTCGACAGTGCCCGTCTGCTGCGTGTGAAGGCAAGGTGTGATCGACTCGGCGCCGCCGTGCGCGAAGTCCGCACGTTCCCACCGCATCTGCAGCAGATGGCAGACCGATTGCTCTCGGGTGAGGCCTCCTACCTGTGGAATCGCGTCACCGCACTCTCTGCGGTGATCGACGACGCCACCGAACGTGACACCCGGATCGGCACCCACACGGTCGAGGGCCACGGTGCCGCGCCCGGCGATGCGGTGCTCTACGAGAAGGCGGCCGAGTACCTCGAGTCCGGTGGCCAGTGGCGGGCACGTTTCCGAAAAGCGCAGGAGCAGAAGGCAGTCGAAGATCTCGGTGCCACCTTCACCGTGGACGGGCGTGAACCGACGGATGCGGCGTCGCTGCGTCTGGTGGCCGATCATCTCGGCGTGCTCGATGCGGTCAATCGCGTACAGGCGATCTTGTCCGAGGTGGGCGTGCCGATGGATACGTCCGGCACTCGATCGGTGCAACTCGGACGGTTGGTACGTCTCGACGGACAACTGGGCTGGGTCTCCGAGTTGCTCACCGGCCGTGACCAATTGGTCCGTGAGCTCAATGCAATCAGCCCCGGCGGCCCGCGCCCGAAGAGCATCGACGAGGTCGAAGAGGTTGCGCGGCAGGCCGGTGCGATCGCCGCGGCCAACGACGGTGTCCTGGCACGACGTGAACTCGACGACGTGGCACGTGCACTGTCGGCCGAGGTCGAGAAGGGCCCGTCGCCGGAAGGGGACGCGCTACTGGCAGCGGTACGGGCAGCGGACGCCGATGCGGTCCTGGAGGCTCGCCGGGCGTGGCACACCGCCCGCGTCGAACTCGAAAACCAGGGCGCGCTCGATCTTTTGGAATTGAGACTGAAGGCGAAGGCGCCTGCCCTTGTCAAGCTTCTTGTCGAGACCGCAACTGATCCCGTATGGGAAGACCGGCTCGAAGATCTCGATGCCGCCTGGTCGTGGCGACGCGCCTACCAGTGGGCCCAAGAGCGCAGCGACCCCGACCGAGAGAGCCGCCTGGAAGCGGATCTCGATGAGGTCGAGGCGGATATCACCCACTTCACCGCCCGGTTGGCTGCGGCATGCGCTTGGCGGGAGTGCCTGGAGCACATGACCGTCAGTCAGGTGCAGGCACTGCAGTCCTATCGCGACCACATCACCAACATCGGTAAGGGTTCGGGTAAACACGCCGAGCGCTTCCGGCTGGCAGCGCGCTCCGCGATGGCGCAGGCACAGACTGCGGTTCCGGCGTGGATCATGCCGATCGCCCAGGTCCTCAGTTCGGTTGCGCCCGCACAGAACTCATTCGATGTGGTCATCGTCGACGAGGCCAGCCAGGCCGACATCTCCAGTCTGTTCCTGCTCTGGCTGGCACCGCGGGTGATCGTCGTCGGCGACGACCGGCAGTGTGCACCGGGTGGTTTCGGCGGCTCGGGGATGGAAGAGGTGTTTGCCAAGCTCGACACCTACCTGCCCGACATCCCGCAGTACATGCGTGACAGCCTGACTCCGCGGTCGAGCCTGTTCTCGATGCTTCGGACCAGGTTCGGTCACGTGGTGCGCCTGCGCGAACACTTCCGGTCGATGCCGGAGATCATCGAGTTCTCCAGTCGGCAGTTCTATCCGGATTCGCCGCTGATCCCGGTGCGCCAGTTCGGTGCCGACAGGTTGCCGCCGTTGCGTACCCGCTACGTCGAGAACGCCAGGAGTACCGGAACCAACTCCTCGTTGGTCAATGCCGACGAGGCCGCGGCGTTGGTCGGTGTTGTGACCGAATGCATGGAGGATCCCCGCTACGACGGCATGTCCTTCGGTGTGGTGGTACTGCAAGGTCAACGGCAGGTGGACCTTCTCACCCAGATGCTGCGGGAAGCGCTCGATCCGCAGGTGTGGCGGGACCGCAACCTCCGGATCGGCACACCGCCGGACTTCCAGGGCGACGAACGGCATGTGGTGTTCCTGTCGATGGTGGTCTGCCCTGACACCAACGTGAATGCTCTGCGGCGCAGTGAATCTCAGCGGCGCATCAATGTTGCCGCATCTCGCGCGATGGAACAGCTGTGGCTCGTCCATTCGGTTCAGCCGGACGATCTCAAGGACAACGATCTGCGGTACTCGCTGCTGACCTACATGCAGAAGACCGAAGGCGCCCTGGTTGATCCGATGCCGACCGGCGTCACCCCGAACACACGTACGGAACCTTTCGATTCACTGTTCGAGCAGCAGATCTTTGTCGACCTCGTCGACCGCGGATTCTATGTGAATCCAAAAGTGGTGGTGAACAACCGGGTTGTCGATCTGGTTGTCACCGGCAGCGATGCCAGGCTGGCAGTGGAGTGTGATGGTGACGAGTTCACCAGTACCCCCGAACAAGCCCGAGCCGACATGGAACGCGAGCGTGAACTCCGGCGGTGTGGTTGGCGGTTCTGGCGGGTACGGGAATCGGAGTATCTGCTCAATCCCGAACATGCCCTCGACGGACTCTGGGATGAACTCGAAAAGCGCGGTGTGCGACCCAATTCGGTGGGTCCGGACCTGGCAGGCGGCCCGGTTGACGACCCGTGGGTGCCGGTGGCGCTGACCGGCGGCGACTAACCGGTAGCCCGGACCTTCCGCAGTAGTGCGGGAAGGCCCGCGCCAGCGGTGGTTTGCATGAAGTGGGTGACCGATGACCTCAAAGGTGTTGGCTCCGGGTTGATCTCGATCACCGGAATGCCGGCGGCGAGAGCTCGCTCGGGCAGTGATGCGGCAGGGTAGACCAGACCCGATGTACCGACGACGATCAACAGGTCGCAGCCGAGCGCGGCGTCGGCCGCGCGACCCCAGGCGTCGGAGGGGAGTGGTTCGCCGAACCACACGACACCCGGGCGTACTTCTGACAGGCATTGTGGACACGAGGGCGGTTCCACGCGCGGTGCCTCGGTCGCGATCTCCGGATCGGCGTCGATGCCGAAGTAGGGCAGCTCGCAGTTCGAGCACCGGGGTTCGAACAGGCTGCCGTGAAGATGTGCGATGACCTCGCTACCGGCGCGTTCGTGTAGGTCGTCGACGTTCTGGGTGATCACCGAGACGGTGCGGCGCTCGGCCCACTGCGCCAGCGCCACATGGCCCTGATTGGGGGTTGTCGAGCGCACGAGCTTGGCGCGCCACTGGTACCAGGCCCAGACCATCGCGGAGTCTCGGGACCAGGCTTCCGGTGTGGCCAGTTCGGTCGGATCGAAGCGTTCCCAGAGACCGGTCTGCGCGTCGCGGAAGGTCGGCACTTTGCTCTCGGCGGACATTCCGGCGCCCGAGCAGACCGTCACCCATCCGGCGTCTCCCACCAGATCTGCGATTGCCGGATCGAGTGCGGATTCAGTCATCGGTGGTCGAGCTCTCCAATTGGGCACGCAGAATTGCGGCGGTCGCGGGCAGGTCGGGGTCACGTCTGGTCAACAACCCTTTTGCCAGGGTCAGCTTGTCACCATGGTGACGTGGCACCACGTGCAGATGTGAATGGAAGACCGATTGGAACGCCGCGCGGCCGTCGTTGACCAGGAGGTTGACGCCGTCGGCGGCGATGGCAGAGGCCCGCAGTGCGGCAGCAATCCTCTGGCCTGCCACAAAGAGCTTGCCGCCGAGTTCAGGGCTCAACTCGGCGAGGTCGGCGGCATGCTTTTTCGGGATCAGCAGGGTGTGGCCGGGGCGCACCGGTCGGATGTCGAGGAATCCGAGGATGTCGACGTCTTCGTAGACGAGGTGGGCTGGCGATGAACCGTCGGCGATGGCACAGAAGATGCACTCCGTCATGCGCCCACCCTAGTGGCAGCCGAGAACGACGCGATCAGTGACATATTCAATTATCACGGTTTGGTAACAACTCGACGTGACCGATTCGCACCGGCCGAGCGGTCGTTCGGGCGGTGTGAACTGGCGTTTTCCGATAGTTCGACTGCCTACAGATATTCATCAATGGACTACCGGCGAGGTTACCGACGGGTATACCCGCGGGTCACTTTCAAACATGAGGAAAGCCTCATTTTTGTGTGTAAACATGGTCTCCATGCGCATCTGACGACGCCAGGCGTCGAGGCCTGGCTCTGGAGATGGATCATGTTGGAGCACAACATGATCGACAGCGTAGTGGTCGCTGACAGGTGGGAACGGCTCGCAGGTGCGCAACCAAAGACGATGAGCGGTGTCACGCCCGCAAACCATCAAGATTGAACAGCTATGAGGGAGCCCCGTGACCATTCACCAGTTTCGCGCAGGAGCAGAAGAGAACTCATCCTGGGCCCCGCGCCCGGATGGATCGTTGATCGACCGACTGCGCGAAGGTGAGCCCTACGCGGTCAGCTTCGGTGGACAGGGCGGTCCGTGGCTGCCCGTGCTCGCCGAACTGGTGATCGACGCAGATCTCGACCGCAGCACCACCAAGATCGTCGAAGCCGCGCAGCGACTCATCGAGCCGGTCTCCGATCAGCTCTCGGCCGTGCGCCCCGATGGCTTCCACCCGCTGAGTTGGGTGCATGCGCACAACAGCGAAGAGACCTTGCCCGCCGGCTCGGCCCTTGCCGCCGCCCCGGTGTCGGTACCCGGCATCCTGCTTGCGCAGCTCGCCGCCATCAGCGCGAACCGCAAGCAGGGACTCGACCTCGACGCATTGCCCCCGGTGGCCGCTGTCGGTCATTCGCAGGGCGTGCTCGCCGCAGAAGCCGTCAAGTCCGCATCCGACGACGGCGGACTGGGTGACGGAGCACTGCTTGCGGTTGCACACTTCATCGGCGCCGCCGGCGCGCTGATCGCCCGCCGCCGAGGCCTGTCCGTGGACGCCGCGGGTAGTCCGATGCTCTCGGTCACCCAGGTCGATCCCGCCCGCATCCAGGTGCTGGTCGACGACTATGCGCAGGGACTGCAGGAATCCGACCGCGTGTCGGCACCGGTCGTCTCGATCATCAACGGCCGCCGTTCGGTCGTGCTCTCCGGCGCGCCGCGTCATCTGGCCGCGTTCATCACCCGGTGTGAGGCAGTCGCCGCCGCGGAGGCGCAGGACCGCAAGAAGAAGCTCACCGGCGGTTCGCCGTTCGCGCCGGTCTTCGATCCGCTCGCCGTGTCGATCGCTTTCCACCACCCGTCCCTGCAAGCCGCCTGCGACCTGGTCGCCGAATGGGCAGCCGCCTGCGACATCGACGAGGTCGCCGCGCGTCGGCTCGCCGCTGCCGTCCTGGTCGATCAGGTCAACTGGGTTGATGCCCTCGACGACGTGGTCAGCGCAGGCGCGAAGTGGATCCTGGACCTCGGCCCCGGAGATGTCGCCACCCGCCTGAGCGTCCCCGTGGTCCGCGGACAGGGGATCGGCCTGATCTCCGTCAGCCAACGCGGCGGACAGCGCAACCTGTTCGCACCCGGTGGCATCCCCGAAGTCCAGACCCCGTGGAGCAGTTACCGTCCCCGGATCGTGTCGCTGCCCGACGGCCGACAGGTCGTCGAGACCGCATTCACCCGTCTGACCGGTCGCTCGCCGATGCTGTTGGCGGGCATGACCCCGACAACGGTCGACCCCGCGATCGTGGCTGCGGCCGCCAACGCCGGTCACTGGGCCGAGCTCGCCGGTGGCGGCCAGGTGACCGAGGCGATCTTCGCCTCGAACATCGCCAAACTGACCGAACTGCTGGAGCCCGGTCGCCAGGCACAGTTCAACACCCTGTTCCTCGACCCGTACCTGTGGAAGCTGCAGATCGGCGGCAAGCGCCTGGTGCAGAAGGCCCGCGCCAACGGTGCCCCGATCGACGGCGTCATCGTGACGGCCGGCATCCCCGAGCTCGACGAGGCAGTCGCCCTCGTGTCCGAACTCGCCGATGCGCATATCCCGTACATCGCATTCAAGCCCGGAACGATCAGCCAGATCCGCTCGGTGATCCGGATCGCCGCCGAGGTGCCGCACTACCCGGTGATCGTGCAGATCGAGGGTGGCCGCGCCGGTGGACACCACTCGTGGGAAGACCTAGACGCGCTGCTGCTGGCCACCTACGGTGAGCTGCGGGCCCGTCCGAACGTCGTCATCTGTGTCGGTGGTGGCATCGGCACCGCCGAGCGCGCCAGCGAGTACCTGACCGGTGCCTGGTCTGCCGCGCACGACTACCCGCTGATGCCGCTCGACGGCATCCTCGTTGGCACCGCCGCCATGGCCACCAAAGAGGCGACCACTTCGCCGCAGGTCAAGGAACTCCTCGTCAACACCCCGGGGTGTGACGAGTGGATCGGGGCCGGATACGCCGCTGCCGGAATGGCCTCCGGTCGAAGCCAATTGGGCGCCGACATCCACGAGATCGACAACGCCGCCTCCCGCTGTGGCCGGTTGCTCGACGACGTGGCCGGAGACGAAGAGGCTGTCGCCGAGCGTCGCGACGAGATCATCGAGGCGCTGTCCCGAACCGCCAAGCCGTACTTCGGTGACGTCGCGCAGATGACGTACCAGCAGTGGCTCGAACGTTATGTCGAGCTTGCCGTTGGCGATGCCACCGGCGAGGCGACCTGGGCCGACATCACCTGGCGTCAGCGTTTCATCGAGATGTTGCAGCGCGCCGAGGCTCGCCTCAACGATGCCGATCGCGGCCAGATCACCACCCTCTTCGGACACAGTTCGGCGACCGACAACGCCGGTGCCGCAATCGATGCACTGATCGCGGTCTATCCGTCGGCAGGCACGGATGTGTTGCATCCCGCCGATCTGGTGTTCTTTCTCGAGCTGTGCCGCACCCCGGGCAAGCCGGTCAACTTCGTGCCGGTTGTCGACAAGGACGTCCGCCGCTGGTGGCGCAGTGACTCGTTGTGGCAGGCCCACGACCCCCGTTACAGCGCCGACGAGGTGTGCATCATCCCGGGCACCGTTGCCGTTGCCGGCATCACCCGGGTCAATGAGCCGGTCGGAGACCTGCTCAACCGTTTCGAGGCCCAGGTCGTCACCGATCTGGTCGGCGCAGGCGAGCAGCCGCAGCGGATCAGTGCCCGGCTGCGGGCCGGACTGGTCGACGTCGACGGAGTCCTCGGCAGCGTCATCGAAGCCCTGAACGTCCAGTGGTCGGGCCGTCTGGTCGCCAATCCGATTGCGCTGCTGGGCGATCGTGATGCCTGGGAGTTCCCGTCCTCGGACCGCGGTGAGCACGAGCCCACCGGTGCCGTACTCGAACGCACCGACGACGGTGCTGTCCTGAACGTGCCGATCGGTAAGGCAATCGTCTCGATCCCGATGGTCGTCGACAACTCCATCTTGGACGGCGGCGCCCCGAAGGTGACCGTCGATGCAGCCGCCGGTGCGATGCGCCAGCTGCTCACCGTTGCCGCAGGCGGATCGCTGACCCCGGTTGCCGACCGCACCGCGACCACCACCGCGACCTGGGATCCGGAAGCTGTCGCCGACCATGCGGCCGTGACCGCATACACGCTGCCCGAACATCTCAGTGCCTCACTGCCGCAGGGCGCAGGTGGCTTTGCCAACCCCGACACCCTCGTCGGGCTCTGCTGGCCGACCGTGTTCAGCGTGATCGGCGCGGCCACCACCAACGACGGCGCGCCCGTCGTCGAGGGCCTGCTCGATCTGGTCCACCTCGACCACGCGACATCCACCGTCGGTGAGCTGCCCCGTACCAAGGCCGAGTTCACCGTGACCGCAACACTTTCCGATGTCACCGACACCGACCTGGGTCGCGTGATCACCGTCGCCGTGTCGATCGCCGACGGATCGCGCGTCATCGCAGAGATGACCGAGCGGTTCGCCGTGCGGGGACGCACCGGTGCCGGAGAGCTGTCCGATCCGGATCGTGCCGGAGGCGCCCTGAGTGCCAAGGCCGGTGACGCAACCCGGAAGAAGCTGCGCGAGGCCAAGGTCGCCACACCGTCGCGGATGCACGGCTTTGCGCTGGTCTCGGGCGACCACAATCCGATCCACGTCAACGACTCGGCCGCAAAGATGGCCGGCCTCGGTAGCCCGATCGTGCACGGCATGTGGCTCTCGGCCGCAGCGCAGCACGTGGCGACGGCCACCGACTCCAAGAACCCGATCCCGGTTCCGCGTGCACTGCAGGGCTGGACCGCCCGGTTCCTGGGCATGGTCCGTCCCGGCGACGAGGTGACGATCCGCGTTGATCGCGTCGGCATGGACGCCGGCCGCGACATCATCGAGGTCACCTGCAAGGTGGGCGACCTGCTGGTCATGCAGGCCACCGGACTGCTGGCGCCGCCGAAGACCGTTTACGCGTTCCCGGGCCAGGGCATCCAGAGCAAGGGCATGGGTCTCGACGCCCGCGCCCGCTCCAAAGCCGCCCGCAAGATCTGGGACCGTGCCGACAAGCACACCCGAGATGCACTGGGCTTCTCGATCCTGGCCGTGGTCCGCGACAACCCGACCACGCTGTCGGCAGGTGGCACCACCTACCAGCATCCCGACGGCGTCCTGTTCCTGACCCAGTTCACCCAGGTTGCGATGGCAACCCTCGGTGTTGCTCAGATCGCCGAACTGAAAGAGTCCGGAGGCTTCATCGAGGGCGCGATCACCTGTGGCCACTCGGTCGGGGAGTACAACGCGCTGGCCGCCTGTGCCGGGGTTCTCCCGCTCGAGGCCGTGCTCGAGGTCGTCTTCCAGCGCGGCGAGGCGATGCACCATCTGGTACCGCGAGATGCCAAGGGCCGCAGCGACTACCAGATGGCGGCGATCCGGCCCAGCCAGTTCGGTCTTGCCGACATCGACGTCATCCCCTTCGTCAACGAGATCGGTGAGCGCAGCGGCGAGTTTGTCGAGGTCGTCAACCTCAACCTGCTCGGTTCGCAGTACGCCATCGCCGGCACCGTGAAGGGTCTGGAAGCACTCGAAGCCGAAATCGAGGTGCGCCGCGCGAAGACCGGTGGCAAACGCTCGTTCATCGTCATCCCCGGCATCGACGTGCCGTTCCACTCGACGGTCCTGCGCGCCGGTGTGCCCGACTTCCGGCACCGTCTCGACGATCTGCTTCCCGAGCACATCGACCCCGACATCCTCGTCGGCCGCTATGTCCCCAACCTGGTTCCGCGGATGTTCAACCTGGGCCGCGACTTCGTCCAGGAGATCGCCGACCTGGTCCCGTCCGAGCCGCTGAACGAGGTTCTGGCCGACTGGGATTCATGGACCACAAAGCCCAGTGCCCTGACCCGGGTGATCCTGATCGAGCTGCTGGCCTGGCAGTTCGCCAGCCCGGTCCGGTGGATCGAGACGCAGGATCTGCTGTTCACCCCCGCCGAGCGTGGCGGTATCGGTGTGGAGCGCTTCGTCGAGGTCGGCGTGAAGTCCGCACCGACGCTGAGCGGCCTGGCAGGCAACACCCTCAAGCTCGACGACTACCAGCAGGCGATCGTCCAGGTGCTCAACATCGAGCGCGACTCCGACGTCATCCTGTCCAAGGACAGCGCGCCTGAGATCGACGAGGACGAGGACGACGTCGTGGCGCAGGCTCCGGCCGAGACCGGCGCACCGGCAGCTGCTGCACCTGTCGCGGCGGCTCCGGCTCCTGTTGCGGCTCCGGCTGATTCAGGTCCGCGCCCGGACGACATCTCGTTCGGTCCGACCGACGCCGTGAACTCGGTGATCGCGCTCTGGACCAAGATCCGTGTCGATCAGATCGGATCGGCCGACACCATCGAGGCGCTGTGTGACGGTGTCTCCTCGCGTCGCAACCAGTTGCTCCTCGACATCGGTGGCGAGCTCGGTTTGGGTGCGATCGACGGCGCCGCCGAAGCAGAGATGCCGGCACTGTCGACAACAGTGAACGCGCTGGCCCGTGGCTACAAGCCGCTGGGATCGGTGCTCACCGACGCGGTGGGCGATCAGATCCGTAAGGTCTTCGGACCGGCGGGCAAGCGTTCGTCGTACATCGAAGACCGCGTCACCTCGGTCTGGCAGCTCGGCCCCGGCTGGGCCCTGCACACCACCGTTGCGGTCGCACTCGGAAGTCGTGACGGCGTGAGCGTGCGCGGTGGCGATCTCGGTGACCTGATCTCGACGGCACCGGCCAACACCGACGCCGTTGATGCGCTGATCGATGCCGCGGTCGCGAAGGTCGGCGCCATCAAGGGCATTCTGGTGTCCAAGCCGGCCGCCGGTGGCGGTGGTGGCGGAGGCACGATCGACGCTGCTGCCCTCGGCGAGCTGACAGAACAGTTCACCGGACGCAGTGGGGCACTGGCCTCGGCCGCCAGGACCATCCTGGAGAAGCTCGGTCTTGACGATGAGGTTTCGGCAGGCGAGCCTGCCGAGGACAACACCGTCGCCCTCGAGCGTGTCAACGCCGAACTCGGTTCGGACTGGCTACGCGTTGTGGCACCGGCTTTCGACGAGCGTCGCGCGATCCTGATCGACGATCGCTGGGCCAGCTCCCGTGAGGATTTGGCACGGTTGTGGATCGAAGACGAGCATGTGCTCGACCAGGACTTCTACGACATCGCTACACGCTTCGTCGGTGCCGGAGAGACGGTGTGCCATCAGGCGACGTGGTGGCAGGGCAAGGCCCTGGCCAACGGTTATCAGGAGCACTCGCGCCTGTACGCCCAGATCGCCCATGCCGCACAGGATCCACAGCCGTCGTCCTACGCCGACGACATCGCAGTGGTCACCGGCGCCAGCAAGGGTTCGATCGCGGCCGCGATCGTCGAGCAGCTCCTGGCCGACGGCGCAACGGTTGTCGCGACGACCTCGCGTCTGGACGATGGCCGCCTGGCGTTCTTCAAATCGCTGTACCGCCGAAGCGCCCGCGGAAACGCTGCGCTCTGGGTGGTTCCGGCCAACCTGTCGTCGTACACCGACGTCGACGAACTCGTTTCGTGGATCGGCAGCGAACAGACCGAGAACCTCGGTGGCAAAACAGGTGTGGTGAAGCCGGCCCTCAAGCCGACGCTGCTGTTCCCGTTCGCCGCGCCGCGGGTTGCCGGTGACCTCACCGATGCCGGTGGTCGCGCCGAGCTCGAGATGAAGGTGCTGCTGTGGTCGGTCGAGCGGTTGATCGCCGGTCTCGGTGACATCGCAGCCGATCATCACCTGGCGGCCCGCCTGCACGTGGTGCTGCCCGGTTCCCCGAACCGTGGAATGTTCGGTGGAGACGGTGCTTACGGCGAATCCAAGGCTGCACTCGACGCGCTGGTGAAGCGTTGGAACGCCGAGGATTCGTGGAACTCGAAGGTCACCCTGGCCCACGCCCTGATCGGCTGGGTCTCCGGAACCGGCCTGATGGGCCACAACGACGGACTCGTCGACGCCGTGGAGGCTGCAGGCGTCAAGACGTGGTCGACGGCCGAGATGGCCACCGAGCTGCTCAAGGCCGTCACTCCCGAGGCGCGTGCGCAGGCACGCACCGAACCGTTGCAGCTCGACCTGACCGGTGGGCTCGGCGACGCCAAGCTCGACATGAAGGCGCTGGCGCAGGCACAGGCCGACGCGGCTGCCGCGACCGAGGACGACACCGAAGACGACGAGCCGACCGTGGCGGCACTGCCGGCACCGGCTCGCGCACCCGAGTCGACCACTCCGGCGTGGGGCAACATCGACGCCCGCCCCGAAGACCTCGTGGTCATCGTGGGCGCCGGTGAACTCGGACCGTACGGCAGCAGCCGGACCCGCTTCGAGATGGAGGTCGCAGAAGAACTGTCGGCCGCCGGTGTGCTCGAGCTGGCCTGGAGCACCGGCCTGATCGTCTGGGAGGCCACCCCGAAGCCGGGCTGGTACGACGCCGAATCCGGTGATCCCGTGGCGGAGTCGGAGATCGCGGATCGCTACCACGACGCTGTGGTGGAACGTTGCGGCATTCGTCGGTACGTCGATGACGGCGACATGATCGACAACACCTCGCCGTTGCTGACGTCGGTGTTCCTCGACAACGACCTGACCTTCTCGGTTGCGTCGGAGACCGAGGCGCGGTCGTTCCTGTCCGCGGCTCCCGACAAGACCAAGATCAAGGTCGACGCCGAGAGCGGCGAATGGCAGGTCACCCGCATGTCGGGCACCGAGATCCGCGTCCCGCGCAAGTTCAAGCTCAGCCGGACCGTCGGCGGTCAGATCCCCACCGGATTCGACCCCACCCGCTGGGGTGTGTCCGCGGACATGACCGAGTCGGTCGACCGCGTGGCGCTGTGGAACCTGATCGCCACCGTGGACGCCTTCCTGGCCTCCGGATTCGAACCGTCGGAACTGATGCGCTGGGTCCACCCCGGTCTGGTCGCCAACACCCAGGGCACCGGCATGGGCGGTATGACGTCGATGCGGTCGCTGTACCTCGACACCTTCACCGGTGAGGCCAAAGACAACGCCATCCTGCAGGAAGCTCTGCCGAATGTTGTTGCGGCCCATGTGGTCCAGTCGTACATCGGCAGCTACGGCGCGATGATCCATCCGGTCGCCGCCTGCGCCACCGCCGCCGTCTCGGTAGAAGAGGGTGTCGACAAGATCAAGCTCGGCAAGGCGCTGTTCGCAGTGGCAGGCGGCTTTGACGACCTCGGTATCGAGGGCATCGTCGGATTCGGTGACATGTCGGCCACCGCGGAGTCGTCGAAGATGGCCGCACAGGGCATCAACGAGCGTCGCTATTCTCGCGCCAACGACCGTCGTCGCGGCGGATTCGTGGAGTCGCAGGGCGGCGGCACGATCCTGCTCGCCCGCGGCGATGTCGCGGCCGAGATGGGTCTGCCGGTCCTCGGAGTCGTCGGTTGGGCACAGAGCTTCGGCGACGGCGTCCACACGTCCATCCCGGCGCCGGGTATCGGTGCACTGGGTGCGGCTCGTGGACAGAAGGATTCGGGCTTCGCCCGGTCGCTGCGCCAACTGGGTGTGAGCCCGGACGACGTGGCGCTGGTCTCCAAGCACGACACCTCGACCAAGGCCAACGACCCCAACGAGGCGAACCTGCACGAGCGTCTTGCCGCGGCCATCGGCCGCAGCGATGGTGCGCCGCTGTTCGTTGTCTCGCAGAAGTCGCTGACCGGTCACGCCAAGGGTGGTGCCGCTGCCTTCCAGCTGATCGGCCTGTGCCAGATGCTGCGCGATGGCGTCATCCCGCCGAACCGCAGCCTGGACTGTGTCGACGAGGCCATGGAGGAGTACAAGCACCTCGTCTGGCCGACCGAGCCGCTGCACTTCGGTGACCGGTTCGCGCTCAAGGCAGGTCTGCTGACCAGCCTCGGATTCGGTCACGTCTCCGGCCTGATCGCCGTCGTGCATCCGGAAGCCTTTGTCGCATCGCTTGATCCGGCTCAGCGTGAGCAGTACCGGACCGCGGCTGCAGAGCGCTCACGGTTGGGCCAGCAGCGTCTGCTGGAGTCGATGTTCGGTGGAAAGCCCGCGTACCAGCGGCCGCCGAACCGGCGGTTCGACGACAGCGCATACGAGGGTGACCAGGAAGCGGCGATGCTGCTCGACGGTGACGCCCGACTGTCGGTCAACGGACACTACTGAGTCATGACGGTTATCGGAGTGGGGATCGACCTCGTGTCGATCCCCGGCTTCGCCGAGCAGCTGCAGCAGCCGGGCACCACATTCGCCGACCGGTTCACGGTGGGGGAGCGTCGCGACTCTGCATCCGGCACCGGCGATGACGCCAGGCATCTGGCTGCCCGGTGGGCGGCAAAGGAAGCCGTCATCAAGGCCTGGTCGGTGAGTCGGTTCGCGCGAAAGCCGTTGTTGCCGATGATCCGGCACGGCGACATCGAGGTTGTCACCGATACGTGGGGTCGGCCTGCGATCAGACTGGGCGGCGAGATCGCCGGGCATCTGGAAGGCACCGTTGTGCACATCTCGCTGACCCATGATGGCGACATGGCAGCAGCTGTGGCAATCATCGAAGAGGCCCCGAAAGAAGACTGAATCACCCGCTCGCGGAAAGCCGCCGGATCACTCTGTGGTCTGGCGGCTTTCGGGGTTTTCGAGCATCATGTATCGCCCGAGCATGAGTTTGAGTTCGGCCACGGTATCGGCGTGGTTGTGGCCTTCCTGCACCGAGAAACTGAGCAACGAATACGCCGTGTGTACCAGCAATTCCGACATCAGGGCCCGGCGGTCGCGCTGCGGTGTCAACGGCGCGATGATGCGCGCCACCTGGGCGGCCAGGGCGCGTTCGTGGACTGTCGCGGTGGCTCGGGTGGCCGGAGTCGACTGAACGGCCAGCCACACGGCCCGCCGGGACGGATCGTCGTGCCAGAGTCGGGCGAGGTGATCGATGAACTTCTCCAGCAGACGAGGCCAGTCCAGCGACGGGATCTCCGCGGCAAACGTCGCCAGCTCATCCTGAACCCCGGCAGCATCCTCTCTGTCGAGCTCACAGACCACCACGTACTTGTTCGCGAAGTACTGATAGAGGGTGCCGATCGGGACATCGGCACGGGCTGCGATGTGCTCGCAGGTCAGTGATTCGAACCCGACCTCGATGAGCAGCTCCCGCGCAGCGGCCAACATCGCGTCGAAACGCAGCTGACTACGTTGCTGCGTTGGTCGCTTGCGGGGGACCAGCGGTTCGGCACTGAGCAGCCGGGACGCGCCGGATCCCGGAGCGCTGGTCTTCAGCGCACCAGTGGTTCCGTGCCCGGGGCCCGGCTGCCGCTCCACCATGAACGAGCTTGCCTCCGGTCAGACCGAGAGGTCGCGGCGCAGCTTGGCCACGTGGCCGGTGGCCCGCACATTGTATTGGGCAGCAGCGATTTTGCCGTCCGCGTCGACAAGGAAGGTGGAGCGGATCACGCCGGTCACCGTTTTGCCGTACATCTTCTTCTCACCGAACGCGCCCCAGGCCGTCAGGACCGACTTGTCCACATCGGACAGCAGCGGGAACGTGAGGTTTTCCGCATCGCGGAATTTCGCGAGCTTGGCCGGCTTGTCGGGCGAGATCCCGATGACATCGATGCCCTCGGTGTTGAGCTCGGCAAGGCTGTCGCGGAAGTCGCAGGCCTGCTTGGTGCAACCGGGTGTACTCGCTGCCGGATAGAAATAGACGATCACCTGCCGACCGCGGTAGTCCGCGAGCGAGACGATGTTCTCGTCGGCATCGGGCAGGGAAAAATCGGGGGCGTCGTCGCCCACAGCCAAGCGTGTGTTCTCAGTCATCGAACTCAGGCTAGCCGAGTAAGTAAACAGTGTGGCGCAACACGTGCAACATGGTCGGTGAACTACCGTAGAGCAGAAGACCTGACCGGACCGATCCACGCCCGCAATCTGCGGCGCGGACGGCACTGTACCGATGGAGGACCTGTGGCACGCGACACCGACAGCATCGAACGCGATATCGAGCGGGCCCGCGATGAACTGGCGGGGACACTCGACGCTCTGGCCACCCGTGCCAACCCGCAGCGCCTGGCCGATGACGCCAAGGCGACCGTCGTGGCCACCGTCCGCAAACCGGTGGTCGCCGGGACGCTGATCGCGGTGGGCGTGGTCGTGGTCGCCATCGTGATCAAGAAGATCGTCAGCTGAACGAATGAATGGCGGGGGACCGCCGTCCTCGCACGCCCGCCCGGTGACCAATGATCACCTGGTGGGCGTTTGTGGTTTTAGGGCCAGTCGGAGAATCGGCGGACACCCGCGATGAAGGGTCCCTGATCGGCGATGTGCAGTCGTTGGATTGCTGCGGCCGAACGTCATTCGGGCAAAAGAAAAACCCCCAGTTGCCTGGGGGTTCAACTCTGTTGTGCGCCATCAGGGACTCGAACCCCGAACCCGCTGATTAAGAGTCAGCTGCTCTGCCAATTGAGCTAATGGCGCTTGCTTCTTACCGTGTTCTTCACTTCGTCTTGCGAGATAGAACGCTATCAGGCCGACCCTCGGAAATAAAAATCGCCTGGTCGACCCGCTCGAGGGGCGTGGAAACCACTGGTCCGCAGCGGGCTTCGTGTAGTGAGCGTCACAATATCGGCTGATTATTGTTTCATGCACGTCGGGTTTAACACGTACACTTTCGCCTAGTTAGTTTCTTGCCCGCGTCGTCGGGCCTTAGTCAGATCTTGGGAGTGTGATGGGGTTCAGGCAGGCCTCTGTGACCCGGAGGGCGAGTACGCCCACGGTTCTGTTGATTCTGTTGGTGACACTGGCAGGTGTCGCGTCGGCATGCTCTTCTGATCCCAAGCCTCCGAAGTACAGCGATCAGGTCGTCAGCACAACACCGTTCGACGATCTGCTGCAGCCCGCGGTCGAGGTCACCGGCCTCGCGAACGAGCCCGTCATCGACGGCGACGTCGGTTTCGCGCCGGGTGCACCCGTGCAGGTGACCGCAAATGATGGTCGCCTGACCAATGTCAAGATCACCAACACAGCCGGCGTGGTCGTGCCGGGCGTGATGTCGGACGACCAGAAGACGTGGACGGTCCCGGCGGGCTCGTTCGGTTACAACAAGCGGTACACGCTCGTCGCCGACGCCAAGGGCATCGGCGGCAAGACCCAATCGAGCCGGACATTCACGACCAGCTCGCCGAACAACTTGACCCAGGCCTATCTACTGCCGGAGAAGGGTTCGACCGTCGGTGTCGGAATGCCTGTCTCGATTCGCTTCGACGAGTCGATCCCGAATCGCAGGGCTGCGCAGGACGCGATCACCGTCAAGACCGATCCGCCGACCGAGGGTGCGTTTTACTGGCTCAGTGACACCGAACTGCGCTGGCGGCCGGAGAACTTCTGGAAGCCGGGCACCAAGGTCGATGTCGCGATCAACACCTACGGAATCGACCTCGGGGACGGCCTGTTCGGTCAGGAAAACCTCAAAACGAACTTCACCATCGGTCGTGAACTGATCGCTGTCGCAGACGACAACACCAAGACGATCACCATCACCGAGAACGGTGAGGTGATCAAGACCATGCCGACTTCGATGGGCAAGGATTCGACACCCACGGACAACGGCACGTACATCATCGGAGACCGCCTCGATGAGATCGTGATGGACTCGTCGACCTACGGAGTTCCGGTGAACTCTCCGGCCGGGTACAAACTCGACGTCGATTACGCGACCCAGATGTCGTGGAGCGGTATCTACATCCACTCCGCCCCGTGGTCGATGTACGCGCAGGGTAGCGAGAACACCAGCCACGGCTGCCTGAACGTCAGTCCGGACAATGCCCTGTGGTGGGTGCAGAACTCGCTGCGCGGCGACATCGTCACCGTCAAGAACACGGTCGGTCCCGAGCTGTCGGGCACCGATGGCCTCGGTGACTGGAACATCCCCTGGGAGACCTGGAAGAAGGGCAACGCCTGATTCAGGCTGCTTTCCGGTTGGTCCCTGTCATGGACCGTAGACGCCGGGTGGTGATCGTCGAGAGACGGTTACTGCCCGGCGTTTGTCATATGAGCCCCTGAATCCGTCGTACCCGAATCGGGTGTCGCAGTGGGACAACGAAGGCCGCTGCGGGGAAATGAGGACCGAAACTCCGGGCCGGGGATCTCGTTGCCGCGGAGGCGATGGCGGGCAAACGCAGAAACGGTCTACCGCGCCGAAGCGCGATAGACCGTTTCTGTTTGGGTGGACGACGGGACTCGAACCCGCGACAGCCAGAATCACAATCTGGTGCTCTACCAACTGAACTACGCCCACCATCGGTACCCGCTGAGCGGGACCGGAACTAACTTTAGCGGTATGCCGGGCAGAAACTCCAATCGGTTCCTGACCTGCGGTTCATCAAGCCGGACCGAGTGTTTTTGTCACTTCTTCGATGGCGGGGGAGTCCGGTCCGGGCTGCGGTACGAACACCGTTGCGCGGTAGTACTTGAGCTCGCGGATGGATTCGCGGATGTCGGCCAGCGCTCGGTGCGCCAGGCCCTTCTGCGGCTGGCCGAAGTAGACCTTCGGGTACCAGCGCCTGCTCAACTCCTTGATGGAGCTGACGTCCACCATCCGGTAGTGAAGGTAGCTGTCGAGCTTCGGCATGTCCCGGGTGATGAAACCGCGGTCTGTGGCGATGGAGTTACCGGCGAGGGGTGCCGCGCCGGCGGAGCCGATCTGCGAGCGCAGATACTCCAGCACCATCTTCTCGGCCTCCTCGAGGGTGACCGTGGAGGCTCGCACCTCTTCGGTCAGGCCGGAGGCGGCATGCATCTTCTTCACGACGTCCGGCATCGCTGCCAAGGCGTCGTCGTCGGCATGGATGACAACGTCTACGCCGTCGCCCAAGATGTTCAGTTCGCTGTCGGTGACCAGAGCTGCGATTTCGATGAGTTTGTCACTGCCCAATTGCAGGCCGGTCATCTCGCAGTCGATCCACACAAGTTTGTCTTGCATCACATCACCCTAGTTCAGCGATACCCGTTGCCCGAGGCCAGTGGGCCGAGTGGGTGGATGATCGGCCCGTCAGTCACCGAACTTGCGGTAGAAGGCGCCGACGATCGGGGCGGTGAACTTACGTGGGCTGTAGCCGCCCGCGACCGACATCGCCTTCGACAACAAGCCCGGTACCACGCGCATCTTGTTGCGTTCCAGCGCATCCAGGCTCATCTTGGCCACGTACTCGCTCGAGTTCCAGAGGAAGTCCGGCACCAGCCGGTCGACGGTGCTGGCTTCCTCCGGCGAAGGGGTCTGGGTGCGAACGGGTCCCGGTGCCAGCAACGTCACGTGTACGCCTTGGTCGGCGACCTCGCCGCGCAGGGACTCGGACAAGGTGTTCACGAATGCTTTTGTCGCGGCGTAGGTGGCGTTGTGGGGGATGGGCATGTTGCCCGCAGCGGAACCGACCATGAGGATGCCGCCTGAGCCCCGGCCGACCATCTGGGGCAACACCGCCAACGTGAGGTCGTGGACGGCCACCGCATTCAGGTGGACCTGAGCACGTTCGTAGTCCGGATCCAGGTCGGCGAGTGCACCGAATGTTGCGATTCCGGCGTTGTTGCACAGGATGGAGATCTCACGCCGGGCCAATTCGTCGCAGAGTGCGGTGGTGGCGACGGGATCGGACAGGTCGGTGGCACGTACCTCGACCTCGACACCGAACTCGGTACCGAGGTCGGAAGCGGTCGCATTCAAGATCTCTTCGCGACGGGCGACGAGGATCAGTCCATGGCCGCGGCGCGCCAACTCGGTGGCAAGTGCGGCCCCGATCCCGGACGAGGCCCCGGTGACAACGGCACGCGCGGACAACGACGGCTGCGGAATACCCATGGCGCAGATCGTAACGGTGTCCGGCCATACGGCGGTCAAGTGTTATACGGCGGTCAGGCGAAAGAGGCGCAGTTCGCGGGACGTCCGACCGTTGTAGACCCGATATACGTCGGCCATCGTTTCGAACTCGTGGAAGATCCGGACCTTCTCAGCGCCCTCGAGAGGTGTGGCGGTGGCCTCGATCTCGCTCCCGTCGATGTTGACCCACGCACCCGGGTTCGCCAGCAGATTGGCGGTCCATGCGGGGTGGTGGGCCTGCCCGAAGTTGGAGCCGACCACAAACAGCTCCGGATCTTCCCGGTAGAAAATGAGAGGCGACGTCCGCCGTTGACCGCTCTTTGCGCCGACGGTGGTGAGCAACATGGTCGGAGCGCCGATCGGACCGAGCGTCGTGTACTTACCGTTGGTCCGGCTCATCAACCGTCGGTCGATCGGCGTCAGCTTCCGGATCGCCAACGATCCCGCGGGGGTGGCCGCGAAGGCCAGCGCCAACGATTTCAGTCGGGAATCTTCGGAACCCCAACGTCTATCCGGAAATGGCGTGGCCATCGCGACCCCTCTCGCTGGGTCAGACGATACTCGCGGCGACCTCGGTACCTTGGCGGATTGCACGCTTGGCGTCGAGTTCGGCGGCCACATCGGCGCCACCGATCACGTGGGTGTTCACACCCCCGACGGTCAACGGGTCGATCAGATCGCGCACCGATTCCTGTCCGGCACAGACCACGACGGTGTCGACGTCGAGGATGCGGGTGGTGCGATCCCCGCCTTCTTCTTTCGGAGCGAAACCCAGGTGCAGCCCGGCGTCATCGATCTTGTCGTAGGTGGCGCCCGAAATCTGTTCCACGCCCTTCATTTTGATGGTGGCGCGGTGGACCCAACCGGACGTCTTGCCGAGGGTCTTACCTTGGCCCCCGGGCTTGCGCTGGACGAGGTAGACCTTGCGGGTGGCCGGAGTCGGCCGTGGCTTTCCGATAAACCCCGGAACGGTGAGGTCGTCGGTGATGCCCCATTCCTGCTCCCACTCCTTGATGTTCAGGGTGGGGGAGTCGTCGACGATGAGGAACTCGCTGACGTCGAATCCGATTCCGCCGGCGCCGATCACCGCGACGGTCTTTCCGATCTCACCGCGACCGAGGACGGCATCGGCGTACGACAGCACCTTCGGGTGGTCGATGCCCGGGATGTCCGGCATTCGGGGTGTGACACCGGTGGCGACGATGACGTCGTCGAACTTTTGCTCGATGAGTTCATCGGCGGTGATCCAGGTACTCAGGTGTACCTGCACGCCGGTGACTTCGAGCTGTCGCTTGTAGTAGCGGATGGTCTCGGAGAACTCTTCTTTGCCCGGGATCCTGGCCGCGATCGAGAACTGGCCGCCGATGTGTTCGCCGGCCTCGAAAAGGTGGACGTTGTGTCCACGCTGGGCGGCGGCGACAGCGGCGGAGAGCCCGGCGGGGCCGGCGCCGACCACTGCCACACGCTTGGCCTTGCGGGTGGCGCCGAGGGTCAATTCGGTCTCGCGCCCAGCCCGTGGATTGAGCAGGCACGAGACCTTCTTGCCCACGAATGCGTGGTCGAGGCAGGCTTGGTTGCATGCGATGCAGGTGTTGATCTCGTCGCCGCGGCCCTGCTGTGCCTTGTTGGCGAACTCGGGATCGGCGAGCAGTGGTCGGGCCATCGAGATGGCGTCGACCCGTCCGCCTTCGAGGATCTCTTCGCCGAGTTCAGGTGTGTTGATCCGGTTCGAGGCGATCAGCGGGATCGACACCTCTTCGCGCAAGCGCTCGGTGTAGCTGACAAACGCGCCACGCGGAACCGACGTGACGATCGTGGGTACCTGCGCCTCATGCCAGCCGATATCGGTGTTGATGGCGTCGACGCCGGCAGCCTCGAGTTTGCGTGCCAGTGAGGCGATTTCGTCCCACGTCTGGCCGTCTTTGACCAGATCGGCGATCGACTGGCGCATGATCACCATGAAATCGGGGCCGGCCTTCTTGCGGATCTCCTTCGCGATCTCGACGACGATCCGCTGTCTGTTCTCCGTGTTACCACCCCACTTGTCGGTGCGGTTGTTGGTGCGCTTGCAGAGGAAGGTGTTGAGCAGGTAACCCTCGCCGCCCATGATCTCGATGCCGTCGTAACCCGCATCTCTGGCGAGTTTTGCGCAGCGACCGTACGACCAGATGGCGTGCTTGATGAGCGCATCGTTCATCTTGATCGGCTGGAAGGGGTGAACCGGCGATTTCTCCCAGCTGACACTGAACTTCAGCGGTGTATATCCGTAGCGACCGGCGTAGAGGATCTGCATTGCAATCTTGCCGCCCTCTTTGTGCACGGCGTTGGTCAGGCGCCGGTGCCGGATGACGTCGACCTTGTTGGTGAGTTTGCTCCCGAAGGGCAGGAGAAGTCCTGCGCGGGTCGGTGCGATGCCACCGGTGATGATCAGACCGGCGCCACCGCGCGCACGTTCGGCGTAGTAGGCGGCGAGCTTGTCGGTGTCCCAGATGCGATCTTCGAGACCGGTATGCATCGATCCCATGATGATGCGGTTCTTCAACACGGTTTTGTTGATCGTCAACGGTTCGAACAGCTTTGGATATGGAGTTGTCATTGCAAGACCTTCCTTCGTCACGGGGGCTGGCCGTGTTGTCAGCTGTGGGGCTATGAGTCGAGGACACCTTCGAGTGCCGCGATCACTTCGTCGCACCAGTCGATGAAACCGACTTCGATGCGCACGCCACCACGCAGCACGAGGTGTTGTTTGAGTTTGCGCAGGCTCAGGGCGCTCGGATCGGGATAGTCGTTCTTTTCGAACTCTTGGTAGAGACGCAGGCGTTCTTCGTGGAGGGTGCGTTGGCGGCGTAGTTCACTGATCAGCTGGGGTAGATCTGCGGCTTCGGCGGCCCTGATCTTCACGCCCAATTCGTCGCGGAGTTGTTGGGGCTCGGTGGGTGTTCCGACCCAATCACTCAGTGCGGCGCGGCCTTTGGCGGAGAGCGTGTAGACCTTTTTGTCGGGCCTGCCGTCTTGCGCAACCGACTCGAAACTGACCAATCCATCGGAGTGGAGCTTCTTGAGCGTCCGATAGATCTGCTGGTGTGTGGCAGACCAGAAGTGGCCGATCGACCGGCTGAACTGCTGGCCGATTTCGTAGCCGGTGCCCGGTCGCTCGGCTAGCGAGGTCATGATCGCGTGTTCGAGTGCCACCTCTGCACAATACCCATGCAACGCGGCACTATGCAATGGTGTTCATATAACCAGAAGTTCATATGGTTGACCTGCGTATTGATCCAAATCATGCCGCCATGAGCTCGAGAAGGCTCGCCTCGAGCCGACTGTGGGTGTCGCTTCGCCGTCGGCACATGGGCAACGGTGTGGCAGGACGCGGGAGCTCAGGCGCGACGGAGATGTGGCGATGACCCGTGGGTGTTGTGACGGCTATCGAGTGCCGCTGGGTTTTCGATGGCTGCGTAACCGAATGCCACCCCGGTGCCTGCTTTGCGTAATTGCAGTCCTCGCACAACCCTTGTCCGTTCTCGCTGGTCGTGGGTCCCTCGATGCTATGGGGCGTGACATGGTCGGTATGCCGTACCGGGGCATCGCAGTATGGGGTGCGACAGATCTGATCGCGTAGGCGGACCAGTAGTGCCAGTGCCTTGGGAAATATTCGGGCGACTGATTCCATGGCCACCAGCACGCCGGTGGCTGGTTTCGCGAACAACCGCCTGATCGTGAGCCTTGTGTCGCGGTCGGCGGCCGCGGCAACCAGTTGGCGAGCAATGCCGGCCGGGATCGGGCCGTACCCGTCGACATGGGCGGCGTCGTCGGCGTCACCCAACAATGCGGCATCCGATACGACCAAGTTGACCGTGATCGGTGGGCCGTCGGCGGCGGCGCTGCCGGTGACCCGCTCGAACAAGACGTCGGCCATGATCTGATCCCGGGAGCGGCCATCGCCGTCACCGCGGTGCAGATCAGCTGCTCGACGCAGGGCAGCGATCACTCCGACGCCCTGGGCGACCGGTAGGAGTGCGCTCACCGTTGCCATGGAATCGGGTGCAGGTCGCGAGGTGACCCGGCGGTCTTTGGACGCTTTGGCGGCACGCGCGACAACTGCGTGTGGATCTCGTTGATAAGCAAGTGCTTTGGCGCGAGCTGTGAGTGCCTTGTCGCCGACGCCCTGCAGTCCGTCCGGATCGGCGCATAGCTCGGCATCGATGGCGACCCGGTCCGCGACATCGAGGTAGGCCGTTTCGCGAACCAGGATGGTGGCACGCCACTCGGAAAGGTGACCCGATTCGAGTGCGGCCATCGTATGGGGCATTTCATCGACCACAGCCCGGGCGAAACCCAGGTATCGGCCCCCTCGATGGGGCGAGACTCGTCGGGCCAGTCCGACCTCCGATGCGATGCCTGCACCGACCTTCTTGCCGGGCACCCCTTGTTCTCGATGTTCCTCACGGCGCCTGCTGTAGAGGTTCATGGTCGCCCTTGCCTGGGCTGCGGCGCAAGCGGCCTTGAGGTCTTCGAGTGCCGTGATCTGATCTACCGAATCGGCAGCGGGAAGATCAAACAGCATATGTTGCAAGGCATCTCGAAAGCCCGCAATGTCGTTTGTTTCAAGCATGTGGTTCCCCCGAACAACGTGATCGAATCTGTGTTCGGAGCATAGCGGGGCAGTCCGACAGGGGTTGGACCGAAGCGGCCGATGGAAGCGAGGAGGATGGGGTAGACACTGTCTATGTCGTTTACGAGTGCGGTTGCCTATCGGGTTTGTCGCCATGTCCTGGTCGGTCCGGTGCTGTATGTGCTCGGGCGACCGAAAATTGTTGGACGCCATAATGTTCCGTCGACCGGTCCGGCGATCGTGGCCGCCAATCATTTGGCGGTGATCGACTCCTTCTATCTGACACTGGCTGCCCGCAGGCAGGTCTTCTTCCTTGCCAAGTCGGACTACTTCACCCGAACCGGGACGGTGGGCCGTTTCCAGAGTTGGTTCTTCACCGCACTCGGACAGATCCCGGTGGACCGGACAGGTGGGCATGCTGCGGCATCGGCCATATCGGCGGCTACCTCTATCGTGCGCGACGGGAAGGTGTGGGGAATACATCCGGAGGGAACCCGGTCGCCGGATGGGCGCATGTATCGCGGTCGGACAGGAGTGGCGAGGGTGGCCATTGCCAACGGGATACCAGTTGTCCCGGTGGCGATCACCGGGACGCGGCCGGTGGCGGGCGTGAGGTGGTGGCGTCGTGGCCGTGTGGTCGTCGAGATATTGCCGGCCTTCGATCTCTCACCGTATGCGACCAGCAACTATCGCGGCGCGACCGACGCATTGATGCGGATCCTTGCCCAGCACAGCGGGCAGGAGTACGTCGACGAGTATGCGAAATCGTGGGCCGGATCGACACCGCGACGAGGCGCCGCCTGAACGGCTCGGAATCTCGGTCAGGTGGCCGCGTGATTGTGTTCGATGATGCGGATCTGACCGGTCTTCTCGCAGGTCGCGTATCCGTATCGTTTGGCGAAAAGCTCCCATGATGTCTGTTCGGGATCGCTGGGCAGATCTATGGCGCTGCCGTCGCCGAACTCGATGTGTAGATCGCCGTCGTCGTTGCACTCCACGACCTCGGCTCGATTGCCAAGCATTGTGAAGAGTGGTCGTTGCTCGTCGATGACATTCGCAGGGTTGATGCTGTCGTGTTCGACACCGAGTCCGCCGATGGGCGGAGACGTCAACGTGAACGGCGTCCACAGCACCAACTCGCAGTGGTCGTTGAAGAAGAACGTCAGAGTGTCGTCGAACGTGAGTCGTTCCACGATGTGACCTTGGATCCACAGGTGCATTGAGGCCTCCGTGTGTCAGACGTCACATCGACGATAACATCCGGCAGTCGGTCACCCAACCGCATCGATCAGGAATCGAGAAGCGTGGGCCGCGAACGCGCGGATAGCGTCACCGGTAGGACATCAACCAAGCGATGTCCACGCCAGACCTGGGAGGTCGTATAGCCATGAAGACGATGACATGTAAGCAACTGGGTGGGCCGTGCGAGGTTGAACTCCGTGGCGACAAGGCGGACGACGTCATCCACGCCCAAGACCGCCATTTGAAGGAAATGGTGGAGAAGGGCGACGCCACGCACGAAGGTGCGCTGAAGGATATGCAGGGCAGGTGGAAGCGACCCGTCGCGGGATTGGGTTGGTACCGAAGCACAAAGAAGGCTTTCGCGGCACTTCCCGAGGACTGATCACCTGCCCAGGTGGGCAGGTGATCGCGCAAGCGGAAACCAGGTGCCCCCGGCAGGACTCGAACCTGCGACCTAGAGATTAGAAGGCTCTTGCTCTATCCACCTGAGCTACGGAGGCGTGCCGATGACCGGCGCAGGCGAGTATATCGGCACGCGCGAACACAGGCGGACGCGAGTCACAGTCGGGCGGTGCCTACCCTGAAGGGGTGAGCACACCCAGTCCCGATTCGATCGATATCCGCCGCAGTGCGGCAGCAAGCATTGGCTGGGTGTTGGCCTGGGTGGCAGCTTCTGTTGCGGTGGCGGTCACCGCGGTCTCCGCCGGCGACGCACTGGATCTCGCCGGTGTCGGAGACCCGGGGACATTGACGCGGTATGGGCTGCCCACCGTTCAGACGATTGGTGAGATCGGCGCGGTGATCGCAGTCGGCGGCGCGTTGTTCGCAGCATTCTTCGTGCCGCCACAATCCGACGGCGTCCTCGACGTGGGCGGATATCGGGCGATCAAGTCCGCGTCGGTCGGCGCACTGATCTGGGCGGTGGCGGCCCTGCTGATGATCCCGCTGACCATCTCGGACACGTCGGGGTATCCGCTGTCGGAGACGTTGAGTCCCGACCGGATCATCACGGCATTTGATCAGGTCGCCGACGCTCGGTCCTGGTTGTGGACCGCGATCTTTGCGTTGATCTGCGCGATCGTCGCACGCATTGCCCTGCGATGGACCTGGACGCTGATCGTCTTGCCCCTGTCGATCTTGACGTTGATGCCGACCGCCCTGGCAGGGCATTCGTCGACCGGCGGAAGCCACGACGTCGCCACGAACAGTCTGATCCTGCACCTGGTCGGCGCCTGCCTGTGGATGGGTGGACTCTTCGCGGTCCTGATCTACGCCCGCGGTGCCGGACGCTACACACTGCTCGCGATCTCTCGTTATTCCCGTGTCGCGTTCTGGACATTCATCGTTGTCGGGGCCAGCGGCGTCATCAACGCGCTGGTCCGGGTGAAGATCGATCAGCTGTTCACCGAGACCTACGGGCAGTTGGTTCTGGCCAAGATCGTGGCGCTGGTTGTACTGGGTGGATTGGGTGCGTGGCACCGGAAGGCCAGCATTCCGGCGATCGAGAAGGATGACAACCGGCGTCCGCTGATCCGATTCGCAGTAGTGGAGTTGCTCGTGTTCGCGGCAACATTCGGTATCGCCGTGGGTTTGTCGCGGACGCCTCCTCCGGTCAATGCAAACCCGTCGAACATGCCCGCTGCCGAACTGCTTCTGGGCTACCGAATCGATCACGAACCCACATTCGCGCGGATCTTCCTCGACTGGCGGTTCGACCTGCTGTTCGGAACCCTGGCGATTGTCATGGCCGTCGTCTACCTGCGCGGCGTGATCCGCTTGCGCCGCCGTGGAGATGCGTGGCCTATCGGTCGGACAATTGCCTGGATCCTGGGCTGCGCGGCGTTGTTGTTCGCCACCTCATCCGGACTCGGCAAATATGCGCCGGCGATGTTCAGCCTGCACATGATCGCGCACATGACGCTTTCGATGCTGACGCCGGTTCTGCTGGTGCTCGGTGGTCCGATGACGTTGGCGCTGCGGGCTCTGCGTCCGGCCGGAAAGAGCGCACCACCGGGACCGCGTGAGTGGATCCTGGCCATCCTCCACAGTCCGTACTCAAGGTTCATCACGCATCCGCTGGTGGCGTCGGTGCTTTTCGTCGGCAGCTATTACGTCCTCTATCTGGGGGGCTTGTTCGAGACGCTCGTCGATTATCACGCCGCACACGTTGCGATGAACTTCCACTTCATCGTCAGTGGCTATCTCTTCTACTGGGTGGTCATCGGGATCGACCCAGCGCCTCGCACGTTGTCGCCGGTTGCCAAGCTCGCAATGGTGTTCGGCTCGTTGCCTTTTCATGCCTTCTTCGGCGTGGCCCTGATGAGCACCGACAACGTCATCGCCCGCAGCTTCTACCAGAGCTTGATGTTGCCGTGGAATCCCGATCTGATGAGTGATCAACGGTTGGGCGGCGGCATCGCTTGGGCGGCCGGAGAGATTCCGCTCGTGCTGGTGATGCTGGCTCTGCTGGTGCAATGGAGTCGCCAGGACCTGCGACAGGCCCGGCAGTTCGACCGACGTGCCGATCGTGACGAAGATGCAGAGTTGGCCAGCTACAACGCGATGTTGAAGCAGATGTCGCGAGAAGACCAACAGGAGTCGGTGGTTGCAACGAGCCCGGTTGGGGACAAGCCGGCAACTGACGAGTCGGGGGCCCCGGACTCGAGCGAACCCACTCCGGGGACTCGTTCCTGACCGTGCTGGATCGGGGTTTGCCACACCGGCGGTGATGCGACGGGGCTTCACTTGGTTTCACGAACCAAGCAACGCGGTCTAGTGGCACAACTCTCCTCGCTCGGACCCGAGCCCGCTCCCGAGAGTCCGATTCTCGTGGTCGAGATGATTCATCCGGACGGACTTGCACAATTCAATTGTGGGGCAGCATATTTCAGGGTGACGAAGGCTTGGCAGGAGGTGCCGAAGGTCATCAACCGGGCCTAGGTGGATGTGGGAACCACTTATGGCGCGGGCGGGTCGGCAACCAGGAGAAGCCATGTTCTCGGAGTTGCCGCGGCTCGACGTCAGGCGATGTCAAGGCGCCCCGATAGTGGCGCAGCAGTGCATGTTTCGGGAGTGAGTGGCTTCATTACGTCGCCACTTGCGACTGGGCCCAGATCCGTATCCGATCCTTGGTCAGAAGCCCTACGTGGATGGTGCACGAAGGACGAAGAGCCTGCCGCGGATCGAACGAGCGTTTGGTACCAGGAGGGGTGACCCTGACAGTCGAGTCCTGATTCATTCGTTGATGTCATACACCACTTGCCGTGCGCCGAAAGGTCTTCAAAGAGATGCCCAAGGTCCTTCGAGCTCGCCCGCGCAACTAGTTCAGCGTTGCCGTGAAAGGACGATTCGCCCACTTGTGCGTCTATGCGGTGGACACTTCGGACAGCATCTGACTATGGGCGAACATGCCGAGAGCGTTCGAGTCGTGCTTGGACCGAGATGCGACGGAATGACTTGAATAGACTGTGCCACACAGGTCTTGAGGCGGCCGGTGGCCCCTTTCGGGTGCGATACGTGCTCGTTGGGCGTTCGCCGGACTCCCGCACCCCAACTGTATTTGGTCGCCGCCATCAGACCCTTCTGACTGCAGGCAAGGGTCATGCCCGCGAAACGGCGGGGGTGCGTCCTAGGCGATCCGACTACCTTTGATGACTCAACGGCATGGGCCGACAACCAGTGCAAATCGGTGTTGGCTTCCGCCGGCCGCTTCCAGTTGTGGAGCGCTTTGGTTCATGTATATGCCTGCTGCACAGCAGTTTTGATCGATCTACCGCTCTTGGAGCACTGTATTGCTCGACGTCGGATCTGCGATGCGCGCAACCGGGAGAACGAGAAATGTGGGGTAGCTGCACGTCGAACATCAACCTAGTCTGGGGCGCAACTAGGGCATACAATTTGGGTGGTTGATCCTCACAGCCGAACCTCTGATCAATCGCTGAAGTCACGCATCAGCTGACCCACCTAGGCGCGTCTACGTGGGTAACATCGTGCTCTGAAGAGTCTGTAGCGTCCACGGGTCAGGTATGGATAAATCCTGACCACATCGGGAAACTCCCTGTCGCACACTCGGACTGTCGAAGTGGTCTCGAGGAAACGAGCGTATCGGTGGTACCGCCGACCTACGTAACCCTATTCAACTCTCTCTTTGAATCGTAGGTGAACCGCAATGAAGCGGTTAATTTCTGCTGCCATTGCAGCACTATTCGTCCTTCTCGGTTTCCATGTCATCCAGGCGCCAACCGCGAAAGCTGAGGCATGCCCTTCCTCGCAAAGCTTTGTGGTCGGAGGGACTGGTGACCCGACAGGTGGAGGGGTACCAAACGTTCCTCCAGGTCCGCGCACCAATATTGTTTATCCAGCGAGTATTTCGCCAGTAGGCGGCCATGTGTCAGGTGACGAATCCGTAAGGATTGGTACCGGAGGTCTGACCGATGCTGTCCAAACATTCCGGGCCAGATGTCCAGACTCTCAAGTCACCATCATCGGATACTCACTCGGAGCCATTGTCGTCTCGGACGTGTGCGACCGCTTGGATGGCACGAACACAACCTGTGTCACCTATGGCAATCCGAAACGTCAAAATGGCGGAATAATGGGTGTACTACCCACTTTTATGCCCGGGTTCACCTTTACGGGTTGGCGGGAATCGCCTCCAGGTAGCCCGGCAGTTGTTGAGATCTGTAATGAACGCGACTTGTACTGCTCGGCGCCAAATCCGTTACAGGATCCGCTGACATTCATCGATCGTGCAATTGGTACATACTGCGAGCAGCAACACGGTTATCCAGCTCCACGTGCGGACCGGGTATTGCCGTCTTTGGCAACACCTTTTGACACTCTGTCTTTGCGGAGCCTCGATCCATTGACCCGGAAGCTGGTTCCTCATGCACCTATTCGGGTGAAGTCGCCATACATTCCGACACCGTTCGGTGACTATCTTCCCCCGGTGCTGAGTGATGCATTGCCCTCGGTGATCACCGATTACATTCCGCCTCCGGTCTCTGACATTCTGCAGCCCGCGGCTGGTGACTTGCTTCTGCCTGCGGTGGGTGAAGTTGTACCTGCCGTCGCCAATGTCGTGCCTGCGGTGACTGACGCGGTGTCTCCACCGGATGATGTTGTTCCTGCGGTGACTGATGTCGTATCTGCGGTGCCTGTGGTGGACGATGTTGTATCTGCGGTGACCGATGCGGTGCCTGCGGTGGATGACGTCGTATCTGGGATCACTGATGCGGTGCCTGCGGTGGATGACGTCATATCTGGGATCACTGATGAGGTGCCTGCTGTGGATGAAGTGGTGCCCGCGATCGCCGATGTTATCCCTGCGGTGGCTGATCATGTTGCGCCTGCGCTGGTTGACGTGTTGCCGAATATTCCAGGGATGCCATGATCCAAAGGAATTCCGAAAGGACGCCGGTGATATTTAGAAAACCCGTATTCCAGTTCGTCGACCAGCCCCGGTTTATCGCTGGCAACGCGACCAAAAATGGGCCGCACTGGACTATCTTGATCTCTCTACTTTGTTCTCCGATTGAATCCGCCTCACGGCGAGAGGGTGTTAGTCATGCCGAAGCCATATCCGAAAGAATTTCGCCGAGAGGTAATCTCGGTCGCGCGTAGTGGCGAGTCTTCAGTACGTCAAGTAGCCCGTGAGTTCGGGATCTCAGATACCTGTTTGAAACGGTGGCTCAAACTCGCTGAACGCGAGGAGGATACAAACCCGTCGGCATCGCGGCCGGCTGGTGATGAGGCTGTTGAGTTGCGGGAGGCGCATAGAAGAATCAAGGAACTCGAACAAGAAGTTGAGGTGATGCGCCTTGCTGTTGTGTATCTGTCCCGGAGCATCCATCCCAAATGATGTGCGCCTGAACAGTTCAGGAGGGCGAGTACGCTGATCATCCTCGACGTTGCCAGCGACGGAAAGTCGACCGCCGAGACTCTGCTGGGTTCTCCACTCGCTCGCGCGCCGTTGCATACATGCCACGGACTTCTGGGTTGTCTATATGGTGCGGCCATCTGATCGCCAGTCGGTCGGTTCGTGGGTTCGGTGTGTCAGGCTCGCCTAAAGCGAGAGGTGTTGGGGCTGTCTCTTTCTCGCAACTCCGCCCGACCGGTGGACCGTATTTGTTGATGCTGCGCACGGCGTGGACTCCACCGGTAGATCTTGCGTACCGTGTTGTACGCCCTCGCGTACAACGTGGGTGGTACCGGCCAGGAGGTTTCGAGCGAACCCACTCCGGGCGGTCCGCGGGTGACTCCCAACTAGGTGCAGCCTAGAATCTCGACACACATCAGCACAAAAGGCCTTCCGAGAAAATGCCAAAAGGCCATCGACTCCGTCCATCTCACCTTCCCAGGGATTGTCGCGATAGGTCGATTTATCCACTTTGAACCTATGCGTGGATACGCCGGTCCCAATGCCAGGCAATGTATGAACGTGTGACTCGGAGCTCGATATTCTGGAACAAGGCGCCTGTTGTCCATGAATTCGATTCTGTCGCAATAGTATTGAGTTGATCAACGAAGACGCCGTTATGTGGATCCGGCTGCCACGAAAAGGCCCTGTATTTGGTCAACGCGGCCAGTGTCTTCCGATAGGCCTAGGCGTAGGTGGCTACCATTTGATGACGTGGGCGCCGTCGGCAACGAGCGGCAGTCAGGGTTCGGGTCTACCGTCGATCTGAAGTGCAGCTAGCTCGAGAGCTTCAATTCGGAAGCGGCAGCGTATATTTCATGATGGATTGACTTCCCCGCATTCTCGCACTGCAGTGGTCGGGCACTATTTTGCCGACCGTCGGGCATGAGGCCATGGATTGGTGTGCTTAGGTGAGCACCTAGCCGTGGTTCAGGCGAGGGTCTAGTATTCAAGAGGTGTGATCCTCACAGTCAAGTCCTTATTCAGTCTTGAAGTCGCGCAACACCCTGTCGTGGGAAGGCGGGTCTGCGGCGGCTGGCATCGGGACTTTGTGCACAGCTGAGTAGGTCCACTGTGTCGGGCATGGATAAGCCTGGCGATTGCGGGGAATCTCCCGTTTGAATACTCGGGCTTCTGCAACAGGCCGCGAGTGAGTAAAGCGTGCCGGTGATATCCACCGAACCACGCATCATCATTGATCTCTGAACGAATCGTAGGTGAACCTCGTTGAAGCGACTAATTCCTGCTGTAATCGGAGCTCTGTTGACGTTTCTCGTTTTTCATGTTATCCAGGTGCCTGCGGCAAATGCCCAGGTATGTCCTGCCTCGCAGAATTTTGTGGTCGGCGGGACCGGGGACCCGAACAGCGTGAACGTGCCAAATGTTCCCGGCGGACCGCGTACCAATATCATTTATCCAGCGAGTATCTCGCCTGTCGGGGGCTACGTGTCGGGTGACGAGTCCGTTCGGATCGGTACCGAAGGTCTGACGAATGCCGTCAACTCGTTCCGTGCCAGATGTCCGGGTTCGGGTGTGACCATAGTCGGATACTCGCTCGGAGCCATCGTCGTGTCGGACGTGTGCGACCGATTGGATGGCAGAAACACGACCTGTATTACCGAAGGCAATCCGAAACGTCTGCCAGGGCCGGACGGCGCCGGGATCTTCGGTGTGTTGCCCACTTTCATACCTGGCTTTCATTTCACGGGTTGGCGCGTGGCGCGGGCAAACGGACCGGCAATAGTCGAGATATGCAACCTTCGCGACCTCTACTGTGATGCGGTCAATCCGTTGAAAGATCCATTGACATTCGCCGAACGTGCGATTGGGACGTATTGCCAGGCGCAGCACGCTTATCCAGCGCCATGTGCCAATCCGGTGTATCCGTCGTATCCGGTGCCCTGGGATGTGCCGAATCCACGTGATCTCGAGCCAGTGATGGACCAGTTGGTGCCTACCGCGCCTATTCGGGCATTGAATGCACCTTATATACCGACTCGGCTGGGCGACTTTCTTCCTCCTGTGCTTGCGGCAGCATTACCGAATTCGGTGACCGACTATATTCCGCCTCCGGTACCTGACTGGGCGATGGCCGGGTGGAATGACATTGTCACTGCGATCCTCAATGCTCTACCCGCGGCTGTTGATGTGCCGGCTGTGGTGCCTGCTGTGGCTGCCGATGTGCCTTCTGTGGTTCCGGATGTGGTGCCTGCGGTGTCTACGGATGTGCCTTCTGCGGTACCTGATGTATCGGTGGCTGATGTCTCGCCTCCGGTGTCAGATACTGCGGTGTCAGATACTGCGCCATCTACCGTCGGTACTGCTGTACTTACGGTGGCTGACATCTCGCCTGCGGTGGTCGATACACCGGCCATGGTGTCCGACGCTCTTCCGCCTGTGGTCGAAGACGCCATTGCTGTTGTCAACGATGTCGGGTCTGCATTGAATGATGCCGCGTCGTCTGTGGTCGGTGGTGTCGTGCCGGCTGTCGGTGACGCTGTGTCGACTTCGGTCGCTGATCAGGTGCCACCGTCGATAGGTGCTGTCCTGCCGAATATTCAGGGATTGCGATGAGCGCCAACGATTCCGAATTGAATGCAGCGAAAACACATGTTCCTGTCCATGGGCAAAGCTCGGATGGTCGTTGGGATCGTGATCAACAATGAACCGCACCGGACGACGGAAACTTGGTCCGGTGTGTTCACGCGTGAGATCCATCTCGCGTTGAAAGGACGGTTGTAATGCCTAAGCCCTACCCGAATGACTTTCGCCGCGAGGTGATCTCAGTCGCTCGCAATGGCGAGGCTTCAGTGCGTCAGGTCGCGAGTGATTTCGGGATCTCTGAAACGTGTTTGAAGCGGTGGCTCAAGATCGCCGATCGCGAGGGCCGTATCAACGGACCGACTTCGGGATCCGTCACTGACGGCGCTGCTGGTTTGCGGGAAGCACGCAAGAGGATCAAAGAACTCGAGCAGGAAGTCGAGGTGATGCGCCAGGCCGTTGTGTACCTGTCGAAGAGCATGATTTCACAGTGAACTTCCGGGAGTGCTCTGCTCATGAGGCCGGCGTCCAGCCGGTACATGTTTGACTTCGGCAGTCACCAAGCCCAGATCGGCACATTCGTGCCAGGCATCCTCGCATGGTTCGTGGCATGCGCACGCGAGGTGGTTACGGTCCGGCGCCCACCCGAGGTGCCCGGGAACTCTATGGTGATGTTGCGACGTTGCTATCAAGGGTGATGGGCCTCTACCGGCTGACGGGCGACGTCGGCAACCGTGATTGCGCGGTGGCGGGCGAAAGTCTCTTCGGCGATTGGATAGGGTTGTGGGGTGCAAAGTCGGCTCACCTCCGTGTGCAGCGTGTCAAAATCGGACAACGCTTCATCCCGGAGAACTGACCCGGCTCAGCGGAGGGCAGAACAAGGGCAATCCCTACGCCCATTACCCCTAAACAGCAGGTAGGAAGGCCACCAGATGCCAGAGTTCATCTATACAATGAAAAAAGTGCGAAAAGCACACGGCGACAAGGTGATTCTCGACGATGTCACCATGTCGTTCTACCCGGGCGCGAAGATCGGTGTGGTCGGCCCCAACGGTGCCGGTAAGTCGTCGATCCTGAAGATCATGGCCGGCATCGATCAGCCGTCCAATGGCGAGGCATTCCTCGACCCCGACGCGAGCGTCGGCATCCTCATGCAGGAACCCAAGCTCAACGAAGAAAAGACTGTTCGACAGAACGTCGAAGAGGGCATGGGCCTGATCAAGGAACAGCTCGACCGGTTCAACGAGATCGCCGAACTGATGGCAACGGACTACTCGGACGAGCTCATGGAAGAGATGGGCAAGCTGCAGGAAGCCCTCGACCACGGCGACGCCTGGGACCTGGACTCACAGCTCGAACAGGCGATGGACGCGCTGCGCTGCCCGCCGGCGGACGAGCCCGTCACCCACCTCTCCGGTGGTGAGCGTCGTCGCGTCGCACTGTGCAAGCTGCTGCTGCAGAAGCCGGATCTGCTGCTCCTTGATGAGCCCACCAACCACCTCGACGCCGAGAGTGTCCTGTGGCTCGAGCAGTACCTCGCGTCTTACCCGGGCGCTGTGCTGGCCGTGACCCACGACCGGTACTTCCTCGATCACGTCGCGCAGTGGATCTGTGAGGTCGACCGCGGAAAGCTCCACCCGTACGAGGGCAACTACTCGACGTACCTGGAGAAGAAGGCCGCCAGGCTCGAGGTTCAGGGCAAAAAGGACCAGAAGCTGCAGAAACGCCTCAAAGAGGAGCTGGCTTGGGTGCGGTCCGGCTCCAAGGCCCGCCAGACCAAGAACAAGGCCCGCCTCGGCCGATACGAAGAGATGGCCACCGAAGCCGAGAAGATGCGCAAGCTTGACTTCGAGGAAATCCAGATCCCGACGCCGCCGCGCCTCGGTGATGTGGTCGTCAACGTCAGCCACCTCGACAAGGGTTTCGACGGTCGGGTGCTGATCAAGGACCTGTCGTTCACCCTGCCGCGTAACGGCATCGTCGGCGTCATCGGCCCCAACGGTGTCGGTAAGACCACGCTGTTCAAGACCATCGTCGGACTCGAAGAACCCGATTCGGGTGAGGTCAAGGTCGGCGACACGGTCAAGCTCAGCTACGTCGACCAGAACCGCGCGAACATCGACCCGAAGAAGAACGTCTGGGAAGTTGTCTCCGATGGCCAGGACTTCATCACGGTCGGTCAGAACGAGATGCCGTCGCGCGCCTACGTCAGCGCATTCGGGTTCAAGGGACCGGACCAGCAGAAGCGCGCCGAGGTGCTCTCCGGTGGTGAACGCAACCGCCTGAACCTGGCGCTGACCCTCAAAGAGGGCGGCAACCTGATCCTGCTCGATGAGCCGACCAACGACCTCGACGTCGAGACCCTCGGTTCGCTGGAGAACGCGCTCGAACTGTTCCCGGGCTGTGCTGTGGTCATCTCGCACGACCGTTGGTTCCTCGACCGCACCTGTACCCACATCCTGGCGTGGGAAGGCAACGTCGAAGAGGGCAAGTGGTTCTGGTTCGAGGGCAACTTCGAGGCGTACGAGGCCAACAAGATCGAGCGTCTCGGAGCCGAGGCCGCCCGCCCGCATTCTGTGACACACCGCAAGCTGACACGCGATTAGCAATTCGCCGACCGCCCGCGATCACTACATTTGAAGGCAGACCCCCGGAGATCCCGGGGGAGACCGATCAACTGGAGTGTGACGGTAATGGTCGGATCGACGCAGTCTGATTTCGCGGACATACCGTCCGACGATCTGCCGGAACCCATGAAAGCCCTGCTGGGACAAGCAATCAGTGGGTACTTTCACGGACCGGGCACCCGTCGGCAGAAGACATGGGAAGAGCTGGGATCGGCACAACGATCCCAGCTCTTCCGGCATCTGGGGCTGGGCCACATCCGATCTCCGGGCACAGCGGTCATCGACATCGATCACGACGGCGGGTCGGTGTTGATCGCAATGGTTGCCGACGACATGCCGCTGCTTGTCGAGTCGGTGGTGGCCGGTATCGAGGCGGCCGACCTGATGGTCGTCCGCATCGATCACCCGATTCTTCCGGTTGTCCGTGACGAGAACGGCGTGCTGCTGGAAGTCGACGGGTCCGGGGCCGCCGACGACGTCGTCGCCGGGCGTGGCCGGATCACCGAATCGTGGATCTACGTCGAGGCGACGCCGACCACCTCGACGATCGATCTCGAACGAGTCCGGGCAGAGCTCGACACCGTGGTTGCCCGGATTCGCGACGTCAATCGCGACCGAGACGCCATGATCGGTCTGATCGGTGGCCTTGCCGATGTATTCGGTTCCTATACGACAGCAGACGTGCCCGACGGTATCGACCGCGCGACGGCATCGGACCATGCCCAGATGCTCGGCTGGCTCGCCGAGCATCATTTTTCGGCTTATGGCTATGTGCACTGCGTGGGAACTGCCGGCAACCGGACTGCCGAACCGGAGACGGGTCTGGGTATCTGGCGGGGCGATACCGCGGCGCACAGAACCGATCCGGGGGCCGGGCCGGTGACGGTGCAACAGCTCTATCTTCCGACGCGTATCCAGCGATCGAACTTTCCCACTCTGATCACGGTCGCCGACTACGACACCGACGGCACCCGAAAAGGCGATCACGTTTTTGTCGGGACCTTCACATCGACGGCGCTGCACGAGAACATCCTGGCGATTCCGGTGATCGACACCAAGGCCGGCGACGTGCTGGCCAAGGCAAAGTTCGATCCCAGCTCTTTCAACGGCATGGCAATGCTCGAGCTGATGCAGACCCTGCCACGCACCGAACTGTTCTCGATGTCTGCCGACGAACTCGCGCGAACGCTGTCAGCGGTCCTCGAGGCCGTACCGAATCGACAGATACGGGTGTTCCTGCGCCCTGACCCCGCGGGCGAAATCGTCTCTGCGCTGGTCTATCTGCCCCGAGACCGCTACACCACCCGGCTACGTGAGACATTGCAGAAACTGCTGCTCGACGAACTCGGAGGTGGGCATCTGGAATACACCGCCCGGGTCAGTGAATCCGCACTGGCACAGTTGCACGTGGTGATGCGGGTCCGAGCGCGGGATTGTCGTGAACTCGGCAGCCTCGCAGTGGGCACTCCGGGACAGATTGCGTTGCAGGACAAGATGGTCGAGGCAGCGCGTGGCTGGGACGAGTTGCTCCGTGAAGTCGCCGTTGGCGATGCCGGGGATCTCGATGAGATCGCGTTCTACGCCGCGACCCTGCCCGACAGTTACAAAGACGTGCGGAGCCCGGCGGAGGCCTATGTCGACGTCGCGATAGTCGATTCCCTCGGCGACGGCGACTTCTATGTTCGGCTGTACCGGCCCGCCGCCGATATAGAGCGCAGTGATCAGGATTGGCGCTTCGCGTTCTATCTGTGCGGACGCCCGGCGACCTTGACGGAGATCCTGCCGGTCTTGCACAGCCTGGGCGTCAACGTCCTCGACGAACGTCCTCTCGAGATCGAGCGCCAGGACGGCCATCGGTGTTTCGTATACGAGTTCGGGCTCTCTCTGGCCGACGGGATGACGGTCGACGAACAGAATGTCGCCGACGTCGAACATCGTTTCACCGAGGCATTTTCGCAGATCTGGCGTGGCGACGCCGCGGTCGACAACTTCAACGAACTGATCTTCCGATGTGGTCTGACCTGGCATGAGGTGGCCATGCTGCGCGCCTACGCGCGCTATCTGCGCCAATGTGGAAGTTCCTACAGCACAACACATGTGGCGTCGGTACTCGGGACAAACACGGTGGTCACCAAGTCGCTGGTCGAACTCTTTCGGGCTTCCTTCGACCCGCAGGGCGCCGACGAAGACCGTCGCAACGATGTACTCGAACGTCTATCCGTGGCGATCGGCGACATCATCAGCATGGATGTCGACCGGATCGTCAATGCCTATGTCTCCGCACTGAAGGCCACTGTGCGCACCAACTACTTCGGCACCGACCGGGCCGGATTGCAGCACCAGACCCTCAGTTTCAAACTCCGGCCACGCGAGATTCCCCAAACCCCGTTGCCAAGGCCGTTGTTCGAGATCTATGTGTATTCGCCGCGCGTCGAGGGCGTGCACCTGAGATTCGGGTCGGTTGCGCGTGGTGGTCTGCGCTGGTCCGATCGGCAGGAGGACTTCCGCACCGAGGTCCTGGGACTGGTCAAGGCGCAGGCCGTCAAGAATGCGGTGATCGTGCCGGTCGGGTCCAAAGGTGGGTTCGTGGTCAGACGTCCGCCGCTGCCGACCGGAGACGCCGCTGCCGATCGCGACGCGGTCCGCAACGAAGGCATCGCATGCTATCGGCGATTCATCTCCGGACTGCTCGATGTCACCGACAACATCGACGCGAAGTCGGGAGAGGTCGTCGGGCCTCCCGAAGTGGTTCGCCGCGACAGTGACGACCCGTATCTGGTGGTGGCCGCAGACAAGGGGACTGCCTCGTTCTCCGACATCGCCAATGATGTTGCCGGACAGTACGAGTTCTGGCTGGGCGATGCGTTTGCCTCGGGTGGTTCGGCCGGATACGACCACAAAGCCATGGGAATCACTGCCCGGGGTGCCTGGGAAGCGGTGAAGCGGCACTTCCGGGAGATGGGTTCCGATACCCAGACCGACGATTTCACCGTCGTCGGGATCGGGGACATGAGCGGCGATGTGTTCGGCAACGGAATGTTGTTGTCCGAGCACATCCACCTGGTCGCCGCATTTGATCACCGGCACGTGTTCATCGATCCGGACCCCGCCGCCGCGTCGTTCGCCGAACGCCGACGACTGTATGACCTGCCTCGATCCTCATGGGCCGACTACCGCGCCGACCTGATCAGCGAAGGCGGTGGAGTGTGGGCGCGCGATCAGAAGTCGATACCGATCAGCCCTCAGATCGCCGACGCGCTGGGACTGGCTCATGACATCACGGCGCTGTCCCCGCCAGAACTCATCCGGGCGATCCTGCTCGCGCCGGTTGACCTGCTGTGGAACGGGGGCATCGGGACCTATGTGAAGGCCAGTACCCAGTCCCAGGAACAAGTGGGCGACAAGGCCAACGACACCATCCGGGTCAACGGAAACGAGTTGCGCGCCAAGGTCGTCGGGGAAGGCGGCAACCTCGGGCTGACGGAACTCGGGCGTATCGAGTTCGCGCTCGGCGGCGGCCGGGTGAACACCGACGCGATGGACAACTCTGCCGGTGTCGACTGTTCCGACCATGAGGTCAACATCAAGATCCTGCTCGATTCCCAGGTCTCGACGGGCAAATTGCCTGCTGCCCAGCGAAACCCACTACTCGAGTCGATGACGACCGAGGTGGGGGATCTGGTTTTGGCCGACAACGTCTCGCAGAACGCCGAACTCGGTACCAGCCGGGCCAGTGCCGACCAGACGGAAGAGGTCTACCGGCGGTTGCTCAAGGAGATGGCAGGGCGCGGCGTCGACCTGCGACTCGAGGCGCTGCCCCGTCCGGACGAATTGGCCAAACGCGGAAATGCCACCGGCCGACACGGTTTGACCTCACCGGAACTGGCCACTGTGATGGCGCACGTCAAACTCCTGCTGAAGGCCGACATGCTCGCGGGCGAACTCCCGGACAACGATGTGTTCTCGCCACGCCTGAGCGCCTATTTCCCGGCCGCGTTGCGGGAGCGCTTTGAAGAGGGGATCGCGACCCATCAGCTGCGTCGAGAGATCGTGACAACCACGGTGGTGAACGATCTGGTGGACAACGGCGGCATCACGCACGTCTTCCGCCTCTGCGAGGGCAGCGGCGGCGAGCCGGTCGACGTGGTGCGGTCCTATCAGGTGGTCACCGAGGTCTTCGGCTTGCACGCACTGTGGTGGGCGATCGCCGCGGCCCCGTGTCCGGTCCCGACCACCGACGCGATGATCGTCTACACCCGACGGCTCCTGTTCCGGGCGTCCCGGTGGATGATCGCAGGCCGGCCACAACCCCTGGCGATGGCCGCGGAGGTCACCCGTTACGGCGAACTGGTCGCCGAGTTGTCTCCGCGTCTGCCTGGTTGGCTACGTGGTGCGTCGGCGAGCGTTGTCGACAATCACGCCGCACGGCTGGTCGGCGACGGTGTCCCCGACGATGTCGCACAGGCCGTCGCACTGAGCCTTCACCGGTTCTGCCTCCTCGACATCATCGATGCCGCCGAGATCTCGGATCGTGACCCGGCGGAGGTCGGTGACCTGTACTTCGCGCTGATGGATCACCTCGGGGTGGAGAAACTGCTCAGCGCCGTCTCCGATCTCGACCGCATCGACCGATGGCACTCGTTGGCGCGCCTGGCATTGCGCGATGATCTGCACCAGGCGCTGCGATCGCTGTCTCTGGTGATCCTGGACTCCGGTGAACCCGAAGAATCGGCGGACGAGAAGATAGCCGAGTGGGAACTGCACAACACCTCGAGGTTGTCCAGGGTCCGCGCGACACTCTCGGACATCTCCGAGAGTGGAAACCTCGACCTGGCAACCCTGTCGGTCGCAGCTCGACAATTGAGGAGCATCATCCGCTGATGGCTGATCTGACACTGTCCGCCCGTGACCGTATTGATCTCGCGGCTTTCGCCGGCCGCGCCCTGCGAGCAGACGACGTCGCCGTGATCCGGATCAAGCGGCGTGGGGATGGATTGCTCGGCGTCTGGGTCAACACCGGATTCGATGTCCTGGCCAGCCGTGTCGTGGCCGGCTCGATGTCCGGTGACGACGTGGTGTGCGGGGCGTCCGAGCTGCGAAAGGCGTTGCGGGCGACCAAAGACGATCCTGGGGCGACGACCGTCGACACCGGGTTCGCCCTCGACAGCGCCTGGCGCGGTGCGTTGCCTTCCACCGACGGATTCACCCACATCGACGACATACCCGCGCGGGTGCTGGTGCAACTGTCCAGGACCGGGGCCGAGGTCGCACGCACACAGGGCAGCGGCCACGGACCACCGACCTCGCTGCTCGATCAGCGGGTGGTCGACGTCTCGTCGGAGTCATCCGATCAGGTCATCGGGGTATCGATGCGATCGGTTTTTGCGCTGACCGCCATGGGCTTCGTGCGCCAGGCCGACAACCGCGACGTCACCGAGACATCGCCCATCGAAGACATCGACGACGCCGAAATGGTCCGGGTCCGGGCCACCGCCGTGTGGGCACGACTAGACGCCAGATTCGGATCGGTTTACCAGCGCCGAACCATGTCTTTGGGGCTGTCGGTCAACTAGCGGTGCCCGGCCGCGCGCGCGACCGGGCCATCAGGGTGGTCAGACGAGCCAGGCCGCCGCATTGGGCGGGAGTTGGCCATCGACCAGCGGTGCGCTGGAGAGCAGGACCTCACCCGGAGGCAACCCGATCGGTTCCTCGCCTGCATTGAGGGCGCAGACCAACCTGCCGAGCGATCGGCGGAATGCCAGGCACCCGGTCGGGGCGCCGTACCACTCGATGGCCTCCCCGGCGAACTCTGGACGCGTCTTGCGGAACTCGATTGCCTGCCGATACAGCGACAGCGTCGAGTTCAGGTCTTCGAGCTGATTCTCGACGGTCAGCGCCGCCCACTCCGCGGGGATCGGCAACCAGGTGTCCGGGTTGGTCGAGAACGCGAACGGGGGAGCAGTGCCCTCCCAGGGCAGCGGTACGCGGCAGCCATCGCGGCCGCGTTCGGTGTGCCCCGAGCGCTCCCAGACCGGATCCTGCAATACCTCGTCCGGTAGGTCGACATTGGGTAGTCCGAGTTCGGCACCGTTGTAGATGAACACCGCGCCGGGTAGTGCGAGTTCGACCAGGATCATCGCCCGGGCGCGGTCGATGCCGGCCTGTGGTGAGTCGTCGGACGCGTAGCGGGTGACCTCGCGCTCGACGTCGTGGTTCGAGAGCGTCCAGGTCGGTGTGCCCGAGACGTACGCGACTGCCTCCAGCGAATGCTCGATCGCAGCGCGGACAGCCTCGGACTCGAAGGGGATCTTGGCGAGCCGGAAATTGAATCCCAGGTGGAGTTCGTCGGGACGCACGTATTCGGCGAAGCGTTCGTTGTCCTGCACCCAGATCTCGCCGACGGTCATCGCGTCGGGATAGTCGTCGAGCACCGCGCGGATCTGGCGATGGATGTCGTGGACACCCGGGTTGTTGAACCGCGGATCGTCATCGGCGTTGCTGAGCAGGCCGACGTCCTCGAGATCCATGTCGGGCAGCCCTTCGGGCTTGGCCATTCCGTGGGCGACGTCGATCCGGAATCCGTCGACACCGCGGTCGAGCCAGAACCTCAAAGTCTTCTCGAGGTCGGCGAAGACCTCCGGATTCTCCCAGTTCAGGTCCGGCTGTTCGGGGGCAAAGATGTGCAGAAACCACTGGCCCGGTTCACCATTCGGTTCGGTGACCCTGGTCCAGGCCGGCCCGCCGAAGACGCTGCTCCAGTTGTTGGGCGGTTCGCTGCCGTCTTCTCCGCGCCCGTCGCGGAAGATGTATCGTTCGCGGGCCGCGCTGCCGGGCTCAGAGGCGAGTGCCTCGACGAACCAGGCGTGCTGGTCGCTGGTGTGGTTGGGGACAAGGTCCATGGTGACCTTGATGTCGCGTTCGTGAGCTTCGCGGATGAGGTTGTCCAGCGACTCGAGGCCGCCGAACAGTTCATCGATATCGCGTGGGTCCGAGACGTCGTAACCGTGGTCGGCCATCGGGGACTTCATCACCGGGCTGAGCCAGATGGCATCGACACCGATCAGTTCCAGGTAGCCCAGCTTGTCGATCACACCGGGGATGTCGCCGACACCGTCACCGTTGTCGTCGGAGAAGGAGCGGGGGTAGATCTGATAGAAGATCGCGTTCTGCCACCACCGGGGAAAGCCCGGGTCGGCCGGTGTGTGATCTTCCGCCGAAGCATTACTCGCGGCCTCGGAAAGATCATTCGTCTCATCACTCACGTGATTTATCTTGCCTCACGACCTGCAGAACGTCACGGTCACGTCGCCGTGGCAGGTCTCTCAGTCAGATCGGGGAGTTCATCATCGAGTCGGCTGCCATCTCGACGTAGTCGGTCAGAGCCTGTCGATGATTGTCATCCAGACGAGCCGAGTCGATCGACGCAATAGCGATGTGCATGCACCGCAGCCATGCCGCCTTCTCGATGGGACCGATCCGGAAGGGATTGTGCCGCATTCGCAGTCTCGGATGGCCCCGTTCGTCCGAGTACGTCCGAGGCCCACCCCAGTACTGCACGAGGAACATGCGCATCCGTCGCTCGGCCGGACCGAGGTCTTCTTCGGGGTAGAGCGGTCGCAGGATCTCGTCCTTCGCGACTTCCTCGTAGAAACGGGCAGTGAGGTCGGTAAAGGTCTGTTCGCCACCCACTGCCTCGTAAAACGTCTGCGGAGAAGTAGTCACGGCTCCATTGTTCCACCCGGTGAGCGCATCGGTGTGGGCGCCGCCCGTCGGCTACTTCTGGGCCCGGACATCCAGTGTTCACATACCTGGCGGCGAGCGGCCTGCATTTTGCCTCGCATTTGTTCGGCATCCGTGTTGAACTGAATCGTTCCCATCGAGGTCGGTTGGTTTGGCCGGGAGGTTAGATGTCGCGGACGAAGGTGCAGCGTAAGAAGGGTCACGCGGGGTATGACCGCGGCCCGACCACAACTGATGGACGCGTGAGAACGCACGGTGAGGCAAGCGTGTCCACGCTGGACACCGGCCCCCGTTCCGTCGACGCGATCGGTGTGCCGCCCGGGGGCGGAACCAATTCGCGCTGGGGCAAGCACCGCGTGCTGCTCCTGAATGCGACCTATGAGCCGCTTGCCGCGATCTCGATACGCAGGGCAATTGTGTTGGTGCTCCGTGAGCGGGCCGATGTCATCCATGAGGACGGCGCCGGCCCGCTCATTCATTCGGCGGAGATGGCGATAGCCGTGCCGTCGGTGATCAGGCTGCGGACGTACGTGCGGGTTCCGTATCGCGCAGTCATCCCGATGACGAGGGCCGCTCTGATGCAGCGCGACCGCACGCGCTGCGGCTACTGCGGCGGTAAAGCCGACACGATCGACCATGTGGTGCCGCGCAGTCGCGGCGGAACCCACACCTGGGACAACTGCGTTGCCTGCTGCGCGTCCTGCAACCACAAGAAAGCCGACCGCCTGCTCTCAGAACTCGGCTGGACGCTCAAGGTCGCCCTGACCGCGCCGAAGGGCCGGCACTGGCGACTGCTTGCGACGGTGAAGGATTTCGATCCGGCGTGGTCGCGGTATCTGGATGTGGGTGCGGCCTGAGTCAGATCTCTGCGGCATCGGAGCAGGGTGTTCCGACGCGCCGGGCGACCCTCGGCGAAGCAAGCGCCGGTGCCGTCGGCTAAGTTTTGACACAAGAGTCGAGCGGTTCTGAAGGGCGGAACGATGGAAGACCTGATTGTGGCGGTCGGCATACCGACCATCATCATCACTCTCATTTCTGTGGTGATGGTTGTCGGAGCGTTGGTGTTCACCAGCGGTGTCAAGTACCCGAAGGTGAAGTTCTACACAATCGACCAGAAGTGGGAGCACGGACCGTTGCTGCTCAGCGCAACTGAGGCAAAACCTGTGGCCCCGCTGTATCACGGGCATGGCACGGACGATTTGATCGGAGGCTCGGCAAGTGGCAAGTGGTGATGTGGTCAAGTCAACTGTCGATCCCGAATCGCTCCCCATGGGCTCGGCCCTGACCCTCAGCGGTCGGGTCTCGGCAGCCCGTTTCCCGACGGACGTGCCTTCCACGCCGCCGTTCAAGACCGACGAACTGGTCGCACTGGACGAGGCATTGTTCGACGCAACCGATGAGACGGCCATCCGTTTCTCGGTGTACATCGGAGACCTCGGCGCCGACGCCGTCGCGGGTGCCGCGGCGATCCTGCCGAACGCGCCTGAGCCCGAGCACGCCGTACTGATCGCGGTCTCGCCGAACACCAAGGACGTCGTGGTCGTCTCCGGCAAAGAGGTCGCCGCACGTCTCAACGATCGGGTGGCCCAGCTCGGGGTCACCGCGGCAATCGCAGGCATCCGGTCCGGTGACCTCGTCGACGGACTGATCTCCGCCATCCGGGTCATGGCCGCGGCAGTCACGGTTCGCTGATCCGAATCTCCAAGCAACACGTCTGAACAGACGCGTCTGAACGAACACAAGGGCGGGGCAACCATTCGGTTGCCCCGCCCTTGTGTGTTCGCGTCTAGCTCTTGTCGAAGGTGCGGGCCCGCAGCGTCCGTGCCACGGTGTCGCGGCCCTCGGAGATCAACCGGCGCAGTGCGGGCGGATGATCGCCGGCAAGCAGTTCGTCGGCCAGTGCCAGCGCGTCTTCGTCGACTGCCCAGTTCGGGTACAGCCCGACCACCACGGTCTGGGCGACCTCGCTGGAACGACGTTCCCACACCTGCGGGGCGATCTCGAAGTACTTCGCGGTGTAGGGCGCCAGGAGCTCACTCTGGCCGGGTCGGGCGAAGCCGGCGATGATCGAGCGCCCCAGTGTGTTCGACAGGGTGTCATCTTCGGTTGCCTGGGCCCAGGCGTCGGCCTTTGCCTCCGCCAGCGGACGTGAAGCCCGCGCCTTGGCGGCCTGCCTGCTGCCTGCCGAGGTGTTGTCGCGGGCGAGTTCGGCGTCGATCACCGGGCTGGAGGCCGGGTCGGTGTCGATGGCGCCTGCGGTCGCCAGCGCCTGCACGATCGACCACCGTAGGTCGGTGTCGACCGTCAGGCCGGCCAGACCCTGGTCCGCGGGATCGGAGTCGAGCAGTGCCCGAACAACACTGGTCTGTTCAGGGGCGAGCACGCCGGAGAGCAGGGTGTTGACAAAGGCCAGCTGATGATCGGAACCGGGCTCCGCCGCCCGCGCGAGCTCGAGCAGACGGGCACTGAATCGCGGCCACCCCGCCGTGGTTGCCCACTCCGGATCGGCGTAGCCGTCGATTGCGGTCTGCGCCTGCATGAGGACTCGCTGGACGACACCGATCTCGGTTTCGGTGCCGATGCCCTGCTCCACCAATGCAGCGAACTCACGGGCGCGCATCTCGGCCTGCCTGGTCATCTCCCAGGCCGCCGACCAGACCAGGGTGCGGGGCATGGGCTCGCTGATGTCGGCGAGGCGGCTGGTTGCCGTGGCCAGCGAATCGGGATCCAGGCGGACCGAGCAGTACGTCAGGTCGTCATCGTTCAGCAGGATCAGCTGCCCCCGATCGACCCCCACCAACTCGGCAACAGCGGTGCGTTCGCCGGTGACATCGAGTTCAACTCGTTTGGTGCGGACGAGCTTTCCGTCCACGTCGTCGTAGACGCCGACTGCCAGACGATGGGTACGGGTCTCGCCCGCCCCGGGTGCCGCACCATCCTGCAGGATGTCGAAGCGGGTGAAAGCACCGGATTCGTCGAGGTCGAAGTCTGGTCTGATGACGTTGATACCGGTGGTCTTGAGCCATTGTGAACCCCAGTCCGACAGGTCGCGGCCCGAAGACTTCTCGAGAGCGCCCAGGAGGTCGGCGAAGGTGGCGTTGCCGAATTTGTGGGACTGGAAGTAGTCACGCAATCCGGACAGGAACTCCTCGAGGCCGACGTATGCGACCAACTGCTTGAGCACGGAAGCGCCCTTGGCATAGGTGATTCCGTCGAAGTTGACCTCTACGGCCGCGATGTCGGGGATGTCGGCCGCCACCGGGTGGGTGGAGGGGAGTTGATCCTGCCGGTATGCCCAGGATTTCTCGACGTTGGCGAATGTCGTCCAGGCGTTCTTGTATTCGGTGGCCTCCGACTGGCACAGCACCGAGGCGAAGGTGGCGAAGGATTCGTTGAGCCACAGGTCATCCCACCATTGCATGGTGACGAGGTCGCCGAACCACATGTGCGCCATCTCGTGCAGCACGGTTTCGGCACGGCGTTCGTACAGGTACTTGGTGACCTTGGACCGGAAGACGTAGTCCTCCAGGAACGTCACCGCACCAGCGTTCTCCATGGCACCGGCATTGAATTCGGGGACGAAGAGCTGGTCGTACTTGCCGAATGCGTACGGAATGCCAAAGTTCTTGTGGTAGAACTCGAAACCCTGCTTGGTCTCGGTGAACAGCCGCTCGTCATCCATGAACTCGGCCAGTGACGAGCGGCAGAAGATGCCGAGGTCGATGGTACCGTGCTCGTCGGAATAGCTGTCGGTCCAGACCGCGTACGGTCCCGCGATCAACGCCACCAGATAGGTGCTCAGCAACGGGGTGGTGGCGAAAGTGTGCTTGCCGGGGGCTGTTTCGGTACCGGCTCCGTTGGAGATCACCTTCCAGTCCGTCGGTGCGGTGACGGTGACGTCGAAGGTCGCTTTCATGTCCGGCTGATCGAAACAGGCGAACATCCTTTTGGCGTCGGCGGTTTCGAACTGTGAGTACAGGTAGACCGCATCGTCGGTGGGGTCGACAAAGCGGTGCAGGCCCTCGCCGGTGTGCGAATAGACGCAGTCGGCGACCACCACAAGTGTGTTGTCGCCGGCCAGGTCGGTCAGCGCCAGGCCGTCCTCTTCGGTGTAACCCGAGACGTCCACGGGTGAACCGTTGAGGGTGGCGCTGTGCACCGTCTGCGCGATCAGATCGACAAACGATGATGAACCGGCCGTGGCGGTGAAGGTGATGGTCACCGCCGACCGGAAGGTCTTCTCGCCGGGTTTGCCCGAGCCGTCGGTGAGGTCGAGATCGATCGCATAGTTGGAGACCGAGATGTTCGCCGAGCGTTGGCCCGCCAGATCCCGGGTCAAGTTTGGTGCCGCCACGTTGCCTCGCTTCAGGAGAGATTTTGCCGGTTGCTACACAACTACCGTATTGCGTGCACGGTCGCGATGGGTCGGTGCGGGAGGGAATGTGAACCGACGCGAGTTGTTGAATCATGCAATGGTTCCACCGGCACCATGCCCCACGCTTCTACTGCTGAAGGAGTTCTCCAACTCATGACCGCCTCGACTGACCGCGTTGACTTCTGGTTCGACCCGCTGTGCCCGTGGTGCTGGATCACCTCCCGCTGGATTCTGGAGGTCGAGAAGGTCCGTGACATCGAGACGAACTTCCACATCATGAGCCTGGCGGTGCTCAACGAAGGCAAAGACATCCCCGACGAATACCGCGAAGGGCTCAAGGATGCCTGGCGCCCGGTTCGCGTGATCGCCGCTGCGCAGGCCGAACACGGCGATGAGATCCTGTCCCCGCTGTACACGGCGATGGGAACGCTCATCCACAACAAGGGCATCAAGGACTTCGGTGAGGTCATCCCGCTGGCACTCGAAGAGGTGGGACTGTCCGCCGAGTTGGCGAAGGCCGCTGACGAAACCACCTTCGACGATGCCATCCGCAAGAGCCATCACGCAGGTATGGACAAGGTCGGCGATGACGTCGGTACTCCCACGATCCACATCAACGACGTGGCCTTCTTCGGGCCGGTCCTGTCCCGGATCCCGCGTGGAGAGGTAGCCGGAAAAGTGTGGGACGGCGCATTGGCGTTGTCGAGTTACCCGCACTTCTTCGAGCTCAAGCGGTCCCGCAACGAGGGCCCGCAGTTCGACTGACCGATGGTTCAACCGAGGTCGTCACTCTTCGGCCTCCGTGTCGTCGCGCGTGGGTCGGCCTGATCTTTGGTCAGGTCGACCGGCGGCGCCGGTGGTATCGAAGAAACCGGCACCATCCCGGTCGGGGGCATGGGACCGGTCGGCAGCAGCAGCTGGACGTGGCCGCTCCCGATCCCGCGAACGATCTGGCGAGGTCGGAAGAACATCCGACCCGGTCCGGATCGGTCTCGCAGGGCTGCGGCCCGCCAGGTCAGCACCGGATGGGTCGACTGCAGATTGGTCAGCCAGGTGAAGAAGCCCTTCTCCAGCGTCGCCCGATCGGCGAACTCGTCGAAACTGACCGACGTCAGCATGTATTTGCCGGCGGCCAGCACCCCGATGGCGCCGGGTGATCCGGACGGCTGGTTGTAGTAGCCGTGATTGTCTGCGGTGTACTCCATCGATCGCGACAGCGCCTGGCCGAGCACGGGAAGGTTCAGCCCGATGATCGAACCGAGCTGACGCCAATACGAGACGTGCCCGGCAGCGATGTGCCCGACCTCGTGTCCGATGATCAACCGCAACGCCTCCGGACTGCGGGCGTGCCCGCCGATCTCGAAAAGGTCCGAATAGACGACGACAAAACGGCGGAAGCCGTGGCCGGACGCAAAGGCGTTGATGGTGCCGTTGCCGAGAACCACGTAGGCGTCCGGGACGTATTCGAGCCCGAATCTGCGGGCCGATTCGACCACCATCTGATGACCCTCGGGGAACTGCGTCGGGCTCATCTTGACCCCGTTGACGCGGGGCATCGCGTAGGTCAGGCCACGGATCAGATACAGCAGCAGCGGTGCGAGCAGGATCAGCAAGAACCAGGTGTTCAGGGAACCCGTTGCCACCAGCGTCACAACCACGACGTAAGCGCCGAGCCCGACGACAAGAACCAGGACGAGGATCGGGATCTCCCACGGATGCCGTCGCGGGCGTCCGGCGAACGGTGCCGGGGCAAGCCGATGTGACGCCGCAATCGGCGGTGGGGAGTCGGGATTCACCCTGCCCAATCTAGTGCTGCCGTGCCGCGAAATGGGCCGCCCTTGGCCGGGCTTTCCGGTCGGTGCCCGGCGCGCCACCGCACTCTGTCAGACTGGTCGGCATGCGCGTGTACCTAGGTGGCGACCATGCCGGATTCGAACTCAAAGCCCAGATTGCCGAACATCTGACCTCTGCGGGTCACGAGGTGATCGATTGTGGAGCGCACGAATACGACGCGCTCGACGACTACCCCGCCTTCTGCGTCGACGCCGCGCTGCGGACCGTCGCCGACGAAGGCAGCCTGGGCATCGTGCTCGGCGGCAGCGGTAACGGCGAGCAGATCGCCGCGAACAAGGTCCCCGGAGCGCGGTGCGCGTTGGCGTGGAGTGTCGAGACCGCACAATTGGCGCGGCAGCACAACAAGGCCCAGCTGATCGGCATCGGTGGCCGCATGCACAGCCAGGCCGAGGCGTTGGCCATCGTTGACGCGTTCATCAACACCGAGTGGTCGGGTGAAGAGCGCCACCAACGCCGCATCGACATCCTCGCGGAGTACGAGCGCACCGGCGTGCCGCCGCTGCTGCCTGAGCGCTGAGACTTCGAAACGCACTGTGCCTGAAGGGCATACGCTTCATCGGCTGGCCCGGATCCATCATCGCAAGTTTGCCGGCCGACAGGTGGCGGTCAGTAGTCCGCAAGGACGCTTTGCTTCCGGGGCCGGCCGGATCGACGGGCAGACCTTCGTTCGCGCGGAGGCCTGGGGAAAGCATCTGATCCATCGCTACGGCAATGGAGAGATGGTCCACGTGCACCTGGGCCTCTACGGAGCGTTCAGCGAAGGCCCCGCACCACTGCCCGAACCGGTCGGCCAGGTCCGGATGCGGATGGAATCCGACGACTACGGCACTGACCTTCGCGGTCCGACCGCCTGCGAGTTGTACACCCCGGCGGATCTGACGGCCCTGACCGCGAGGCTCGGTCCCGATCCGCTACGCAAGGACGCCGATCCCGAGCCGGCCTGGGCCGCGATAACCCGGTCCCGCAAGGCGATCGGTGCACTCCTGATGGACCAGAAGGTGCTGTGTGGGGTGGGCAACGTCTACCGCGCGGAGGTCCTGTTCCGGGCGTCGATCAATCCGCATCGCCCCGGAACCGGGATCAACCGTTCCGAATGGGACGGATTGTGGTCGGATCTGGTGTCGCTGATGGCAATCGGTGTCCGACGCGGCAAGATGCACGTCGTCCGACCCGACGATGATCACGGCGCTCCGGCGTACGGTCCGGGTCGGCCGCGGACCTATGTCTACCGCCGCGCCGGTGAACCCTGCCGAATCTGTGGGACACCGATCCTGATCGGGGAGATGGTGGCACGCAAGGTCTATTGGTGCCCGACCTGTCAGGCCGACTGAATCGATTTTCTGGGCAATCGCAGTGGGATCGCCTAAGCAAGCCCTCAGGTTCCATGGGCATGATGGATCCATGGCAGTTGTGACGGTGCTCTTCGTGGGAGGAACCGGCGAGTCATACCCAGGTGACAGCCGACACCGGGTCGGAGGGCTTCTCTCGGAGGTGGCCGAGCAGCTTGACGAACGATTCGACTGCCGGTGGGTCGGATACCCGGCAAGCTATGGACCGGTGCCGGACCTGGCCGGTATGAGTTACCTCGACAGCGTGCGCGAGGGTGTGGCGAATCTGCAGGCCCGGGTGGATGCGGTCGCCGGACCGGTGATGCTCGTCGGCTATTCGCAGGGTTCGGTCGTGATCCGAAACATGTTGGCAGGCCGCGAAAGCCGCAGGAGTGTGGTTGCGGTCGGATTCGTGGCCGATCCGCACCAGCCACCGGGAGTGGCTGCGGGCTGCGACGGATTCGGACTTGCCGGCGAGGGCCCCGCGATACCGGGGGACATCCCGGTGATCTGGATCGCCGACCCCGCCGATGTCATCTGCAACGCCAGCGGTGACTCGTTGCTGCGAGACTTCGCCGACCTGACTGCGGCAATGTCGATTCATGACGTGCGTGGCTGGTGCCGTCATCTCTGGCAGGTGTTGAGGGGCAATGACTTCCAGAACGCGGCGCGGACATCGGTCCATCCCCGGCAGTGGCGTAAGGATGTACGGCGACTGCGGATCGCGATGGTGGAGATCGCGGGATACCTACCAGGCAAGCTGATGTGGCGGGGTCTGCAGATCGTGAATCGTCGCGGCGGCCGGCACACCGCCTATGACGCAGAACCACTCGCCGGGGGCGAGGCATCCGGTTGCGAGGTGCTGGCCCAGTGGTTGCAGGTGCAGGTGACATTCCTGCCCTTCGGCGGTGTCGATCGGCACGCTGCGTAGCTGGTATCCACTTGTCCGGTGGAAACAATTCACGCGCCTGAAATGTGAGACACCCGTATTTGGGTGACACTGAATCCCAGACCTGTCAACGCTGGGAGAAATGAACGTGGATCACTACGACCTGGTTGTCATCGGCTCCGGCCCCGCGGGGCAGAAGGCGGCGATCGCTGCTGCCAAGCTCGGCAAGAAGGCCGCGGTCGTCGAACGCCGGAACATGGTCGGTGGTGTGTGTATCAACACCGGCACCATTCCGTCGAAGACACTGCGCGAGGCGGTCCTGTATTTGACCGGCCTGAATCAGCGGGACCTGTACGGGCAGTCGTACCGGCTGAAGACCGACATCACCGTCGCCGACCTGTCCTCGCGTACATCGCATGTGGTGGGGAAAGAGATCGACATCATCCAGAACCAGTTGTCCCGCAACCGGGTTGCGCTCCTGATCGGTAACGGCAGGTTTGTCGGACCCAATGAACTAATCGTCGAATCCGAGGGTGGTGATCGAAAGAACATCACGTTCGACCACGCGGTCATCGCCGTCGGCACCCGTCCGGCACGGCCCTCCACTGTTGAGTTCGATGGCGCGACCATCGTCGATTCTGATCAGATCCTCGGGATCGACCGGTTGCCGCAGTCGATGGTGGTGGTCGGTGCAGGCGTCATCGGAATCGAGTACGCCTCGATGTTCGCCGCGCTGGGTACCAAGGTGACCGTGGTCGAGCAGCGTGTGAGCATGCTCGACTTCGTCGACCGTGAAATCGTCGAGGCATTGCAATACCAGTTGCGTGACCGAGGCGTCACCTTCCGGTTCGGGGAATCGGTGAAAATGGTCGAGAAGCACCCATCGGGAACCGTCACCGTGTTGGAATCGGGTAAGAAGATTCCTGCCGACACCGTGCTGTATTCGGCAGGCAGGCAAGGTGTCACCGAGGAATTGGGTGTTGCCGCAGCTGGTTTGGAGGGTGACAACCGGGGTCGGCTCAAGGTTGATGACTGTTTCCGCACGGTGGTGCCTCACATTTATGCCGTCGGTGATGTCATCGGCTTCCCGGCATTGGCGGCGACCGCGATGGAACAGGGCCGACGGGCCGCGTACGACGCCTTCGGCGAACCGGTCGGCGAATCAGACGCGTCCAAATATCCGATCGGCATCTATTCGATCCCGGAGATCAGCTTCGTCGGCAAGACAGAGGAGGAACTGACCGCGGAGAACGTGCCCTTCGAAGTGGGCGTTGCCCGTTATCGGGAACTGGCCAGGGGCGCGATCATGGGCGACGCCTACGGCATGCTCAAACTGCTCGTGGATGCGCACGACCGGAGCATCCTGGGAGTGCATGTATTCGGTTCCAACGCCGCGGAATTGGTCCACATCGGGCAGACGGTGATGGGTTGCGGGGGAACCGTCGACTACTTGGTCGACGCCGTCTTCAACTATCCGACCCTGGCCGAGGGCTACAAGGTGGCGGCACTGGACGCGGTGAACAAGATGCGGGCCATCGCCCGGGTCACCGGTGCCGGCAACGGACACGACCTGGGTGCTGAATAGCGCAGACATAGAAAAACCCGGCGCCGAGAGTTGCTCTCGGCGCCGGGTTTTCAGATGTTCTTTGCTCGTCTAGCTGCCCGGGATGTACTGCCCGCCGACGGTGCCCTGCACCACGATCGGGGTTCCTTCAGGGAAGTTCTCGTAGACCCACTGGCCGTTTTCGGCGCTCAGGTTGATGCAGCCATGACTCACGTTGGTGTTGCCCTGCTGCTCCACCGACCACGGTGCGGCGTGGATGAAGATTCCGTCCCAGGACATCCGGATCGCGTGCTCGACATAGGTGCGGTAACCACCCGGGGCATCGATCGGGACTCCGTACGTGGACGAATCCATGTACATGTCGCGGTACTTCTCTTTGGTGTTGTACGTGCCGTTGGGGGTCGGGTTCTCATTCGAACCCATCGAGATCGGCATTTTGCGCACGATCTTGCCCTCGTGCCACACGGTCAATTCATGGGTGGCATCGTCGGCGAGGGCAACCCAGCCCGTGTCGGTCTTCACCGGGGGAGCGGGCTCGGCCGGTTTCGGGGGCTCTGGTGCCGGTTCCGGAGTGGTCTGAGGTGCCGGTGGTGCCGGGATGGTCAAGCCGGGGATCTGCGGTAGTGGCACGCCGGGCAACCCGGGAATGGTGGGCGACGGTTGCGCCGAGGCTGCCGTCGGAACTGCCAGGGCCATCACGACAACGCCGAGTCCGGCGGCCAAGAGGCGTTTGGCGGTGCGTCCGCGGGTGAACTTGCTGGTCGACACTATGTATAACCCTAACGTTGGGTGCAGGTTTATGCGCTCCCCGAAAGCGCAGATTCAATACTTGCATGTCGGTACCACACCGCCAAACGTTACGAACGAGGTTGGGGTCAGAGTTGCTGAAGTGACTACATTTATCCGACCGTTGGTCTAAAAGTGATCTGGCTCACTCTATTTCAGAGGCCTCCCGGCATCGGTCAACAATTACTGGGGGCGGGCACACCGTTGAACCGGTCGGTCATCCAGGACAGCGCTGGTGGCAATCCGATCACGGCAGCCGTGAGATGGTCGGGTGATGGGGTGAGAATCGAGACCACGTCCGTCCCGGCGCGGCAGTACCGCGAATTGGTATGAAGGATCGAGTCGATCGGGATCAGACTGTCGATAGGACTGTGCCACTCGAACACCGGGGCATTCGGTACCCCTGCGAAGAACTCCAGGCTGTTCTCGTTGACCACTTTTCGGGCCGCCGGGTCGTCGAAGATCTTGACGTCGGGTGTCATCTCTTTCGCGCTGTGACCGAGGCCGGTCAGCAAGATCTCGTTGGTGCAGGCATTTTGCATCTCGCGGTACATGGACTTGCCGAGTGGGGTCAGGTTCTGCCACACCGGCATCTCGTTCGGATATTCGCGGGACAGGCCGATGGCCGCGGCAAACGCGAGACCGAACGCGGGATGGGGATTGTTGTAACCGAGCCCCTCGGCCATCTTGATCAGATTCATCGGAGCGCCGCCGTATGCGCTCCCGGCGATCTTGAGTTCGGGGGCGTAGGAGGGTGCCAGCGCGGCCGCCCACGCCGTTGCCATCCCGCCGCCGGAGTAGCCCATCAGCCCGATCCTGCTCTTCTCGACACGGGCGGGCTCGAAGCGTTGCGCTGCCTTGATCCCGTCGAGGGCGATCCGCCCGCCGAGTTGCGCTGCGCCGTACGAACTACGGGGACCCAGATGGTCGGGGATGGCGAGAACCCAACCTTGTTGCAGGAGTCCGTTCAGGAGTGGCCGCTGACTGGCGGTGAGGCTGCCCGATCGCGGATCGACATTTGTGGTCGTCGTGTAGAGCTGTCGTGACGGCGCGCACTCGAGCCCCATCGCGTTCACGATGTCCTGCACGCTGAGCAGCGGACCGTCGACTTTGTGGTTGTCCGGCACCAGGAGTGTGGTGACTGCTGCGATGGGCCGGGAGTACATGTCGGTACTGCGGTATTTGATCTGATAGGTACGCAGGTCGAACAACAGTGGGGGATCGGGCATCTCACGGCTTGCGATGACGTCGCCGTTCGCGTAGCGGTCGATGTCGGCTGGGGCATCGTAAAAGGTGTCCGGCAGGGGCGTGGGAAGAGCGACGTCATCGGCCGCGGCCGGAGCTGACGTCACCGCGACCGCGACAACCGCTGCTGCGGCGATCAGTGACAGACGGATAGATCTCGATACTCGTCGGTGCAAGGTCCGCTCACCTTTGTGTCAGGGGGGCACGGGAATTGCGCCAAGCATGCCTCTAACAGGTGCTCGGTGCAGGTTGAGCGGCAAATCGCTCGCTCAGCCACTGCAGTGCGCCGGGGATACCCAGCGGGTAGGCGGCCACATGATTCGGCGCGGGGGTGAGCAGGCTCGTGACCTTGACTCCGGCGCGGCAGAAGCGGTTGTTGGTGGCCACGATGGCGTCGACCGGGATCAGTTCGTCTGTGGGACTGTGCCATTCGAACACGGGAGAATTAGGTACCCCCGGATAGGAATCGAGCCCGTTGGCCTGGACGACTTTCCGCACGGCTGGGTCATCGAAGATCTTGACGTCCGGGGTCATCTCGTCGGCGCTGTGATCTTCTCCGATCCGCAGGATCTCGGTGGTGCAGGCATTCTGCATCTGGAGGAACATGGACTTACCCAGTTGTGTCAGGTTGTCCCACATCGGAATCTCGTCCGGATACTCGCGGGACAGCCCGACCGCCGCGGCGTATGCCAATCCGAATGCGGGATGGGGGTTGTTGTAGCCGAGTCCTTCGGCCATCTTGATCAAGTTCATCGGGGCCCCGCCATAAGCGCTGCCGGCCAGTCGGAGTCCCGGCGCGTAGGTGGGGGCCAACGCGGCGGCCCATGCCGTAGCCATTCCGCCTCCGGAATACCCGATCAAACCGACCGGACTCCGGGAGATGTTCGCTGCGGCGAGGTTCTTGCCTGCCTTGATGCCGTCCAGAGTGATCCGGCCGCCGAGTTGGGCTGCGCCGTAGGCACTGCGCGGACCCAGATGGTCGGGGACCGCGATGACCCACCCCTGCGCCAGCAGGCCGTTCAGTGCCGGTCCCTGACGAGCGGTCAAGCTGTTGGTCTGCGTGTACAGCGTGCGAGAGGGTGCGCACTCGAGCCCGAGGGCGTTCACGATGTCCTGGAAGCTCAGCACCGGTGCGTTCGCGCGTCGGTTCACCGGCAGCAGCAGGGTGGTGACCGCGGCGATCGGTCGTTCGTACATGTCGGTACTGCGGAACTTGAGCTGCCAGGTCTCGATGTTGAGGAACCCGGGCGGGTTGGGCATCTTGCGTTTGGCGACGATGTCACCGTTCGCGTAGTCCCCGATATCGGCGGGTGCGTCGTAGAAACGGTCCGACAAGGGGGTGGGCAGGGCAACTTCGTCAGCAGCGGCGATACCCGGAGCGGTCGTCATCAGCGCCAGCGTGGCGGCACACAGTGCGCCGAAGGTGGTGACTCGGCGCCGTAGTCGGGATCGGGACACGGCAGTGTTTGGCGTGCGAAGAATTTTGAGCCTCCGGGTCGCGAACGGGTAAAGCGTCGGCCCCCTTGGCGACGATTTTTGGAATGTAACCGTTCCGTGACTCGTGTTGTCAAGTGCATCACATTGTTTGTTTTGCGAGGTATGCATCACACGGTCATTGGCGGGTGTCACCCCGCACGGGATGATCCATTCGGGACTGGACCGCAACAATTTTCACCGCGAACCATGCCGAGTGCTGGCTGCGTTGCCGTGTCGGAGGTACGACGCGTCAGGCAGTGGCTCCCACCTCATTTGGGGGAGGAGCGTCGGCCGGAGGGTTTGTTGATGTGCTGCAGCAACCTCGCCGCGATGGTGAACGCGTTGTCGTCGTCCTGGACCGCGACGACGGTGATCGTATTGGGCACCGACCGATACGGAATCCGTCGGCGTCGGGAGGTGCGAATGAACCTGACAATCCAGCTCGCGGTGTGATGGAGCGCAATCGAAAAAAGCCCCGGCCAGTAGTGCTGACCGGGGCTTTTTCGTGTGGAGCGGGTGACGGGAATCGAACCCGCGTAGCTAGTTTGGAAGACTAGCGCAAATGGTATTTTGTACCTGGCAGACGAATCGAAGACATGCTCTGACCTGCTAATTAGCTGCCTGTCGTAGGCGTGGCGTATGACTACGTAGTGTGTACTTTTAGTGTGTACCTACTGCGGTGAGGGGTGAGGTGAGTGGCCAAGCAGAAACGGCGCGCGCGGGGTGAGGGAGGCCTGACTCAGCGGCCGAATGGTCTGTGGGTGGGGTCGGTCGAACTACCTCCCGACGAGAACGGGAAACGCAAACGCCGGCCGGTGTCATCGATGAACTACGACACCGCAGTCGACAAACTCAAACGGCTACAGCGCGACATCGATGACGGTCGACTCCCAGTCACCGACTCCACGACACTCGAGGCCTGGCTCAAGCGGTGGCTCGACGAGATCATCTACCTCGAGGTGAGCCCGAAGACCCTGACGGCATACCGGTCTGCGGTGAACTCCAGAATCGTTCCGTTCATTGGGTCCAAGAAGCTGGCGAAGCTCACGCCGGCGGATATCCGGTCGATGACAAAGGGGATCGTCGATCGCGGCCAGGCATCAGGGTCAGCGCTCGATGCGTATCGCGTGCTGTCGAAGTCGCTCACCGACGCGAAACGCGAAGGTGTGATCCGGGAGAACGTGTGCGACCGGGTCGCAGTCCCGAAAGTCACGCGAGAAGACCGCGGGGCCCACGAACTCGACCAGGTCCGCAAACTCTTCACGTACCTCATTGAGACCGAGGATCCGATGATGTCGCGGTGGGCCACCGCGCTGATGACCGGGCAGCGTCAGGCCGAGTGCCTCGGTCTGGAATGGGACCGAGTGGACTTCACTCGGCACGAACTCGACGTCGCCTGGACATTGCAGTGGCTGAAGCTGAAGGACCGGTATGCACGGCGGCCGGAGGAGGTCTACGACAAGTCGGTGTTCGATGTCCGGCCTGGTTTCGACTTCCGCCCGGTGTGGCGGACAGCGTGCATCGTGCCGCCGAAGAACGTCGGTTCCCGCCGGATCGTGCCGATGATCGCACCACTGGAGGCGGCGATGAAGGCGCATCACATTGCGCAGGGTGAGCCGACGAGCGGGCTCGTGTGGACGCGGGAGGGTGGCCGGCCGTATCGGAAGATCGACGACACCGATGCTTGGCATGCCGCGCTTGAGGCCGCCGGTGTTCCAGACCTGACGTTGCACTCCGCGCGGCACTCAGTCGCGACGTTGCTCCAGTCCGCGGGGGTGGACGAGGTAACTCGCATGGCGATAATGGGGCACTCGAGCAAGGCGGCCCAGCGGATGTACGCGCACATCGATCAGACGCGGTCACGTCAGGCACTCGACCAGCTCGGCTCGAACGTGTTCGGGCTGCCCGAGTGATTTCCCGACTCTCGAACACTTGTTCTACATTTGCTAGGGTTGGGTTGGCCGGGAAGGGTCCGCCCAACGCAAAGAAGCGCCCCGCCTGTCTCGAACCAGGCGGGGCGTCTTTGATCTGAGGGGTGGACGATGTACACCGATCGCAATCCACCGGTCCGCTGCCCGAATGGCCACAGGCTCGGCCCTCGCCAGTGCCTCGTCGGCTGGGACAACCTTCACGAACCGCCATGCCGGACATGGCGATGCGTGAAGTGCGGTGCGGTCATCTACGAGCACGCCGCGAGGTGGTTTCCAACGATCCACCCGGACGGGTTCCATCACGTAGCGCGGCCGGACTGAACGTCGTCGGCGTGCTGGGCGCGGAGTCGGTCGATGATCGCGATCTCCCACGGCTCCCACGGTTCGTTCTCCCGGTACTCCGCGCCGTCCTCGGTCCACCGCATGACGGTCAGACGTCGGCGGCCGGCGGCTGGTTCCGCAGATACGCGAAACCCCGCCGACTCTCCGTCCGGAGAGCTGCGGGGCTCACTTCCCTCGGCTGCTGCCTCGGGCACTGCTGTCAGCCTACCTCAGCCTCGGGCCCGCGCTTCATGATGATCACGTCATCGCTGTCGGTGTATCGGTAGCCGTACCGGCCATCGAGGAGTTGCACGAGACCGGGCTGGCCCTCATCTGGGCCGGGTGGGAATGCCGTTACGTGCCCGGAACCTCGCGCCAGTTGTTCGGATCGTCGCTGGGGTGACCGATCTGAAAGCTGCGGCCACCCTTGGCGCATTGGGCGGAACACGTGTATCCCTCGCGGTCGGGGCGCCCGGCTACCGGGCTCGGCCGATTCACGAACGCTGCTGGTGCGCCGCAAGTTTTGTGTATCCACATGGCCAGGATCCTAGCTGGAACCTCTGTGACGCTGAAACCGTAGCGGCTGGTGTTGACCGTGACCGTGCCACTTTCGCAGCGACAGTCTCCGCGATCGGGCAGCATGGCGACCATGGATCAGCAACCGCCATCACCTTCGCCAGTTGCGACTGCGGTCGTCTGGGACTCGGTCGTCGGTTCGCAGCTTGAGGAGTTGTTGTTCGGGCTTCTTGAGGCCATGGGCGCCGGTGAGTTGACCTGGCGATCAGGGTCTGACAGCGGCGTCACGGCAGCGGACGGCGGTCGTGATCTCGAAGCCTTGTTCGATCGCCCGACCCCAGACGGGGAGCTGGATCGGTCGCGGTGGTGGATAGAGGCAAAGGGGCGCCGAGGCACGGTGGCAAAGCAGGACGTTGTGGCGTCTGTAATGACCGCAGCCGCAAGGTCTAACTTAGACGTCTTGGTCTTCTGCACAAACAGCCGATTTTCGAATCCCACACGTGATTGGGTTGCTGACTGGCAAGCGACGCACCCGCTGCCAAAAGTGAGACTTTGGGACCGCGATCGCCTCGCCGGGCTGGTTCGCCAATACCCCACAGTTGCTGCGCGTGTGCTGCCTGAGGCACTCGACGATGCGACACGCCTCAAGCTACTGCTTGAAAGGTTCCTCAATTTGGGCGAAACTCCCACGGAACTGGATATGAGCTATTTCTGGTCAGTTCCCGGGGTAGTTTCTTCGTCAGAGAGCTGGGCTTTCATAATTGCGATGTTCGTGTATGCGGAAGCCGAAGAGGACTTACTCGCGCGACCTTGGTCCACTCTGATTAGAGACGCGCTTGACGCTCATTTAGAGGCCCTTTTCGTTGCACTACTGGAGCTGCCCAAGCTGCAAATGCGGTCGCTGGCTCGACCCATTGGCTCGGAGAAATTAGTACGCAGCGCCGCTTACCTGGTGCTCGGGGTCATGCTTGAGCTGTCCCCAGATCTCCTAGTTGAGGCAGTGGCTGACCCAAGCCGGTTCATCGAATCGGACAACTACAGCTTCTTGGGTGACCCTGAGAAGTTCGCTGCTTGGACTGAGTACATTATTGCCCCGATATTCGAAAGGGTCCAGCTTGAGCTTGCCGATGTGTGTACGGACGACTGCGTCCGTGTAGCGGGCGACTCGCGCGCTTTTCCTGAACCGATGCTGGGGAATCGGTACTGGCGGCGATTCGGTATTGGTGATCCTCCGGACCCGAGGGTTCTCATAATTGAACAGTCCGACAAGCCCTGTGCTGTGGGATTCCCTCTGGATAAGAAGCGTAAATGCCCACTCATCGCTGACTTCCACTTATCGGCTGAGGTTCTGAGAGAATTACAGCAAGTCGCCATATATCGGCGAGACCATCCGACCGGCCAATTTTTGGCGCACTACGACGGTCCCGACTCCGATATCCCCCTGTAGTCTTCATTGCGACGATGAAGAGTAGATTTTAAATCCTTCCGCGGTAGTGGCTTAGTCAAATTGGCGGGGTAGCGCGTTTGCTTGATTCCCTATGCTGCGGTGGATGAGCCATGCTGAGTGGGAGTCTCGCCAGCTTCCGCGTCGACGGGGGTCTTCGCTCAAAATGGTCGCGTGGAACGCCCGATGGCGATCATGGGGAACTCGAAGGTTTCACGCCCGGGGTCAGGTTTAGAGCTATGGGCGGGCGATGAGGTAGTCGCGAAACGTATCTGGCACATCGATCGCACCATCGGCGCCGCACCGGTCCTGGCCGTCGGCGCACGACTCCTGTCCGCATTCGCTACACACCCACGTCGGCATCAGTCGGGCCAGTGCGCCGTATAGGTGTCGGTCTGCGGGTCGTAGTCGGAGACCACGTACGTGAGCGATCGGTTCGCGAACGTGAACCGCAGAATGTCTCCGTACATCTCTGTCGGCCTGGGCTCAACCTTGAGCACGTCAACGTAATCCTTCTGGAGCTGCTTGATCTGGTTGCCCTGGATTTCAATGTGCGGATCAGCGGCGGTGCATTGCATGTCGATGCGCCGGGGTCCCGCCTCGTCACTCCACTGATTGATCACCGTGATTGTGCCAACCGGCGAGTTCCGTTTCGTGATGTGCAGCCTGTACCCATCGGGGCGAACATCGCTCACTTCTGCTCCGGTTCTCGTGCTGCGGGGTGGTCCAACATCCGTTGTGCCCGTTCGATGACTGCAGGGCCGTCGCCGTACAGGCCGACGTCAACCACCGCGCGGTCGACCAAACCGCCGGTCTCTGTGACACGCAGCCGGACGATTATCTTGGTGTGGCCGTCAACGACCTTGCGTTGAAGTGCGAAGTGCATGCCGTCTGGCGCTGGCGGGAGGCTCACTTCTCCTGCTCTCGTGCTGCCAGCCACTCCGCGTAGCCGGGGTCCGCTTTCGCCTGCGCGATCAGATCCTCGATCCCGGACCGGACCGCTTCGGACAGGTACACGTCGAGGAACTCGGCCGCGGCCTGGCCCTCGGCGTAGAGGTGGTCCGGGATACGGAACGTTCGCGGGCTGGATGGCTTCGGCTTCGGCACACCTCGGAGGGTAGTGCGTGTAGGTACGCCGGTCATGACAACTGCCCAGCTGCGCGCAGCACCTCGGCTGCCACCTCAACGCAATCCCACTCTGCGCGGTCACCCTTGTTCCGGTCCGGGTGAGTGACGGCGCGAGCGCTGCGGTATGCCTGTTCGAGGGTGCATAGGCTGTGTCCGCCTGCTCGATGGCTGTACCGCCGAATCAGATCCTCGGCGGCCTGGGCTCCCATCGCCATGGCCGTGCCCGTCCCGGAGGGCAACTGCTGCCAGCCGGTGTACTGCTCGCCGCGCTTGGTGACGCCGTATCGGTCGACCTTGCGCAGAGCTTCCATCGACAGTGCGATGCCGCGGATGTTGTCCTGCCACGAGTCGAAACTGTCGCATGGCCACGACAGTTGGCCGACGTTCGAATCGAGCGACAGGATCACGCCGGGGTGCGCGGCCTTGGCCCGGGCCATCGGGTATCCGTCGATGCGAAAGTCCTTCTCCTGCATCGCGACCTGCAGCACGACGTCCTTCGCTGAGATGGCGCGCAGCTCCCGGCCGAGCAGCTCGATCGTGTCCGACCACGATGCCTTGAAGTTCGACCGCCGGCGCTTGCCGGCCAGCTCACCCGGCCAGTGCTGGATCGGGCGGACGGTCATGTTCGCGGGCCACTGCATCAGAAGATCGCTGCCGCTGGTGGTATCTCGCGGTCCACGAGTTCGATCGCTGCGACGACCAGCGCTGCGCACTTGACGAGGTCGGCTCGCTGCTCATCGATGGTCGACCCGACGCTCGCACTGTCGAGTGCGTATCGGCCGGCGAGTTGCAGCAGATGGTCAGCGCCGTGCTTGACGTCGTGCTCAGGTGTCCACCCGAGCTGTGTCTGTCGATCGCGCTCGCTGGCGATGTCAGCGAGCGCGCGTTCCCGGATGTTGTTTGCCATGCCCCATCGTAGCGCCATGCGTAATTACATCTGGCGCTACTAACGTAGTGACATGTCGGATGTTACGGGCGGTCGGAGATCCAACCGACGGGATCGACTGACCGGCATTCAAGGCGACCTGTAACACAGCGCACTCTGGTCGCTATATCTGAGTAACGCTGCTGGCAGTCCGGGTGAATCCACTTGAGCCTGACCCAAACTCGTTAGCACTCGAAAGGTTTCTCGTGTCTGACCAACCCAATATGCCCACCGACTGGAATCGGCCAGGATCGTCTCCGTACCCGTACCCGCAGCCGCCGCGAGCGAAGCGTTGGCCGTGGATCGCGGTGAGCGCGGTCTCGGTCGCAGCCCTGATTGGTATCTTTGCTGTCGCGGGCTCGACCGAGGACGATGACTCGAAAGCCGTAGCGGTGACGTCGACGTCATCCGTCGCACCGACGACTACAACGACACAGTCGCCGACGTCAGAGGTTCCGGCGCCAGCGGCGAAGCCGGTCGTCCAGGTCTCGACTGCCCCCGCTGCAGACGCTTCGCTTGCGAAGCTCAACACTCTCGCGGTGAAGGGTCGGGCGCCAAAGACCGGCTACGACCGCGCGATGTTTGGTACAGCGTGGACAGACGACGTCGCTGTTGAAAATGGCCGCAACGGCTGCGACACCCGCAACGACATTCTCCGCCGGGACTTGGTGAACATCATCGTGAAGCCAGGTTCGAACGGTTGTCGGGTTGAATCGGGCACGTTGAACGATCCGTACACCGGCGAGCCCATCGCGTTTGTCCGCGGTGAGGACACTTCGACCGCGGTCCAGATCGATCATGTTGTCGCGTTGTCGAACGCGTGGCAGACCGGCGCCCAGCAATTGACGCCGGAGAAGCGTGCGGACTTTGCGAACGACCCACGCAATCTGCAGGCGGCCGATGGGCCGACAAATCAGCAGAAGGGGGACGGTGATGCCGCAACTTGGCTGCCGCCCAACAAGTCCTACCGCTGCACATACGTCTCTCGCCAGGTGGATGCGAAGTCGATATACGGATTGTGGGTGACGCAACCGGAGAAGGACGCCATCATCCGCATTCTGGGGGAGTGCGGAGCCACGGTCGCGCCGGTGACCACTGCGGCCCCCGCTGAGACCCGCACGCAGACACCGGTACCCGCGCCAGCGACGACGACAACTCCGTACGTGCCACCGGCGCCGGCCTACACGCCGCCGCCTGAGCCTGAATACACGCCGCCGCCTGTCGTGGATGCGCCATCAACTGGCGCGTTCGCCAACTGCGCTGCCGCCCGTGCCGCCGGTGCCGCACCGGTGTATCGCGGCGACCCAGGCTACGGCAGTCACCTCGACCGCGATGGTGACGGCGTTGGGTGCGAGACCTAGCAATCAGCGCTACGACAACCCCCCCGGACCTCGATGGGGCGCCGAGGTGTTGTCGTCTGGACGCAGTCCTTTGGGGTGGTGCGAGGCGGCGGGTCATAATTCGCGATATGGGCGGGCGACGATCAATGCAGAGTTGATTGTCGTGGCCGCGCGATCAATCACCTCTGGTTGGCTCCGTCTGGTGTTTGAGCAGAAGCTCAACCGATGTTGCGAACTGCTCCGCCAGTGCGACGTAGCGTTCGGCGTCGACGTAGGCCTCCGGGTCACCCGACGAGTAGATCGGGTCATGACGGTTGATGCTGAGAAATCGACCAGCATTCACTGTCAAGCTAGGGAAGCCGTACTCCGCGAGGACGCCGACCCGGTCCTCGAATGAAAGAAAGTCCGTCAAATGGGGGGCCAAGGTCTCTACGGCTTGCTTGGCCGCCTGCGAGACGTCGTCGAACGCGGATGCGACCGCCGCTGCCGGGTTCTCCCGTACAAGCCTCCGGTTCTTTGCGGAGGCCAACTGTCGTTGAGGGGCGGGTGGTTGGTTCAGGTCGGCGTCGGGCTGGAGTTGACGGTTCTCTTCCGACAGTTTGTCGATCATCTCCGCTGCAATCTGAACCGACCCCCAACTAGCCGACACTGAGCGCGCTCGGCCGAGCATCGCCACAATCGGCTGGCGCAGGATGAACACCACCACGACCACGGCAGCAGGCCACGCTGTCGACCCGATGATCGACGCGAAGAACTCCCAGACGCCCACAGACGAAAACCTAGCATCGCGACACAGCGCGGCGTAGCGCACAAATTATAAGGCCCGCGGCATCGGGACCGCACAGACCGTCGAGTCAGCGTTATGTGCGGGACGGGGTGAGGCCCCCCCTTCCGGTGAGCGCATCCTTGATCTTGCCGCGGTGCGGTGCTTGCGACTTGGCGCCGTGGAGCGGTTCACCGTGCCCGTCGTCTGAATGAGCGACAAACGTCAGGCCGCTGATCGTGCCGATACGATTCGCCCATGACGGACACCCGTAAGGTTCTCGACTCGGTCACGCTCCGATTCGCCGGCGACGAAGAGTCAGACGCGGACCTGCACTCGCTGCGCGCAGCCGACGTCGCGCTGGTCCTCCAGGGACTGGCTGGAATAGTCGGCGACTTCGACAAGGCTGGCGTGTTCCATGAGGAGGGGCCGGCTGACTCCGAAGTGCTCGTGCGCCCTGCAAGGGAGGGCTCATTCATCATCGAGGCCGTCCGCGTCGCTAGCGAAAATTGGGAGGTTGTAGCGGCAGTCACGGGCGGGCCCACGATCGCCCAAATCATCAACTGGGCGACGAAGTCCATGCGAGCTGAAGTTCAGAACTTTGAGCACCTGGAGAACGGGAATGTGAAGATCGTCTGGCAGGACAACAGTAGCCAAGAGGTTCCGAGGGCAGCTTGGGACGAGCTGAACAAGCGTAAGCGCCGCCGCAAGAAGCAACTGCGCGATATTATGGCGCCGCTCAGCGACGAGCGCGTTGAGCAACTCGATGTCAGCGGCACTCCACCGGCAACGGCCGACGTGCCCGAGCCTCCCGCGGTCGAGACTTTCGTCCTCCGGCGGGCGGACTACGACAGCGTGGCTCCGGCTGACGACATCGAGGAAACTACAGACACGTTCGACGTCCTGGCCCAGATGCAGACGATCGATTTTGGCGATCCGACGAAGTGGCGGGTCAAGGCAGCCGGTAAGACGCGGAAGGCCGAAGTCAAGGATACCGATTTCCTTCGGCGAGTGGCGGAAGGGCTAGCGATCAGCAACACTGACACCTTCCAGTTGACGGTCCGCGAGGATAAGATCGAGAAGAACGGTCGATCCAGCACAAAATGGACTGTTCTCAAGGTCGCAAGTCGCAGGAGGACTTTAGGTGACGACGACATATAGGCGCCACTCACGGCGTCGACTCGACGTCGTGAACCTGATTGTGCTTGTGATCGCCGTCGCGTCTGGGGCATTCGCTTACTTGCTCGTCACCTATGCGAGCATGAGCGCGCTCGTTATCGTCCCGTCGATAGTTGTAGCGACCCTCAGTGCGTCCCATCTCATAAAGTACGAGGCCCCCCGGGAGTGAATCCACCGCCGAAGCAATCCGGGTGTTATGTGCGGGGTGCTGCGCGATAGGAAACGTCCCAGGATTTGTAGCTGTCGATACTGGGGTGCGGATATCCCGGGCCGACTGAGAACGACACGAGGATCTCGCCGGTTTGCATGAGTTCTGCTGTCAGTGCACTCCGGATGAAGTCGTAGAGTCCGGCGTTCCTGAGGCTGGCGGGTGCCGGTAGATGCTTGTTGCCGTGGCGATTCGAGGTCATGAGCCGACCGTAGGACGATCCCGGCGTGTCGGCGTTGCGTTCTTGCTCGGGTGTTATGGGCGGGGGCATTTGCCAAGGCATTGCGGGGAGCGCACCCCCGAGAATTTCGAACAGGACACCAATCCCTCGCGTTCCGACGTCCTATTATTTCAAGGCTTCGTGGGGGGAACCCTGTTCCCGCGGAACAATACTCGTCAGCGCCGAGCCCGGCACGGCAATTCTGCAGGTTTGGATGTCAGCCCGCGGACACGTACGTCCCCGCCCGGACCGAGCCGAAAGCGCCGCCCTTCGTGAAAGTGAGCTGCAGCAAGGCGCCGGCTGCGACGGGCATCGACACCGGGCCAATCGTGAAGGTTGCGTTGCCGGACATGCTGGCTGTCGGCCCGACCTGCACGCCATTGAGATAGAGCTTCGCGGTGCCGGTCCCACCGAAACCGTCATTGCCGAACACGATTGAGGCAAAGAGTGGACTGGAATCCCCGTTTCCTTGGATGACGAGCTTGTCCGAGACGATGGTCGCCGGGCTGGTGCCGTCCGATGTCCACGCGGTGACTGTCTGCTCGACACCGTTGGATCCGGCGAACGTGCCGTTCTTGTTCATCTGCTGTTTGGCGATCACCTGGACCCGGCGTTTCATCGCGCGGACTCTTGCCGCGGGGATCACGCGAGATCGCCCGCCACGATCCACGTATCTGTGGCCCGCTTCCGCAGCACGATCGTCGACCATTGAGCCCTGGTCTGCCACGAGAAACCATTGATCGTGACGCCGCCAGCAGACACCACGGTGATCTTCCCCGCGCCGACCTGCAGCAGCTCGATCACGGCACCGACAGGGAACGGCACAGTCGCGTTGGTCGGCACCGTCACATTGACCCCTGTCGCCGAATTGACCTCGACAGCCTTACCCTGATCGGCCGCGACCAGCGTGTACGCGGCCGTCTGCGCATTGACAGCGACCAGCTGCGCGGCGTCGAGCTGAGACTTTGCTACAGCATCCTGCCCGTCAACAGCGACGCCTACCCGCAGCCGGCCGTCGGTGTACCGCTCGGCGAGCGTGTCGGGGTACACCTCGTTGTCGTAGGTGAGTGTCGTCTGAGACCCGTCGGACCACAGCGTGCCGTACACCTTGCCGCCCACCGCGGTTCGCTGCACCGCAGTGTCAGCCTTGCCGAGCGACGTCTCGATCGCCGGTGATACTTTCGCGATCGTCACAGCGCCGTCGATGATCTTCGCGGTCGCGACTGTGTTGTCGGTCGGTACACGAGTGTTCGTCAGCCGGGCATCGTTTGTTTTGACGATCGCCTGCCCGTCGAGCGTGGCGGCACCCGTCAAGGATGGTGCTGAGAGTGGCGCCTTGAGCCCGAGCAGCGCCGTGATCGTTGTCGCGAAGTTGGGGTCATCGCCGAGGGCGGCCGCGAGCTCATCGAGCGTGTCCAAAGTGGTCGGCGCCGCCGCGACCAGCGCGGCCAGCTTCTGATTGATTTGCTGATTGAGAAGCAGCGCCGACACGCCGCGGGTAGTGGTCGCGGTGCCGGTGGTGAACTCGGCCAGTGACAAGGCCGAATAGGTCGTGTTCGTCGGCACGATCCATTGCCCGTCACCGCGGTAGAACGCCGTCGCCGTCGGAACCGTCGCACCGCTCAGCACCTGCAAGTCGGCTGGCCCGTGGGTATGGACGGTGTTGGCCTTGCCGGAGAGCGCAGTGTTCAGCTGAGCCGCCGACACCTCACCCGGTGGACCGGGCACGACAGAGTCGTCGCCACGGTCACCTTTATCGCCCTTCGGCAACACCAGGTTCAGGGTTTGGTCGGGTGAATCGCCGGTGATTGACGCACCGGCCTCCTCGCCGCTAACGACAGCGCCGATAGACAGGGAATTCGCGGGACCGGCCGCGCCGCGCACCGGTATGAGAACACCAGGAGTTCGTGGTTCCGCAGGCTTGAGCACTGTGTAATTGGCGGGGTCGCGGGGCCCGACGTCGATGCGGTTGCCGCCGATACCAACCAGCGTGGCCATCAGTCGTTTACCTTTCGCACAGTCCCGGTCTGGATTTCGTAGTCATCACCGGGTGAGGTTGGGTCCGCGCAATACATCAGCCAATACTTGGTGTTGCGCTCGATGGCGCGCACGACGGCGGATTCGACTTTGAGCGTGGCTGTGTCGCCGCTGATTGTGTAGTCCCAGCGTTCTTCTGGTGGGACTGGCAGGGTTGGTGGGGTGTCACCGAAGCACAGGTAGAGCTGCGCGTTTTCCGGGAAGTCCTCGCCTTCCATACGGTAGCCGTCGCGGAAGTCCCCGATTGTGGGGAGGTGGAGAGTGAATTGTGGTGTGGGGGTGCCAATGTCAGCCACTGCCAACCTCATATCCGTGCCGGACGAAGATGTCTGCCATCAGGACTCCTCCTCTGGAAATAGGTGCGCATTCGCACGTAGGGCGGGATTGAGTTGCTCATCGCACGCCCGCTGTAGGTCGTCGCCCTCCAACTGGGTGAAGACGCCGGCAGAGCCGAGGTAGACCGGCCACCCGGGTGAGAGTTCGTATTCGTCGGTGTAGACGTCGGTGGTGCCGTCGGCGTTCATCCACCAGTGCGCCTTGCTGGACTCCCGGAACGCTACGAGTTCGTCGCCGGTCACGAAGTATCCGTCGTGGTTCTTCATGCAGTTGCCTCTACTTTGATGCCTGACCACGGAAGTCGCGTCAGGACGTGGGTGAGCGAGGAGAGCGCGATGGAAGATGGGATGCCGGTGTAGTAGTCCGGGGTGACGTACGACGGAGCCCTCAACAGGTTCGAAACGGGACGCTGCCGGGTTGTGCGCGGCGCGTAGGCGATTGACCGCGGTGTCATCAGCAGTCCCTGGGCGCGCTGCCGGTGCGCCACAAACAAGACCTGGCCGGGAGTCACTGCGCCCTGAGTCTCCGTCAATGCCATATCGATTTCGGCCTCTTGTGGTGTTGTTGTCGCGGCCAGGGTAGAGGCGAGATTACCTGAATCCCAAACCTTTTCAATATTTCCGGTGCTCGGATTATACGCGCAGAGCGCCATGTTGTATTCGACGATGTCGAGTAGGGAGCCGTCCTCGCCAACGTTCCAGTGCAGCAACGTTGCATGGCCCTTTCGGTCGGCGACGATAGGCCAGTAGTAGACTTTCCCTCCGATCCCGAAAGGGTCCTTCTGAACGTCTGGGGTGAAAAGCGGAGTGCGGGGAGTGGTCGACACAGTCAATGACGGGGTCGTGTTCCCTGTCGTTGCGAACGCGGTACCGCTGCCAGATGCGTTGTACGAGTGGCTGTGTGAGCCGCCGCTGATGGTTGTCACCCATTCGATCAAATCACCGCGGCTACATGAAGCCATATCGTCAATGTCCGCCAAATAGGCGGGCGTGACCGGTGTCGCCGGAGCTATGTCTGCAAGTTCGGCGATCGCCTCGGTATGTGTATCGACCGTGGTTTGCAGGATATCGACCTGGAGCCACCGTAGCTGCATCAGGTCTGAGATCCATTTGAGCGGATTCAGGACCTCGGTGATCCCACCTTGCATCGCGTTCAATAGCCATCCGCGAAACCCTCCGATCTTGCTGAATGGCTCGATCTTCGGCTGCCCGTAGCCTTCTTGCCACTCCTCGGCAGACTTCGACGCCCACTCCGCGAAGTCACCGAACGGACCACCATCTGGCGGATCAGTATCGGGGTAGTTCGGTGAGCTCACAGGGACCTCACCCAGGCCGCCATGTTCTGCAGATACGTCGACCCGTTCGCTTCACGCCGCATCCCGTACCCGGTGTGATCACCGCGATACAGATAGCCCTCCGCATCGAGTCGGGCCCGGTTGTACTGCAAGACAACACCGACCGGATTCCACCACTGCACCTTGACCGCCTGCCACCGCCCCTTGACGACGCGCGCGATGAGGTCCCGTTTCCACTCGCCGGGATCGGAGAACGACATTTTGGCCGTCTGATCCGCGAACGTGCGGAGCGGAGAATCCTTCGGGCACTGGCAGATCACATCTTTCGGATCGAACGCCCACCGAGTCCGCACCCTCGGCACACGCCGCGGGCCACGGATCCCGGTCAGCCCATTGCCCAGGTCGGGCTGGCGCGGATCCGACACTGCGCCGGCACCGATCAGATTTGGGTGACCTTCCGCCGCCAAGTTCATCGCCGCCTCGGCGCCCTGTGAAAAACCGAGCAGCACGGCCGGGCCCCTGTCGAGTTCGGCGCGACCCTGACGCATCAACCGCCGCACCGACTCCTCGTGATCCGGACCGAACGGCAACGGCACCGGACCATATGACCCAAACGGCAGAGTCACCACGTCGGCGCCCGGAATCAGATTCGTGACGCCAGTCAGCATTCCCGCGTCCCCGACACCCGGGAAGACGATGATCTTCACAGCTTCACCCACCAGTCCCGAAGCGTGTCCCGCCAGATCTGCCGTTGAGTGCGGAGATCCCCGGCCTCACGGCGCGAAACACGACCCCGGCGCTGATAGCGGGTCAACGCCCACCACAGCCACATCATCGCGATGCCGCCGCCGACATAGATTGCCAGCCGCCAATATTCCCGACCCGGGTACGACGACTGGGAGACCACCGACGCTGACACCTGCCACAGGACCAGCGTCATGATGACGCTCTTCGTCGCGTACTGCCGACCGAGCTCTGTCACCCACCACGGAGACCGCAGGAGATACTGCAGGGTAAAGCCAACCTGGACGACGGCCAGTGAAACCAGTGCGCAATTCGCCAGATCCTTGAGAGTGAGCCCGAGGGCGAGGCCACCCCAGATCGTCCAGGCAACCAGTGCTCCGATCGACGCAACCTTCAGTACGGCACGGAGCACGCGGATATGAATGCTCACGCGGCACCACCGAAAGCGGTCTTGAGCGCGTCGATGAAGTGGTTGTGGAGCAGCTCTTTTTGAAGCCCAGCGTTCACCGCTTCGGCCCTCCGATCTACTGTCTCGGCCAGCTGTCGGCGAGCGCTGGCCCGATCTCGTTCACGTTCCATCTCGTCCGCCTGTGCGCGGGCTTGCTCAATCTCGTGCTGCCAGGGCCACTTCATGACCGCTCCTCGGCGAGTTGGCGGATGGCGGTGACGATCGCCTGTTGAACCTCGGCGGCGGCCGTCGACTTTGCGGCGGCGTCGGCGAACTTGCCAATCGCAGTGGCGTCCTCTGCGGCGCGAGCTCCGGCCGCGTCGAGTGCCCGGTCTTTCTCGGCGATGAGCTCGCGGTGAGTAAAGCCGAGCACCAGACGACCGGTCAGCAATGCCCACGCCAGCGCAATGACAATCAGGATCAGGACTGTGACGATCCCGATCCCGTTCCACGTCGCCGGCGTGAACAGGCTCATGCTGCGAGGTCGTAGTCACCCGGCCGTGGCGCCTTGGCCGCAGCGAGTCCGGTACCCAGGAGTGCGGAGAACAAGGTCAGTCCGGCGGCCCACTGCTCACCGGTACCGAGCTGGAATGCCAGCCCGACAGGCTGGATGGCGAGTGCCACACCGTAGACGGCGAAGCTCACCCGCGACGAAGTGTGGGCGATCGCCACACCGAGATCGAACACCGCGATGACAACGGCCACGATCAGACCAGCCAGCGCCGGGTCAGATCCCGTGAGCACCGTGATCAGCGAGAGAGTCGACACCGCAAGGTAGTGAACGTAGGCGCGACGGTTGTCAGAAAAAATATCCTTGAGTGCGTTCATGATTCAGATCTCCTTGGATTCGATGGCCACCAGCAGGCGGTCCAGCTTCTTTTCGATCCGGCTCAGACGGGCGCCATTGACGCGGACCATCGTCACCAGGTTTTTGCCCTGCTCATCAGGGATGTCTGCGAGCGCAACATCGTTGATCGGACTCGTGAAGTCGTAGCCGTCCCAGACGGTTTCGTTGACCACCGCGCCGAACGCGTCAGCGAACCGGGGGCCTTCCTTGTCGAGCCAGCTGCGGCCGAGGATCCTGCGGAGCCACGCAGACGGGATGCGAATCACGCCGGGGTAGCGGAGAAGCTGCCCCCCGCCTTCTGCGACGGCGTCCGCCTGGGCTTGGTTGAGGGTGGCCATGATGTCTCCTTGTGGGTCGGTGATGCCGAACAGGGTTTTGAGTTGGTCGATCGAGAGCGCGGTGTAATTCGCGTCGCACAGACCGAACGGGGCGCACGGAACTGCGTCGGAATACTGGTGGGCGAACCGGTCCGGGAAGTTGTACGACTGGCCCGGGGTGCCGTTGTAGTGGGGCACCACCAGCGGGATACCGGGTCGGGTGACCCACAACCCAGGGTCAGCCTTGGGATTCAGATAGCCGATGACCCGCTTGCCGCCGAGCCATCCCTGTACGCGCCGAACCTCGTCGTTGATCTCGGCGCTGCGGTCCCCGGCGACGGTGCCACGGTCTCCTTCGACGTCGACCATGCACACGATGCGCGGGTCGATCTTGCCGTTGCGGGTCACCAGGTCGCGCCACAGATCACAGTTCGACTGGCCCGGCCTGAAGAAGTAGTAGGCGATGATGATTGGCAGGTCACTGGCCAGCGCCCAGTTCAAGTTGGCCAGGGCTTTGCTGTCTTGCACGTCTCCCGAGTTTGTGCGGAATGCGAATACCTGGTGTGGGTAGCTGTCGTCGGCCACGCGCTGGTACTGCGAGACGTCCGCCCAGAAGGTGCCCATCAGATGAACCTGGTCAGCTGCGAGAACGCCTCATGGTCGCGCGCGTTCGGTTCCCAGGGCGCAGGCCCTGTGATGAGACGTTCGTCGGGACCGATTCGTCGTCGGCAGAAGTCGATCAGTCGTTCACTGGCGCCGTCTCCGGCGGCGGTGCCGTGGTTGAGTTGGAAGTGCATGGGATCGCGGGTATCCCAGTCTTGGCCCCAGAAGATGTTGTCCTCGAACAGTTTTTGCCCGTGGCGAATAGTCGCGATCTGTTCGCGCGTGAAGTTCTGTGAGGCGTCGATCTTCCAGGGATGTTCGGTCGCGTTGAGGTCGTAGCACGAGCCCGAAAGATGGTTGCTCGCGAACACGACATTCTCGGCGGACCAACCCCAGTCGTCGATCGGAAAGTACTGGTCGAGTCGTTCGACATTCTCGTGGAACCAGATCATCCACGCCTTCAGCGCGACGGCCGCCCAGCCGGCTCGGACCGGGACACTCATGCCGCCGACCGTGATCACCGTGCATTCGTCGCGGTTACACATGCGCCACCCGTTTTCGGAGTGCGTATTCCCGTAGGCGGTTCGAAAACTCATGGCATCCTCTTTCGTTCAGCACTTCGTTTCATCAGGGCGCAGATGAGTGCGAGCACTTCGAATGGCAGTTCCCGCAACCGGTCGATCACGGCCCGGACGCCGCCTCGAGTTCGTCGATGATCTGCTGGGCCTTCGCCTTCGCCTGCTCAGCAGCGTCTTTCGCCGCGGCACGATCCTGGATCGGCATCGCGCCGATGATCTTCGCGAGCGGTTTCACCGGACGGTCCGGCTCGTTGATGCCCACCCACTTACCCGGCGACGTCAGCCAGTTCGGGGAGTCGTTCGCCGGCCGCCGGTACTTGATGACCGGTGCCGCAGTCGTTTTGAAATCGTCGTCGCAGTCAGCGGGCCGTCCACCGCAGTCCCAGATCCGCCGTGACACCAGCGGCATGTAAGTCAGCGGGTAGTCCAGCGGTGCGCCTTTGAGGCCTGGCTTCCCGACGAGCATCCATAGGAATGCTTCTTCTGGGCAGTTCGGGTTGCAGTTCTCCCGCGTCGGGAATTGGTTCTTCTTCAGCCACGGTCGCTGTCGGGGATCGGTCATGGCCTGTTCCTGATCGGCGAGCTTCTCCTCGATCGCCGCGACCCGGCGGATCGCTTCACCAGCGGAACGAGACGCGGCTGCTGCCTCCGCGTCGTACGTCCTGCCATCGTCATTCATCAAGCAACCCCCACGTCATGCAGTGCGCCGCCGTAAGATTCGAGGCGCTCCCACACCCGGACCATCGGATCGACGTTCTTCTTGTCGTCGCCGATCGAGAGCGTCCAGTCCTCGGCGTGATCTTCGTCCCACGCCAGAACGCACTTCTTGATGCGGTCCATGTGGATGCGGCCGGTCGGATCACCGGGGACCGTGGATCCGACCCGGGACCCGGTGAACAGGTGACCGAGACCGTTGTCCCCGACGATGAACGGCTCGTTGTTCATCACGTTCAGTTCGTGGGAGAACCACGTCCGCGTCGTCCACATGCCAGCCCGCAGGACCATCAGCGAAGACAGTGTGTAGGCCTTGTCGGCGCCGTCCTGGAACCACTCGAAATACCGCGACCAGCCGGCCTGCTGTGCGCGCTGCAGACTCTTCACCGACATCCACGCCAGGAGGGTGTCCTCGTAGATCGGTTTCAGGAGCGCGTCAGCGGCGCCGCCTAGGCCGCCGATCTGCAGCTGGTTGCCGACGACGTCACCGATCGCCTGGATCGTCGCGGAGATCGCCTCATTGACGCCCGGCATGCTGTGGCCGCCGGTGTTGATCTGGATCGCGGTCGCCGGCGTCTGCGTGAACTTCGCCGACAGCACACCGGGGGTGATGCCCGGCCGGTAGATCGCGTACGGGACGCGGGGTTTCGTGAGCCGCAGGCCCGGGATGTAGTATTCCTCGGGGACGTCAGTGTCGGTGATGACGTCGAGGGTCGAGTCGATGAAGTCTTCGGAGAACTCCGCGACCGTGCGGAGTAGACCGTCGGCGAGGCTACCGCCGTGGCTGGTGCCGACGTACACACCCGAGTTGTCCTCGATCGACACGACCAAGGTGCCGTGCTTCAGGTTCGCGCCGGGCCACGGCGGTGGGTCGCCCTCGAGGTATCGGCGTGTGACGAGTGACAGCTCACCGTCTTCGAGTATCGCCTTGACGGCCTGGTCGAAGTTCTTCCACCGCGAGATGGGGATCGACCAGATGTGACCCGCGGCGACCGACTCCATGAAGCTGATCGGTTTGATGACGACCGGCCAGTTCGACTGGTCGAGCGCGCCCCACGAGTCGCGGTCGAGTGGGTCGTCGGGGATCGACCAGAGCGGCAGGTTCTGGCGGATGAGGTTACAGAACAGGCTTGTGAGGATGGCCCAGGGACCTGGTCCCGGGAGGAACCAAATTCGGGGAATCTGGACCCCGGCGGGCAGAAATGGGTTGCTCCAGAGCTGATAGAACTTCAGCTCTTCAAAGTCGGATCGCCAAGCGACAGTGAGAATCTGACCTGATTCGGTCTCTTCAACCGTCACGTCAGCGAGACGGCCACCCCACCGAGCGCCTGTCTTGTCGACGGTGACGTGGACGTTCCGCTTCTCACCGCGTTCCATGCGGCCCCACATGTCGTAAATCCATTGCGCGACAGGGGAGTCAAACGGAAGTTCAGTGGTGCCGAGACCGGTCTCGTTGTCGACGAACTCGAACTCAGCGGAGTACTCGACCTGCATCAGGTGATGCAGATGCCAGTCACCGTCCCAGACCCGGACAACAGCAGGCTCCCGGATCAGCCGCTGCTCATCACGTTTCTGCGCTTCGGTGGCCGCCCAGATCGCCTCACACTGCTCGAGCAGGTCAGCCTCGAGGTCGATGACGCTCACAGCTCACCTCCGAAAGGCTTCGACCACAGGATCGGCTGCTTGAGTTGGGCCATCGCGCCGCCGACGGGTGCGTCCTCGACCGCGATCGGAAGAAGTGTTTTCGGGGTGTGCGGGGGGATGACGTGCATGAAGAACTTGCCCTGGATAGGTTGCTGGCCGAGGATGTTCGTTCCTGCGGCATCGCGGATCATCAGCTGGCCGGGATCGAGGTCGACCGTCGCGCCCTCGTTGGCGTCGGTCACGATCACGTCGTAGGTTCGATCCGCGTACTCACCGCCCGGGGCCCGGTGGCCGCGCCGCCCCCGCCACGACACGTCCGGCAGAATCCAATGACCGCGGGTCAGGACCCACTTCTGATACATCGGGACGTCACCGGGGTTGTACACCTCGATGAATCCTGTCCCGGTCGATCCGCTGGTGGACCAAGGCTTAACCCTGGTCTCGCCCTCCCAAAATGGTTGCGGCGCTTTGAGTTGCAGGATCGGATTGCCGTACTGATCCTTGATTGGATCTCGCTTCGTCTGCATGTCCGGTGTTTCGGACAGCAACATCTTCAGCGTGCGCGCACCGGACATGTCCGTCGTCCACGTCATCCGGGCGTACTGCGGATCGTCGTCCCACTCGTCGAGCTGGTAGTCGAACGCATTCCGGAACTTCGAGTACACCCGTTCGAAGTAGTCCGGTGCCCCATACACCGATCCGGCGACGTGGAACCCGAGAGTGACGTCGCGGATCTGATGCTTCGTCGCGCGGTGGCTGCCACCACGACCGCGAGCGGGGGACCGGTACTCCGTCTTGACCGGCGCGTCGTACACGCCGTCGACCTGGTCCTCACCCATCGCGACACCCTCAGCGCCGGCCTCGTCGCCGTGGACCCGCCAGAACGAGTCATCGCAGCCGACGATCTCGATGCGACTCATCCGCCGTGCCTCATCGCCTGGATCCGCTGATACTTCTTCTGAGCTTCCAAAGCAGCGGACTCCGATTGGTAGACGGGGTTGATGATCTGCACCGAGTAGTCGTTGCCCGTCGGGTTCTGCGCCGGCGCCACGGTCGGCATCGTGTTGCCGACCCAGCCGCGCGCAGTGTCAGCGAGCATCTGCTGGCCCTGCCCGACCAGCACCTGGGCGGTGTCCGCGAGTGAATCGGTGACCCAGTCGGTGGCTACCTTCACCCCGCCGGCCACAGCCGCACCGGCACCGGGCGCGAACGAGTTGACCGCCGCGCCGGCCGCGCCACCAAAAGCATCCGATGCACCGGTGAACAGGCCTTCGATTTGCTCGGCGACTCGTGGTGAGGCGTTGATCGCGTCGAGAATCGTCGACGCTTTCGACGAGCTGACCGCGTTGGTGACCTTCTCGCCGTACGTTGCGGCGATCAGGTTCTTGTCCTTGCCCTTTCGGCCGCCGACCGTCCCGCCGTTGGCGTACCAACCCTGGATTTCCCAGGCGGCTTTCGCCTTCTCCGGGTCGCCGTACCGGTCGGTGATGTAGTTGCTGCCGGCCAAACCCTGGATGTAGGCATCGGGGTTTTCATCGGGCAGGTACTGGTTCTTCGCGTCTCCGAGTAGCTGGAACAGCCCGAACGCGTCACCGTTGCGGGCCAGCGGATTCCAGCCGGACTCTCTCCCGACGATCCATTCAGTCGCTGACCACGGCGCACCATCAGCCCAGCCCTTCGGCTGGAATGCACGTTTGACGGCGTCCTTGATCGCATCCCCGGTGGATGTGAACAACGCGGGTTCTCCCGGTGGAGCCATCGCCTGCTGGCCAGCTGTGGGCCCGAGGTCTTCGCCTTCCTTCGGGTAGGTGCTGCCCGGGTCGCTGGTCGTCGACTGGGTCTGCGAGGCACCGCTGTTCGCGCTCTGCAAAGCACTCGCCGCGCCGAGCCACCCCGGGCTGTCGGAGATACCGAACATCCCGAGGACGTCGGACGTCATGCCCTTCGCGAATGCCGACGCGGCGTTACCGAAGTTGTCCGAGATCGACGAGGCGATCTTCTGCTCCGGAGTCTGTGCGGAGGAGTCACCGGCGCCACTGCCGCTGCCGTTGGCGCTGTAGTTTCCGTTGCCGCCGAAGCTGATGGACCCGTCGGGGCGGATCACGAACCCGCCGGGCGCTGCGCCGGGGTCGGTCCAGCTCGGCCCGAACATCGACTTCGGGAAGAACGCGTGATCGGTGAACTGTGGGTCGTCAGCGCCGACGGACCCGCCATACATTCCGCCGCCGTAGCTGCCGCCCATTTCGACGTTCTTCCCCGATGGGAGGGTGCCCGCGGTGTGGCCGCCGCCGGGGCCGCCGTTGAGCCACCCGAATCGGAGGTCACCGTTCGAGCCTCGGCCCATCGTCGCGCCCATCGCCTGCAGCGCTGACGCCATACTCGCGGTCGCGAACCGGCCAGCAAAGACGGGCAGCCCGGCGGCCTTGCGTGCGAACGCAGACATCGCGGCCGAGCAGTCACCCCAGTTGATCCCGGCCCAGTCGTACGGCGCGCCCGTCAGCGGACGCGATGCACCATCGGTCTCACCGCGCGCGAGCCGGTCGAGGTCGTCGGCGCGGATACCGCCGTTCGCGAACTCCTGGAACTGAGCGCCAAGCAGATGCCCGGTCTGCCGCCAAATCTCCAATGCCCGGCCACGCTTAGACGGATCGCCTGGGATGAACGACTCCCAGGGTCCCGCCGCGCGCTCAGCCCATTGAACAAGTCCGTCACCCTTGGTCTTCTGAATAACGGCCTGCGACGGCAGGTTCTCGAATCCGCCGTTGGCGTACTGGCGGATCGATCCGTTCGCATTCGGCACCGGCGTCAAATAGCCAGGCTTATACGGGACTCCGCCAGCATTGCCCGACGTGACCAGGTTCCCTTCAGGGTCCGTGAAATTGAACGTCACTGTCCGCGGCGCCGCGGTCTTATCGATTTCGCCGTTGACGATGCCGAGCTTCTGCAAGATGATGTCGATCGCCATGTCGACCTTGGGGTTCGACGTGGTCTGATCCAAGACCTGCAGCTCAGCCATGGAGACGGCTTTGCCATCCAACAGTCTCTGGATGACCAGGCCGGCCTCTGGGCTGACTGTCGTCGTGTCCAAGCCCTGCAGCTGGGCGCGCGCTGCCTGATCCTTCAGATCGAACTGCGACTTGTTCAGGTCGATGTTCGCAACACCGGTCGTCGAACCCATCGCGGTGAGCTTCTGGATTACCGCGGTCAGCGCCGGGCTGGCGCCGTCGTTCGCGATGATCGTGACGGTCTTGCCGTCAGGCATGGTCGTGATCGTGAAGCCGAGTTCCTGCAGCTTGAGCCGGGTCGCTTCCGTCACCTGATCGGACTGGACCTCGATGCTCTTCTGCCCGGGGACGCTGTCGAATGTCTCTTTCACGAACCCGAGCTGCTGGGTGACCTCGTCGGCACCCTTGAGGCTGATGACCATGTCGATGGTTGTCTTGTCGAGTCCCAATGACTCACCGGCAACACGGATTTCGTCGACCGACAGTTTGTACTTTGTTGCGAGTTGGCCGAAGGCCTCCTCGTTCTTCTTCCATGCGGCACCCATGTCGCCGCCCTTGGCCGCGACCTCGGTCGTGGCGTCGCGCAGCTTCATGAGTTCGTCGAACAATTCCCCGCCGTTGCCGGTCGTGGTGTTGATCTCGCCGTTCGCTGTCAGCAGTTCGCGGCCCAACCCCTGGGTCGCGTCGGCCGCCTCCTTCGTCGACGCCGCCACCTGACGGATGACCTCGTTGTGCCGCGCCATCGATTCCTGCGCTGTGGCAGCAGGATTCAGAGCATCGAGCGCACGCTTGAGTGCGGACGCTTTATCCTCAGCCGACGCAGTCTGGTCACCGAACTCGGCCATCGCATCCGACAACTCGGTAAACCCGGGTGTGAGACGCTTCGCCATGTTCTGGTCGTTCAGGAAGTTGTCGCGGAACTCCTGCATCCCGTCGGCGGCCTTCTTGCCGTCGTCGCCGGTGGCGCGCAGCTTCGCAGAGAAGTCAGCCCACGTGTCAGCGCCGCCGGTGAGCTTCGCCTCGAGCTCGTCGTTCGAGTACCCGAGCCCACGAATTTCGTCAGCCATCCGGCCATAGGCGTCGGCTGCCTCGTTGATCTTGGTCTTCTCGGTGTCGTTGCCGAAGAGCTTCGAGAACGTGCCACCGTCTATCGGGTTCGAGGTGAGCGTGTCCATCCACGACCCGCGTTTTTGCTCAGCAGCGTCGAGGGTCGCGAGATAGGCGTCGATGTTGGCACCGGCCTTATCGAGCACCTGGTCGTTGACCGCACCGCGGGAATCCATTAGGGCCTGCGTGAACGCCGCCTGGCTCGCTGCCAGGTCCTGCACTGATTCCTTGTAGCTCTCAGATGCCGCCTTCGACTTCTGGTACGACGACACCATTGTCACCGCGAGGATCGCGGCTCCGGCAATCATGACGCCGGACATACCGCCGAGAGCGCCGATCAGGTTGGATGCGCCGGTCCGGATCGCACCCATCGCTGGCGCCACACCAGCACGGAGAGCGCTCGTGAATCCACCGGCCGCGGTCGAGGAGTTGATGAACCCCGTTTGCATATTCCGGAACGTCTGCGAGTTGTTGCCCAGCGACTGCATCGCGGCGCCGTACGCACCGATCTGCGGGCGGAGGTTCCGGAAGTCGCCACCCATCGCCGTCATCGTGGTCCGATACCCGGCAGTCGCCGTGTTGACGTTGCGGATCTGAGTGGCCAACGGCGTGAAAGCCCCACGGACAGCTCCGATTACAGCCGGAACTGTCTTGAACAGCAGGAACGCGCCGACGAGACCGACGACGAGGACCTGGTTGTTCTCAGCAAGGTCGGCGACCAACTGCAAGGTGGGTACGATCCCCACACTGAGAATGGTCGTAGTTGCTTCAACGACTGCGAGCAACGATTCCCACGCAGCGAAACCCATTGCAGCAGCTGCCTTACCGGCGACCTCGGAGAACTGCAGGACGACTGGCGCCAGGTTGGTTCCGGCCTCTGACAACTGGTTCCAGATGTTGGTGAGACGCGTACCCCAGTCTTCGATCTTGCCGGAGTCCTGCAGGGACTGGTATGCGCCTGCAATATCCGAGCCGATTCCCTGGAAGAAGCTCCCGACCTTCGGGCCGGCGGTCTCGGCCATCGACATCAGGTTGGAGACCAAGTTTGTTGCGCCGTCTGCCGCGCCGGTCAGGGGGCCGTCGATGACGTCGTAGATTCCGAGAGACGCGGTCTCCATCGCGTTCTTGAACCGCTCCCATGCGCCCGGAAGGCCTTGGGTTTGGGCGGCCGCGACTTCGGCGGCGGCGCCCTGACGGCCCATGGCATCGACCATCTGGTCGTAGCCCTCGGACCCTTGCTGCGCGGCGATACCGGCCAAACGCATAGCGTCCGAGCCGAACAGGGTCGCGGTGGCGGCCTGGTACTGCTCGTCCGTCATCGTCTTCGACGCAGCGTTCAGGTCACCGAACAGCTTGTGCAGGCCCACGAACCTGCCCTGCGCGTCGTACACCTGGATGCCGAGCTCTTCGATCGCACCCTGCGCCGGCTCGGACTGATCGGTCAGCGCCAGCAGCGCGGACTTGAGCAGCGTGCCAGCGTCGGACCCTTGGATGCCGGCGTTCGCCATCATCGCGATCGCGGCGGCCGTGTCCTGCATCGACAGACCAAACTGGTTCGCGACCGTACCGGACTGTTGGAGGGCTTGAGCGACGTCGGTTATCTCGGCGGACGATGCGTTGGCGGCGTTGGCGAGGATGTCGGCAGTCGTGCCCGCGTAGGCGGCGGACTGGCCGAATGCCTGCAGTGCCTGGCTCTGAATTGTCGCCGCGGACGCGGCATCGATCTGGGCTGCGGCGGCCAGCTGCAGGGTGCCGCGTGCCGCCGACATCGACTGCTCGACAGTGAAACCGCCCTTGGCCAGCTCGACCATCGCCGCGGCCGCGTCCGTCGCGGACGTTGCGGGAAGGCTGGTGTCGTTGGCCAGCTCCCGGGCCGCCGCCGACACCTCCCGCATCTGCTCTGCGGACCCGCGCGACACAGCCTGCATCGTGTTCATCGACGTCGTGAACGAGTTGCCGGTCGACACCACCGACGTCAACGCCGCAGTCAGACCACCCACACCGGCCAGCGCGAGTAGACCCGGGCCGACCTTGCGGACTGCACCCTGAAGTCCATTCGCGAACCGGTTGCCGGTGTCCTGTCCAGCACGGTCAGCACCGCGCGACGCCTGTCCCAGGGCTGCCGAAATACCGCGAGGGATCTGTGATGTCTCGGGGACGATCGACAGATATGCGGTACCGATTTCGACAGCCATCTAGCCTCCTCTGCGGAATCTCTTCTGGTGATTGGCGCGAATCTCCGCAGCGGTCAGACGCTTACGGGCAGGCCGTTCGGACTCGGCTGGTGCGGTGCCGGGAATCGTTGGCGGGATCGGCTGAAACTCAGCGATCGATCCGCCGATACGCCACGTCAGAACGTTGATGGCGTACTCGACGCGCAGCAGCCCCTGGACGACAAGGTCGTAGCCGTAGTTCTGCGGGTTACGCGACCGCCACAACGCCGATGTGGCGTCGGGTGGGAGGCTCGCGACGATGAGCTTCAGGTCGCGCCAGGTGAAATCGTCGGTCCCGAGCTCGGTGAGTCGGTAACCGCGGACTAGGAGGTCGGCTTCGAGAGCCTCCCCGTGCTCGTCTAGGAGCCGGAGGAGGCTTCGGATTCCCCCACAGACACCCCGGACGCTTCCTGCCAGTTCGCTGCAATCCAGTCGATCTGGTCGTCTTCGAGGTCCTCGATGATCGCGCCAAGAGTAGAGTTCACGATCTTGACGAGTTCGATGGTCAGCTCGATGCCCGCGACATGTGCGGCCTGCTGGCCCGCGGGGGTATCTTTGTCCACCCCTTCAAGTTCGGGTCGCTGCTCCTGCATGAACTTGAAACCGCGCCGCCCTAGGAACTGCAACTTCGGGAGCGAATGAGTCTGCGTTTCTCCGTCAACCTCGATGTCGAACTCCCAGCGGTTCTTCTTGAGAGACGATGCGGGGCGCGGAACCTTTTTGTTTGCCATATCGGAACGGGCCTTTCACGAATTCAGAACGGGCCGAAGCCCACCCGGCGAGGGCAGGCCCGTTCCGAGGGATGGAACCTCGCCGGGTGGGATTGGGTCAGGAGCCGGAGGTGACTCCGTCGTCGCGGAACTCCGCGACAGTCGCGTAGTTGTTGTTCGCGATGGACGACTCGAGGCAGTCGATCGTGATCTCGTAGTCGGTGGTATCCGAGTGGACGTTCTTGATCTCGGCCACCTCGGACACCTGCCCGCGCTCGATCACGTAGCGCTTAGCCTTGGCGCCCGAGACCGCCTCCAGCACATACGACTTGATCGGCATCGGCGCCGCGGTGTGGAAGATCTTCTTCCTGGTGCCGTGGGTGTCGTCGGCCTCTTCGACGATGACGTTCGCATCACCGAACACCGACTTGAGGACGTTGAGGTTGTCGTCCTCGAGCAGTCGGATCTTGACGGTCTCCTCGAAGTCGGTCTGCAGCACGAGGAACGTGCCACCGCCGAACTTCTTTTTCTTGGTCGTCGACCGCGACGGGTTGACGGTGAATCCGTCTTCACCCACGGTGCCGTGATCTCCGTCGAGCAGTGCCTGGACGAGAGCGGTAGTCGCATCGGTGGGCAGCGTGGTGCCCAGCGGTGCAGCGAACAGAACGCCACCATCAATCGGCGGCGTGGCAACGAAAGCATTGGTGACGTCAGCCATGACAAATAGCCCCTTTCAAGGCGATTGCGGAACGGGCCTGCTTTGAAGGGGATTTCGGAATGGTGAAGCTATGGGGCAGTGGAGATTCCGAGGACTCCGGTGTACTGCCATCTCTCCCGTGACGCTTCCACGTCGGGAAAATTGTGGGGGCCGCCAGCACCCCAAGGGTTGTCCGGTCCACCGGCGCCCCAGGAGTTGATGATTGCGCCGGCGTGGATGTGGCCGCGAGCAGCGCGCAACGCGGTCCGGGCCTGGTACGACATCTGTTCGCACTCGATGTCGGTCGGGGCGTAGAACTGCAGAATCACCAGCGGGTAGTCGATCGCCCATTGGCTGCTGCCACCGGCACGTTCGACCTTGATGAACTTCGGCGGAATCGGACTGGGGACCTTCGTCGCGACCTTCACTCCCGGGAACACCGGCGCAAGAATCGACGCGATAATAGGGCGGAGAGGTAGCTCGGGAACCTCCGGAACGTCAGCCACCAGTCACCCGACCGAGCGCCTTGAGCAACGTGTTGTGCTTCAGATTGTTTCGCATCGACTTCCAGTCGGCCGTGACAACAGTTGAACGCCAGCGGCCTTGGGGTCGACGAGCGCCCTGTTGGGAGCCGACCGCGTACGTTCCTTTGCCTTCGGCGTTCGCGATCGCAGCTACACGAGCTGCGTACGCGTCCGTCGCACTGACAGCGCCGGGCATCCGTCGAACCTCGTATAGGGCGTCACGATTCTGGACGAACCGCACCCTAGCCATCAGCTACTACCGGTTCGACGCGGTTGTCGTAGATCCTGGTCCACACACCCGGGCCGTACGCCGCCACAGGCTTGCCTGGTGACTCGAACACGAGGAGTGCACCGGACGGTTCGGTCATGAACTCGACGCGGTCACCCGCGAAACTCGATTTGTCGGCACCCTTTTCAGGATTGATCCACTCGACGAACAAGGTCTTCATCAGCCAGTCACCCGCTTCAGGTTGACCACTCCGCCAGGATTCCAGCCGAACGGATTGTGGTTGTACTCCTCGACGTCACCGACCACCTCGTACTCGACACCGTCCAGGACCTCGATATCGTCTGGCGTGCAGACGAACCCGGGTGGGACGAGCAGTTCGACCTCGATGACCACTCGGTTGTGGCCGGCGAGTTTCGGTTCGGTCGACTGCGGTGGCCCCCAGCCGTAGACCCGGCGCGGCACTGGGTCCGCCCAGGTCTTGACTTCGTTGCCGTTCGCGTCCTCACCGGTGCCGGTGTAGGCCCTGTGCCCGACCTCGAACAACAGTGGCGGATTCAGGGGCATTGGCGGCGTTCCGAGATCATCGGGACGGAGACCGCCCATGTGCGGGTACCAGCAAGGGCCTGCTTGTCGGCCTTCGACAGCCACGGTCCGCCGGTGGTGTCCGCAGGTTTCCGGCTGAAGCTGTATGGCCCCGCCGTCATCTGATTCTCTGCGCCGTCGGTGTCACCGTTGTCGAGCACGCGGGCCACCATGCGAGACACCACGATCACCACCGACGAAGGAATCAACGGCGGTGTGGGTGGATCGGTTGTCAGGTCGTCGATGTACACACGCCTGAGGTAGCCCTCGACGGTCGCTGATGCTTCTTCGAGGAGCCCGTCGACACGGGCAACGTCTTCGTCAGTGAGGTCCCGGCCAAGCCGTTTCCTCACGTCCTCACGGGTTGCTAGCACCATCAGTTCAGCTCCCTTCCGCCTCCCCCAGAACAGATCCGGGGGAGGCGGTCACAGGTGAGATAGATCAGGAGCCGCTCGACGGGACGACCGCGGCCACGGGCGACGAGGTGTGTGCCGCGGACCCTGTGGCGATGTTGTTGCCGAGCGCGTACGCGAACCGCGCCTTGAATCGCAAGGCGACCATGTCCCGCTCGGCCAGGTTGATGCCACCGACGGTGGCCTGGTCGAGGAACTTGACGGTGATGTCCTGGCGGACACCGATCACGACACGGGACGAGTCGACCACGAGGGCCTCAGCGTCGGCAGGGTCCCAGACGGGCTGGTCGCCTCCGGAGCCGTCATCGACGGTGCCCTGCACCCAGTAGGCGTGCAGACCGTGGACGTCGTCTCGGGCGTCCGGACCGGTCGATGCCGATGGAGTGAAGATCGGGGTGCCGTCAGCGTTCCGGAGGTTCGCGAGCTTGTACCGCAAACCCTTTCGGGCGAGGATCGCGGAGGGATCGTACAGATCCGCGACCGAACCAGCGGCCTGCAGGATCGAGCCCGCGAGGTCGTCCTCGGTGCCAAGAGCCCCAACCTCGAAGAGGTTCCCTCCGGCGGTAGCCGAGGCGAATAGATCCGGGGAGGTCCACGTCGACGGCTTCTGGATGCCGAAGAACACGGCAGCGTCGAGCGCGAATGCGATGGCCTCGGCGCCGAGTCGGGTGATCTCGCCGAGGGTGTCCTCGGTGGCGTCGTCGATCGCGTTTTCGTGGATCGGGACGATCACGGCGAGCTCTTCGGCGACCAACTCTTTCTTGCCCCAGGTGGCCTTGGCCGTCGGCTTTTTGCCGATGTCCTCTGTCGCGGACTCACCGACCCACTTGGCGTGGGGCTTGGTAGCCAGCACGGGCATGCGGACGGTCTTGGTTCCCATGTTCTTGGTGGGGAACGCGGCCAGGGCCTGGGAGTTCTTCGTGGCGTGGGCCAGGAAGTCGGGGGCATATCCCTCCTGGATGAGCGCGGCCACGTCGGAACGAGTGATGTCAGCCATGATTGATCAATTCCTTTCTGTCATGGCAAATCCCACGACGCGGTCGGTCGGGGATGGGATTTCTACCGCTGGAGGGAGCGCAGCGCCTCGGCGGCGCGCTCTTTGGCGGTGGTAGTTGATCCGGCGCCTGATGCACCAGACCGGAGAGCGCCGGTCTTCTTCTTGCCGGTGTCTCCCGATTGAGCCTTGATGCGGGCCGCGAGAGCCTTGGCCTTCGCGTCGAACTTGTCCGCCGGAACGCCCTCGAGGAGTTCGAGGTCTTCGTCGGTCAGGCTGTAGGTGCGAGCTGCTCGTTCCCGAGCTGCGTCCTCCCTCGCCTCTTTGGCCGCCTTGCGTTCTGCGTCCCGTTCGGCTTCGAGCTTCTGTGTTGCGGTCTGGGTCTCAGCAACGTGTGCATCGAACTTCGTTGCCTTGTCCTTCAATTCGGAGATGTTCTCGCGAGCGAGACGTTCACCGATGATTCGGTCGACGTCGGCCTGCGTGAAGGTCTTGCCTTCGTCTTTGGCCTGGTTCTCCGAACCGGTTCCACCCTCGGCACCCTTGTCGTTCTCGTTGCCTTCGGCGTTTTCCGTACCTGTGTCACTCAATTTGTTCTCCGTAGCTCGTCAGCATCCGGTCACTTTGGTTGCGCAGACCGTCGCGCCCGCCCGGCCCTGGGGAAGTGGGTCGGGGAGTATTGGGGCATAAGAAAACCCCCGGAGCGTTGCTCACGGGGGCTTCTGTGTCGGGTGGTTAGGCCGCTTTCACGATTCGCGTGCGGCCGGGTTCTCCGCCAGCTCGCAGGGCTTCAAGATTCCATTTCGTCTCACTAACCAGGCGATCGAATACCTCATCGAGATACCGATCTTGCTGGTCGGAAGAGCCGGCGACGATGTCGATCCAGAACGGTGCACCGTCCAAGTTGTCCCGGGTGACGGTTACGTCCTCGTCGATGTTGATGAGGTCGGTGTCGCCGAGCCGGAAGTATGGTTTGTCGTCGTTCAGACGTTCACCGAGTAGCGGGGAAAGGACGTCCGCGATCTCCTCGGCTGACGCTGGGCCCCAGAGGTCGATGGATGCGCTATTCGACATTCGGGCCTCCAATCCTGACATCGAAATTGTCTGGCCCAAGCAGCCAGATCAACTTCCCATCAGCGTATCGCGCTGCGGCCCGTTGAGCTATCGCCTTCATTTCGTCGGGATCGAACGGACCGGCCTCATTCAGGTCGACGACGACCCGGTCGGCCTGCCGTCGGCCGTGTCGGATGGCCTGGGTGACCGCATTGGGCGTCGCCCGGGTCAGAGTCTTCATCTCCCATAGGTCGCCATCGAGGGTCACGTCGGCGGATTTCTCACCGTGGATTTCTGAAGCGGGTTGGAAGACCACGGTGTGGCCAATGGCGGCGAGTCTGTCCGCCGTTCGCTTCTCGTGCGGATGCAGGCTGCCTTCATTGACGAGTGACGTGTCGACTGAGCCGCGTGGTTCATCTGCGCCCGATACCGCTTGACCGCCGCTGGGTGGCTTTGTGGGCGGCTTCCGGCCGCCAGTGCCGCTCGCGGGGGTGGCCCGACGGTCCTTGTCAGCCTGGTCCATGTGTTTGGTGATCGATTTCGGATCAGTCAGCCCTGCTTTGCGCGCGGCGACGTAGTCCGCTTCCCATCGCCCGATGTAGCTCGGAGGTTCATACGATCGGCCCGGCCGTACAGGTACGGCGATGCATTTGCAGTTGTCGTGAAACTTGGAGCCGACGCCTCGAGTGCCGCGGGTCCTGTTGAGACTCTGGCCGCGCCCAACCACCGAGGTGGCTGACTGTCGCGAGGCGTAGACCGAGCCGCGGGTGGCGAGCATGCGGCAGAAACTGCAGGCGGTCGCCGATGCGTAGCGGGCCCAGCGCGTTCCGGTTTCACGTTCCGCGTTCGCGACGATCGTGTCGCGCGATGCGTCGAAGACCATGCGCTGCAATGAGCCGGCCAAGAGATCGAGCGGCATCGTCGCTGTGTCGGTCAGCATTGCCGTCGCTGCCCACCGCGCTGACGCTTCGATCCGTTCAATCGGAATCTCCGCTGGCTGAGCGGAAAACGTCGACTCTGGGACCTGCTCGGCATACCACTGCGCGGTAACTTCAGCTGACGCCGCTGTGTATTCGGCTGCAATCTCGGGTGTCGTCTGCTCAAGCCACAACAGGACAGTCTGGAAGTCCAGATGCTGAATTTGCCGCCAGACCGCGGTCAGATCGCGGACCGCGAGCGCGTTGAGGTCGTCGAGCAGAGATTGGATCTGCTCGACCTCATCGATCGACGGCATTCGTCCTGGTCGCGAGATCGTTGACCGCTGGATCCGTCTTGGCCTGGTCGGCCGCGCCCTTGAGCGTGCTCACCAGGCCTGCCACCCGCACCGAACGCATCGAGTCCTGAATGCCGACGATCTGTTGCTGTGTCATTCCGGGAACCAGGTGCAGGAGCGCGTCGATCGGAATACCCGCTGTCGCGAGCTTCGTGATGCCGTCGACAACTGCCCCGAACGCGCGGGCCTCTGTGTCGCGCCACACCATTTCGCCGGCGTCGTCGTCCCTGGTCTCCGGGTCGTTGTCCATCCGGCCGCCGAGCTGCAGGAGCTGCTCGTGGGATTCGCCGAACGATTCGCGTTTCGAGTCGAGTTTGCGTTGCTCGTTCTTCTCCGCTGCGGCGAGCGTCTCTGCGCCGATGTTGATCAGCTTTCCGGCGACGCGGACGGGGGAGATCTGCGCGACCATAGCGACGTGCTCGAGCATCTCGGCGAGCAGATCGTTGTAGCCGGACAGCGACGCAGGTTCGAATGACGACGTCTTGACCTCGTCTGCAAACGCCCAGACTCGCTTCGCCGAGGCCGCGAGGACTTCCTCGGCCGTCCCGGCCCATCCGGAAATGACCTTCTGGGGGAACGCGCCGAAGCGGGAAACGATCAATCGGTCGAAGTTGACCGAGTTGATGGCGCGCTGCAGCGTGATCAGGGGTTCGATCTCCCCGACGATCAAGTCTTCTGCGTCGCGACCGTTGATGTACCGCACGACCGGGCAGACCCCCGCGTGGTGTTCCACGGGGATGCCGAAACCATTCTCGGAGACGGTAACGGGCATGATTTTGTGATCGCCCTCAGTGCTGACGGTGGCGATCCTGCCAAGGTCCAGCGGGTACACGTGGGTGTCGTCGTAGAACTGTGCCTTTCGGCGCGGCTCACCGTCCGACGTGTCGATCCATACCTCGAGTGCGTACTGCGGCCACGGGTCGACTTGCGGGTCTTCGTACACTGCGATCAGCTGACGCGGTGACCGCACCTTGAACACAGGGCCGGCGGGACTCGGCTCGACCGCCACATATGCGACGCCGTAGACCAGTGCAGCGCGGTAGATCTCAGCTTGGTGCGCATCCATCCGGTTGCGCTGCCACATCGCCCACGCGGGCAGGTTCTCGCGCGATGACGCTGCGCGGTAACCCACGACCGAGAGGCTCTGCGCGAACGAATCTCGGACGAGCGACAACACGTTCTTCGGCGCCAGCTTCGCGAGGTCTTTGACGTCGGCATCTGCATCGTCGGGAACTCGCGGGACGCCACGTTTTCCGTTGACGTACTCGTGCAGCATGTCGAACTTGAGCAACTCAGATGAGTGCATCGACCACATCTTCATGACGAGTGGACGGATCTCCTCGTATTTGAGCATCACCACCCCCTCACACGAACGTCGCCTTGCCGGTTTTCTGTTTGGTCTTGTCCAGGCCGCTGTTCAGGACCAGGCGGCGGCCGAGAAGCGCGCCGACCATGCACACCGCAAGGTCGACAAGGCGTTTCGAGTCGCGGTTCTCCTTGCCGAGCGAGACACCCCACTGGTTGGGCCGTCGCTTCGCCTGGTGCACGTGCATCCGGAGGCCGGGGTCGCCGTCATGACTGAGGGTCTTGTCCTCGTCGATCTGCTTCGCGACCAGCTCGGCCATCTCCGTGAACGCCTGGTTGCGGTACACCGCACCGCGCTGAGACAGCCGCATGTCGAACTTCACCGAATGCCCCTGCTGGGCGCCGGGAGTGGCCCACAGCGGGAGGACCTTGCTGAAGTCGCGGTGCCAGGCGTCGATCAGATCAGCCCAGTACAGGGCCTCGTTCTCGTCGTCGCGGGCCGGTGACGGATCGACCCCAAACCACAGCACCTTGTAGCGGGCGAACGTTTCTCGGACTTTGGCGTCGACCTCGTGCCGTGGTGCGAGCCAGCCCTTGCCGCGATCGCCGTGTTCGCGCTGCCACAAACCGAGGACAAAGACGTGCCCGTCGGACAGTCGCACGCCGACCAGGCCCGTGGCGTCCGTCGACTTCGAGCAGTCCAGGAACATCGCGATCTGCTCGCCATCGACGACGATCTTGTCCGGCTGGGCCAAACCGTCGAAGTTGCTGGGGTCCACCCACGCGTCCTCAGCCGCCGCCAGCCCGTTGAGGTAGAAGCGAATCGATTCGGCCACCGGGGTACGTGGGTCTCGGACCTCGTCAGCCAGGCGCTCCAGGTCCGCCCACTCGGCGTCCGAATAGGACTGCCGCAGCGCGCGATTGAGCTGCTCCGGGTCGAGGATGCTGAGCTTCGGGTCGGCCTCGATCGAGTCGTACAGGATGTCTTGCTTCAGGTTCCGGAAGCGACCGGACATCTGCTTCTGCCACGCCTCGAACGACCGCTCGGCGGTTGAGTCCCGGCCCATCGAGTGCGCGTTCGTGAACTCACACAGGCGGGCCTGCAACGTGGCCGGCGACTTACCGACGTTCCGTCGTGCGACCTCGGTGACCCGATGGCCGCCGGAGCTTTCTGTCATGTGGTGCGACTCGTTCAACGCGATGAACGTCGCCGGGTCACCCTCGGACGACGCTTCCGACGCTGTCAGCACCTCGAGGCGACCGCGACCCTTCAGGATCGTGCGGGTCTCACCGGTGTCGAGCTCGTGCCAGTCCTTCGCCTCTCGGGACCACATCGCATTCGCAATGCGCAGCATGTCTTTCGACTGCGCTTCCGAGTTCGACGAGATCTGCACCAACGGCATCCGGTGAGCAATGCCCTCACCCAGCCCAGTCCGCTTGTCGAACAACAACTGGGACGGACCGACGAGTTCGAGGTTGCACATCGCCGCCCCGAACGGATCCTTGCCCGTTCCCTTCGCGCCGCGCTTCACACCCGAGCGGTAAACGAACCGACCGCGGTCATCGTACGAGTACCAAAGGATCAGGAACCGCTTCTGGCCCGGCGTGAACCGCCAATCCCGACCGGTCTGATAGTCCGTCAGCCCGGGGCCGAACTCCTCGAACTCCTCAGGCATCAGTCGGTTCTCGGCCCACCTGATGAGCAACGGACCCAGCGACGCGGCGGCCAGTTGCTGCTTCTCATCCGGATCGGACGGCCACGGCAACGTGCACCACGCCCCAGTTACTGGATCAACCCAGTAACCAGGAAGGAGGTCCTCAGAGGTCTCGGTAGTCGTCCATGTTGGCAACGCCCGCAGCCCCACTCTTCTCGACCCGAGGCGGCACGTACCGAATCCTCAAGTCGCGCCGAAAATCTCCCGTGGTGCCGAGAACCTTCTCGCGGTTCCGCAGCTCCGTCGCGTGCTTCGGCTCACCACTATGGACGAGAGCAGCGAGCTCGATCGAGTCCAAAGCGAAGTCCCACTCCGCGTCACCCCACAAGATGCAGTGCGGCATCGACGCCCAAGCCGCCCACTTCTTCTTCGTCCGAGCCATCCACGGCTGACCATTCGTCCGAGTCCGTGGCAACTTCGGCCCATCGTTGAACGGGATCTCAACGACCTCGGTCCAGTCGTGAGTCGGCTTCGCCCGGTTGCGAGCCTCGCCCTCTGGCTTCGGTTTCCGTCCACCGACAGGCATATGAAATCACCTCTCAGAAACGAGTTGGGTTTCGTACAGAGCCGGAGACCCTATGCCTACCGTGGGTTCTCCAGGGGCGGAGGGGGTCCCCTCCCCGCTCTTTGCATAACCGCAGGTCAGAGGCTTGGTTGCCTTTGCGAATGATCCCAGCCAGAAGGCATTTCCGCAGGTCAGAGCGGCGGTTAGCAGAGGCCAGGATGTCTTTCGGGGGCCCTTTTGGGGGTCCGTCGGGCTCGGCCTCGGGCGGCTTCGGCCTGGGTTTTGGGCTTGTGGCAGGGGTCACAAAGAGCTTGGCCGTTGTCCGGGTCGAACTCCGGGCCGCCTTCGGCGACGGGGATGATGTGGTCGGCCTGGGTGTTTCGGTCGCCTTTGTGGCCTTGGTGCCCGCAGCGTTGGCATACGTAGTGGTCTCGGTTGAGGACGGTGCGTGCCCAGCGTCGGTGTTGGGGTGTATTGGTGCGACTCGAGCCGTTGGTCCAAGTCATCGACACCATGCCCTTAGTCGAGTGCTTCGGAGGGGACCGCTATTCCGATGTTGGTGCAACCGCCGTCACCCGATGCTGTCGTGACGCACAGGACAATTCCACTCGCGCGGTAGCTTTCATCAAGCTCCCGAAGATACCCGTCTGGAATGTTGACGGCCATGGAATAGCCGTTGTGCGGCTCAATCACATTGGGGCATGGCGCCCAGTCTGTCGACGGAGTAGAGCACCGCACATTGAGTTGATCGAAGTAGTAACCGTCCTGCGCATTTGTTCGAAGGGATGCTGACGAGAAGTGTGAGTCCTGTTGCCCTTCGTTGACCAATCGGACCGTGATCGTTCGAGTCGTCGAATCATCCCAGGCTGCTGCCGGTATCTGACGTACGGGGGCATGGGCTATGTCTTCCTGTACCCAGTTCTTCGACGCAGACTGACCGGGCTTCCACAAACCGACGAATCCGGGGTAAACGGTTAGGAGGTCGCCTTGGTGCTGCGCAACTTGTTGCTGCAGATCGAGGTTCTGCTGTTGGATCTCTACGTTCTTGCGTTGCAGCTCAGCGATATTCTCGCTATTACCGTCGGCGTTGCGAAAAGCGATGACGCTGACGACCACGGCTGCGACCGCCACGACTACGGCGACGGCGGCGGCGACGTTCTTGAAGAGGTCAGACGCGATCGCGGTGAGGACACGCGATCGCGTTGCAGGTGAATCTGGTGACGGCACAGCTTTGTATTAAACAGCTGGTTGCGGGGCGCCGTGGATCTGTCCCCCTGAGGATCCTACGTTCAGACGACCTCATGCTGCCTGGCAGCTACTGCGCGAACCTCCATGCTCGGCGTGCTCGTGCTCGTGTTCGTGTTCGTCCGTCGGGGTGGTCGACGAGTGTCGAGTCGTCGCGGTGGTCGACGAGGGATGGTGTGGGGTAGCTGATGGTGTGGCCGGCTTCGGCTGCCCAGGCTCCGATTGCTTCGTCGATGGGGAGGCAGCTGGTCTCGATGCGTTCGAGCATGGGTGCGACGAGTTCTTGGCGGATGGCGATGGCCACGGCGTGGAGCATGGTGGGGAGTTGGATCCACTGTTGCCGTTTGGCTTCGGCTTGGCGGATGGCGATCTGGAGGCGTCGTTGCCAGTGGATGGGGTAGCCGGTGCCGGCGTAGAGGCTGACGACTGGTGTGGGTGCGGCGGCGAGGGTTTTGTCGAGTTGTGTGTGGAAGTCGGTGCAGAGGATGGCGTCGTCTTCGATGACGCAGATCCAGTCGGCGAGGTGGGTGTTGGCGAGGACCCAGGTGCGTTTGTGGTTTGTGCCTGCGGGCCAGTGCTTGTCGTGGTTGTTGAGAGCGACGGATGCGCCGAGCTGGTCGGCGAGGGCGAATGCGGCTTCGGATCGGCGTACGTCACCGACGACACCGAATGACACAGTCATCAGACGCGCGGCGGCCAGGACCAAGTGCGAGGGCCGGTCCCTTGCGGGACTGCGTACTCGCGGTAGTCGCCTCCGAGTCCATGGACGAGGAGGTCGACGGTGAAGTCGTTCGGCAGTTCGGGTACGAGGTCGTTGGGTTTGCCATTGCCCGAGAGTGTTCCGTCAGGTCCAGGACCCCATCGTTGGATGAGGTCCAGGTCGGTGGTCGCGCGTGTTCGGAGAACGATGGCGGGGGAGACTATGCCGTCGCCCAGCTTCGATTCGTAGTGCACGATCCGTCCGATGGTCGGCTGGGGGTCTTCCGTTATCCGTGCCATGTCGACTCCTGTTTGATCAGCTCTTTCATGACGTCGGGTTTGCCGGTCGCGAACTTGTACAGCTCCATGCGGTGCCGGTTGGGGTTTGCGGGGGTGAGGTCTCGGTCGACGGGGTGGTTGAACGAGAACACGATCGCCTTCACCCGGTGCACAGTCGACAGGGTCTGTGCTGCTGCGTGGAAGGCGTTGTCTTCGTAGCCCCATCGGCGTTCGAATCGTTCGTCCATGCCGCCCAACGACCAGTAGGTGTCTTGCGCGGTGACGAAGAGTCCGCCGACGGATGCGCGGTAGGCCTGGTCGATCTGGGCGTCCATGAGGTCGGATTGGTTGGTGTAGTCGGCGGGGATGTGGCGGTAGGCGGTGAAGGGCCATGTGACGCCGGGGTTGTGGAGGGCTTGGTGGACGGCGCCGAGGTCGGGGATGGTGTCTGCGTCGGCGACGATGACGTGGTCGGTGGTCGCTTTGCGGACCGCGGTGTTGCGGGCTTCGGGGACGCTGAACGGCAGGTTGGGGTCGCTGTCGGCCAGGATGATTGGCCAGCCGGTGTGGGTCCAGAAGTCGATGATCCGGTCGAACGCTTTCATCCGTTCGGGTTGCGGCCGCCATGGGATGCAGACGGTGATGTCCATCAGTATCCGAATCCTGTTCTTTCACCGGCGTGTTGGACTTTGATGCCGGGGAGGAACCCGAAGCGGTAGCCCTGGTGGAGCAGGGTGTTGCGTTTGAGGTCTTCGGACCAGCGGCCGGTGGGCCAGCCTGCGTTGAATACTGCGGCGCGCCAGACGCTGGGGTTGCAGGTGAAGGTGGCGGTTTGTTCGATGACGCCGGCGACGTCGGTGAAGGTGTGGCCTTTGTGGACCAGGGCTTCGATGAGGCCGCCGTGTTCGTGTTCGATGGGGAAGTGTGGGCCGCGTAGGAGTGCGACCTGCGCGAGATACGGCCGGTGGTAGAGGATCTCGGAGATCCGTTCGAGGTCGACGGGTTCGATGACCTCGAAGTCTTCCTCGAACCAGAACGCTTCTTCGCTTTGCGCTGCGGCACACGCGGCTTTCATGGCGGCGTTGTAGCCACGTTTCCCGACCTCTATGACGGTGCCGTATTGGCGGAGCCAGTCGGCGTGGTCGGTGTTCCCTGAGTCGTCGACGAACACGACGTCAGTCGCATCGGACACGAATGTGTCGATGGACTTCAGTGCAGTCTCGATGTGGGTTCGTTCGCGGTATGTACCGACGATGATTCTCATTCGTCGTCGGTGAGTGCGTAGATCCAGGCGGCGACGATGGTCGCTGCGACACCAAGGGCAAACCCGGTGAGGCCTGCCAGGATCCAGGTCATGGCCACTGGTCCAGTGTGACGGCCAGCGCTGCGATCTGGATGAGGACGAGGAAGCTGACGATGATCGTCGCGGTGATCGCGGCGAGTATCTCGCGTGCAGTCATGTGACCTCCAGGGAAGTGCTTTGACCCGGCGCAGCTCACAGGGGCGCTGACGCCCAGGCCTCGAACAGGACTGGGCGATCGGGGAAGACGCCGGGGCCAAAGTTGTGTTCACCGCGCCGCGCAGCAACACCCTCGCCCGGGATCGAAGGGGGTCGTGGGATGCGCTTGCCCAACCCGAAAGGTGTTCTGTGGGTTTGACGCGTTGCGGTGAAGTCTGGTTAGCGGCGGGCGAGTTCGCGTGTTGCGAGTTCGGCGCGCGCGACGTCAATGAGGCGGTAGAGGTTCCGGCCGACGGGGTCTTTGCCGGAGACGAGGAGGTGTTGGCGTTTGCCGTCGCGGCCTCGGTAGCCGCGTGATGCCCATTGGCGGATCGTTGCGGCGGATACGTCGCAGAGGCCGGCTGCTTCATTCGCGTTGATCAGGGAGTTGACGCCGTCGGGGGACAGAACTTCTGGCATTTCGCCTCCAGGAATGACGAAACCCCCACGCTGTTCGCGCAGGGGCCTGGACACACTTGTACCGCTGGCATGCATATTACGTGTCACACCTGTGAATTTCATGAGGCGGCGATCAGTGTGTCGATCGTCATGCGGATGAGTAGTGGATAGTGCTGGTCTTTGATGGTGTATCCGCATGCGTCGCAGATGATGAAGTCTTGGCCGGCGCCGGCGACGCGCATGAGTGTGCGGAGTCCGCATTCGTCGTTGGGGCAGGGGATGGGGAGTGTGGTGCGGGGGTTGGTGAGGCCGAGTCGTTGGCGGATGTGGCGGTGGAGGTCGAAGATTTCGTCGAATGCTTCGTCGTCGATTACCCAGTCCCAGTGGTAGGGGACGCGGAGTTGGGTGAATGGTGTTTCGGCGGTGAGGAGGTCGTCGAGTCTGGGTTGGAGGTATTTCCAGGCGTTGACGATGACGTCTTGTTCGCGGCGTGGTCGGGTGGGCTGGGTTTCTTGGCGGTGGTCGGCGACGAGGTCGTGCCAGTTCCAGAAGAGGTCAGCGATTTTCGCGCATTGGTCAGAGGCCCATTCGGCGGGGTGGCCGTATGCGCGGACGTTGGATGTGCGGCCGCCGCTGCTGGTGGGGACGGGGAGTGTATTGGTGAGGTGGATCCAGTCTTGGGTGAGCCAGTAGAGGGTTTGGCGGAGTTTGTTGGCGCTGACTTTGCGGCGGGGCCTGGCGATTCGGGTATTCAATCTGGCCATACTCCTAGATATCCGTGGGGGTCGGGGGTTTGTGTGCTGGGGCGATCGGCCCAGTTGTATGGGTGGAGCTGGTAGGTCCACGAATGGTCGCCGGCAGGGTTGCTCGGGTCGTGTGTGAAGTCGATGCCGCGGTGATCGATGCGAAGGGTGACGAAGAGTCGGTCTTCATCGCGTGTGAGTGATGCGTGCGCGGGGTTCAGTCCGAGGTGGGTGATCGTCATGTTCTTCTCGAGCTTCTTGATCATGCTGCGCGCGAACAACATCTGGTACGGCATCGAACTGTCAGCCAGGTGGATGCATGGCTTCCATTCACCGTCGGTTCCGTCCGGTGTGATGACGTGGACGCGCGTGTCTGGCAATCCGGGTACCTCTCCGAACGGTGAGACGATCGTGAGGCCATCGACCGAGAGGTCGAGTATTGCTGTCATCAGCATTCTCCTCGGTGGTGTAGTCCGCAGGTGGTGCAGAGCGGGCTTGGGCGGTTGCTGTTGTGGGCGCCGGTGAGGCATGGGCTGCAGGAGATTTCATTGTTCTGGTCGTAGCCGATGCGGTCGCCCTTTTCGAATGGGTTGTCGCAGCGGCCGCAGAATCCTGCGTAGCGGGCTTCGAACGTGGCGGCCATTCCTAGGTGCCCTTCACGTTGAGGATCTGGCGGAGCTCGTACTCGATGTCGACGAGATCCTTCGCGTCTTCCATGACCTGGTCGATGTCCTTGTACGCGCCGGGGATCTCGTCGATCCATTCGGCGCCGTGCCGGTACTCGATGCCGGTCATGGCGTGCTCGAGGTCAGCTTCGGTGAATCGACGCTTGGCTTCGGTGCGTGAGAATCGGCGGCCGGCGCCGTGTGGTGCTGAGCAGAGTCCGGCTGGGTTACCTTTGCCGCGAACGACATACGAGCGGGTGCCCATCGATCCGGGGATGACGCCGCGGATGCCTTCGTGTGCGTCGATGGCGCCTTTCCGGGTGAGCCACACGTCCTTGCCGGCGTGGTGTTCCTGGGTTGTGTAGTTGTGGTGGCAGTTGACGCGTTCGAGTTCGAGGCCTTCGATGTCGGTGTGGGCCCAGTGCGCGAATGTCTGGACGAAGCGGTCCATCATCTCGGCGCGGTTTTCGTACGCGAACTTCTGCGCCCAGCTCAGCTCGCGGAGGTAGTCACCGAGCTCGGGTGTGCCGGTGGGCAGGTATGCGAGGTCGATGTTCGGGAGCTGGATATGCCATTGCTTGCATAGCTTTTGGGCGATCTTGATGTGCTTCTGTGCGATCTTGTTGCCGACGCCACGGGATCCGGAGTGCAGGAACAGCCAGACGGCGTCGTTCTGATCGAGGCACAGTTCGATGAAGTGGTTGCCACCACCAAGCGAGCCGAGCTGCTCGGGCCATTTCGGGGAGTGACGCAGGTCGACGTCGCGTCGGTGCGCCTCGATCGCGAGATCGTCAACCCGGCCCTTCGTGAACGTGAATCGGGTCAGACCCTGGTTGTAGTTCCCGGGCGACAGCGGGATCGCGGACTCGATCGACTCACGCAGGGCGGCCAAGTCGAGTCCGTCGATGTTCACCTTGTGCAGCGTCGTCTTGGCCGCGATCATGCCGCAGCCGATATCGACGCCGACCGCAGCAGGGATGACGGCGTTGACGGTGGGGATGACGGTTCCGACGGCGGACCCTTTGCCGGATTGTGCGTCTGGCATGAGTGCGACGTGTGGGTGGACGAACGGCATGAGGGCGGTCTGCTTCGCCTGTTCGATGGTGTTGTCGTCGATATGGCTGGCGAAGTTGATGAGCTTGTAGTTGTCGATGCGGTGTGGCATATCAGGCCTTTCGGGGGTGCGGCTGTGTTGGATTTCGTTGGGTCACTCTGGAATAGCCTTGCTTTCAGCGAGTTTCGCGATATCGGCCATGGCTCTGCGCCGGGTCTCCGCGGATGCGATTGGCTTGTTTAGTTCGAGGAGTTCGGCGGCCGGGGCGGGTTGGCGCATGGCGGCGCGGATCGCGGTGGTGACGTGGGCGGGCATGAGCCAGTCGGTGGACGTGGCGAAGTGGTTGTGGACTGCTTCGAGCGCGGCGCCGCGGGACCAGCGGCCGCGTTGGGCTGCTTCGCACCAGGCGGCGATGGTCGTTTGGCCGACGTCGCGGTTGTCGTAGGACTGGACGACCTGGAGCAGTTCGATTATCTCGTTGCGGTTCACTGGATGCCTCCGTTGATGGCTCGCAGGTTGGTGGGTTGTCCGCCGAGTTCGTGGAGCGCGGCGGGGTTGGGGTTGGTTTTCTGCGCTTCGAGTTCGAGGAATTGGCGCTCAGACTTCGTCAGAGGCTTCGATCGGGCCTGTCGGGGGTCTTGGGCCTTGAGGAGCCCGCTGACGAGCGAGGGGAGGATTCCGGGGCCAACATCGGTGCGTGACATCCACTCGTGGAGCGCCGCTTCGACGATCTCGGGGTCGGTGCCGGCGACGAGCATCTCGGAGGTTTTGATGCGGAGCCCGGTCTTGACGGCGTCGGGTTGGTTGCGGGGGATGATCTCGCGGACCATGCGGGCGGCGTCGGGTTTGATGGCAGGCCCGGTGGGGCGGTCGGTCGGCGGAGCTTCAGGGTCGCTCGCGTTGCTTACGTGGGGTGCCTCAGGAACTTTCGTATCTGTCTTCTTTTTGTTCTGGTTACTGTGGGGGTCTGAGGATTGGTAGATTCTCGCACGAGAATCGTTGCGAGATTGATAGCGCTGTCGTTGGTACTCACGGTCTCGGTTTTTCTTGTTGACGTGCGCAATCAGGGGCCCTTGCCACTTCTCGAACGTGCGGACGTAGTAGCCCTTTTCGTCTTCAGATGGCACCACGATTCGTGTTCGAATCAGTTCATCAACTCGTCGCGAAACGGCACGCATTCCGAGCTTTTTCAGCGCGGTCTTGGTGATGTACCCATCCATTCGCTGCTCCTCCTCAGCGATGTATCCGAGGATCCGAGCGAGGCACATTTGAGCGCTCTCGGACACCCCCATGTCGTCGAGGTCTTTGTAGAAGCGCGAGGACATCGCGAACCATTCGGCCACTGTCAGGCACCAGTCCTCTCTGCCAGCTTGGCGATGCAGCCGGTCCAGTGCATGCTCGTGTGGCCCTCCGGCAGGGCGCACGGTTGGCACTCGTAGCTGACGCCCGGTTTGATCGCTCCAGGTCTCTTGTGCCAACTGTTGTCGCACTCGGCGCGGCAGACTGGCCGCTCCGAATCGCGGAAGTGAGCTGTGAGCTCCTTCTGATCGAAGCCGAGTTCGCAGTCTTCGCAGTAGAACTCGTCGTCGTAGTACGAGGTCTCACCGCCGCAGCATCCGCACGCCGGGTACTGCAGCTCCGCATTGGGAAGTGGTTGCATCACGCACCACCGTTCGCCAGTTCGAGGAGTACTTCGGCGTGGCATCGCAATCCGAGCCAGTCGAGTGATCCTCCGCGGGTGAGCGGCGTTGGCGGACACCAGCAGCACAGGTCACGGCCTGCCAGTTGGCGTTGGACGTCGTTGTCTGGTCCGGTGACATCCACGCCGCGAGCATTTGCGGCGATTAGATCTTTGGGATCGGTTGCGCGGTAGGCGAATAAGTTCACGACTTCGAGTCGGGCGAAGCCGTTCGTCCTGGCGAAGCCGATGCAGCGACGGATGGTCGGATCGTCTTCGTGTGCGTCCGCCGTCGACGGATTGAGCATGATGAAGAGACAGATGTCATCCGGGTCTGTCTGCGGTTCGAGCGTGAGCGGGAGATCCCGGCGCAGCCAATACCGATAAGCGCCGTCGGCTGAGGTGATGCCCCCGTCGTCCTGGTTGGACAGAGTCATCGCCGTTCACCCGATTTCCACGACTCGTGACCGATACGCTCCTCGCATGACGGGAGTCGAGTGCAAACACTGCGGTGTTGTTCGGTCCGCGAAGAGCGGGGATGTCTGCAAGAAGTGCGGAAAGATGAATGGCCTGGGGCGAAAGAAGAAGCGCGTCGGGAGTCGCGCACGCAAGGCGAAGAAGGGCTCCGGATCCGTCTGGACCGTGAGCGGCGGACTGCCAGAGTCGGGACGACGCCGGTGACCAGTCCTACTCGGCGCAGTCCTTGAATGACTTGCCGGCCGGCACGTAGATCGAGATCCCTTGCTTTCGGCAGAGGCCGACTAGATCGTTGTGCGGGGCCCGCGGCAGTAGCAGCGCAGGTGAGACCGCGATGCCCTGCTTCGCTGCGCAGTACTGGTAGTCGAGCACCTGACCGATCGCGGTTCGCACGTCCTCGGACTTGGCCGATTTCTTCGCCTCGATCAGCTCCGCAGTTGTCTGGTCGTAGAGGTCTGGTAGCAATGTGCGTCCACCGCTGACCATTGTGAGGCTGAGGACCTTGTCGCCCCGGGCCTGCAACCACCGGCCGAAGCGCGCCTCGAGTTCGAACTCCTCGCGGTTGGCCAGTTTCTCCGCCACCTGCTGCGCGACCTTGTATGGCGTTGATGTGCGCGGCGCCCAGTCGCGCGTATCGGTAGCCGCCCCCGTGGTCGGCGCAGGAATGAGTTCCGGGTCCGCGTCCACGGGTACGAGGCTGAAGATGATCCCCTCGCGTGAATTGCCGTGGATATCCGGAATTTGTGCAGTAGCCCAGCCTGGATCGCCTAGTGCGTACGCTCCGATATACGTCGCCCAGACCCCGCTCGTTATGAACAGGCGTATCGCTTTGCCGTCGTCCGCAGCGTCCCTGAGTGCCTTGTTGCCACGCACGAAGGTCATATCGCCAACCTGGCCCTCGCCGGTATACCGGTAGGTTCCGTCCGATTGCTGGCCTTCGTGGACGTCGTACCCGAACGACCTCCCGCTCAGCGGATTCGAGAAGATCAGGACGTTGTCGGTTGGCGTGGCAATGCCGCCCTGGCGCTGTCCGCCGTATACGGCATGTACTTCCTGGCGCCGCAGTGTAGACCCGGGTTCGATACTCCACGCCATTGTGTTGCCCTCTCCGTCCCGCTTGATCCTCAGCTACTTTAGGACGAGAAGGCAAGGAACCGACGCATGGTCCGTCCAAGATGCAGCGGGGGCCGGTCATTCTAATCAGCGTTGAAAGTCGCACATCGGGCGTTCCGATTCTTCGTGCCCATTCCCCTGACCTGTGACAGCATTGCCGGGCATGAACGCTGACACAGCGGCGGCGATTGGCGTCCCGGTTGGTACCGCGATTTTGGCGGCCATCGTTTCCTGGGCAGTTGCGGCGAGGGCTTCCAGTCGGCACGGCCGGTGGGAAGCGATCGCCAACGACTTGCAGATCATTCAGATGCTCGAGGACACAGACCCGATGAAGGGCTGGATGCGTGAATACGCCGATATTCGGCTTAGAGCCTATGCTGCGTCTGAGACCAAAGGTACCCACCAACAGTTTTATCTTTTCTGTTTGACTGTTGTTGGTTTTACGGGCGTTCTGATTTATCTGTTTGTGGATTCGGGATCCCAAACGGGTCAGAAGATTGCCATCATAATAGTGGGGTTGGTTTTCGTGCCGACTGCGGCTTTCGTGGCCACTTTGGCCTACTGGCAGTGGACACATCCAACGTTCAAGCTCCGTGGTGTGCGGCGAATCGAATTGGAGCCATATAACTTTCGCGTGCAGCAACTGCATGCAGAGCTGACGGGAACTTCTCCGCTTCCTGACTGGTTTGCTACGTTTCTCTACCGCAACTATCTGTTCTGGCGCGCGCGGCGTGTGCGGTGGGCGCGACGGAAACTCGCGCGAAGGATCAGGTGAAGTGATGCAGAATTCCTTCTCTATTGGCCAAACAACGTCGGTCACGAGCGTGTTGCCGTCGCAGTCGGGATCCATTTGGAAGTGAACCTGCAATCGAGTTTGGGCATGTCTTATTCCTTTCCTGCGCAGCTGATGTGAAGCTCTCGGCCGTTGCGTCTCTGTATGTGGTCGCCGGGATTGATGCGTCGTTCGCACATGTCGCACGGCCCGGCGTACCGGGCAATCGATGGGGGTCGGCTGCTGCGGTTCTCCCGGAACTCGACCGGGTCCGACGGCAGCTTCTTGCTCATGGCGTGGTCCGCTCGTATGAACCGCTGTCGAGGTAGTCGGACTCATCTGGCTCCCACACCTGGGCGTCTGAGCCGAGACCGTCGAGGACTGTGTCTTCGCGGCAATCGGGGCAGCGGTAGGCGTAGATGTTCCCGACGAGGTGGCGGCCGCGTCGCAGGCGGGCCTTGCCGATCGCGACGATCGCGTCGGGGCCGTCGGGGTCAGTCCAGACGGTTCCGCGGTTCACTGGCGGTGTGGTCATGCTGCCGCAGTTCCGGCAGCACGTCGGCTTCAGCGGCGGGCAGATGATGACGTCGAGTTGAGTTTCCCAGCCATGCCATTCGACGACGTGACCGTCCCAGCGAGGCGGCAGATCATGGGTCCGGGGGAGCGGTAGTTGCGTCATCACGAGTCGACCGTCCCCATGAACACACCCACAATGACCGCGCAGACACCGATCACGACCGCTGCGGCGCCGGCACGGATCCACCAGCCGTAATGCTCCGTGCTCATGCCGTCCTCGCTCCGTCGTCGATGAGGTTGTCGGTCCACGCGAGTAGTTCCTGGGGTGACCGGTCGACCGGGACCATCGCGGCGAGCGCGACGATGAGTGTCCGCGCCTGGTTGGGTGTGAGCGTTTCGAGGTGGGCCCACACCATGCGCGGATCGTCCTCTCGCACATGTGATGCCATCGAGACCGCCGCCTCCGCAGCACCATCGAGCAGCCGTTTACGCTCCTCGATGGATGGGCCCACCGGCTCCTCGTCGATCGACTCGACGTCGAACTCGCGGGCACGGAGACGGGTCACGGTGCGAGTCGTAATGTTCAGCCGATCCGCGATTTCCTTGGTGGACACACCAGCTTCGGTCAGCTTCCGCACCACCGCCGTCCGCTCACGCACGTTGAGCGACACGTCATCACCGCGCAGAGCGCGCTGCACAGCCATTTCGTCGTAGATCATCGCGGTGCCCACCTCCACACGATCAGGCCAGCGATACCGACGATCAGGGTCAGTCCGACGACGCTCATCCGACGCCCCTTCCATGACCTGCATCGCGCACAGTTGCGTGGAATCGTTCGGACGCAGCCTGATTCACTTCGACCATCTCGGACACTGACGTCTTCTTCGCTGGCGGCGACACGGCCAGGTCAGCGAGACTCGCCGCGATCGCTAACGACGCATGCACACCAGCGAGCAGCAAGCTCTTGTGCTGGTCATAGGCGTTCTCAGACTCGGGGCTGACCGCATACTCAGCGAGACGTTCCGCGTCAGCGCGGTGCTCGGCGGCCGTCACCACTCACCGTCCACAACGTCTATGTCCGAAGCGACGACGTCGATCACCATGACGAGTGAGCCGACAACGACCACCACGGTGAGTGCACAGATCCCGAGAAGTGCTTTCTTCCACCAGGTCATGACGCCACCTGCTTACGCTTCGTCGGGGTGAGTTCGGCTGTCAGGCGGGCTCGTTCACGTTTCGCGCCGACACCAATACCCAGCCGGCGATCCAACTCCGCGAGTTGCTCGACAGAGGTGCGCTCATACCGGGCCTCGAGACGATCGAACGCCTCCAGATCACGGTCTTCCCGGCGCGCGCTCACTTCACGGCCTCACCTTCGAGTTCGGCGACCAGCGCTGCGATCGCATCAACGAGCACGCCGGGGCCTTCGTTGTCGATCTGCTCCAGCGCGGCGATCATCCTGTCCGCCTCGTCAGCTGTCATCGGCAACTCTGTGAAGTCGGCGCGGTCGAGGAATTTCTCGGTGACCAGACGCCGCTTATCCCTCGCGGTCTTCGGAAGTCCTCCAGCGACGAGAAGCGAATTGAGCCGCGTGTTCTGCCCCGACGTGGGCTTCGATGCGACGGAGGTGAGGGGCTCTTGATCTGCTGCGCCGTCCGGTTCAGGCGTCGGGGAGGGCTCATCTTGTGTTGTCACGGCCGCGGCCGCGGGTTCGTCTGCGGGTTGCGGTTCCGGACCATCCGCGACGGGCTTAGCCTTCGGGGGTTCGACACCGAGCCGGGCCTTCAGCGCGTCTAAATCGACCCGCGATGTGGTCTCGTTGCGGACTGGGCGTGGGGCCTCGTCGTAGTCGTTCTCCGACTCCAGTTCCTCGTAGCTAAAGGCGATACCCAGCAGGACATCAGGTGCGAGGTGCCGGCATACCTCCGTAGCGGCCTTCGCATAAAGCATGGCCTTGGGGTCCTTGATGTACTTCTCGTTGCCGATCAACTTGCCGTTGCCGTTGACCTTGTACTTCCCGGTCCGCTCATCGATCGTCGGAACATAGCCGGCCTTCACCGCGCGCTCGATAGTCCACGTCGACGTCTCCTCGGTACCGTCGGGCGCCTGACCCCACACCGTCACCGACTCATCGGAACTCTCGATCGTCTGGATCCGGTACCCATGCCTCTTGATGAGGGCGACCATGGTCCTCGCATACAGCGACGGCATCCCGTGAACGGGAAAGATGTTCTGCAACGACTGGATTGGGTTCAGACCAAGCTCAGCGCCGTAGAGGATCGCGGCAGTGCCGTCCTGCGGCTTACCTCGGTAGATCGCCGGGACCAGCGACGTCGCGCACATCGCGTCGGCAAGTTTGAATGCGGTGTCCATGGCTTCGGCGTGGTCGCGGAGTTGGGCGACAGCACTGGATTGGACAGGCCTGGCGGGCGGGAGGATCTCCAACGAGGAGGGATTGTGCTGTGTTACTTCGACGCTCATGCGGGGTGCCTTTCGAGTTGGCTGATGATTGCTTCGGATTGGCGGGAAGCCCAGTCGGGCCAGGGCGGGTGGTGGACGATGGGCTCGTATCCCGGCCACGTGTCGGTGGCGACGCAGTCGGCGTATAGGTCGATCGCCGCCCGGTTGAGCTGGCGACCTTCCTCGATAGCGACCGCTGGGAGTCGGATCACCGATGGGAGAAACGGGGGCGTCTTCTCCTGGCAGAAGAAGAGGAACTCGGCGTCGACGCCAAGGGCTGCGGCGCCGTCGACGTAGAACGGTTCCTGGCAGTGGTAGCCGTAATCGATTGCGCTCTTGATGAATTGCCGTGGGTCAGCGGCCTTCGTCGTCTTGTAGTCGACGAACAGGGGGTGATCACCGCCGGTGTTCCAGTCCGGGCGACACCGCAAGCGGACGCCGGTGATCGGGTCAGTCCAATACCAGGACTGCTCGGCCACGCCTTGCGCGAACAGCAGTTCACCGAGCGGGTGGGTGAGTGCCGCTTCGGCCATCACTTTGGCGGACTCGTACGTCGCGGTGAGGATCGGGACCTTGCCGGCGGCGCGTGCGTCGGCCGCAGCTTCCTTCGCGGCCTTGGTGCGCCAGTCCTTCGCGTCGATCACCTCGACCGCGGAACCTTCACCGAGGACCAGCGCGTGAGCGACGTGCCCGAAGTCCCATTCCTTCTTCGTCTCGACCCGACCGAACTTGAACTTGGCGGGGCCACCGGGCTCGAGGAGCTTCCGCGCGCCCGACGACGACAGGGAGGACTTGTCTCCGTGGTAGACGAGATCGGAGATTCCGTCGTAGATACCGGGTTCGGTCGGTGCAGTGGTGATGACGTCAGACATGGGGCATCACCGGGTACTCCACGAAGACGTGCCAGACGAAGTCGCCATCACCCTGGGTGAAGGTGCCGATGTACTCGCCGTCGTGCTTGAACGGGTGACCGGTGCCTTCGACGTGAACATCGACCCGGAGCGCATCGTCGGAGTCGGCGATCGCCTCGTACCAAAGTTCGAACGCGGCCTGGCTGTTCTCGCGGGCGAGGATCTGCATCCGCACTGGCGCAACATGGAGCGCCGTGTGAAAACCCCGGAGCTGCAGGGTCTGCGTGTCCTTCAACGGCAACGAAACTCGGTGCACAACACCGGATACGCGTCGGCGGTAGTTGTTCATGCCAGCACCTCATGACCGACCAGAGCGTCGTACCAGCGCTTCACCCACAGGGCATCGCCCATCGCGGTATGTCGGTCGGCTTCGGCTGGTGGTTCGACACCGCACGCCCGGGACAGATCATCCGAGTTCCACGGTAGGGCGGTCGGGTCGAGGTTCTTCGGTGCGTCGTACTTGCCGTGCAGCCAGCCGACCGCAAGGGTCTCGACATCAATCAGGTGATGGTGCCACCGTGGTTCGATCCCGAAGCGACGCAACAAGAGTGCGATGCGTTCGGAATCGAAGTTGGGGACCGCGCCGACGATGTGAACTTTGCGGGTCATGTCGTCGGGTGCCAACGCTGCGTCGATCATCAGGGCGGCGACCTCGGGACTGTGCGCGGCGACCGGGGAGTACCGGCGGTCGTGATCCTCACGGAACGACTGCGGCAGCCGGGCGGCCTTGTCCAGGTCATGCTCGATCTGGATGTGAATGGACCGCTCGATACCGTTCGGCATCCGGCGGATCGCGGCGAACTCCCAGATGTCGTCATCGAGAGACAGGCCCGTGCACTCGGTGTCGCAGAATACGATGTCGCTCATCGACCGACCACCGCCGGAGTGTCCATGCGAGCCAGCCGGTCGAGTGCATTGTCGATCGCCTCAGCCAGTGACTCACCACGGACACGGTTGATCGTCGACGCCACCTCGACGATGCGGGTGTCGCTAGTGAAGTAGCGGATCGACCAGATCGCGGCGTGGTCGGCGCACCAATCGTCGAGGCTCTTGGTCAGCCGACCGAGGGCCTCGTTCGCGTTGCGCTGCTGGGCAATTGTCATGATGTGATCTCTTTCTGTTCCGAAACCATCTCGCCTTCAATGACGTTCGAGACGCCAATGTCGAATCCGTAGCCGTAATAGAACGGGTTTCCCGCTGACCAGCTGACTTTCAGGCGCATGATGTCGCCGAAGTCCGCGAAGATGTGCCACTTCGTGTACCCGTCGGTGGTCGCGACACCGGTGATGATGTGGTCGACGGCTGCGGGGTCGAGGAAGAACTCTTCGAGGTGAGTGTGGGCACAGCAGTCGCTGGTGTCGACGAGCGCAACGCGGCGACCATCGTCCAGCGTCAGGACCAGACCGCTCCCGGTGCCGTATCCCGAGTACCAGTAGGTGTTTTCTGTGCCCTCGAAGTCCTCGGGCCGGAAGTCGGTCAGCTCCGCCTTGATGATCTTGCGGCCGACGACGGACTCGGCCAGCTCGGCGACATTGGTCGGCATCGTTCCGTCGTCCTCAGGCGTGTACCCGTCAGGATGATCCTCGAGGCGATCGGGCGGATAGTTGATGCTCATGCCTGCGCCCCCAAGAAGCTCGTGGCCGCACGGTCCAGCGCTACTTCAGGTGTCGGCCCGTCGCGCTGGACCGTCACGCTGCTGCTCTTCACAACCGCTCGCCAGATCGCTGAGCGGACCTGGCCACCCCATGCGTGCTTCTCGCCGTCCGTGCGGATCTCGATGTTGATCGCACCTCTGGATGTCGCGTCAAAGATGGCGTCGACAGATTCTGCGAGGTTCACGATGCCTCCCGGATGATGGGGCGCAGGTAAATGGTGGTTATGTCGGTGGCCGGGTCGTAGTCGGCGGCGCCGGCGCGGTAGAAGCCGCGGTACCGGTCCGGGCCGAACACGTGCTCGGGGTCGTAGTTCCGGTGGTCGCCACGAAAGTTCAGACGATAGGTGGAGTCGTCGGGAACGAACGGCTCAGGCGCCGGGAACGTCGCGAGCTCGACCATCGCCGCGGCCGCCGATTCCGCCGATGTCTGGGGGAGACGAGCGCGCTGACGGCGCGACAACTTCTTCGCCATCACGCACCCCGCAACCGGTTGACGCGACGCGACCGCCGAGCAACCCGGTTCTTCGCCCGCCGACGCACTGTCTGTCCGACCCGCGGATCCTCCACCACACGGGTCGGCAGCTCCGCGACAGGCCCGAACGCCGGTCGACGGCCGAGAACCTGATCCTCCTGGAAACCGCCATACACCCCGCCGGGCAACGGCATCCGCCCGAACCGGGCCCGACGGCGCATCTGTCTTGACGAAATCGATCGACGGTCATCCTTCGCAGACCGAACTCGGTTGTCCCGGTCCTGGTTGAGGCCGTTGAGGATCGCCAGCTCGTAGGCGGTCGGTTCCCGGTACGTGCGCCGCGGCGGCCGGCACGTCGCATGCTCTTCGTTCCACTGCTCGCGGAACAAGGCGTCGTCGGCGAGCTGGTCCGCGTACTCGTCCGGGTCGTCGCTGTATTGGCCGGCGATCCCGGCCTTCGCGCCGCACCGGTCGCAGTGAAAACTCTCGATCGCGCTCATACCGCAATTCCTTTCTTCTCCAACGCCTTATTGGCGAGGGGGATGGCCTGCGACTGCAGAGCCGCGATCAATTCGATGGCTCCACGTGGGGACAGTTCCTGCTCGGCGACCGTGATCGTCACCGGGAGCCCCGGCACCGCCAGGACGTCGACACCGAGATCGTGGAGGTGGAGCAACAGATCAGGCGACGGCTCTCTACATGCCCAGCACTGGTCCTTCGCGTACCTGACCGCGCTCATCGCACCCTCTCCAAAACATCGAGAGGAGTGGACGGTTCGACGATCCGACCGCGGTCAACCTCCATCACCTTGACCTTGTCGAAGTTGCGCTCGCTCTTGTCGGGAGTGCATGCGACAACCAGGGTGGCGAGGCACACGATGGTGATGAAACCGAGAATGAAATACAGCAGTTGAATGTCCATCAGCGATGGCCTTTCGGGAATGTGTTGGGGGAGGGGAAGTCAGAGGAGTGTGGCGAGTACCGGTTTGGTGGTCTTCTCTTCGATGACCTCGACGAGGTCGGACCAGGCCTTACGGAGGACCGCGCGGGTCGGCTTCAACTTCACGGCCAGGAGCAGCTGGCCACTCGTCACACGGAGCCGGAACCATGCATCGACCCGGTAGGTGTCCATGCCCTCGAACGGCCGCAGTGCGAGCGTCAACGTCTGCGGAACCTCGAGGGTCGCGGTCCGGCCGGCGCGGGTCTCGACGTTTTCACTCCACTCGACCTTCTGGCCGCCGGTCGCCCGGGTGATCGACGACTCGAAGTTCCCGCGAGTGGTGGCGCGGATGGAGTCGATGACCTCCATCAGTTCCGCCTGGGACGGCTCGACAACCGTGTGGAGGAGTTCCTCGATCTTGTCGCCGAAGTCGCTCTGCGGGACGAAGTTTCCGGACAGACGATGCCAGGCTGCCCAGTCCTCGTCAGCGCGGAGTTTCAGTTCGAGTCGGTTATCGCGGTGCCCAGGCCCTTCGAGGGCGTGGTCGTTGTAGATCGCAATGACGCGACCCTTCGTCTCGTCGCCCCACAGCGTCGACTTGTACTCGTGGAGTTCGTACCGTTCCAGCTCGGCGAGGAACGACACCGAGTCGGTGACCAGGCGCGTGCCGGCCTCGGGGGACGACAGCAGCCCGGGCACATACTCGCGGAGATCAACCAGCTTGGTCTCCAGCCCGCTCTCTTTGGAGACAGCGGCGACGATGTGGACGCCTTCCTGGATTCCGTCCGCGAGGTTCGCACCATCAAGGTGGACGAGTTTCTGGACGTCGTCGCCTTGGATGAAAACTTCTGTGTTGTCGGTCATTTGGTGGGCTCCTGGTTGATCTTCTCGACCTGCTCGGTTTCGAACAGGCTGGACTGGCGGGGGTCGTTTCGGTGGAGGGTGCCGTCGTCGTCGGGGAACCACAGCGATCGGCGCGGCTCGACGGGGATGGTGGCCTTGATCGAGTCGGCGATCTTCACCATGTGGTGCATCTCTTTGTCCCGGGTGATCGACAAAGTGACGGTGACCTTGCCGGGCTTCCCGGTCTCAGTGACCGTCTCAACGACCTCGGTGAGACGTTTCGACGCCTCGGTGTGGGCGCGGCCCTGAGCGTGCTGCAACAACACTGCAGCGAAGTCCTGCTCGGACGGTTTGTCAGACATGCGGTTTGCCTCCTCAGGCATGAAAGTCACCGGCGCGGCGCGACGGTTTCGAGTTCCTCGTCGATGTAGCGGTCAAGCTCCAGGTCGGTGACCACGTACTTGCGGCCCTGCTTTTTCAGACGCAGCTTCCCGATGCGGTGCTGCTCGCGGAGGTGGTCGACGCTGCATCCGAGGAGTTCAGCGGCCTGCTTCAGGCTGTGAAGTTTGCGGCGCGGGTCGGTCATCATTCGCCTTCCAGGTATGCGAGGAACTGGCGGGCGATCTGCTCGCCGGCATCATCTGTCGTCCACGGCCCGCACCACCGGTGCACGACCCGGACGAGGAGGTCGTCGACGCCGACCTTTTTGGCCTCCGCGCGAAGGAAGTCGGCCACCTTCTGTGCATCATCGCGGTTCCGAAACTTGCGGGCGCCAACAGCTTTCGTCTCATACCCACCGCCGAACATCGACATGAAGGACGGATGCTGAGCCTCGACGTGAATGTGTTCCTGGACGTACTCGCCGTTCGGCAAGACGAGCGCGAACTCCATGTCGAGGCCGCTCACGATGCGATCACCGCGATGACAGTTCCGGTTACGATCCAGAACGCGACAGTCGCGAGGACGCCGTTGACGATGCCGCCGAACGGAATTCGCGTCGGGATCATCCGGTCACCGCCAGGAGTGCCTGACCGAGCCGCTTGGCGATGAAGTCGACGCCGGTTGGTTGAACGCGTGTGGTGTAGGAGACGCCCACCGATCCGTCGCTGCGCTCGAACTCGTGCGGCCGGACGGTGAAGTGATGCATGTACTTCTGGTAGGGCGTGTTCCGCATCGCGCCCTTGGCGATGAATATGTTGCGGTTCCGGAGTTCGGAGAACAGTTTGTTCTGCGACAGGCCGAGCATCTTCGCGACGTTCCCGACCGCGTACGCACCGTCGGCGTCCATGAATCGGTCGAAGGCGTCAGCCTTGGGGCGGGCGATGGCCAGCTCCCGGTTGGCCTCGTCCAGCAACTGCTTCGCGGCGAGGATGCCGTGAGCCATCTGCTCGATGGGCGACAGTTGCGCTGTGGTCTCGGCTTCGCGGGTCTTGATGACGAAGTAGGTTTGCGCGGCGGCGATCTCCGGCTTGCGTGGGTCACCGTTTAGGGCAACGAGGTAGCAGGCGTAGCGCGATAGGTGGAAGTCAGCCGTGCTCCGCTCAGCACCGCTTCCGATCGGAACCATTCTGTCGGCGCCGACAAAATGGGTGATGGTGTCGTATCCGGCGTTGTGCGCTGACACCTTGGCGCGATCAACCGCGCCGACGAACTTGCGCCATTCCTCGTAACCGAGCAGTGGCATCAGCTCGCGGGCCGACCAGTACTCGCGCCCCTCGGGGGTCACGATCCTGATCGAATCGAATGGGGATACACCGCCCTGTGCAGTGAGGTTACGATGATCTTGCATGGGATCTCCTTCCGCGAGATCTCGTCTCGGACCCGTCGAGCTGGAACTCGGCGGGTTTCTTTATGCCGCCGAGTGCGCCTTTGCCTTGCCGGAGCGCTGCTCGGTAATTGACACCCGCTCCTCGAAAAGGACGTCAGTGGGGACGCCGAGCGCACCCGCGATACGGTCCGCGATCTTGGGCGTGCAGCTGGAAGATCGGCCAGACGTCAAGTGATTGATGAAGCTGGGGTGTACTTCGACGCACCTTGCCAGCTGCCGGCCGCTCATCTTTTTCTCTGGCTCTGGACCCACGAACGCCTGGAGTAGCTGGGAGCTGCGGAGTTTCATCCAAGTCCCTTTCGGTCGTCGTCTGTATCTCGTTGCCATCTCCGACCTTCCCCATCCTGCCTTCTAGGCGCCTATCTGTCAATCAGTACTTGTCGAGTATCTGCCTAGCGCTAGGCACCTGTCAAGCGAATGACAACGATGTGTTTTGCCTGCCTGGGGGTATGCGGCACAATTGCCACTGTCAATTGGTAGGCAGTGATTCGGCCAGCCGACTTGCGCCCAGGTGTGTTCAACATGCATTCGGGCTAGGCGGCACAATTTCGGGAGCGTTGCGCATGACCCAAGGGAACGAACACGCTTCACAGGTGCCCACCCTCACCGAGTTGATCAGCGAACGAAAGCGTTTGCGCGGCTTCTCCTACGCGGACCTGGAGAACCGCGCCGACGCCGTGATCTCGCGCCAGCGATGGCAGCAACTCGGGACCGGTGTGCGCGTGAAGGAGTTCCCGGAGCCGGCAACACTCGAAGCGATGGCCAAAGCCCTCGACGTCGATGTAGCTGAAGTTGTTCTCGCAGCGGCGCGTTCCATAGGGCTTGACGTAAAACGAGGGGCGCAATCCGACTTGGCCGCCCGGCTGCCGTCCACGGCAGACCGCCTCAACGAGGTGCAGCGGGACGCGATTGTGACCCTCGTCCGCTCAATCACGGAGGTCACCAATGACATACAAACTGCGCCGCAACCGCGAGCATCGAGCCAAGCCGAGCCGGAAGTCGAGGAGAGCAAGCCCCCATCCTTGAATCGCGGAGATCAAGGCTGGAGGGCTGATGCACAACGGGCAGGGGGTCGAATCACGAACACGCGCGACGTGGCGGGCTCGCGTCGGCGGGACGAGTCAGATCCCAACCTTGACACTGGACTGCCCACGCCGGATGACGGCGCCAGCCTCGGAGGCGAACGCCAATCGGACTACGACCTGGCCAGCGGCAACCGCCACGTCGGCGGCAAATCAAAACGACAACTGCAGCGCGAGCGCGACGAACAGCTCGGCGAGGAGTCGCAGGATGGGTGACGGCCCAGACAGCGTCGCACCCGCGTGGAAGGACTATCAAGAAGAGGCGGCCGAGTTCTATCGCAATCTCGGGTTCGACGCGGTCACGGATGACCGAGTGAAGGGTGTGCGTGCGACCCACAACGTGGATGTCGTCGTGCGGGGTTCCCGTGCTGGACTTTCATTCATGTGGATTGTTGAGTGCAAGAAGTGGGGCAATCCAGTCCCGAAGGAGAAGGTCGCCACTTTGCAATCCATCGTGTCGGACGTAGGTGCTGACCGAGGAATCATGCTGAGCGAGAGCGGATTTCAATCGGGGGCGCATGATCTTGCCGCCCAGAGCAACGTTGCGCTGACAAGTCTGGCGGTTCTTCGTAAGAACTCGCAGGGAGAGGCAGTTCAGTTGCGCTTGAAGGAGCTGAAGCTGCGGTGTCGTACTGCGAGCCGGGATCTCGATCGAGCGGTCAACCTAACGTCCTATACGCGATCCGCGGGAGCTGGCGCAACGAAGTGGAAGGTTCCGTCGAACTGGGGCCACGACGACTACTTCAAGGTGGGTAGTGGGATTTCATGGATCGATCGGGCGCTCACCAACGCCGAGTTCGACGAGTTTCCTGTGGCACTGCTCCGGGTCGTGGGAGAAGAGACCGTTAGGGCAAAATTCACCTCGATCGATCGACTCCTGCTGGGCGCCGAGTCTGAGTTATCAAAGCTGGAGTCGTTCATCCGCACCGCAGCGCCTACTACCCCGTTCGACCCAGCGGAGTAACTCTGCAAAGGACAAGGATGTAATTTGTTGTAAGGCAACGTTTGTCGGACCTCCTCTCTACGGTCGCAGACCATGACGACATACCATCCGTGGCGCGATGCTCGAGGGCGTAAGCACCTCGACATCAGGTTCGTTGATCACCTCGCAACAGGTATTCGTGGTTGCTCGCGCAATGGCCGGGTCGACCTGCAGCGTGACATGCACCAGGACGAGCGACGGTCGAGCCTGTCGCACGAACTGGTGCACGACGAGCGACGGATCTACCCAGACGACCCTGTGCTTCGGGCCCGCGAGGAGATCGCCGTCGAGCGTATTGCCGCGCGCAGGCTGATCCACATCGAAAGGCTGATCGATGTTCTGTGCTGGACCCGGCACGCCGACGAAGTGGCCGAAGAGCTTTGGGTGGACGTACCGATGCTCGTCGCACTGATCCAATCGCTCACCGACGAGGAACGCCGCCACATCAACACTGAGCTGTGCCACCGCGGCAAACGGCATGACTGACCTCGAACGCCGACTCCTCAATTTCGAGGGCCAGTGGTGGCAGGCGCGCGGCAACAAAGAGTCCGCGATCCGAGTGCAGTTCGGTTGGTCGGCGGTTCGCTACGCGCAGAAGCTGAACACCCTCTTGGATGACAACGACGCACTCGCACACAACCCGATTCTCGTGAACCGGTTGCGCCGCATTCGATTCGAACGGGTGATGGCCCGTGAGCAAAGGAGGAGCTTTCGATAATGAATGAGCCGGACCATAACTTGCCAAAACCCCCAATCACTGACGGCATGATCGATGTGGAACTCGCACGTCAACGAAAGCGGCGGTTACTTATCGGCAGCGGACTAGCAGCCATTCTGGCCACCGTGCTGGCCATCGTTCTCGTGGTCACTTTCGCTGGCGACGAAGCGACTTTGGAAGACCGCCTCGTTGCCGAATGTCAGCGCACTGTGGAGGAGAACTCTTCCTCGATCGCGCTACGCGGTAAGCCGCTCAACTTCGCGTACTCCGACATGAAGGCGACCGAGTATCCCGGCGGTGCGCCTGGAACGGATCGATGGCTGGTCTCGGGTCAGTTGGAACTTGAGATGGAGGCTACCGAGACATTGCCGGCGCACACGTGGGACAGCGACGGCGCTCCGCCGGAGAAGGTGACGGACTCGGGCGAGCTGAAATGCAGGATGGGCCATCGCGCGTCTGACGATGTACTCGTGGTGTTCGAGTTCATGCACTACCACCCGACGAGCGGCGGCGGCGTGGGGAAGCAAATGGTGTATGAGGAGGGTTCGGGGGATCAGTCCAGTAGCTGGGGTTGAACTAGCGCGACCGAACGAAAAGAGGCGCCCCGCCTAAGCGGAGCGCCTCTTTCGTGTGTACTTCGTACCTTAGTCGGTACTTCAGTGTGTAGTTCCTGGTTGCGAACTACCCCTGAGCTGGAGCGGGTGACGGGAATCGAACCCGCGTAGCTAGTTTGGAAGACTAGGGCTCTACCATTGAGCTACACCCGCGTGCATACGACATCACTGGGATCGCCACTGCTGCCGCTGCGAAAGGAACTGTACCGTCTCGATCCTGCGGACGAGAAATCGCCTGGTCGCCGTGGCGTGGCTGTGCCCCGTGGGCGACCGGTTTAGGTTCGTGGCGCATTGACACGTAGTATTTGCGTTCGGTGAAAGCGGCGCTCGTCGCCTGCTTTCACGAGAAGACCTCACGGGATGTGGCGCAGCTTGGTAGCGCATCCGCTTTGGGAGCGGAGGGTCGCAGGTTCGAATCCTGTCATCCCGACTCTAGAAAGAAACGCACTACAAGGGAGTCAAGTGAAGAGCACCGTCGAGCAGATCAGCCCGACGCGGGTCAAACTCAACGTCGAGGTTTCTTTCGAGGAACTCGAGCCGGATTTCGCCCGCACCTACAAGACGATGGCACGGGACATCCGGATCCCCGGCTTCCGTCCCGGTAAGGCGCCCGCCAAGCTGATCGAGGCCCGTGTCGGCCGCGACGCGGTCCTTGCTCAGGTCGTGAACGACGCGATCCCGGCCAAGTACAGCGAAGCTGTCGATGCCACCGAGATCAAGGCGATCGGCCAGCCCGAGATCGATCTGTCCGAGCTGGAATACGGCAAGAGTGTCACGTTCACCGCTGAGGTCGACGTGCGCCCCGAGATCGACCTGCCGGATTACTCGACCCTCGAGGTCGAGGTCGAACCGGTGGCGGTTGACGACGAGGCCGTCGAAGAGCAGCTCGAAGCTCTGCGCGCCCGCTTCGGCACCCTGACCGGTGTCGATCGTCCGGTCGCCGATGGCGACTTCGTCTCGATCGACCTGTCGGCCACCATCGACGGCAAAGAGGTCGAAGAAGCCGCGACGAGCGGTCTGTCCCACGAGGTCGGCTCCGGTGAGCTGATCGACGGACTCGACGAGGCCCTCATCGGCCTGTCGGCCGGCGAAGAGAAGGTCTTCAAGAGCACGCTGGTCGCCGGAGATCACAGTGGCGACGAAGCAGACGTGACCGTCAAGGTTGTCTCGGTCAAGGAGCGCGAGCTTCCCGAGGTCGACGACGAGTTCGCCCAGCTGGCCAGCGAGTTCGACACCGTCGACGAGCTGAAGGCCGACCTGCGCGAGCGTGTCGCCCGGTCGAAGAAGATGGCGCAGGCAAACGCCATCAGCGAGGCGCTGGTCGCCAAGCTGGTCGACACCATCGATGTCCCGCTGCCCGAGGCGATCGTGACCGCCGAGGTCGACGGCCAGATCCATCAGGTCGTCCACAGCCTCGGCCACGACGAAGAAGCATTCGAGCGTCTGCTCGAGGCCCAGGGGACCACCCGCGAGAAGTTCGAGGCCGAAGCGCGTGAGGCTGCCGAGAAGTCGGTCAAGACCCAGTTGCTGCTCGACGCGATCGCGGACCAGCAGGAAACCGACGTCGCGCAGGACGAGCTGATGCAGCAGATCATGTTCCAGGCGCAGCGCTACGGCATGCAGCCCGCCGAGTTCGCTCAGCAGCTGCAGCAGGCCGGACAGGTCGGCGCGGTCTACGCCGAGGTCCGTCGTAGCAAGGCACTGTCGTCGATCGTCAACGAGATCACCGTCAAGGACACCGACGGCAACGTTGTCGACACCGAAGAGTTCTTCCCGAAGCAGGTTGCCGACGCCGAGGGCGACGAGTCGACCGACCAGACATAAGAGACAAAACGCCAGCAAGCATTCTGCTGTCAGCGAATAGGGGCGACGCCGAGGGTTCGGCGTCGTCCCTATTCGTTACTGTCGAAGTCAGCAGTCAATTCATTGTGAGTCCGTTGAACGAAAAATCCCGGGAGCTGATCCCGGGACGCGAAGGTAGGTACCGTGACTGAGCCGAAGATCCACACGCCAGCACTCTCCGGAGTAACCGCGAGTTCGGGTGTGGCCGGACTTAATCTGACCGACTCGGTCTTCGAGCGTCTGCTGCGTGAGCGAATCATCTTCCTGGGCACCCAGGTCGACGATGAGATCGCCAACCGGCTGTGCGCGCAGATCCTGCTGCTCTCTGCAGAGGATCCGACCAAGGACATCAACCTCTACATCAACTCGCCCGGCGGTTCGGTCACCGCAGGTATGGCGATTTTCGACACCATGCAGCTCGCACCCTGCGACATCTCCACGTACGCGATGGGTATGGCGGCATCGATGGGGCAGTTCCTGCTCGCCGCGGGAACCAAGGGTAAGCGGCACGCGCTGCCACACGCCCGGATCATGATGCATCAGCCGTCCGCCGGTATCGGTGGAACCGCGGCCGACATCGCGATCCAGGCCGAGCAGTTCGCACTGACCAAAAAAGAGATGAACAAGCTCAACGCCGAGTTCTCGGGGCAGACGCTCGAGCAGATCGAGCTGGACGCTGACCGCGACAAGTGGTTCACCGCCGAGCAGGCCAAGGAATACGGCCTCGTCGATCACGTGATCACGCGCGCCTGACCGCATCCGTGGCCGAGCTCCGCTCCGCTTCGTCTCCGGCCCCTCGCACACTCATCGGAAAGTAATGAGGACCATGAACAATCTTTCACCCCAGTCGCGGTACATCCTTCCCTCGTTCATCGAGCACACACCCAACGGTGCACGCGAGTACAACCCCTACGCAAAGCTGTTCGAAGAGCGAATTGTCTTCTTGGGCACCCCGATTGATGAGACCGTCGCGAACGACATCATGGCGCAGTTGCTGGTGCTCGAGTCGCAGGATCCCGACCGCGACATCATCATGTACGTGAACTCGCCCGGTGGCAGCGTGCCGGCGATGCTCGCCATCTACGACACGATGCAGTACGTCCATTGCGACATCGCGACCGTCTGCCTCGGCGAGGCCGCTTCGGCTGCCGCGATCGTGCTGGCCGGTGGAACCCCCGGCAAGCGGGCGGCCCTGCCGAACGCAACGATCCTGATCCACCAGCCGCGCACCGGTGGGGCATACCAGGGCCAGGTCTCCGACCTGGAGATCCAGGCCGCCGAGATCGAGCGCATCCGCCGGAAACTCGACGACATCCTGGCCGGACACACCGGGCAGCCTGCCGACAAGATCCGCAAGGACACTGATCGCGACAACATCCTGACAGCCGAGATGGCCAAGGAGTACGGCATCATCGACGAGGTCTTCGCGTACCGGAAGAAGTCCGGCCGTAAGTAGTCGGTCACCTGTCGCGGGCCGCCAATTGGGCCCGCGACATTTGGCTTTATCGGTCGAAGTTCCGCCCACCTACGGGTACGGTCGTGAGTACTGTGCTCCCCGTGAGCTGGGGCGGGCCGTAAGACGGCTACGTCTTACGGATATCAGGGTCTTTGGGGCATCAGGTAACGGAAGTAGGGACAGCAACAGATGGCACGTATCGGAGATGGTGGCGATCTTCTGAAGTGTTCTTTCTGCGGAAAGAGCCAGAAGCAGGTCAAGAAACTGATCGCTGGACCCGGTGTGTACATCTGTGATGAGTGCATCGACCTGTGCAACGAGATCATCGAAGAGGAGCTGGCGGAGACCAGCGACGTCAAACTCGATGAGCTCCCCAAACCGGCTGAGATCCGGGACTTCCTGGAGAACTACGTCATCGGGCAGGACACTGCGAAGAAGACGTTGGCCGTGGCGGTCTACAACCACTACAAGCGCATCCAGGCGGGCGACCGCAAGGACTCGCGTGGGGCGGAACCGGTCGAGTTGGCGAAGTCGAACATCCTGATGCTCGGTCCCACCGGTTGTGGCAAGACCTACCTGGCCCAGACCCTGGCCAAGATGCTCAACGTCCCGTTCGCCATCGCCGATGCCACAGCGCTCACCGAGGCGGGTTACGTCGGTGAGGATGTCGAGAACATCCTGCTGAAGCTGATCCAGGCGGCCGACTACGACGTCAAGCGTGCCGAGACCGGCATCATCTACATCGATGAGGTCGACAAGATCGCCCGCAAGAGCGAAAACCCGTCGATCACCCGCGACGTCTCAGGTGAAGGCGTCCAGCAGGCGTTGCTCAAGATCCTCGAAGGCACGCAGGCGTCGGTGCCGCCGCAAGGTGGTCGCAAGCATCCGCATCAGGAGTTCATCCAGATCGACACCACCAACGTGCTGTTCATCGTTGCGGGTGCCTTCGCCGGGTTGGACAAGATCGTTTCCGACCGAATCGGCAAGCGGGGCATCGGTTTCGGCACCGAGGTTGCGAAGAACGACAACGACAGCAGTGACTACTTCGCCGAGGTCCTGCCCGAAGACCTGATCAAGTTCGGATTGATCCCCGAGTTCATCGGCCGTCTTCCGGTGATCGCATCGGTGACCAAGCTGGACAAGCCGTCGCTGATCAACATTCTCTCGGAGCCCAAGAACGCTCTGGTCAAGCAGTACGCGCGTCTCTTCGACATGGACGGCGTCGAACTCGAGTTCGACGACGAGGCACTCGAGGCGATCGCCGATCAGGCCATCCATCGCGGAACCGGTGCTCGTGGACTTCGCGCGATCATGGAAGAAGTTCTGCAGCCGGTGATGTACGACATCCCCAGCCGCGACGACGTCGCCAAGGTTGTCGTCACGGGAGAAACCGTGCGCGACAACGTTCTTCCGACGATTGTCCCGCGCAAGCCGCGCCGCGACGAACGGCGTGAGAAGAGCGCCTAGCGGCGTGCGCCGGTCACTCGATCACGCGGTGACCGGCGGAGTAGATGTTCATCGATTCGCCGCGTAAGAAGCCGATGATGGCGACGCCCTGTTCGGTTCCCAGGTCCACCGCAAGCGACGACGGGGCCGACACGGCGGCGATGATCGGTATACCGGCCATCACGGCCTTCTGAACGAGCTCGAACGACACCCGGCCGGACAGCATCAGGATGGTGGCCCGCAGTGGCACCATGTCTTGCTGCAGCGCCCACCCGATCACCTTGTCGACCGCGTTGTGCCTGCCGACGTCTTCTCTGGCCACCAGCAGGGCACCGTCGGTTGTGAAGAGTGCGGCCCCGTGGACCCCTCCGGTGGAGCTGAATATCTTCTGCGACTCGCGGAGACGGTCCGGTAACTGCGAAAGGGTCTCGACGTCCACGGTGGCGTCGTCGTCGGCCGGGCGATGATTCGAAGCCAGTCGGACCGCGTCCAGTGAGGCCTTGCCGCACACCCCACAGGATGACGTGGTGAAGAAGTTGCGGGTGGCTGTCGACGGAAGACTGCGATTCCCGCGCAACGTCACATCGAGCACGTTGTAGGTGTTGCGGCCCTCCTCGTCGACCCCGTCGCAGTATCGGATGGTGGCGATGTCGTCGGCGCCCTCGATGATGCCCTCGGTCAACAGGAACCCGTGGGTGAAATCGATGTCTGCTCCCGGCGTTCGCATCGTGACCGACAGGGACTCGCCGGCCACCCGCAGTTCCAGCGGTTCTTCGACGGCCAGTGTGTCCGCGCGGGAGTCGGTACCGCCGGGCCTGATCCGACGGACTCTGGCGCGGGTGCTCATCCGACCCATCAGCGATGCTCCAACCGGACAGTGAGGGCCTTCGACACCGGTGTATTCGATTTGGCCGCAACATGTTCGAGGGGCACGAGCGGATTGGTCTCCGGATAGTAGGCCGCCGCGTTGCCGCGCGGGGTGGGGTAGGCGACGATCCGGAATGCTTCGACGCGCCGTTCTTCGACACCGCCCGAACCCGCGAACTCGGAGACCAGATCAACACTGTCGCCTTCGGTGAACCCGAGTGCGGTGATGTCGGTGGGGTTGAGCAGTACCACCCGGCGATCGCCCTTGATGCCGCGGTAACGATCGTCATGCCCGTAGATCGTGGTGTTGTACTGATCGTGGCTTCGCATGGTCTGCAGGATGACGCGGCCTTCGGGTACGCGCAGCCACGTCAGTGGGTTGGTGGCCAGATTGGCCTTACCGGTTCGGGTCGGGAACGTCCGGGTGTCGCGGGGCGGATGGGGTAGGACAAAACCGTCCGGTTGGCGAACCCGATTGTTGAAGTCCGCGAAACCGGGCACCACCCGCGAGATGTGGTCGCGGACCGTGTCGTAGTCATCTGCCATCGCGGCCCAGGGGACCGGGTGATCGGCACCGAGGGTGGCGCCGGCCACGTCGCAGATGATCGAGACCTCGCTGCGGAGCTGATCACTCGCGGGCGGCAGCGAACCGCGGGACAGATGGACCACCGACATGGAATCCTCCACGGTGACAGCCTGTTTGCGACCATCCCGGACGTCCTTGTCGGTACGGCCGAGCGTGGGCAGGAGCAGTGCGGTGGTTCCCGTCTGTAGGTGCGAGGCGTTGAGTTTGGTGCTCACCTGCACGGTGAGCCGGCAATTCCGCATCGCAGCCGCGGTGGCGTTGGTGTCGGGGGAGGCAGAGACGAAATTGCCGCCCATGGCCATGAAGAACTTGACGTCGCCTGCGGCCATCGCACGAATGGTGTCGACAGTGTCGAAACCGTGTGCGCGGGGCGAGGTGATCGTGAACTCGCGGTCGAGGGCGTCGAGGAACTCGTCGGGCATCTTCTCCCAGACACCCATGGTGCGGTCGCCTTGGACGTTGGAATGTCCACGCACGGGGCACACCCCGGCGCCGGGTTTACCGATCATGCCGCGCAGCAACAGGACATTGGTGAGTTCCTCGATGGTCGCGACGCCGTGAATCTGTTGGGTCAGGCCCATCGCCCAGCAGATGATGGTGCGATCTGAGGTGATCAACCGTTCGGCGGTCGCGCGAATCGTGTCCAGGGTCAATCCTGTTGCGGTGACGATCTCGTCGAGATCGGTCTTCTCGAGTTCGTCGAGGTAGTCCTGCACGCCGAGGCAGTGTTCGTCCAGAAACGCGTGATCGAAAACTGTTCCGGGGGCGTCTTTCTCGGCGTCGAGCAACAGTTTGCCCAGACCCCGGAACAGCGCCATGTCGCCGCCGATCCGGATCTGCAGGAACTCATCGGCCAACGCGGTGCCCTTTCCGAGCACCCCGTTGATCTGCTGAGGATCCTTGAACCGCAACAGACCCGCTTCGGGAAGGGGATTCACCGCGATGATGGTGGCACCGCGCTTCTTTGCCTTCTCCAGAACCGAGAGCATGCGTGGATGATTGGTGCCCGGGTTTTGTCCGGCGATGATGATCAGATCAGCGGCCTCGAGGTCCGGGACGGAGACCGACCCCTTGCCGATGCCGATCGACGAGACCAGTGCACTGCCCGAGGATTCGTGGCACATGTTGGAACAGTCCGGCAGGTTGTTGGTACCGAGTGACCTGGCGAACAGTTGGTAGAGAAACGCGGCCTCGTTGCTCGTGCGGCCGGAGGTGTAGAACGCTGCCTGATCGGGATGCTCCAACGCCTTGAGTTCATCGGCGATCAGTGCGAAGGCCCGCTCCCAGTCGATGGGACGGTAGTGATCGTCGCCGGCGGTCAGCACCATGGGATGAGTGATCCGGCCCTGCTGCGACATCCAGTATTCCGAGCGCTCGCGAAGGTCGGAAACGCTGTGCGCTGCAAAGAAGTCCGGACCGACGGTTCGTTTTGTCGCTTCTTCGGCAACAGCTTTGGCGCCGTTCTCGCAGAACTCCGCATGCTTGCGGTGGTCCGGCGTTTCCGGCCACGCGCAACCGGGACAATCGAAACCGTTGCGTTGATTGAGGCCGACCAGGGTGCGCGCGGTACGGGCGGGACCCATCTGCTTGACCGCACGATTGAGCGCAACTGCAACTGCTGTGACTCCGGCCGCCCACTGCTTGGGCGGATGCTGATCGAGCTCGGCGGGCCCGGGCTCCGGAATCGATTCAGTGTCCATGTAAACCATCTTCCTCTGTCGGCCCGAATCCACCCACAGCAAGGCCCCGCTCGCGTTAACTGTCTGCATGGAGACATCACGAGTGGGCGCAGTGGTCTTGGCAGGCGGCGCATCGAAGCGGATGGGTAGCGACAAGGCGGCATTGGCCTGGAACGGCGAATCCATGCTGGGCCGGGTCACTCGTGTGGTGGCGGAGCGGTGTGATCCGGTCCTGGTGGTGGCCTCGGCCAAGTCGCCGGCGTATCTGGGCCTGGCCGAAGAACATCCCGGCACCGAGCAGATCCGCTGGGTGACCGATGAGAAGCCGGGAGCCGGGCCGCTGGCCGGTCTTGCGCGCGGGCTGGCCGCAGCAGCCGAAGCCGGACGCGACGTGGTGTTCGTGTGTGCCACCGATATGCCGTTGATCTCGGTGGAGATGATCGACGAGTTGCTGCGGGGGCTCTCAGATGCCGACGACGCCGTGATCGCGGTGGACTCACAGCGGGCCCACCCCCTGGCCGGGGTCTACCGCACGCGGGTGGCCGGTACCCTCGCCGAGCTGGTCCAGACCGGGGAACGCCGGATGCTGGCCGCCGTCGACGCGCTGCGTACCCATCGGGTGACCTTGAGTGATCCGGCCTGGTTGACCAACGTGAACGCGCCCGAAGACCTGCATCGGCTCCGCGTCCACTGAGCCCCGATCAGCGTCGGGACCGCTATACCCGACGTGCGCTTTTCTCGCTCGCCGGGCGACTGCCTAGAATTGGCCGGTGACCGAATCGACCGCGCATCCCGACAGCAGCCCCACCGCCCTGCCCAAGGCCTGGGATCCAGGTGCGTACGAGGGCGAGCTCTATCAGGGATGGGTCGACGCCGGATACTTCACCGCCGACCCGACCAGTGAGAAGCCGCCGTTCTCGATCGTGTTGCCACCGCCGAACGTCACGGGGTCGCTGCACATGGGACACGCCCTCGATCACGTGTTGATGGACGCCCTGTGCCGGCGACGCCGCATGCAGGGCTACGAGGTGCTGTGGCTGCCGGGCATGGACCACGCCGGTATCGCCACCCAGAGCCTGGTGGAGCGGCAGCTCACCGCCAAGGGCGAGAACAAGGACGACCTCGGTCGTGAGGAGTTCATCGACCGGGTCTGGACATGGAAGGCCGAGTCCGGCGGCACCATCGGTACGCAGATGCGCAGCCTCGGCGACGGTGTGGACTGGTCGCGCGAACGCTTCACGATGGACGAGGGACTGTCGAAGGCCGTGCAGACCGTCTTCAAGCAGATGTACGACGACGGACTGATCTACCGCGCCGAACGGCTGGTGAACTGGTCGCCCGTCATGAAGACGGCCATCAGCGACATCGAGGTCAAGTACTCCGATGTCGAGGGTGAGCTGGTCAGTTTCCGCTACGGCTCCCTCGACGACAACGAACCCCACATCGTGGTGGCCACCACCCGTCTCGAGACGATGCTCGGTGACACCGCGATCGCCGTGCACCCCGACGACGACCGGTACCGGCACCTGGTCGGCACCGAAATCGACCACCCGTTCGTCGACCGCAAGCTCCCGGTGGTCGCCGACGACTACGTCGATCCCGAGTTCGGCACCGGCGCGGTGAAGATCACCCCCGCCCACGACCCCAACGACTTCGCGATCGGGTCTCGCCACAACCTTCCGATGCCGACGATGATGGACGAATCGGCCCGCGTGGCCGGGACCGGCACCGCGTTCGACGGTCTGGACCGCTACGAAGCCCGCGCCAAGATTCGTGAAGTGCTGGCGGAGCAGGGGCGCATCGTCAAAGAGGTGCGCCCGTACCTGCACAGCGTCGGTCACTCCGAGCGCAGCGGTGAGCCGATCGAGCCGCGCCTGAGCATGCAGTGGTGGGTTCGCGTCGAGACGCTGGCCAAGGCCGCCGGTGATGCGGTCCGCAGTGGCGAGACGGTGATCCACCCGAAATCGCTCGAACCGCGCTGGTTCGCCTGGGTCGACGACATGCACGACTGGTGTATTTCGCGTCAATTGTGGTGGGGACACCGGATTCCGGTCTGGTACGGACCCGACGGCGATATGGTTTGCGTCGGACCCGATGAACAGCCGCCTGCCGGATACGTCCAGGACAACGACGTACTCGACACCTGGTTCTCGTCGGGTTTGTGGCCCTTCTCGACGATGGGCTGGCCCGAGGTCGGCGACGAACTCAAGAAGTTCTATCCCACTTCGGTTTTGGTGACCGGATACGACATCATCTTCTTCTGGGTCGCCCGGATGATGATGTTCGGCACGTATGTGGCCGACGACCTGGGCAAGCAGATCGGCGCCGATGCGCCGGTCCCGTTCCGGAACGTCTTCCTGCACGGGCTGGTGCGCGACGAACACGGCAGCAAGATGTCGAAGTCGAAGGGCAACGGCATCGACCCGCTCGACTGGGTCAAGCAGTACGGCGCCGACGCACTCCGGTTCACGCTGGCCCGCGGCGCCAACCCCGGCGGTGACCTGTCCGTCGGCGACGATCACGCGCAGTCGTCCCGGAACTTCGCCACCAAACTGTTCAACGCCACCAAGTTCGCGCTGATGAACGGCGCTGTGGTCGGTGAACTCCCGGCGCGCGAAGATCTCACCGACACCGATCGCTGGATCCTGGACCGGCTCGAACAGGTGCGCCGCGACGTCGACGCCGGATTCGAAGCCTACGAGTTCTCCAAGGCCTGCGAGGCGCTGTATCACTTCGCGTGGGACGAGTTCTGTGACTGGTATCTCGAGTTGGCCAAGGTGCAGTTCGCGCGTGACGACGAAGCACGTTCGGCCGCAACCAAAGTCGTGCTCGGTACCGTCCTCGACGCACTACTGCGGATGTTGCATCCGGTGATGCCGTTTGTCACCGAGGTGCTGTGGAAGACGCTCACCGGCGGTGAATCCGTGGTGATCGCGCAGTGGCCGACCGATTCGGGTGTTGCGACCGACACCGTTGCGGCAAACCGGGTCACCGATACCCAGAAGCTGATCACCGACATTCGTCGCTTCCGCAGCGACCAGGGTCTCAAACCGTCGCAGAAGGTGGCTGCCGAACTGATCGGCCTCGACCAGGCCGATCTTGCCGGCCAGCGCGACTACATCGACTCGCTCGCCAAGCTGACACCTGCCGACGACGACTTCTCGGCGACCGCGACCATCGAGGTGCGCCTGCGTGCGACCACCGTCACCGTGAAGATCGACACCTCGGGTTCCATCGACGTCGAGGCGGAAAAGCGGCGACTGGCGAAGGACCTTGCCGTCGCCGAGAAAGAACTCGAGACGACCACCAAGAAGCTGGGCAACGAGCAGTTCCTGGCGAAGGCGCCGGACGCCGTGGTTGCCAAGATTCGTGAGCGGCAGCAATTCGCCCGGGATGAGGTCGTCAGGGTCACCGCGAAGATCGAGGCGCTGGGTTCGGGATCGTGACCGAACCACAGAACCCCGACCATCAGGCCCCGACCGCCGATGATCTCGCCGAGCTGTCCGAGGTCGAGGCATTGCTCGACACTCGCTGGCCGGAGACCCGGATCGAACCATCCCTGGACCGGATCTCGGCGTTGATGGATCTGTTGGGTTCGCCCCAGAAGGGCTACCCGTCGATCCACATCGCAGGCACCAACGGCAAGACGTCGGTCTCACGGATCATCGATGCGCTGCTCACCGCACTGCATCGGCGTACCGGCCGGATCACCAGCCCGCACCTGCAACTGGCCACCGAGCGGATCTCTATCGACGGTGTGCCGATCTCGCCGCGGACCTACGTCGACACCTACCGCGAACTCGAGCCGTACATCGACATGATCGACGACCGGTCACTCGCCTCGGACGGCCCCCGGATGAGCAAGTTCGAGGTGCTCACGGCGATGGCGTACACCGCATTCGCCGAAGCGCCGGTCGAGGTTGCCGTGGTGGAGACCGGGATGGGCGGACGATGGGACGCGACCAACGTCATCGACGCCACGGTGTCTGTCATCACGCCGATTGCAATGGACCACAGCGACTTTCTCGGTGACACGCTCACCGCGATCGCCCAGGAGAAGGCCGGCATCATCAAAAAGGCGCCGGATTCGCTGGTGCCCACCGACCCGGTGACGATCCTGGCGGTGCAGACACCCGAGGTCGCCGATGTGCTGTTGCGGGCGGCGGTCGAGGCCGATTCGTTTGTCGCGCGTGAGGGCTCGGAGTTCGCGGTGCTCGAACGGCGCACCGCCGTCGGCGGGCAGTTGTTGACGTTGCAGGGTCTCGGTGGTGAATATCCCGAGGTGTTCCTGCCGCTCCATGGCGCCCATCAGGCGTCGAACGCGGCGCTGGCGCTGGCCGCGGTGGAGGCGTTCTTCGGCGCCGGAGCAGATCGGCAACTCGATATCGAGGCCGTCCGCGCCGGATTCGCCGCTGTCACGAACCCGGGCCGCCTCGAACGCGTGCGCTCGGCGCCGACGGTTTTCCTCGACGCGGCGCACAATCCACACGGGGCGGCAGCGCTGGCGACAGCACTGGAGGAGGAGTTCGATTTCCGGCGCCTCATCGGTGTCGTCAGCGCGATGGCAGACAAGGACGTTGCCGGGTTGCTGCGCGCCTTTGAACCGATTTTCGACGTCATCGTGTTGACGCACAACGGTTCTCCGCGCGCGATGGATCCAGAGCTGCTTGCCGAGGTGGCGATCTCGATCTTCGGCGAAGAGCGGGTCCAGGTCCATGGCTTCCTGCCCGACGCGGTCGAGGCCGCCATCGAACTCGCCGAGGAGAGCCTCGACGACAACGGCACGATGTCAGGAACAGGCGTGGTGATCACCGGTTCGGTGGTGACCGCGGGTGCCGCGCGCACACTTTTCGGTAAGGATCCGGCATGAGCGAGAACGACTCCACCGACTCCCAGGGGTCGGCTCCGCAGCGGTTCACCGCGCCGAGCGTCGATCCGTGGCGCGGCTTTCGTGGCGTGATGGCCGGGACCCTGATCCTCGAGGCCATCGTCGTCGCACTGGCTTTTCCCATCGTGTGGCGGGTCGGTGGGGGACTGACACTGTGGTCGGGTATCTACCTCGGAGTGCTCGCGCTCGCCATGATCCTCGGTTCCGGACTGCAGGGCCGAAGTTGGGCATTGCCGTACAACCTTGCGCTGCAAGCCATCACGATTGCCGGCTGGGCGATTCACTGGTCCATCGGTGTTGTGGGTGTGATATTCGGGATCGTGTGGTTGTACATCGCGTACATCAAACGTGATGTACGGCTGCGGATGGAGCGCGGACAGCTGAACGGCCAGGAACCGATAGACGGCTGAATGTCCGGGTTCCGGGGCCGTCGTTGCCGGACCGTGACCTTGAAAACGGGCATATGGGGTGTTGCCGAGCGGTCGGCGCTGACAAGATCGCCTACACATCGTCAGCTGTCTAATCCGCTCCCTGTGATCGAAAGGTCTGTGCTCTCTATGTCGCGTACCCCGAAGTTCGTCCCTGCCGCATGCGCCACGCTCGGTGCTGTTGCCTGCATCGCCACCGGTTTGGTCGCGGGAACCGGGGCCGCCTCGGCCGAGGCCGGTTCACCGATGCCGGTCGGTGGTGGTCAGTGGGGGTACATCGCCACGCACGCACTCACCGAACGCGCGGCCGACATGAACCTGCCGGAGTTCGTCTCATCGATCCCGGTGCCCGAGGAATACAAGCTCGCGAACCTGGCCATGGCGGCGCGATTCGACATCGCCGTGAACGAGGCGCTGGCCTCACCGGGTGGTTGTGTGCAGGTTGTGGTCGATCCGGCTCCGACCGGCGGCGGCGTCTTCAGCTACGGATTCTTCGCTGTCACCGGCGAGTACTGCCAGCCGTAAGGCGACGCGGGCCTCAGGTTAGGCTTGTTCGGTGACTGAACGCACTCTGGTACTGATCAAGCCCGACGGTGTGAACCGCCAACTTGTTGGCGACATCATCGGCCGAATCGAGCGAAAAGGCCTGTCGCTGGTGGCGATGGAGCTCAAGACCGCAAGCGATGACATCGCTGCGGGCCATTACGCCGAGCACGAGGGCAAGCCCTTCTATCCCTCGTTGCTCGAATTCATCACCTCGGGGCCGCTGGTGGCCGCGGTCCTCGAGGGCCCCCGTGCGATTGCCGCTTTTCGGCAGATCGCCGGCGGTACCGACCCGGTGGAGAAGGCCGTCCCCGGCACGATCCGCGGTGACTTCGCACTGAGCACCCAGTTCAACCTCGTCCACGGTTCGGACTCGCCGGATTCCGCGGAGCGCGAAATCGCACTCTGGTTCCCTGACCTCGGCTGATCGTGCGGCTGTCCTCCGAGTTTGCGACGAACTCGGAGGACTTGGCCGCGGCCTCCGGGTTGTGTGGGATACTGGCAGAGGTTGTCGAGCCCGTCGGGCGCCGACCACCAGATGATCAGATCGAATGCTCGGTCCCCAGGTCGCATGGATTCTCATACGACGTGGCGTGGACATTGTGGCGCTCGAGAAAGTCAATCATCACGCCAGGCATCGCCGGAGGGTGCGGGGAACGTCTCACATCCACCGGGCGAAGCGAGACCTAACAATCCCGGCTGAGGCCGGGTAAATAGCACAGCCCTCGCGTGGCCGCGTTTATCCGCGCCCGGGGGCTTGAGGAGAATACGTGGCCGACACGCAGTCGCCGGACGAACTGAACAACAGCAGTTCGGCGCAAGAGTTTCCGCACAAGATGCGAGTGCATGCACTGGCAAGACTTCTGGGGCTGAGCAGCCGCGAAGTGCTGGTGCACCTGGCCGACATGGGGATTGCAGCCCGCAGCCCCCAGTCGAGCATCGTGCGAAGTACAGCCATAGCTGTTCGCGACAAGATCGCTGCTGATGAAGGCGCCGAACCGGCGGATTCCGATGCAGCGGTCGAAGCCGTGGACGCATCCACCCCGGCACCTGAACCCCAGGCGCCGGCAGCTGAGGTCCCGGTGGCCGAACCCGAGGCCCCGGTCGCCGAACCGGACGCCCCGGTTGTTGAGCCACAGGTCCCGGTCGTCGAACCCGAGGTCGCGGATGTAGAAGCCGAGACCGCTGCCGAACCTGCGCCTCCCGAGGCGCGCGTCCGTGCTCCCCGGGCATCCCGCAAGAAAGCGGCCGAGCCGCTCAATCTGTTCTCGGCAGTCGATGAGGACACTGCACCCGCAGCGGAACGACCCACGTCCGCAGCCGGGCATGCCGGATCCCCGCTGTTCCTGTCCGCAGAACCGGTCGCAGCTGCTCAATCAGAGCAGGATCGGGACGAGTCGGACTCCGATGTCGATTCCGATGACGACGATGGTGATGGTGGCTCACGCCGGCGTCGTCGTGGACGTCGAGGACGTGGCCGCGGGCGCGGCGAAATCGCATCGGCGGATGGAACAGACGAGGACACGGCTGACGCGCACAGCGCGGCCGAGACGGACACACCGGAATCGGATACCGAGACCTCTGACGCCGCCGACTCCGAGGATGAGAAGACCGACTCGGACAAGCCGGAGGTCAAGAGCGGTAACCGCCGTAAGCGCAGCCGGTCGAAGAAGCCGAGGGTCGACGCCGAGACGGATCAGACGCCCACCACCTCCGGTACCGAGAGTTCGGGCACCGACGGTGCCACTGCCGACGACAAGGCCGATTCCGCGCCGGAATCCTCTACAGACGATCTGGATGGCTCTGATGACCGGGCGACCGGGGAGTCGAAGGAGTCGGACTCCGACGACTCGGACGAGTCCGGCGAAGCGGGATCTGCCAACCGTCGTCGTCGCCGCCGTCGCCGTCGCAAGGGTGGCGAAGGTGGCGAGGCCGAGGACACCACCACCGACGATCCGCCGAATACGGTTGTGCACGAGCGTGAACCCCGCAACAAGTCGCGTAACCGCGATGAGGTGCAGGGCATTTCCGGTTCGACGCGGCTCGAGGCCAAGCGTCAGCGTCGCCGCGACGGTCGTGACGCCGGTCGCCGCCGTCCACCGATCCTGAGCGAGTCCGAGTTCCTGGCACGCCGCGAATCGGTTGATCGCGTGATGGTCGTGCGGGAACGTTCCGGCGTCGCAGCAACCGTGACCCACGAGGCACACGGCGACAACTCGTCGTCGGACGCATCGCAGGCGACCCGTGACTACACGCAGGTCGCGGTCCTGGAAGACGGCGTTCTGGTGGAGCACTTCGTGACCACCTCGAACTCGTCGTCGATGGTCGGCAACATCTACCTCGGACGCGTACAGAACGTCCTGCCCGGCATGGAAGCGGCCTTCGTCGACATCGGTCGCGGCCGCAACGGTGTTCTCTATGCCGGCGAGGTCAACTGGGATGCCGCCGGTCTCGATGGTGGTTCGCGAAAGATCGAACAGGCACTTCGGCCGGGTGACCCGGTCCTGGTGCAGGTCAGCAAGGATCCGGTGGGGCACAAGGGTGCACGCCTGACCACTCAGATTTCTCTGGCCGGTCGCTACCTGGTGTACGTGCCCGGTGGCGGTTCGACCGGCATCAGCCGCAAGCTGCCCGACACCGAGCGCAAGCGACTGAAGCAGATCCTCGGCAAGATCGTCCCCGACGACGCCGGCGTGATCATCCGCACCGCGTCCGAGGGTGTCTCGGCCGACGAACTGACGCGCGACATCGAGCGTTTGCAGCAGCAGTGGGAGACCATCAACGCCGCGACGCCCGCAGCGAACAAGTCGAAGTCGACTGCACCCCAGGCCCTGTACGAAGAGCCCGATCTGCTCGTCAAGGTCGTCCGCGACCTGTTCAACGAAGACTTCAAGAAGTTGATCGTCGAGGGCAACAGCGCGTGGAATGAGGTCGAGGGCTATGTCCGCGGCGTCGCGCCGGATCTCCTCGATCGTGTCGAGCGCTTCGACAAGGCGCATGCGGATTCGCCCGACGTCTTCGACGTGTACCGAATCGACGAGCAGCTGGCAAAGGCGTTGGACCGCAAGGTCTGGCTGCCGTCCGGCGGCACGCTGATCATCGAGCACACCGAGGCCATGACGGTGGTGGACGTCAACACCGGCAAGTTCACCGGGTCCGGCGGAAACCTCGAAGAGACCGTCACCCGCAACAACCTCGAAGCTGCCGAGGAGATCGTCCGGCAGATGCGCCTTCGTGACATCGGCGGCATGATCGTCGTCGACTTCATCGACATGGTCCTCGAATCGAATCGCGATCTGGTGCTGCGCAGGCTCACCGAGGCGCTGGGGCGGGATCGCACCCGGCACCAGGTGTCGGAGGTGACGTCGCTCGGTTTGGTGCAGATGACGCGTAAGCGTCTGGGCACCGGACTGCTCGAGGCGTTCTCGACCACGTGCACCTGTTGCAATGGTCGCGGGATCATCGTGCACGCGAACCCGGTTGAGATCTCCGCAGGCGGTGACGACTCGAACCGTGGTGGCAACGATTCGAAGCGCCCGCGTCGAAATCGCCGTGGCGGCAAGCCAGATCAGCCGGCCGCCGCGCAGGTCGTCGAGTCGAAGCCGACTGCCCACAGTCCGGCCGAACATCCGATGTTCCGGGCGATGGCGACCCACACCTCGGACACCGATACCGAAACCCATGACGCGCAAGCCGATTCGGGTGCAGACGACAAGGTGACGGCGTCGGCTGCGGGCGAATCACCGGCGGCCCCGGACACCGCGGTGGTTCCGGAACCACAGACCGAACCGAAGGCTCCGGAAATCGTTGCCCCGGAGGCCGCGAAGAGGGGGCCGAGGCGCGCGCCGAAATCGATTGTTGTCACCGCAGAAACGGTCGATGCGCCCTCGGTGACGGATGTCACGGTTGCCGAAACCTCGGTTCCCGCTCCGACGGTCGACACCACGGCCGCGGAAGGCGACGAGTCTTCGTCGCCTACCGCACAAGCCCCGACCGGGCATACGACGCCACCCAAGCGTCGACGCGCGGTACGGCGCAAGCCTGTAGCTTCTTCGGCTCCACCGCAGCCTGCAGTGGTTGTCGAGGCAGCTCCGGCCGCACCCGTCACCACGTCGGGTCCGGTGGGAGCAACCACAGAACCGGCTGTTGCCGTGCGTCGCAAACCGCGGCGCAGGGCGGCCGGACGACCGGCAGGACCGCCGGTCGAAGATTGAAACACGCTCCGATAGGGGAGCTGGTTTGACCTGGTCGGCCACACTCCCGTAACCTTGCAAAGTCGCCATTCGGCGGACGGATAGCGCTGTGCCCGATGCAGCGCCCGGCCGGATCGGCAACGGGCAAGAGCCCGAATGAACCACGACAGACAGTTAGAGGTAGCTCTCCGATGGCAACGTACGCGATCGTCAAGACCGGCGGTAAGCAGTACAAGGTCGCTGAAGGCGATCTGGTGAAGGTCGAGAAGATTGACAGCAAGCTCGGTGAAACCGTCTCGCTGCCCGTGACGCTTGTCGTCAACGGCGCTGATCTGACCACTGACGCTGACAAGCTGGCGAAGATCTCGGTGACAACCGAGGTCGTCGAGCATGTCAAGGGTCCGAAGATCAAGATCCACAAGTTCAAGAACAAGACCGGCTACCACAAGCGCCAGGGGCACCGTCAGAAGCTGACGGTTCTCAAGGTCACCGGTATCAAGTAAACCCAAGCCCACACACTTCTCAGGAGAACAGTCATGGCACATAAGAAGGGTGCATCCAGTTCGCGCAACGGGCGCGATTCGAATGCCCAGCGACTCGGTGTGAAGCGCTTCGGTGGCCAGCAGGTCAGCGCCGGCGAGATCATCGTTCGTCAGCGCGGCACGCACTTCCACCCCGGCATCAACGTCGGACGTGGCGGCGACGACACTCTGTTCGCTCTCTCTGCAGGTGCGGTCGAGTTCGGTGCCAAGCGCGGCCGCAAGACCGTCAATATCGTTCCGGAGCCTGTGCAGGCCTGATCCGGCGCAGCCAGCTTCACAAAGCTATAGCTCCTAAGGGGCGGGCAGGGTCACTCGATCCGGTCCGCCCCTTAGAAATTTCCTAACTCTCGCAAGGTGAAAAATGTCTAGATTTGTTGACCGCGTGACGATTCACGCGACCGCGGGCAACGGCGGCCACGGCTGCTCCTCTGTTCATCGCGAGAAGTTCAAGCCCCTCGGTGGTCCTGACGGTGGCAACGGTGGCAACGGCGGAGACGTGACCCTGGTGGTCGATTCGCAGGTCCACACGTTGCTCGACTTCCACTTCCACCCGCATGCCAAGGCCGGCAACGGTCGACCCGGCGCCGGTGCCAATCGCGATGGCGCAAAAGGCGAACCGCTGATCTTGCCGGTCCCGGACGGCACGATGGTCCTCGACCCCGACGGCAAGCTCTTGGCCGACCTCGTGGGGGAGGGCACCACTTTTGCGGCGGCCTCCGGTGGACGTGGCGGTCTCGGAAACGCCTCGCTCGCCTCCAAGGCGCGCAAGGCCCCCGGCTTCGCCCTCCTCGGTGAAGAGGGTGAGATCCGCGAGCTGGTTCTCGAACTCAAGTCCGTCGCCGACGTCGGACTGGTCGGCTTCCCGTCGGCAGGTAAATCGTCGCTGGTCTCGGTGCTCTCGGCGGCAAAACCGAAGATCGCCGACTATCCGTTCACGACGCTGCGACCCAATCTTGGTGTGGTCAACAGCGGTTCAGACATCTTCACGATCGCCGACGTCCCGGGGCTGATCCCCGGCGCCTCGGAGGGTCGCGGACTCGGACTCGATTTCCTGCGCCACATCGAGCGTTGCGCGGTACTGGCGCACGTGGTCGACTGTGCAACTCTCGAACCCGGTCGTGACCCGATCACCGACATCGATGTGCTCGAAGCCGAACTCGCCGCTTATCAGCCGGTTCTGCAGTCCGACACCGGTCTCGGCGATCTCGCGAGCAGGCCGCGCGTGGTGATCCTCAACAAGATCGATGTGCCCGACGCCCTTGAACTCGCCGAGTTGATCAAACCTGAACTGGAACAGCGTGGCTGGCCGGTCTTCATGATCTCGGCCGTGACCCACAAGGGCCTCAAAGAACTCACGTACGCACTTGCCGACCAGGTGCGGCAGTACCGGATCGATCACCCGAAGCCGGTTGCCCGACGACCGGTGATCCGCCCGATCGCCACCGACGACAACGGATTCTCGGTGTTCGCCGATCCGGACGAGCCCGGCGGTTTCATCGTCCGTGGTACGCGGCCGGAGCGCTGGATCAAGCAGACGCAGTTCGGGAACGACGAGGCGGTTGGCTACCTCGCCGACCGACTCAGTCGACTCGGTGTGGAGGCGGAACTGGTCAAACAGGGTGCCGAGGCCGGCTGCATCGTCACCATCGGCGACGTCTCGTTCGAATGGGAGCCGCAGGTTGCCGTGGCCGAGGACTTCCCGATGAGTGGTCGTGGGTCTGATATCCGACTCGACCGCCCCGACCGGATCGGAGCCGCCGATCGTAAGATCGCCCGGCGCCTGCGCCGCGGCCTCGAAGTGGAACTCGAGGATCCGGACGAATCGTGACCAGCGTTACCCGGCAACAGATCACCGGTGCCCGCAGTATTGTCGTGAAGATCGGCTCGTCTGCGCTCACCGAGTTGACCACGGGCCTGGACGTCGGTCGGCTCGATGCGCTCGCCGACGCACTCGAAGCGCGGATGCGCGCGGGATCGGACGTCATCGTGGTGTCGTCCGGTGCCATCGGTGCGGGTATAGCGCCGCTGGGTTTGAAGGTTCGGCCGAAAGATCTCGCGACCAAACAGGCGGCGGCCAGTGTTGGCCAGCTCGCGCTGGCGCACGCCTGGAACACCTCCTTCGCCCGTTACGGGCGGACTGTCGGACAGGTGTTGCTGACCGCCCATGACGTCTCGCTGCGCGCTCACCACGCCAATGCGCAACGGACACTTGATCGGTTGCGCTCGCTGGGTGCGGTGGCGATCGTCAACGAGAACGACACCGTCGCAACCAACGAGATCCGATTCGGCGACAACGATCGGCTTGCTGCACTGGTGGCGCACCTGGCCGGGGCTGATGCACTGGTCCTGCTGTCAGATGTCGACGGCCTCTACGACGGTGATCCACGCAAGGGGGATGCCACGTTCATCCCCGAGGTCGGTGGTCCCGAAGATCTCGACGGTGTCATCGCCGGTAGCGGTGGTGCACTCGGTACCGGTGGGATGGCGTCAAAGCTCTCGGCGGCCCGACTGGCCGCCGATGCCGGGCTCCCGGTCTTGTTGGCAGCGGCGGCCGATGCCTCCGCCGCACTGACCGACGCCTCGGTGGGCACGGCATTCGCGCCACGCCCCCAACGCCTTTCGGCTCGCAAGTTCTGGGTTCGGCATGCCGCCGAGGCCACCGGTCGCCTGATCCTCGACGACGGGGCGATTCGCGCTGTCGCCCGGTCGCGGCATTCGTTGCTCGCGGCGGGCATCGTCGCCATCAAGGGGCGCTTCTACAACGGTGACGTGGTTGATCTCGCGGATCAGAACGGACAGACCCGAGCCCGGGGCGTCGTTGCCTACGATGCCGGGGAAGTGGCCAAGATGATCGGGAAATCATCGTCTGACCTACCGGCGGACTTTCGCAGGCCGGTGGTTCACGCCGACGATCTGGTGGCGCTGTAGAGGTTGTCCCGGTCGTTGCTCAACACCTCGAGTACCTGCGAGCAGGAGCCGTCGATCTTGAGTGTGGCAATCTCGTCGCCGCGGGTATGACCGCGGTTGACGATGTAGATGGGCGTGCCGCTGCGCCAGGCCCGCCGGACAAATCGCAGACCACTCATCACCGTCAGCGACGATCCGAGTACCAGCAGCGCGTCTGAATCATCGACCATCGCAAAGCCTTGCTCGACAATGCTTTTCGGCACGCTTTCACCGAAGTAGACGATGTCGGGTTTCAGGATCCCGCCACAGGACGGACAGTCGACCATGATGAAGTCGGCGGTGTCGGCGACCACGACATCGGCATCCGGAGCCACCTCGATGGCGCCCCGGCCACGGATGCGGGTGACGAACCCGGCGTTGTGCGGTTCGAGCAGATCTGCGAGCCGGTGGCGACTCATCACGTGCGCACAGCTCAGGCAACGGACCCGACCGTAACTCCCGTGGAGGTCGAGTACCGCCCGGTTCCCGGCCTTGAGGTGCAGCATGTCCACGTTCTGGGTGATGATCCCGCTGATCCGGCCGTCCCGCTCCAGGGCGGCGAGTGCGCGATGGCCTGCGTTGGGAAGTGCGGCATCCATATGGCGCCAGCCGATGTGATTGCGGGCCCAGTAGTGGCGGCGGAATTGTGGCGAACTCAGGAACATCTCGATGGTCATCGGTGTCCGAGCCGGGGCGTCCGGACTGCGGTAGTCGGGGATACCGGAATCGGTCGACATGCCCGCGCCGGTCAGCACGAGTGCGCGCTTGCCTGCGAGCTGATGGCAGAGTTGTTGCATCCGCGCAGGGAGGTCAGGGTCGGGATCGGTGGGCTCTGCAGGTGCCCACTGCACCGGGCGGGTTCGCACGACGTCCAGGGTACCGGTGAGTGGAGCGGTTCCCTCCGCGGTGCAGAACCAGAGGCCCCAAAACGCAAACTCGGCACCCCAACGCACTGGGGTGCCGAGCTCTTCTTGCGTCGGTCGGCCGACGCGGACACCGAAGCCTCCGGGCAAACTGGTGCATCGCACATGCACCAGACAGCGCTACCCGGCGAGGGCCCGGAGGCCGCGGGTCTGCGCGTGGCCGAACCGCGTCAGGCGCCGACGGCGACCAGCGGGTAGACGCCGTTCTCGTCGTGGGTCTCGTTGCCAACGACGGGCGGGTTGAAGACGCACAACATGCGCATCTGCGTGTCGGCGGTCACGGTATGGCGCTCGTTGCCGTTGAGCAGATACATCGAGCCGGGACCCAGCGGGTACTTCTCGCCGGTCTCGCGGTCGAGAAGTGTTCCCTCGCCCTCCACCAGCCAGACGGCCTCGACATGGTTGGCGTAGTGGAACTCGTTGACCGTTCCGGCTTTGATGGTGGTCTCGTGGAACGAGAACCCGACCAGGTCGCCGCCGAGGACGATGCGCTTGGAGCGCCAGTTGCCGTTGTCGGCGGTGATGTCACGGTCGGTGTCGGTGATCTCCTGCGTCGTGCGCACGATCATTCGAAAACCTTTCTGTTGCAGGGTTATTCGTCAGAGCTCAGGAATAGAGAACTTAGGAATAGAGAACTCAGGAATAGAGGATGTCTGCGGTCGCCTGGGCGAGGATTGCCAGACCCTGATCGAGCTCGGCGTTGGTGATCGTCAGCGGCGGCAGCAGTTTGACAACCTGATCGGACGGGCCCGCGGTTTCGACGAGCAGGCCACGGTCGTAGGCGAGAGCGCACACCTTGGCGGCCTTGTCGGCATCGTCGAACACCAGACCCTGGACCATGCCGCGGCCACGGGTGCTGATGCCCTTGTGCGTGCTGCACAGCGAGATGAACGCATCACGGATCCGTTCGCCCTTGGCGAGGGTCTCCTTCTCGAAGGTGTCGTCGGACCAGTAGTGCTCGATGGCCTTCGTGGCGGTGACAAACGCGGGGTTGTTGCCGCGGAAGGTGCCGTTGTGCTCACCGGGCGCCCACACGTCGAGGTGGGGCTTGAACAGTGTCAGGGCCATCGGCAGCCCGTAGCCGCCGATCGACTTCGACAGCGTGACGATGTCGGGCACGATTCCGGCCTCCTCGAACGAGAAGAACGCTCCGGTGCGGCCGCAACCCATCTGGACGTCGTCGACGATCAGCAGGATCTCGCGACGCTTACAGAGGTCGGACAAGGCCCGGAGCCATTCCGGGCGGGCGACATTGACGCCACCCTCACCCTGCACGGTTTCGACGATGACCGCGGCCGGACGGTTGAGTCCGCTGCCCGAGTCGTCCAGGACGCGCTCGAACCAGCTGAAGTCCTCGACCACGCCATCGAAGTAGTTGTCGAAGGGCATCGGAGTGGCGTGTACCAGCGGGATGCCGGCTCCGGCGCGCTTCATGGAGTTGCCCGTAACGGAGAGGGCCCCGAGGGTCATGCCATGAAAAGCATTGGTGAAGTTGATGATTGAAGTTCGGCCGGTGACCTTGCGGGCGAGCTTCAGTGCACTCTCGACGGCGTTCGTTCCGGTGGGACCGGGGAACTGAACCTTGTAGTCGAGTCCACGGGGGAGCAGGATCTTGTCTTGAAATGCCTGCAGGAACTCACCTTTGGCCGTGGTCGACATGTCCAGCCCGTGGGTGATGCCGTCGTTCTCGATGTATTCGAGCAGGGCGGCCTTCAGCAGCGGATTGTTGTGACCGTAGTTCAAAGCTCCTGCGCCGCCGAAGAAATCGAGGTACTGATTGCCGTCACGGTCGGTGACCCAAACGCCCTTGGCGCTTGTGAAGACCGCGGGCCATGCGCGGCTGTAGCTGCGGACCTCGGACTCACGGGTCTCGAAGATGTTGGCCGAAAAGGTCTCTTGCATTGAGGCAGTCATATTTCCTCCGATGGGTGCGAAAAGTGCCCGTTTCTCACCTGAACGTGTCAGGGAGTACAGGTCGGTTTCGAACTGAGCTGGGAGTGCTGGCTGAACTGGCGGGCGGGTCGATCCCGGCTTCCGCCTTGGTGTGCGGCGATTGCTACGCCGTGGTTCGCCCTTGTCGGGCGGGGTGGATGGAGCGGTGGCCGATCAGCGTCGCGGTGCGACGATGTACAGGTCCTCTTGCTCGTGATTGTCCGGAAAATCGTTGGCCGAGAACAGATCTTCGCGTCGGATGCTCATCTCACGTCGATCGGCCAGACCTTGGAACAATGCCTGCGAGGCTGTGTTGTCTGGACTGATGGTGGTGTGCAGTGTCGTGATTCCGCGCGGTTCGAGTCGATCCATCAACTGGGCCAACATCTTTCCGGCCAATCCGAGTCCCCTCTGGTCGGCGTCGACGGCAACTTGCCACACCATCACGACGTCGGGCAGTTCAGGGCGGAGATAGCCTGTCACGAAACCGACGATTTCACCGTCGACTTCGGCGACCACTGATGTCTGGGCGAAATCCTGACACCATAAAACGTAGGCGTAACTCGAGTTCAAATCGAGAACTTTTGAGTCACGGGCGATTTCCCAGAGCCGGACTCCGTCAGAAATCTTTGGTGAACGAAAGGCCACCGCGTCCGGCGCGGCAGTTAGGGTAGCGCTGATCTGAGTTGGGCTCATATCGAATTTGAAGTTAACAAGGCGTCACATCGATGTCACCCACCTAGCGAAATTGGTACGAAAAGCACCCTACAAACGCCTGATCACCCCCTGTTTGTGAGGTGCCTCACAAAATCTTGTCTTCGTAAACTGTTTGCGCTGCATCCCCGATTGTCTGGTTCTGCTGTTTGGACAGGACAATGGACGCCATGACCCGCATAATCGCCGGCTCTGCCCGGGGCCGACGCCTGACGGTTCCAGCCGCAGGCACCCGCCCGACGACCGACCAGGTACGTGAGTCGGTTTTCAATATTCTGACCAATCGGATCGACTTTTCCGGGCTCGTGGTCCTCGACCTCTTTGCCGGATCCGGCGCACTGGGCCTCGAAGCGCTCTCCCGCGGAGCCGAGTCGGCGGTTCTTGTCGAATCCGACGCCAGGGCGGCCAAGGTGATCGGTGCGAACATCGCGTCCTCGGGCCTGTCCGGTGCCCGCCTCGTCCGCAGGCGCGTGGCCGACTACCTGCGTGCCGGTGCGCCGGTGGCAGACCTGGTGTTCGCCGACCCTCCCTATGACCTGCCCGACGAGCAAGTCGCCGAGATGCTCACCCTGTTGGCAGCGGGCCCGCTGGCCGCGGGCGGTCTGGTGGTGCTCGAACGGTCGGTGCGCAGTGCGGACACGGACTGGCCAGAGCCTTTCGGGGATACCGAGGTCCGCAAGTACGGGGAGACCCGGATCGACATGGCCGAACTCGGTTGAATGGACGTGCCCCGGGGGCTGCTAACTTTGCTGTCATGTCCGGAGCCGTCTGTCCAGGATCGTTCGACCCCGTCACCTCGGGGCATCTGTATGTCTTCGAGCGTGCTGCGGCCCGATTCGACGAATTGGTCATCACTGTGACGATCAACCCGAACAAGCAGGGCCTGTTCAGTGTTGATGAACGACTCGAGTTGCTGCGGAAGGTGACCTCTCATCTGCCGAACGTCCGCATCGAGAGTTGGCAGGGATTGCTCGTCGATCATGTTCGCGAGCAGGGGTTCGACACCATCGTGAAGGGGCTACGCGGTGCCGCGGACTTCGAATACGAACTGCCGATGGCACAGATGAATCGTGACCTCACCGGCGTCGAGACCGTGTTCATGCTCACGGACCCTCGCCTCGCACATGTGTCGAGCTCGCTGGTGAAGGAAGTGGCGAAACTGGGTGGGTCGGTGCGCGAGTTCCTGCCACCGGTGGTGCACGAACAGCTACTCGCAAAGTTGTCCTCCAGTCGCTGAGATCTCTGCGACCGTCGTTCGTCGTCGTGGTGATTGTCGACCGGTCGGAGGTTTCCGCAGGCATTCGGCCTACTCTGGACCCGACACACCGGCCCGGGTTGCGTCGTCACAGCCGCAACATTGGGCACACTAGTCACAGAAATAACACAAAACCACCGATCGCAACACGATGAGCACGTGCCAACCGGGCACGACCGTCAGGGTTTGCGGCGAGGAGTGAGGTAGCTGTGTACCGGGTATTCGAAGCGCTGGACGAGTTGGGTGCGATCGTCGAAGAAGCACGCAGTGTTCCGATGACGGCGGGTTGCGTTGTTCCTCGGGGCGACGTGTTGGAACTGCTCGACGATGTGAAGGACGCCATTCCCGGCGATCTCGACGACGCGCAGGACGTGCTCGATCAGCGCGACAAACTGCTGGGTGATGCGCGTCTGCACGCCGACACCATGGTCGGGGAGGCCACCGCCGAAGCGGATTCGTCGCTGGCGCATGCGCGTGCGGAAGCGGACCGGATTCTGGCCGAGGCGAAGTCTCATGCCGACCGCATGGTTGCCGAGGCGCAGTCGCATTCCGGCCAGATGCTGGCCGATGCCACCGCTGAGTCCGAGCGTCTGGCCGCTGCCGCGAGCCGTGAGTACGAATCGGTGACCGGACGGGCGCATGCCGAGGCCGAGCGGATGATCGAGTCCGGCAACGCCAACTACGAACGTTCCGTCGCCGAGGGCATCGCCGAACAGCAGCGACTGGTCTCCGAGACCGAGGTCGTGCAGGCGGCCCGCTCCGAATCCGAGCGGATCATCGACGCGGCGCATGCCGAGTCCGATCGTCTTCGCGGCGAGTGTGATGTCTACGTCGACAACAAGCTGGCCGAGTTCGAGGAATTGCTGACCGGCACGATCCGCTCGGTGAATCGTGGGCGCCAGCAACTACGCACCGGTGCCGGCGTGCACGACTACGCCGAGCATGTCCGCCGCGGCGATTTCGGTACCGGAATGGCCGTCTGAACCAGCGCATGTACCGGATGTGAATCCCGGTTGTGTCGGGATTGTCGAATGCGGCGCTCCGAGGCGTATCGTGGTTCCTTGTGTCACAGCGCGAAGGCAGTTCAATACGTCAAGCCCATCCCGTAGATGGCCCGTTCTCCCTGGACATCCGCAGTTTGGGTAGACGGGCCGGTTCGATGCGGGAGGTTCACCGGGCCATCACCGATGGGCCGCGCATCGGTCTGGATATGATCGCCATCCCGGCAGGCAGTGATGTGGATCTCGACCTCCGCCTGGAGGCCGTCTCCGAGGGTGTTCTGGTCACCGGCTGCGTGAGCGGCGAGACCGAAGGTCAGTGTGTCCGTTGTCTGGAGCCCATCTCCGGCACGGTGGGCGTTTACCTGACAGAGCTGTACGTCTATCCCGACAGTGCCACTGACGCGACGACGGACGCCGACGAGATGCATCGCATCGTCGACGACAAGATCGATCTGGAACAGGCGATCATCGACGCGGTTGCGCTCGACCTGCCCGGGACCCCGGTGTGTAGCGAGGACTGCCAGGGTCTGTGTCCCGAATGTGGCGTGCGGCTCGCGGTGACCGAAGCCGGTCATCGCCACGACAAGATCGACCCACGCTGGGCCGGCCTGGCATCAAAGTTTGCCGAGGATCCAGAGTCGAAACCGTGACAGAAACCGTCGGGTCAGGTGTGAGTGCTTCGGCTGATCATGGGGATCTGCTGGCGGCCGTGAACGTTTCGTTGTCCGACGAGATGTTGGAACTGGCTCTGACGCATCGGTCCTATGCGTACGAACACGGTCGTCTCCCGACCAACGAGCGCCTCGAGTTCCTCGGGGACTCGGTGCTCGGTGTTGTTGTCACAGAACACCTTTACCGCACCCATCCCGATCGTGCCGAAGGTGAACTCGCAAAAATCCGTGCCAGCGTGGTCAACATGCATGCACTCGCCGACGTCGCGCGCGGTCTGGGTCCGGGCGGTCTGGGCGCCCACCTTCGCCTCGGCAAGGGTGAAGAGATGACCGGCGGCCGCGACAAGGCGAGCATCCTGGCAGACGGCATGGAGGCGCTGATCGGTGCCATCCACCTCGAATTGGGTTTGGAAACCGCCCGCACCATCGTGCTGGCGCTCTTCTCGTCGGCACTGAACCGGTCGGCAGCACTGGGGGCCGGTCTCGACTGGAAGACCTCGTTGCAGGAACTCACGGCCGAAAAGGCTCTCGGGGTGCCGGTGTACCAGATCACGTCCACCGGTCCGGACCACTGCAAGGAGTTCACCGCGACGGTTCTCGTCGGCGGTGAACCATTCGGTTCCGGGGTCGGGAAAACCAAGAAAGAAGCCGAACAGCTGGCCGCATCGACTGCCTGGAAAGCGATTTCCGGGACAGGAGAAGATGCCTGAACTGCCCGAGGTCGAGGTGGTACGCCGCGGCCTCGCCGATCACGTTGTCGGCCGCCGGATCACCTCGGTGGAGGTCCTGCATCCGCGTGCGGTTCGCAGACACCTCGGCGGCGCACTCGATCTGAGCGGAATGCTCGCCGGTGCAACCGTGACCGGCGCACGCCGACGCGGAAAATATCTGTGGCTGGAAGCCGATCCCCTCGGCAGCGCAGATCCGTTGGCGGTTGTCGTCCACCTCGGGATGAGTGGGCAGATGCTGGTTCAGCCTGCCGGTGCCGTCGATGAGATCCACTTGCGGATCAGGGCGACGCTCGACAACGGAACCGAACTGCGATTCGTCGATCAGCGCACATTCGGTGGCTGGATGGTCGACGATCTGATCGCCGCCCCGACGATCGGCGAGCCCACTCTCGGGCCTTCATCGATCGCGCACATCGCGCCGGATCCCTTTGCTGCAGAATATGATCCCGATGCCGTGGTCCGGGTGCTCAAACGTAAGCACACCGAGATCAAGAGAGCGATACTTGATCAGACCGTCGTGTCGGGCGTTGGCAACATCTATGCCGATGAAGCCCTGTGGCGCAGTCGGGTTCACGGCCTGCGGCTCACGGACAAACTCACCGCAAAGGTGTTGCGGTCGGTATTGGACAATGCCGCAGAGGTGATGGCGCAAGCACTCGAACAGGGTGGGACATCGTTTGATGCCCTCTACGTGAACGTCAATGGGCAGTCCGGCTACTTCGAACGGTCCCTCAACGCGTATGGGCGGGAAGGCCAACCCTGCCGCCGGTGTGGTGCGATCATGCGTCGCGAGCAATTCATGAACCGCAGTTCGTTCAGTTGTCCTCGCTGCCAGATCCGACCCCGGGGCTAGCCCGTTCCGGTTGGGGATGAGCGCAGCGGGCATGATCAGGGCATGACCCTCGACCTGACACCGGATGAATTGCTCACCACCACCAGGACCGTCCGCAAGCGGCTCGACCTGACCCGGCCGGTACCGCTGGAGCTGATCAAGGAATGTATCGAGATCGCGCTGCAGGCCCCGTCGGGGTCGAACCGGCAGGGCTGGCAGTGGCTGGTCATCACCGATCCTGAGATCCGGGCCACGCTGGGCCGGATCTACGGCGAGCTCGTGGACGAGTACCTGGACTCCGAGCATTCGGCGGCCAAACTCTTCGCCGACGACCCCGAGCGGGCCACCGTGCAGCACCGGATCGGCGGAAGTGTCGCCTGGCTCGGCGAACACATGGGGGAGGTGCCGGTACTCGTCATTCCCTGCATCAAAGCCGGAAAGACCTTGCCTGCGGGCAACCAGGCCGGACTGTGGGGGTCCCTGTTGCCGGGCGTGTGGAGTTTCGCGCTGGCGGCGCGGGCCCGCGGTCTCGGAACCGCTTGGACCACTCTGCATTTGCAGCGTGAAGCCGAGATCGCCGAGTTGTTGGGGATCCCGGCCGGATATCACCAGGCTGCGCTGATCCCGACTGCCTACTTCACCGGTGAGACCTTCAAACCGGCGCCGCGAGAGCCACTCGAGAACGTTCTGCACATCGATCGTTGGTGAAACCGCGGATTATTCTGGGCGACCCGCCCGTGCCATTGTGGGCGACCCGCCCGTGCCATTCTGGGCGACCCGCCCGTGGAATTGCGGCCCCACCGCAGGTGTTAAATATCGACATGACCGCAACCGAACCAATCAACACTGCTGCGCCCTCGACCACTGAGTTGTGGGTGCAGCGCACCGGAACCCGTCGGTACACCGGCCAGAGCAGTCGCGGCGCAGAAGTCCTGATCGGCTCGGAGGGTGTCGAGGGTGTGTTCACCCCCGGTGAGCTGCTCAAGATCGCCTTGGCGGCCTGTACCGGGATGAGTTCGGACAAGCCGCTGTCCCGCCGTCTCGGTGACGACTACGACGCCACGATCCGGGTCAGTGGTGCCGCCGACCGCGAGAACGAGGTCTATCCGCAGCTCAACGAGGTACTCGAGGTCGACCTGTCCGAACTCGATCCCGAAGCAGCTCAGCGGTTGCTCGTGGTGGTCGAGCGGGCCGTCGACGCGGTCTGCACCGTCGGCCGGACACTGAAGGCCGGCACCAAGGTCGGTCTGACTGTCGAAACCGATTAGGCGAGACGGAGACAAGGAGTTGGGGTAGGTCATGACGGAGTCGGGATCCGACGTGGTGCGGATGCGGGCCTGGGTGCACGGATACGTGCAGGGTGTCGGATTCCGGTGGTGGACCCGGTCGCGTGCGCTCGAATTGGGACTGGTGGGGTCGGCGTCGAATCAAAACGATGGCCGGGTCCTGATCACCGCCGAGGGCCGGCGCGCAGCATGCCAGGCACTCCTGGACCTGATCGACGCCGGGAAGAGCCCCGGAACGGTCGACACGGTCGTCACCGACTGGGAACCCCCACGGGGAGACCTCACCGGATTTGTCGAGCGCTGACGGTAGGCTGAGGCGCTGTGCACCTCAAAAGCTTGACGCTTAAGGGATTCAAGTCCTTCGCGTCGGCAACCACCCTGCGTTTCGAACCGGGGATCACCTGTGTCGTCGGACCCAACGGGTCCGGCAAATCAAACGTGGTCGATGCCCTGACCTGGGTGATGGGTGAGCAGGGCGCCAAGGCACTACGCGGCGGCAAGATGGAAGACGTCATCTTCGCCGGAACATCGGGCCGCGCCGCGCTTGGTCGGGCCGAGGTGACGCTGACCATCGACAACTCCGATGGTGCTCTGCCCATCGACTACTCCGAAGTGTCGGTGACACGCCGGATGTTCCGCGACGGCGCCGGCGAGTACGAGATCAACGGCAGTTCCTGCCGGTTGATGGATGTCCAGGAACTTCTCAGTGACTCCGGCATCGGCCGTGAGATGCACGTCATCGTCGGACAGGGACGACTCGCCTCGATCCTCGAATCCCGGCCAGAGGAACGCCGAGCCTTCATCGAAGAGGCCGCAGGTGTGCTCAAACACCGCAAACGCCGCGAAAAGGCTGTCCGCAAGCTCGACGCGATGCAGGCGAACCTGTCGCGACTGGGTGACCTGACCTCGGAGCTGCGCCGTCAGCTCAAACCACTCGGCAGGCAGGCCGAGATCGCCCGCCGCGCGCAGACGGTCCAGGCAGACCTCCGCGATGCCCGACTTCGGCTCGCCGCAGACGACCTGGTGATCCGGCGCAGCGAACTGGCCGAGCAGCAGACCAGTGAAAGCGAACTGCGCAGGCAACAGGACGAGCTGGCCGCACAGCTCGACGAACTGCAGATCCAGGTCGACGACAACGAGAAGTCCCTGGCACAGATCGTTCCGGCGGCCAATGAGGCCGGCCAGGCCTGGTTTGCGTTGTCCGCGCTCACCGAGCGGGTCGGAGCGACCTGCCGGATCGCTTCAGAGCGCAGCCGCTATCTCGCAGAACCGATTCGGGCCGATTCGGGTCGTGATCCCGAACAACTCGACCGTCAGGCAGAGGCCGCCGCTGCCGAGGAGACCGCGCTCACCGAATCTGTCGAAGAGGCCGGAATGCAGCTCGACGGGGCGAAGGAAGCCCTCGCCGAGCTGGAGGAAGAGGCAGCTGCGGCGCAACGTGCACACATGGCGGCCGTCCGGGCCGTTGCCGACCGGCGTGAGGGATTGGCGCGACTCGAAGGCCAGGTCGACAACCTGCGCTCCAAGGTCGAGACGATCGACGCGGAAACGGCACGCCTCGGTGCCGCCATCGAGAACGCGGCAGCCCGCGCCGAATCGGCCGGCGAGGAGTTCGATGCCGCGTCGGCGACGGTGGCCGATCTCGATGCTTCCGAGCTGGGGTTGGACGAACACCACGAGCGCAGTGTCGCCGCGCTCAACCAGGCCAACGAACGGGTCGCCGAACTACAGGCTGCCGAGCGCGCCGCCGAACAACGGGTCACCTCGCTCAAGGCTCGGATCGATGCGTTGGCAGTCGGTCTGGAGCGCAAAGACGGTGGTGCCTGGCTGATGGAACACCGTTCGTCCGAATTGCTCGGCCCGATGTCCTCGCTACTGCGCGTCGAGGAGGGCTTCGAACCCGCCATCGCCGCGGCACTCGGTCCGGCCGCGGACGCGGTTGCCACCGCTGACCTGCCCAAGGCCCGCGCATCGTTGTCGGCGCTGCGGGAGAACGAGGGTGGACGGGCTTCGGTGCTCATCGGTGGCGTGGAACCGACCGGTCGCGGAAATGCGGCCCTGCCTGCCGGCGCGCGGTGGGCGCTCGAGGTGGTCTCGGTCCCCGAGACGTTGCACGGTGCTGTCGAGCTCTTGCTGGGGTATACCGTCGTCGCCGACACTGTCGAGATTGCCGAACTGGTTGTCGCGGACGCGAAACAGGTTGTACCGCATATTGGTTCGCTACGGATCGTCACGCTCGACGGCGATCTGATCGGTGCCGGATGGCGTAGCGGCGGCACCGGTGCACGGCCGTCGACCATCGAGGTGCAATCGGCGATCGACGCCGCCCGCAGCGATCTGGTGCAGGCCGGTCGACGCAGCGAAGAGCTGATGGCCGCGCTATCCGGCGCTCTGGCCCAACAGTCGGATTGCCGGGACACCGCTGAACAGGCACTCGCTGCGCTGCACGAATCGGATGCGCAGCTCGGTGCGATCTACGAACAGCTGGCCCGGCTCGGCCAGGCGGCCCGTGCGGCGCAAGAGGAATCGGCACGTCTGGCATCACAACGCGCCCGCGTCGAGGACAGCCGCACCGAGGCGATCGCCACACTCGCGGCCGCCGAGGAGCGGTTGCACATGGCGCGCAACGAGAGCGGCGATCCAGGCGGCGACGGTGAGCTGCCGGACACCGAGCGGGATGCGGCAGCTGCCGCAGTCGCCGAGGCCCGCGCCGTTGAGATGGAGTCCCGCCTCGTCCTACGCAGTGCCGAGGAGCGCCTGGCCTCGGTTCGGGGCAAGGCCGATTCGCTGCGCCGCGCCGCGCGCGCCGAGCGGGAGGCACGGGAACGTGCAGAACGGCAGAACAAGGCCCGCGCCCACGCCGCGGAGGTCGCGGAGGTTGCGCTGGAGTTGGGCAAACTGATCGCCGCGCGACTGGAAATTGCTGTGGCACAGGCCCAGTCGTATCGCGACGAACTCGAGCGTGAGCGTGCGACCCGAACCGAACATCTCGACGTGGTCAAGAAGGCCGCAGCCGAGGTCGGTGCGCAGCTCGCTTCGTTGAAGGATGCGGTACACCGCGACGAGGTGGCCAAGGCGCAGGTGTCGCTACGGATCGAGCAGCTCGAAGAGCAGATCATGAACGACTTCGCGATCAGCCCCGACGATCTTATCGCCGAGTACGGGCCCGACGTCGCGATGCCGCCGACGGAGCTGGAGATCGCCGAGTACAACCAGGCCAAGGAGCGCGGCGAGACGGTGGTCGCACCGACGCCGATCCCGTTCGACCGTGCCACCCAGGCCGCGCGGGCCAAGAAGGCCCAAAAGGATCTGAACACCCTTGGCAAGGTGAATCCGCTTGCGCTGGAAGAGTTTGCCGCACTCGAAGAGCGCTACAACTTCCTGTCCACGCAACTCGAAGATGTGAAAAAGGCGCGGCAAGACTTGCTCGACGTGGTGCAGGATGTCGACAACCGGATCCTGCAGGTGTTCACCGAGGCCTACGCGGACGTCGAACGCGAGTTCGTCGAGGTCTTCAAGACCTTGTTCCCCGGCGGTGAGGGACGTCTGGTCCTGACCAATCCGTCGGACATGCTCACCACCGGCATCGAGGTCGAAGCCCGTCCACCCGGCAAGAAGGTCAAACGCCTGTCGTTGTTGTCCGGTGGTGAGAAGTCGCTGACCGCAGTTGCCATGCTGGTGGCGATCTTCCGGGCCCGCCCGTCGCCCTTCTATGTGATGGACGAGGTCGAGGCGGCGCTCGACGACACCAACCTGCGTCGGCTCATCACACTGTTCGAGCAGCTACGCGAGAAGTCGCAGTTGATCGTCATCACCCACCAGAAGCCGACCATGGAGGTGGCCGACGCCCTCTATGGCGTCAGCATGCAGGGTGACGGCATCACCACGGTGATCTCGCAGCGGATGCGGGGCCAAGATCTCGGCGCGCCGGCGACCGTCGAAGCGGGTCAGGCAGCGACCTGACTGAGCAGCACTGCGAAGTCTCCGGCCTGATCGGTCCAGGTGTGGTGACGGTCGAGGCCTGCGGCCGCGAGCTCGCCGTGCAGGGTGTCGAGATCGAACTTGGTGCTGATCTCGGTGAGGATCTCGGCACCTTTGGGTAGTTCCCAGCTGCGCTCGATGGTCCCGAACTCGGCCGATACATCGCGGCGGGCGCGCAGCCACATCTCGATCCGGTGTTCGGCAGGGTTCCACCTCGCGATGTGATCGAAGTCGTCCGCGTACAGGCCCCGGGCCGCCAGTCCGGTCCGCAACACCTCGATCACGTTGCGATTGAAATCGGCTGTCACGCCTGCGCGATCGTCGTATGCGGCGATGAGTCGGCCGGGATCCTTGATCAGGTCGGCGCCGAGGAGGAAAAAGTCCCCGGGGCGCAACGCCCCGGAGATCCGCCGAAAGAAGTCGGCGCGCTCGCGGGTGTAGAGGTTGCCGATGGTGCCGCCCAGGAAGATCGCCATCCGCGGGCCGGCATGGTGCGCCAGAGACAGCGCCGGATCCCCGAAATCGGCATGGAGCGGTTCGACTGAAATGGCCGGGAACTCCGCAGCCAACTGCTCAGAAGCCGAGGTGAGCATCTCGATGCTCACATCGAGCGGCACATAGGTGAACGCCCCGCCTCGATCGGTGAACGCCTGCAACAACAATCGGGTCTTTTCCGACGTCCCGGAGCCGAGTTCGATCATGGTGCGGGCACCCGACTGCCGGGTGATGTCGACGCTGTGGGCTCGCAGGATCTCGGTCTCCCGTCGGGTGGGGTAGTACTCCGGCAGGCGCGTGATCTCGTCGAACAGCTCGCTGCCGCGCTTGTCGTACAACCACTTGGCCGGAAGGACCGGCGGGTCCTGCCACAGGCCGACCACCGCGTCGGCGACCAGATCCGGATTCACCGACGTGTTCGACCCGGTCATCGGGCCAGCCGCAGGCCGCTGAGGACCCATCGAGAGGGTGCCGGGAAGAAATTGCGGTACGAGATCCGCTCATGGCCGCGCGGGGTCAGAGCGCTTGCGCCGCGTAGGACGTGCTGATCACTCATGAACTTGCCGTTGTATTCACCGACTGCGCCGTTGGCCGGGACAAACCCCGGATAGGGGAGATAGGCACTCGACGTCCATTCCCACACGTCGCCGACCATCGCCTCCGTGGCGATCGAAGGGTGACATCGCCTCGGATCGAGCAGCCCGCCGCGGCGCCCGCCGGTGAGGGCCGCGGCGTTCTCCCACTCGAACTCCGTCGGAAGGCGGGCACCGGCCCAACGTGCGTACGCGTCGGCCTCGTAAAAGGAGACGTGCGCAACCGGTTCGTCGAACACCAGCGGGCGACGGCCGGACAGCGTGAACGTGGTCCAGGTCCCGTCGTCGTTGCTCCAGTAACCCGGTGCGGTCCATCCGGTCTCCTGGATACGGGCCCAGCCGTCGGACAACCAGAACTCGCTGCGCCGGTAGCCGTCGTCGGCCATGAACTCGAGCCATTCACCATTGGTGACCTGCCGGTTGGCGATCTCGTAATCATGCAGATAAACGGTATGGCGCGGACCCTCGTTGTCGTAGCTGAACCCGCGACCATCGGCGCCGATCTCGACCAGCCCACCGACCATCGATTGCCACCGCAGGGGAGGGGCCGATGCGGTTGATTCAGACGCCCGATCGACGTACACGGGGCCGAACGGATGGGTGGAGAGCAGATGCTTGATATCCATCAGCACGAGTTCTTGGTGCTGTTGCTCGTGGTTGCAGCCCAGTTCCACCAGTGCGATCGCTGCGTCATCGAGTCGGTCTTCGGTGAGGGCAGCGGTCAGGGCGCGGTCGATGTATTCGCGGTAGCGGGTGATCTCCAGGACGCCGGGCCGGGTGATCAGGCCTCGCTCCGGCCGGGGATGACGGGCACCGACGGCCTCGTAATAGCTGTTGAACAGATAGCGGAATGATTCGTCGTAGACGGTGTATCCGGGGAGGTCGCGGAGTATGAACTCCTCGAAGAACCAGCTGACGTGCGCGCGGTGCCACTTGGTCGGACTGGCGTCCGGCATCGACTGAGGTGTCTGGTCTTCGGGCGAGAGTGCCGCGGTGAGACGGTCGGTGAGCCCGCGCACGTCGAGGAACTTGGTGGTCAGAGCGGACTGGTCAACCGAAATGCTCATTGTTCGTCTCCTGGTCGTGGTCAGGGCGTAACGAGTATGGGTGCAGGGTCTGACAATCACCGTACGCCCAGATCCTGGTCATCGGTGCAGTTGCCATCGTTCCCTCGACTGTGTCCTCAACGTGCGGCTCAGATCCCCTCTGGCAGACTGGGCCGGTGAACTCAGGTGCCGTAATCGCGATCGTTGTTGTAGTTGCCGTGTTGCTGTTGGCGCTGGTGGTCGGAGGCCTGGTGGTCTCTCGTCGCCGTCGAATCTCCCTGCGCGACAGCGAAGATCAGATCACCGGATCCGATGGCACCAGGCAGGTCGACAAATCGGGCGGCTATCAGGCGGGTTCGGGCTTCTCGTTCACCCAGGGTGGGTCCGGGACGTCGGTTGCCGAACCGCCGGCCCCGGACGTCCCGAGTGCACCTGCGAAAGAGATTGCGCCCGAGCCAGAGGTCGTCGAACCGCCCGCTGCCCAGACGCCGGTCGTCGAGCCGGAAACAGCTGAACCCGAGGTAGCGGAACCCGAGGTCGCCGAGCCTGAGACCGCGCAGCCTGAGACCGCCCAGCCCGAGACCGCCGCGCCGGCACCTGAGGTTGTCGAGCCGAAGATCATCGAACCTGAGATCGTCGAGCCGGAGGTTGTCGAGCCGGCGGTTGTCGAACCGGAGGTCTTCGAACCGGAGATCGTGGCGCCGGAACCTGAGCTCGAGCCAGAGGTCGTGGAGCCGACGCTCGACGAGATCGCCCCGACCGCGGGCCGGTTGGGCCTGCTCCGCGGTCGTCTGTCGCGGTCTCAGAACGCACTGGGCAAGAGCATGCTCGGATTGCTCGGTGCCGGTGACCTGGATGAGGACAGCTGGGAAGAGATCGAGGACACGCTCCTGATGGCCGACCTCGGTACATCGGTGACAATGGCAGTGGTCGAACAGTTGCGTACCGAACTCGCCCAAGCGCCGGTTCGTTCGGCGGCAGAGGTCCGGGCCCTGCTCCGCAAGGTGTTGATCGCACAGATCGAACCGAACCTGGACCGCTCGATCCGCGCACTGCCGCATGCAGGCAAGCCGTCCGTCCTGCTCGTGGTCGGTGTCAACGGCACCGGCAAGACAACCACCACCGGCAAACTGGCCCGCGTTCTCGTGGCCGACGGCCGCCGGGTGTTGCTCGGAGCGGCCGACACCTTCCGAGCCGCCGCGGCGGACCAGCTGCAAACCTGGGCTGAGCGGGTCGGTGCCGAGGTGGTCCGCGGTAAAGAAGGCGCAGACCCCGCTGCGGTCGCGTTCGATGCCGTCTCACGTGGCATCGAGGAAGGCGTCGACGTGGTGATGATCGACACCGCAGGTCGGCTGCACACCAAAACCGGACTCATGGACGAGCTTGGCAAGGTCAAACGTGTTGTCGAAAAGCGGGCCGCCGTCGACGAGGTGCTGTTGGTCCTTGATGCGACCACCGGACAGAACGGCCTGACCCAGGCGAAGGTGTTCTCCGAAGTCGTCTCGATCACCGGGGTGGTGCTGACCAAACTGGACGGCACGGCCAAGGGCGGGATCGTCTTCCATGTGCAGCGCGAGCTCGGAGTGCCGGTGAAGCTGGTGGGTTTGGGAGAAGGTGCCGATGACCTTGCACCGTTCGAACCAGAGGCGTTCGTCGACGCTCTGTTGGGCTGATCTGCCGCTGCTCAGATCGTGTGAGTTCGCGCGACTCGAGACGGCCTCACACAACAAATCAACGTCGGTTCGGCACTCTGATCAACATAGTTCCTGCCGGTATACATAGATGAAACATGAATCGGGTGGCGGTTCACACGCCTGAAACCTAAGAGGACCCTAAACGAAATCCTCGACCGCCAATCTCTTTGAAGGCGCCGAGCCGTCGGCGCACTCTAGGAGGTTTCTTACAGTGGTTTTGGCACTGCCAGACGATGCGTTTGCGCCCTACGACGTCGGGGCGACCGCCTGGGTCCTGACGAGCGCCGCACTCGTGCTCTTCATGACACCGGGGCTGGCCTTCTTCTACGGTGGCCTGTCGCGTCAGAAATCCATCATCAACATGATGATGATGTCCTTCGGCTCCCTCGGCGTCGTGAGCGTGATCTACGTGCTCTGGGGTTACTCGATGTCGTTCTCGTCGTCGACAACCGGCGACAATGACATCCTGGGCATCTTCGACAACCCGTTCTCGCTCTTCGGCCTCAATCAACTGATGGAGACCAAAGACATCGACGGCGAGACGTTGAATGTCATCGGCGGCTTCGGAGACGTCCCGGCCATCGTCTGGGCCGGCTTCCAGCTGACCTTCGCGGTGATCACCGTTGCGCTGATCTCGGGTTCGCTCGCCGAGCGCGTGAAGTACTCGACATGGCTGGTCTTCACGGGCGTCTGGGCCACCCTCGTGTATTTCCCGCTCTCGCACATGGTCTGGGGCGGCGGTCTGCTCTCGAACGCCGAGGACAGCTTCGCGTCATGGATCTTCGGAACCGAGGACGTCGACGGTGACATCGTTGCCAAGGTTGCCCCGATCGACTTCGCAGGCGGCACGGTTGTCCATATCAATGCCGGTATGGCGGGTCTGGTCCTTGCTCTGATCATCGGCAAGCGCGTCGGCTTCGGTCGCACCGCCTACCGCCCGCACAACGTGCCGTTCGTCATGCTCGGTGCGGCAATCCTGTGGTTCGGTTGGTTCGGCTTCAACGTCGGTTCCGAAGGCACCGCAGACGCTCTGGCAGGCCTGGTCTGGATCAACACCACCGCCGCGACCGCAGCCGGTCTGATCGGTTGGCTCGTCGTGGAGAAGATCCGCGACAAGTCCGCGACCGGCGTCGGCGCAGCATCGGGCATCGTTGCCGGTCTGGTCGCCATCACCCCGGCTTGTGGCGCGCTGACCCCGATCGGTTCGCTGATCCTCGGTGTGATCGCCGGTGCACTCGCAGCTGTTGCCGTCGGTCTCAAGACCAAGCTCGGCTTCGACGATTCGCTCGACGTCGTCGGCGTGCACCTCGTTGCCGGCCTGTGGGGCACCATCGGCATCGGCCTGCTGGCCTCCGAGACCGGCCTCTTCTACGGTGGCGGCGGAAAGCAACTGGTCATCCAGATCGTCATCGCACTGGTCGCAGTCGCATTCACCGCTGTCATGACCACCATCATCGCGTTCGCACTCAAGCCACTCGGCTGGCGGATCACCACCGAAGATGAGGACACTGGTATCGATGAGACGGATCACCGCGAAAGCGCGTATGACTTCGCTTAAGTCCTGCAAACTCAATCTCGCTAAGTGATCCTCATGGAGGGATACAACAAATGAAGCTAGTTACCGCGATCGTGAAGCCGTTCACGCTCGAAGATGTCAAGGCCGGTCTGGAACAAGCAGGCGTTGTCGGTATGACCGTCAGCGAGGTCCAGGGTTACGGTCGCCAGAAGGGCCACACCGAGGTCTACCGCGGTGCGGAGTACTCGGTCGACTTCGTTCCCAAGGTTCGTGTCGAGGTCGTTGTCGACGACGCCGCAGTGGACAAGGTTGTCGATGTGATCGTCGAAGCTGCACGCACCGGCAAGATCGGTGATGGCAAGGTCTGGGTGTCCCCGGTGGAAGCCGTCATCAGGGTGCGTACCGGAGAACGCGGCAGCGAAGCCCTGTAAGACAGTGCCATTTCTCAATGGCGGTCGCGGTCCTGCTTCCGAGGAACCCTCGGAAGCAGGACCGCAGCCGTCTCACGCGACCCCTGCCGCGGCAACAGACCTTGTCACGGCACGCAAACAATTACTCACCCGCGCCGACGGCAACAAGCGCATCGATGCGCCCGCCCTGCGGCGGGTGCTCGTTGACCTACACGACTTTTGGCTCACCACCAAGGCCGCCGAGATCGGAATCAAACCGGGTAGTGGGTTTGCGATCGTCGCGGTCGGCGGACTCGGCCGCCAAGAGTTGTTGCCCCACTCCGATCTCGATCTGATCCTGCTGCACGACGAGATGGATCCCGCCGTCGTCGCCGAGGTCGCCGATCAGATCTGGTATCCGCTGTGGGACGCACACATCAAACTCGACCACAGTGTCCGGACGGTGTCGCAGGCCTTGCAGGTTGCCGCCTCCGACATGACTGCGGCGCTGGGACTTCTCGAGGCGCGGCACATCGCAGGCGACGAGGACCTGTCCCGGCTGCTGATCGGTGGTGTCCGCCAGCAGTGGCGTACCGACATCCGTTCGCGCTTCGGCGGTCTGGTGGATCAGGCCCGTGACCGTTGGCGTCGCAGTGGCGACATCGCGCACCGCGCCGAACCCGACCTGAAATACGGTCGCGGCGGTCTACGTGATGTGCACATGCTCGACGCGTTGGCCATCGCGCAGCTGACCGACGGCATGGCCGCGCTGCGGCCGGATTCGCCCGGTGGTGGACTGCGCCAGGCATACACGCGCTTGCTGGACGTTCGTACCGAACTGCACCGGATCACCGGTCGGCCACGGGAACAGCTACGGGCGCAGGACGCCGACGAGATCGGTGCCGCACTACGGATTGGCGATCGGTTCGAGCTGGCGCGCACCATCAGTGACAGTGCGCGCACCATCAGCTACGCCGTCGACGTGGGTTTGCGCACCTCGTCGAACTCTTTGCCCCGCAAGGGATTGTCGAAGCTGCGGAGATCTCCGATCCGGCGACCGCTGGACGAGGGCGTTGTCGAGCACCAGGGTGAAGTGGCGCTGGCGCGAAACGCGTTCCCGAGCAAGGATCCCGGACTCATTCTCCGGGTCGCGGCGGCGTCGGCGCGGACCGGACTGCCGATGGCCGCAGCGACACTTGCCCGGCTGGCGGATTTTGCACCGGAACTGCGCGAACCCTGGCCCGCGGACGCTCTGAGCGATCTGTTGGTCCTGCTCGGATCCGGCGAACACATGATCGCGCCGATCGAGGCATTGGACCGAACCGGCCTGTGGGGCCGGCTCATTCCGGAATGGGGTGCGGTGCGCGACCTTCCGCCCCGAGACCCCATCCACACCTGGACCGTCGACCGGCATCTTGTCGAGACCGCGGCCAACGCAAGCGCTTTGACCACGCGGGTGTCACGACCGGACCTGTTGGTGCTGGGCGCCCTGATACACGATCTGGGCAAAGGGCGCGGTGCCGATCACAGCGTTGTCGGTGCCGAACTCGCCAACCAGGTGGGCAATCGCTTCGGGTTGTGGCCCGAGGACGTGGCGATATTGTCGAAGATGGTGCGCTACCACCTGCTCCTGCCGGAGATGGCAACCCGCCGCGACCTCGACGATCCGGCGACGGTGCAGAGCGTTGTCGACACGCTCGGTGGCTCGCGGGTCCTGCTGGAGCTGCTCGCGGCGCTGGCCGAGGCCGACTCGCTGGCCACCGGACCGGGCGTCTGGGGTGACTGGAAGGCGTCGCTGATCGGTGAACTGGTCAGGCGGTGCCTGCGGCTGATGGAGGGTGGCGACCTGTCCACCCCTGATCCGCTGACACCAGAGCTGATCGCTCTCGCCGAGGCCGGTGGGGTCAGCGTCGAGATGGTGTCCACCGACAACCAGCACACCTTCTCCGTGACCATGATCGCGCCGGAGCAGCCGGGCTTGTTGTCCCGGATGGCAGGCGTGCTGTCGCTGCGGGGTCTGCGGTTGCTCAGTGCGGTCGTGCAGACGCACGCCGGGAGTGCGGTCAACACGTTCCTCGTGTCGCCGATCTTCGGCGATCCCGGCGAGGTGGGATTGCTCCGCCAGCAACTGATCCAGGCGGTCGAAGGCGCGATCGATGTGATCGCACGACTGGATGCCAAGGAACGCGACAGCGCGCCTCTGGCGCCTCCGGACGGAAGCGTGTCGCCTGCGGTGCCCGCGCTGTTCGCACAGGCACCCCCGAAGGTGATCTGGTTCGACGGCTACGACGACAGCAGTGTCATCCTCGAACTCCGTGCCGGCGATCGGGTCGGACTGCTGGCCCGGGTCAGCGATGTTCTCGAGCGTCACGGCGCCAACATCACCTGGGCCAAGGTCGCCACGATGGGCGGATCGGTGGTCGACTCGTTCTGTATCCGGTTGCCCGGAGACGGCTCACAGGCCCGTGACCAGCTCGAACAGGCGATCCTGGCAGTGGTGCCACCACCCGCGCCACCCCGAGAGCACGACGACAAACCCGGTAAATCCGGTGTCCCGATAGGCTAGGGGCATGTTCGACTCCCTCTCAGGCCGGTTGGCCGGTGTCCTTACCGATCTGCGCGGCAAGGGCAAGCTGTCCGATGCCGATATCGATCGCACCTGTCGCGAGATCCGTCTCGCGCTTCTCGAGGCAGACGTGGCGCTGCCCGTCGTCCGCGGCTTCATCAGCCGGATCAAGGAACGGGCCAAGGGCGCCGAGGTGTCCGGGGCGCTCAATCCGGCGCAGCAGGTCGTCAAGATCGTCAATGAGGAGCTTGTCGGCATCCTCGGTGGCGAGACCCGACGGATCCGGTTCGCCAAGACCCCGCCGACCGTGATCATGCTCGCGGGTCTGCAGGGCGCCGGTAAGACGACGCTCGCCGGGAAGTTGGCCGCGTGGCTCAAGAAGCAGGGGCACACGCCCATGCTCGTGGCCTGCGACCTCCAGCGCCCCGGCGCCGTCAGTCAGCTGCAGATCGTCGGTGAACGTGCCGGTGTGCCGGTGTACGCACCTCATCCGGGGCAGAACATCGGTGGTACCGGGGAGCTCGGTGTCTCGGGTCACGATGGCGCCGAGAGTCTTGCCGAGCCGATTGAGGTCGCCAAAGGCGGTGTCGCCGAAGCCACTTCCAAGCTGCACGACGTGGTGATCATCGATACCGCGGGTCGCCTCGGTATCGACGAGGAATTGATGCGGCAGGCCAGGGGGATCCGCGATGCGGTGAATCCCGATGAGGTGCTGTTCGTCCTCGACGCCATGATCGGTCAAGACGCCGTCGCCACCGCCGAGGCGTTTGCCGAGGGTGTCGACTTCACCGGTGTGGTGCTCACCAAACTCGACGGTGACGCCCGCGGTGGCGCCGCCCTGTCGGTCCGGGAGATGACCGGGCGTCCCATCATGTTCGCGTCGACGGGCGAGAAGCTGGAAGACTTCGATGTCTTCCATCCCGACCGGATGTCCAGCCGCATCCTCGGTATGGGCGACGTGCTCAGCCTCATCGAGTCGGCGGAGCAGCACTGGGACGTGCAGCAGGCCGAGGACGCGGCCAACAAGATCAGTCAGGGTGAGCTGACGCTCGAGGACTTCCTCGAGCAGATGCTGATGATCCGCAAGATGGGCCCGATCGGGAACCTGCTCGGCATGCTGCCGGGTGCAGGTCAGATGAAGGATGCGCTCTCTCAGGTCGACGACAAACAACTCGACAAGGTGCAGGCCATCATTCGTGGCATGACGCCTGCCGAACGCGACAACCCCAAGATCATCAACGGATCTCGCCGGGCCCGCATCGCCAACGGTTCGGGTGTCACGGTCAGTGACGTCAACCAGTTGGTCGATCGCTTCTTCGACGCGCGGAAGATGATGTCGCAGATGGCAGGCCGCATGGGTATGCCCGGCGCCAACCGCAAGGTGAATCGCAAAAAGGGTGGCAAGAAGGGCAAGAAGGGCGGTCGCGGACCGACCCCGCCGAAGGTCCGGGGCGGATTCCCTGGCGGCATGCCCGGTGGAATGCCTGCCGGCTTCCCTGACCTGTCGAACATGCCGGCCGGCCTTGATCAGATGCCGCCGGGACTCGATGGTATCGACGTCAGCCAGTTCCAGCGGCCCAAGAAGAAGTAGTCGGGATCACACCTATGGTGCAGTCGCGGTTGCACTTTCGTGGTCGCGCCGTCGGGACCGGGGAACCGATCGAGTTCTGGGTTTCCGACGGTGTGATCTCGTACGAGTCGTTGCCGGGTGCGGTCACCGTGACCGATGGTGGCTGGATCATGCCGGGTCTGGTGGATGCCCACAATCACGTGGGTATCGCACCGGGGCTGGGCGTGACCATCGAGCAGGCCCGCGCTTTCGCCTACGCGGATGTCCGGGCCGGCGCGACGCTCATCCGTGAGGTCGGATCGCCGCTGGACACGCATCCGCTCGACGCCGATTCCAGATGCCCGCAGTTCATCCGGGCGGGCAAGCACATCGCCCGTCCCAAGCGTTACCTGCGTGACTACGGCGTCGACCTCGACGATGTCACCGATCTGCCCGCCGAGGTGGCCAGGCAGGTGGAGGCCGGGGACGGCTGGGTCAAGCTCGTCGGGGACTGGATCGACCGCGACACCGGGGATCTGGCCCCGCTGTGGCCGGAGGACGTGCTTCGTGAAGCCATTTCTGTTGCACACGATCGTGGTGCCAAGGTGACCGCACACGTCTTCGGCACCGAGGCGTTGTACGGGCTGATCGGCGCCGGCATCGACTGCATCGAACACGGCACCGGCCTCAACGACGAACTCATCGCGGTGATGGCGGAGCAGCGGATCGGGTTGGTGCCCACCATGATCCAGGTGGAGAACTTCCCGTCGATCGCGGACGGCGCCGACCGCTTCCCGGCGTACCAGAAACACATGCGCAAGCTCTACGCCGATGCGCCGGCCACATTTGCGAGTGCGGTCGCCGCCGGCGTCGACATCTACGCCGGGACCGACGCGGGCGGATTCGTCGAACACGGTCGCATCGTCGACGAGGTGGTGGCGCTGGCCGACATCGGTCTGGGCGCTCGAGCGGCGCTCGACGCTGCCTGCGGCTCGGCGCGCCGCTGGCTGGGAGTCGGTGCCCTCGATGCGGGCGATCGCGCGGATGTCCTTGTGCTGTCGGGTGATCCGATCTCAGATCTGACGGTGCTGCGGGCGCCGGAGACCATCGTCTGTGGCGGCAACGTCATCTGAGCTGCGTTCAGCTGCGCGCCCGAACATGGACGCGCTCGCCCTGTGCGCCGAAGAGGTTGAGGACTTCGGCCGGATCCGGCCCGATCGCGCCGATCCAGTGGGGTACGTGGGTGTCGAACTCGACCACCTCGCCCGGCACCAACTCGAGATCCTGTTCTCCGAGGATCAGGCGAACCCGTCCCGACAGGACGTACAACCACTCATAACCCTCGTGGGTCTTGAGGTCGGGGTTCTGGACGTTCTGTGGCGGAATGATCTGTTTGAACGCTTGGACACCCCCGGCACGTCGCGAGAGCGGGATGAATGTCCGGCCGTGGCGGTTGATCGGCCGCAGATGTATCCGCGGGTCTCCGGTCGGGGGTGCGCCGACGAGCTCATCGAGGGGGATCGAGTACGCCTTGGCCAACGGCAGCAGTAGTTCGAGTGTGGGTTTACGGCCGCCGGATTCGAGCCGCGACAGCGTGCTCTCGGAGATGCCGGTCGTCGCGGAGAGGTCGGCAAGTGTGATGTCACGGTCGCGGCGTAATGCACGCAGTCGTGGGCCGACCGCGGTCAGGGCCTGGTTCAAGTCGTCGTCCATGTCTGGAGAGTCTGCCAAAAATTGCTGATATGGCAAACAAACTTGCCGGAATTCGTGAGGGGAGCGCAGGGTGGGGACATGACTGAACAGATGCAGAGTGAATACGACGTAGTGGTCGTCGGTGGTGGTGCCGCGGGCTTGAGCGGGGCTTTGATGCTGGGAAGGTCCCGGCGATCGGTCCTGGTCATCGATTCCGGCGCTCCGCGCAACGCGCCGGCCGCGGGGGTGCACGGTTTTCTCACCAGGGAAGGAATTGCACCGGCCGAGCTCCTCGGGATCGGCCGCGAGGAAGTCCTCCGGTACGGCGTCCACCTGGCCGACGGCGAGGTCGTCAAGGTCGACGGCACCGTCGATGCCGGATTTGCGGTCACCGTTGCCGACGGCCAGACCGTCCGCGCGCGCCGGCTGCTGTTGACCACCGGATTGATCGACGAATTGCCCGACATCCCCGGGTTGCGGGAGCGGTGGGGCAAAGATCTGCTGCACTGCCCGTATTGCCACGGCTGGGAGGTGCGCGACCAGGCGATCGGCGTCCTCGCGGTCAACGCGTGGGCGATCCATCAGGCGCAGATGTTCCGTCAGTTGAGTCGGGACGTGACGCTTTTCCTCAACGACGCGCTGAGCTTGTCCGGAGAGGATGCAGCCGCGCTGTCGGCCCGTGGGATCAAGGTTGTGGAAGGCGCGGTGGTCGCGGTGGAGTCACGCGATGACAAACTCACCGGCGTCCGGCTCGCGGGCGGGACGTTCGTCGAGCGGGAAGCACTGACGGTGACGCCGAGATTTGTCGCCCGCGCAGGATTCCTCGACGACCTCGGTCTCGAATCGCAGGAGCATCCGATGGGTGTCGGCGAGCACATCCCGGCAGACGAGAACGGTGTGACGTCCGTGCCGGGCGTCTGGGCCGCAGGCAACATCACCAATCTGATGGCGCAGGTGTCCGCCGCGGCCGCCGCCGGAGCGATGGCCGGCGCCCAGATCAACGCCGACCTCATCGCGGAGGAAGTCCGGTTGGCTGTCGGCGACGGGGAGGGCCGGTCGGTGACGGCTTGATTTCAGTTCAGGGGCCCGACTCTGGCAGAATGGCTAGCTGGTTCGCCGGACCCGGCTCAACACCGACCGGCGGTCACACCACACGAACAGCAAAACCGGGCGTTTCAATTCCGAAACGTCGCTGAATTGCACTGTGACCATAGAAGGAAGTAACTCGTGGCTGTCAAGATCAAGCTCACCCGCCTCGGCAAGATCCGCAATCCCCAGTACCGCATCGTCGTCGCCGACTCGCGTACCCGCCGCAACGGCCGGGCCATCGAGACCATCGGTCGGTACCACCCCAAGGAAGAGCCTTCGCTCATCGAGATCGACACCGAGCGCGCGCAGTACTGGCTGGGAGTCGGCGCACAGCCGACCGAGCCCGTCGCCGCACTCCTGAAGATCACCGGTGACTGGCAGAAGCACAAGGGCCTGCCGGGCGCCGAGGGCACCCTGCGCGTTGCCGAGCCGAAGCCGTCGAAGGTGGATCTGTTCAACGCCGCGCTCGCCGCTGCCGACAACGCACCCGCTGCAGAGGCCACCACCCCGAAGAAGAAGGCCGCCAAGAAGGCCGACAGCAGCGCCGACGAGGCTGCAGCCGAGGCCCCCGCTTCTGAGGCAACCGACAAGTGAGTGTCGTTGTCGCTGACGCAGTCGAACATCTCGTTCGCGGCATCGTTGCCTTCCCGGATGACGTGCGCGTTGAGCTCGTCACCGGTCGGCGCGGACGTTTTGTCGAGGTTCACGTGAACCCGGAGGATCTGGGTAAGGTCATCGGCCGTAACGGTCGTACGGCCACCGCGTTGCGCACGCTTGTCACCGGTATCGGTGGCCGGGGTGTGCGGGTCGACATCGTCGACACCGATCGCTGATCGGTAGTAGACACATGGATCTGGTTGTCGGCCGCGTAGCCAAAACGCACGGCGTGCGCGGTGAATTGGTGGTCGACGTCCGGACCGATGAACCCGGCGAACGCTTTGCCGTCGGCAGCGTCCTTCGTGGACGCAAGTCGACCGGCAAGAACACGTTTGTCGAGAACAACTACACGGTGACGGCCGCCCGGAATCATTCCGGGCGGCTGTTGCTGACCCTGGCGGAGGTCACCGACCGCGACACGGCCTCCGACATGCGCGGGACGCTCTTCCTCATCGACACCGACGATGTCTCCTCTGGTGACGACCCCGACGAGTTCTATGATCATGAGCTCCAAGGAGCCCCGGTCCGGACCGTGTCCGGCGACGATGTCGGTGTTGTCACCGACGTTCTTCACATGCCCGGTGGCGATCTGCTGTCGGTCACAACGACCGACGGCCGTGAAATCCTCATTCCGTTCGTGACGGCGATCGTCCCAACGGTGAGTCCCGATCTCATCGAGATCGACCCCCCTGACGGCCTGCTGGATCCAGAGTGACCGAGGGGTCTTCACCGGCGGAGACGTCACAGCCGGCCCTTCGGATCGGCGTCGTCTCGATTTTCCCCGAGTACCTCGAGCCGATGCGAATGGCATTGCTCGGCAAGGCAATTGACCGGGGTATCCTCGCGCTCGACACATACAACCTCCGCGACTGGACCCACGACGTGCATCGGGCCGTCGATGATTCGCCCTATGGTGGCGGTCCCGGGATGGTCATGAAACCCACGGTGTGGGGTCCCTGCCTCGACGAGGTCTGTCCGGATGACGCCCTGTTGGTGGTACCGACGCCGGCCGGTGTTCCGTTCACCCAGGCGACAGCCCACGCCTGGAGCAAAGAACGGCATATCGTCTTTGCCTGCGGTCGCTACGAGGGTATCGACCAACGGGTCATCGATGATGCAGCCAAACGTGTTCGGGTCCAAGAAGTTTCGATCGGAGACTTCGTACTCATCGGTGGCGAGGTGGCCGTGATGGCCATGGTGGAGGCCACCGTCCGTCTCATCGACGGGGTTCTGGGCAATGCGAACTCGCATCAGCAGGATTCATTCTCTGACGGTTTGCTCGAAGGGCCGAGTTACACCCGGCCACCGTCGTGGCGGGGTCTGGACGTACCGCCGGTGTTGCTCAGTGGCGATCACGCCAAACAGGAACGCTGGCGCCGTGAGCAGTCCATCGAACGGACCCGTGCCCGTCGTCCCGATCTCCTGCCGCCCGATCTGCTGCCACCCGACCCGACGGAGTCCGGCGCGGGTTAGGATCTCCGCACACCATTGGGGGGTGGCGATGAGTACGGAATCCGCAAGGACAGTGGCGGTGAGCAAACGGGCATGGGATTCCCTGCTCGATGAAGTCGACCGGCAGCGGGCCCAACTGCGCGATGTCGAAGAACAACTGCGCACGATGACCGTCGAGGTGACCTCGACGGATCGACTGGTCACAGTGGTCACCAATGCCCGCGGCGCCCTGATCGACCTGCGTCTGGAACCCCTTGCGCTGCGCCGCTATCGCGCCGACCAGTTGTCGTCCCTGATCTGTGAACTCGCCGCAAGAGCAGATGGCGAACTCGCCGTCCAACGGAACCAGCTGACCGAGCAGATCGTCGAAAACCCGGGGCCGCACTATCGGGATCTCGATGAGGTCGCCGCGCGGGAGGGGACGTGATGGACGAGAGACCCGGCAGTGACCTGCTTGTCGACGACGCGGCACTGGCCGCCGCGGTACACCGGCTCGCCCCGCTGGTCGGGGAGGTCGAGGCGATTCTGGCAGAGGTCGATGCGATCGTCGGTGATCTACGGCGCGACTGCTCCGGCCACCACACCGGTGCCGCGTTCGACTCGGCCCAGTCCGCGTTGGCCCGTGTGACCGAGGCGGAACTACGGGCTGTCCGGTCATCCGTCCTTGCCTTCAGTGCCAACCTCACCCGGGCCTCCGCCGAGTTCGGCGACGTGGACACCGCGGCTGCCGGCGCGCTCGGAACCCGGCAATGCTGAGTGATCCCGTTGCTGATCTGCTGGAAAAGCTGTGGCCGACAACAGATCCGGATCGAGTAGATCTCGCCGCGGAGCGGTTTTCGGCGTTGGCGCAGCGCCTCTCAGAAGTGCAGGCCATCCTCGATGATGCGGTCCGTGAGATCGCGGCGACCGGTGACGGACATGCCGTGATCGCGATGACGGAGCAGGCCCGCCGCATCGTCGACGTCGATCTGACCACCGTGATCGACCGTCTGGCCCACCATGCCACCACCACGCGCACCTACGGTGATGCGGTCGCCGAGACGCAGGAACGGCTCACCGTCGTTGCGGCGATCGCCGATCGAGACGTGCTGGCAGGTCAGGTTGTGGCGACCGCGTCCGGCGACACCACCAGGCTGTCGGGTGCACATGACGCGGCGGCCCGGGTGATGACTGCGGCCGCCGGACAACTCGACTGGCGAACCCGAGAGATCACCGACGACCTGGCATCGAAGAGTGATTCCGAACGCGGCGAAAACCAGTCCGGCGCCGGGGGAGCCCCCATGATGGCCCCGATGGGTGGGGCCATGGCCGGCGCGTTGGCCGGCGGGATGGCGCATGCGGGCGCAGGCCATCGATCGGACCACGATGTCGCCGACATCGATCTGGCGATGCTGCGCTCCCGGGCAGCTCACCTGGCCGCTGTCCAGCCACCGGAGGTGGCGCCATGGATCCGGCTTGCGGTCGGCCTGGGTGCGGCAGGCGACGGCCGCCACGTCGTGGTGGTCGGGACCAGTGAACTGGGTGGATACCTGCGTCCGGGTACGTCGCTGGAATCACACGAGGTCGTGGTGGGCGATGGGCGCGCACCCGAACTCGCGATCATGAGCTACTTCACCGACCGCGACATCGAACCGTTGGCGATCTGTGCCGCCACGCCACCGCCTCCTGAGGTTGCCGCCGAGATCGCCGAGAGCGGAGCCCAGAATGTCGGCGTCGGCGACGGCAGCGACGAGGACTCCGGACAGTGACCGCGCATCGCATCGACGTGCTCGGATCAGGCGTCGCGGCTCTGGTCGATCGTGTCGAACCGCGGCAGGTGAGTCGTGCCGGCCTGATCCTGACGGTGACCGCGCTCGATGCCGCGGCGGTTCCGACCGATGGCGTGATCACCGCTGTATTGACCGATTGGCGAGCGAATCGGCCGGTCGGTCCGGCCCACCGACTGTCGGTCGGATCGATGCGAGCCCGACTGGATGGGGCCGCGTTGTCGGCCGGGCATGCGGGGCGGATGTCGGAATACCGGACGGAGTTCAGCCGGGCACGTGCCGTCGCGGCCCTCGAGTTCGGAATCGCCGGCAAAGGGCGCGATGGCCTGCGGGAACTCGTCTGCGAGGCGTGTGCCGCGACCGGTTCGACCGTTTTGGTCGCAAATGTCCTTCGCGATCACATCGGGGGATAATCTCTTCGAATGGCCCACTGGTTCCAGGAGAACATCGTCGACAACGGGCGACTACCGCTGTTCGTGGCGTATGTCGGATTCATCCTCGGCTTTCTCGGGATCCGGATCAGTGTCCGGCTGATCCGCGCCGAGGTCAGCTGGTGGTTCAACAACGTGACACCGGGCGGGATGCACATTCACCACGTCGTGTTCGGGACCGTGCTCACGATGATCTCGGGCCTGGGCCTGATCGCGATGTCGATCAACGGTTCGCAGGTGGTGCTTTCGATCTTCGCCGGGCTGTTCGGAATCGGGGCGGCGCTGGTACTCGACGAGTTCGCGCTCATCTTCTATCTGAGAGATGTGTACTGGGCCGAAGAGGGACGGGCATCGATCGATGCGGTATTTGTTGCCCTCGCGGTCATGGGCCTGTTGCTGATGGGTTTTCGCCCCTTCGAGATCGACGACGCCGACACCGGCGATGTCGTGTCGTTGGTCGCATTGGGCGTCTCCCTGGTTGTTGTTGCGGTACTGACCGGCATCGTTCTGCTCAAGGGCAAGATCTGGACCGGGTTGATCGGGCTGTTCATCTTCCCGTTGCTGATCATCGGATCGATCCGGTTGGCTCGTCCGACTTCTCCGTGGGCGCGGTGGCGTTACACCAAGCGCGAGAAGAAGATGGCTGCGGCGGTACGCCGGGAACGCCGCATTCGGCGCCCGCTGATCCGGGCCAAGATCTTCATGCAGGACCTGATGGCCGGAAAACCGGACGTCGCACACGCCAAGGCCGGAGCTGAGGCCGAACTCGATGTGGTGGTCCATGCCGCGCCGGCACCAGGGGAGTCCGGCGAGTTGGTGCTGACCAATGCGATTTCTCACGGGCGGGGTCCTTCTGGCACAATTGACCAGTTGCCGATCGACGGTCAGCCACCAGGTTCTCCTGTTCGCTGATCTGTCGCGGAGACCAAACGAATCAGAGCACGAACCAGTCGAGCCGCAAGGCCGCTAGGTTCCTCTGCTCACGCCGACAGGATTGGACCGACAATATGAACACTCTGGATTTCTTGGACAACAAGTCCCTGCGCGACGACATCCCCGACTTCCGTCCGGGTGACACCCTCAATGTTCACGTGAAGGTGATCGAGGGCTCGAAAGAACGCGTTCAGGTCTTCAAGGGTGTTGTCATCCGTCGTCAGGGTGGTGGCGTCCGCGAAACCTTCACGGTTCGCAAGGTGTCGTTCGGTGTCGGCGTCGAGCGCACCTTCCCGGTTCACAGCCCGAACCTGGCCAAGCTCGAGATCCTGACCCGCGGTGACGTTCGTCGTGCGAAGCTCTACTACCTCCGCGACCTGCGTGGCAAGGCCGCGAAGATCAAAGAAAAGCGCTGACACACTAGGCTTGCGGCGTGGTCGACACCCCCCGCACTCCTGACGGTTCGCATCCTTACGGAAACGAACCCGCCAGCGACATTCCGTCCGAATCGGATGACTCCCCGCGCCCCTGGCGCAGCCTGGACGATGGTGATGGCCGTAAGCCCAAGAAAAAGGGCTCTCTGCTTCGCGAAACCGTCATCATCATCGTCTGTGTGCTGCTGCTCACCTGGGTGCTGCAGACATTCATCGGGCGGCAGTATGTGATTCCTTCGGAATCTATGCAGCCAACTCTCACCGGATGCGACGGTTGCACCAACGATCGCATCGTGATCGACAAGCTGTCCTATCGCTTCGGTGATCCCGAGCCAGGGGATGTTGTCGTCTTCAAGGCGCCGACATCGTCGTGGGATCTGGGATGGAAATCCCCTCGGTCATCGAACACCTTGGTCCGCGGCTCTCAGAACGCATTGTCGTGGTTCGGCTTCGCGCCGCCCGACGAGAACAATCTGGTCAAGCGTGTGATCGCGGTCGGCGGCCAGCGCATCGAGTGCCACAATGCCGATGGCACCGGCGCCAAGGTCGACGGCAAGCCCTTGGTCGAGCCGTACATCGACCTGGAGCTGCAGCGCAAGAACGCAGAGCTCCGGCCTGCGGAACTCCTGGACGCCAATGGCGAACTCAACTCGTGCTTCGGTCCCGATTTCGGTCCGCTCGATGTACCTGAGGGACAGGTCTGGGTCATGGGCGACAATCGGGGCAATTCCGCCGACTCTCGTTACCACATGGATGACCAGTTGCACGGCATGGTTCCGGTTGATGACATTCGCGGCAAAGTCCGCTTGATCATCTACCCGTTCTCCCGCTTCGGCAGCGTAGAGTCCATCAACCCGCAGAAGTAACGATGTCCGCGGCAACGAAGTGGCCACCCCGGGTGGCGATGCGACGAGCGGCCGGCCTTCGGACTTTCGAGGCCGCCCTCAATCGCAGTGGACTCGGGCCGGTCGCCGGGGTCGATGAGGCCGGTCGCGGAGCCTGTGCGGGCCCGCTGGTCGTGGCGGCCTGTGTTCTCAAGCCGACTCAGCTGGTTTCGCTCGCGGGACTTGATGATTCGAAGAAATTGAGTGAGTCGACCAGGGAAAAGCTGTACAAGTCGGTGACCCGTCATGCGTTGGCGTGGTCGGCCGTGATCGTCGATGCCGATGAGATTGACCGGATCGGGATCCACGTGGCCAATATCGAGGGCATGCGACGGGCTGTGGCAGGTCTGCCGGTCAGCCCCGGATACGTGCTATCCGATGGCTTTCTGGTGCCCGGTCTGACCGCTCCCTCACTTCCGGTGATCGGCGGCGACGGGGCAGCGGCCTGTATTGCCGCCGCCAGCATCATCGCAAAGGTCACCAGGGACCGGATCATGGTCGCCATGGATCGTGAGCTTCCCGGGTATGGATTTGCGGTCCACAAGGGATACAGCACGCAGATGCACATGAGCTGTCTTGATGACCTGGGGCCGTCGGACCAGCATCGGATGTCGTATCGCAATGTGCGGATGCGCGTCCGCGTGCCCTGATAGTTGTCCTCGGTGCCCTGATAGTTGTCCTCGGTGCACAGTGAGGTGGTGCGGGCGCGTTACCCTTACAGGATGAGCGCCGAGGATCTCGAGAAGTATGAAACCGAGATGGAACTGTCCCTGTACCGCGAATACAAGGACATCGTCGGTCAATTCACCTACGTGGTTGAGACCGAACGACGGTTCTATCTCGCCAATGCGGTGGATATGGTGCCCCGCAACGCCGACGGAGAGGTCTACTTCGAAGTCCGCATGAGCGACGCCTGGGTGTGGGACATGTACCGTCCGGCCCGCTTCGTGAAGCAGGTGCGGGTGATCACGTTCAAGGACGTCAACATCGAAGAACTCGAGAAGCAGGATCTGCGTCTGCCCGAGGATGGGGTTCTGGGCGACTAGTCGGGGGATTTCTCGCACGGCGTCTGCGGGATATGCTGTCGCACAAAGGATGAACTCAGGATGAGATCACCGACCGGGAGCCGTCTGAGACGAGCAGCGCCTGATCGTCGGCGAGCAGACGGAGCGTGAATTGCTTGCCGTAGCGGCGGGCGACCTCCTCGATGACCGCGCGACCCGACACGATTCCTTCGGCGTGCGGCACGATGACCTCATCGATCCAGCCGAGCCCCACGGTCGAGCGCAATCCGCTCGCTTCGGTCGGGTCGTCGAGCAGGCCGAGCGGTTCGATGTCGGCGCCGACGACGCAGGCGCCCGCGCTCGCACCGATATACGGAAGACCTGCACGGACGTGTTCGGTGAGCACGTCTGCGAAGCCGGTGCGCCGCATCGCCGCGAGTAGGTGGAAGACGTTGCCGCCGGAGACGAAAACGGCGTCGACGGAGGTCAGCGCATCCTTGATGTCGGTCGCCGGCATTGTCTCGATGTCGAGTTCGGTCGTTTCCCAGCCCTGACCGCTCAATGTTGCGCGGTCGAAATCCACCCAGCTGCGGTCGGTGTAGATCGATGACGCCGTCGGGACGAAGCCGATGCGTGCGCCTGGTTTGGTCCGGGGCGTCAGGAATCCGGGGACGGCGTCCAGCCATCGACTGACCAGCAATAGTTCGGCCATGTCACCAGCCTGCCACAACTGCGTCGGACAGTCCGCCCTGAGATCTCCTGTGGCACAACGGGTGAACTGGGTTGATCGGAAGGCCGGCAGCATCGCTGTTCAGTGCTGCCGGATTGCCGGAGGTGGGTTGGGTATCGCAGTTGGTATCGCGCGACTTTGTGATGGGTGAACTCATCGCGGAGGGGTAGCTCAAGTAGTCCCGACTTTCCACAGTTCGGTTCTGTGTCCACAGGAGAGGATTCTGTGGCCGGTTTTTCGGTGGTGTGCCGGTGGTGGTCGTCATGGTTGGTTCATGAATCAGTCGGGAGATCATTCGGGTCGCGATGGCGCGAGGCTGTCGCGTCGTGAGGTCGGGCAGTTGGGTGAGGATCTGGCCGTCCGGTTTTTGGAGGACGCGGGCTGGGTGGTGGTGGCTCGCAATTGGCGTTGTCGCTACGGCGAGTTGGATGTGATCGCTGTTGACGGCATCGCGTTGGTGGTGGTGGAGGTCAAGGCGCGGACGGGGTCGTTGTTCGCTGATGCCGCCGAAGCGGTGTCGTTCGAGAAGTACAAGCGGATGCGGCGGCTGGCGGCGCTGTGGTTGCGCGAGCAGGACCGGGGATGGCCGGTGGTGCGTTTCGACGTGATCGCCGTGCAGTTGAATTCGGCGGACCAGCCGACGTTTTCGCATCTGCGTGGGGTGTTCTGAGGTGAAGCTCGGTCGGGTGAGGTCGGTGGCCCTGAGCGGTGTCGAGGGGGTCGTGGTCGAGATCGAGGCGTCGATCGGGCAGGGGTTGCCGGGGGTGCATCTGGTGGGTTTGGGGGATGCGGCCTTGAAGGAGGCCAAGGATCGGGTACGGGCGGCGATCACCAATACCGCGGCAGCAAACAAGGGTTCTGCCGATGAGTCCGGTGGTGCGGCGCAGAAATGGCCGGAGGGGCGGATCACGTTGGCGTTGTCGCCTGCGACGCTGCCGAAAGCGGGCTCGATCTTTGATCTCGGACTGGCGCTTGCGGTGTTGGCCGCGAATTCCGACAAGCCGTCGGCGTTGTTGGAGAAGTCGGTGTTCATCGGAGAGTTGGCCCTTGATGGGCGGGTGCGGCCGGTGCGGGGTGTATTGCCTGCGGTGGTCGCGGCGCGTAAGGCGGGTTTCGCGTATGTGGTTGTGCCGCTGGCGAATGTCGCAGAGGCGACGCTGGTCTCGGGGATCGAGGTTGGTGGGGCGGCACACCTGCGGGAGGTGTTGGGGTGGCTGCGGGGTGCGAATGTGCTGGACACGGTGTGTGAAACGGTACAGCGCGCGCCGGCGTCGGTGTCTCCGGATCTGTGCGATGTGGTGGGTCAGGATGAGGCGCGGTATGCGATGGAGATCGCGGCCGCCGGTGCCCATCATCTGTTGCTGACGGGTCCGCCGGGGATCGGGAAGACGATGTTGGCGCGTCGGTTGCCGGGGATTCTGCCGCCGTTGGGGGAGTCGGAGGCGTTGGAGGTCACCGCGATCCATTCGATTGCCGGTGGTCTGCCGGAGCATCATCCGTTGGTGACCGAGGCGCCGTTCATTGCGCCACATCATTCGACGACGGTGACGGCGATGATCGGTGGCGGGACGGGGATGGCCAAACCGGGTGCGGTGTCTCGGGCACATCGGGGAGTTCTCTTTCTGGATGAATGTGCCGAACTCGGGGTGAAGGTGCTCGAAACCCTGCGAACACCGTTGGAAGACGGTGAGGTTCGGGTCGCCCGCCGTGACGGGGTGGCGCGATTCCCGGCTCGGTTCCAGCTCGTCCTGGCCGCAAACCCCTGTCCCTGCGCGCCCGCCAACGATGTGGACTGCGTGTGCTCACCAACAGCCCGCCGCCGTTATCTGGGGAAGTTGTCCGGTCCGCTGATGGACCGGGTGGACATCAGGGTCCGGATGGATCCGCCCGGCAACGCCGCGCTGACCGCTGGTGCCGCTGAAACGAGTGCCGAGGTCCGTGAGCGGGTGATCGCGGCCCGCGGCGCGGCCCGGGAACGATGGCGTGGACAAGGCTGGCAGACGAACTCGGAAGTACCCGGTTCGGTGCTGCGGCGAGGGGAGTTCCGGCTGCCGCCAGACGTGACCCGTCCGATCGAACTTTTCCTGCGAGACGGTCGCATCACCGCCCGAGGGGCCGATCGCGCGTTGAGACTTGCTTGGACGCTCGCCGATCTGGCCGGCGCGGGCGAGCCGTCGGAAGACCATGTGGCACAGGCACTGATGTTCCGTGACCGCGGATACAACTGAGGGGGAGTAGTGCTCGACGAACACCAGCGGCGGGACTGGGCATATCTGGCCGCCGTTGCCGAACCGCCCAGCGCGGCGCTGCGTACGTTGATTGCCGACGTCGGGGTGAGCGAGGCGGCAAAGGCCGTTGCCACCAGGGTGATCCCGCCGAAACACGCTGAGGTGCTTCGGCTGACCGAAGCGCGGTTCGGCGTCAACACCGCCGCTGCAGACCTCGAGACGGCGGCGCGACTCGGTGGCCGGTTGGTGACACCGGACGACACCGAATGGCCGGGTTGGCAACTGCTGACCCTGAGCAAGGCCGACACCGCCGCGAAAGGCGGCGAACCGCTGGCCTTGTGGGTGCGAGGACCAGTCGAACTCGACGAGGCCGTCGACCGATCGATCGCAATCGTGGGGTCCCGCGCGGCGTCGGGATACGGCGAGCATGTCACCGGGTTGATGTCGAATGGGCTGGCCGCCGAGAGCTGGACCGTGGTGTCGGGCGGCGCGTACGGGATCGACGGCGTTGCGCACCGCAACGTGCTTGCCTCCGGAGGTCTCACCATCGCGGTACTGGCCTGCGGCATCGATCGCGATTATCCGGCGGGTCACGCGCGGTTGTTGTCCGAGATCGCCCGCACCGGAATGGTGATCAGTGAGTACGCGCCCGGTACCACCGCAGCCAAACACCGGTTCCTCACCCGGAACCGACTGGTGGCCGCCCTGTCGTCGGCAGTCGTAGTTGTCGAGGCCGGTCACCGCAGCGGTGCGGCGAACACCGCGGCCTGGGCCCGCAAGCTCGGGACACCACTTGGCGCTGTACCCGGGCCGGTCACCTCGGCGACGTCGGTGGGTTGCCACCGGATGATTGCCGACGGTGTTGCGCAGCTGGTGACCGACTCGCGTGACGTCCTACGCCTCGCGCAGCCGGAAGGTGCACATGCCGTGGGGCCGGAGGCCGGTCCGCTCGGCCGTCGCACCGACAGCCTCGATGCCGACCAGTTGCGGGTCTACGACGCCGTTCCGGCTTCTGGATCCCTGACGATCGGTGAGATCTCGTTTGCGTGCGGACTCGATGTGCGGCAGGTCCGATCGGCGCTGGCGGTCCTCGAGGCCCGAGGGATGCTCAACACCAACGGTTCGGGCTGGAGGTTGGCTCGGGATGGGTGACGTGCAGATCTCACGGTGTCTTCGGGACGCCGGTGACCTTGCCGATGATCAAGTCGGACAGCGCTGTTGGTAGCAACCCGACCAACGGGGCCGAGATCTTGTTCGCTGCACCCACCACGTAGCGGGCGCGGGGACGGGTGGCCGTCAGCGCCGACTCGATCGATGCCGCCACCATCTCGGCCGGTACTGCAGCCTTCTGCGCCGACGAGATCGCCTTGCGATATCCGTTGATGTGTTTGGTGTACAGCTTTCGGTCCGCATCCGAGAGTTCGGTGAGGCTGTTGTCCAGCGTGGACTCGGCGTCACGCCAGATATCGGTATCGGTCTGCCCGGGTTCGATCAAGACAACCCGAACATGCCAGGGCCGCAACTCGATTCGCAGCGCGTCTGCCAGCCCTTCGAGAGCGAACTTGGATGCGTTGTATGCCCCGGTCATCGGCGTCGCGATCCGTCCGCTGACCGACGACACGAAAATCACCCGGCCCCGCGCTGCCCGCAGTCGCGGTAGAACGGCCTGCGTCACGGCATGCTGACCGACTACGTTCACCTCCAACTGATGACGCAGTTGCTCCGGTGAAATGGTCTCGACCGGACCACCCACGACGATTCCGGCGTTGTTGACCACGGCATCGAGACGGTCGGGCAACACGTCGTTCAACGCGTGGATCTGTTCACCATCGGTGACGTCGAGTGTGACCGGCGTGATCCGATCCGGCGATGCGCTCTTCAGATCACGACCCGCCGCTTCGTCGCGTACTCCGGCAAGCACATCCCACCCCGATGACGCGAGCCGTAGGGACGTTGCGCGTCCGATTCCGCGGGATGCTCCGGTGATCAGAATCGTTGGCATGGGAAGACCGTAGCGGCGGACATGTGTGATCCACACTACTTAGGGTTACCTATTTTCGGGTACGGTGGAGCGGGTGGCTGGAGCCGGCCTGACGAAGACCGTCGGCCCACCCGCCTTTGACGAGAGGACGTATGCGTGGCGAAGCGCGAAAACACGATGACGGTTCAGCGAACCGAGCAACTCACACCCCATCTGGTGCGGGTGTACCTCGGGGGCGCCGGATTCGACGACTTCCAGGCGAACGACGACACCGACATGTACATCAAGTTCATGTTTCCGGCAGAGGAAGCGGAGGCCACCAAACCACGCGGACTGCAACGGATTCGAGCCAAGCTTCACGGTGATGAGCCGACGATCCTGCGTACCTACACAGTCCGGCGGGTCGACCATGCCGCACGTGAGATCGCGGTGGACTTCGTTGTCCACGGCGAGGCGGGCATCGCCGGTCCCTGGGCCGCTGCGGCCCAGCCCGGCGAGGAGATCCGGTTTTTCGGGCCGGGCAGCGGTTACCGCCCGAAGACGGACGTCGACTGGCATTTGCTCGCTGGTGACGAAGCGGGACTCCCGGCGCTGGCAGCAGCCCTCGAGGTCATGCCCGACGGAACCGTCGTGAAGGCATTCATCGAAGTTGCCGGACCCGAAGACGAAGTCGACCTGATCGCCCCGGACACCGCCGAGATCGTCTGGCTGCACCGCGGCGTCGGTTCTGATGCGATCACCGATGAGCTGGGCGGGGCCAACGCCCCGATCGTCGCTGCGGTCCGGAACGCCGAGTGGCTGCCCGGTTCGGTGCAGGTGTTCATCCACGGCGAAGCCGAAGTCGTGATGCAGAATCTGCGCGGATACATCCGCAAAGAACGCGGAGTGCCCGCCGGCAACGCCTCGATCAGTGGCTATTGGCGACGCGGGCACACCGAAGAGGGCTTCCGTCAGTGGAAAGCGGGCCAGCGAACGCTCGAAGGCGCAAGCTAGCGCCGTCCCGATCCCGATGATGTGCGCTCTTGGCGAGCATTTGCCCAGGTCGGCATAACCAAAAGGGCACAATATCGGGGTTGGGGGTGTGGCGGCTTGCGACCGTCGGCGCAGATCGATTGGCTGAGCGGGTGAGCGCATCGATCATCGAGGACTACAAGAGCTATCTGCAGCTCGAATGCGGGCACAGCGAGCACACCGTGCGTGCCTACCTCGGTGACATCCGTTCGCTGATCAGCTTTGCCGGTGTTCGCGGCCTGGCGCCCTCGGCGATCGACCTGGCAACCCTGCGAGCGTGGCTCGCGGCCCACAGCAAAGGTGGCGCCGCCCGGACGACCATCGCGCGACAGGCCTCATCGGCCAAGCGATTCACCGCGTGGGCCACCCGCGAAGGCATCCTGGCAGTCGACCCCGGCACCCGTCTGCAGGCACCCAAGGCGCACCGCACATTGCCCGGTGTCCTCAGCGCCGATCAGGCGACGGCCGCACTCACCCCGGCGGCGCCCGACCACGATCCCGACGATCCGATCGCGCAACGCGATCAGCTCATCGTGGAATTGTTGTACGCCACCGGAATTCGAGTCGGGGAACTCTGTGGCCTCGACATCGACGACGTCGATCGTTCCCGGAACGTGCTGCGTGTCATCGGTAAGGGCAACAAAGAACGAACGGTGCCGTTCGGCACCCCGGCCGCCGCTGCCATCGATCGGTGGCTGCGAGTGGGCCGCCCGGCGCTGGCCCAACCCAAAGCCGGTCATGCGCTGCTGGTCGGGTCGAAAGGGGGACGGCTCGATCAGCGGATGGCCCGGACCGTCGTCCACAAAGTGCTGGGGGCTCTGCCCGATGCGCCGGATCTCGGTCCGCACGGCTTGCGGCACAGTGCCGCCACGCACCTGTTGGAAGGCGGCGCCGACCTGCGGGTCGTGCAAGAACTCCTCGGTCACGCCAGCCTGGCGACCACACAGCTCTATACGCACGTCAGCGTCGAACGCCTGCGAAAAGTGCACGACCAGGCACATCCGAGAGCGTGAGACCGGTCAACCGTCACCCGGCTGCAGCGGCTTGAGTCGTACCCGGACCAGTCCGAGCAGGGCCAGGGGATCGAGGTACACCGCCGACGCCCCGGCCCCACGGCGTGCGCCCCAGTGCAGACAACCCCGCAGGCATTCGGCATGTCCGGACTCGAGGACCCCGATCGGCGACCCGCGGCCGACAACGGTCCCGGCCCGCACCGAGCCGGTCACCGGTTCGTAGGTGGTCAACAACCCGTCGGAATGCCGGATCGACACCACCGGTTTGCCCGCGACCTGACCCGAGAAGTGCACCACCCCAGCGCCTGCCGATCTGACAACCGCACCGGGCGAGGCCGCCAGGTCCACACCCCGATGTCCGGGGAGCCAGCGCTGCGGCGGTGGTTCGAATCGGCGCAGTACCGATGGCACCGGGGACAGCGGCCAGCTGTAGGCCTGATCGCTGCCGACGGCCGGAGCTGCGCCCGCAAGCGGCGCCGAGGGCGCGTTCAGCAGCGAGAAAATGACCAGCGCGGCGATCATCGACGTTGATGCTCGACGCAGTCGCCGCCGGAAGGCCATACTGAAGATGCTGACCGGTGATGGGGGATCGGGCCAGGTCAGGGAAGTGTCTGGGGAGTACGCGGTTGATCATCCACAGTTGCGCAGGGGGACTTGACAATCAGCGGCACGTGACGTGGAGAGGCGATTTCTCCTAGAGGCCCGGCGCGCGTAGACTCATATGGCGCTCTCGCCTCGGTGGGAGTGACTTCGCGCGCCTGCGGTCGGCTGACGTCAGTCCGTCCGACACGGGGTGTGGGCAGTCCTTCTTTGACAGAGGGTTCCACACCTGACAGGTGCCAGGGTCGGCGACCAACCGGATGCCGACGTCAAACTGCACATGAAAGTGAACACATGGCTGTCGTAACCATGAAGCAGCTGCTGGACAGCGGCGCTCATTTCGGGCATCAGACCCGTCGTTGGAATCCCAAGATGAAGCGATTCATCTTCACCGATCGCAACGGCATCTACATCATCGACTTGCAGCAGACGCTGACCTACATCGACAAGGCGTACGAGTTCGTCAAGGAGACGGTTGCCCACGGTGGCACCATCCTCTTCGTCGGTACCAAGAAGCAGGCTCAGGAATCCATCGCCGCAGAGGCCACCCGCGTCGGCATGCCGTACGTGAACCAGCGCTGGCTCGGCGGCATGCTCACCAACTTCTCGACCGTCCACAAGCGCCTTCTGCGCCTGAAGGACCTCGAGGCAATGGAGCAGACCGGTGGCTTCGAAGGCCGCACCAAGAAGGAAATCCTCATGCTCACGCGTGAGATGACCAAATTGGATCGCACCCTCGGTGGTATCCGGGACATGGCCAAGGTTCCGTCGGCCATCTGGGTCGTCGACACCAACAAGGAGCACCTGGCTGTCTCCGAGGCTCGCAAGCTGAACATCCCGGTCATCGCGATCCTGGACACCAACTGCGACCCCGACCTGGTCGACTACCCGATCCCGGGTAACGACGACGCAATCCGCTCGGCGGCGCTGCTGACCCACGTGATCGCTGCTGCGGTTGCCGAAGGTGTGCAGTCACGCGCCGGACAGGGTTCGTCCGACACCAAGCCTGAGAACGCAGCCGGCGAGCCCCTCGCCGAGTGGGAGCAGGAACTGCTGACGGAGGCCACCGCCCCCGCCGCAGAAGCTCCGGCAGCAGAAGCTCCGGCAGCCGAGGCTCCCGCCGCTGACGCGGAAACCCCTGCTCAGGCCTGATCCACTTCTGGTCCAACAACTTCCAGAATCATTCGACAACAGGAGGCTCGCCCACCCATGGCGAACTACACCGCCGCTGACGTCAAGCGGCTCCGCGAACTGACCGGTTCGGGAATGCTCGATTGCAAAAACGCTCTGGCCGCCAATGATGGCGATCTCGACAAGGCCGTCGAAGAGCTGCGGATCAAGGGTGCCAAGGACGTCGGCAAGCGCGCCGAGCGGTCCACGGCCGAAGGTCTGATCGCCGCGAAAGACGGCGCGATGATCGAGATCAACTCTGAGACCGACTTCGTTGCGAAGAACGATGAGTTCCAGGCCCTCGCGGCCCAGGTTCTCGACGCTGCGGTTGCCGCGAAGACGTCCGACGTGGAGGTCCTCAAGGCCGCCAAGGTCGGCGACGGCACGGTCGACGAGCTCGTTCAGGCGCTTGCTGCCAAGATCGGCGAGAAGCTGGTCCTGCGCCGTGTCGCCTACCACGGTGGCAAGGTTGCCTCGTACCTGCACAAGCGCGCGTCGGATCTGCCGCCGTCCGTTGGTGTCCTGGTCGAGTACACCGGTGACTCCGATGCTGCTGCAGAGGCCGCTCGCGGCGCTGCGATGCAGGTCGCCGCACTCAAGGCCAAGTACGCAACCCGTGACGAGGTCCCCGAGGATGTGGTCGCTTCCGAGCGTCGCATCGCCGAGCAGACCGCTCGCGAGGAGGGCAAGCCCGAGGCTGCGCTCTCCAAGATCGTCGAAGGTCGCGTCAACGGTTTCTACAAGGACGTCGTCCTCGTCGATCAGGCTTCGGTCACGGATTCGAAGAAGACCGTCAAGGCTGTTCTCGAAGAGGCGGGCGCTCAAGTAGTGTCGTTCACCCGTTTCGAGGTCGGACAGGCCTGATTTTTGTGCAAGGAACCCCGTGCGAATCCTTTGATTCGCCGGGGTTCTTTTGTGCAATGGTCCCGATACGATCGAGCCCGACGCAGATCACCCAGATGTAGATCACAAAGTGACGGGCGTCAGAATTAGTCTGACGCACACCGGCACAACGAAGGGACACCCCACATGACCGAGGACATCACGCCCGAGCGCACCGGATTCAAGCGCGTGCTTCTCAAGCTCGGTGGCGAGATGTTCGGCGGCGGCAAGGTCGGGCTCGATCCCGATGTTGTCTCGACCGTTGCCGACCAGATCGCCGAAGTGGTCAATTCGGGTGTCCAGGTGGCAGTTGTCATCGGTGGTGGCAACTTCTTCCGCGGCGCCGAGCTGCAACAGCGGGGCCTCGAGCGCTCACGTTCCGATTACATGGGCATGCTCGGTACGGTCATGAATTGCCTTGCGCTGCAAGACTTCCTGGAGAAGCGCGGCATCGTCACGCGCGTGCAGACCGCCATCACCATGGGTCAGGTCGCCGAGCCATACATTCCGTTGCGCGCCGAGCGACACCTCGAGAAGGGCCGCGTCGTCATCTTCGGCGCCGGCATGGGCATGCCCTACTTCTCCACCGATACCACCGCCGCGCAGCGCGCCCTCGAGATCAAGGCCGAGGTCGTGCTGATGGCCAAGGGCGTCGACGGTGTCTACTCCGCCGATCCGCGGGTCGACCCCGACGCCACGCTCTACCGCGAGATCACGCACCGCGAGGTCATCGAAAAGGGCCTCAAGGTTGCAGACGCGACAGCCTTCAGCCTGTGTATGGACAACCAGATGCCGATGCTGGTGTTCAATTTGCTGGAGCAGGGGAACATTGCCCGAGCGGTCGCAGGTGAGAAGATCGGAACACTGGTCAGCACCTGACCGGTCGCCATACCCACAAAGCACGAGCACACGACAACGGAGGACACCATGATCGACGACGCGCTCCTGGACGCCGAGGAAAAAATGGAAAAAGCTGTCGGTGTCGCGCGCGACGACATGGGCTCGGTCCGGACCGGACGCGCCAATCCGGCGATGTTCAACCGGGTCACCATCGACTACTACGGTTCGCCGACCCCGATCACGCAGGTTGCTTCCATCAACACCACCGAAGCGCGCATGGTGGTCATCAAGCCGTATGAGGCCAGCACGTTGGGGCCCATCGAGACCTCCATCCGCAATTCCGACCTGGGTGTGAACCCGACCAATGATGGCAACATCATTCGGATCTCGATTCCACAGCTGACCGAAGAGCGCCGCCGCGAGCTCGTCAAACAGGTCAAGTCGAAGGGTGAGGACGCCAAGGTCTCCATCCGCAACGTGCGCCGCAAGGCCGTCGATGAGCTCAAGCGCATCCAAAAAGACGGCGAAGCCGGTGAAGACGATGTGACGCGGGCCGAGAAAGATCTCGACAAGACCACCTCGTCATACGTCACCCAGATCGATGAGCTGGTCAAGCACAAGGAAGCGGAACTGCTTGAGGTCTGAGTCACCGTTTGGTGACGTACCTCTGGCGGTGACTGAAGGAGCAGGGCATCAGGTGACCGATACGAATCGGCCGCAGGGCACACCAGGTCCGCAGCCCAAGGGCTCCACTTCCCGCGCGGGACGTGACCTACCGGCTGCCATCGGTGTGGGCGGCACACTCGGTGTGTCGCTGATCCTGATCCTCATCTTCATACCCGAGGTGTGGTTCCCCGTGGTCGCCGTGGCCATCGGCGTCGCGAGCTGGGAAGTCACCAAGCGGCTGCGTGAGAACGGCATCAACGTCGCGTTGATCCCGATCCTGGTCGGCGGTCAGGCCATGATGTGGGTGAGCTGGCCATGGGGTGTCACGGCGTCGATCGTCGCGTTGGCCGCGACGGTGCTGGTGTCGATGATCTGGAAGTTGTTGGCGCAGGGACTGAACTCCGCGCCCGAGAACTACCTGCAAGATCTTGCCGGCACCACGCTGGTGCTGTGTTGGCTCCCGCTGATGGGCTCGTTCGGTGCGTCGATGGTCCTCGAGGACAACGGCGCCGCCCGGGTGTTCACCCTGATGATCGTGGTGGTCTGCTCGGACGTCGGCGGCTACGTGTTCGGTGTGCTGCTGGGCAAGCATCCGATGGCACCGGCCATCAGTCCCAAGAAGTCGTGGGAGGGTTTGGTCGGTTCCCTGGTCTTCGGCATCGTCGGGTCGATCTTGACCATCGTGTTCGTCGTAGACGCGCAATGGTGGATCGGTTTGATCCTCGGACCGGTACTGGTGGTCTGCGCCACGCTCGGCGACCTTGTCGAATCACAGGTCAAGCGCGATCTCGGGATCAAGGACATGGGAACACTGTTGCCCGGTCACGGCGGCATCATGGACCGCCTCGATTCGCTGTTGCCTTCCGCTTTCGTGGTCTGGGCAATCCTGGGCGCCCTGCTCTAGTCGTAGCCAGGGACGCCCGGGATTCAGAACTGTCGGGAACTCAGGGTTGCGCCCTCTTGACGGCCCGGCGGACCTGCAACATCCGCAGGCTGCCGACAATTGCGGTGATGACCGCGCCCAGGATGGCCGCGATCAGCAAGCTGACCCCGAGGGGCAGGTTGACCGTCCAGAAGAACAAGTCGATGCTCTGCTTGTCGAGATTCTGCACGATGAACACCAGCAACATCAGGGTGATGACCGCGCCGACGATCAGGCCGACCCAGGCGGCGCGGGTACGGGTGTGCTTCACATCGTCGAGGGCCTGGCGCCGAAGTTCGTCCCGGTGATCGGCGACGGGCACGTCGCCACCGACCGGGTTGGTTTCCGGTGGAGTCTGGTCCGGGTTCTCATAACCCGCGGGTTCCTGCGGATATCCATCTGTCGGCTGCGTCATATGTCCATAGTCCTCTGACTGTCGCCCGACGACAATCACAGTCGTGAAATTGGCATCTGCGACGGATCTACGTCACGCTTTAACCATGACAGTTCCGATTCCGCTGGTGTTTGACGCGCCCAAACGCGGCATGCCTCCACAACACCTTGCAGATCTGGACGCCGCAGGACGTGTTGCGGCGGTCGCCAAACTCGGCCTCCCGAAGTTCCGCGCGGACCAGCTGGCCCGTCAGTACTACTCGCGGCTCAACGCCGATCCCGCCGAGATGACCGATCTACCTGCGGCGATGCGCGAACCGGTGGGACAGGCGCTGTTTCCGAAGCTGATGACCGTGGTCCGGCACATCGCCTGCGACGACAACACCACCCGCAAGACACTGTGGCGGCTGCACGACGGAACCCTGCTCGAATCGGTACTGATGCGTTACACCGACCGCACCACGCTCTGCATCTCGAGTCAGGCCGGCTGCGGCATGGCCTGCCCGTTCTGTGCCACCGGGCAAGGCGGCCTGGACCGCAACCTGTCGACCGCCGAGATCGTCGATCAGGTCCGGTCTGCGGCCCGTGCGATGCGTGATGGGGAGCTGGGCGAGCCCGGCCGCCTGTCCAATGTGGTGTTCATGGGCATGGGTGAGCCGCTGGCCAACTACAAGCGTGTGATCGACGCCGTTCGGAAGATCACCTCGCCTGCACCCGACGGTCTGGGTATCTCCCAGCGGTCGGTGACGGTGTCCACGGTGGGCCTGGCCCCGGCGATCCGCCGGATGGCCGATGAAGGCCTCACCGTCACCCTCGCGGTGTCCCTGCACACCCCGGACGACGAACTGCGCGACACCCTGGTCCCGGTGAACAACCGGTGGTCGGTGAAAGAGGTGCTCGACGCCGCGCGCTACTACGCGGACAGCACCGGTCGCCGGGTCTCGATCGAATACGCCCTCATCCGCGACATCAACGACCAGCCCTGGCGTGCCGACATGCTCGGCGACAAGCTGCGCAAGGCCCTCGGCCCGCTGGTGCACGTGAACCTGATCCCGCTCAACCCGACACCGGGTTCGCAGTGGGATGCCAGCCCCAAGCCCGCCGAGCGCGAGTTCGTCAGACGTGTCCTCGCCCAGGGTGTGTCGTGCACGGTTCGCGACACCCGGGGCCAGGAGATCGCCGCGGCCTGTGGGCAGCTGGCGGCCGAAGAGAAGTAGTCGCTGGGGCATCCGGCTAGCCCGGATGCAACCGAGCTGCATCCGGGCTGCAATGTCCGGGCGCGATCGTTGAACTCGAATCATTCGATACGAGGACAGGAATCGTGCCATGACCAGCACCACATCACCTACCGCATCCGAATCGTCGGTCGATCAGTTCGCCGACGCCGTGTTCGCAGACCTGCTGGGAGCGCAGAACGTTTCTGCGCTCTATCTCGGCGATCGACTCGGCTGGTACCGGACGCTTGCGGCCGAGGGGCCGATGACCGCCGACGAGCTGGCGCACCGAACGGGCACCGTCGCCCGGTACGCCCGCGAGTGGCTCGAACACCAAAGCGTTGCCGGATACATCACGGCGTTGACGGAGCACGAGCCCGTCCGGTTCGCATTGCCACCGGCGCACGCGGAGGTTCTGGTGAACCAGGACAGCCTGAGTTACATGGCGTCGATATCGCGTTTCTTCGCGGCCACGGGCGCGGCCTTGCCCGCTCTGATCGAGGCGTACCGCAACGGTGGTGGCGTGTCGTGGCAGCAGCTCGGCACCGACGCCCGCGAGGCGCAGGCCTACGCCAACCGGCCCATGTTCCTCGGCCAGCTCGCCCAAGAGTTCATTCCGAAGGTGCCCGACCTGCACAGCCGGTTGCAGTCGCCCGGCCGGGTTGCCGACATCGGTTGTGGCGAAGGCTGGTCGGCGATCGCCCTGGCCCTGGGTTATCCCGAGATCACGGTCGACGGCTTCGACGTCGACGCAGCGTCCATCGCGGCGGCCACCCGAAACGCCGCGGCCCACGGTGTGGGGGACCGGGTGCAATTCAAGATCGCCGACCTGCGGGAATCCGACCTATCTGGTCGGTACGACGCGGTGTTCGCATTCGAATGCGTCCACGACCTGTCCGATCCGGTGGCATTCCTTGCGACCGCGCGACGGATCGCAGCAGCCGCCGCCCCGGTGGTGATCATGGATGAGCGCACCGCGGAAACCTTCTCCGCCGACGCCGGACCCGTCGAACAGCTTCTCTACGGATTCTCTATCCTGTGCTGTCTACCCGATGGGATGTCCGACCCGGACAGTGCCGCAACCGGGACGGTGATGCGCTATTCGACGCTCGAAAGCTACGCTCGCTCAGCTGGATTCGATGGTGCGACGGTCGTCGACATCGATCACGACCTGTTCCGGTTCTACCGCCTCCAATGACGGTGTCCGGCGCCCGAGCAGGCTCCGGATCTCGGCGACGGCGATCCGGCCCGCGGTCGACAGATCGCGGGCTGCGCCTGCCGCATACTCGGCGTTGAACACTTCGGTTCCGAGTCCGACGCGCAGGGCGTCGGAGGCATCCGCGAGCCGGGCGGCCTCCGTTCCGTACGACGGGGTCTGGTCGGGGCGGCAGACCGCGCCGATGAGTTGGGTGGCGGCGCGGTCGGCACCCACGGTTTCCAGCGTGGATGCCAGATTGCGCATGGTGGTCAGCAGGTGCGACCACGATCCGGTGCCGAGCCAGTGTTCGATGACCTCGGCGTAACGCTTCAACGCCGCACCCGGGTCACCGGTGCGGGCTTGCAGGCTGACCGCCGAAACTCTCGCGACCCCGGCGACGTAACGACTTTCGACGGAGTCCGCGAGCTCGATCGACCGATCGAAAGCGTCGCCGGCAGCTCTGGGTTCGTCGTCGAGGACGGCTTCCCCGTGGATGTACTGCAGCCAGCTCGATTGGGTGGGACTCAGGTCTGCGCCTGCGAAGTCGTCATCGAGTCTCTGCAGGCCGGCCGCGGCATCGGCACGTCTGCCTCCGTACGCGAGAGTCATGATCTGTCCTATCCGGCCGATCAGCTCGTAGTACCTGTGGCCCATCGCGGTGCCGACGTCGACCAGTTCGCCGTAATGGCGGTGCGCTGCGACGAGGTCGCCCTCGAACAGGGTGCAATCGCCGAGTGCTTCGAGCGCGTGCATGCGGTCCCGGGGGTCAGGGTTCGCACGCAAGGCGCTCTCGGCTCGTACCCGGGCCGAATCGAGCTGCTCGGCGATCACCAGACGGTAGGCCGTGGTCGCATCGACGGCTGCGGCGAGCTCGGGCCGATCCTGGACCAGCGGAGTCAGCTTGCCTGCCCAGCCGAGCAGTTCGGTGTGCAGACGAGACACGCCGAACCAGTGCAGATCCACCGACAGTGCCACTGCCGCATCGATGTCGAGGACCCGGGCCCGGCTGTGGGCGACGCGAAGTTCGTCGATCAACTCGGTCAGGCGAACATGCGCTCGGTGCTCCTCGGAGGTCTGCAGGATCCGGGCGCACTCGGCCGCGACGGCACCGTAGTAGCGCAAATGCGCGTGCGATGTCTCATCGGCGGGCGGACCGACCACCGAACGCACGGTCTGGAGCATGCGGTAATAGGTTCGGCCGGAACTGATCTCAGTGGACAGCAACGACTGCCTTGCCAGCAGGTCGATCATCGCCGGGTCGACCCGCAAGATGGCGGCGGCATCGTCGGCGCGGACCGCTCCGGCGAACACCGTCCACTGGTCCAAGGTGTCTCGGGCCTCGGCGGGGAGCAGGTCGCGCGACCAGTCGATGGCAGCCCTCAGCGTTCGATGCCGAGGTTCGCCGCCGCGCCGGGTCAGCGGGGTGGTGTCGGTGGACCCGGCGATGTTCGCCTCGATCTGATCGGCCAGATCGGCTACGCCGAGTGTTGCCAGTCTCGCGGCGGCCAATTCGATGGCAAGCGGTAGACCGTCGAGACTCCGGACGATCCGGTTGACGACGGCGGTGTCGCCGTGGCCGAGCGCATCGGGACGGGCTGCCGCAGCACGTATGGAAAAGTACTGTTGCGCAGCCGGATCGGGTCCACCTGTACCGAGTGGCCGCAGTGGCCATCCGTATTCGCGGGGCATCCCCAGCAGTTCGCGACTGGTGGCGATGATGCGAAGCGCACCGTCACCATCGCCGAGCAATGCGGCCGTCACCGCGCAGACCGCGTCCAAGACATGTTCGCAATTGTCGAGGAGCACAAGGAGATCGAGATCGCGGGCGGGACGCAAGGCGTCGAGGGGGTCGCCGGCGTCGCTGGTCAGTCCGATGCCGGTGATCACCGCTTCGGAGACAGCGCTCGGATCCGTGAGCGCAGCGAGTTCGACAACGCGGACGCCGGTGCTGCCGTGACCGCGGTAGCGATCGACGACGGCCCGGGCCACCGCGGTTTTCCCCACGCCACCCGGACCCACGATGGTGACCAGATTCGTCCGTTCCAGTAGGGAAGAGATCGCATCGAGGTCGTGGCTTCGGCCGACCAGACCGGCGTCATCGCGCGGATCAGGCGTGGGGCGCGTTGGCGCCGGGAGGTCGTACGCCGCCTGTTGCGCCCGACGCAGATCCTCGGAGGGTTCCAGTCCCGCCTCGGTCAATGCCCGGTGGGCACGACGAAAAGTGTTGATCGCCTCGGCTTGTCGACGGGCAGCGGTGTAGGAACGCACCAGCAACGCCCAGGCAGAGTCGTGGAGTGGATGCTCGGTGACAAGTGCGTCGGCCTCGACGATCGCGTTGTCGTGATCGCCCGATCGCAGCAGTGCATCGGCGAAGTGTTCGCGCGCACTGATTCGGATCAATTCGAGTCCATGTGCGGTGGCAGCGATTTGGGGTAGCCCGGCGAGTTCTCCGAATGCCTTGCCGCGCCACAGTGCGAGCGCGCCGCGCAGATGCTCGGCGGCGGTGGTGGCCGGCAGATCTCTGGCCACCTCGGTCGCCATCCGGAACTCGTCGGCGTCGAGACGGATGCGGGTGCGATCGAGGGAATAGCCCGCGGCGGTGGAGTTGATCACCGGACCGAGCGCTGCGCGCAACCGCGACATATAGCTGCGCAGAGTCCGGTGGGCCGACTCCGGGGGAGTCGAACCCCACAGGGATTCGATCAATGAATCAGCGTCGACATATCGCCCGAATTCGGCGGCCAGGACGGTAATCACCGTTCGCTGGCTCGGGCTGGTGGGAGTGACGTCCACACCGGTGGGGCTCAATACCTGTATCGGCCCCAGGACGCGTATGTCCATGCCGACGAGGATAGGCGCGCGGGCCCCGTCGGGTGGATCGAAAGCGCTACTTGCGCTTCTTCCACTTTCCGCGGCTGACGATCTCGCCGCGAACGAGGAGGAAGATCAGCAAGGCGACGAATCCGAGCAGGTAGAAGTCTTCGACATGACCCTCGTGATTGCCGATCAGCATGGCTAGCAACGCGATGACCGAAACCCAGGCGGCGATCTTGAAGGTCTTGATGCCTTCGCCGTGCCAGCCGAACCGAGCTGAAGGCGCTTCCGCGGGTTCGGGCTTGTACTCGACCTCAGTGCTGGCCACGATTACTCCTGCTGGTTTCGATCCGACTTTTGCTGCGATGAGCATATCGCGACCCGATGCGCACCGGCAGTCGCGGTCCCGTGAGGCCTGACGAGACGGCGCGGCGCCGCGCTCGACCGGCGGCGTTGCCGGGCCGGTGCCAGAATGATCCGGTGCCGCTCGAGAACCACACCCGTGCCGACTATCCGAGAGATCTGATCGGATACGGCCCCACGCCCCCGAACCCGCAATGGCCAGGACAGGCGAACATCGCCGTTCAATTTGTCCTGAATTACGAAGAGGGCTCGGAGAACAACGTCCTCGACGGTGATCAGGGGAGCGAGACGTTCCTTTCGGAGATGGCAGGCGTCACGGCCTTTCCGAACCGGCACATGAGCATGGAGTCGCTGTACGAGTACGGGTCGCGGGCCGGTCTGTGGCGGGTGTTGCGAGTATTCGAACGTCGTGGGCTCCCGCTGACGATCTTCGCCGTCGCCCAGGCGATGGCGCGCAACCCCGAGGCGGTGGCGGCTTTTCTCGAACGCGGCGACGAGATCGCCTCACACGGACTGCGATGGCTGAATTATCAGCTCACCGAGCCCGACGTGGAGCGTGAGCACATGGCCGAAGCCATGGAAATCCTCACCGAACTCACCGGCAGCGCACCGCTGGGCTGGTACACCGGCCGCGACTCCCCGAACACCCGGCGCCTGGTCGTCGAACACGGTGGGTTGCTCTACGACTCCGACAGCTACGCCGACGACCTGCCCTACTGGGTGAAGGTTCCCTCGGGCGAAGCGCAGGTCGACCACCTCGTGGTGCCGTACACACTCGACACCAACGACATGAAGTTCGCGTCCCCGGCCGGGTTTCCCTCGGGGGATCAGTTCTATGCCCATCTCAGAGACGCGTTCGACGTTCTCTACGCCGAAGGCGAGGCCGGGGCGCCCAAGATGCTCTCGATCGGTCTGCATTGCCGGTTGGCCGGACGGCCCGCGCGGACCGCCGCACTTGAACGCTTCCTCGATCATGTGCAGTCCCACGACAAGATCTGGATCACCCGTCGGATCGACATCGCGCGGCACTGGATCGCGACGCACCCGCCGACCGGATAGTGCCGACCGGACAGTCCTCGGGCGAAGGCAGCTACGCGATCTCTGTCAGCGCCAGGCAGAATGTCGCGACCGCGGTCAGCAGGTAAAAGCCGGGAAACGCAATGTTGTAGAACACGCGTGCCCGGCCGTGGAAGATCATCGCGCCGACGAAGAACATCACCAGCCCGGCGGAAGCCGCAACGACCAGTAACGGTGCGTCCATGACAACTCCGATCAGGACACCGAGGGCTCCGGCTGCCTTGCACGTCGCCAGCCACGGAAGCCACGCGATGGGCACGTTCACCTCCGCGGAATTGGCAAGGACAAAGGGGGCCCGGAACCAGTCGGCGACGGCGATGGCCGTATTCAAGGCGACGGTGGCGCCGGCAACGGCGAGATAGATTGTGTGCATGGCCTTTTCACATCCACTTCGATGTTGCGGTCGGAAACGCTTGTAGGGTCACGTCGGGTACTTCCTCAGATGTCGTCGCTCGATGATTGGTGGCACTTCTTCGACGCAGGCGACACCCGAAAGGTGACCCCATGGACCCGGACCTGCTGATCACACAGTTCGAAGTGAATCGCGCCCACCTGCGGGCGGTTGCCTACCGGATCACCGGCAATCTGCATGACGCCGACGACGCGCTGCAGTCGGCATGGATCACGGCCCGCTCCACCGCCCCGGAGACGATCGATCGACCTGCTGCCTGGCTGACCACGATCACCTCGCGGGAAGCACTCGATGTCCTCCGACGCAGGCAACGACGGGCCGAAGTCGACATCGATCGACTCGACGACCACCGGACCGCTGGGCTGGGGCCGGAGGAGGAGGCACTCTGGGTCGATTCCGTCGGGCGTGCGCTCCTCGTCGTTTTGGATCGACTCTCGCCTGCGCAACGCGTTGCCTTTGTGCTGCACGACCTGTTCGCCGTGCCGTTCGACGACATCGCCCTGGTTTTGCAACGATCACCGGCGGCGGCCAAAAAGCTCGCCAGCCGGGCGCGTTCCCGCGTGCGTCCGCCGCACGAGGGCATCGCGCCGGTGGCCGACACCGCCCTGGTGAAGGCGTATCTCGAAGCCTCCCGCAGTGGCGACATCGCCTCATTGCTGACGTTGCTGGCTCCCGATGTGATCAGAATCGCCGACAGCACGTTGCTACCGGCACACGTGGCAGCGGTTGTCCGCGGCCGCCATGCCGTCGCAGATCAGACGCGGTATTTCCAGGACCGGGCACTGATCGCGGAGGTTGCGCTGGTCGACGGTCATCCGGCTGTGATCATCGCGCCATCCGGACGCTTCGTCGCGGCGATGCTGTTCAACATCGATGCCGCCGTCATCCACGAAATCCGTGTTGTCACAGCGGCCGACCTGAGTACGGCCAGGATCGCCATGGCCGCTTCGGCGGGTGCATAGCCGGGAGTTGCGGCGATCGAGGACACTGGAGAGGTGACCACACGTGTTCTCATCCTCGGCAGCACCGGATCGATCGGCACCCAGGCGCTGGAAGTGATCGCCGCCAACCGTGACCGCTTCACGGTGGTGGGCCTCGGCGCAGGCGGGGGAAACGTGGATCTACTCGCCAAACAGATCGTGGACCTCGGATTGTCCGGCTCGGCCGTTGCCGTGGCCGACCCGAACAAGGTGGACAAGGTCGCCGCGATGGCCGGGGTCGAGGGCATTCGCAGCGGACCGGATGCCATGTGTGAGCTGATCGAGAACGTCGAGGCCGATGTTGTCCTCAACGCGGTGGTCGGTTCACTCGGCCTGCGACCGACACTGGCCGCGCTGGCCTCCGGCGCGCGGCTGGCTCTGGCCAACAAGGAATCACTGGTTGCCGGCGGCGCCCTGGTGTTGGCCGCGGCGGCGCCGGGTCAGATCGTCGCGGTCGATTCCGAACACTCGGCGATCGCGCAATGCCTGCGCGGTGGCACCGCCGACGAGGTCGACCGGCTCGTGCTCACTGCCTCCGGTGGACCGTTCTATGGCTGGGACGCAGCACAACTGGTCGATGTCACCCCGGAGCAGGCAGGCAAGCATCCGACCTGGTCGATGGGCCCGATGATCACGCTCAACTCGGCGACGCTGGTGAACAAGGCGCTCGAGGTGATCGAGGCGCACCTGTTGTTCGGTGTTCCTTACGACCACATCGATGTCACCGTCCATCGGCAGTCGATCGTGCATTCCATGGTCACGTTCATCGACGGGGCCACCATCGCCAAGGCCTCACCACCCTCGATGAAGCTGCCGATCGCGTTGGCGCTCGGCTGGCCCGACCGGATCGCCGGTGCCTCCGCGGCCTGCGACTTCAGTCAGGCGAGTACCTGGACTTTTGCCCCCGTCGACAACGCCGTGTTCCCGGCGATCGACCTGGCCCGGGAGGCGGGAACCCGGGGTGGCTGCCTGACCGCAGTGTTCAACGCAGCCAATGAGGCCGCCGCCGACGGCTTCTTCGCCGGTGAGATCACGTTCCTGCGGATCGTCGGGATCGTGGGTGAGGTGCTCGGCGATGCGGATCAGTGGTCCGCGGACCCAGGTACGGTGGATGACGTTCTTGCGGCCGATGCCTGGGCACGGAAACGCGCTTCAGCGCTTGTTGCCGGTGCGCGCCGCTAAATGATCCAGAAGGGTAAGTACGACCGATGATGTTCGTCTTGGGCGTGGTGCTCTTTGCTTTCGGCTTGCTGGCCTCGATCGCGTGGCACGAGTGCGGCCACATGTGGGCCGCGCAGCGCACGGGCATGAAGGTGCGCCGCTACTTCGTGGGCTTCGGTCCGACGATGTGGTCGACCCGTAGGGGCGAGACCGAGTACGGCGTCAAGGCGGTGCCGCTCGGCGGATTCTGCGATATCGCAGGCATGACCACGCACGACGAGGTCGCGCCGGAAGACGAGTCCCGGGCGATGTACAAGCAGAAGCCGTGGAAGCGGCTCGTTGTTCTCGTCGCCGGGCCGGCGATGAACCTGATCCTCGGGTTCGCGCTGATCGTCATCATGGCGCTCGCGTGGGGGCTGCCCAACCTCAACGAAACGCTGCCTGCGAAGGTCGGATCGCTCTCGTGTGTCGGAACCACCATCGAGAACAACGAACTGGCGCCGTGTACAGGCGAGGGTCCGGCCCAGCAGGCCGGTCTGCAGGTCGGCGACACCGTGGTGGCCGCCAATGGCGAGAAGATCGGCAGCACCACCGAGCTGAGCGAGATACTGCGCGCCGGCACGGACCCGGTGACCCTGACCGTCGAGCGTGACGGTTCCGAGCGTGAGGTCATCGTCACCCCGCAACCGGTGACCTCGACCGTGACCGATGAAAAAGGCGTACAGACGACCAAGGAAATCGGGATGGTCGGGATCGGCTACGACAGTGGCTGGCAGAACCCCTCGGTACTCGGTGCGGTCCCGGCAGCAGCTGGATTCACCGGCGACCTGATGGTGCGGACCTGGGAATCATTGATCTCGCTGCCCTCGAAGATCGGCGACCTGTGGACGTCCGTCACCGGTGGAGAACGCGCCGCCGACACCCCGGTCAGCGTTGTCGGTGCCTCTGTCATCGGTGGTGATGCGGCCGATCACGGTGTGTGGTGGTTCTTCATCTTCCTGTTGGCCAGCATCAACTTCTTCCTGGCACTCTTCAATTTGGTACCGCTACTACCCTTGGATGGTGGGCACATGGCGATCGTCGGCTACGAGAAGGTGCGCAACGCGTTGCGCAGTTCCCGTGGCCTGGCCGCCGGAGCGCCCGTCGACTACATGAAGTTGATGCCGATCACGTATGTCGTACTGGTGATCATGGGTGGATACATGGCCCTGACGCTCACCGCGGACATCGTGAATCCCATCAAGGCGTTCTAGCAACAGCGAAGTTTTTTCAAAGATCAGGAAGTGACACACGATGAGTGCAGACGCAATTGCTATCGGGCTGGGGATGCCACCGGTTCCTCCGCCGGTACTTGCGCCGCGCCGGAAGACCCGCCAGCTCCAGGTCGGTTCGGTCCCGGTGGGCAGCGACCACCCGGTATCGGTCCAGTCGATGACCACCACAAAGACTCACGACATCAACGCGACGCTGCAGCAGATCGCGGAACTGACCGCATCGGGCTGTGACATCGTCCGCGTGGCGTGCCCCCGCCCTGAGGACGCGGAGGCGCTTCCGGCGATCGCCAAGAAGTCGCAGATCCCGGTCATCGCCGACATTCATTTCCAGCCGAAGTACATCTTCGCGGCCATTGACGCCGGTTGCGCTGCCGTGCGGGTCAACCCAGGCAACATCAAGGAATTCGACGGACGGGTCAAAGAGGTCGCCAAGGCCGCCGGTGCCGCCGGGATCCCCATCCGGATCGGCGTCAATGCCGGTTCGCTGGATCCGCGACTGCTCAAGAAGTACGGCAAGGCCACACCGGAGGCGTTGGTCGAATCGGCGCTGTGGGAGGCGAGCCTGTTCGAGGAACACGGTTTCGGCGACATCAAGATCTCGGTCAAACACAACGACCCGGTGATCATGGTCGAGGCATACCGGCAGCTCGCGGCCGCCTGCGACTACCCACTGCACCTCGGCGTCACCGAGGCCGGACCGGCGTTCCAGGGCACGATCAAATCGGCCGTGGCATTTGGTGCGTTGCTGGCCGAAGGTATCGGCGACACCATTCGCGTGTCCCTGTCGGCCCCGCCGATCGAGGAGATCAAGGTCGGCAACCAGATCCTGCAGTCCCTGAACCTGCGTCCGCGCAAACTCGAGATCGTGTCGTGCCCGTCGTGTGGTCGTGCGCAGGTCGATGTCTACAAACTCGCCGAAGAGGTCAGCGCCGGACTCGAGGGGATGGAGATCCCGCTGCGTGTGGCCGTGATGGGTTGTGTGGTCAACGGACCAGGGGAGGCCCGCGAGGCCGATCTCGGTGTTGCCTCGGGTAACGGCCGGGGTCAGATCTTCGTCAAGGGCGAGGTCATCAAGACCGTTCCCGAAGCGCAGATCGTCGAGACGCTCATCGAAGAGGCGATGCGGATCGCCGAAGCCGCCGGTGAATCCGAATCGGGTGCACCGACTGTCACGGTGAGCTGACCGACTGTCTGGGCGAGCTGACCGACTTTTGGGCGAGTTGAACGGATTGTCCTGAGCGAGCTGAACGAATTGTCACGGTGAGCTGACCGGGCACCTGGTGGACTGGCAGAATGGCGTGAGTACGCAAAATCGTCTGCTAGAGACCTTGGAGCCGCGGTGCTGAAGCTGTTGGGTGACCGTCCGCTCGGCGAGCGGGATTTCTACGCGGTGACCCATGCCCTGGCCCAGGATCCGGTGGCCTCCTGCATGGTGGCCGCCCGGGTCGAAGACCACGGCATCCACCCCAGATCCCTCGGCGGTGAGTTGTGGAGCAACGACCAGCCGATGTCGTCGCTGTGTTTCTCGGGTGCCAACCTGGTGCCGTTGTTCGGCACCGCGGACGACGTGCAGATCTTCGCAGAACGGGCGGTTCGCAATCCGCGTGCGTGCTCGTCGATCGTGGGTCCGTCGGAACTGGTGATGCCGCTGTGGGAGTACACCAGCGAGTACTGGGGTCCGGCCCGTGAAATCCGTTGCAGCCAACCGCTTTTGGCCATGGCGACTGAACCGTCGATCGCCGGTGACCCGTTGGTGCGACGCGTCCGTCTCGACGAGATCGACGCCTACCTGCCTGCTGCGGTGGAGATGTTCATCGGGGAGGTCGGTGTCGACCCCTGCGCCGGCGACGGTGGGCGTTCGTACCGTCGCCGGATCGCCGGACTGATCAACGCCGGCCGGGCGTATGCGCGGTTCGAGAACGGCGAAGTGGTGTTCAAGGCCGAGGTCGGCGCGCTCTCCCGCAGAGTCGGTCAGATCCAGGGTGTCTGGGTTTCTCCGGACAAACGTGGGCTCGGGCTCGGCACCGCCGGTACGGCAGCGGTTGTCGAAGCGATCGTCTGTGGCGGCAGGACGGCGAGCCTGTACGTCAATTCCTTCAATATCGCCGCGCGTGAGGCGTATCGGCGCGTGGGGATGCACGAGGTCGGGACGTTCGCGACGGTTCTGGTCGACTGACCACGGATTTCCCTGCGTGGCAAACGGGTTCGGGTGCGTCGCGCAAATAGCATGACCGGTGATGATAGGTATCGCGCGCCGCAGGCCGGTCAAGATGCTTGTGGTTGTTGTCACCACAATCGCCTTGTCGGGCACTGCTCTGGCCTGTTCCGCAGACGACACCGGGCCCGGCGCTGCCGCGCAGCGTTTCTTGGATGCCTTCGCCGACAATGATCCCGAGCGCGCAGGTCAGTCGACCGACCATCCTGACCCGGCGGCGACCGCGGTGAGTGCCACTTGGGACGGTCTTCGGGCAAGTGACATGTCAGCCGACGCGGGTCAGGTGAAGATCACCGGTGACACCGCGACGGTCAACGCCGACTACACATGGGAGCTTCCCGGCGAGGAGAGCTGGGAGTATTCGGCGACGCTGCAGATGTCCCGGACCGATACCGGGTGGATGGTGCGTTGGGTCCCCTCCGCGATCCATCCTCAGCTCGGTGGGACACAGACGATGTCGCTGCGGACGCTCACGCCGGACCGCGCCCCGGTACGCGAGAGTGATGGAACCAATGTCTTGGTGCCCGGAACGGTCCTCAACATCCAATTCGACGCAGCCGTGGCCGCAGAATCGGATGCGGTGGCGTCCACGGCAAGCGTGCTCGCCGACGCGTTGGGCAGATTCGAACCGGGTATGTCTGCGCAGGTGATCGCCGAACAAGCGACCGGGCGCAGTGGCGCGTATTCCGTGATCACCCTGACCGAACGTGACTTCGATCTGGTGCGTGACCGGCTGGCCGGGCTACCCGGGGTCGACGCCATCGAGCAGGCGGATCTGGTGGCTCCCAACCCCGATTTCGCTCCGGCGTTGCTCGCGCAGGTCAAAAAGGAAGTGTCCAAGGATCTTGACGGGGATACCGGTTGGCAGGTGGTTGCGGTGAACCCCAACGGTGCCGACGCCGGTGTCCTGGCCCAGACCCCACCTGATCCGGCACCCTCCGTGGAGATCAGTCTGTCGCGTCAGGTGCAGGAGGCGGCGCAGCGAGCGGTCAACACCCGCAACGACTTTCAGGTGGCGATGGTCGTCATCCAGCCGTCCACCGGGCGCATTCTGGCGGTGGCGCAGAACGAGCTCGCCGACAAGGACGGGCAGATCGCGACGATCGGCCTCTACCCGCCGGGGTCGACCTTCAAGGTGGTGACATCGGTCGCGGCGATGGAGACCGGCCTGGCCACGCCATCGACCATGGTCGGGTGCCCGGGGGAGATCACCATCGGTGAACGGAGCGTGCCCAACTACAACGGATTCGCACTGGGTGTGGTGCCGATGCAGACGGCCTTCGCCCGGTCGTGCAACACCACATTTGCCGAACTCGCCAGTCAGATGGGTCCGTCCGATCTGACCAGGGCCGCGGCGTCGATGGGGATCGGGCCGGAGTATTCGGTGGTCGGATTGCCTCTCGATTCGGGGTCGGTGCCCATTGCGCCGGAGCTCGTGCAACGGACCGAGGACGGTTTCGGTCAGGGCAAGGTGCTCACCAGTCCATTCGGATTGGCGATGGTCGCGGCGACGGTTGCCCACGGTTCGACACCGGTTCCGCAGCTCATCCTCGGGCGAGACACTACGATCGCCGGACCCCATCCGAAGGCCGATGCCGATGCGATCGACGGGATCCGTCCGATGATGCGCGAGGTGATCGCCTCCGGAACTGCGCTGCGGATGGCCGACCTCGGGGTTGTCTACGGCAAGACCGGAGAGGCCGAGGTGGCAGGTGGATCGCATGCGTGGTTCGCCGGATACCGCGGTGACCTGGCATTTGCGACGCTGGTTGTCCTCGGAGGAAGCTCCGACAACGCCGTGGCCGTCACCCACGAGATGCTTGCCGCGCTGCCGGAGTGAGCGCAGGTCGTCAGGTAACTGGCTTTCTAAAAGACGCCCTGCCTATAATTTCCCCGATCGTCGCTATTTGCGGATTCCGCTGTCAGCGGAACCGCGGATGGATCACCGGCGTCAGATCATGACTCGGGTCGGCGGGGCACTAGAGGGGAGTGCCTCGCCGGCCCGAGTGGCTCCGAGAGGTGTGCGACGCCCGGTCCGGCAGCACCACCAATTGACCGGTTTCGGGATGTGTCCACGTCAATACCGGATGGTCGTAGATCCTCGACAAGAGTTCGGCGGTCATCACCGATGCGGTCGGTCCGGCCGCCACCATCTGCCCGGCCTTCATCAGCAGCACCCGATCGGCATACGCCGCCGCAAGCGACAGATCGTGGACGACCATGAGAATCGCCGCACCCGCGGCCCTGCGTGTGGACAACAGGGCCAGCACACGTTCTTGATGATGGATGTCCAGCGCCGCGGTCGGTTCGTCCAGCATCAGGATGTTCGCGTGCTGCGCCAGGGCGCGTGCCAGTGAGACCCGGGCCTGCTGCCCACCGGACAGTTGGCTGAACGGCCGGTCCCGGATCTCGAGCAGGTCGCACTCGACCATCGATTCGGCGATGATGGCCGCGGACTCGGCGGCCTCCGGCGTCCGGCTCCACGGGAAGCGGCCCATCTCGACCACTTCGTGGACGAGGAACGGGATATCGGTCCGTCCCGACTGGGTGACAAGCGCACGTCGGCGTGCCAGCTCGAGCGCACCGATCTTGGTGAGATCGGTGCCGTCGAGTGTCACGGTGCCTGCCGACAGTGGTCGCAAACCGGTCAGTCCGGACAGCAGCGTCGATTTGCCGCACCCGTTGGGTCCGACGAGCGCCACGATCTCACCGTGGTTCAACTCGAGGTTGATATCGGTGACGATGCGTCGGCCACGGATCGACACCTCGACACCGGATGCATTGAGCGCGGGTACGGTCACCAGCCGACCCCCGCGTGCCGGCTTCGGCGGAGCAGCAGGAAGAACACCGGCCCACCCACGAGCGAGGTGAGGACACCGAGGGGAAGATCGGCGCCGTCGATCAGGGTCCGCGAACCCAGGTCGGCGGCACAGACCACGATGGCACCACCGATGACGCTGGTGGGCAGCAGGATGAGATGACGTGGACCGACGATGAGCCGCATGACGTGTGGCACCACCAGTCCGACAAACATCACGATGCCGGTGAACGCGACTGCCGCCGCGGTCAAGAGTGCGACGAGGAAGATCGCGATGCGCCGCACGGGTTCCACCCGAACACCCAGCGCCGCGGCCTGGATCTCGCCGAGTGAGAGCAGGTCGAGGCGTCGCACCAGCAGCATGCTGATCGAGATGCCCACGATCGCGATCGGCAGGACGATCCAGACCGGCTTCCACCCGACGCCCTGCAACGAACCCAACTGCCAGAAGACGATCTGCTCGCGGTCATTGGTATCGGCGACAAAGGTCAGGAACGCGATGATGCCGGCGGCGAAGGCATTGACTGCGATGCCGATGAGAATCAACATCACCGGCGAGGTGGCGCCATCACGCATCGACAGCGTGTAGACCAGCGCTGCGGTGATCAACGCGGTGACGAATGCAGCCCCGGCCAGTCCCCAGACGCTCGCCCAGACGCCGCCGGACACGATGACCAGGCAAGCTCCGACGGCGGCACCGGCGGACACCCCGATGACACCGGGTTCGGCCAGCGGGTTCGCAAGTACGCCCTGCAGCAGGCAGCCTCCGCAGGCCAAAGTCGCACCGACGAGCAGGCCCATCACGATCCGCGGAAAGCGGACTGCCCACAGGGTTTCCTCGCCGTTGGGTGAGCTGGGCATCGGGCCGATGTCGAGTCCCAGGTGATGCATGACCGAGCCGAAGACCTCTGCGGGTGGGATCCGTACCTGACCGACGGACGCGGACCAGCCCACCAACACAACCAGTAGCACCAGCATTCCGACGATGATCGCGGTGTTGCGGGCAAAGAGAGTCGTCCGCACACCGGATGGTGCGGCGACGCGCTCCTTGAGCGATGTCACAGGTAGATCGCCTCGGAAAGGGCTGCGAGCACCCGGCCGGTGTTGGGTCCGAAAGTGAGGACCTCGGCTTCGTCCATCTGGACCACGCGATTGTTGCGTCCGGCGTCGGTTTGGGCCAGTCCCGGCAACGTGACGACCTTGTCGATGCCGCCGACCGAATCGGCGCCCTGTGTCATCACGATGATCACGTCCGGGTCCGCGTTGATCATGGCTTCGGTATTGACCGTGGTGAATGCCGCTTTGAGTCCCGCAGCGGTACCCGCGTCGACACCCCCGAGCGCGGTGATCAGGTCATCGGCGCCGGAATTGGGGCCGGCGAGCAGTTGCAGGCGCGGTCCGCGGAGGTACAGAAATGCCATCTTGGCGCCGCGGGCATCGCCGGGGACCTGTTCTTGCGCGGCCTTGATCTGGTCGTCGGTGCGGGTTGCGAGTTGTTCGCCTTCTTCGGGCACCCCGAGCGCAGCGGCGACATCCCGGATCATGGTTCCGGTGGTGGCGATGTTGCGGTCACTGGTCAGGACGACGACGGTCTGGCCCGCCGCGATCAACTGATCGATTGTCCCCGGCGGTGTTGTCGATTCGTCGATGAGCACCACGGTTGGATTCTGCTGGAGAACGGCTTCGATGTTGACCGAATGGCCGGTGTCGGTGATCGTCGGCAGGTTGGCTGCTTCGGGTATTCCGGCGGCGCGGGACTTGGCGACCACATTGGGGCCCAGACCCAGCGAGTAGACGATGTTGGCGATTGTTCCGCCTCGGTCTATCGGGATGATCCGGCTGACGTCGGTAACGGTGACGTCGCCATGGCCGAGGGAGGGGACGGTCACCGGGAGGACCGGCCTCGGGTTGACGGCGACCGGTTCGACGACAGGTCCGTCGATGACCGCGGTTTGCGTTCCCGATCGCAGGAACTCATCGGGCGCTGCCGAACTCGTGGCCGGATCGGTGATCGGAGCCGTGGAACAGCCCGCCATGCCACATGTCAGGACGACCAGTAGTGCGGTGATGGCGTTACGGCCGCGCAGCACCGGCCTCCGGTTGTGTGTCATTCGCCACTCCATCTCAAAGGTATGTAAGCATAACCTTACTTGTGGTTTCGTGGCCTCGGGCATTGCGGTCGCCTTCGCGGGCTAGGCTGGAGCGCATGCCAGTTCGTGCCGCCCTCGCCCCCGGAAAGATCTCACCCACGCTGCCGGTCCCCAGCAACATCGCTCGACCAGAGTATGTGTGGAAATCCACTGCCAAAGAAGGCGATGAACCGTGGGTGCAGACCCCGGAGACCATCGAAAAGATGCGCCTGGCATCCAAGATCGCTGCCAATGCGCTCGCCGAGGCCGGCAAGGCAGTTGAGCCGGGTGTCACCACCGATGCGCTCGACCGGATCGCGCACGAGTACATGATCGACCACGGCGCGTACCCGTCGACCTTGGGCTACAAGGGCTTTCCCAAATCGTGTTGCACCTCGCTCAACGAGGTGATCTGCCACGGCATCCCGGACTCGACGGTGATCGAGGACGGCGACATCGTCAATATCGACGTGACCGCCTACATCAACGGCGTGCACGGAGACACCAACGCGACGTTCCTCGCCGGTGACGTGGCGCAGGAGGTGGTCGAGCTGGTCGATCGCACGCGTGAGGCCACCGCCCGCGCAATCAAGGCCGTGCGTCCGGGCCGGGAACTGAACGTGATCGGCCGGGTCATCGAATCCTATGCAAATCGGTTCGGCTACAACGTGGTCCGCGATTTCACCGGTCACGGCATCGGGGAGACGTTCCACAACGGCCTGGTGATCCTGCACTACGACCAGCCCAACATCGACACGGTGATCGAGCCGGGCATGGTGTTCACCATCGAGCCGATGATCAACCTGGGCGGGCTCGAATACAACATCTGGGACGACGGCTGGACCGTGGTGACCGCTGACAAGAAGTGGACCGCTCAGTTCGAGCACACATTGGTTGTCACGGACTCCGGCACCGAGATCTTGACCCTGCCGGACGCCTGATCGCGTGTCGGCTCTGCAGCCGATCCGAGGCGCATTGCTGGTCGCGGGAACGAGTTCCGACGCCGGTAAGAGTCTGATCGTCGCCGGTCTGTGCCGGGCGCTGCATCGACGCGGTGTCTCGGTCGCGCCGTTCAAGGCGCAGAACATGTCGAACAACTCGGCGGTCACACTTGACGGCGGTGAGATCGGCCGGGCGCAGGCCATGCAAGCCGCTGCCTGTGGTCTGGCGCCGTCGGTCCGGTTCAACCCGGTGCTCCTCAAGCCCGGCAGTGACAGTCAGTCGCAGGTGGTGGTGCGCGGCCGTGTGGACGGAACGGTCGGCGCGTCCGACTATCACACGCGGCGGACGGCATTGGCTCAGATCGTCACCGAGGAGTTGGCTTCTCTGCGCAGCGATTTCGACGTGGTGATCTGTGAAGGCGCGGGGTCTCCCGCCGAGATCAACCTGCGGCGTTCCGACATCGCGAACATGGGTCTGGCGCAGGCCGCGGACTTGCCGGTGCTGGTGGTCGGAGACATCGATCGCGGGGGAGTGCTGGCCCATCTGTTCGGCACACTGGCGTGCCTGAGTCCCGCGGATCAGGCCCGCATCGCCGGGTTCGTGATCAACAAGTTCCGCGGATCTGTTTCGCTGCTGCAGCCAGGGCTGGTGCAGCTCGAACAACTCACCGGCCGCCCGACGCTGGGCGTGGTGCCATTCGCCGACGGCCTCTGGCTCGACGCAGAGGATTCCCTGGCCTCGGTGGTCGGTCATACGGTCGGCCGGGCCGCCCCGGCGGTGGGCGCCGATCGCCTGTCGGTGGCCGCGATCAGGTTGCCGCGGATCTCGAACTCGACCGACGTCGAGGCGTTGGCGTGCGAGCCGGGTGTCGATGTCCGGTGGGTCGACGACGCCGCCGCGGTGGCCGCGGCAGATCTTGCGGTGCTGCCCGGCAGTAAGGCCACGGTCTCAGACCTGGCCTGGTTGCGATCCCGAGGCCTCGATACCGCATTGATCAACCGAGTTGGTCGTGGCAAGCCGGTGCTCGGCATCTGTGGCGGCTATCAGATGCTCGGACGGGAGATCATCGACAACGTCGAAGGCAGAGCGGGATCGGTACCGGGGCTCGGCCTTCTCGATCTGCGGGTGCGATTCGACACCGACAAGATTCTTCGACAGGTCCGCGGTTCCGCATTCGGAAAGCCGTTGCACGGCTACGAGATCCATCACGGACGGGTCGTCGGCAACGGCGACGCAGCATTGCTGACCGACATCGATTTCGGCCCGGAGGGCAGCATCGCCGGGGTGGTTGTCGGCACGCACTGGCACGGACTTCTCGCCTGCGACGAGTTCCGCCGGGAGTACCTGATGCGGGTGGCGGAGCAGGCGGGGCTGCCCGGGTTCGTGGCAGGCCGGGTCTCCTTCGAGGCCGAGCGTATGGCTCAGCTCGATCTGATCGCCGATCTGGTGGAGACACATCTCGATTTCGGTCGCGTGAGCGAAATCATCACCAATGGGGCGCCGAGCGGATTGCCCGTGATCACGACCGCGTTGACCTGATCGGGAGGACTCCGATCCATCGCGGATGTGGTGTGGAGTTCACCCGCGGCGAGGGTCTCGGCACGTAGGCTGACGCAGGTGAGCATCGAACACCGCAGCATCACTGTGGGCGACCTGGAATTCGACGTCAGGATCGGTGGCCCGGAAAACGGCCCGTCCGTACTCCTCTTGCACGGATTCCCGACCACCGGAGCCTGTTTCGACCATGTGGTCGGCCGATTGCACGATTCCGGCCTCCGGACGATCGTCCCTGACCAGCGTGGTTACAGCGCCGGCGCCAGGCCCGAGGGCGCCGAGAATTACCAGTTGTCGCACTTGGTCGACGACGCGGTCGGCATCCTCGACGCGCTGGGTGTCGGTTACACCATGGTGGTCGGCCATGACCTCGGGTCGCTGGTCGCCTGGCATCTGGCATCGAAGCATCCGCACCGGGTGACCGGACTCGTCGCAATCAGCGTCGGCCATCCGTCGGCCATCGCGGCGTCACTGGCATCGAGTGACCAGCGCGACCGCTCGGCGTACATCCTCGACTTCGTGAAGACCGGAGCCGAGGACGCGATGCTCGCCGACAACGCCAAAGTCCTCCGCGATCTCGTGCCCGACGACAGCGTTCTGCCCCTGACCGAACGCCCCGCACTGACCGCGGCGTTGAACTGGTACCGCGCCAACTTCACCGGCGACATCAAGACCAATCTCGCCTGCGGGCCGATCGAGGCGCCCACCACAGTGCTCTGGGGCGACGGCGACGCCGCCCTCGGACGTGAGCAGGCCGAGGCCAGCGGTCGATTCGTCTACTCCGACTTCCGCTTCTCCGCGCTCGAGGGTATGGACCACTGGATCCCGCAGAACGCCCCTGCCGCCGTTGCGAGCGAGGTCGCACTGCGTTCATCGGTCTGGTGAGCATCTAGTAAGTCGGAGGCGGGCTGTTCCTTCCTCGCTCTTCGCGGAGTGCCTGGTTGCGTTGTTCTTGTAATTCGCGCTGTCGGCGGTTTGCGATTCGTTCCTGTTGGCGGCGTGCGTGTTTGGCAGCGGTACGTGACTTCTGCCGGGATTCCGGCGGCTTTGACGACGGTGACGACGTTGGTGGTGTCCGGCCGGGTGAGCCGCGTTGGTTGTCGAAGACGATGAGCCTCAATGCGGGGAACAGGTCGTCGCCGGTCCAGGCGGGCCCGTCATAGTGGCGGCCTTGGGGTGTGGTGAAAACCAGTCGTGGTCGCCCCGTGTGGGAATCGGGGTGCTGGTCATCGAGCCAATCCAAATAGGTCTTGAGCAGGTGGTGAAAACGGCACAGCGTCTTCATCTCTGAGGGATGGGTACAGCCACCGGCATCAGGATCATCGTGGTTGTACTCGCAGGTGTGGTCGAGATCAGCGGCCCAGGCCTTCTTGTTGCAGCCGGGCCACATGCAGTAACAGTCCCGGATTCGGATGTAGCTATCGAGGACCACCGACGGTCGGTACCGGTCTCCTGGTTGGGTGGCCGGGAGCGGAATCACCTGCGGGAACGGCGCTTTGGTCGGCTTGTTTTCGGCGTTCAGATCCGGGAACTCGTCGACGTCCGGATCCTGCGGCGCCCTCACGTATATGGTGCGCCGCGGAGTGTCCGTTTCTGTCCCGGCCTCCGCGGCCGGCATCAAGGGTTCCGGCTGCGTAAGTTCGGATTGTGCCGGTGCGGGTGCCGGCTGTGGCCGTTCCGGCTGTGCGGGTGCAGGTTTGTTGCCCATCGGCCGCTGCACCGTTTCGGCACGGCCTGCGATGTCGCGGGCGTGATCGGCAGAGATGACACCATGCCCGTCCAGGAATCCTGGATTCTCGGCGCGGCCCTCGAGCGCGGCCTGATCGGTGATGACGTGCAGCACGATCTTCACATCAACACCCGAGACCACCTGATCGGCTGGCACCGTGGTGATCTCGGCGGTGCACGGATGTTTCGGGTCGTTGGCGCACTGGCAGTAGAACTCGCGGCCCATCACTGTGGCGAACAGTGCATCGGCCATCCGGTCGGATTTGCGGCGCGGATCAGCTTTGCAGGTCGACATGGCGAGCTTCTCCAGGCGGGCCATGATCATCGTCATTTCTTCCGCCGTACCGTGGGCGTCCATCACGGCCATGCCGTGGTCGGCGTTCGAACCCCACACCCCACGATTCTTCTTCGCGTCCTGCCTGTTGTTGCGCACCAGATCAGGGTCACGGCGGAAGATGGTGGCATCAACCATGTCCCGCATCCGGGACTTCGACCAGGAACCGCGCCGACGCAGGAATTCGGCGATCTCACGATCGATGTCGGCCATGTGCTCCGAACCGTCGATCAGATCAGTCCGGGAAATGATGTCTGCGATGTGGTGAACACGGATCCGACCTGCCTTGAGCAGAGTGTTGACCCGGGGGAGTCGGTCCCGCAATGCGAGCCCGCAGCTGATCTGACGTTCGGCAGCTTGCTGCGTGACCCCCTGGGCTGCCGACAATCTCGCAGCACATTGCGCAAACGGATCGAGCGCCCGCATGTCGACCTCGGTGCCTGCGGACGGTTGCACCAACTGACGGTGCAACTCCGCAGCGGCGGTATAGCGTTCCCACTCCATCCGGCTCTGCCGCTTCATCGCCAGGTCGGTGTTGCGTAACAGTTCGTTTGGACGCAGCAGATGGGCAGGACCGATTTCATCGTCCCCACCTGCATCTTCGATCTCCCCCTCGAACATACATGCGAGGATATCTGAGGGGTCTGACATTTGATTTCTGTTACGAGGACCCGGCTAGATCTCCAGGCCGAGCAGTGCGTTCTCGAGAACCTCGGGCATCGCCGGGTGGATCCAGTACTGGCCGCGTGCCAGGGTGTGCGCGTCGGTGCCGAAGGACATCGCCTGGATCAGCGGCTGGATCACCGTCGGCGCCTGCGGGCCGATGATGTGACCGCCGAGGATGCGGCCGGTGCCCTTCTCCGCGACCACTTTGCACAGCCCGGTGGTGTCTTCCATCGCCCAGCCGTATGCTACGTCGCCATAGGCCTGGACCTTGACGGTGATGTCGAGACCGGCAGCGGCGGCTTCGTGTTCGGTCATTCCAACCGATGCGATCTGAGGGTGGGTGAAGACCGCACCCGGGACAAACCTGTTGTCGAAGGAATCGAGATCGGTTCCATCCCAGTCCCGCAACAGGTTTGCCTGCACTACACGGCCTTCGTGATTGGCGACGTGCTTGAGCTGGTACGGGGAACTCACGTCACCGAGTGTCCATACGTTTCGAGCTGCGGTGCGGCCGAACGCGTCACGCCGGATCCGGCCTTCGTCGTCGACTCCGACCCCGATGGTCTCGAGCCCGAGTTTGTCCGAGTTCGGTGTGCGGCCGACAGCGACGAGCAATGCATCGGCGTCCAGGACGGTGCCGTCGGCGAGTTCCATCCGAAGACCACGCTCCGTGGGCTCGAGGGTGGTCAGCTTGGAGTTGAGATGCACATCCCAAGCCTCGGTGGCGATCTCGGTGAACCGTGCGGAGATGTCGTGGTCCTGGGCCCGCAGCAGTGCACCGCTGCGGGCGATGATCGACACCTTCGAACCCAGTGCCCCGAAGACGTGGGCGAACTCGGCCGCGATGTAACCACTGCCCACGATGATGAGATGTTCGGGCACCTCCGGCAGTCGCATGATGTCGTCGTTGGTGTGTATCTTCACGCCGCTGTCCGTGATGGCATCGGGTATCACCGGCCGCGAACCCGAAGCGATGACGACCTTGGTGGCCAGAACGAGATCGCCTGCGGCAGTGCGCAAACGGTACCGTCCGTCGGTATCGACACCGTCGAACTCCACATGGCTGGAGTAGACCGTGATGTTGTCGCAGTCCTCCACGCGGTAGCGCTTGCCACCTGCGGAGATCGGGTCGATGCGCCCGAAGACGCGGTGCACGATGCCCGGCCAATCGACCTTGTCGACCGAACCGGTGACACCCACACGTGCACCCTCGCGGATGGTCTCGGCGACCTCGGCGGCGTAGACGAACATCTTGGTGGGGATGCAGCCGACGTTCAGGCAGGTCCCGCCGTAGATGCTTTCCTCGAAGATCGCTATCTGCTGATCTTCGAACCGTTCGTCGGGAATCGAATTACCGGTACCCGATCCGATGATCGCCAGGTCGACCCTGGTCGGTTCCTGGATCACTGTGGGTTCAGGCATTCTGTCCACCTCGTATTCGTTTTTGGTTGCTGTGCAACCAGTTGTCCATCTCGGCATACGCGAGTTCGCGTACGCCCGTTTTCGACAAGAAGACGTCATGTCGGGCGCCGGGCACCGGGACCACGCAGATGCGGTCACCGAGGCATCCGGCCCAGCGTGTGATCTGTCTGGTGTCGAGGACGCCGTCGGCCGAATCGATGTGCGGAACCACGCCGTCCGGACCGGGCCCGGCCAGAGTGGTGGCGTCGGAGCGCAACACCAATGACGGGACGCCGACGTCGAGGCCTTGGTGTAAGCGGGCCTGGCCGTGGCGGACCGCGCTGAGGAATCCGAAGGTCACCGGATATCCGTCCAGCGGTTTGTAGTTCAGGTCGTAGTCCCATTCGCCGTGCATCGAGTTGTGCAGGCTTCGGCCATAGGCGCCCTCGAGCTTGCGCGGGATGGCTGTCGTCGGCCGTACGCGGGCGACCGAATTGATCACCGTGGTTCCGACGGTGCGCAGGATCGGCGCACCCTGCAGATCGAACCAGGGGGAGTTGAGGATCAGCCCGGCCGGCCTACCGACCGCGGTGTCGGGACGCGCGCGGCGCCGGTCGAGCCAGAGCGGAGTGACGAGGCCTCCGGTGGAGTGGGCGACCACGATCACGGGCGCAGCGTCGGTATCGGAGTTGATCTGGGCCATGGCCAGGTCGAGTTCGGTGTCGTAGGCCGCCAGGTCGGTGATCTGGTGTGGAGTTTGTCTCTGGCGCTGGGAACGGCCACATTTACGCAGGTCCAACGCATAGAATGCATATCCGCGCGAGGTGAAGAACTCTGCCAGTTCGCGCTGGAAGAAGTAGTCGGTGAAGCCGTGGACATAGAGGACCGCGGCCGTGGTCGCCTCTGGCGTCCGATGCCGGATCAGGGTTGCGACGATCTCGCCTTCACCGTCGGGATCGGTTCCCAGATCGAAGGTCAATGTCGAGAAGTCCGGGCCGAGGGCGTCGGGCTGCCAGGAGGAAGGTGCCACGGTTGTCCACTGTAGCCAGCGCCGCGGGCAGTGGCTTCGTGGTGCGGCAAGGGCGGACCAGTTGCAGTGCACCACGACTGATGAGAGACAATGGTCGCCACACGTAGATAGGCTGGAACAGGAAGTTGAGCTGGAGTGTCTGAGTCTGCAACCCCGCGCGACGGTGGAGTGATCACAACCGACATTGCGCTGGTAGGCGCCGGAATCATGAGTGCCACGCTGGCGACGCTGTTGCATCGTCTGCAGCCGGAATGGTCGATCAGCATTTTCGAGCGACTCGATGCGGCCGCCGCCGAGAGCAGTGATCCGTGGAATAACGCGGGCACAGGTCACTCCGCGTTGTGTGAGTTGAACTACACCCCGCAGACCGCTGACGGCGATGTCGACATCACCAAGGCGCTGACGATCAACGAACAATTCCAGGTGTCTCGGCAGTTCTGGGCCAATTCGGTCGAGACGGGTGTGCTCTCTTCTCCCGAGGAGTTCATCAACCCGATCCCGCATGTGAGCTTCGTTCACGGCGAGTCGAACGTCGACTACCTCCGCAAGCGTTACGACAATCTTGCCGGGGAGACCCTCTTCAAGGGGATGGAATACATCACCGACCCCACCGAGTTCACCAAGCGCCTGCCGCTGATGTCGGCCGGTCGCGACTTCTCGGATCCGGTGGCGCTCAACTGGTTCACCGGCGGCACGGATGTCGACTTCGGCGCGCTGACCCAGCAACTGCTCGGCTTTGTCGGTCGCTCCGGTGCCACGGTCAACTTCGGTCATTCCGTCACGAACCTGAACAAGGAATCGGACGGCAGCTGGCGGCTGAAGGTCAAGAACCTGCGCACCAAGGAGAAGTCCACCGTCAAGGCGGGCTTTGTGTTCGTCGGTGCCGGTGGTGGCGCATTGCAGCTCCTGCAGAAGTCAGGCATCAAGGAGGCCAAGGGATTTGGTGGCTTCCCGGTCAGTGGCGCGTTCTTCCGCTGCACCAACAAAGAGTTGATCGCCGAGCACAGCGCCAAGGTGTACGGCAAGGCAGCGGTGGGCGCACCTCCGATGTCGGTCCCGCACCTCGACACCCGCGTGATCAACGGCACCGCAGGCCTGCTGTTCGGCCCCTACGCAGGCTGGTCGCCGAAGTTCCTCAAAGAGGGCAAGAACACCGACCTGCTCGCGTCGATCAAGCCGGGCAACGCGATCCCGATGCTGTCGATCGCTCCCAAGGAATTCGGTCTGCTGAAGTACCTGATCAGTGAACTTGCCGCCGGGCCCGCGGACCGCGTCGAGACGCTGTCCGAGTTCGTGCCGCGTGCTGCCGCCGAGGACTGGGAGATGATCGTCGCCGGTCAGCGGGTGCAGGTCATCCGGAAGAAGGGTCGCGGCGGTGCGCTCGAGTTCGGTACTGCGGTGATCGCAGCCGAGGACGGCAGCATCGCGGGTCTGCTGGGTGCCTCACCGGGCGCTTCGACAGCGGTCCCGGCCATGCTCGACGTCCTGCAGCGCTGCTTCCCGAAGCACTTCCAGTCCTGGGAGCCACTGCTCACCGAGATGATCCCGTCATACGGCACCAAGCTGAACGACAACCCGCATCTGTTCGGTCAGGTGTGGGATTGGTCATCGAAAGTATTGAACTTGGTCGACAACAACGGTCAGGGCACCGGTGAGGCATCTGCTCACCTGGCAGCACCTGCCGGCGTGTGATAGGTATCCCATATGACAGCCACCGCTAGCCTGCACCGCAGCTGGGCCCAGGACATCGACATGCCGACGCTGTACAAGATTTTCCAGTTGCGGCTGGAGGTGTTCGTCGTCGAACAAGCCTGTCCGTACGCCGAACTCGACGGTCGCGACCTCGATCCCGACACTCGGCACCTGTGGCTGGAAGAAGACGGCGAGATCATCAGCACCCTGCGCCTGATCGAAGAGCACGACGGTGGCAAGTCGTTCCGGATCGGTCGACTCTGCACCGAGCGTTCGCGTCGTGGCCAAGGTCACACCAGTCGTCTGCTGCAGACTGCGTTGGCCGACGTCGGATCGGACCTGTGCAATATTCACGCACAGTCCTACCTGGTCGACATGTATGCCAAGCACGGTTTTGTCGTCGATGGTGAGGAATACCTGCTCGACGGTGTTCCGCATACACCGATGAAGCGTGGCGGATATCGCTGACGGTGTGACAACCATGGCGGAACCGGATCTCCGGTTCCCGTTCAGCGCGGTGGTCGGATCAGAGCAGCTCAAGCTTGCTCTGATCCTGTCCGCGATCGCACCGTCGATCGGTGGGGTGCTGATCCGCGGCGAGAAGGGAACAGCCAAGACGACGGTGGTTCGTGCGCTGGGACCATTGCTGCCCCGACGCGGGGATTCTGCGGCCACGGTTGTCGAACTACCGATCGGCGCCACCGAGGACCGTGTGATCGGTTCGCTGGATCTGCAGAAGATCCTCGCCGAAGGGGCAAAGGCTTTCACCCCCGGACTGCTGGCCCATGCGGACGGCGGAGTCCTCTACATCGACGAGGTCAATCTCCTCGCCGACCATCTTGTCGACGTGCTGCTCGACGCGGCCGCGACCGGCCGGGTAGTCATCGAACGAGATGGTGTGTCGCACACCCAATCTGCGCGATTCGTTCTGGTCGGCACGATGAACCCTGAAGAGGGTGAGCTGCGACCGCAACTGCTGGATCGATTCGGGCTGGCCGTCGACGTGACCGCACCGCGTGAGGTGTCGCTGCGCGTTGCGGTGATCGAACGCCGGATGGCGTTCGAGTCCGATCCCGCGGGATTTGCGGCGGAGTATGCCGACGCCGACGCCGAGATCGCCGCTGCGATCGAAAAGGCCAGGGCTGCACTTGAATCGGTTGTTCTACCGGCTGCGCAGCTGCGCCGGATCGCGGCCACCTGCGTGGAGCTCGAGGTCGACGGTCTGCGCGGCGATCTCGTGGTCACCCGCACTGCGCGGGCCCATGCGGCGTGGCGCGGAGCCGTGGAGGTCGAGGACATCGATGTTCGCCGCGCCGTCGAATTGGCGTTGCCGCACCGACGTCGGCGAGATCCGTTCGATGAACCCGGCCTCACCGAGCAGCAGATCGACGACGCCCTCGAGAAGGCCGATCAGCAGTCACCACAGGACCCCGATACCGAGAACAACAGTGCCCCGGATGATTCGGCGCCCCAGGATTCGGCACCACCCGATACCGGGACACCCGAATCCGGTGAAACCGATCCCGATCCGGACAACCCCGGAGGCGGTGGCGCACCACCACCGGGTCCGGGTTTCTCGCCGGACCGCCGTGGTGGCGCGGTGAAGGCCCTACGCGCAACCGGCGTCGGCAACGGCGAACCAGGGCGACGGTCACCCTCACTGAGCAGTCGGGGACAGGCGGTCCGTGGGGTGCGCGATGGCGGCCATGGAGTGCACCTGATGGGCACGATCCTCGCGGCCGCCGACGAGCACATCGAACGCGGCCAGGGCGCACTGCAGGTGCTGCCGCAGGATATCCGGTACGCCGAGCGGCGGGGCAAAGAAGGCAATCTCGTGGTGTTCGTTCTCGATCTGTCGGGTTCGATGACCGCGCGCAAACGACTCGATGCCGTGTCGGGTGCGGTCGTGTCGATGCTCACCGATTCCTACCAGCGCCGCGACCGCGTCGCGGTGGTCACCCTTCGAGGCGCAGGCGCCGAGGTCACCGTGCCGCCCACGCGGTCGGTGGACGCCGCGGTGCGCAGGCTGACCGGCGTGTCGACCGGTGGCCGGACGCCGCTGGCCGAAGGGCTGTTGGTAGCTCGAGACGTGGTGCGCCGCAATGCTTATAAAGAACCGAACCGGCGACCACTGATGGTTGTGCTGACCGACGGCCGGGCCACCTCGGGGAGCGGCGCCCTGGCTCGCGCCGGTGCCGCCGCAGACCGACTGCGTCGTGACGGCACGTCGGCGATCGTGGTGGACTGTGAACAGGGTCTGGTCCGCCTCGGCCTGGCCCGAGCGCTGGCCGGGCAGTTGGGTGGCGATTGTGTGCAGCTTGCCGACCTGACCGCCGGTGGCGTCGCCGCGGTTGTCAGATCGGCGGCATGAGCGACTCGGATGAGTCGTCGGCGAGTTCGGTGTAGAAGGGAAATGTTGTGCCCCAGGGTGTTCCATCTGTTATTCCGGACGACGGACTGACCACACGTGCGCGGCGCAATCAGCCGGTGCTCGCTGTGCACACCGGCGATGGCAAGGGTAAGTCGACCGCGGCCTTCGGAATGGCCATGCGTGCCTGGAACGCCGGTCTGGACATCGGCGTCTTTCAATTCGTGAAGAGCGCGAAGTGGAAGGTCGGCGAGGAGAGCGCGCTCACCGCGCTCGGAGAACTGCACAGCACCACCGGGCAGGGCGGTCCGGTGCAGTGGCACAAGATGGGCGAGGGCTGGTCGTGGATACGCCATGCAAGCGGGGATGCCGACCATGCCGAGCAAGCTGCGCAGGGATGGGCCGAGATACGCCGCCGGATCATCGCAGGGGAGCATCAGTTCTATGTCCTCGACGAGTTCACGTATCCCATCAACTGGGGGTGGATCGACCTCGACGATGTCCTCGACGTGCTCGGCAGCCGTGAGGGTAAACAACATGTGGTGATCACCGGTCGGCGGGCGCCTGCCGCGCTGATCGAGGCCGCCGATCTGGTGACGGAGATGGTGAAGGTGCGCCATCCGATGGACGCCGGCCGTAAAGGTCAAAAGGGCATCGAATGGTGACCTCGTCCCCACCGGCGATCGTCATCGCGGCCCCGTCATCGGGGAGTGGAAAGACCACGATCACAACGGGGTTGATCGGTGCTCTGGCGCGGGCAGGCCATCAGGTCGCACCGTTCAAGGTGGGGCCGGACTACATCGATCCCGGTTACCACGGCATCGCCGCCGGTCGGCCGGGGCGCAACCTCGATCCGGTTCTGGTCGGGGAGGAACGGATCGGTCCGCTGTACCGATCCGGTTCGGCCGGATGTGACATCGCGGTGATCGAAGGCGTGATGGGCCTGTTCGACGGTCGGATCACCGAAGATCACATGCCCGCGATCGCTCCCGGATCGACTGCGCAGGTGGCCAACCTCCTTGGGGCACCGGTGGTCCTGGTCGTGGACGCATCCGGGCACAGCCAGTCCCTGGCGGCGATCCTGCACGGGTTCGTCAGCTTCGACCCGGGCATAGACATCCGCGGCGTGATCCTCAACCGGGTGGGATCACCGCGACACGAATACGTACTGCGGCAGGCTTGCGACCGCGCCGGACTTCAGGTTTTCGGCGCGGTGCCGCGCAACCCGGAAATGGCGGTGCCCTCGCGTCACCTCGGACTCATCCCGGCCGCCGAACGCGGTCCCGAAGCAATTGCCGCCATCGATGCGATGACCGAATTGGTCGGCGGCGCAGTGGATGTGCCGGCGCTGGTGGCGGCGGCCGACATCGGACCGGCAGGTCGCTCCGGTCCGATCTGGTCTGCCGATGACGAGGTCAGAACACCGGAACAGCAGGGCCCGCGGCCGGTGATCGCGGTTGCCGCCGGTGCGGCTTTCACATTCGGCTACGCCGAACACAGCGAACTGCTCCGGGCCGCTGGTGCCGATGTGGTCACCTTCGATCCGGTGGTCGACCTCCTCCCGGACGGCTGTACGGCAGTGGTGGTCGGAGGCGGATTCCCCGAAGAACATGCCGCCGCGTTGGCGTCGAACAGACCGCTGCTCACCGCGCTGCGTGCGGCGGCCGGTTCGGGGGTCCCGATCCATGCCGAGTGCGCAGGCCTGCTGTATCTGTCGCAGAGTCTGGACAACCACGCGATGGCCGGAGTGCTGCCGCTACGGGGCACGTTCGGCAAGAGACTTACCTTGGGCTATCGCGATGCGGTGGCCATCACCGATTCCATGTTGTTCTCCGCGGGCACGAGGGTTCGGGGACACGAGTTCCATCGCACAACGGTTACAGCAGTGGATGATTCGGTGCCCACGGCCTGGGGCTGGCGCCGGGACGGGGTGGCCGAGAGGGAAGGCTGGACGTCGGCGCGGCCGGGTGCCCAGGTTCACGCGTCCTACCTGCACACACATCCGGCGGGAAATCCAGAGGCGGTGTCGCGTCTGGTGGCTGCCGCGCGCCGAGCCCCTGCTGAGCGACGATGACCGGGGAGCGACGATGAGTGGTGGATCAGCGGAGCTGGATCTGACGGCGGGCCTGTTGGCCGGGATCGACATGTCCGAGCTCAGCGACAGTCCGGTGGTCATGCGGGAGCTGCTCGAAGCGGTGCTGGCGGTCGGCAGCGGCCTGGATCTCGACGCCACCCTGCAGCGGATCATCAACGTTGCCGTGGATGCACTCGATGCCCGGTACGGCGCGCTCGGTGTGCGCGGTGATGACGGACAGCTCTCGGCTTTTGTTCACACGGGTATCGAACCTCAGGTGCGGGCGACGATGGGCCATCTACCGGTGGGCCGTGGTGTGCTGGGCCTGCTGATCAACCATCCGCAGGTGCTGCGTATCGACGAGCTGGGTGCGCACCCGAGCGCGGTGGGATTCCCGGCCAACCATCCGCCGATGGCCACATTCCTCGGGGCGCCGATCATCGTCCGCGGCGCGGTGTTCGGCAGCATTTACCTCACCGAGAAAGTAACCGGCGGGGGTTTCAACGAAGCCGACGAGGTGGCGGTACGCGTGCTGTCGGCGGCGGCCGGTGTCGCGATCGACAACGCCCGGCTGTTCGAGAGTGCACGCACGCGGGAGCGCTGGATGCGGATGCTCGCGCGCCGGGGATCCGGACCGCTGGTGGGGGCCGCGCTGGAGGACACGCTCACCGCGCTGGCCGTGGACCTCGCGGACTTGGCCGGGGCCACAGATGTTTTCATCCTCGGAACCGATGACAATCGGGCCAATGTGCTGGCGCACACCGGTGAATTACCGCGAGTGGGCGCTTTCGAGCTGGGTCAGTTCTCGGGTATCGAGGTCGCCTCGGCAAGCGATGTCCCGGCACCGTTGGTGCGCGGCGGGGCGGCGTGGGTGAGCATGGTGCCGCTGTTGCGCGCCGGCGGGCGATTCGGCGTGATGATGCTGACGCACACCGAGCGTCCCGTCTGGGCAGAGGAGGAAGAGTCGGGTCTGATCGCCACCGCCGACATCGCGTCGATGGCGCTGGCTTACGAGCTGCAGCAGGCGGTGACACGTGAGATGCACATGCTCACCGATCGTCACCGGATCGCCCGGGACCTCCACGATCACGTGATCCAGCGGTTGTTTGCGATCGGGATGTCGTTGCAGTCGTTCTCGTCTCGGATCGGTGATGACGGTCAGCTCAGTCAGGCGATCGTCGATCTGGACCGGACCGTCGAGCAGATTCGTACGTCGATCTTCGACCTCAACACCTCGGGGGAGAGCGCCCAGGATTCGGCCACCCTGCGACGTCGGGCACTGGACATCGTCACCGAGTTGTCGGCCCATGCGCCGATCTCACCGTCGGTGCGCTTTGCCGGACCCGTCGACACACTTGTCCCGTCGCGGCTCGACGGGCATATCGAAGCTGTTCTACGCGAAGGTATTTCCAATGCGCTTCGGCATTCGAAGGCAGATCGAATCGACGTCCTCGTCTCCGCGGACGAAGTGTTGAGTATTTCGATCACAGACAACGGAACAGGAATCGGTGCGACCGCGGCGCACAGCGGATTGAACAATCTCGCGCGACGGGCCGAGCAGAACGATGGCACGTTCGCCATCTCCGACACTGCAGGCGGCGGGACCACCATCACCTGGACCGTGCCGCTGTAGGTCCGCTAGGGCTGACGGCCGCGCTCGTTCTTTTCTTTCAGTTTGGTGGCCATCACAGCAACCTGCGTGCGCCGCTGCAGATCGAGTTTGGCAAGGATCCGGGACACGTAGTTCTTGATGGTCTTTTCGGCGAGAAACATCTTCGCAGCGATCTGACGGTTGGTCATCCCTTCTCCGACGAGCGCAAAGACCTCACGTTCCTGACCGGTCAACTCGGCAAGTGGATCGACGCCGTTGCCGTCGGCCCGCAGCTTGGCCATCAACGCCGCGGTACTCCCGGCATCGAGCAGTGATCCGCCGGTGCCGACCGTGCGCACCGCGGCCACCAGGTTGTGCCCCAGGATCTGCTTGAGAACGAACCCGGCGGCGCCGGCCATCACGGCCGCGAGCAACGCCTCATCGTCGGCGTACGAGGTGAGCATCAAGCATTGCACCGACGGTGTGGCACTGCGGATCTCGCGACACAACTCGACGCCGTTGCCGTCGGGTAGCCGGACATCGAGGATGGCCACGTCGGGTACCGCGGCGGTGATCGCAACCAATGCCTCACTGACACTTGAGGCCTCACCGACCACTTCGATGTCCTCTGCCGTGCCGAGGAGGTCCCGGAGTCCGCGGCGTACCAGTTCGTGATCATCGACCAGAAATGCCCTGATTTTCGCCGTCATGGATTTCAAAGTACCGCACCACAAAACGAGGCGATCGCCCCGGCGAACAGGGACTTTCGACCCACGCGCGGACAGGTTGTCCGGAGGCAGACTCGGACGCATGAAAACGATGTCCGGGTCGGATCTGCTGCGCGAGCTGTTGCCCGTCTGCGAAGGAGAGGTCAACCGGCATCTGGCGATGTCGAAGGAGTGGCACCCGCACGACTTCGTGCCATGGGATCTGGGGCGGAACTTTGCCGCACTCGGTGGAATCGACTGGGATCCGAGTCAGTCCCAGTTGGATGAGACAGCCAAGGCCGCGATGTTCACCAACCTGCTGACCGAGGACAACCTGCCGTCCTATCACCGGGTGATCGCGCAGAACTTCACCCTTGACGACGCCTGGGGTTATTGGGTGGGCCGGTGGACCGCGGAAGAGAACAAGCACAGCGTGGTCATGCGTGACTACCTGGTCGTCACCCGTGGTGTCGACCCGGTGGCGCTGGAAGAGGCCCGGATGATCCACATGACCCAGGGTTTCTACCCGATGCCCGCCGATGACGGGAATCGAGACCGGTCCTCGGACATGCTGTTTGCGGTGGCTTACGTCACCTTCCAGGAACTCGCGACGCGCGTGTCGCACCGCAACACCGGTAAGGCGTGTGGCGACCCGATCGCCGACCGGATGCTCGCGCGGGTTGCCGCGGACGAGAACCTGCACATGCTGTTCTATCGCAACATCGTTGCCGGTGCGCTCGACCTGACTCCCGACCAGACCATCAAGGCGATTGCCCTGGTCCTGTCCATGTTCCAGATGCCGGGCGCCTCGATGCCGGGGTTCCGGCGTAACGCCGTGCTGATCGCCAAGGCCGGGATATACGATCTCCCGCAGCATCTGCACGAGGTTGTCGAACCGGTCCTGCGCAAATGGAACATCTTCGAGCGCACCGATTTCGGTCCCGAAGGTGAACGCACCCGCGACGAGTTGGCCGTATTCCTCGAAGACCTGCAGGGCAAAGTCGATCGATTCGAACGATCGCGTGCGCGCATGCTCGCTCGCGATGAACTGGCAGCGTCGTGACGATCGAGGACGTCGGACAACGGAAGGTGCCGTTCGACGCGGTGATCGCGATGGCAGAGGCCGCGCAGTGCGGGAACATCAGCTGGTGGAACCAGATCCGTGCAGATTCCGCGGACAGTACCGAAACCGAATACCTTGCCTCGCGCATGCTGGCCCGGATGATCGCATCGGCCGCACATCGGCAGGGGATACCCTCCGCCGACGTATGGGCCCGGATCCGGGAGACCGGGGAACTGCCTCTCTGACACTGCATGGTCGGTGTCCACTCAATTCCCGCCGGGGGCCCACAGTACGGTCTACGCATGACCGAATCGACACCCGAGATGGGCCACGACCACTACCTCGTCGGGCTGAATCTTGTTGGCAGGCGGGTGGTGATCATCGGCGGCGGCTCGGTGGTGCAGCGCAGGCTCGGCACACTTGCCGACAGCGGCGCCGACATCCACGTGATCACGCCGGAGGCGACGCCAACGGTGGAGTCGTTTCCCGGCATCACCCTGCACGCCCGTCCTTATGAATCCGGTGACCTCGACGGCGCGTGGTACGCCCTGGCCTGTACCGACGACCCGGACGTCAATGCCGCCGTGGTCGCCGAGGCCGAGCAGCGCCGGATCTTCTGCGTCCGCGCCGACGACGCCCGCCACGGCACCGCCGTCACGCCCGCCTCGCTGCGTCACGACAATCTGACGGTCGGCGTCCTGGCAGCTGGTGATCACCGTCGCTCCGCTGCCGTGCGGACTGCCATCGGTCAGGCGCTCGGTGGCGGAGAGCTCGGCGCGGCCGGGCTCGAAGCAGCCGCTCAGGAACGTCAGCCGGCCGGTGTGGCGCTGGTCGGTGGAGGACCCGGCGACCCGGATCTGATCACCGTGCGGGGACGACGTCTGCTTGCCGCCGCCGACGTTGTTGTCGCCGACCGGCTCGCGCCACCGGCCCTGCTGGCCGAACTGGGACCGCACGTCGAGATCATCGATGCCGCGAAGGTGCCCTACGGCCGGGCGATGAAGCAGGAGGCCATCAACGACGTCCTCATCGAGCGCGCCAAGGCCGGAAAGTTCGTGGTCCGTTTCAAGGGTGGCGATCCGTATGTCTACGGGCGCGGCTTCGAAGAACTCGAGGCGTGCGTTGGCGCGGGCGTCCCGGTCACCGTGGTCCCCGGGATCACCAGTGCCATCGCCGGACCATCGGCGGCAGGCATCCCGGTGACCCACCGGGGCGTGACCCACGAGGTCGTGATCGTTTCCGGGCACATCCCGCCCGATCACCCCGATTCCCTGGTCAACTGGCCGGCACTGGCACAGATGCGGGGCACCATCGTCCTGATGATGGCGGTCGAACGTCTCGACATCTTCGCCGACGCACTGATGAACGGCGGCCGGGAGGCGACAATCCCGGTGGCCATCATCGAAAACGCCACCCTGAGCAGCCAGCGGGTAGTCCGGACGACGCTCGGCGAGGCCGCGGTGGACGCCAAGAACGCACAGGTCCGGCCACCCGCCATCGTGGTGATCGGCCCGGTTGCCGGTTTTGATGTGGCGCTGTGACACGTAGATCCACCGTGCGATCGTTACAACCATGATTGTGAAGCGGGAGTCCGGCACCGGTAGCCTCGATCCCCATGACCTCATCACCAGCTGTGGCCTCTGACGTCGGCCAGACCCGTGTGTGGGGCCCGCAGATCGCCGTGCTGGGCGGAATGCAGCTGCTGGTCGTGCTCGATGGCACGGTCGCGGCGCTGGCGCTCCCCAGGATCCAGAACGCGCTCGGTCTGTCCGACAGCGGCGGTGCGTGGATCATCACCGCGTACGTGCTGGCCTTCGGTGGGCTCATGTTGCTCGGTGGACGCCTCGGCGACACCTTCGGCCGCAAACGTATGTTCGTCGCCGGTGTTGCCGCGTTCACGGTCACCTCATTGCTGTGTGGTCTGGCCTGGGATCCGATCAGCCTGATCATCGGACGCGCCCTGCAAGGTGCGTCGGCGGCGGTGGCCGCACCGACCGCGATGGCGCTGGTGGCGACCACGTTTGCGCCCGGCAAGCCACGTAACCAGGCATTTGCCGTGTATGCGGCGATGACCGGCATCGGATCGGTTGCCGGGTTGATCGCAGGCGGAGTGCTCACCGAGCTCTCATGGCGCCTGGTGTTCCTGATCAATGTGCCCATCGGCCTGCTGGTCGTACTCGGAGCCGTTGTGTGTCTGCGCGAATCGCAGGGCGAGCGGATGTCCCTCGATGTGAAGGGTGCGGTCCTGGCGACGCTGGGCTGCACGCTGGTCGTGCTGGCGGTGAACGAAGGGCCGGGCGGCTGGCTGCGTCCGGTCGTGGTGATCCCTCTGATCGTCGGACTGGCCTCACTCGTCGCGTTCGTATTCGTCGAGCGCCGTGCCGAGAATCCGATCCTGCCGTTCTCATTGTTCGCCAACAGCAGCCGGGTGGCGGCGCTGGTGGCGATCCTGCTGGCCGGCGCCATCATCATGTGCATGGCGGTGTTCATCTCGCTGTACCTGCAGGGAATCCTGAAGTATTCGCCGATCCAGAGCGGTATGGCAGTGGTGCCGTTTGCCTTCGGGCTCGGTACCGCGGCGGCCATCGCCTCCAAACTCGCGCTCCGATACCAGCCACGCTGGCTGGTTCTCTTCGGTGGTCTGGTGGTGGTTGCCGGCTGCGCGTACGCCGCGAGCATCGCGCGCGAGGCCCCGGCGTACTTCCCTCACATCTTTGTGCCGGTCGTGGTGATCGGTGCAGGCGTCGGCATGGCGGTCATCCCGCTCACCCTGTCGGTGGTGGCCGGAGTCGGCCCCAACGAGATCGGCCCGTTGACCGCTCTGGCGCAGGTGGCACAGAACCTCGGTGGCGCGGTCGCGTTGGTTGCGGTCGGCGCGATGGTGACCAGCCGCACCCTCTCCGAAGGTGGGACCACAGGGCCGGTCGACGAGATGGATGCGAGCCAACTCGATGCGTTGGCAAGCGGCTACGGACTTGCGTTCGTCTGCTGCGCGCTGATCGCGGTGGCCGCCGGAATCGTCGTCCTGTTCATGCGCTTCACACCGGAGGACGTGGCCGAGGGGCAGGCGGCCCAAGAGGTCGCCAACACCTCGGTCGATCCCGACGAGTGGTCGGCCTGAGCGCAGGTCGAACGCGCTCAGTCCGTGAGGATGATCAGTTCACGGTCCGAGCCGATCTCGGCACGCTGACCGCCCGCGACGGCAACCGCAGCCAGCGAGTCGACGTCGCGTACCTGCTTGCGTGAGCCGAGCAACGATCGCGTCAGCACACCCTTGTGATGCTTGTTGAAGTGGCTGACCACCGTCCTGGTGCCGTTGGACGACTCGGTCAGCACGGTGACGGTGATGGCGTCGGGGACCGGACCCAGTTGCTGATAGCCACCTGACCGTAGGTCGATGATCAGATCCTCGTCCAGCCCGACGAGTGCATCGGTGAGCGCCGGCTTCCAGTTGGCCGCGAGGGTTCCGAATCCGGGCAGCTTCGATCCGGCCGACAACCGATATGCGGGAATCGGATCGGTGGCGCGTACCACGCCGAACAACGCCGAACCGATCGCCAGCCGATCTGCGGCCTTGGCTTTCGCGGACCGCGTCAGCGACTTGTAATCGAGGGCGTCGAACAGCACGCCCGTGTACCGCTCGATCGCCGGACAGGTCGGACTCGACCACAACTGGGCGTTGCGCTCGATCTCGTCGAGCTGGGATACGCCCAGCCCCAGCGCCTTCTGACTGGCCACCGGGTCACCGGCCGTGGTGACCAGCGCGTCGGCGATCTTGCGGCGCAGCGGCGTCAGGGTGGGCAGCGAGAGGAGGTCGAGGTCGAGGGGAGCGCCACGGCCACCGGTGGCCTTGGTCTCGGAGGGGGGCAGCACGATCAACACAGTGATAGACCGTATCGGTCCACCCCGGCCACCGCCCCGGCCCGGTCGACTCGGCGGACTGGGGCATGGTCCGGTCACAGGATGCAGCCCGATGTGGGCGCAGCGATATGGTGTCTGACGTGATCACACGCATGTCGAACCTTTTCCTGCGCACTCTGCGCGACGATCCTGCCGACGCCGAGGTGCCCAGCCATCGGCTGCTGGTCCGCGCCGGATATGTCCGCCGTGTCGCCCCCGGCGTTTACAGCTGGCTGCCACTGGGACTGAAGGTGCTGCGCCGGGTCGAGGCCGTCGTCCGTGAGGAGATGGACAACATCGGCGGGCAGGAGATCTCGCTGCCTGCGCTGCTGCCGCGCGAGCCCTACGAGACCACCGGACGGTGGACCGAATACGGCGACGCGCTGTTCCGGCTCAAGGACCGCAAGGGTGCCGACATGTTGCTCGGACCCACCCACGAAGAGTTGTTCGCCCAGTTGGTCAAGGGGGAGTACTCGTCCTACAAAGATCTGCCACTGACGATCTATCAGATCCAGACCAAGTACCGCGACGAAGAGCGTCCCCGGGCCGGCATCTTGCGTGGACGCGAGTTCATCATGAAGGACTCCTACTCGTTCGATCTGAGTCTGGACGGTGCCAAGGCGTCCTACGACGCCCACCGCGAGGCCTACCAGGAGATCTTCCGCCGTCTTCAGGTCAAGTACGTGATCGTTGCCGCCACCTCCGGTGCCATGGGCGGTTCGGCATCAGAGGAGTTCCTGGCCGAGAGTGAAGTCGGCGAGGACACCTACGTCCGCAGCCCGGAGTCGGGTTATGCGGCCAACGTGGAGGCCGTCGTCACCCCGGCGCCGCCCGCGCTGCCGATCGAGGGTCTGCCCGCGGCCACCGTGTACGACACCGGCAACACCCCGACCATCGACACGCTTGTCGCCTGGGCGCAGGAGAGGTTCCCGGACCGGGGCTTCACCGCGGCGGACACACTCAAGAATGTCGTTGTCAAGCTGCGCAGGCCCGACGGCGAGACCGAACTGCTGGCGATCGGTATCCCAGGTGACCGCGAGGTCGACATGAAGCGACTCGAAGCTGCCGTCGAACCGGCCTCCGTCGAAATGATCGGCGACGCCGACTTCGCCGCCAACGCGTTCCTGGTTCGCGGTTACATCGGTCCGAAAGCATTGCAGGACAACGGTGTGCGGTACGTGGTGGACCCGCGGATCGTCGAGGGTACGGCCTGGATCACCGGTGCAGATGAAAAGGGCAAGCACGTTGTCGACCTGGTCGTCGGCCGGGACTTCGTGCCGGACGGCACCATCGAGGCCGCCGAGGTTCGCGACGGTGATCCGTCGCCGGACGGTCTGGGCACCCTTGTCGCGGCCCGCGGCATCGAGATCGGTCACATCTTCCAGCTCGGCACCAAGTACACCGATGCCTTCGAGGTCGACGTCCTCGGTGAGAACGGCAAGCCGGTCCGATTGATCCAGGGCTCGTACGGTGTGGGCGTCTCGCGGATGGTTGCCGTCATCGCCGAACAGCAACACGACGAGAAAGGCCTGCGCTGGCCGAAGTCTGTGGCGCCGTACGACATCCACCTGGTCATCGCGAACAAGGACGAGCAGGCCTGGGCCGGTGCGCAGAGTCTTGCCGCCGACCTCGACGCCGCCGGTATGTCCGTGCTCCTCGACGACCGCAAGGCCAGCCCCGGTGTGAAGTTCAAGGACGCCGAGCTGCTGGGCATGCCGGTGGTCGTGGTCGTCGGACGCGGCTGGGCCAACGGCACCGTCGAGATCCGCGACCGTTTCACCGGAGAGGCGACCGAGGTCGCCTCCGATTCCGCGGTCGAGGCACTGCTCGCCAATCGCTAGTCGGTTCGCGCGATCGGCCCGGTCATCGACCGGGCCGATCCGCAACTCGGGCTAAGTTGGATCTCCGCCGGGCAACGCGACGGTCGCCGGTGAGATCCTCAGGACCACCCGCCAATTCGCTGCCCGGAGGGCACTGCCGGTCAGTCCTTGAAGGCCGAGCCGGCGACTGCCCAGATCGGACGCCCGCTCGAGCAGGCTGCGATAGGCCACTGCACAGTCCTCTTCGGCGGCCAGCGCGACTGTCAGCGCCGACGCGGGATCGGTGACGGTGATCGGCAGGTTGTAGCCGGCCGCCGCCGGTGGTACCGGGGCGCCGACCGCGGTCAGAGCCGTTTCCAATTCCGTTCGCAGTGCGCGGTGTTCGGCGGTGTATTCGCTGATCGCCTGCTGGCGCGAGGGCGCCGCGTGTGCCGCAACTACGCCGTACGTGAAAATTGCGGCGTTCTCCGCGGTCACGGCAACGGCGAGTGCATCGGTGGTTGGGGTCATGAGAGCTGCACCGCCGCAAGAGTTGTGGTCCCGGCGCTGATCGACCCGAGGAGGCCGGCAACGTAACCGTAGAGTTCGATGGCCAGGTTTCCGGCGGAGTTCGCAGACGCCGTGAGCTGCGTTCGGAGTTCATCGATTGTCGGTGGTGCGGTCACCGCGGGGCTCGGTGTGGCAGAACTCGACGCGGTCGCAGCCCGGCCGGAGTCGAGCCGGGTGATCTCGTCGGTCAGGGCGACCGAATGCGCTGTCCGTTGTTCGGCGATGACGGTGAGTGCCGCCGCCCGGTCCGGGTTGCCCGCAATCGCCGCCGTCGCGGCGGCGGCGTCGGTGTTGGCCGCGGTGACCTGAGGTAGGAGCTGATCGGCCAGTCGTTGCTGCGCGCTCGTCGTGCCGTCCGATCCGCAGGCCGCGACCGCGGAGATCGCCGTCGCGCCCGCGGCGAGCGCCACTGCCGATTGCAGGAAAGTGCGGCGGGAGGACGTGATTCCCCGAATGCCATCTGATGGTGAAACTTCACTGACCGTCACACGGTCAATAGTGCCAGCCCGGGTCGGCGAGGGCAGATCCCGCGCACCGCTCGGCGGTTCGCCGTTCGACTGTGGCCCATTCGTCACCGGATGGCGCAGTCGATGGTCAAGGACAGGCGCTCCGGGGCGTTAAGCTGTTCGGAGTAAAGACCTGACAACTGCACATGGAGGAGACACCGATGTCCGGGGCAATCGACCACGAACGGATCAGTGGACTGATCGAACCGGCAGTCACCGACAAGGGATACGACGTCGAGGAACTGTCGGTGGTGGCGACGGGCCCGGAGAATCTGGTCAAGTTGGTCGTCGATCGCGACGGCGGTGCGTCGCTCGACGAGCTGGCCGAGCTGAGCCGCTCGGTCTCGACGATCCTCGACGGTACGGAAGACGAGACCGGCGCCGAGGGTGACGACGCGTTGGCCGCATTGCCGACCTACACCCTCGAGGTCACCTCACCGGGTGTCGACCGCCCGCTGACACAGCCGCGGCACTGGCGCCGCGCAGCCGGACGCAAAGTGGTTGTCGACCTCATCGCCGATCCGCCAGAGCGACTCGCCGGCCGGATCGGGGCTCTCGACGAGGATCAGACCAGCGTGCAACTGGTCACGAAGACAAGCAAGGGTTTCGCCACCACGACCGTGGCATTGGCATCAGTACGCAAAGCGTTTGTACAGGTCGACTTCGGTGAGCCCAGTGCTGCCGAACTCGAGGTGTGCGGCCTTGATCCCGAGCAGATCGAGGCAAGAAGGAAAGGGAACAAATGAATATCGACATTGCAGCGCTTCGCATGATCGAGGCCGAAAAGGGCATCACGATCGATGCCGTCATCGAGACCATCCAGTCGGCATTGCTGACGGCCTACCGGCACACCGACGGGTTTGCACCACACGCGTACATCGACGTCGACCGCAAGTCCGGCAAGGTCCGGGTGATGGCGCAAGAGCGTGACGCCGATGGCAACGTCATCTCCGAATGGGACGACACCCCTGAAGGTTTCGGACGCATCGCGGCCACCACGGCCCGCCAGGTGATCCTGCAACGTCTGCGAGATGCCGAGCACGACAAGAACTTTGGCGAGTTCTCCACCCATGAGGGTGAGATCGTCGGTGGCGTGGTGCAGCAGGACGCGCGCGCCAACGCCCGCGGCATGGTGGTCGTGCGCATCGGCAGCGAGGCCACGGGCCAAGAAGGTGTACTGCCGCCCGCCGAGCAGGTACCCGGTGAAACCTATGTGCACGGCGAGCGGATCAAGTGCTACGTCGTCGGCGTCGCACGCGGATCCCGCGGCCTGCAGATCACACTCTCGCGCACGCACCCCAATCTGGTGCGCAAACTCTTCGCCCTCGAGGTCCCCGAGATCGAGGACGGGTCGGTCGAGATCGTGGCGGTTGCCCGGGAGGCGGGTCATCGGTCGAAGATCGCCGTCCACACCGGGGTTGCCGGACTCAACGCCAAAGGTGCCTGCATCGGACCGATGGGGCAACGCGTCCGCAACGTCATGAGCGAGCTCGCCGGTGAGAAGATCGACATCATCGATTACGACACAGACCCGGCCGTGTTTGTCGGGAATGCACTGTCACCGTCGAAGGTTGTATCGGTCACAGTCGTCGATCCGGTGGCCAAAGCCGCCAGAGTCGTGGTGCCCGACTACCAGTTGTCGCTGGCCATCGGCAAGGAAGGGCAGAACGCCCGCCTGGCTGCCCGGCTCACCGGATGGCGCATCGACATCCGCAGCGACGCCCAGACCGACTCGGATTCCGAGCCGTCTGCGGCAGGTGCGAGCTGAGCGGAAACGCGCCGAGACGGGTGTCATTAGCATCTAACTCGCAGTGGACGGTAGACTCGTCGATGGTCCACAGTGATCCTTCGCGCCACCGCGAAAATCTGCCGATGCGTACGTGCGTCGGATGTCGACAGTGTCACCCGGCCGCCGAACTCGTTCGGCTGGTCGTGCGGCGCGACGACAGCGCAAAGGTGGTTGTGTTGGACCATCGCAAGACCATGCCAGGGCGTGGCGCCTGGCTGCATCCGGATCCCGATTGTCTGGGAACCGCGATTCAGCGCAAGGCCTTCGCAAGGGCATTTCGGATCGGCGGGTTGACCGTCGACACCGATCTACTGAGCCGAGAAATCGAATCGGTAGCCAAACAGAGAGGCCGGCATCAGTCGGCCACTAAGGAACAGGTAGCAGAAGACATGAGCACACCGTGAAGTTCTTGCGATGAGCACGTTTCGGACGTAAACCGAGGTCGTAGCGGGCAATGCCGCTCGACCTCCAAGTGAGGAGAGCAGTGGCAGGCAAGGCCCGCGTGCATGAATTGGCCAAGGAACTGGGAGTGACAAGCAAGGAAGTGCTTGCACGTCTCAGCGAGCAGGGCGAGTTCGTAAAATCTGCGTCGTCGACCGTTGAGGCCCCCGTGGCCCGGCGACTTCGCCAGTCCTTCCCAGGACAGGACACCCCCGCCGGTAACGCCGGGGGACAATCAGGATCCGCCGGAGGCAACGCCCCGGCCGGAAAACCATCACCGGCAAAACCGGGCGCAGCGCGTCCGGGACCGGTATCCACAAGCAATGCAGGTGCTCCGGCAGCACCGTCCACCGGTGCCAAGCCCGGTGCACAGCGGCCGACCCCTGCGCCGAAGGCAGCTCCGACCCCGGCCCCGCGCCCCGCTGCGCAGACTCCGGCCCCGTCGAAGCCCGTCTCGAGCGCACCGGCGCCGAGTGCACCCGCACCGGCAACACCGGCAACACCGGCCAAGAGCACTCCCGCTCCGGCCGCGCCCGAAGCCCCGGCCGCAGCAGCCCCGGCTGCCGCAGCTCCTTCGCGTCCGGCTCAGGCACCGCGCCCCGGTGGCCCCAAGCCCGGCCCGCGTGCACCGCGTGTCGGCAACAACCCTTATTCGAGTGCAGCACCGGTAGAGCGCCCCGCTGCACGTCCGGCACCGGGTGCCGGTGGACCCCGCCCAGGTGGGGGACAGCGTCCCGGCGCCGGTGGTGCAGCCGCCGGTGGTGGCCGTCCGGCCCCAGGTCAGGGTGGTCCTCGTCCCGCACCGGGACAGGGCGGACCTCGTCCTAGCCCCGGCAGCATGCCTCCTCGCCCCAACCCGGGTGCGATGCCGGCACGTTCGGCACGTCCCAGCGGTCCCGGTGGACCCGGCGGCGCTCGTGGTGGACCCGGCGCAGGCCGCGGTGGACCCGGTGGCGGCGGCGGTCGTCCCGGCGGCGCAGGCGGTGGCGGTGGCTACCGTGGTGGACCCGGTGGTGGCGGCGGTGGAGCTCCGACCGGTGCTCCGACCGGAGGCCCTCCCGGTGGATTCCGGGGTCGTCCCGGTGGCGGTGGCCGTGGTCGCGGCGGTGCAGCCGGCGCGTTCGGTCGCCCCGGTGGTGCCGTTCGTCGTGGCCGCAAGTCGAAGCGGGCAAAACGCGCCGAGTACGAGAGCATGCAGGCTCCCGCAGTCGGCGGCGTCCGGTTGCCACGTGGCAACGGTGAAACCATTCGCCTTGCTCGTGGAGCTTCGCTGTCCGACTTCGCAGACAAGATCAATGCGAACCCGGCAGCACTTGTGCAGGCCTTGTTCAACCTCGGCGAGATGGTCACGGCGACCGAGTCGGTCAACGACGAGACGCTGGAGCTGCTCGGCGGCGAGATGAACTACACCGTCCAGGTCGTCAGCCCGGAAGACGAAGATCGCGAACTGCTCGACTCCTTCGACCTCACCTATGGCGAGGACGCAGGTGGCGAGGAAGATCTCGAGCAGCGTCCGCCGGTGGTGACCGTCATGGGTCACGTCGATCACGGTAAGACCCGACTGCTCGACACGATCCGTAAGGCCAACGTCCGTGAGGGCGAGGCCGGCGGCATCACGCAGCACATCGGTGCCTACCAGGTCCTCACCGAACTGGACGGCAACGAGCGCCTGGTCACCTTCATCGACACCCCCGGTCACGAGGCGTTCACCGCCATGCGTGCCCGTGGTGCGAAGGCCACCGACATCGCGATCCTCGTGGTCGCGGCCGACGACGGTGTCATGCCGCAGACGGTCGAGGCGATCAACCACGCACAGGCGGCCGACGTGCCGATCGTCGTGGCGGTCAACAAGATCGACAAGGAAGGCGCCGATCCGCAGAAGATCCGTGCCCAGCTCACCGAATACGGGCTGGTCGCAGAAGACTTCGGCGGCGAGACGATGTTCGTCGACATCTCGGCCAAGCAGGGCACCAACATCGACGCACTGCTCGAAGCAGTGCTGCTGACCGCGGATGCCTCGCTCGACCTGCGGGCCAACCCGGACATGGACGCGCAGGGTGTTGCCATCGAGGCGCACCTCGACCGCGGTCGTGGCCCGGTGGCCACCGTGCTCATCCAGCGCGGAACGCTCCACGTCGGCGACTCGATCGTTGCCGGTGACGCTTACGGACGCGTTCGTCGAATGGTCGACGAGCACGGCGAAGACGTCACCGCGGCATTGCCGTCGCGTCCCGTCCAGGTCATCGGCTTCACGTCGGTCCCCGGTGCAGGCGACAACCTGCTCGTGGTCGACGAGGACCGGATCGCCCGGCAGATCGCCGACCGCCGCAATGCGCGTAAGCGCAACGCGCTGGCCGCACGTAGCCGCAAGCGGATCAGCCTGGAAGATCTGGATTCGGCACTGAAGGAGCACTCGCAGCTGAACCTGATCCTCAAGGGCGACAACTCGGGAACCGTGGAAGCCCTCGAAGAGGCACTCATGGGTATCGAGATCGACGACGAGGTGCAGTTGCGCGTCATCGACCGCGGTGTCGGTGGCGTCACCGAGACCAACGTCAACCTGGCGTCGGCGTCGAACGCGATCATCATCGGGTTCAATGTCCGGGCCGAGGGCAAGGCGACGGAGCTGGCGAACCGCGAAGGCGTGGACATCCGGTACTACTCGGTGATCTACCAGGCCATCGACGAGATCCAGAGCGCGCTGAAGGGTCTGCTCAAGCCGGTCTACGAAGAGGTCGAGCTGGGCCGGGCGGATATCCGTGCGATCTTCCGGTCGTCCAAGGTCGGCAACATCGCCGGCTGTCTGGTCACCTCGGGCATCATGCGGCGTAACGCCAAGGCGCGTCTGCTGCGTGACAACAAGGTCGTCGCCGAGAACCTCACCATCTCCTCGCTCAAGCGTGAGAAGGAAGATGTCACCGAGGTTCGCGACGGTTACGAATGTGGTCTGACGATTACGTACAACGACATCAAGGTCGACGACGTCATCGAGACCTACGAGTTGCGGGAGAAGGCACGGGACTGATAGTCCCGGCAGGCTGAGATGTTCGTCGGTTCACTGGAAATCGACCTACTGCTCGGCGACATCCACTCACTCAAGCAGAAGCGCTCAGTGGTGCGACCCATCGTCGCATCACTGGCGCGTCTGCGGGTGTCGGTCGCCGAGGTCGACGATCATGACCTTCACCGCCGTGCCCGTATCGGTGTCGCCGCAGTTGCCGGCGACACCCGGCACGTCGGCGAGGTGCTCGACGCCTGCGAGGCCTTGGTCTCGGGTCGCCCCGAGATCGAAGTACTGTCGGTTCGACGCACTGTTCGCGGCAGCGACGATTGAGACTGTTCGCGGCTGCGACAACGACGAGTTGCGGATGAGAGACAATGGGTGGTCCGGCCGGCGGCCGGATACACCGGAAACCAGGAGAGTGAGCTGCCATGGCAGACCCAGCACGGGCACAGCGGCTGGCCAAGCGGATCTCGACGATCGTCGCGTCGGCGATCGCGGGTGAGATCAAGGATCCCCGGCTCGCCTATGTGACGGTGACCGACGCCAAGGTCACCGGCGACCTCCACGAGGCAACGATTTTTTACACGGTGATGGGCCCCTCGCTTGATACACCGCCCGACTATTCGTCCGCGGCGGCCGGATTGGCCAAGGCCACCGGTGTCCTGCGGTCCAAAGTCGGGGCGGGAACCGGTGTGCGGTTCACCCCGACGCTGACCTTTGTGCTCGACCGGATCCCGGACACCGCACGGGAGATGGAAGAGCTCCTCGAGCGTGCCCGTCTTCAGGACGAAGAGGTGGCCCGACTTGCGCGGGATGCCGCTCCGGCCGGTGACGCCGATCCATACCGTGAACCACGCGCCGATGATGACGATGAGGATTCCGGGGACGAAGCCACGGGCTCAGGCGAGCGGTGAGTAGCGCACCGGTTCCGACCGACCCGGTGTTGCGCTCTGTCGCAGCAGTGTTGTCCGCGGCTCCGGAGGTCACGGTTCTCTGCCATACCCGGCCCGACGCCGACACGATCGGCAGTGGTCTGGCAATGGCGGATGCGTTGCGGCAGTTGGGTGCTGTCGTCGAGGTCAGTTTTGCCGGACCGACGGAGCTGCCGACAGCACTGGCCCAACTACCCGGCGCAGATCTGATCATCGACCCCGCGGATATTGTCGGCTATCCCGTGGTGGTCGCAGTCGACTGTGCGAGCATCTACCGCCTCGACGCGCTTTCGACGGTGGTCGAGGCGGCGACGCATTCGATCGTCGTCGATCACCACGTGTCCAATGCCGGCTTCGGAACGATCAATTACATTGATCCTCAAGCTGATTGCACCGCAGAGCTCGTCTTGTCGATCATCGATGCGCTCGGTGTCGGTGTGGGGCTCGACATGGCGACCTGCATCTACGCCGGCGTTGTCACGGACACCGGTTCCTTCAAGTGGGGCCGGCCGAAGTCGCACCTGATCGCTGCGCGAATGCTCGAGGTCGGTGTCGACGGTCGGCGATGGACCAGGACTCTGCTCGACACCCACAGATTTGGCTGGCTCGCCATGGTCGCCGCCGCACTCGAATCCGCGGTTCTGGTGAAGTCGGCCTTTGACGGACTCGGACTGGTGTACGCCGTGGTCGACCATGCTTCCGCTGCCGAATTGGGCTGGGAAGAAAGCGAAAGCGTGGTCGACATCGTCCGGACCACCGCTGAAGCGGAAGTCGCAGTGGTGTTCAAAGAATCTTCCCCCGGTCAGTGGACTGTGTCGATGAGGGCGAAGTCGAAGGTTGATCTGGTGCCGATCGCACTGACGCATGGTGGCGGTGGTCATCAGCTCGCGGCCGGTTTCGGAGCCTCCGGGACCGCTGCCGAGGTGGTCGAGCAGTTCCTCGCCTCCGTGTGAGTACGGAATCCGGAGCGTCCGGGGTCGCTGAATTCGCACCAGAAGTCAATCCGACCAATAGGCGGATCCTGCGACTGTCGATGTCGGCCCTGGTGGTCTTGATCGCCGAACCGCTGTATCTGATGCTCGACCTGGCTGTGGTCGGCCGGCTCGGTGGGACCGATCTGGCCGCACTGGGTGTAGGGGTTCTGGTGCTGGGGGTGGTCAGTACCCAGCTGACGTTCTTGTCGTATGGGACAACTGCGCGCGCCGCACAGAAGTTCGGTGCGGGTGATCGAGCCGGCGCCGTGTTCGAAGGTATGCAGGCGTCCTGGATCGCGCTCGGGGTGGGAACCGCCATTGTTGCGGTGGTCCAGCTCGGTGCGCCATGGATTCTGGACGCGTTGACCGGTGGCGGGTCGGTGGCGCAGGAGGCGACCGCGTGGCTTCGGATCGCGGTGTGCGGGGTGCCACTGATCTTGTTGTCGATGGCAGGCAACGGGTGGATGCGAGGTGTGCAGGAGACCCGCCGTCCGATTGTGTATGTGGTTGTCGGGCTCGGTATTTCAGCTGTTCTGTGTCCACTGCTGGTACACGGACTGCTGGGTGCACCCGAGATGGGCCTGGAGGGCAGCGCGGTCGCGAACGTGATCGGGCAGGGCGTGGCCGGGGTGTTGTTCGCGGTACGTGTGCTCGCCGAATGTACGCGAGAACACGTGCCGAGTCGTCGGCCCCGGTGGTCGGTCATTATTTCGCAATTGGCATTGGGGCGTGACCTGATTCTGCGGAGTCTGTCATTCCAGATCTGCTTTCTGTCGGCTGCCGCGGTGGCCAGTCGCTTCGGGGTTGCGGCGGTGGCCTCGCATCAGTTGGTGCTGCAGCTGTGGAACTTTGTCGCGCTGTTGCTCGATTCGTTTGCGATCGCTGCCCAGGCGCTGGTCGGTGCGGCGCTTGGTGCCGGTGCGATTCCGGCCGCCTGGCGGGTCACCCGCCGCGTGACCCAGTGGTCGGTCGGGGTGTCGATCGTGCTGGCCGCGCTGTTTGCGCTGGGGAGTTCGCTGGTGCCGAAGATCTTCACCTCCGATCCCGATGTGCTCGATGCGGTCAGCACACCCTGGTGGTTCTTCGTCGCGATGTTGCCGGTTGCCGGCGTGGTGTTCGCTCTTGACGGCGTACTCCTTGGCAGCGCGGATGCGGCATTCCTGCGAAATGCGACATTGGCCTGTGCACTGTTCGGGTTCTTTCCGTTGATCTGGTTGTCGCTGATCTTCGACTGGGGTCTGGCCGGAATCTGGTCGGGATTGGTTGTGTTCATGGCACTTCGACTGATCACGGGCGTGTGGCGGGTCCGTGGTGGCCGGTGGACTGCGGTGGCGAACGGGCATTCACCGCAAAGTTAACCTCCAACCTGGGTATTTGCGGCCTAGTATTTATCCGTGGCTCGCACATGGCCGTTGATAGAACGCGAGCGGGAGTTCAAGACGATCCAATCGGCTCTCGCGTCCGAGGCACCAGACCTCGGTGTTGTCCTCACGGGTGAACCCGGCGTGGGCAAGACCACTCTGGCGCGCTACGCCACCGGCACGATGTCGGGGCAGGTGCGCTGGGTGGCCGGAACCGAATCGGCTCGGAGCATCCCGTTGGGTGCGTTTGCCCATCTCGTCGGGCCTGCGACGTCGACCGATCCGGTCACATTCATGTCCGCGGCGCGTGCAGCCCTGCTGGCGGGGGGCGACACGGTGATCGGTGTCGACGACGCGCACCTGCTCGACGAGCTGTCCGCGACGTTGCTGCATCAGCTCGCCATCGACCGGGCGGTCCGGATCATCGCGACCGTGCGCAGCGGTGAAGTGGTTCCCGATGCGGTGACCTCACTCTGGAAAGACCGGCACCTGGTGCGTCTGGTGCTCTCACCGTTTTCCAAGGAGCAGAGTGTCGAGCTGATCGAATCGGTCCTCGGCGGCCACCTCGAGGGTCTGAGCGCGGACGTGATCTGGGACGCCTCCGGCGGTAACGCCCTGTTTTTGCACCACCTGGTGGAAGGCGCGTTGGACTCCGGTGCGTTGCGCCAGGTTCGGGGTGTGTGGCAGTTGCGGGGGCGGGCCGCGGTCACATCCGAGCTGGCATCGTTGCTCGAGAGCCGGATCGATCAGCTCGACGACTCGTCGCTGCAGGTGCTCAAGCTTCTGACGTTCTGCGAGCCGTTGGACATGGACGTCCTGAGTGAACTGGTCGGCGACGCCGCGGTCGACGACGCCGAGGCCCGAGGACTGATCCGGGTCGCGCGCGAGGGTTCGCGGTTCAACGTCCACTACACACATCCGCTGTTCGGCGATGTGATCCGTCGCCGGCTCGGTATCGCGTCGTCACGCCGGCTGCGTGGTCAATTGGTGAAAGCACTGGCCGGCCGGGAGGTCGGCGGCCCGGCGGAGCGGATCCGGTTGGCGGAGCTCTCGCTCGACAGTGACGAGACGGTGGACGCCGAGTTGCTCTGCCGAGCGGCCAACGATGCGATCATGTTGGCGAATGTGCCGTTGGGTGAACGTTTTGCGAACGCGGCGCTCGATGCCGGTGGCGGGCTCACCGCAGCGAATCTGCTTGCCCGGGCGCTGCTTTGGCAGGGGCGGACCGAAGCCGCGGAGAAGACTCTCACCGCGTTCGACCCGGACGAGATGGATCCGGTGCAGCTGGTGCAGTGGGGGTTGACCCGAATCAGCAATCTGCTGTGGTCGATGGGCGAGAGCCGTCGAGCTGATGAGGTGCTCGCGCTGGTGTCCGATCGGATCGACGATCCTGCGCTGGAGCAGGTGGTCGACGGCATCGCGTCGGCCTGCGCACTGTTCGAAGGGCGCCTGGACGAGGCCATCGAGCGGTCGCAGCGCGTACTCGGGGCGCCGCAGACATCTCCCTGGGCGCTCGAATGGGCCTGCTTTGGTGGTGGATGGGCGCGGGCACTGAGTGGACATGGCTCCGAGGTCGCCGAAATCTCCGCCCGCGGCCGGGAGGTGGAACTGAAGATCGATGGCCTGCTGAAGTTCATGGCCGGATACGGCGGCGTCATGGGCTTGGTCTACACCGGGCGATTTGACGAGGCCGAGAAAGAGGCAGGTCGCAATCTGCAGTTCACTGCGGCGGGGCAGTTCCTGGGCTGGGCGATAGCCAACATCGTGATGGGTCTGGTGGATCTGGCCCGAGGTCGCCTGGAGTCGGCCGCCGGCCGCTTCGAACAGTCTCTGGCCGCCCTTGAGACCACCTCGGCTGCGGCCTGGACCTTTCCAGCCAGAATTATGGTGTCCCAATGCTATTCGGCGCTGGGTCGTGATGCCGATGCGCTTCGCGTCCTGACCGACGCCCAGCAGCGCAGTGGTCGCTACGTGAGCGTGTTCGGCCCGCAGGTCCAGCTCACCGCGGCGTGGCTCGCCGCGGCACAGGGGGTGACCGGCGAAGCGATTTCGGAGGCCCGCGCGGCGGCCGAGCAGGCAGCCGATGCCGGGCAGTTCAGCATCGAGGCCGAGGCCCTGCATGCCGCGGCCCGGTTCGGCGACGAGACCGCGGCACCGCGGCTGACCGAACTGGCAGGTCAGATCGACGGTGTACTCGTCGGTGCGTACGCACGTCATGCTGCTGCGGTAGCCGCAGGCGATGGTGCGGCACTGGACGCCAGCGTCGACGAGTTCGCGCAGATCGGTGCGCTCGTATCCGCCGCAGACGCAGCTGCGCAGGCCGCCACCGTCCACGACACCGCAGGCGAACGGGCAGCGATGGCGGCGTCGGCGTCCACTGCGGCCCGGCTCTCCGCAGAATGTGGTGGGCTGCGCACACCGGCGATGATTGCGGCCGCCCATCCGTTGCCGCTGACCGCCCGCGAACGCGAGATCGCCACGCTGGTCGCGGCAGGTTTGTCGAACAAGGCGATCGCCGAGCGGTTGACGGTGTCTGTGCGCACCGTCGAAGGACACATCTACCGGGCATGCACCAAACTCGATCTCTCTGACCGCGCGGACTTGGCGACGTTGCTGAAAAACGAGAACTGACAACTGCTTCGGGGGAGGGCATAGACGTGAAGAACCTGGTCGTGTGCTGTGACGGCACATGGAAGAACGCCGATGACAAGGACGTCTCGAACATCGAGAAGATCGCCAGGGCGATAGAAACCACACCGAAAGACCATCCCGTCCAGATCGTCTACTACGCCGCCGGAGTCGGTACCGGTGCCACGCGATTCGAGAAGCTCGTCGGTGGTGCATTCGGGCTGGGACTCGACGCGGCGATCGTCGGGGCCTACCGGTTCCTGTCATTGAATTACGAAAAAGAAGACCAGATCTATGTGTTCGGATTCAGTCGCGGCGCATACACGGCGCGGAGTCTGGTGGGGATGATCGATGCGATCGGCCTGCTCAAACCCGATGGACTGGCGGAGAACAAACTGTCGAAAGTGATGCCGCTCTATCGGGGACGACCGGCCGAGGGTGAGAAGCCCACCCCCGAATGGTCTGAGGATGTAGCCGATTTCCAGACCGACTGCTACGACCAGAATGACGTCATCGTTCGATTCCTCGGCGTGTTCGACACCGTCGGAACCCTGGGTGTTCCGGGTGTGACACGCCGGAACTACCGCTTTCACAACGTGTCGCTGACACCCCAGGTCGCGACCGCCAGGCACGCCTTGGCAATTCACGAGCGCCGGCGGGCTTTCGCGCCGGCCCTGTGGACGGAGAACAAGAAAAAGAAGGCGACCCCCGACGTCAAACAGATCTGGTTCGACGGTGTGCACAGCGATGTCGGCGGGGGCTACGAGCAGTGCGAGCTGGCGAACAGATCGCTCAAGTGGATGGTCGCCGAGGCACGCGCAGCGGGGCTGGTGTTCGCGGACAATCGGCTCGTCACCGAGCCGCAGGATGTGATGCTGCACAAGACTCTGAAAGTTCCCTACCGGGTACTGAACGCACTGGGTGCGATGGTCGATTCGCTGACGCCTGCGAAACGGTTCGGATCACGATTCCAGCGCGGATGGCGGATACTCGAACGCAGCGCCGGGACGTATCAGGACGCCGACGTCGCCGTCGATCTGGCTGACGATGTGTATCGGCGGTGGGTTGTCGAGAACGGTGGCTCGCTGCCGGTCGCCGGTGTCAAGTGGTGGATCGACGGCGTCGGTGACGACCGGTATCAAACCGTCGCAGCACAGCTGACGACGCGGGCCGCCGAAGAGCCCGGACACACCACCGTGGTGTAGTCGGCTACCCTCGCGTGTTGGGGCAAACCGCCCCCGGCAGGCGCGCGAAGGGATATTCATGGCGACATTGTGGGCGATCAGTGACCTACATGTCGCACATCGCGGCAACGAATCGGTGATCGACAGGATCCAGCCGCAAGGTGAAGGTGACTGGCTCATCGTCGCCGGTGACGTGAGTGAGCGCACCGATGACCTCTCTGACACGCTGCGTCGCCTGAAGGCGAGGTTCGAGACCGTGATCTGGGTTCCGGGCAACCATGAGCTGTACACCACAGCCAAAGACCCGATGCAGATCTTCGGGGTGGCGCGATACGACTACCTCGTCCAGATGTGCCGCGACCTCGGCGTCGTGACGCCCGAAGACATCTACCCGCTGTTCGATGCCGGTGACGGGTCGACCCCGGTCCGCGTGGTCCCGATGTTCCTGTTGTACGACTACACCTTTCGGCCGGCAGGAACCACGAACAAGCTCCAGGCGCTGGCTGTGGCCCGCGAGAACAACGTGGTGGCCACCGATGAGTTCCTGCTCTCGCCCGAGCCCTACCCGACCCGTGACGCATGGGGACGCGCCCGGATCGAGCAGACCCGAAAGCGGTTGGATCAACTCGATCGGACCGAGCCCAAGGTACTCATCAACCACTGGCCGTTGCGGCGCGAACCGACCGACGCGCTCATGTACCCCGAGTTCGCGTTGTGGTGTGGCAGTGAGCTGACCGACGACTGGCACACGCGGTACAACGCGTCGTGCTGCGTGTACGGACACCTGCACATCCCACGGACCACCTGGTACGACGACGTCCGCTTCGAAGAGGTCTCGGTCGGCTACCCCCGCGAATGGAACCGTCGTGGTCTGCCCGAACCCTTGCTCCGCAAGATTGCACCCGACGAGGGTCTGCGGCCCGAGCACCTGCCCGAACACGGTGCCCGGTTCGAATTGCCACCCGACTATCGGGAGCGGGCTGCGGAGTTCGCCGAACAATTGACGCGCAAGCGTGAGGACATCAAGGCGCGCAGAGCGCAGCGTGACGAGAATCGAGGCGGGACACCATGATCGAAAAGCTGTTGCCCTCCGGGGTTGCGGTGGCCGAATCGTTTGGTGAGATGCCCGATCTTGCACCCTTGGCCGCCGAGGCCGGGTTGATTGCGCGGGCTGTCGAAAAGCGTCGCAAGGAATTCGTCACCACGAGAAACTGTGCACGAGAAGCTCTGGGCCAGTTGGGTATCGAGCCGGTGCCGATCATGCGCGGTGAGAAGGGTGAGCCACTGTGGCCGCGTCAGGTCGTCGGCAGCCTGACCCACTGTGACGGCTATCGCGCCGCCATCGCGGGATATGCGATGCAGGTGCGGTCGCTGGGTATGGATGCCGAACCGCACGCACCGCTGCCCGAAGGGGTGCTCGACGCGGTGAGTCTGGAACCCGAACGGGAGGTCTTGGCGGCACGGGATGATTCAGTCCACTGGGATCGACTCCTGTTCTGCGCCAAGGAGGCAACGTACAAGGCCTGGTTTCCGCTGACCAAACGATGGCTCGGTTTCGAGGACGCACACATCACTTTTCAACAGACAGAAACGGGGACCATGGGCACGTTTCGCAGCGATCTGCTCGTCGACGGTGCCACGATCGACGGAGGTGAGCCGCTTCTCGGGTTCGACGGCCGGTGGCTTGTCGAGGGCGGACTGATCATCGCGGTGATCTCGCTGTGAGCACCTTGAGTTCGGGTCTCGACGGTGCCGGACTGCTGATCGTCGACAAAGCCCAGGGGCTGACCAGCCACGACGTGGTCTCCAAGTGCCGAAAATTGCTCAAGACCAGGAAGGTCGGCCACGCAGGCACACTTGATCCGATGGCCACCGGCGTGCTGGTGATCGGGGTCGAGCGGGCCACCAAGATGCTGGGTCTGCTGTCCCTGACCACCAAGGCGTACACGGCGACCATCCGCCTCGGGGCGGCAACGGACACCGATGATGCCGAGGGGCAGGTCATTTCGTCGACCGACGCCGGGCACATCGACGTCGGCCAGATCGTCGAACAGGTCGAGGCCCTGACCGGGGACATCAGCCAGATCCCGGCGCGGGTCAGCGCCATCAAGGTCGACGGCCGTCGGGCGCATGCACTGGCCCGCGACGGTGCCGAGTTCGAATTGAAGGCCAGGCCGGTCACCGTGTCCCGTTTCGAGGTCGGTCAGGTCCGCCCGGTGCCGCCCGGCGACAACGATCCCGATGGGGTCACCTACACCGATGTCGATGTCGAGGTCGAATGCTCGGCCGGCACGTACATCCGGTCACTGGCCCGCGATCTCGGAAGCGCACTGGGCGTCGGGGGACACCTGACGGCCCTGCGCCGCACCAGGGTTGGGCCGTTCGGGCTGGATGTCGCCCGCACGCTCGAAGAACTCGCCGATGACCCGGGTGTCTCGCTCGACATCGACGCGGCCGCACAGTTCGCCTTCCCGCATAGGAACATCACCGCCGAAGAGGCCGAATCGATCAGCCAGGGCCGTTGGTTGGAGCCCCTCGGTCTGGAGGGCACCTACGCCGCCATCGACCCGGACGGTCACACGATCGCATTGCTACAGGAGAAGGGCCGTCGCGCCAGTTCGGTCATGGTGGTGCGGCCCGCGACCCTGCGCGGGCATTGAGCGCCGGGCGACGCCCGAAACGCGTTCTGGTGGCGGGGGTATCGGGGAGCGGCAAGACGACACTCGCCGGTCAGATCTCGGCTCTCATAGGTGCGCCCCACACGGAGATCGACGCGCTGTTCCATGGCCCGGATTGGACACCGCGGCCGGAGTTCCTGAGCGATGTCCGAGCCCTGGTGGACACCGACGCGTGGGTCACGGAGTGGCAGTACGAGGTTGCTCGCCGGATGCTCGTGGAGCATGCGGATCTTCTGGTCTGGCTCGATCTCCCGTTCTGGCGCACCACATTTCCGCGACTGCTGCGGCGTACGGTGCGGCGGAGGGTGCGACGCGAACTGCTCTGGAACGGGAATATCGAACCGCCGCTGTACACGATCTTCACCGAGCGGGTGCACGTGCTTCGCTGGGCCGTGGCAACACGAAAGAAGTACACGGATCTCGTGCCGGTTCTCGCTTCGGAGTTTCCGCACCTTGTCGTCGTCCGGTTGCGTTCGCAACGTGAGGTCGACCGGTGGCTTGCGGGGCCGCTACTGCGCCGGCAGACCCGCTAGGCGGTGACGAGCCAGATCGCCCGGGCGGCAATGTCTCCCAGGTCGATGGGTGTGCCTTCGTCGATGCTGATCTCGATGGTGCCGGCGAAGGGCCGCAGTTCGCGGATGGTGACCTTGCGGTCGAGAGCGATACCGACGGAATCGAAGTAGCGCAGCATCTCTGGATCGGTATCGGCGATCCGCGCGATGCGTCCCCCGGCCCCGACTTCTAGATCGGCCAACAGTGAGGCATCCGGGGTGGGGACCGAACCGTCTATGGACGGAATGGGATCGCCGTGCGGGTCGCGGGTCGGGTGATCGAGTTTGATGTCCAGGCGTGCCATGAACCGGTCGGAGACCGCGTGTTCGAGAACCTCGGCCTCGTCGTGGACCTCGTCCCAGCTGTAACCGAGTTCTCGGACGAGGAAGGTCTCGAGCAGACGGTGGCGGCGGACCATCAGGATCGCGGCGGTACGGCCGGTGTCGGTCAAGGTGATCGACCCGTAGCGCTCATGCACCACCAGGCCCTGGTCGGCGAGTTTGCGGATCGCTTCAGAGGCCGTGGAGGGGGACACACCGAGCTTTTCGGCCAGCATCTTGGTGGTTATCTTCTCGGGCTTCCATTCCTGCCCGGTCCAGATGACCTTCAGATAGTCCTGGGTGACCGTCGACAGCTCGGAAACCGCCTTCAGTCCGGCCAGGGTGGCGGCGTCCACCGTGGATTCGGAGGGGGTCTCTGAAGAGGGCACCGACCGAGTTTATGACGACCGACTGGGATCTGTGTCATTGCCGCACCAACAACGCATCGTTTCTGTGCTCACGAAGGGGCAGAGAGTGTGCGCTGTCGCACCGGTCGGTGCGGGGTCGTAGGCTTGTGCGGTGTTGCGTTGGCGAGGGCTCGACGATATCCCCGCGGACTGGGGCAGATGTGTGGTCACGATCGGCGTTTTCGACGGCGTCCATCGTGGACATGCGCAATTGATCACCAGGGCCATCCGGGCGGCCAAAGAACGTGGCGTGCCCGCTGTCCTGATGACATTTGATCCCCATCCGGCCGAAGTCGTGCGTCCGGGAACCCATCCGCCGCAGCTCTCGACCCTGACGCGGCGCGCCGAACTGGCCGAAGAGCTCGGTATCGACGTCTTTTGCGTCATGCCGTTCACGCCTGTCCTGGCCGCACAGACACCCAAGGATTTCGCGCACGAGGTGCTCGTGGAGCGGTTGCATGCCCAAGTTGTGGTCGTCGGTGACAATTTCACGTTCGGTAAGAAGGCGGCAGGCAACGTCGAGACACTGCGCAAGTTCGGCGAGCGATTCGGCTTCGAGGTCGAGGCGGTCTCGCTCCTCGGAGAACACGCGGTCACGTTGTCGTCCACGTACATCCGGTCCTGTGTCGATGCCGGTGACGTCGCGACGGCCACCGAAGCGCTCGGACGGCCACATCGCGTCGAAGGTGTTGTCGTGCGCGGCGACGGCCGTGGCCGCGACCTCGGATTCCCGACGGCCAACATCGCCCCGCCGATGTATTCGGCCATCCCGGCCGACGGTGTGTACGCCGCCTGGTTCACGGTCCTCGGCGCCGGTCCGGTGGTTGGCCAGGTCGAACCGGGGGAGAGCTACCGAGCAGCGGTGTCGGTGGGTACCAACCCGTCGTTCTCCGGCCGTACCCGGACCATCGAGGCGTATGTCCTCGACACCTCGGCCGATCTGTACGGCCAGCACGTGGCGGTCGACTTCGTCGCCCGCATCCGAGGTCAGGCGAAGTACGACGAGGTCTCGAACCTGACCGACCAGATCTCCGCAGATGTGGACCAGACCCGACTGCTGCTCCCGTAGCCCTGCCGACAGCCGGTCCCTTCGCGACGATTTGGCCGGGCGGTCCCGCCGCCGGTAGAGTTGTCCGTTGGTGTGCGCTGCGGTTCGCGGTGGCCGCACCGGTTCATGCGGCGTTCGAAAGACCGCCGGGTGTTCTCACACTCACGCGCGATCGTCATAACCAGGAGTTTTTGTGGCACTGACCGTTGAAGAAAAGAAGACCATTCTCGCCGAGTACGGCTTGCATGAGACCGACACCGGATCCCCCGAGGCTCAGGTCGCAATGCTGACCAAGCGGATCGTCGATCTCACCGAGCACCTCAAAGAGCACAAGCATGACCACCACAGCCGTCGTGGCCTGCTGCTGCTCGTCGGTAAGCGCCGCCGGTTGCTCAAGTACGTCGCCAAGGTCGATGTGCAGCGTTACCGCACGCTGATCGAGCGCCTGGGTCTGCGCCGCTAGTTGCCGACGGCGACTCGCCCCGGCGATTCGCCAGGTAAAGCGCCTCTGACCGGCCAGGCCGGACAGATGTAAACCCCAAGATCGTCAAAGCCGAGGATGTCAAGTGATATCCTCGGCTTGGCTTTTGTGTCAGGAAAATGTTCGTCTGTGCGTCCGCACTGGTGAGCGGTCTTCGGTAGTGGCTCCCGGAACGTAGGTACGTTCGTCCGGCGGCTTCGATCGACGGCCGTCACACGGCGACAGCCGCACATTCTCCTGGCGCAGGGCCTACTCGCGTGTGTTTGCCCGCGAGCCGGCCGACTGTTTGCAGGTCGGTCGCGAACCTGAAAGCCAACAGTAGGAGATTCCCACACATGACCGACGTCACCAGCACAGACGCTGTGGAGTACGACGACGAGATCACCGAAGCGACCGCCATCATCGACAATGGCACCTTCGGCACCCGCACCATCCGTTTCGAGACCGGACGTCTCGCGCAGCAGGCAGCCGGCGCAGTTGTCGCCTACCTCGACGAAGAGACCATGCTGCTCTCGGCCACCAGCGCCGGCAAGCACCCGAAAGAACAGTTCGACTTCTTCCCGCTGACGGTTGACGTCGAAGAGCGGATGTACGCCGCAGGCCGCATCCCCGGATCGTTCTTCCGCCGCGAAGGCCGTCCGTCCACCGACGCGATCCTGACCTGCCGCCTGATCGACCGGCCGCTGCGCCCGTCGTTCGTCGACGGCCTGCGTAACGAGATCCAGGTTGTCGTCACCATCCTGAGCCTCGATCCCAAAGACCTGTACGACGTCGTCGCGATCAACGCGGCTTCTGCGTCCACCCAGATCGCCGGACTGCCGTTCTCCGGACCTGTCGGTGGCGTCCGCGTCGCCCTCATCCCGACCGACGAGAACAAGGCCGGCCAGTGGGTTGCATTCCCCACCGTCGAGCAGCTCGAAGGCGCAGTCTTCGACATGGTTGTCGCCGGCCGCATCGTCTCCGGTGAAGGTGACAGCGCCGACGTCGCGATCATGATGGTCGAGGCCGAGGCCACCGACAACGTGATCGAGCTCATCGAAGGTGGCGCCCAGGCGCCGACCGAGGCGATTGTCGCCGAGGGCCTCGAGGCAGCCAAGCCGTTCATCGCCCGCCTCTGTGAAGCACAGCAGAAGCTGGCCGCCGAGGCTTCCAAGCCCACCGGCGACTTCCCGCTGTTCCCGCCGTACGGCGACGACGTCTTCGCCGCTGTCGAAGCTGCCGGAGCCGCGCGTCTCGGAGAGATCCTGAGCATTGCGGGCAAGTCCGAGCGCGACGACAAGACCGATGAGCTCAAGTCGGACATCTTGACCGACCTCGCAGGCAAGTTCGAAGGCCGCGAGAAGGAGATCGGCGCTGCATTCCGCTCGCTGACCAAGAAGCTCGTGCGCAAGCGCATCCTGACCGACCACTTCCGGATCGACGGACGCGGTGTCACCGACATCCGTTCGCTGTCCGCCGAGGTCGCGATCATCCCGCGTGCACACGGCAGTGCCCTGTTCGAGCGCGGCGAGACCCAGATCCTGGGCATCACCACCCTCGACATGGTCAAGATGGCCCAGCAGGTCGATTCGCTCGGACCCGAGACCAGCAAGCGCTACATGCACCACTACAACTTCCCGCCGTACTCGACCGGTGAAACCGGTCGCGTCGGTTCGCCGAAGCGTCGCGAGATCGGGCACGGCGCACTTGCCGAGCGCGCTTTGATGCCGGTGCTGCCGACCGTCGCGGAATTCCCGTACGCCATCCGCCAGGTGTCCGAGGCGCTCAGCTCCAACGGATCAACCTCGATGGGTTCGGTCTGCGCATCGACGATGTCGCTGCTGAACGCCGGTGTTCCCCTGCGGGCGCCGGTTGCCGGTATCGCCATGGGCCTGGTCACCGACGAGGTCGACGGACAGACCCGTTACGTGGCACTGACCGACATCCTCGGCGCCGAAGATGCCTTCGGTGACATGGACTTCAAGGTCGCAGGCACCAAGGACTTCGTGACGGCCCTGCAGCTCGACACCAAGCTCGACGGCATCCCTTCGAGTGTCTTGGCTTCGGCGCTGGCACAGGCGAAGGACGCACGGAGCACCATCCTCGAGGTCATGGCCGAGGCCATCGACGCACCCGACGAGATGAGCCCGTACGCTCCGCGCGTCACCACGGTCAAGGTCCCTGTCGACAAGATCGGCGAGGTCATCGGGCCCAAGGGCAAGATGATCAACTCGATCACCGAGCAGACCGGTGCGAACATCTCCATCGAAGACGACGGCACCGTGTTCGTCGGCGCCACCGATGGACCGTCTGCCCAGGCCGCGATCGACATGATCAACGCCATCGCCAACCCGCAGCTGCCCAAGGTGGGCGAGCGGTTCCTCGGAACCGTCGTCAAGACGACCACCTTCGGTGCGTTCGTCTCGCTGCTTCCGGGCCGCGACGGCCTCGTCCACATCTCGAAGCTGGGCAAGGGCAAGCGGATCAGCAAGGTCGAAGACGTTGTCAACGTCGGCGAGAAGATCCGCGTCGAGATCGCCGACATCGACGATCGCGGCAAGATCAGCCTGGTCCCCGTCGAAGACGAGGCCGCTGCTCCCGCCGACGCTGCTGCAGAGGCGAAAGCCTGAGCCGCACAGCAGATTTAACCGGGACGCATAAGTCTGTGTCCTCAGTTACCCACCGGGCAGTACGGAGATCCGTACTGCCCGGTGGGCTCCGGGTGGTCACCGAGTATCTTCCTGGCGTGCGTTCGGCGTCGGTGGGACTGTGGGTCGCGGTTGGATCTAGAGACGAGAAGCCCTCGGTCGCCGGGGCCGCACATTTCCTTGAACACCTGTTGTTCAAGTCGACGCCGACCCGGTCTGCGGCGAACACCGCGCAGCAGATCGATGCAATCGGCGGAGAACTCAATGCCTTCACCGGCAAAGAGCAGACCTGCTACTACGCCCACGTCCTCGACGAGCACATGGCAACAGCCATCGACATCGTCGCCGACGTCGTCCTGCGGGGCGAATGCCGAACCGAGGATGTCGGGATCGAGCGGGCGGTGGTCCTCGAAGAGATCGCCATGCGCGACGACGATCCCGAGGATCTGCTCGCCGACCTGTTCATGACGGCGATGTACGGCAATCATCCGCTCGGACGGCCGGTCATCGGTTCGGCCGAGTCGATCACGTCGATGACGCGCACGCAGGTGCGTTCCTTCCATCAGCGCCGCTACACCCCCGACAAGATGGTTTTGTCGGTCGCGGGCAACGTCGACCACGCCGAGGTTCTTGCCGCCGCCCGCGCGACGTTCGCCGGACATCTCGACAAGGAAGCAAAACCGGCACCGATTCGATTGGGTGCCAAGGCGATCGGCGGCCGACCCACGCTCGAGGTGTCCTATCGCGACTCCGAGCAGGCGCACCTGTTGCTCGGTGTGCGCGCGCCGGGTCGTGGCAGTGGCGACCGATGGGCACTGTCGGTCCTCAACACCGCAGTCGGTGGGGGACTGAGTTCCCGGCTCTTCCAAGAGATTCGGGAAGCCCGGGGCCTGGCCTATTCGGTGTATTCGTCGGTCGATTCGTTCGCCGACGTCGGTGCGTTCTCGGTGTATGCGGGCTGCTCGCCGGACCATCTCGCCGAGGTCACGTCGGTCATGACCACGATCCTGACCGAGGTGGCAGAACACGGGATCACCGCAGAAGAGCTCGCCCGTGCCAAGGGGTCGCTCCGCGGGGCGATGGTCCTGGGCCTGGAGGACTCGCAGTCCCGGATGCACCGCAATGGTCGCGGTGAGATCAATTACGGCAAGCGGATGACCGTCGACGAGGCGTTGCGCAAGATCGATCGCGTCAGCGCTGCCGACACCACCAGGGTCGCCAGGGAACTGCTCGGACAACCCTTCGGTGCGGCTGTGATCGGTCCGTACCGCAACCACCGTCAGCTACCGAAGTCATTGACCTCGCTGGTGCACTGACGGGCGTTGCGCGCTGTGGTCGGCGACCTGGCACGATTACGCCATGACGTCGATCGCCGAGTTCCTCTCCGGGTACCCGCCCTTTGATGCGCTCTCCGGCGACGAGTTGGCGGCGATCGCTGCCGCGTCGCGGATGGAAGACCACGGGTCCGGCAGCACGATCATGAACGGCTTCACCGAGCCGATCGAAGAGCTTGCGGTGGTGGTTTCCGGGCAGGTCGAGCTGTGGAACTCTCCCGATCACAAACCCGACGGACCCGACGAGATCCTGGGTCCGGGCGGGGTTTTCGGCTACTCGGGAATGCTCACCGGATCGTCCATCGGACCGCTGGCGCTTGCGGCCGGCCCGGTGCGGGTCTGCCGGATTCCGGGCCACACGGTGCGGCCGGTCTTCTCGTCACTGGCCGGTGCGGAGTTCTTGGCACGCAAGCTCACGGTCGCGCAACGCGCAGACTCACCGTTGGTCAGCAACTTCGGGACTGTGGACGAACTCATCCGGACGCCGCCGGTGGTGGGGACCGCCGATATGACCGTCCAGCAGGCCGCGCAGAAGATCACCGAACACCACAGCGGCTATATCGTGATCCCGTGTCCGGACGGCCGGTTCGGGGTACTGACCGACCGTGACATCCGTGCCCGCGTGGTGGCGACAGGGGCGGACCTGTCTCAGCCGGTCCATCAGGTGATGTCCTATCCGGCGGTCACGGCACTGACGACGGCCTCGGCATCCGATGTCCTGGTGGACATCTTGGACCGTGGGGTCACGTGCGTACCGGTGATCGATCCACACGGGACGTTGCGCGGTGTGGTCGTTCCGGAGGACTTCGTCAATGCACCGGCCGGCGCCGGTGTCTCCCTCCGCGAACAGATCGCGCGCGCCGACTCTTTCGACACGCTGGCCGAGCGGGGGCGGCGGATGCGTTATGTGGCGGCCGATCTCCTGCGCCGGGGACGGCCGTCGTATGAGGTGACCGCAGTCCTGTCCGTGCTGACTGACGCGGTGGTCCGGCGGGCGTTGGAGATCGTGCTGAACTCGCGTCCCGACCTCGACCCGGCCGCGCTGACCTGGCTGTCGTTGGGTAGCAACGCACGTCGGGAGTCGGTGCTCAGTTCCGACGTAGATTCGGCGGTCTCGTTCGACGAGTCGGTGTCCGACCCCGAACAGATCGCCGCCTACCGGAGCGCGTTCGCCGATGTCGGCGACGTGCTGCGCGGCAGTGGACTCGGCGTCGACACCAACGGTGCCACTGCGGACATGCCGCTGTTCTCCAGAACCCACGGGCAATGGCGCGAGGTTGCCGAACAGTGGCTCGAGTCCCCGCTCGACAACAAGGGGATGATCCTGGCGTCGTTGCTGCTCGACGGCCGTCCGATCTGGGGCGACCCGGGTGCGACCGCGGTCTCCGAGGTGTTCCGTGATCTGCGCCGACATCCGGGCACGATGCGGCTGTTGCTTGCCGAATCACTGTCCTACAAGGCGAAATTGCGGTCGATGCGCGACGTGCTGGCGCGGCGGGGCGGAACGTTCGATATCAAGGGTCATGCCCTGGTTCCGGTGATCAACATCGCCCGGTGGGCAGCGCTGAGCGTTCAGAGCCCCGAACTCGGAACCCGCGCGCGGCTCTCGGCGGCCGCCGGGAGCGCAATGCTCAGCGAGGACAACGCGAACACGCTCATCGAGGTGTTCGAGGTGCTGCAGAAGATTCGTCTGACCTACCAGGTCGCGCAGCTCGATCATGGTGAGGCGGCATCGGACGTACTGACCATGCAACGCCTTTCGCCGCTGGACCGCAGCCTTGTCGGACAAGCGGTCCGGGAGGTGTCGGCAGTCCAGCGGCGAATGGACAATATGTCTCACTACATGTCGGTCCGGCAATGGGCCGGGCCGGACGGGTCAGATCCGCAGGGGTGAGACGCCCAGCGGGATGTCGAGAGCTTCGCAGACGTGCGGGCAGAGCAATTCACCCTGATGGGTGGACAAACCCTTGGCCAGTGCCGGATCTCGGCGCAAGGCTTCGGTCCAGCCGAGATCCGCGAGGCGCAGGACATAGGGGAGGGTCGCGCCGGTCAGTGCCATCGTCGAGGTGCGGGCCACCGACCCGGGCATGTTGGCCACGCAATAGAAGACCGAATCGTGAACCATGAACGTCGGGTCGTCGTGTGTGGTCGGCCGGGAATCCTCGAAGCAGCCGCCCTGGTCGATGGCGATGTCGACAAACACCGATCCGGGCTTGCACTGTGCCACCAGGGAATTGGAGACCAGGACCGGCGCCTTCGCGCCGGGCACCAATACGGCTCCGATGACGAGGTCGGCCTGCTTGACCGCCTCGTCGAGGTCGAACGTGGTGCTGTAACGGGTGTGGACCCGACCGCCCCAACGCGCGTCGATGGCACGGAGTTTGGTGATGTCGAGGTCGAAGACGGTGACCTCGGCGCCCATCCCAACCGCGATCGTGGCCGCATTGACGCCGCTGACGCCGCCGCCGATGACAACAACCTCCGCCGGAACGGTCCCGGGGACGCCGCCCATCAGCACGCCGCGACCGCCGGCCGAGCGCATCAGATGGTAAGCGCCGACCTGCGGGGCGAGTCGTCCGGCGACCTCGCTCATCGGGGCGAGCAACGGCAGTGATCCGTCGGCCGCCTGCACGGTCTCATAGGCGATAGAGGTGGTGCCGGACTTCAAGAGGGCTTCGGTGCAGTCGCGCCCGGCGGCGAGGTGCAGGTAGGTGAAGAGCGTCTGGCCCTCGCGCATGAGTTCGTATTCGGAGGCGATCGGCTCTTTGACCTTGAGCAGCAACTCTGCCTGTTCCCACACCTCGCGGGCGGTGCCGAGGATCTGCGCGCCTGCCTCCTTGAAATCTGTGTCGGCGATGGCCGATCCGGTGCCGGCTTCGTGCTCGATGATCACTTCGTGGCCGCGCCGGGTGAGTTCGGCAACTCCTGCCGGTGTGATGGCGACTCGGAACTCGTTGTTCTTGATCTCGCGTGGGATGCCGACGCGCATGAATAGCTCCTCGATGGTGGTGGGATCGGCCTCACACCAGCGTGAAGAAACAGCGGAAAGTCTGCAAGATCAGTGATAAAGATTCTCAAACAGCTAGCCTTTGGTGAAGATATTGCGGGAATGGAGGTTGTGATGGCGCTTGAGTCGAACAATATTCGGGCTCGTTACGCCGGGCTCGACGACATCGATCGGCGACTGCTCGCTCTGCTGCAGGTCGATGCCCGCATGCCGAACAGTGCGTTGGCGGCGGAGGTGGGCATTGCGGCATCGACATGCCATGGGCGAATCCGGCGTCTGATCGACATGGGGGTGGTGCGCGGCTTCTTCGCCGACATCGATCCGGCTGCGGTCGGTCGGCCGTTGCGCGCCATGGTCGCGGTGAGTCTCCAGTCGGATGCGCGTGGACAGATCCGGCGATTTGTCGCTGAACTCGGCCGTAAAGACGAGGTCATCGACGTCTTTTTCCTGGCCGGGGCGGACGATTATCTGCTGCATGTGGCCACGGCGGACACCGAGGCGCTACGAAGGTTCATCGAGATGCTCAATTCGCGGCCCGAGGTGGCAGGTACGACCACGTCGTTGGTGTTCGAGCATCTTCGCGGTTCGGCGCCGATCTTCTGATCGAGTGTCAGGTCTCCCTGGTCGGAGTGGCCGCGTCGAGCTGACTAGACTCGGCGAGGTGACTGACCAGATCAAAGTAGGTGTCCTCGGTTCCGGCGGCAAAGTGGGCCAGGCAATCGTGTCGGGTATCGAGGCCGCAGCCGACCTCGACTTCAGCGCAGGCGTCGACAAGGGCGACCCGTTGTCGCGGTTCGTCGAGACCTCGACCTCTGTGGTGGTGGACTTCACCCACCCGGACGTGGTGATGGACAACCTGAAGTTCTTGATAGAGAACGGGATTCACGCGGTTGTCGGTACGACGGGCTTTGACGACGCGCGACTGGACACGGTTCGCGGTTGGCTTGCAGACAATCCTGGCGTCAGTGTCCTGATCGCACCGAACTTTGCCATCGGCGCGGTGCTCAGTATGCGATTCGCCCAGCAGGCGGCACGCTTCTTCGATTCGGTCGAGGTGATCGAACTCCACCATCCACATAAGGCTGATGCACCGTCGGGTACTGCGTACCGGACCGCGGGCCTGATCGCCCAGGCTCGGGCCGAGGCGGGTGTGCCGGTCAGCCCTGATGCGACCACCTCCGAACTCGAGGGCGCCCGCGGCGCCGATGTCGACGGTGTACGTGTGCACTCGGTTCGGCTTGCCGGACTGGTTGCCCATCAGGAGGTCCTCTTCGGGACGCAGGGTGAGACCCTGACGATCCGACACGACTCGATCGACCGCACGTCGTTTGTCCCGGGGGTGTTGCTCGGTGTCCGTGAGATCAGTGGCCGTCCGGGTCTCACCGTGGGTCTCGACGACCTGATGGACCTGTGAGCGGGTCCGAGGTAGTGAGCGAGAAGCAGAAAGACGCACGGCCCATCGTCATCGGGATCGGCGTACTCGTCCTGGTGCTCTTCTTCTACTTCTTCCTGTTGGGTGCCCGTGCCATCGACCTGATGGCCACCGGTGAGGTGGTCGGAATCGGTCTGGGTATCGGGGTGATCATCCTGCCGTTGCTCGGTGTCTGGATGGTGGTCGGTGCGCTGCGGTCCGGTATCGCTCATCAGCGACTGGCTCGCCGGATGCGTGAGGAGGGTAGGGAACTTGACGTCTCAGCCCTGCCCAAGCGTCCTTCGGGTCGCATCGAACGTGAGGCTGCCGATGAGCTTTTCGAGCAGGTCAAGGCGGAATGGGAAGCCGACCCGAGTAACTGGCGGTCGACGTACCGCATCGCACGCGCCTACGACTATGCAGGCGACCGCAGCCGTGCTCGCGAGATGATGAAACGTGCTGTGGCGCAGGAGAAAGAATCCGGGTCGTAGACAGAAGGATCGCTGATGTCGCGTTTGTTGATCATCCACCACACACCGTCGCCGCATTGCCAGGCGATGTTCGAGGCCGTGGTGTCCGGCGCGAGCGATCCCGAGATCGATGGCGTCGAGGTGGTGCGCCGGGCCGCGCTCACGGTGTCACCCGCCGAGATGCTCGAAGCCGACGGCTACCTACTGGGGACTCCCGCCAACCTCGGCTACATCAGCGGCGCGCTCAAGCATGCGTTCGACGGTGCGTACTACCAGATTCTCGACTCGACCCGCGGACGTCCGTTCGGGCTCTACCTCCACGGCAACGAGGGCTCCGAAGGGGCCGAACGTGCTGTCGATTCCATCACCACGGGCCTCGGCTGGTCCAAGGCCGCCGAATACGTTGTGGTGTCGGGTAAACCGAGCAAGGACGATCTCGGGGCGTGCTGGGAACTCGGCGCGACGGTTGCTGCGCAGTTGATGGGGTAGACAAATGCACCCGTTCCAGTCATTTACACACGTTGCAACGTGTGTAAATGACTGGAACAGGTGCATTTGTCTCGGATCCAGTGACGCTGGCTAGCGCGGCTGGGGCCGTCATGTCCAGGGTTGTCGGCGTCGACCTTTAGACTTGGCCACGTGAGCGACGCGGTGAAGATTCCGACCCCCTATGAAGACCTGCTGCGGCTGGTCCTCGAAACGGGGACTCCCAAGGCCGACCGCACGGGCACCGGCACCCGGAGCCTGTTCGGTCACCAGTTGCGCTACGACCTATCTGAAGGGTTTCCGCTGATCACGACCAAGCGGGTGCACCTGAAGTCGATCGTCTACGAGTTGCTGTGGTTCTTGCGCGGCGATTCGAACGTGCGATGGCTGCAAGAACACGGCGTCACCATCTGGGACGAGTGGGCCGACGCCAACGGCGAACTCGGACCCGTCTACGGCGTGCAGTGGCGCAGTTGGCCGACGCCCTCGGGCGAGCACATCGACCAGATCAGTGCTGCACTCGAGATGTTGCGCACCAACCCCGACTCGCGACGCAACATCGTCTCGGCGTGGAACGTCGGAGAGATCCCGCAGATGGCGCTCCCGCCGTGCCATGCGTTCTTCCAGTTCTATGTCGCCGACGGAAAACTGTCCTGCCAGCTGTACCAGCGCAGCGCCGACCTGTTCCTCGGGGTGCCGTTCAACATCGCGTCCTACGCACTGCTCACCCACATGATGGCGGCGCAGGCCGGCCTCGAGGTCGGGGAGTTCGTCTGGACCGGTGGTGACTGCCACATCTACGACAACCACGTCGAACAGGTCACCAAGCAACTCTCGCGTGACCCGTACCCGTACCCGACGTTGGCTCTGGCGCAACGTGATTCGATCTTCGACTACCGCTACGAGGACATCGAGGTGCTCGACTACAAGTACCACCCGGGGATCAAAGCGCCGGTGGCGGTTTAGACACTGTGACCATCGCACTCATCTGGGCGCAGTCTGTCGACGGCGTGATCGGCCGCGGCGGAGACATGCCGTGGCAGCTGTCCGAGGATCAGAAGTACTTCCGGCAGGTCACCGGCAAACATCCGGTGGTGATGGGTCGTCGCACCTGGGACTCGTTGCCCGCAAGGTTTCGTCCGCTACCGGGGCGCGAAAACCTGGTGGTCACCCGGAAGCGGGACTGGCTCGGCGAAGGTGCTCGCAGTTTTCCGGATGTCGATTCGGCGATCGCTGCCGGGCGCGAACTCGACCCAACGGTCTTTGTGATGGGTGGCGGTGAGATCTATCGGGCCGCACTGGATCTGGCTGACACCGCCTACGTCACCGAGATCGATGTCGAGGTTCCCGATGGAGATACGCGGGCACCGGATCTGGATCCGCGGCGCTGGCAACTCTGCGCCGACGAACCGTGGCAGGAAGCCGGTAACGGACTTCGCTACCGTTTCCTCAAGTACACGGCCAGGGCGTAACAGTGGCCGGTCGCGATCAGTTGTCAGGTGCGCAGGCGCGCCGAATTGCGTTGGCGGCACAAGGATTCACGGATCGGATGCCGGCCGGGGCGGTGACCCGCAAACACCTGCAACGAGTACTCGACCGCACGCGACTGCTGCAGATGGACTCGGTCACTGTTGCGGTCCGTGCCCACTACATGCCGATCTTCAGTCGCCTCGGAAACTACGATCGCGCGGTACTCGAACAAGCCGCCTGGGAGCCGGGCCCGCGCCGGCCAACTCTGCTCGCCGAGTACTGGGCACACGAGGCGGCGCTGATCCCGATCGAACACTGGCCGCTGTTCCGGTGGCGGATGGAAGACTTCCGGCACGGCCGCTATCGCGAAGCGGTGGGAGATCGGAATTCAATGGCGATGCGCGCGGTCATCCGCGACACCATCGCAGAGATCGGGCCCAGTACCAGTGGGTTGATCGAAGACCATCTCGGACACGAGAAGCGTCCGAAGAAGGGCACCTGGTGGGACCGCAGCCAGGTCAAACATCTGTGCGAAGTGATGTTCGCCGCCGGAGAACTCTCGGCGATGCGGCGCAACGGATTCACTCGCTACTACGACCTCACCGAGAACGTGGTGGGGGAGCACTCGAACGTCGAGATCGCACGCGACGACGCGATTCGTGAGCTGGTGCGGGGTTCGGTGACCGCGCTCGGTGTCGGCACCGAGGCCGACATCCGCGACTACTACCGACTCAAACCCCAACCCGCGCGGGACGCGATCGCCGACCTGCTGTCGGCGGGGGAGATTCAGCAGGTGACGGTGGAGGGTTGGTCCAAACCGGGTTACCTCGACCCGGCCGCGCGGATCCCACGCACGGTGACCCGAAGCGCGCTGCTCAGCCCCTTCGACCCGCTGATCTTCTTCCGGCCCCGTACCGAGCGGGTATTCGACTTCCACTACCGCATCGAGATCTACGTACCCGAGCCCAAGCGGGTCCACGGCTACTACGTGCTCCCGTACCTGATGGGAGACCAGATCGTCGCCCGCGTCGACCTCAAGACGGACAGGGTCGGTGATCGGCTGCTGGTTCTCGGAGCCTTCTGCGAATCCGGGGCCAACCCCACGGTGGTGGCGCAGTCCCTGGCCGCTGACCTCCACGCGATGGCGCTCTGGCTCGGTGTCGGTCGCGTGGAGGTCGGCGAGCGAGGCGATCTGGCTCCGGTGCTGGCAAGGGCCATCGGCTCAGCTGCGTTCACCTGAGCCTTGATCTCGAACGGATCCGGTGAGGTGGCCGTCTGGGCGTCGTCCGGGTAGGCGAGGTCGATAGCATGTCCGACTTCGAGGTGGTGGACAATCGGTGGGGCTCGAACCCACAGGAAAGAGGAAGTGCAGTGTCGGAATTGGTGCCGTTGAAGGTGCAACTGGTGGCGAAGACGTCGTTCGACGCTCCCGCCGATGTGCCGTGGAGCACTGACGTCGACGGCGGGGAAGCGTTGGTCGAGTTCGCGGGCCGGGCCTGCTATCAGAGCTGGGACAAACCGAACCCCCGGACAGCAACCAACGCCGGCTACCTGCGCCACATTTTGGAAGTCGGACATCTGTCGCTGCTCGAACACGCGACCGTGACGTTCTACATCGCCGGGATCTCGCGTTCGTGCACCCACGAATTGATCCGGCATCGTCATTTCTCGTATTCGCAGCTCTCGCAACGCTTTGTGCCGGAGCATGATTCGAACGTCGTACCGCCACCGGCCATCCGCGGCGACGCGGAACTCGAGGCGCTGTTCATCGAGGCCACCGACGCCAGCCGTAAGGCGTACTCGGAACTTTTGACCGCGTTGGAAGAGAAGTTCTCGGACGTACCCAACAACATCCTGCGACGTAAGCAGGCACGGCAGGCCGCCCGAGCCGTCCTTCCGAACGCCACCGAAACCAAGATCGTCGTGACCGGCAACTACCGCGCGTGGCGTCATTTCATCGGTATGCGGGCCACCGAACACGCCGATGTCGAGATCCGGCAACTGGCGATCGAATGCTTGCGCCAGCTCACCGATGTCGCGCCAACGGTTTTCGGGGACTTCGAGATCGGGACGCTCTCGGACGGCACAGAAGTGGCCACGTCGCCGTTTGTTCTCGAAGGCTGAAACCCCGCGGCACCCCACAGGTGCCACGGATTAAGCGACTGGCCTGTGCTCCGGTAACCTTAACCACCATGATCACCGGTGCGACGCAACCACAGAGCTTCCCCTTCGGGACTGTCAGTGTTGCGATGGTTACCCCGTTCACCGCTGACGGATCGCTGGACCTCGAACGAGCCGCTGAACTTGCCGACCGGCTCGTTTCCGGCGGCTGCGACGGTCTGGTTGTCTCCGGCACCACAGGCGAATCGCCCACCACGACTCCGGCCGAGAAGCTGGACCTGCTCCGGGTGGTCCTGGACGCGGTCGGCGACCGCGCCCGGATCGTGCAGGGTGCAGGCAGTTACGACACCCGAGAAAGTGTCTGGTTCGCCAAGGAATCGGCAGCGATCGGTGCGCATGGCCTGTTGGTGGTGACCCCGTACTACTCCCGGCCGCCGCAGGCAGGTCTGCTTGCGCACTTCACCGCCATCGCCGACGCCACCGATGTGCCGGTGTTGCTGTACGACATTCCACCCCGGTCGGTCATCCCGATCGAGCACCGAACTCTGTTGGAGCTCTCGCGACACCCGAATATTCGTGGCGTCAAAGACGCCAAGGGCGATCTGAACTCGGCGGCGTCGCTGATGGCCGATACCGGCCTTCAGTACTTCTCCGGCGAAGACGCACTGAATCTGCCGTGGCTGTCGATCGGCGCGGCGGGTTTTGTCAGCGTCATCGGCCACCTGGTTCCCGATCGCCTGCGTGACATGCTCGACGCGGTCAACAAGGGTGATCTCGTCCGGGCCCGCGAGCTCAATGTGTCGATGATCCCGCTCGTCAACGCGATGGGCCGTCTGGGAGGCGTCACGATGGTCAAGGCAGCGTTGCGCATCCTGGGTATGGATGTCGGCGAACCCCGGTTACCGCAGGTGCCGGCGAACGGTCCACAAATCGAAGCGCTGATCGCGGATCTGCGTGCAGCGAAGGTGCTTTCATGACAACTCCAGATTCGCCCGGGCGTAAGCGCGGCAGAGTGATCCGCCGCAAGGCCGGACCACCGGCAGAGCCGAAACCACAGACGAGCCCCGCTGCGGCGGAACCGAAGGCGGACAACATCCCCGAATCGAACGCACCCAAGTCATCAAAATCGGTCGCCCAGAAGCGGTCTCCGCGGAATCGTCGTGGCGGTCAGGGACAGTCGGCAGCGAAACGGACCGACGCCCGGGTTGTCGAGAACAGCAACAGGCTCGGCACCCCACCGAAACTCCCGGCCAACGGTATGCGCATCGTCGCCCTCGGCGGAATCGGTGAAATCGGCCGCAACATGACCGTTTTCGAATACGACGGCAAGCTGCTGATCGTCGACTGTGGTGTGTTGTTCCCCGAAGATGCCCAGCCCGGTGTCGACCTGATCCTGCCGGACTTCCGGTACATCGAAGACCGGATGGACGACGTCGAGGCGATCATCCTGACGCACGGACACGAAGACCACATCGGTGCCGTGCCGTTCTTGCTCCGGTTGCGGTCCGACATCCCGGTGATCGGCGCGAAGTTCACGCTTGCCCTGCTGGCTGCCAAGTGCAAAGAGCATCGCCTGCGTCCCAAGCTGATCGAGGTGTTCGAGGGCGAGTTCACCAAACACGGTCCGTTCGAGGTCGAGTATTTCGCGGTCAACCATTCGATCCCGGATGCGCTCGCCGTGGCCATCCGCACCGGTGCCGGCGTGGTCCTCCACACCGGCGACATCAAGCTCGACCAGTTGCCACTCGACGGTCGTCTCACCGACCTGGCCGGCTTCAGCCGTCTCGGCGATGAGGGCGTCGACCTCTTCCTTGTCGACTCGACCAACGCCGAGGTTCCCGGATTCGTCACCCCCGAACGTGAGATCGGTGGTGTCCTCGACCAGGTGATCGGCAAGGCCAAGCACCGTGTGATCGTGGCGTCCTTTGCCAGCCACGTCCACCGGATCCAGCAGGTCGTCGACGTGGCCCACGCCCACGGGCGCCGGGTGACGTTTGTCGGACGCTCGATGGTCCGCAACATGCAGATCGCCCAGGAACTCGGTTACCTGCGGGTGCCCGACGGCGTGGTGGTCGACATGGACACCGCCGCCGCACTGCCCGACAACAAGCTCGTGCTGGTGTCGACCGGCTCGCAGGGTGAGCCGCTCTCCGCGCTCTCCCGGATGGCCAAGGGCGAACATCGGCAGATCAACATCCATGCCGACGACCTGGTCGTATTGGCATCGTCGCTCATCCCGGGCAACGAGAACTCGGTGTTCGCCGTTGTCAACGGCCTCGCGCGGCGCGGTGCCACCGTGGTCACGCAGCAGAGCGCCAAGGTGCACGTCTCCGGACACGCATCGGCAGGAGAGCTGCTGTACCTGTACAACGCAGTACGGCCGTCGAACGTGATGCCGGTCCACGGCGAATGGCGCCACCTGCGTGCCAATGCGGCGCTGGCCGAGGCCACCGGTGTCCCGTCGGACGCCGTGGTCCTCGCCGAAGACGGCGTGATCGTCGACCTCGTCGATGGGCGCGCGTCGATCACCGGCCGGGTTCCGGTGGGCTTCGTCTACGTCGATGGACTCTCTGTCGGTGATGTCGGCGAGTCGACCTTGTCCGAACGGCTTGTCCTCGGTGAAGGTGGCTTCATCGCCATCGCGGTGGTGATCGACGCCGACACCGGTCGTGCGGTCAGCCCGCCCGAGGTCTCCGGTCGTGGATTCTCCGACGATCCGGCGGCGCTCAAAGAAGCGGCCAACCTGGTCGACAGCTCTCTCGAACAACTGGCCAACGAAGGTGTCACCGATGCGCATCGCATCGCGCAGACCATCCGTCGTGTGGTCGGCCGTTGGGTCGCCGACAAGTACCGCCGCCGGCCGATGATCGTGCCAACGGTTCTGACGGTGAGCGACTCCGGCAACAGCTAGTGCTATGTGGCGCAAGGGTGGTCGGCGCCACATAGGGTGGTGCCATGACGATTGCCCGAGATGAACGTGCAGCGCTTGTGACCACTCTTCGTGCGGTCGGACCCGACGCGCCAACCCTCTGTGAGGGATGGACGACCCGGGATCTGACTGCGCACATGATCGTGCGTGAGTACCGCCTCGATGCGGCGCCCGGGATTCTCATCCCGGCCTTCGCCGGGCACACTAAGTCGGTTCAGGACAAGGCGGCGAAGGCCGACTGGGATTCGATGGTCGCAAAGTTCGCCGCCGGGCCCCCGCTGTATTCGCCGATGAAGCCGCTCGACCGTTTTGCGAACGTCACGGAAATGTTCGTGCACCACGAGGATGTCCGCCGCGCGGCGCCGGCATGGGAGCCTCGGACCCTCGGTGCCGATGCGACCAAGGCGATTCTCACGCCGCTGAAGGCGATGGCGAAAAGGGCGATCGCAAAGTCTCCCGCCACTGTTGAATTGGTCACCCCGGACGGTGAGCAGATCGCAACAGGGGGCAGGGGACCGGCGGTTCGGATCACCGGTGAACCGCTGGAACTGATGTTGTTCACGTTCGGACGAGCCCAGACCCGTTTGGATTTCGACGGTGACGCCGACGCTGTTGCGGCGGTGAAGTCGGCCAAGCGTGGCTTTTAGTAACAATCACGAATTCGACACGCAAGCCCGATACACGTGTTGTAGATGAGGTTTGTGTGACTGTTGCCGACTAAGGTGGCACCCATGGCAACCAAGTCCACCGCTCGTTCTGGCGCGCCCGCTCGCAGTTCTGCGGCCGGGAAGAAACCTGCCGCCAAGAAGGCTGCCCCGCGTAAGGCTCCGGCGAAGAAGGCCTCGGCTGCGGCCAACTCGACTGCGGCCAAGAGGCCCGCTGCAAAGAAGGCGACAACAGCCAAGAAGTCGACCGCCGGTGCCCGGGCATCGAGCAGGTCGGCAGCGACCTCGGCCCGGACCAAGGCATCGGCGCCACCGCGACGCTCGGCCCTCAAGGCCGTGGGCGGTGGTGTCGGCGCGGGATGGGGCCTGCTGGCCAAGGGTGTCGGTGCGGTCGCCCGGTCCGGCTCGCGTGGCGGTGACCCCCACTACGACGAGCGTCAGTACAGCGGCGACGACGGCTGGGACGACCAACCGAACGACACCTTCGACGATTCGTCGGGCGGGGGAGCGGACCAGAACGTCCACACCCAGGGCCGCGACGGACTAGCGCTCGTACTGATCGCGCTGTCGATCGTGGTCGTCGCTGCGATCTGGTTCGACGCAGGCGGCCCGGTCGGTGCGTTTGTCGATTCCGCAGCCCGGGCTGTCATCGGCACCGTGGCGATGCTGCTGCCGCTGGTGTTCATCGCTGCCGCTTTTGTGCTCATGCGACATGCCCCGAATCCGCGCAGCCGTGGTCGCTACATCGGTTCTGCATTGTTGATCGGACTTCCACTGCCCGGTCTGTGGCACATCTTCGCCGGCAGTCCGGCTGAACTGTCGGAGCGTCAGGACTCCGGTGGATTCATCGGGTTTGCCGTCGGCGGACCTCTCACCAACGGCTTGACCGCGTGGATCTCAGTGCCGATTCTGTTGCTGTGCATGGCGTTTGGTCTGTTGTTGCTGTCCGGCCTGACGGTGCGCGAATTGTTCGCTGTGGTCGGCTCGTACCTCGGTCTCGGCGTCGCCCAGGAATGGGATGAGGACGACGACTATGAAGACGACGACTTCGGCGCCGAGAGCTCATATGGCGACGCGGCTTACGGCGACCCGTACAACAACTACCCACCTGATCTTCCCGCGTTGCCTGCCCGCAGCGAACCGCTGAGCCGGCCCCGGCGGCGTACCCCGCCGCCGGTGACCGCCGCGGAGGCATTGACCGAAGAGATCATCGACGACAACGGTGCACCCGCAGCAGTCACCGAAGCCCTGCAGACGCCTCCGGCCGGAGCGAAACCGGTCCGCAAGCGACCCGTCGCCAAGCCCACCCCGCCCCCGGCTCCGGCCGATGACGAAGACGACGACATGCCGCAGAACGGGATGTTGGTCGACCGGGCCGTGGAGGGCGACTACAAGCTGCCGCCTGCCAGCCTGCTGATCGAAGGTGACCCGCCCAAGCTGGGCAGCGCCGCCAACGACGAGATGATCGACCGGATCTCCGCGGTTCTCGAGCAGTTCAAGATCGACGCCGCCGTCACCGGCTTCACCCGTGGACCCACGGTCACCCGGTACGAGGTCGAACTCGGACCGGGCGTGAAGGTCGAGAAGATCACCGCACTGCAGCGCAACATCTCCTACGCCGCGGCCACCGACAACGTCCGCCTGCTGGCACCGATCCCCGGCAAGTCCGCGGTGGGTATCGAAGTACCCAACAGCGACCGTGAAATGGTCCGGCTGGCAGACGTGCTCACCGCATCCTCGACCCGCAAAGACAAGCACCCGCTCGTGGTCGGCCTGGGTAAGGACATCGAAGGCAACTTCGTGGCCGCCAACCTCGCGAAGATGCCCCACCTCCTGGTGGCCGGTTCCACCGGTTCCGGTAAGTCGAGCTTTGTGAACTCGATGCTGGTCTCGCTCCTGACCCGCGCGACACCGGAAGAGGTCAGGATGATCCTGATCGACCCGAAGATGGTGGAACTCACGCCCTACGAGGGCATTCCGCATCTGATCACGCCCATCATCACCCAGCCGAAGAAGGCTGCCGCTGCGCTGGCCTGGCTGGTGGAGGAGATGGAACAGCGCTACCAGGACATGAAGGCGTCGCGGGTGCGACATATCGACGACTTCAATACCAAGGTCCGCTCCGGGGAGATCACGACCCCGCTCGGTTCCGAGCGCGTCTACAAGCCGTATCCGTACATCCTGGCGATCGTCGACGAGCTCGCCGACCTGATGATGACGGCTCCGCGCGAAGTCGAGGAATCGATCGTCCGGATCACGCAGAAGGCGCGCGCCGCGGGTATCCACCTGGTCCTGGCGACACAGCGTCCTTCGGTGGACGTGGTGACCGGTCTGATCAAGACCAACGTGCCCTCACGTTTGGCATTCGCGACATCCTCGCTGACCGACTCGCGAGTCATCCTGGATCAGCCCGGTGCCGAGAAGCTGATCGGTATGGGCGACGGGTTGTTCTTGCCGATGGGCGCCAACAAGCCCGTCCGAATGCAGGGCGCCTTCATCACGGACGAAGAGATCCAGGCCGTCGTGGATTTTGCGAAGGACCAGAGTGAGCCTGATTACACTGAAGGTGTCACCGCTCAGAAGGTCCCGGACAAGAAGGACATCGACGCCGACATCGGCAACGACCTCGACGACCTGCTGCAGGCGGTGGAACTGGTGGTGTCGAGTCAGTTCGGGTCGACGTCGATGCTGCAGCGCAAGCTCCGGGTCGGTTTTGCCAAGGCCGGGCGCCTGATGGATCTGATGGAGAGCCGTGGGGTCGTCGGCCCGTCAGAGGGATCGAAGGCCCGCGATGTGCTCGTCAAACCCGAGGATCTCGCCGGTGTCATCTTCTCGATCACCGGTGGTGGCGATAGTGACTCCAGTGACGAAACGGACGATTTCTAGGGGTCTGTGAGTCGCGGGACGGCAGCCGACAGGCGGAGTTTCTCGAAATTGTTAGGTAAAGTGGTCTTTACCTTTCTTCGACAGCTTGGAGGCTGCCCTCGTGCACGTTTCGCCCACCGTCTGGATCGTCACCTGTTTGGTGATCCTGGGGTTGTTCGTTTTCGACTTCTTTGCCCACGTGCGGGTGCCCCACGCACCGTCGATCAAGGAATCAGGTTTCTGGTCGGCCTTCTACATCACGATCGCGCTGATCTTCGGCGGATTCGTGTGGTGGAAATGGGGGTCGACCTCGGGTACCGAGTACTACGCCGGATTCGTCACCGAAAAAGCACTCTCGGTCGACAACCTGTTCGTCTTTGTCATCATCATGGCGAAGTTCGCGGTGCCGCGTGAGTACCAGCAGAAAGTGCTGCTCCTCGGCATCGTGATGGCTCTGGTGATGCGCGGTGCGTTCATCGCGGTCGGTGCCGCTGCCATCGAGGCCTACTCATGGGTGTTCTACCTGTTCGGCGCGTTCTTGATCTTCACCGCCATCAAACTCCTGCGCGAATCCGATCACGTGGTCGAAGCCGAGGAAGAGCGTGAGAGTCGCATCACGATTTTGGTGAAGAAGGTTCTGCGCACCTCGGACAATTACGACGGCGACAAGCTGTTCACCATCGAAAACGGTAAGCGGCTGGCGACGCCGATGCTGATGGTGCTGATCGTCATCGGGTTCACCGACGTGCTCTTTGCGCTGGACTCGATCCCGGCGATCTATGGCCTCACCGAAGAGCCCTACATCGTCTTCACCGCCAATGCGTTCGCGTTGATGGGTCTGCGCCAGCTGTACTTCTTGCTCGGCGGACTCCTCGACAAGCTGGTCTACCTGTCCTTCGGACTGTCGTTCATCCTCGGCTTCATCGGTGTGAAGCTCGTGCTGCACGCGTTGCACGAGAACACCCTGGGATTCATCAACGGTGGCGAACACATCTCGGTGCCGGTCATCTCGACGCCGGTGTCGCTGTCCGTGATCATCGGGACCTTGGTGATCACCACGGTGGCCAGCTTGCTGAAGACGAGGTCAGACGAACGGAAAGCGGCGTCTGAGAAATCCGGGGACGCGCCCGACTAGTCGCTGATCGGTCCGATGACCGGGTTCCACCCGCGAATCGACGTGGCGTCGATGGCCGAGACCGGAACGTACGGATCATCCTGGATCAGGTCCTTCACGGCGGCCTCGTCCTCTGCCCGGAATATCAGCAGAGCGCCGAGGCCGTCCGAGAACGGTCCGGACGCCTTCAAGATGCCGTCGTCGCACAGGCCCGACAACCAGGCGCGGTGCGCGGGCCGGGTCTCGTCGCGGATCGCCGCGGTGCCGGGGGAGAAGGTGTACTCGACGAGAAACGTTGCCACGGTGCTTCTTTCGGCTGGAGGAAGACGGTTTGGAAGAGCGATCAGGTCTTAGAGGGTGGCCAACATCCGGGTGTTGCCAAGGGTGTTGGGTTTGACGAAACTCAGGTCGAGGAACTCGGCGACACCGGCGTCGTACGACCGGCACATCTCCTCGTACACCTCGGCGGTCACCGGGGTGCCGGCGATTTCGACGAATCCGTGCTTGCCGAAGAAGTGGGTTTCGAAGGTGAGCACGAACAGTCGGCTCAGTTGGAGTTGCCGCGCCATGTCGAGCAATCGGCTCACCAATCGGTGGCCGATCCCGTGCCCGGCCATCGACTGGTCGACGGCGACGGTACGGATCTCGCCGAGGTCGGCCCACAGGACGTGGAGTGCACCGCAACCGACCACGCGCCCGTCGACCTCGGCGACCCAGAACTCTTGGACGGCCTCGTAGAGCGTCACCAGATTCTTTTCGAGGAGGATCTTGCCCGCGTACTGGTCGATCAGTTCTTTGATGCGCGGCACGTCCGAGGTTCGTGCCCGGCGCACGATCGCGTCAACCTTCGAATCGGTTGCAGCAGCAGGCTCGTTCGCCGAGCTGTTGTCAGATGCCATGCGTGAAACATTAATACCTGTGTACCCCGGGCCTTCGCTGCAGTCGGGGCAACCTATCCTTGTGCACGTGGGTATTGGGCATCTCGATTCGGCGCTGCAGGGTGCATCGCGTGGCTGATCGTTTGCGTCGCGAGGTGAGCGGCGCCGAGCCGGACCCGATTGTGGATCTGGTCAGCGAAGAGGTACCGATTCTCAACCTGGCCAACATCTTGACGATCTTCCGGATCGCGCTGGTGCCGGTGTTTGTTTCGGTCCTGTTCATCGACGGTGGCGACAACCCGTGGTGGCGGACCCTGGCCTGGGGTGTTTTCGCGCTGGCCGCGATCACCGACCACTACGACGGCCGGATCGCACGAGAACGCGGCTTGATCACCGATTTCGGAAAGCTCGCCGATCCCATCGCAGACAAGGCGTTGATCGGCTCTGCGCTGATCGGTCTGTCGATCCTCGGTGAGCTGCCCTGGTGGGTGACCGGCGTGATCCTGGCCAGGGAACTCGGGATCACGGTCCTGCGGTTCTGGGTGCTTCGGCACGGAGTGATCCCGGCCAGTCGCGGCGGCAAGATCAAGACGCTCCTACAGGTCTTTGCTATCGGTCTCTACATATTGCCGTTGTCCGGACCGTTGCACTGGATCGCGATCGTGTTGATGGGCGCGGCGCTGGTGGCGACCGTGGTGACGGGCATCGACTACGTATGGCAGGCCTTCGCCAAGAGGGCCCAGCGGCGCCGGGACGCGGCAACGCTGCGTCGGGACGAGCGGTCCGGGCACCCCGGCGACAGCTCGGGACGTTGAGCCCCGATCCGCTGGCCGGGGAGCCGGCGCGGCGGTTGGTGGCCGAATTGGGCCGTCGCAAAGAAACCGTGGCCACCGCCGAGTCCCTGTCGGCCGGCCTGCTGTCCGCGATGATCGCGGGAATCCCCGGTGCCAGTGCGGTCTTGCGCGGAGGTCTGATCGTCTACGCAACCGATCTCAAGGCGGCTCTGGCGGGGGTTCGCGCCGACACGCTCGAGGAGTTCGGACCGGTGGCGGAGCGAACTGCCGAGGAGTTGGCGATCGGTGCGGCCGCCCGGTGCGGCGCGACGTACGGGATATCCCTGACCGGAGTGGCGGGTCCTGATCCGCAGGATGGGAAAGCTCCGGGCACGGTGTTCTGCGGCTTGGCTCGGGCGCGCTCCGGCAAGGCGGCCGGGAACATCGGTTTCGACACCAAGGTTGTCGGCATGTCGCTGCAGGGCGACCGCTGGGATATTCGTCTAATGTCGTGCACACGGTCGATCGGTGAATTACTCGATTGGCTCGACTGAGTTCGGGTGAGTGCTGCATCCGCGGCAGTGACGAAAGAATGCGAACCCACGGACAGAAGAATGAACGTGGGTCTGCGGACCGGGAACGGAATCGGACCGTACTGCGTTGGACAGACTGACGTGTTGAGGAGGACTCATATGGCATTGCTCCTGCGGGAAGCACTCGGTGGCAGCCTGCGGCGGGTTCGGATGGATCAAGGTCGCACCTTGCGTGAGGTATCGACGAGCGCCCGGGTCAGCCTGGGCTACCTCTCTGAGGTCGAACGCGGCCAAAAAGAGGCATCCAGTGAACTGCTCGCTGCGATCTGCGACGCCCTCGAGGTAGAGATCGCCGACGTTCTACTGGATGTCCGCGACACACTTCGCACCGATCTGGACCACGCTTCGCAGCCTTCCGGGCGCGCATCGATCGCGACCGACACGAAGGTTGTCATACCGCAGCCGGCCTCGGCGCTGGCTGCCGCCTGACACTCGCCGGTGTCACTGCGCGGGCTCAGACGATAGATTGGGTCGAGGACTGCTCGGAATCGTACTGAAGACAAGGCAGGGGCAATGGCTAACCCGTTTGTGAAGGCATGGCGTTACTTGATGGCGTTCGGAAACGCCAAGATCGATGAGAATGCCGACCCGAAGATTCAGATCCAGCAGGCGATCGAAGATGCACAGCGTCAGCATCAGGCTCTTTCGCAGCAGGCTGCGGCCGTGATCGGCAATCAGCGCCAGCTCGAGATGAAACTCAATCGGCAGCTCGAGGACATCGAACGGCTGCAGGCCAACACGCGGCAGGCGTTGACTCTGGCCGACAAGGCAACCGCGGCGGGTGACACCGCCAAGGCCACCGAATACACCAATGCTGCCGAGGCCTTCGCCGCGCAATTGGTGACCGGGGAGCAGAGTGTTGAAGACCTCAAGGCGCTCCACGATCAGTCGCTGCAAGCCGCCGAACAGGCCAAGCATGCAGTTGAGCAGAACTCGATGACGTTGCAGCACAAGCTTGCTGAGCGGACCAAGCTCCTGAGCCAGTTGGAGCAGGCGAAGATGCAGGAGCAGGTCTCTGCGTCGCTGAACCAGATGAGTGAACTGGCCGCGCCCGGCAACACCCCCAATCTCGAGCAGGTGCGTGACAAGATCGAGCGCCGTTACGCCAACGCGCTCGGGTCGGCCGAGCTCTCCCGTAATTCGGTGCAGGGCCGCATGATGGAGGTTCAGCAGGCCAGCGTGCAGATGGCCGGGCATTCCCGACTCGAACAGATCCGGGCCTCCATGGCCGGTGAGTCGCTGGCTGCCGGTGAGAACACCACCGCACCGGCCGCGGAGCCGGCGGCACCGCCGGTCAACGTCGAGAAGCCTCAGGCGAACTGAGCATGTAGTAGGGGTAGTCCCTGAACTTTCCCCCATCTTGCCTGTTCACCGGTGACAAACAGGGTGCTGTGCTGGCACCGTTGATGTCAACGGATGGTTGAACGAGGAGGATGACATGTGGTGGAAGGTGCTGCTGGCAGTTCTGGTGGTGTGGTTGGCTTTCGGCCTGATCATGGCGCTGGTGAAGGGCCTGCTGACAATTCTGGTGATCGGCCTCGTGGTGATCGGCGTGATCGCGGTGATCAAGTGGGCGAGTTCTGACAAGAGTCCGACGAACACCGGACTGTGACGGCGGGGCCGAGCGGCGAGGAGTCATAGGTGCGGGTAGCGCTGGTGGCCGGCTCTGATGCCGGTCACGCGTTTCCCATGCTGTCCCTCGCGAATCTGTTGCAGCGCAACGGTTTTTCGCCAGTTGTCTACACGGGTTCAGGTTGGGCGCAGGCAGCCGCGGCACGGGGGCTGCAGGTTCGGCAGCTACCGGGTCTGGCGGCAGAGGATGACGATGACGACGGCGACGCCGGTGCCAAGCTCAGTGCCCGGGCCGCGCGGATGTGCCAGTTGCTGGTACCTGAACTCGCCGACTTCGAGCCCGATCTCGTCATCTGCGATGTCATCACCGTCTGCGGGGGATGGGCGGCCGAGTCGCTGCGAGTCCCGTGGATCGAACTCTCCCCGCATCCGCTCTACCGGGCCTCGGTGGGCCTCCCGCCGATCGGTAGCGGGCTGGAACCGGGGACCGGTCTGTCGGGGCGGCTCCGGGACGGATTGATGCGAGCGGCCACCGCACGTTCGATCAGGCAGGGCGATCGGCAACGAGAAGCCGCACGCGCCGGGATGGGATTGCCGCCCCGGGCGCCCGAACCCGCCGCCCGGATGATCGCCACCCTGCCGGCGTTGGAGGTTCCGCGCCCGGATTGGCCAGAAGGCGCAGAGCTGATCGGCCCCCTGCTGTGGGAACCCACCGACAAGATCTTCGACCGTCCGCCAGGCGATGCGCCCCTGGTCGTCATCGCACCGTCCACGGCAACCACGGGTTCGGTGGGTTTGGTCGAGGTTGCGTTGATGGCGCTGGACCCGGACGTCCTCGACATACCGGTCCGCGCCATTGTCTCGGGTCTGGCACCTCAGGTGGATGAGCTGCCCGCCTGGGCCGTCGCCGGGCACGGTAGGCAGGACGAGTTGCTCGCCGAGGCGTCACTGGTGATCTGTGGTGGAGGCCACGGGATGCTCGCGAAATCAATGCTCGCCGGCGTTCCGCAGGTGCTGGTTCCCGGTGGCGGAGATCAGTGGGAACTCGCGCAGCGGGCCCGGCGATGGGGCTGCGCGGAGGTCGTCCGGCCGCCGACCGTGACCGCGATGGCATCGTCGATCCGAAAAATATTGCAGAACAATTCATTTGCGATCGCTGCCCGCCGGGCGGGTGAGAGCAATGCCGACGTCCTCGATCCGGTGGCGGTGTGTGCCCGTGCGGCGGGCCTACAACCGTTTCGCTAGCCTTGACGACGTGCGACTCACCGAATTCACCGAACTTCTGACCACCGAGTTCGGCGCCGCCACGGCCGATTCGATGCTTGTCGACCATGCGCTCATCGAGTTCGGCGGCAAGACGGCAGCGCAGGCGATCGAATCCGGAGTTGACCCCCGTGACGTGTGGGTGGCCCTGTGTCGGGACTTCGATGTCCCTCGGAATCGCTGGTAGAACCCCTCTTTGTCAGATTCTCTTACGGCGTGTCACGTGCGATGGTAGTTGACTCGAACAGATGTTCGCCTACAGTGGTGGGCAAGCAACGATGGGAAACGTCGGCACTCCGGCTTGCGAGTTCGCCGAATTGTCAGAGGGCTGATCTAGCGTGACGTCAGTGCGCAAAGAGATGCCGAACACGCGAAAGAAAGCTCGCTCCCGCCAGACCGGCGGTACCACCGCCGAGAACTCGGCCAGACCACTAGGGGAAAAAATGGCAGCCCAACCAGACCGCGAAAAGGCACTCGACCTGGCCTTGGCCCAGATCGACAAAAACTATGGCAAGGGCTCGGTGATGCGACTCGGCGAGAACGCCCGCCAGCCGATCGCCACCATCCCCACCGGCTCGATCGCGTTGGACGTCGCGCTGGGTATCGGCGGACTGCCGCGTGGCCGCGTGGTCGAGATCTACGGCCCGGAATCCTCGGGTAAGACCACCGTGGCCCTGCACGCGGTTGCCAATGCGCAGGCAGCCGGCGGTATCGCGGCCTTCATCGACGCCGAGCACGCACTCGACCCCGACTACGCACAGCGGCTCGGTGTCGACACCGACGCACTGCTGGTGTCGCAGCCTGACACCGGTGAGCAGGCCCTCGAGATCGCAGACATGCTGATCCGGTCCGGTGCGCTCGACATCCTGGTCATCGACTCGGTGGCCGCGCTGGTTCCGCGTGCGGAAATCGAAGGTGAGATGGGAGACAGCCACGTCGGTCTGCAAGCCCGTCTGATGAGCCAGGCGCTGCGCAAGATGACCGGTGCCATGAGTAACTCGGGTACCACCGCGATCTTCATCAACCAGCTGCGCGAGAAGATCGGCGTCATGTTCGGCTCGCCGGAGACCACCACCGGTGGCAAGGCGCTGAAGTTCTACGCATCGATACGGCTCGACGTCCGCCGGATCGAGACCCTCAAGGACGGAACCGACGCGGTCGGTAACCGGACCCGCGTCAAGGTGGTCAAGAACAAGGTGGCACCGCCGTTCAAGCAGGCCGAGTTCGACATCCTGTACGGACACGGCATCAGCAAAGAAGGCTCGATCATCGACATGGGTGTGCTGCACGGATTCATCCGTAAGGCCGGCTCGTGGTTCACCTACGAGGGTGAACAGCTGGGTCAGGGCAAGGAGAACGCACGTAAGTTCCTGCTCGAGAACACCGAGACCTGCGATGAGATCGAGAAGAAGATCAAAGAGAAGCTCGGAATCGGTGCAGTGTTGACCGAGGACGAGGCCGTGGCACCGGCACCGGTCGAGTTCTAAAGGGACAGCAACAGGTGAATGAACCTGGGGGAGAGGATATCCGCGCCGACATTGCCGATCTGCGATCGGCGACCGCGGAGATCCTCTCCCGACCTGTATCCATCGACGTCCCGGCACCTGAGAGTCGGGGTCCGGTCCCCGAGCCACCGCCGCCGGCGGCGTCCGTATTCGAGTCGAGATCGTCTGCGTCGAGCACCGGTGCATCGGTATACGACGCCGCGCTCCGTTTGCTCGGTGTCCGGGCGCGCAGTCGTGCCGAACTGCGAGGGCGGCTGCAGGACAAGGATTTTCCGGCGGCCGAAATCGATTCGGTGATGCAACGGCTCGAACGCGCCGGTCTGCTCGACGATGTGGATTTTGCCGAGCAATGGGTACGTTCACGCCACTTGCACAGCGGCAAGGGACGCACCGCGTTGCGCCATGAGCTACGCCAGAAAGGCGTGGTGGACACGGTGATCGAGCAGGCGATCAGTCAGGTCGACGACGATGCCGAGCGTGAGCGGGCCGCAGAATTACTCCGACGCAAAACAGCACGGCTCAGTGCCGACGACGTGTCAGAACGCGAAAGCCGCGACAAGCACACACGCCGCCTGGTGGCGATGCTTGCTCGTCGCGGCTATGCGCCGTCGCTGGCGTTTGATCTGGTGAAGACCGAACTCAGCGATCTGCGGTGATCGCGTCGTCTTCGATGGTCACATTGCCGACGGTGCCCTTGCGTTTGCCCTCTCGAACACGACGCTCGACCAGCGTGGCCAGATTCGACAATCCGAAGTTCAGGATGATCATCACAATCGCGACAACCACCAGGGCCGGCAGGTAGTTGCCGTAGAACGATGCCGATTGGATTCCGGAACGGACCACTTCGATGTAACCGATCGCGTATCCCAGAGCGCTGTCCTTCAATGCAATGACCATCTGCGAGATCAACGCCGGGAGCATCGCGGTGATCGACTGCGGCAGCAACACCATTCGCATGGTCTGCGATTTGCGCAGACCCAATGAATGGGCGGCCTCGGACTGTCCCATGGGCAGCGAATTGATGCCGGAACGCAGGATCTCCGCGATCACGGAGCCGTTGTACAGCGTCAGGCCCGTGACCACGGCTGCAAAAGCCAACTGTTCGGCGGGGAACACCGCGTACTCGGCAAACAGGTAGTAGGCGAAGATCATCAGGATCAGCACCGGGATGGCGCGGAAGATCTCGACCGTCCCTCCGCTGAGGATCCGGATCCACCGGTGCTCAGACAGTCGGCCGATGCCCAGCAGCGCGCCGAGGATCAGAGCGAACACGATGGAGAGCACCGCCGCCTTGATCGTTCCCCACAGACCCGGCAACAGGTAGGTGGTCCAGGTGTCGGCCTCGATGAACGGATCCCACTTTTCGGCAGTGAGCTGACCGTTGTCCTCGAGAGCCACCATCACGTAGACGAACACCGCGAGCAGGACCACGCCGAACGCGATCGCGATCAAGAGATTACGTCTGCGGGCCTTCGGTCCGGGTGCGTCGTACAGAACAGTTGCGCCGCTCATCGCTTGACCGCCAATCGCTTTGCCAGGTAGCCGAAGACAAAGCCTTCGGTGAGTGTGATCACCATGAAGCCGGCGGCGATGATGACGAAGATCCAGACCACCTGATCGGCGTGGTTCTCGATCTCTTCCTTCATCAGCAGCGAGGCCTCGGCCACACCGATCGCCGAAGCGATGGTGGTGTTCTTGGTCAGGGCGATCAGGACGCTGCCCATCGGTCCGATCACCGATCGCAGGGCCTGAGGCAACACGATGATGGAAAACACCTTGGAGAACGGCAATCCCAGCGATCGTGCGGCTTCGGCCTGGCCGATCGGCACGGTGTTGAAACCAGATCGCAGAGTTTCGCAGACGAACGTCGAGGTGTAGAGCACAAACCCGAGAACGGCCAACCAGAAGTTGTTGTTCTTGACGAAGTTCTCGTTCTCAGGTGCCAACGCCAGACCGAGGTTCTGATACAGCCCCACCGAACAGAAGATCACGATCAACGTCAACGGGGTGTTGCGCACGATGTTGACGTACCAGGTGCCGAACACGCGCATCACCGGAACCGGCGACACCCGCATGCCCGCGAGAATCGTTCCCCAGATCAATGCGCCGATGGCGGAGTAGAACGTCAGCTGGATGGTCACCCAGAAGGCAGGCCACAGTGCAGGTCCGATGTCGGACCACAGCTCGCTCATGAGAGTCCTTCCGGGCACGGCGTCGGTGTGGAGTCGAGGAAGGCCAGATCACCCGGCGTCGGGGTGAACGTGTACTTGGAGTCGGTTGTTTCGGTACGGGCGATCATCGCGTCGACCTCCGAATCACCAATGGCCTCGCGCAGCGCGAGCTCCCATGCGGACGGCCCACCGCCGGGAGGCGGCGTCATCATGTTGACGAGCGCTTGGTTGACCGCCGCCACTGCTTCCGGGTACTCCTTGGCCAAACCGATGCCGTAACGCTCGGTCGAGAACGGGGTCCCGGCCTTCTTGAGCGATTTCGGACTGCCCGCGCAGGCGTCCTTCGGGTACGTCATGTCGACCAGCTTGAATTCGCCGGGATAGAAGTTCGAGAATCCGGCGAGGATCGCCTCGTCGGTGGTCAGCGCGTCGACCTTGCCGCGGCGCAGGGCCTCGACACAGGACGAGTACGAATCGAACTCTTGCAGCTGGACATTCGGCAACTGGTTCTTGACGTTCTGGGCCGAGGTCGAGCCGGTCACCGAGCACAGTTTCTTGCCCTTGTTGAGATCGGTGAGGGTTTGGATCTCATCATCGTCTTCGCGGACCAGCAGACCCTGGTAGTTGATCAGGTAGGGACCGGCAAAGGCGACCTTCTTGGAACGCGCCGCATTGATCGAGTAGGTGGCCGCGATCATGTCGACCTCACCGTTGGCGATGAGCGTCTCGCGTTGTGCCGACGGTGTTTCTCGCCACTTGATCTTCGGCTTGTCCCAGCCGTTGGTCTCGGCGATGTTGTTGACCACATATTCCGACACCGAGACATCGAATCCGGTGAACGACTGGTCGGGGTGGCGCAGACCGAGTCCGGGCTGATCGAACTTCGTGCCCGCGATCACCGACCCGCTCTCGATCGACTCGAGCAGGTTGCGCGGGCTGGTGTTGCCGCAGGCGGCGAGCCCGGCCGTGACCAGCACCGCGGCGAGCGCCAGGCCGGTCAGGGTGGTCAGTCGTCTTGGTCGTGCTCTGTTCGTGAGGCGCATGGTGTTCGTCTCACTCATCAGTGGCCCAGGATCTTGCCGAGGAAGTCACGGGCCCGGTCGGACTTGGGCGCTGTGAAGAACGTCTCCGGATCGTCGTCCTCGACGATGGCCCCATCGGCCATGAAGATCACCCGGTCGGCGGCTTTGCGGGCAAAGCCCATCTCATGGGTGACCACGACCATGGTCATGCCCTCCTTGGCGAGGGAGACCATCACGTCGAGCACCTCGTTGACCATCTCGGGATCGAGCGCAGAGGTGGGCTCGTCGAACAACATCACCTTCGGTGCCATCGCCAGCGATCGGGCGATGGCCACACGCTGCTGCTGACCACCGGAGAGCTGTGCGGGGTACTTGTCTTTCTGGCTGGCGATCCCCACCCGCTCCAAGAGTTCGAGTCCGCGTTTCTCGGCCTCGGCCTTGCTCTTGCCGCGCACCTTGATCGGTGCGAGCGTGACATTCTGCAGGATTGTCTTGTGGGCGAAGAGGTTGAACGACTGGAACACCATACCGACGTCGGCACGCAGCGCCGCCAGCGCCTTGCCTTCACTCGGTAGGACGTTCCCGTCGATCCAGATCTCTCCGCTGTCGATCGGCTCGAGGCGGTTGATCGTGCGACACAGGGTGGACTTGCCTGAACCCGAGGGGCCCAGGACCACGACCACCTGGCCGGCGGGCACGTCGAGTTGGACGTCCTTGAGCACATGCAGATCGCCGAAGTGCTTTTGCACGTTCTTCATGCTGATCATGGTGTTCGCGGTGCCGGTCTGAGAAGTCGGGACCGACTTCGCGGCGTCCGAACCGTCCGAAAATGCTGTCATGAATACCGACCTTATTGGTATGACCTGGCACGCGGCAGCGCAACCCCGGCAACACTCCTGGGCCGGTCCTGGGTGGTTGCTGATGTCTAGCAGCGGACTAAGCAACTGACGGGCGTCATTTCGCCAGGTCGATGATGGCAAGTACCCTGGGTCAGGTGACAATCTCGTTGACAGATCCGCAGGCCACGGACCGTACCGTCGGCCAGATCGCCGAAGGCCGTTCCTATGAGGTCCGCACCTACGGCTGTCAGATGAACGTCCATGACTCCGAGCGGATCTCCGGGTTGCTCGAGGAAGCCGGCTACGTCCGGGCCGACGCCGACACCGAGCCCGATCTGGTTGTTTTCAACACGTGCGCGGTCCGCGAGAACGCCGACAACAAGCTGTACGGCAACCTTTCGCACCTGGCCCCGGTGAAGGCTCAGCGCCCGGGGATGCAGATCGCTGTCGGTGGTTGTCTGGCGCAGAAGGATCGCAGCACCGTGGTCCAGAAGGCGCCATGGGTCGACGTGGTCTTCGGTACCCACAACCTCGGTTCGTTGCCCGTCCTCCTGGAACGGGCGCGCCACAACGAGGTCGCGCAGGTCGAGATCATCGACTCGCTCGAGGCCTTTCCATCGACCCTGCCCGCCAAGCGTGAGTCCGCGTATTCGGGCTGGGTGTCGATCTCGGTGGGGTGCAACAACACCTGCACGTTCTGCATCGTGCCGGCGTTGCGGGGCAAAGAGGTCGACCGCCGCCCCGGAGACGTGCTGGCCGAGGTGCAGGCACTCGTGAACGAAGGTGTTCTCGAGGTGACGTTGCTCGGCCAGAACGTCAATGCCTATGGAATGTCGTTTGCCGACCCTGAACTCGGTCGTGACCGCGGAGCATTCGCGGCATTGTTGCGCGCCTGCGGTGAGATCGAAGGGCTCGAGCGGGTCCGCTTCACCTCTCCGCATCCGGCCGAGTTCACCGACGACGTGATCGAGGCGATGACGCAGACCGCCAACGTGTGCCCCCAGTTGCACATGCCACTGCAATCGGGTTCGGATCGAATCCTCAAGGCGATGCGGCGCAGCTACCGGAGCACCAAGTTCCTCGGAATCATCGAGCGCGTGCGGGAGGCGATGCCGCACGCGGCGATCACCACCGACATCATCGTCGGATTCCCCGGTGAGACCGAAGAGGATTTCCAGGCAACCCTCGACGTGGTGGCCAAGGCGCGGTTCACCAGTGCCTTCACGTTCCAGTACTCACCACGGCCGGGCACGCCCGCGGCCGACATGGTTGACCAGGTTCCGAAAGAGGTTGTCTCGGAGCGTTATATGCGCCTGACCGATCTGCAGGACCGGATCTGCCTGGAAGAGAACCAGAAGTTGATCGGAAGTCCGGTCGAGGTCCTGGTGACCGCCGACGGACGCAAGGATTCCGGTCGGATGACCGGACGTGCTCGTGATGGGCGACTGGTGCACTTCGAGACCAGCGACACCGCGATCCGACCCGGTGATCTGATCGACACCGACGTGACCGGGGCCGCACCGCATTACCTGCTGGCCGATTCGGGTGTGCGGAACCACCGCCGCACCCGCGCGGGCGATGCGCATGCCGCGGGCACCACACCCCAGACCCCACCGATCGGGGTGGGCCTGGGGCTGCCGACAATCGGTAAACCAATGGAAGCGCCGGTCGAATCCGGCTGCGGTTCGGGATGTGAGATCTGATGGCAGGCAAGAACCAAAGCGACGATTTCGAACAGTTCGAAGGCGACCTGCGCAAAGCCGAGCGCAAGGTCGCGGGGGAGATCGATCCCGGCGCCCGCGCGCTGGTGGTCGCGGGCGCGGTGCTGGTGGTGATGTTGTCGATGGTGTTGCCACATACCGGTTCGGTCAGCGGTATCGACGTCCTGACATTCAACCCCGAGGCCGTGGCGGAAAACGTCACCGTCACCTCACGTATCTCGGTCTGGCTCCAGCTGATCTTCGGCATCGGCTTCTCGACGCTCGCCCTGCTCACCCGGCGTTGGTTCTTTGCGTGGATCGCCTTGTGTGGCTGCGCGGTCGGCTGTGTCGCGGGGATGCTGGCCTGGTGGTCACGCAACACCCCCGGCGTATCGGGCTTCGACCCGCCGAGCGGTGTCGGCGCCGGACTCATTGTCGGTTGGCTGGCGATGTTCGTCCTGACATTCCATTGGGCGCGCGTGGTGTGGGTACGCACCTCGGTGCAGCTGTCCTTGGAAGCGCAGCGACGCGACGATGCCGCCGCGCAGGAGCTGAAGGCTGTTGCGCTGCAGCGCAAGTCGGCGACCAAGCATCCCAAGAAAGACAACTGATCGACACCAAGCAGCACTGACCAAAAAAATGACCGGGCCATCGGCCCGGTCATTTTGTATCTGGTGCAGGTCAGTCGTTGATCGCACCTTCGGCCGCGCGGGCCCATTCACGCCACTGCTCGGCCTGCTCGCGGAGCTTGCGGGCGTCCTTGGCCTTGCCGTTCGCCTCTGCCTTGGCCGCCTGATCCTCGAGCTGGGCAACGCGGTCTGCGAACTGCTGGGCCCTGGCCTTCACAGCCGGATCGGTGCGCTCCCACTGAGCGGACTCGGCATCGCGGATACGCTTCTCCACGGCTTTGATCCGGGCTTCAAGGCTGTGCATCTGGTCGCGGGGGACCTTGCCGATCTCGTCCCACTGATCCCGGATCGAACGGAAGTCACGACGTGCGGCCTCGAGATCGCCATCGGGATCGATTGTTTTCTCGGCGCGGGTGAGGAGTTCGATCTTTGCTGCTGCGTTCTCCTCGAACTCTGCATCGCGTTCCGACGACGCCGCGTTGCGGGCGCCGAAGAACACGTCCTGGGCAGCTTTGAACCGGGCCCACAGTGCGTCGTCCTGATCGCGGGGTGCGCGGCCTGCGGCCTTCCACTGGGTGAGTAGGTCGCGGAACTTTGCTGCGGTGTCGGCCCACTCGGTGGAGGACGAGAGCCCCTCGGCCTCTGCGATCAACTCCTCTTTGCGGGACCGTGCGCCTGCTCGCTCGCGGTCCATCTCGGCGAAGTGGGCACCGCGTCGCCTGTTGAAGGTGTCGCGAGCCTTTGAGTAGCGCTTCCACAACAGGTCATCGGTCTTGCGATCGACGCCCTTGATGGTCTTCCACTCGTCGAGGATCTGGCGCATCCGGTCGCCTGCGACCTTCCACTGCGTGGATTCGGCGCCGATGGTCTCGGCCTCTTCGGCCAGTTCGTTTTTGCGGGCGACGGCCTTGGCCCGGGATTCGTCACGTTCGTGCTTGACCTTTTCGGCAGCGCCTTCGGCCCAATCGATGATGGCCTGCAGGCGAACCGCGACGGCGTCGACATCACCGATGACCGCTGCGGTCGGAAGTGATTCGAGCAGTGCCGCGGCGCCGATCTTGGTCTTACGCGGATCGCCGGTGCCTGCGTCGAGTCGCTCCTCGAGCAGTTCGACCTCGACGACCAGGTCGTCGAAGCGGCGTCCGAAGTGGGCCAGACCTTCGGCAGCGGTGCCGGCCTGCCAGGAGGCGATCTGGTGCTCTCCGGCGGAGTTCTTCAGCCACACCGCACCGTCTTCGTCGATCCGTCCGAACTCGGACGGGTCGGAAGCCTGCCTGCCGGGCTCGACGGGTGCGGGATGAGGGTGGGCCGGCGGATGATGGCCGGGCCGCGGACCGGGCCGGGGGCCTGGCTTGGGGCCCGGTTTCGGGCCCGGAGACGGGGTGGGGTTGTCGGTGGCTGCCGGCTGCGGCGTGTGGTCGGTCATGTCATTCCTTATCCCTGCCGCGCGACACGGCTGCCAGTCACATCTGATGCCGACGGTGATTCACCTCCACCGCCCACACCCATTGAAGCAGGTCACCGGCACGGGTGGGGACACTCGCCGACAAATGACCGGCGGATCCCGGGTTGCGATGGCTCGGCAGTGTGCCCTGCGGCCGGTCGACTAGCGTTGCGAAGGTGTTGATCGCTGCTGCCTTTGTGCCCTCCGCGCCCGCTCTGGTGCCCGAACTGTCCGGGTCGCAGGTGCCGGAGTTGGTGCCTGTTCGGGCCGCGACGCTGCAGGTATGTGCAGATCTGGCCGTTCGGTGCCGCGATTGGGTGATCGTCGGAGCAGGGGATCCGGCGAAGCCGATCGCGCCGAGAGGCAGCTTTGTCGGCTTCGGGGTGGACGTTCAAGTTGATCTGGATCCCGAGGCAACCGGCCCGGCAGACCCCGAGATGGATCTTTCGTTGTTGATCGGCGGATGGCTTCGCAATCAGGTCGATCCGGAGGTCCGGCTGACCACCGAATTGGTGTTCAGCTCGAGTGGTGCGTCGGCCTGCGCGCAGCAGGGGCAGGCGCTCGCCCGTCATCTGGCGACGCGACCGTACCCGGTGGGGCTGCTGGTGGTGGCCGATGGCGCCAATACGCTCGGCCCCAAGGCTCCCGGTGGCGCCGCCGATGGATCCGCCGAGTTCCAGGACACCATCGACAGTGCCCTCGGTTCGGGGGACCGTGCCGCACTTGCCGCCTTGGCGCAGCCGCAGTGCGAGCTCTTCGGAGCGGATGGTCGGGGCCCGTGGCAGGTCGCCGCCGCAGCGACGCAGGGTTTCGAGGTCACCCCCGAATTGCGTTATGCCGGAGCGCCGTTCGGGGTCGGCTACAGCGTTGCGCTGTGGGATCTGACACCGGGGGATCTGACGCCAGGGGGCCACGCATGGTGACTCCGATTGCCGTGATCGGACCCACGGCAAGCGGCAAATCTGATCTGGCCCTCGACGTCGCGGAAGCGCTTGGTGGCGACATCGTGAACATCGACGCGATGCAGCAGTACAAGGGGATGGACATCGGCACCGCAAAGGTGCCTGCAGGCGAGCGCCGCAGCATCGTTCACCATCAGATCGACGTCCTCGATGTCACCGAGACCGCGACCGTGGCGCGTTATCAGCAGGCGGCGCGGGCCGACGTCGAATCGCTCCTGGCGCAAGGTCGCACACCGGTCGTGGTCGGTGGGTCGATGATGTACATCCAGGCATTGCTCGACGACTGGAAATTCCCGGCCACCGATCCGGAGATCCGTGGGCGCTATGAGGCCGAACTGGAACGGGTGGGTTCGCTTGCGCTGCACGATCGGCTCCGTACGGTCGATCCCGAAGCCGCCCACAACATCCTCGACACCGATGGCAGGCGCATCGTGCGCGCGTTGGAGGTGGTGGAGCTGACCGGGCAGCCGTTTGCCGCGTCGGCGCCGACAATCGGTGAACCACGTTGGGGCACAACCATCATCGCGCTTGATCGAGACACCGAAGAGCTCGACGCCCGCATCGCGCTGCGGACCGAACAGATGTTTTCGCAGGGGTTTGTCGACGAGGTGCAGGCGTTGTTGTCGCAGGGCCTGCGTGAGGGTGTCACCGCGTCGCGGGCCATCGGATATTCACAGGTCATCGCCGCCCTGGACGGCGATCACGATCTCGCGCACGCGCAGGAACTGACGTTCATCGGGACCCGCCGGTACGTGCGCAGGCAGCGGTCATGGTTTCGTCGCGACCCGCGGGTGCACTGGCTCGATGCGGCGACCCCAGATCTGCTCGGTCAGGCGTTACGCGCCGCAGGTAGGTGAGAACCGGACAGACCCCGGGACGGGTAGTCTTGACGAAATGTTCGGGCGTGTTGATTTTGTGAAGGGGCACGGTACGGAGAACGACTTCGTGCTGTTGCCCGATGCCGGCGTGCAACTGGATCTGACACCCGATTTCGTGTCGGCACTCTGTGATCGCCACCGCGGTATCGGTGCTGATGGTGTGCTCCGTGTCGCCACCGCAGGCGCGCTTCTCGGCGCAGGTGTCCTCGAGGCGCTGCCAACCGGCGTCGCCGCGGATGACTGGTTCATGGATTACCGCAACGGTGACGGCTCGGTTGCGGAGATGTGTGGCAACGGGGTGCGGGTTTTTGCGCATTACCTCGCCGCACACGATCTGGTGACCGGGCGGACCTTCACGGTCGGCTCGCGCGCAGGTGGCCGCGAAGTGACCGTCCACCGTCTGTCTGAATCCACGGCCGACGTCAGTGTCCTGATGGGCCGGGCCCGTAGCGGCGTCGAAAGCAAGGCCACCATCGGAGACCAGACGTATTCGGGGTTGTCGGTCAATGTCGGCAACCCTCATCTGGCCTGTGTTGTCGAGGGCCTCACTCTCGAACGTCTGAGGAGCATCGATCTCACGGCGCCGATCACCTTTGACCACAATGACTTTCCGGAAGGTGTCAACATCGAACTGATGACACCGCTGGTCGAGTCGGACGACGATGCCATGGTCGGCGAGGTGTCGATGCGGGTGCACGAACGCGGCGTGGGGGAGACCCGTAGCTGTGGCACCGGCACCGTTGCGGCTGCGAACGCAGCTCTGCGGTCGGTCGGCCGGAGCACCGGTGCGGTGGTCGTCAACGTTCCCGGTGGCGCGGTGACCGTCACTGTCGGTGAGACCGACAACGAACTCCGTGGGCCCTCGGTCTTGGTCGGAGCCGGGATGCTCAACGCAGGGTGGCGCTAAATCCGTTATGCAGTGCGCATGTCCGAATGTAACCATGGTGACCTCATGACTGAACACGAACCTGAATCGAACGAAGGCGACTTGAACGAAGCCGATCCGAATACTTTCCGCTCTGACGATCCCGCTTCTGACGGCCCGGACTCGAACAGCCCAGACTCGGTTGGTCCGGACTCGAAGGTTCGTGAGCCCCGCGCCCCAGAGATCCACCTGCCGAACTTCCACAAGGGGCCCACGCTCGGCGACCTGCAACTCGACGATCGGGCCTCGTTGCGGCGCGTTGCGGGCCTGTCCACCGAACTCACCGATGTCACCGAGGTCGAATACCGGCAGCTTCGACTGGAGCGGGTCGTTCTGGTCGGTGTCTGGTTGCAGGGCAGCACCACCGCGCAGGCGGAATCGAGTCTTGCCGAGCTGAAGGCCTTGGCCGAGACCGCCGGCTCCGAGGTGCTCGAAGGTCTCATCCAACGTCGGGACAAGCCGGATCCGGCCACCTACATCGGATCGGGCAAAGCTCATGAACTTCGCGACATCGTCGAGGCCACCGGCGCCGACACCGTCATCTGTGACGGTGAACTGACACCCGCACAGCTCACCGCGTTGGAGAAGGTGGTGAAGGTCAAGGTCATCGACCGCACCGCCCTGATCCTCGACATCTTCGCCCAGCACGCCACGTCGCGCGAGGGCAAAGCCCAGGTCGCGCTGGCTCAGATGGAATACATGCTGCCGCGTCTTCGCGGCTGGGGTGAATCGATGTCCCGCCAGGCCGGTGGCCGGGCGGGCAGCAACGGTGGCGTGGGTCTGCGTGGCCCCGGTGAGACGAAGATCGAGACGGACCGTCGCCGCATCCGTGAGCGGATGGCGAAGTTGCGCCGCGAGATCCGTGAGATGAAGACGTCGCGAAACACCAAGCGCACCAAGCGGAAAGAGTCCGCTGTCGCATCGGTCACGATCGTCGGTTACACGAACGCGGGCAAGTCCAGTCTGATCAATGCGATGACCGGATCGGGTGTGCTGGTGCAAAATGCGCTGTTCGCCACCCTCGACCCGACAACCCGGAAGATGTCCCTCGACGACGGTCGGGAAATCGTGGTCACAGACACCGTCGGATTTGTCCGGCACCTGCCCACCCAGCTGGTCGAGGCGTTCCGTTCGACCTTGGAAGAGGTCGCGGACGCTGACCTGCTGTTGCACATCGTCGATGGGTCGGACCCGATTCCGACGGACCAGATCAGCGCGGTGCGCAAGGTCGTCGATCAGGTGATCCAGGACGAGAAGGCGACCGCACCACCGGAGCTTCTCGTGGTGAACAAGATCGACGTCGCCGATCCGACGGTGCTGACGCAGCTTCGGAGTCTGTTTCCCGACGCGGTCTTCATCTCGGCGGCCACGGGCGAAGGTATCCCGGAACTGCTCGAGCGGGTCCGGGAGTCGGTGTCGCGACATGACGTCCATGTCACCGTCCGGGTGCCGTACTCCCGGGGTGACCTGGTCTCGCGCATCCACGCCGAGGGAGATGTGACGCGCGAAGAGCACGGCGCCGATGGCACGGAGATCGTCGCCAGCGTGCCTTCTGCGCTTGCCAGCCAGCTGGCCGAGTTCGCCGCATCTGACTTGTTCTGAAAATCCAGGCCTCCAGGCCCTTGGGCTAAATGTAGAATCCAGTTACAGTTACTGGCACATCCGCGTTTTGACACCTCGTTATGGAGACCTTGATGGAACGTACGATTTTCGAGCCTGAACACCTCCTCTACCGCGATTCGTACCGAAGCTTCCTCGAACAGCATGTGGCGCCGCACCACGCCCGCTGGGAAGAGCAGAACATCGTCGATCGCGATGTGTGGATCGAAGCAGGTAAGAACGGCTTCCTGGCCGTGGACGCACCCGAAGAGTTCGGCGGCGGCGGAGTCGACGACTTCCGCTACCAGGCCATCGTCTCCGAGGAGTCCGCACGGGGCGGGTTCAGCGGCCTGGGATTCACCCTGCACAACGACGTCATCGCGCCGTACCTGCTGGAGCTGACCAACGATGAGCAGAAGGCGCGTTGGCTTCCGGGATTCACCTCCGGTGAGCTCATCACCGCCATCGCCATGACCGAGCCCGGAACCGGTTCGGATCTGCAGGGCATCAAGACCAACGCCAAGAAAGACGGCGACCACTGGGTGCTCAACGGATCGAAGACGTTCATCACCAACGGCATCAACGCCGACCTGGTGATCGTGGTCGCGCGCACCGACCCCGAGGCAGGCGCGAAGGGATTCAGCCTGCTGGTCGTCGAGCGTGGCATGAAGGGTTTCGAGCGCGGCCGCAACCTCGACAAGGTCGGCATGAAGGCGCAGGACACAGCCGAACTGAGCTTCGACAACGTCCGCGTGCCCGCCGAGAACCTGCTCGGTGAAGAAGGCCTCGGCTTCATTTACCTGATGCAGAACCTGCCCCGCGAACGCCTGTCGATCGCAGTGGTCGCCGCGGCGGCGATGGAGCAGGTGCTGGAGACCACCGTTCAGTACGCCAAGGACCGCAAGGCCTTCGGTCGCTCGATCGGAAACTTCCAGAACACCCGGTTCCTGCTGGCCGAACTGGCCACCTCGACCACGACGACGCGCGTCTTCGTCGATCACTGCATCGGTCTGCTGAACGAGAAGAAGCTGACCGTCCCGGACGCCGCAATGGCCAAGTATTACGCCACCGAGAACCAGGTGCACCTGGTCGACCGGTGTCTGCAGCTGCACGGCGGATACGGCTACATGCGTGAATACTCGGTCGCCAAGGCGTTCCTCGACTCTCGCGTGCAGACCATCTACGGCGGCACGACCGAGATCATGAAGGAAGTGATCGGACGCAGTCTCGGGGTCTGATCACTTCGTGATCCCCTGAACTCGAAAGGCGGGGTGTACCGGGATATCCCGGTACACCCCGCCTTTGATCGCTCTGAGAGTGATCTGCCTACGACTCGGAGCTCAGAGTCGGCGCATCACTGTGACGACCTTGCCCAGGATGACGGCATCGTTGCCCGGGATGGGATCGAACACCGGGTTGTGCGGCATCAGCCACACGGCGTCCTTGGTGCGCTTGAATGTCTTGATCGTGGCGTCGCCGTCGATCATCGCCGCAACGATGTCGCCGTTGTCGGCAACATTCTGCTGGCGTACGACCACCCAGTCACCGTCGCAGATCGCGGCGTCGATCATCGATTCACCGACGACCCTGAGCAGGAACAGTGAACCTTCACCGACCAGCTCTTTGGGGAGCGGGAAGACGTCTTCGACGGCTTCTTCGGCGAGGATCGGACCGCCGGCCGCGATCCGGCCGAGGACCGGGACGAACGTCGGTGTCGGCAGGGATTCGTCCGGTGTCTGAACCTGCCCGGCCGCTGTGGCCGGGTTCAGGTCGGTGTCCTGGATGTTCACCGCTCGAGGCCGGTTGTTCTCGCGCTGCAGGAAACCCTTGCGTTCGAGCGTGCGGAGCTGGTGGGCGACCGACGACGTCGAGGTCAGACCGACGGCGTCACCGATCTCCCGGATGCTCGGCGGGTAGCCGCGCTCGCGAACCGAGGTACGGATGACCTCGAGAACTGCTTTCTGACGGGGGGTCAGTGAGCCCTCGGCGAGTGGTTCGGTGGCGACAACAGTGGTCGCGGCCCCGTCCGCCGGTGTCGGGGGCTGGGTTGTATCGGCCATCAGGTCCTCCAGTTCATGCGGTATCGGGCGGGGTCCATGTCGACAAAGATAGTGCAAATGGTCACAAGTCTCAAACATTTGTTCGATCAGGCGTGGCGCTTTGTCGGAGGCCCGTGGTACAAATCGAACACTCTTTCAATCGAACGAGTGATCGAATAGAGATCGAAACCGATGATCGAGGACTGAACCCCATGACTGCAGCCACCACCATCATCCGGCCGGCCACAGCTCGGCCTGTTCACCACTCCGAGAGCGGTACCGCCCCGCGCACCACGCGCCCGGTACGGCCCGCGGACACATCACGCCCGGCCGGTCGCCGTCTGCCTGCGCAGCGCCGGGTCGCCGTCTCGTGTGCCGATTCGCGTAATTCCGAGCGGCGGATACCGACCGCTCGCGAGATGGTCTTCGCCCGCAGACGCGCCTGGGCGGCTGCGTCGGTCACCGGCGTCGGTCTGATGCTCGTGGTGGCGTTCATGACCTTCTTCGGCGGCGTCATGCAACAGTCCGCCGATCCGGCCCGCGTCGGAACCGAGGTCGTCCGGGTCCAATCGGGGGAGTCGTTGGGCGCCATCGCCTCCCGCATCGCACCCGAGATGCCGACCGAAGCCGTGGTTGCGAAGATCATGGAACTCAACGCCATGAACAACTCGGCACTGTCGGTGGGTCAGGCATTGGTCACCCCCGTCTACGCGAGGTAGACCGTGGAGGGGCCGCGATCGCGGACGGTATCCTCGGAGTCACAGTGTCTGGTCACTCCGCCCAGGCCGTCGACCGTCGAGGAATCGTGCATGCATTGCCCGTTTTGCAAGAACGAGGACACCCGCGTAATCGATTCGCGGGTGGCGGACGAGGGTCAGGCCATCCGTCGCCGCCGCGCCTGTTCGCAGTGTGCACGCCGTTTCACCACCGTGGAGACCGCGGTGCTCTCGGTGGTCAAGCGAACGGGCGTCACTGAACCGTTCAGTCGTGAGAAGGTCATGCGCGGCGTCCGCCGGGCCTGCCAGGGCCGTTCGGTCGACGACGACAAATTGCAGCATCTCGCGCAGCAGGTGGAAGAAGCAGTCCGGGCATCAGGCTCGGCGGAAGTGCCGGCCAATGAGGTCGGTCTGGCTATCCTCGGCCCGCTTCGCGATCTCGATGAGGTCGCATACCTGCGATTCGCCTCCGTCTACCGGTCATTCGACTCGGTGGATGATTTCCAGAAAGAAATCGACGACCTCCGGTCGAGCAAGCCTTAGCGCCACTACCGCAAGTCGCGGATCGCCTTGATGGCACGTTTTTCTGAGATCGGGTAAGCGGTTCGGAGCTGTTGAGCAAACAGCCCGACTCGCAATTCCTCGACAATCCAGCCCGCGGCCTCGCTGACCGCATCGCGCCGCTGCGGCGGGATCATCCGCAGATGGTCTGTCCATGCGGCCACCACGCGATCGATGGCTGCCATCGACGCGGCGTCCCGAGAAGCGGAGGCCGGCAGCTGTTCCAGCCGGGCCAGGGCAGCATCCAGATACCGCGGGATCTCGGGGAGGTGTTCGCCACCGGTGGCCGAGATGAACCCGTCGAAGACAAGATCCGCGAGTTGATCGCGCACGTCGTCGGCAGCGTCAGTCACCGTGCTGGCCGCGATGGCGGTACGCAGCGGAGCCACCCGGGTCAAGATCGCCGCGGCTTGGCGCAATTTGGTGGTGGCCCGACTCGTGACCTGCCCGGCGACATGGCCTTTCAGCGCGGCGTAGTCGGCAGCGGTCCAGACCTCCGGCTGCGGGGGAACCAGGTCGATCACCGCCGCCCGCACGCAATCGGTGAGCAATGCCTCACCGCTGGGGTAAGGGCTTTGGCTCAGTGCCAGCCGCTCCGCGGTCCCGAGTGCAGAAGTCGCGTTCTGACGTAGGCCCGGCACATCATTGATAAGCAGTCCGATCAGGGCGTTGTACATCGCGCTGCGCTGCTCGGACTCGGTCGACATCGGGGCAACGGTGAAGCCGCCTTTGCGGGGCACCAAAGCCGGGTAGCTCGTGATCTCCTGTCCGGCAACGGTGTTGCGGACCGAGCGCGCGATGGTTCCGAACGTCTTGTCTGTCCAGGTGGTTGCCACCGGCGTCGACTCGGTCGCGGCCTCCTTCTCTAGAGCCGCGCGAGCCTTGCCGCCGAGTCGTTCCTGGAGCTCTGTCAACGATTTGGAGTGGCCCAACTCCTGACCGTCCGGGGCCAGGGCCACGAAGGTCATCCGCAGGTGGTCGGGCAGCGCGGTCGGCCTCAGGTCGGCGGCTGCGATCCGCACGCCGGTGAGGCGGGTGAGTTCGGCGGCGACGGCGGACGTCAGGGGCTTGGCACGCGGTGTCACCGCATCAAGGATCTGTGAGGCCAGATCCGGTGCCGGACCGATCTCGCGCCGAAGGGTTTTCGGCAGTGTGCGGATCAATTCGGTGACGAGTTCGGTGCGCATTCCGGGGACCAGCCAGTCGAAGCCCGAAGGTCGGGCCCGCGTCAGCAGGGGCAGCGGAATCAGCACACTGACGCCGTCGTCCTCGGTGCCGGGCTCGAAGCGGTATCGCAGATCGTAGGTGGCATCAGCCTGACGCCAGGTATCCGGGAAACCGGCCGGATCGCCGGCAACGACGTCTGCGGGATCGAGATCGAGGAGGTTCGGGTCTTTCTTGCGTGCGGTTTTCCACCAGGTGTCGAAGTGCCTGCCCGAGACCACCTCTTGACCCACGTGGCGGTCGTAGTGCGCGAACAGGGTGTCGTCGTCGACCACGACATCGGTCCGCCGGACGCGGTGGACCGACTCCTCGGCATCGTCGAGCAACGCCCGGTTGCGATGGAAGAAAGGATGCTGGGTGCGCCAGTCTCCTTCGACGAGGGCACTGCGGATGAACAGCTCGCGGGCCGCCTCGGGATCGATGGATCCAAAGTTCACCCGGCGTTTGGTGACCAGGGGAACGCCGTAGAGCGTGACCCTTTCGTAGGCCATCGCCGCAGAGTGTTTGCTCGACCAATGTGGTTCGCTGTACTGGCGTTTGACCAGATCGCCGGCCAGTCGCTCGGCCCATTCGGGTTCGATGCGGGCGACGGTCCTGGCCCACAGGCGGGACGTCTCGACGATCTCGGCCGCCATCACGAACCGAGGCGGTTTGTTCGACAGATGTGAGCCGGGGAAGATCATGAACTTCGTCCCGCGCGCCCCGAGGAACTCTTTGGATTCCCCTTCGCGGACGCCGATCTGACTCAGCAGACCCGACAGGATCGATTGGTGGACAGCGACCGCTGCGGCGGAATCGGATTCGGGCGTCTCGAAGTCCGCAGGGACGGTCCAGCCCAGATCCCGGGCGATCCGGACGAGTTGCGAGTGCAGATCACGCCACTCGCGGATGCGTAGTCCGTGCAGGAACTCGCGGCGCATGCGTTTGCGGAACTGGCTCGAGGACAGCTCTTTTCGCGTGTCCTCGAGATACGTCCACAAATTGAGGAGGGTGAGGAATTCGGAACCGTCGGCGGCGAACCTGCGGTGCGACTCGTCTGCAGCCTGCCGGTGTTCGGCGGGCCGTTCCCGGACGTCGGGCAGCGACAGGGCGGCAGTGAGTACCAGCATCGGCCCCAGGACACCCTGCTTGTCGGCCTCGACCAGCATGCGGGCCAATCTCGGGTCCACCGGGATCCGCGCCAGCGATCGGCCGATCGGGGTCAGCCGGCGTACCGGGTTGTCGGGGGTGGCCGGGACGAGCGCGCCGAGTTCGTCGAGAAGTTGTTGTCCGTCGCGGATCGCCTTGGGATCGGGCGGCTGGACAAACGGGAATTTGCCCACATCGCCGAGGCCGAGCGAGGTCATGTTCAGGATCACCGCGGCCAGATTGGTCCGCAGGATCTCGGGCTCGGTGTATTCGGGTCTGCTGAGGAAGTCGTCTTCGCTGTAGAGCCGGATGCAGACACCGGCGGCCACACGACCACAACGACCGGCGCGCTGGCGGGCACTGGCCTGCGAGATCGGCTCGATCGGCAGGCGCTGAACCTTGGTGCGGGTCGAATACCGTGACATGCGAGCGGTTCCGGCGTCGATCACGTAGTGGATGCCCGGCACGGTCAGCGAAGTCTCGGCAACGTTGGTGGACAACACGATTCGTCTGCCCTTGTGAGAGGCGAACACGCGGTGCTGATCAGCGGCCGACAGACGTGCGAACAGCGGGATCACCTCTACGCCCCGCACTTCGAGGTGTTTCAGGGATGCCGCGGTATCGGTGATCTCGCGTTCGGTGGGCAGGAACACCAGGATGTCTCCGGGACCCTCGGCGAACAGTTCGTCCACCGCGGCGCCGATCGCCTGCAGTTGATCGAGATCGGCTTCGTCCTCGTCTTCGACAACAAGTGGCCGGTAACGGATCTCCACCGGATAGGTGCGCCCGGACACCTCGATGACGGGGACGGGACGATCTTCGGTGGCGAAGTGATCGGCAAAGCGACCGGGCTCGATGGTCGCCGAGGTGATGATGACTTTCAGGTCGGGACGCCTGGGGAGCAGCTGTTTGAGATATCCCAGGATGAAGTCGATGTTGAGGCTGCGTTCGTGGGCCTCGTCGATGATCAGCGTGTCGTAGTCACGCAGCATGCGGTCCTGGGAGAGTTCGCGCAGAAGGATGCCGTCGGTCATCACCTTCACCAGGGTGTCGCGTGATGCCTTGTCGGTGAACCGGACGGAATAGCCGACCACGCCGCCGAGTTCGGTATCGGTTTCTTCGGCGATGCGTTCGGCGACAGATCGGGCAGCGAGCCGTCGTGGCTGCGTGTGGCCGATCTTTCCCGCGACTCCGCGGCCGAGCTCCAGGCAGATCTTCGGGAGCTGCGTGGTCTTGCCCGATCCGGTCTCACCGGCGACAACCACAACCTGATGCGCTTCGATCGCCGCGGCGATCTCGGCACGCGCCGCCGACACCGGGAGTTCCGGTGGATATTTGAGCACCGGGACCAGCGCGCGACGCCGCTCGAGTTCCTCGGGGCCGGGGCCTGCGGGTGTGCGCGAACCAGTTCTGGTCGAGCCGGATTTGGTGGACGATGGACGTCCGCGGCGTCGGCGCTGCCCCGATGTGGTGGGCTGCCCGGACGCGGCGGGCCTGCTGGGCTGATCGGGCGCGGTCGACATATCGCTTCAATGGTAGTCGCCGGAGTCCCGGCATCGTCTCGCCACCTGGACAGGCATGATGTACCCCATGACTGCTTCTTCTTCTACCGGTCTCTGGCACGGGTTTGCCGACATGGGCGCCGTGAGTGCCTCGGGACCATTTGTTGTTGCCAAGGGTGAGGGCGCCTACATCTGGGACGCCGCGGGAAACAAGTACATCGATTCCACGGCCGGCCTGTGGTTCACCAACGTCGGACACGGGCGGACCGCGATTGCGGACGCCGTCGCCCGTCAGCTCAGTACGTTGGCGCACTACTCCGGGTTCGGCGACATCACCTCCGATGTGACCGTCGCACTGGCCGATCGGCTCTCGGCGATCGCCCCGATCCCGGGGAGCAAGGTGTTCTTCACCTCGGGTGGCAGCGACTCGGTCGATTCGGCGGTGAAACTCGCTCGCCGGTACTGGCACGAGATGGGCAAGCCGGACAAGAAGATCGTTGTCGGCCGGACCAAGGCCTACCACGGCATGCATGTCGGGGGCACCGCGCTCTCGGGCCTGCCGCCGAACCGCGAGAACTACGGCGAGCTGATGTCCGACGCGGCAACCGTCGACTGGGATGACGCCAAGAGCCTGCTGGGCCTGATCGAACGGATCGGCGCCGACAACATCGCCGCGTTCTTCGTCGAGCCGATCATCGGCGCCGGCGGCATCTACCTGCCGCCCGAGGGTTATCTGGCCGAAGTCCGGCAGATCTGCCGCGACCACGACGTGCTGTTCGTGGTCGACGAGGTCGTCACCGGATTCGGCCGGATCGGTGGATCCTGGTTCGCTTCGAGCCGGTTCGGGCTCGAGCCCGACATGATCACCACCGCAAAGGGTTTGACCTCGGGTTATGTTCCGATGGGCGCGCTGTTCATAGCCCCGAAGATCGCCGAACCATTTTACGGCGGCGGCGTGTGGTGGCGTCACGGGTACACCTATGGCGGACACGCGGGCGCGGCGGCGGCGGCGATGGCCAACCTCGACATCATCGAATCCGAGGGTCTGATCGAAGAGGCCGCACGGCTCGAATCGGATCTGCACGTCGCGCTGGCGCCGTTGGCGGATCTGCCTGCAGTCAGCGAGATCCGCAGTGGCCTCGGCGCGGTTGCCGCAGTGCAACTCACCGATCCGTCGACGGCACCCGCAGTCATCGGTGCGCTACGCCGCCATGGCGTCAGTGGGCGGGCGGCCGGGCAAGGCGCCCTGCAGATCTCGCCTGCCTTCGTGATGACCAGTGCTCAGGTCAGTGAGATGGTCCAGCGGATGGCCGATGCGCTGACGTAGCGAGAGCAGAACATCAAAAGAGCAGGGACCCGGTTAAGGGTCCCTGCTCTTTTTGTTACGTCAGTGCCTGCGGCAGCGAGGTTTTCGCTATCCGACAAGTACCTCGGCAGTACTCAGTGCTGCTGCAACACCGGCGATGATCGACGCGACCTTCAGCGATTCGAGAATCGCCTCACGCTCGACGCCGTCTTCGCGCAGGGTGTTCTCGTGGGCGGCGACGCAGTGGCCGCAGCCATTGATCGACGACACCGCGAAGGACCACAACTCGAAGTTGGCCTTCTCGACGCCGGGGTTGCCGATGATGTTCATCCGCAGTCCCGGACGAAGGTCGTCGTACTTGCCATCCAGGAACCCACGGCCACGGTAGAACACATTGTTCATACCCATGATCGATGCGGCGCCCAGGGCGGCGTTGTACGCCTCCGCCGACAGATTGTCGGCTGCTTCGTCGGCGATCTCCTTGAGGACGGTCGCGTTCTTGCTCGCTGCCGCGGTGGACAGCAAAGTGCCCCACAGCTGCTCGTCCTTGAGGACGGTGGTGCGCGCGATGGAACCCAGGTTGAGCTTGAGATCCTTCGCGTACTCCGGCAGTGCTTCTTTCAGATTATCAATGCTCATCTGTATTTCCTTCTACGAGCAGGCGATCAGACGCTGGCGGTCAGCAGTTCGCCGGCGTCGATGGTGGGATCGCCCTTCTTCCAGTTGCAGGCGCACAGCTCATCGGACTGCAGTGCGTCGAGAACACGGAGGACCTCGTCGACGTTGCGGCCGACCGAACCTGCGGTGACCGAGACGAACTGGACCTCATTGTTCGGGTCGACGATGAAGGTTGCGCGGTCCGCGACGCCGTCGGCGTTCAAAACGCCGGTGGCCTCGGCGAGTTCACGCTTGAGGTCCGAAAGCATCGGGAACGGAAGGGTCTTCAGGTCGTCGTGCTGTGCGCGCCACTGGAAGTGCACGAACTCGTTGTCGACGGACGCGCCGAGAACCTGGGCGTCGCGATCGGCGAATTCTTCGCTGAGCTTGCCGAAAGCGGCGATCTCGGTGGGGCACACGAAGGTGAAGTCCTTGGGCCAGAAGAAAACAATCCGCCACTTGCCCGCGTAGTCGTCGCTGGTGACGGTGGTGAAGTAGTCGTCGGGCTGCTTGGCGTCGACCTTGGAGAGGTCACCGCCGATGACGGCCGTCAGGTTGTAAGCGGGGAATTGATCACCAATTGTCAGCAATGGCATGAATGCTCTCCTTAGGGGTCTGTTAAAGCAGCGTGACTAATACTGCCCTGAATCCACTGAGAATGATACGTGATGAGTAGCACTATAGTGATAGGCATGACCGATCAAACTTATCAACCGACGATCGCCGGGCTGAAGGCGTTCGCGGCCATCGCTGATAAACGCCATTTTGGTTCTGCCGCAGAGAGTTTAGGAGTGAGTCAACCCTCGCTCTCGCAGGCCCTGGCGGCGTTGGAATCGGGGTTGGGATTGAGGCTGGTCGAACGATCGACCCGGCGTGTCTTCTTGACTAGTGAGGGCGATGCATTGTTGGCGCGGGCCGCTGCGGCAATCGAAGCGGTGGATATGTTCACCGCTGCCGCCGGTGGCGTCGCGCGACCGTTGTCGGGCACCTTGCGTTTGGGCCTGATTCCGACGGTGGCACCGTATGTGTTGCCGGGCATCCTGCGCAATCTGGCGAGTGAGCTCCCGGACCTGACGCTGCGGGTGGTCGAGGATCAGACCAGTCGTTTGCTGGATGCGTTGCGCCGCAATTCGATCGACGCGGCGATCCTGGCATTGCCCGCAGACGCCACCGGCATGATCGAGGTGCCGATGTACGACGAAGACTTTGTTCTGGCGCTGCCGCCCGGTCACGCGCTGGCCGGACGTAGCCGAGTGGATCCGGCCGCGCTGGCCGATTTGCCGCTGCTGCTGCTCGATGAGGGGCACTGTCTTCGCGATCAGGCACTGGAGGTCTGCCGGCTCGCGGGTGTCCGTCCCGACGTCGGACCCACCCGGGCGGCGTCCCTGGCCACCGCGGTGCAATGTGTCGAGGGAGGTCTGGGCGTGACGCTCATCCCGCAGACCGCGGTTCAGACCGAAACTGCGCGTGGGGCTCTGGCCATCGCCAGCTTCACCCGGCCGCGACCCGGTCGTCGGATCGGACTGGTCATGCGGGCCACCAGCGGACGCGAGGTCGAGTACCGCCAACTGGCCCAGGTGATCACGGCCGCCATCGTCGGATCGGGTAATGGTGCCGCGCGGCCGGTCTGAGGTCTCGTCAATCCGGCGGCGCGTCCAGGGATTCGAGCGCCGTCGACAATTCGTGGAGACCGGCCACGATCTCGCTCCAGCGCTGCGTGCCCAGAATTCCGTTGAGTCGAAACGCGAGTTCGGCATGCTGCGGATCGATGCCCCGGACGGCCTCGCGGCCTTCGGCGGTCACCTCGACGAGCTTGGCTCGCCGATGTGCGGGGTTGCTGCGATAGGCGACAAGGCCGGCTTCGGCGAGCAGGTCCGCGGTCCGCTGCACACTTTGCCGGGTGATTCCCATGACGCGGGCGATGTCCGAGACCGACAGTGGTTCGGGCAGAACGGCTCCCAGTACCTGCCATCGGGTGGCCGTGAGTCCGGCCGGCGTGGCCATCGCTTCGGCAACCGCCAGGAATTGACCGTTGAGCCGGAACGCGGTGAGGGCGGAGTCGCTGAGCAATGACTGCGGGTCGCTCATGCGGTTGCGGCCATCAGGTCGTGATAACCGGCCGGGTCGCCGCTGTACAACTTGACCCAGGCGGCGAGGGTCTGCGGGGAGTAGAGGTCGAGTTCGGCGAAGATCTCACGGGCGAAGGGCACCGGATGCATTGCGGCCGCGGTGATCAGGTGCCCCGGGCCGCTGCGGTCCGTGACGGCCGGTGCATCGACATAGCGGTGAGCGCCCGCGTAGCCGGTCCAGGCCAGCGCTTCTGCGGCGTTGCTCGTATGTTGCCGGTCGTCGAGGAGTCCGGCCTGGGCCATCGCGACCGTCGCTCCGCAGATACCGGCCACGGGCACACCCGCGCCGAGGAACTGACGGGCGGTGTCGATGAACTCGGTCAGTTCACCGCTCAGGTACGCCGAGGCGCCAGGCAGGATCAGCATTGCGCTGGCCGCCGGGTCGAGGTCGGCGAGTGTCAGGTCGGGAACGATGCGTAGTCCACCGGCGGTGACGATCGGCTCGGTGGTCGGCCCGACCGTGCGGACCTGGTAGGAGCCGGGGCGGATCTGATACTCGGGGTTGTTGATGTGCGCAACGGCGTGACCGGCTTCCCAGTCGGCGAGGGTGTCGTAGACGGCGAGGTGGACGGTGCGAGGCTCAACTGATGATGTGGTCATGACAACATGCTGTCACTATGACAGAGTGCTGTCAATGGCCGGTCTGCACCAGGTGTGCTCAGCCGGGGACGATCTCCATGTCCAGGAGTTCGGGTTCGTCATCTGCGGTTTCAGGCATCGAGAAACGTGCCAGCAGTGACCATCCGTGGTCGCCGTCCGGATCGTCGAGAACCTGTCGGGCGAGCCACTCGCCGTCGTCCTCGGTCAAACTGAACAGTGCCGGTCCACGCGCTTCCGGACCGGCCTGCACCGGACCGTATTCGTCGATGAAGTCGGCCATCTCATCGGCCCAGTCGAGATCGGGATAGCTCGCCTGCAGTCCGGACCAGTCGCGGCGCGACAGCATATTCACGAAGCGGAACATGGTGTTGCGCAGATGCACCCGGGTGGCACGTAGGTTGACGGGCCGACCGACCGGCGGTGGTGCGAGATCGGTGGGTCCGGTGATGTCGGCATCGGGGTGGGTGAGTTGTTCCCATTCGTCGAGCAGGCTCGAGTCGACACGGCGAACCAGATCGCCGATCCACTCGACCACGTCGTCGATCTCGTCCGTGCGCGCGGCATTCGGAATACTCTGGCGCAGCGTCCGGTAACAGTCGGTGAGATACCGCAGGACCACACCTTCGCTGCGCGCCAGGGAGTAACGGGAGATCAGGTCTCCCCAGTCCATGCCCTCTTCGATCATCTGACGCAGCACCGATTTCGGGCGTGGCGGTGTGTCGATGACCCACGGGTGTCCCTGCCGGTACATGTCGAACGCCGCGAAGATGAACTCGCGCTCCGGTCGCGGCCAGGTGACCTCGGAGAGCAACTCCATGCGCTCTTCGTATTCGATGCCATCTGCCTTCATCTGCGCGATGGCAGTGTCGCGGGCAGCTTTCTGCTGGCCCATGAGGACCGGTCTCGGATCGTCGAGGGTCGATTCGACAATCGAGATCAGATCCATCGCATAGGTCGGCGAATCGGGATCGAGCAACTCGAAGGCGGCAAGAGCGAAGGGGGACAGGGGATTGTTGAGCGCGAAGTTGTTCGGCAGGTCGACGGACAGGACCGCCATGCGGCCGTACTCGTCGGGTTCGTCGAGACGTTGCACCACACCACTGTTGACCAGTGATCGATACAGCTTCAGCGCCCGCAGGATGTGACCGCGCTGACGGGCCCGGGTTTCGTGGTTGTCCTCGAGCAGATGGCGCATCGAGGTGAAGCAATTGCCCGGCCGGGCGATGACTTCGAGCAACATCGAGGTCGTGACCGTGAACCGGGAACGCAACGGTTCCGGTGGTGCGACGATCAGCTTCTCGAAGGTCGCCTCACTCCACGACACGAAACCTTCGGGGGCCTTCTTGCGCTGGATCTTCTTGAGCTTCTTCGGGTCGTCGCCGGCTTTCGCCACCAGTCGGGCGTTCTCGACGTCATGGTCCGGTGCCTGCGCCACCACGAATCCGCGGGTGTCGAAACCGGCCCGGCCTGCGCGCCCGGCGATCTGATGGAACTCGCGGGCTCGCAGGTGTCGTTGCCGGATTCCGTCGAACTTGGTGAGGCCGGTGAACAGCACCGTTCTGATGGGGACGTTGATCCCGACCCCGAGGGTGTCGGTTCCGCACACCACGCGCAGCAGTCCCTGTTGCGCAAGGCGTTCGACGAGACGTCGGTAGCGCGGCAACATACCCGCGTGGTGGATTCCGATTCCGGCCCGCACGGTCTTCGACAGGGTCTTGCCAAAGCCGGTGCTGAACCGGAAATCGCCGATCTCCGCGGCGATGGCATCGCGTTCGGCGCGGCTGCAGATGTTGGCACTGAGCAGCGCCTGGGCACGTTCCATCGCCGAGAGCTGGGTGAAGTGGACGACGTACACCGGCGCCCGGTCCTTGGCGATCAGGTGCTCGATCGTTTCGTGTACCGGGCGGGTGGAATATGAGTATTCAAGTGGGACAGGGCGAGTGGTGCCCGTGATCGCGGCGGTCTGGCGGCCGGTACGTCGACTCAGGTCGTCGACGAAGAAACTGACGTCGCCGAGGGTTGCCGACATCAACACGAACTGACTACCGGTCAACTCGATCAGTGGTACCTGCCAGGCCCATCCACGATCGGGTTCCGCGTAATAGTGGAACTCGTCCATGACCACGACACCGATCGGGGAGTCGGGACCTTCGCGGAGCGCGATGTTGGCAACGACTTCGGCAGTGGCGCAGATGATGGGAGCGGTCGGGTTGACCGAGGCATCGCCGGTGAGCATGCCGACGTTCTCGGCCCCGAACTGTGAACACAGATCGAAGAACTTCTCGCTGACCAGGGCCTTGATCGGCGCGGTGTAGAACGCTCGCTTTCCCTGTGCCGCAGCGAAATACAGCGCACCGCTGGCGACGAGGGATTTACCGGAGCCGGTGGGTGTCGACAGGATGACGTTCGACCCACCGGCCAGCTCGATCAGCGCTTCATCTTGGTGCGGGTACAGCTCGATACCCCGTGCGGACCACCACGCAGTGAAGTCTGCATACAACTCGTCGAGATCAGGTCCTGTGTTGTCCGGAAAGACCGTGTGGTCCGGAAAGGCGAGTGGGGTGGTCACTGACCGGCGTCGTCCCCGGGCTCATCGCCATCCGTCTCGGTGCCTGCATCGGTCGGGTTGCCGCCGCTGCTGAGATGATCGGCCAGGAAGCGTTCGAGTTCGGCGCCGAGTTCGTCGCCGGTGGGCAGATCGCCTTCGGCAGCGAGCAACGATGCCTTCTCCTGCTGGGCCTGCGTGAAGGTGTCGTACTGGGTTTCCAGTGCGGTCACCACAGACTCGACTTCGTGGTTGCCCGAGATCTCGTTGTCGACCTGGTGGCGAACCTTCTCCGCCGCGTTGGCCAACGCCGCCAACGGCAGATTGAGTCCGGCGACCTCACCGAGGCCTTCGATCAGCTTGTGTGAGGCGGCCGGGTACTCGGCCTGGGCCAGATAGTGCGGCACGTGGACCGAGAGACCCGCGGTCGACAATCCATGCTCACCGAGTCGCAGCTCGAGCAGCATCGACGCACTGGCCGGGATCTTGAGCTCCGATCCCCACCGGGGGAATGACTCGATCAGGTCCTTGTTGTTGCCGTGCGCGGTGATCGTCGACGGGCGGGTGTGCGGGATACCCATCGGGATTGCGTTGAGCCCGATCACCGTCGACACCCCGAACTGATCGGCCAAACCGGTCACCGCCGCCACGAAACGTTCCCAACGCATGTCGGGCTCGGAACCGGCCAGCAGCAGGAACGGCTTGCCCTCGTTGTCGCGGATGGCGTGCAGGGTCAGCTCGTGCATCGCCACACCGGTGAACTGCTCGCCGGAGAACGTCATGAGCGGCCGCCGCGAGCGGTAGTCGATCAACTCGTCGGTCGAGAACGTGGCGACCAATTCTGAATCAAGACTTTGGCGCAGATGATCGGCGGCCAGCTTGATGGCGTGACCGGCGTCGGCGAAGCCTTCGAGTGCGTGGATCAGCACCGGACCTTCACCCTCGTCACCAGCCAGCTGTGGTGCCGGGAACTCGAGTTCATAGAGCGTGGACTTGTCGTCCATGGCGAACCTCCTTGCTGCCTGGTCGTGCGGTTGTATTCAACTATTGTCCCCCATCATCACCTTTGGTCCCAATCCCTGTGCCGGGCAGACCATTGGTTCGCACTGTGTAGACAGTTCAATTGGGACAACAGAACCACTCGGGCCGCGATTCCCGTTGCCCGTTCACCGTCGGCGAACGGACAACTGATGCACACATGTCGATCTGGGCATCGAATAGGGTGATACCTGATCGGGACCGATAAAAGCGGTGCGAAAACGAACTCGAACCAACAAATACCAAGTGCGGCGAAAGGTTGTCATGGCAGAGCAGGTACGTGGTGTGGTGTCGGCGGGCAAGGGTGCCCCGACCACGATCGAGACCATCACCATCCCGGATCCAGGGCCCCGGGATGTGGTGGTGCGGATCCTCGCGTGTGGTGTGTGCCATACCGATTTGGCTTATCGCGAGGGTGGCATCAACGACGAATACCCGTTCCTGCTGGGTCATGAGGCGTCCGGCATCGTCGAGACCATCGGTGATGAGGTCTCGCTGGTGGCGCCCGGTGATTTCGTGGTCCTGAACTGGCGTGCGGTCTGTGGTGAGTGCCGGGCGTGCAAGCGAGGCCGCCCGCAGTATTGCTTCAACACCCACAATGCGAGCAAGCCGATGACGCTGGCCGACGGCACCGCATTGACCCCGGCCCTGGGTATCGGCGCATTCGCCGACAAGACCCTGGTCCATGAGGGTCAGTGCACCAAGGTCTCCGCCGATGCCGATCCGGCGGTTGTCGGACTGCTCGGCTGCGGTGTGATGGCCGGTATCGGTGCGGCCATCAACACCGGCAACGTCGGTCGTGGTGACAGCGTTGCGGTCATCGGCTGTGGCGGTGTCGGAGATGCCGCGATCGCCGGTGCCCGATTGGCCGGTGCGACCAAGATCATCGCGGTCGACCGGGACGCCCGCAAACTCGAATGGGCCAAAGATCTCGGTGCCACCCACACGATCGATGGTTCGGTTGTCGAGGATGTCGTCGCGGCGATCCAGGAGTTGACCGACGGCAACGGCGCCGATGTGGTGATCGATGCGGTGGGCCGCCCGGAGACCTACAAGACCGCGTTCTACGCCCGCGATCTTGCCGGTGTGGTGGTTCTGGTCGGTGTGCCGACCCCGGAGATGACGCTGGAATTGCCGTTGGTCGATTTCTTCTCCCGCGGCGGCGCGTTGAAGTCGTCGTGGTACGGCGATTGCCTGCCCGAGCGTGACTTCCCGATGCTGGTCGATCTGTATCAGCAGGGTCGGTTGCCGTTGGAGAAGTTCGTGTCCGAGCGGATCGGTCTGACCGATGTCGAATCGGCCTTCCACAAGATGGAGGCCGGCGAGGTGCTGCGTTCGGTGGTGGTCCTGTGAGCATCAAAGTCGAACACGTCGTCACCTCGGGGCAGTTCAGCCTCGACGGCGGAACCTGGGATGTCGACAACAACATCTGGATCATCGGCGATGACTCCGAGGTGGTGATCATCGACGCGGCGCACACCGCGGCACCGATCATCGATGCGGTCGGCGGCCGGAAGGTCAAAGCGATCGTGTTGACGCACGGTCACAACGACCACATCACCGCCGCTCCGGAATTGTCGAAGGCTGTGGATGCGCCGATGTTGCTGCACCCGGGCGACACCATGCTCTGGGATCAGACCTACCCCGACGCCACTCCCGACGGCGACCTGGCCGATGGACAGAAGATCAGCGTGGCCGGAACCGATCTCGTGGTCCTGAACACCCCCGGACATTCGCCGGGCTCGTGTGCGATCTACGTTCCCGAACTCGATGTCCTTTTCTCCGGGGACACCCTGTTCTCGGGGGGACCCGGCGCCACCGGCCGCTCGTTCTCGGATTTCCCGACGATCATCGAGTCGATCCGGACCAAGATCCTCACCCTGCCCGCACAGACCAAAGTCCACACCGGACACGGTGATTCCACCGCGGTCGGGGAAGAAGCCCCGCACCTGGAGGAATGGATCAAGCGCGGCAGCTAGCTCTCGATTGCCGGTGGCGAACTCATCTGGGTGACCAGGGTCTCGATCTGTTCGAGGTTGATCTCGCCACCGGCCGACAGCGCCGCCGCCACGTTCTCCAGTTCGGTGACCGCGGAATCCGCCTGGGCAACCAGCGATTCGCGCAATCTGCTCGGCGATGCGGCGGCGGCGATCAGTCGATTGTCCAGATCCGTTGCCGCAATCTCGATTCGAACCCGCGCGTCGATGCGAGCGCCGTCGTAGTCGAGTTTCGGATCGGACCGCAGCAGCGCGAGAGCATCGCGGATCCGGCGGTGAAGCCGGGCCTCGGGATCGTGCGAACCAGCCCACGATTTCGGAGCGTTGGTGGTCTGACCGGGAATGATCTCGTTGGCCGCCAGGGCACTTGCCCGGATACGCCGGGTCATCACGAAGACCCCGGCCGCCGCTGCCACGCAGGCAACGAGGACCACCAGCACGATCGCCGTGATCATTTCAAGCCCTGCCAGGCCGCGACGACGCCGACGATGAGTATGAGCGCCGCCAGCACGGCAAAGACGATCTTGACCGTGCTCCACGGGCGTTGCCCCTGGACCTCACCGGTCACACCGTTGATGAAAACCTGAAAAGGGTTGCCGGCGTAGACGACCGTGAGCAGCCAGATCGGCAGCAGCACATGCTTGAACTTCAACGCGTTGTACCTGGTGTCCTTGTTGTTGATGCGCTGATGATCGCCTCCGATGTCCCGCCGGATCGCGGCGTCGATGCCGGCGTTGATCCGTGACTGCGCCACCGGGAAACACTGCTCGGCATCGAGGTCATAGGTGCGGCACAGATGCCCGGCAACGAACTCGGGACTGTACGGGGTTGCCTGCCCGGTCGGCCAGGGTTCGAGTTCATGGACCCGGTCGGTGTCGAATCCGGTGTTGGCCAACACCGCAACGTCGTCGAAGTTGTTGTGTAGCACGCCCGATCGATGGCTCCAGCGCGTTCTGGTCTCGGTGCGCCGGTTCTCGCCGCTGCCGGTGGTGACGGTGTAGGTGTCACCACGCATGCCGGTGTACGACGTGGTCGTGTCGGCGTCGTAGGTGAAGTACGCGGCGTAGATGCTCGTGAACGAACCGACTTCGCGGTACTTCTTGAACTCCGACGGCGCGAACCAGCGACTGTTGATCCATTTTTCGATCACCTCGCGGCCCTGCTTGTCGTCCACCTGAAACGGCAGGATCCCGTCGACCGGTAGCCGGAGCGGGGCGTCGTGGATGTCGTCGCGCTGGATCGGCGTGGCGCAGTAAGGGCATCGGGTGGCGGTGAGGGTGCCGCTGAATGTGGTTCGACCGCCACAGCTCTGGCAGATGATCTCGCGTTCGGTCACCGCCGCCGAGGATGCCGGCTGCTCGGCCATCAGGCTGCGCAGCGAATTCATCGTGGATTGCAGGTCGTGTTCGACGACACGGCGTTTCGGATCGAGGACGATCGCATGCGAGCGACCGCAACTGAGGCACAACAGGGCTCCGGTTGCCGGATCGAAAACCAGTGGTGCACCGCAACTGTCACAGGGGTACGTGCGGGTTTGTTCGGTGACCTGGAATATCGCGCGCTCCGGATCGGACGGGCCCGACTCCGGTACCGGCGGCATCGGAGGCAGCGGCGGTGGCGCCGTATCCCCGCCGTGGTTGTTGTCGGGCAAGGGCGGTGGGAGGTGAAAGTCAGCCATGTTCCTATGCCGTGGGGTTGTTCGGGAGCGGGGGAGGGGTGCTGAAGAGACCGGACAGCGCGGGCACGGTGCCGGCCGGCGCCCAGCCCGGCATGCCCTGGTTCCAGACGAGCGTCGACGCGGTCAACTGGCCGGAAGCGGCCGCGGCCTGGAGTTGAGCGATCGTGAAGGGGCCGGCCGGCTGTCCGCCGTTGTCGATGTGGAATGTCGCGGCGCCCGGCAGCGGCGGGGGCACCGGCGCCTGCGCGGGTTGCGCGGCCTGGCCACCGAACTGCCCGGCCATCTGGCTGCCGAGCGCAACGCCCATGCCCGCCGACATCATGTCGCCCATCGCGCCGCCACCCGGGTTCTGGGCAGCGGCGACCATCGCGTCGGCTGCCTTGCCCTGCTGGTACCGGCCGAGATCGCCGACGTTGTTGAGGAATCCGCTCTCCTCGACACCACGGGCCACACCGCGTGTCATCGCGGTGGTGATCTCGTCGGGCAGCGAGATGTTCATGGTGATCGAGTCGATCGACAGGCCGAACTCGTCATCGACACGGTCGTTGACGAAAGCCTGGAGCTTCTCCGACAACTCGACCTGGCGGCCTTGCAGGTCGATGACCCCGAGGCGGGTCTCCATGATCATGTCCGAGAACGCGAGGGTGATGACCCGGCGGATCAACTCGGTGATCTCGTCGACTCCCACCGAACTGTCCGTCCCGATGACCTCGCGCAAGAAGACCTCGGGTTCGGCCACCCGAACGACACACAAACCGTTGGCGCGGACCTGCACCATCGTGAAATCGGGATCGCGGACGGTCACCGGATTGGGGGTACCCCATCGAAGATCGGTGACCGGACGGGTGTTGATGAAATACACCTCGGAACGGAACGGGCTGTTGAATCCGTGCTTCCACCCCTGCAACGTGCTCAGCAGCGGCAGGTTTTCGGAGGTGAGCGTGTAGTGCCCTGGCCCGAACCGGTCGGCGAGCTTGCCGCGGTAGACGAAAACCGCTTGCTGACCTTCGCGAACGATGAGTTCGGCCCCGTTTTTGATCTCGTTGTTGTAGCGGGGAAAACGCCACGCCAACGTGGAGCGTGAATCGTCGATCCATTCGATGATGTCGACGAGCTCACCCTTGATCTTGCCGATGATCCCCATATTCGGTGTTCTCCCTAGCGATTCGGTTGCTCCCGGCGAGTCTAGTCGTGTCGCGCACACCAATGGGGCGGTCGCGATGGCACAGTGGGCGGGTGAGTCAGGTGTCTTCGAAGCGGACCAAGTCGCGCTGGGTACTGCCGGCAGCGTTGGTTGCTGCCCTGTTCCTCGGCGCATGCACAAGTGCGGTGGACGGTGACCCGGTCGCGGCTCCGCAGAGCGCGGAACTCTCGTCTGAACCGGGGGCCTTCCCGTCGGAGGAGATCGATGTGCGCGAGCGATCGGTGACCGCCGAGGACTTCCCGGCCGCGTACAAGGCGACCGAGGTGTCGGCGGACAAATTGGCCGCGGTGCTGGCAGATACCGCAGGGTTCCCTGTCGGCGGGCTGGTGTCTCCGGCGAGTTGTGCGCCAACCCCGTTGCCTGCGACGTCCGAGGAGGCTGTCGCCTTGACCGCCACCGGCGCGGCCGCCAATGCCGGCATCATCAGTGCCATCACAGTGCTGACCGATTCGCCGTTGTCGGAGTTGGAGGCGCAGCTCGAGGCGTGTCCGACGTACACGACCACCAATCAGGGTGTGACCTCAACGGTGACCACCACGGTGCTGCCGTCGTCACCCGCCGACTCGCAGGAATCGCTGGCTTTCCGGCGTGTCACGGTGTCGGGGTCGCTGACCCAGACGATGACCGCACTCGTCGGCCAGAACGACGGGGTGCGGGTCTACGTCACCGTCATGGCGCCGGGGTCGGGGCCGGTACCCGACGGTATGGCACTCGACGAGCTGTACACCACCGCGCTGGAGCGCTCGCGCGGCTGAGCCCGCCTGTGGATGGTCCCGCGTGGGGTGGATAACCCGTTCGATGGGGCAGTCGGCCTTGGTATCCGGTCTGCGATGGGACCGACCATCGCCACATGACATCTGACGAATACACAACTTCGGTATCGGGTCCGGGCGCACTGATCACGGCGGTCCCGGCCCTACTCGGCTTCATCCCGGACCGGTCACTGATCCTGGTGACCTTCGATGGTGACGGGACCGAGATCGGCACGACGATGCGCCACGATCTGGCGTTCGGCGACGACGGTCTGCCCACACCGCCGACGCTGGGCGTGATCGAGCATCTGGCTGCGGTCTGCGAATCCTACGACGTGGTCCGGGTGGTCGCCGTCATCGTCGACGACACCTATCCGATCGACACCGGTGAGTACCGGCGACTGGCCTCCATCATCCACCGGAATCTTTCGGCGACCGGCGGCCTGCACGGAGCCTTCGCCACTGCCGCCATCACACAGGGCAGTCGATGGCACACCGTGTGGGACAACCGGTCGCCCGGCGAATGGTCTGGGGCGCCGGTGTATTCGGGACCTCAGACGGGGTTGGTCGGCGATCCGAAGATCAGCCCCGTCGCCGTGGCGCGGGCGGTCAGCAAGGGCAGACGGGTGTTGAACACCCGCAGCGAGATGGTCGAACACCTGGCGCCGATGCCGCACTGTGGTGACGAGGCTTGTGACGCGCACATGCTCTCGGCGGCCGACGACCTGGCCTACCGCGATCTCGCGGCCGACCGGGCCGGTCGGAGCGGCAGCACGTTCGACGGCGAAACGGGTTCGGTGGACCAGACATTCATCGACCGATGGGTCTTGGAAGATTGCGTCGATGCGTTCGGGATGGGTGCGGTCGGGGCGCATCGGACACCACTGGACGTCGTGGCCGAGCACATGCGGCGCTTGCAGGAGCGAACCGATCTGGAGTTCGCACTGTCCGTGATCCACCGCGGCGACACCGGTGCATTGACCTGCGACGAACTACGGATCTTCGACAAGGCGCTGCGGGAACTCTGTGTCCGCGACGCGCTGATGGCGTTGGCCGTCACCGCACTGTGGATCGAGGCCGAGCAGGTGTGGGCGACGCTCTGCCGTCGGCTCCGCGGCCGCGGGCAGGCGGCGGCGGCGACACTCCTCGGGTTTGTGCACTATGTGCACGGCAACGGGACGATGGCCGGCATCGCCTTCGACCGTGCACTCGAGGCGAGTCCGGGCTATTCGATGGCGACGCTGTACAGCGATGCGCTGACCAGGGGGATACCGCCGAACGTGATCGGCGAGTGTGCCCAGACCGGCTATCTCGTCGCTCGCTCGCTCGGAGTGGAACTACCCGAGGCTGTGATGCACCCGGCGGCCTGATCAGACCGTCGAATGGGCGCGGACGCCGAGCGAGCGGGTGTAGTCCCAGGCGTCGGCCACGATCACCGACAGGTCTGTCTTCGCCGGATACCAGCCGAGTTCGGCGATGGCCTTGTCGCTCGAGGCGATCAGCACCGCCGGATCTCCGGCACGTCGCGGCGCATCGACCACGTCGATATTCAGTCCGGTGACCTCTTCCACAGCCGAAATGACTTGCCGCACAGAGAAACCGGTGCCGCTGCCGAGGTTGAAGATCTCGTGGCGGCCGGCAACGGCGGCTTCGAGGGCAAGCACATGCGCGGCTGCGAGGTCGTGCACGTGGATGTAGTCGCGGATCGCCGTGCCGTCGTCGGTGGGGTAGTCCGTGCCGAACATCTTGATGTGCTCGCGGTGACCGAGCGCCACCTGCAGGATCAGCGGGATCAGGTGCGTCTCGATGACCCGGTTCTCGCCGGCACCACCGTAGGCTCCGGCGACGTTGAAGTACCGCAGGCTCGTTGCCGCCAGGCCGTGCGCGTGTGCGTACGACGTGATGGCGTGATCGATGGCCAGCTTGGTGGCGCCGTACGGGTTGGTCGGCCGGGTGGGAGCCGACTCCAGGATCGGGACCGATTCCGGCTCGCCGTAGGTGGCCGCGGTCGACGAGAAAACCAGCCGCGGGGTACCCGAGATCCGGATCGCCTCGAGCAGTGCGAGCGACTCGACAACGTTGCCGTACCAGTACTTCTCGGGCTCTACGACGGATTCACCGACCAGCGACTGGGCGGCGAAGTGCAGGACACCGTCGAAGGACTGTCCCGTCAGGACACCGGCGGCGACGTCGCGGACGTTACCCTCGACGAACGCCGCCCCTTCGGGGAGCGCATCGGCATTGCCGGTCGACAGATTGTCGATGATGGTGACGTCGTGACCGTGTTCGATCAGGACTCGAGCGCAGACGCTACCCACATACCCGGCTCCGCCGGTGACAAGGAGTTTCATTGAGGTCTGGTATCAGACTTTCTCGACCTGGACGGAATGTGCCATCTCTTCCGAGAGCTGCAACCCGGAATGACCCGGAGTGCTGATCACGATCGAGTCCGGCAACACCGTGACATTGACGCGTGCGCTCGGAACGACGCCCGCTTCCTGAAGGGCGCTGATCAACTCGGGGTCGGCCTGTGCGTGCTCGGACAACCTGCGCACGATCACCGCAACCGGCTCACCCTGCGGTAGTTCGGAGATCCGTGTCATCGCCGTAGGTGCGTTGGTGGGGGAGTAACCCAGCAATTCCAGTCCCGGAATCGGATTGCCGTACGGCGACGTCGTCGGATGGTCGAGGACCTCGAGCAGCCTGCGCTCGACGTTCTCACTCATCACGTGCTCCCAGCGGCATGCCTCGGCATGTACGTCTTCCCAGGGCATCCCGATGACGTCGACCAGGAGCCGTTCGGCCAGGCGGTGCTTGCGCATCACGGACGTGGCCAGGTTGCGACCTTTGTCGGTCAGTTCGAGGTGCCGGTCTCCGGCGACGAGTACCAGGCCGTCGCGCTCCATCCGCGCTACGGTTTGTGACACGGTCGGCCCGCTCTGCTCGAGACGTTCGGCGATCCGTGCCCGAAGGGGAACAATGCCTTCTTCTTCGAGGTCGTAGATCGTCCGGAGATACATCTCAGTCGTATCGATCAGTTCGTTCACGATCTCCATCCCTTTCGTCTTGACCCAGGTTACCCGCCCGGAAGGGTGTTGTTGGTAGCGCCGCGGGAGGTCGTGGGTCACATCAACGTGTGGTGTCGAGCAGGACACTAGGCTCAATTCATGAGTACTCGGTCACATACGTCGAATTCCCGGTCCGCGGCAGTGATCTGGAGCGACGAATTCCTGCGCTACCGCTGGACGCCCGCACACCCGATGAACCCGGTCAGGCTGGCGCTGACCATGTCTCTGTCGCGCTCCCTCGGGGTGCTCGACGGTATCGAGACCACTGCGCCGATGCCGGTCGACGACCGGTTGCTGCAGACCGTCCACACCTCGTCCTACCTCGACGCGGTCCGGGCCGCATCGAACATCGATGACCACACCAAGGGCGCCGCACACCTGCTGGAGCGCTTGTTCGGGCTCGGCAGCGCCGACAACCCGGCCTTCGAGGGCATGCATGGCGCGGCGAGTGTGTTGGTCGGCGGAACCATGGCCGCGGCCGCGGCGATCGCTTCCGGGTCGGTGAAGCGGGCCGTCAACATCGGCGGTGGCATGCACCACGCGATGCCCGGGCACGCGGCAGGTTTTTGCATCTACAACGACTGTGCCGTCGCGATCCGCTGGCTCCTCGATCAGGGCTACGACCGGATCGCGTACATCGACATCGACGCCCATCACGGCGACGGCGTCCAGAAGGTGTTCGCCGCCGACCCCCGCGTGTTGACGGTGTCACTGCACCAACATCCGGCAACGCTCTGGCCGGCCACCGGCTGGCCGGAAGAGGTTGGTGAACAAGACGCGCGGGGGACGGCGGTCAACATCGCCCTGATGCCGGAAACCAACGACAAACTCTGGCTGCGGTCGTTCAACGCGATCGTTCCGGCCATGATCGAGCAGTTCCGTCCGCAGCTCATCGTCAGCCAATGTGGTGCCGACAGTCACGTCCGCGATCCGCTGACCGACCTGTCGCTCACGGTCGACGGCCAGCGTGCGGCGATCCTGGCGATGCGTGATCTTGCCGACAAGTACTGCGAGGGCCGGTGGCTCGCCGTCGGTGGCGGCGGCTACGGCATCGTCGATGTGGTGCCCCGCAGTTGGACCCATCTCATCGCCGCGGTCACCGACAACGACATCGCACCCGATACGATCATCGATGAAAGTTGGCGCGAGGCAGCCAAAGTCGAAACGGAGTTGCTCGACGTGTCACTCCGCGGTGATCCGGCAGCCACCATGACCGACGGTGGCGACCTGGACTACCTACCCTGGAACGGCGACGGTGGCGGCCCGCTCATGGAGGGTGTCAGCGAGGCGGCCCAGAGCCGCCTCGACGCCACCATCATGGCAACGCGCCGAGCTGTGTACCCGATGTGCGGTCTCGACCCGGAGGATCCCCGTGACTGACAATTCTGAGATCAGCGATCCGGTGACCGAGAACATTCGGCCCGATCAGCGTGGGCCGCACGACTATCCGCGCCACTGGATCGCCGATGTGCTGGCCAGCGACGGTGGGGTGGTGCACCTGCGGCCCATCGTGCCGGAGGATGCCGACGCCCTGGTCCGGTTCCATTCGGGCCTCTCCGAGCGCACGCGTTACCTACGGTATTTCGGGCCCTTCCCGCACATCCCGGCACGCGAACTCGCCCGGATGACAACCGTCGACCACTACTCGCGGGTGGCGTTTGTGGGTGTCCTGGGCGGCGAGATCATCGCCATCGGGATCTACGAGGGTCTGGCCGCGAGCGGCAAACCCACGACGGCCGAGGTCGCCTTCGTCGTCGCCGACGAGCATCAGGGTCGCGGGCTCGGTCCGGTGCTGCTCGAACATCTTGCAGGCGCGGCCGCCGAATGCGGGTTCGAGAAGTTCGAGGCAGAGGTCCTGGCGGAGAACCCGAACATGGTCGCGGTGTTCCGCGACGCCGGCTATCAACTGCGCCGCAGTTTCGACGGCAGCACCATCCACGTCGAGTTCACCATCGATCCCACCGAAGCGTTGTTGTCGGTGCGTAATGCCCGCGAACGTGCATCCGAGGCGCGCAGTGTCGCCAATCTGCTGCGTCCGGGGTCCGTTGCGGTGATCGGCGCGTCGGTGGACCGGCTCAAAGTGGGAAATGCCGTGCTGGCCAACGTGATCGCAGGCGGATTCACCGGCCCGGTCTTCCCGGTCAACTCCGAACACCGTGCGGTCCGCGGTATCCGGGCCTACTCCACGGTGCGGGACATCCCCGACCCGGTCGATCTGGCGATCGTCGCGGTTCCGGCCGACGCCGTCGAAGAGGTGCTCGACGACTGTCTGCACAAGGGCGTCAAGACGATGCTGGTGCTCTCGGCCGGATTCGGTGACACCAGCGATTCGGGGCTCGCCTCGGAACGGCGTCTGGTCGAATCGGTTCGGGAACACGGCATGCGCCTGGTGGGTCCCAACGCGCTGGGCGTGGTCAACACCGATCCGGAGATCTCCCTCAACGCCACGCTCGCCCCGCACGTGCCCGGTCGTGGTGCGGTCGGATTCTTCTGCCAATCCGGCGCTTTGGGCATCGCGATCCTCGACACCGCCGCCCGCAGGCAGCTCGGACTGTCGACATTCGTCTCCGCAGGCAACCGCGCCGACGTGTCGGGCAACGACCTGCTGCAGTACTGGGACACCGATCCCGACACCGAAGTGGTGTTGCTGTACCTCGAGAGTTTCGGTAACCCGCGAAAGTTCACCAGACTCGCGCGACGGGTCGCCAGTGGTAAGCCGGTGGTGGCGGTGAAGTCGGGCCGCGGCGCGGTACCGCCTGCGATGGCAGCTGCCGACCATTCGCTCGACGACGCCAGTACCCGGGCGCTGCTGGCCCAGGCCGGGGTCATCCAGGTCAGTACCATCGGCCAACTATTCGACTGTGCAACGGTTTTCGCCTATCAGCCGTTGCCTCGTGGGCCGCGGGTGAGCATCGTCGGGAACTCGACGGCGCTCGGTGTGCTGGCGCAGGAGGCGGGCAGTCACTTCGGACTGCAGGTCGTCCAGCGCGTCGATCTGGGGCCGGCAGCATCGCCGGAGACCTTCGAGGAAGCGGTCCGCACCGCAGCCGCCGATGACGACGTCGATGCACTCATCGCGGTGTTCGTGCCGCCGGTCGCGGTCAGTGTCGATCGCTACGCGCAAGCACTGATGACCGGGACGTCCGGGGCCGACAAGCCGGTGGTCACCACATTCCTTGCGGTGGAGGGTATTCCGCATCATCTGACGGTCCTGGGACAGTACGGCACCCCGGCGCGTGGCTCCATCCCGTCCTACCCGAGTCCGGAGCGGGCCGCCGAAGCACTCGGACATGCCTGGCGGTACGCGCAGTGGCGTTCGCGTCCGGCATCGCAGGTCAGGCGTCCGGTCGACGTCGATCCCGATCTGGCCAGGCGACTCGTCCGCGAAGCAGTGGAGAGAGCAGGCGGCGCGGTCATCGATCTCGATGATCAGCTCACCGCACAGGTCCTGCGCTGCTACGGAATCGAGATCGTCCCGTTCCGCGAGGTCAGCACCGTCGAGGAAAGTGTCGCAGCGGCCGACGAACTCGGCTATCCGGTCGTGGTCAAGGCGTTCTCGTCGGTGTGGCGCGGGCGGGCCGACCGCGAGGGTGCCCGGCTGGATCTGCCGGATCAGCACGCTGTGGAACTCGCGACGGTCGAACTCGCGGAGGTCACCGGAGAGTCCCGGTTGCACGTACAGAAGATGGCACCGAAGGGCATCAGCACCGTCATCCGGGTTCGGGACGACCCGTCTTTCGGTTCACTGATGTCGTTCGGGCTCGCGGGCGTGACCAGTGACCTGCTGGGGGATCGCGCCTACCGGGCGCTGCCGTTGACCGAGTCCGACGCTGCCGATCTCATCGAGGCGCCGCGGTCGGCGCCGCTGTTGTCCGGGTATGGCGGGTCCGAACCGGTCGACAAGGAGGCCCTGATCGATCTGGTGATCAGGATCTCGGCACTGGTCGACGACATACCCGAAACGCGGGACGTGGTGTGCGACCCGATACACGCCACCCCCGGCGGCGTTGCCGTGCTGTCCGCCCGGATGACCGTGGGGCCGGTGCCGGCCAAACACGATTCCGGACCTCGCCGGCTCTGAGGAGCCGGACGCGGTCTTCAGATCGGGTCCACCACAGCGATCAGCCGCCACCGACGATGTCTGGTGGCGGCTGATCTACGCGATGAACGTTGTGTGTCAGCTGGCGTAGGCACGCAGGCGATCGGCCCGCTCACCCTGGCGGAGCTTCGACATGACCTCACGCTCGATCTGGCGAACCCGCTCACGGGACAGACCGAACATGCGGCCGATCTGGTCGAGGGTGCGCGGCTGACCATCGTCGAGTCCGAAGCGCAGGCGGATGACCTGCTGTTCGCGCTCGTCGAGCGTGGACAGCACGGACCGCACGTCGCTGTGCAGGAGTCCGGCGATCACGGCGTTCTCGGCGGAGGTTGCCTCGGCGTCCTCGATGAAGTCGCCCAGTGGCGCCTCTTCGTCGCTGCCGACGGGCATATCCAGGCTCACCGGGTCGCGGCTGTGATCGAGGAGGTCGGCGATCTTCTCCGCGGGGATGCCCGACTCCGACGACAACTCGTCGTCGGTGGCCTCGCGTCCGAGCTGCTGATGCAGTTCGCGCTTGATGCGGGCCAGCTTGTTCACCTGCTCGACGAGGTGGACGGGGAGCCGGATCGTGCGGCTCTGATCTGCCATACCGCGGGTGATCGCCTGACGGATCCACCAGGTGGCGTAGGTCGAGAACTTGAAGCCCTTGGCGTAGTCGAACTTCTCCATCGCACGGATCAGTCCGAGGTTGCCTTCCTGGATCAGGTCGAGCAGCGGCATGCCGCGACCGGTGTAACGCTTGGCCAGCGAGACAACCAGACGCAGGTTGGCTTCGAGGAGGTGGGCGCGTGCCGACTCACCCTCGCGGACTAGCTGCGCCAGGTCCTTCTTCTTCACCGCGGACAGACGCTTGCGCGTCGCCAGTACGTGCTTGGCGTAGAGACCGACCTCGATCTGCTTGGCGAGCTCGACTTCTTGTTCGGCGGTGAGCAGCGCGGTACGGCCGATCCCGTTCAGATAGACACGGACCAAATCCGAGGCCGGGCTCTGCGCATCCAGGTCCTGTTCGGTCATCGCCGGACGGATGGTGGTGGTGGGGCTGGACATGTCGGCCTCCTCAAGTGCGGTTGCTTTCACACTGTTCAACGGAGGGAGCGGTGCAGATAGTTCCGAACCAGGATCCCTATGGGGACCCTGTGACCTGCAATTATCGAGAACCGGGCTGAGAAGTTACTGAGAGTGTACTGAAGTTTTCTGGCTGAGGGCGTCCCAGCGGGCCGGCAGGACGATGCCGTGGCGCACCAGACCCTCGACCAATTCGTGCACAGCCGCGGTGTCGATGTGCTTCTCGCCGGTCGCCACCGCGAGCAGTTCGGTGATCTCGTCCAGACACAATCCGTCGGGGTTGAGACCGGCGAGCAGCGATTGCCCCAACTGGTCGATCTCGTGACTCCAGCGCGGCCCGTCGGGGCGGTGGATGCGGGTGATGATGCGCTCCCAGCCACCTTCTTGAGCCAACGTCGACACCTGTTCGAGAGCAACACCGTCGGCGACCGAGAACTGCTCGTCGCCCACGTCGTGGCTGCGCAGCCAGGCGACGCGGCGCAGGTAGTCGGTGGCCTCGGGGCCGAGCGGGTCCTCGAAGGTGTGGCTGAGTTCTTCTGCCAGCAGGTCGGTGGGCTCATCGGTGCGGCGCATGAACACGAAGCCGAAGCCGATGCCGCGGACGCCTGCCTTGTGAAGGTGGGTCAGCCAGCGGTCGGCCATCTCGGCCGATGCCGGATCGCGCGGATCGTGTCCGGCGTCGCGGAGCCACGTGCCGACATACAGCGCTGGATCGGCGACGTCACGTTGCACCACCCAGGCATCGACGCCCTCGTCGGGGATCCACTGTGCGATCCGCTCACGCCAGTCGTCGCCGGTGATCACCCAGGAGGCGAGCATCGAGGCGGTTCCGCCCTCGTTCAGGAAGTTCGGTGCGGTCCGGCACATCAGCTCGCTGGCACCGTCGAGATCGAGCCCGGAGTCGCGGTAGGTGTGGGTGACCTTCGGCGGGCCCACGACAAAGGGTGGGTTCGCGACGATCTGATCGAACTTCTGTCCGCCGACCGGACCGAACCAGGGGCCTTTGAGCAGCGAGTACCGCGAGGGGGCGATGTCGTTGATGGCCATGCCCGCACGGGTCAACGCCAGGGATCGGTCTGTGATGTCGGTGGCTGTGAGATGTCCGGCGAACTCCGCGGCGTGCACGGCCTGCACACCGCAGCCCGTGCCGACGTCGAGCAGTCGGCCGACCGGCTCGGTGGGGGTGGCCCGGAGCAGTGACAGTGAGGCGTGGCCGACACCGAGCACGTGGTCTTCGGTGATGCTGTGGCGCCGGAGCGTGCCGTCGAGATCGGAGAACAGCCACCGGTTGCCCGTACCGAAGTCGAAAGGCCGCAGATCGATGGCGGCGTGGAGGCCGCGGTCGTCGCGGCGGACGATGCCGTGTCGGATCGCGTCGTCGACCGACACCGGCCGCAATGCGGCGCCGACCTGGGATTCGGAACAGGTGTCGCCGAGCAGGAGCAATCGGACCAGGATGCCGAGTTCGCCGCCATCGGCGCAGATCCGGCGCGCCGGTACGGGTTCGCCGCGACCGAGGGCCTCATGCGCTTCTTCGCCGAGCAGGCGCAGCACACCATCGGTGGTGTAGTCGGCGCGCAGAAATGCCTCGCGTAGGCCGTCAGCCTGGGTGTACAGGTCGGCCGTTTGTTCTGTGATGGTCACTCTTTGCGTCGATCGATTTCGTGGAAATCGTTGCCGTCGGTCAGTTTCCGTGAATACGGACCGCTGTACTTGTAATGGAGCACTTCGTCTTTGGGGCGTGGGGGCCGGTCGTTGGCCATCAGTACCGCGATCCAGGGGATCGGGATGGACAGCACGATCACGCCGAGTGCCAGGAGTCCGTTCTGCGTCGTCGCGTAGACGATTCCCGCGATGACCAACGCCGGAATGCGAAAAGCCATCAACGTCAGGTACCTGCGTACGCGAGCGCGATGTTGTTCTTCCAGGGAGGTCTGTGCCTCGGTGATGAGAAACGTTTCGGGCGCGTGATCTTTCGAACCCACGATTTCTACTATCCTCTTTCTCCCCGGCATCGGCCACATCGGGTCGATATTGGCCCACCGGGCCAGGTCGATGCAGAATTGACCTCATGGATACCCAGACACTCGACAAGCCGGACGTCACCACCGACGAAACGACCGAAGACGACACCCCGAAGTTCTTCCACTACGTGAAAAAGGACAAGATCGTCGAAAGTGCGGTCATGGGCAACATCGTCGTGGCGCTGTGCGGCGAGACGTTCCCCGTCACGCGTTCGGCCAAGCCGGGTTCGCCGGTCTGCCCGAAATGCAAGAAGATCTATTCGAAGATGAAAAAAGGCGAGTAGTCGCCGAGACCGGTGGTCGGTTTTCAGGCCTGCGGTGAGGGACCTTGATCGTCGGCCGGGTTCTTCCTGATCGGATCGGGCTTCTTTTGGATCGGACCAGTCGGCAGCCATTGTGGCGTACTGCGGAACTGATCGGTGATGTCGCTGGTCTGCTGTGACACCCAGTCACGCATCTGGTCCATCTTGGTGGGATTGGCCGGCCACAGCTGCTGCACGATCGAGTTGAACTCGGCGCCGACCACAATGGCAAAACCGAGGAAGAACGTGAACAGCAGGAACGCGATCGGTGTGGCCAGCGCGCCGTAGCTGTATCCGGTCTGGGTGATGACCGCCAGATACCAGCGCAGCACCGCGCTGGCGCACCAGAACACCAACCCGGCCAGCAGCGCCCCGCAGACCAGCCGGTGCCAGGGCAGCGGTTTGGCAAGTGCGACCCGGTAGAGCGTGGTCAGGCCCGCGATCAACAGCAGCGCCACGGCCGGGAAGTAGCCGTACTCGATCGCCACGGTGCTCGCCGGGTGCCACGAATCGGGGATGACGTCGCGTACGTAGGTGGGTCCGAGTGCGACCAGAGGCAGGGTGAGCACCGCGAGCACCAGGAAACACACGTACAGCCACAGCGCGAACAGCCGCTGGGTGACCGGGTGCCGCACGTTGTGCTGGCCGTGTGCGATCACGATCGAGTCGACAAAACTGGCCATCGCCGACGATCCCGCCCACAGCGACAACAGGAAGCCCAGCGAGATCACCTCGGCGCGGCCGCTGACCAACACGTTGTCGACGGTGGGGCGGATGATCTCGTCGACGACGTTGGCGCTGAAGGTCCGATCCGAAAAACTGATGATCCGGTCGGAGATGATCTCTTCGGTGTTCGGCCCGAACCAATTTGCGATATACCCCACAGTGCCCAGTAATCCCAGGAGCAGCGGCGGTAGGGAGAGCGTCTGCCAGAACGCCGCCTGCGCCGCCATCGCGAAGATCGAGTCGTCCCACGACTTCGTGATGGTTCGCCAGAGCATCCAGGGCAGGCGCTTCGTGACCCCCGAAATCGTGGGTTTATCTGCGTCATCACCACGGGTCGGTGTCGACGGCGTGGGGTCGGGAACGGGATCGGGGGCGGGCCCGGTTGATGCGCTGATGGTGTCAAGCATTGCCGAAGTTCGGATTCGATGCGTGTTGCCGCGCCGCCACCGCCCTGCACCCGATCGCCCACCGATTCGCGGTAGCATTCCCCGATGCCTGGGCTCGCCGAGCGCTTCGTCGCCGACACCGACCGCCAGGCGCACTCGTCCGACTCCGTCGAATGGTGCACCACTGTTCAAACCTCAACTGCGTCAAGGAGTTGTGCTCTGCCGTGACCCGACCCACAGCCGTTTCCGAGCCATCGACAACCACCCCGGCCCCGGCGCCGGCAGCGTCGTCGCTACGGACCTGGCAGCGACGGGCGCTGACCAAGTACCTGTCGGCCGCACCGAAGGATTTCTTGGCGGTGGCCACCCCGGGTGCCGGCAAGACCACATTTGGTCTGCGTATCGCTGCCGAACTGTTGGCCGACCGCACCGTGGACCAGATCACGGTGGTCGCACCCACCGAACACCTCAAGCATCAGTGGGCAGGTGCCGCTGCACGAGCTGGTATCGCCCTGGATCCGAACTTCAGCAACTCCGCGGGCCAGACCAGCTCCGACTTCAACGGCGTGGTCCTGACCTACGCCCAGGTCGCGGCGCACCCGTCGCGACACCGCGTACGCACGGAGAATCGCCGGACCCTGGTGATCCTGGACGAGATCCACCACGGCGGTGACGCGAAGAGCTGGGGTGATGCGATCCGTGAGGCATTCTCCGACGCCACCCGGCGGTTGTCACTGACCGGAACACCCTTCCGATCCGACGACAGCCCCATCCCGTTCATCACGTACGAGCCCGAGCCGGGCGGCGGTGCCCGATCGGTCGCCGATTACACCTACGGCTACTCGGACGCGCTCGCCGACGGCGTTGTGCGCCCGGTGGTGTTCTTGGCCTATTCGGGTGAGGCGAGTTGGCGCAACAACGCGGGCGAGGAGTTCACCGCCCGGCTCGGTGAACCACTGTCTGCCGAACACACCGCACGCGCCTGGCGCACCGCACTCGACCCGCACGGCGACTGGATCCCGGCCGTCCTACAGGCGGCTCACACACGCCTGAGGCAACTACGCAGCACCGGTATGCCCGACGCCGGCGGTCTGGTGATCGCGACCGATCAGACCGTGGCGCGCGACTATGCCGAACTGCTGGAGGCGATCACCGGAAAGATGCCAACGGTGGTGCTCTCGGATGATCCGAAGGCGTCGGGGCGGATCGCCGCGTTCAGCGAATCCAAGGACGAGTGGATGGTCGCTGTCCGGATGGTGTCCGAAGGTGTCGACGTTCCTCGTCTGGCGGTCGGTGTCTACGCGACCAGCGCATCGACCCCGCTGTACTTCGCCCAGGCCATCGGCCGCTTCGTGCGATCGCGGCGACCGGGAGAGAACGCCAGCGTGTTCCTGCCGTCGGTGCCGGTGTTGCTGCAATTGGCCAGCCAGCTCGAGGCACAGCGCGATCACGTGCTCGGCAAGCCGCATCGGGAATCCGACGGCCTCGAGGATGCACTGCTCAACGACGCCAACAAACAAAAAGACGAAGCGGGTGAGGACGAGAAGGGATTCGAGTCCCTGCATGCCGATGCCGAACTCGATCAGGTGATCTTCGACGGGTCGTCCTTCGGTACCGCGACGTTCTCCGGTAGCGACGAAGAAGCCGACTACCTCGGCCTGCCGGGTCTCCTCGACGCAGACCAGGTGCGTGACCTGCTGCGCAAGCGGCAGTCCGATCAGGTGGAGAACCGAAGCGCCGACGCGGCGCCGACGCCGCCCGTCGAACGGGCCCCATCGGTGGGTAAGCAGCTCACCGCCATGCGCAAGGAGCTGAACAGCCTGGTGGCCATGCATCACCATCGCACCGGGCGGCCGCACGGTCAGGTGCACAACGAGCTGCGCGAACGCCTCGGGGGTCCACCCACCGCGATGGCCACGGCCGAGCAGTTGCAGGAGCGGATCGACGCACTGCGGAAGTGGCGCTGAGGCCGGGTTCGGCTCTCGTCACCGCCCGCTGCGCGGCGACAGACACCGCAGATACAACACTGCCGCGGTTCACCTGAGTGAACCGCGGCAGTGTGCTTGTTGAGTTGTCTTAGACGAGCTCGTCCTCGGATGTCACTGTCGCGCCCATGTCAACAAGCCGTGCCTCGTGCTCGTTGAAGTGGTGACGGCAGAACAGAAGCTCTCCACCGGTGGAGAGCGTGGCGCGCACTCGTGCTGCGGCACCGCAACGATCACAGCGGTCAGCAGTGGTCAGTTGCATGGCGATCGGGGGCGTGGTGATGGTGTCTGACATTTTTCCTCCGTCCCGGGCCTGCGTGGCGCGGTTCCCTTCGCGAGCTAACACACCGGGGCGGTGCATCCAGGTCTCACTCTCTCAGACGATTTGCGAATCGTCTTTGTTCCCGAGGTCCTCCGGGTGTGTCGTCACTCACCCGTAACAGCAGACCTGCGATCTGCAACATATGTAACCGGGGCGGTGTGACGCAAATCCCACGGCACCTTGCACTTACAGTGAATCGATGCCCCGGTCCGCCAACACCATCTCGCGCTCAGCTGGACACGTCGGGCTGCTGCCCCTGTTGTTTGTCATCGGGGCTATCTGTCAGTACGTCGGCGCCTCGATCGCCGTCCCGTTGTTCGACGACCTGAACCCCGCAGTGGTGGCCTGGTTGCGGACGTTGGGGGCCGGCGCGACACTGTTGGCGATCTGGTGGCCGCTGGCCGGATGGCGCTGGCCGCGCGTGGGTGTGTCGTACGGCCGCAGACGGCTGCTGATCGCCTCGGCCTTCGGGCTGGTGACCCTCGGCATGAACGTGGCGTTTTATCTGGCCATCGATCACATCGATCTCGGGGTGGCCGTTGCGATCGAGTTCCTCGGGCCGATCGTGGTCGCAGCGGCAGGCTCGCGGCGGATGGCGGACGGCGTTGCGGTACTCGTGGTCCTGGTCGGGGTGGTGCTCCTGAGCGGTGCCAGCTTCTCCGGATCACCCATCGGCGTGGTGTTCGCCCTGATGGCCGCTGCATTGTGGGCCGGCTACATCTTGATCGGGAAGTTGGTTTCGGGCAACGCAACCTCTGAGCAGCCCTGGCGGGACGGCATCGACGATCTGGCGATCGGATTGTCCATGGCCGGCGTGATCTGTGCCCCGCTGGTGATCGGGGTGAGCACTGCCGCCGACCCCGGGGCACTGTGGGATTGGCGGATCTTGGCGCTCGGCATCGGAGTCGGTGTGCTCTCGAGTGCGATTCCGTACCTGCTCGACCAGATCGTGTTGGCACGCCTGGCCCGAGCTCGATTCGCACTGCTACTGGCGTTGCTCCCGGTGACTGCGACGGTGGTCGGCGCGGTGATGTTGTCCCAGATACCGTCGCCCGCCGAACTGTGTGGCATTGCACTGGTGATCGCCGCCATCGTCTTCACGGCGCGCGACGAGCGGGGCCCGGCCGCGGGTCGTGACGTTGGTGTCGGCGCCGGTGATGAAATTGCCCCTGGCGTCGGCGATGAAATTGCCCCTGGCGCCGGCGATGAAATTGCCCCTGGCGCACTGCCGGGCTGATGCGGCAGGCTGGTGGGGTGAGCGCAGGAACGAACCTGGTCCATCTCTGTTCGATCTCGGACTGGCTCGAAGCCAGGACGACGGGATCGATCGAGCCCGCGTCCCTGGCCGAACAGGGTTTTGTGCACCTGTCTGAACGCCGGAAGGTTCACATACCCGCGAATCTGCTGTATCTGGATCACTCCGACCTGGTGTTGCTGACCATCGATCCGCTGCGCGTCGGTGCCGAAATCGTGTGGGAGGATGGCGATCCACCCGATCCGTCGGGGTTGCAGTTCCCTCACCTGTACGGCGCTCTGCCGGCCGGCGCGGTGACTGCGGTGGAGCGCTATGACATCGACGAGTCCGGGCGCTATCCGCAACTGCACTAATAAGTGATCCCGTTCTCGCGAGCGATGATGGCCGCCTGCACGCGTGACCGCAGCTGAAGTTTGGCCAGAATTCGGGACACGTGTGTTTTGACCGTGGTTTCGCCGATGAAGAGCTCTTGCGCGATTTGAGCGTTCGACAATCCTGCGCCGAGGGTGGCCAGAATTTCTCGTTCACGGTCGGTCAGCTCGGCAAGTTGTTGTTCCTGGGCCGATGTCGGGCCGGACGCCCGTGGTGGATTGGCAGCGCCGGTGAACCTGTCGATGACGCGGCGGGTCACCTCTGGTGCCAGAACGGCGTCACCTCTGGCGACGGCCACGATTGCCGCGCCCAGTTCGGCAGGAGTTGCGGACTTGAGCAGGAACCCCGCGGCGCCGGCGGTCAGTGCGGAGAAGATGTACTCGTCGATGTCGAACGCTGTCAGTACCAGGACGCGGGTGGTCCCGGAAGCGCAGATCTGGGCGGTGGCGGCGATGCCGTCGGTGCCCGGCATCCGGATGTCGAGCAGTGCCACGTCCGGTTGCAGGTCGGCAACCATCCTGACCGCCTCGGAACCGTCGGATGCCTCACCGACCACGTCGATGGAGTCGGTGCCTGCAAGCATCATCCGCACCCCGGCCCGGATCGCCGCATGATCGTCGGCGACGATCACCCGGATCATCGCGAACCCTGTGCGGACAGGAATGTGGCCACGGGAAGTTCGCACCGGACGACCCATCGGTCGTCGGCGACGGTGACGGTGCATGCGCCGCCAACCGAACGCGCCCGCATCTCCATGTTGGCCAAGCCGTGTCCGCCCGGCTGCACGGGTACCCGGACGCCGGAACGCACCTGGTTGGACACGGTGATCGTGACCGACGAATCGTGCTGTCGGACAGCGATGTCGATCGGTGCACCGGGGCTGTGCGTGACCGCGTTTGTGATCGCTTGCGCGACGATCCGATAGCCGGCGATGTCGGTCATCCTCGCCACCGCGACCTCGTCCAGGGTGGCGGTGACCGCTGATCCGGATGCGCGGGCGGAGTCGATCAGCCGGTCGAGACCACTGAGGTTTGCCGTGGTGGGTGGATCCAGATCGTCGGTGCCGGTGAGCACTTCGATCATCGTCCGCATCTCGCCGAGTGCGTCGACGCTGGCAGAACGGACCGACCGCAGGACCGTCTCTCGAATCGTGGGGTCGGTGGTGTCCAGCGCTGCCGCCGATTGCATGGCGATACCGGACAACTGGCCGGCGACGACGTCATGGAGATCACGGGCGAACTGCCTGCGCTCGAACGCCACGGCAGCCTCCTGCTCGCGGGTGGCCAGTGCGGCCAGGGCCTGCGCGCGGTCGCGTTCACTGTCGGCGGCGATCTGGTGCTGGCGGATGGCCTGGCCGTACGAAGCGGGCGAGGCGATGAGGGCGACGAGGAGGATCATCGCGAAGAGGGTTACCCGCCAATCCCCGGAAGCACTCAGGGTGACGGTGAACGTGATCGCCGCAATCAACCAGTTGGACAACAGCATCGCCCGGTTGACCCGGGCCGTTGCGTAGATCGCGACGGCATAGATGATGTCGGAGTAGACGATCCAGACCGCGATGGTCGGACCCCACAGGGCGTCGAGGGCCAGAGCCGCCAGACCGCCTGCCAACGCGAGCGCGGGCCGGCTGGAGCGGAACGTCTGGAAACCACAGGCGATGGCCAGCGAGAACAGTGGGAGCCAATGGGGGAGTGAGTCGATCAGCGCGGTGGTCCCGAAGAAGTAACGCAGATCGGCGATGTACATGACCGTGCCGACGACGAAGAAACCGACTGCCACCGCGACATCGCGCCGGACATTCGATCGACTGTGGGTCCGTTCCATGACGCACCTCCCTTGCGTCCATGACAGCACAGTCGGAGCCCCCGAACGTCGTCGGAAATGATGACAGGAAGATCGATCTGGTGGCCGATGCGACGAGGGGGTGATCGGTCGCAGACTCGTAGACATGGACTCACCGATTGTCGCTGTCATCATCGGATGTGAGATCGGCTTCTGGGTGCTCGTCTTCGGAGGACTTGCGGTGCGGTACCTCACGAGCTCGCAACGTATCTCAGTGGTGATACTCGCATCGGTGCCGCTGCTCGACCTGATCCTGCTCGCCGCGGTCGCGTACGACGTGCACCGCGGCAGCGACGTGGAACTGGTTCATCGGCTGGCCGGGATATACCTCGGTGTGACCGTCGCCTTCGGACATTCGATGATCGCCTGGGCAGACAACCGCTTCGCGCACTGGTTCGCAGGCGGCCCGCCTCCGCCTCGTCCACCGAAACGGGGGCCCGCCGCGCTGCGTCGGGAACTGATCGCGTTCGGCCAGTGGCTTGCGGCGGCAGGTGTCGCAGCGCTGGCAGTGCTACTCCTGTCGGCGACAGTTGCCGATGCCGATCAGGATGCGGCGCTTCTGGGCATCTTTCCGACGCTCGGTGTCGTCACCGTCATCTGGCTTCTGGCCGGTCCGGTCTGGGCGTTGTTCGACCTTCGATGAGCGCTTAGAAGTCGCAGCAACCACAGCACTCGCAACAATCGCGGTTGTTGCCGCGGCCTTTCGTCCCTGACCGGGGACGCTTGCCGTTGCAGGGCTTGCGGTTGCCGCCGCGACCATCGCCGGTCCCGGCGAGGGCTTCCGTCGAGGCCAGGGACCGGCGGAGGCATACTCGCGTTGCGCATCAACAAGAATCGAGACCCGTCACCGGTCTGCCGGCTTCGAAACGTGGTGGCTCAGGCATGGCGAAAGATGCCGACCATCCAGTGACCGAAACACGACACGCGCAATCTGGCCGGGTGGAAAGCGTCGATGTACTCCGATTGATAGCTCAGAATACGAATCCAGATGCAATCATCGGATATCCCGGTAGATATGACCGCCGGAATATCGCAGCTGAAAGGAATACATGCCATCCGAGTTCACGGTCGATTCGAGTCGCGGCGCAACGATTTCGGGTATTCGGTGGGACCCCACCGATGAACCGGTTGCGGCGGTGCTCCTGATCCACGGCATGGGCGAACACATCCGGCGATACATCGAGACCGCCGAGGCGTTGACGGACGATGGGTATGTCGTTTACGGCTACGACCATCGCGGCCACGGACGTTCCAAACTGGCCGACCGCGACCTCGGCGACCTCGGTCCGGACGGTTGGCCACAACTGGTCGCGGACATCGGACGGGTGGTCTCGAAGGTGCACGCCGAGCAGCCCGACCTGCCATTGGTCGTGATCGCGCACAGCATGGGTTCATTTGCGCTGCAGCAATATCTACTCGACGACAGCAACCAGGTCGACGCGGTGGTATTGACCGGGACCGCGGCGCTCGATGGTCTCGAACCCGCACTCGACCTCGACGCCGGACTCGACCTGACACTGTTCAACGCGCCGTTCGCCCCCGCCAGGACGGACTACGACTGGCTGTCGCGCGACAACACCGTTGTCGATGACTACATCGCCGACCCCCTGTGCGGGTTCGGCATCGACGTCGCTTCCGCCCGGGCGATGTTCGCCGGGGCCAGGCGGATTGCGGAACGCCCCGCGGTGGCTGCGATCCGGCCGGATCTGCCGATCCTCATCGCGGTTGGCGACAAAGATCCGGTGAACGGCGGGGGAGCGCTGGTGGATCTACTTGCGGCGCACTACCGCAACGGCGGTCTGGAGGACGTCAGCGTTCGGGTCTTCTCCGGCGCTCGTCACGAGGTTCTCAACGAGACCAATCGGGCGCAGGTGCGCGGCGAGATCCTCGATTGGCTTGCCGAGGTCGTCGATCAGGGCGAGTGACAGATGGAAACGACAAATGGCCGGACCCGCTTGGGGTCCGGCCATTTGTTCGCTTGCTGTGACTGTGACTAGTCGAGGTAGTCGCGCAGGACCTGCGAGCGCGACGGGTGCCGAAGCTTCGACATCGTCTTCGATTCGATCTGCCGGATCCGCTCGCGGGTCACGCCGTAGACCTGACCGATCTCGTCGAGGGTGCGCGGCTGTCCGTCGGTGAGTCCGAAGCGCAACCGGACAACGCCGGCCTCACGTTCGGACAGCGTCTCGAGGACTGACTGCAGTTGATCCTGAAGAAGTGTGAACGAGACGGCGTCGACGGCCACCACTGCTTCGGAATCCTCGATGAAGTCACCGAGCTGGCTGTCGCCTTCGTCACCGATGGTCTGGTCGAGTGAGATCGGTTCACGCGCGTACTGCTGGATTTCCAGCACCTTCTCCGGCGTGATGTCCATTTCCTTCGCCAGCTCTTCCGGAGTGGGCTCACGGCCCAGATCCTGGAGGAGCTCACGCTGGATACGACCGAGCTTGTTGATGACCTCGACCATGTGCACCGGGATACGGATGGTGCGCGCCTGGTCGGCCATCGCCCGGGTGATCGCCTGACGGATCCACCAGGTGGCGTAGGTCGAGAACTTGTAGCCCTTTGTGTAGTCGAACTTCTCGACCGCACGGATCAGACCCAGGTTGCCTTCCTGGATGAGGTCGAGGAAGGCCATGCCGCGGCCGGTGTAGCGCTTGGCCAGCGAGACGACGAGTCGCAGGTTGGCCTCGAGCAGATGGTTCTTGGCCCGGCCGCCGTCGCGGGAGACCCACGACAGGTCGCGACGCTGCGCAACGGTGAGCTTCTCGCCTGCCTCGGCGAGTCGGCGCATCCGCTCGGTGGCGAAGAGTCCGGCCTCGATGCGCTTGGCGAGCTCGACCTCTTCTTCGGCGTTGAGCAGTGCGACCTTGCCGATCTGCTTCAGGTACGCGCGGACCGAGTCGGCAGAGGCGGTGAGCTCGGCATCCTTGCGGGCCTGGCGCAGTGCCTCCGACTCGTCTTCGTCCCAGACGAAGTCGCCGGACGCCCGGTCGGACTCCGACGGTTCTTCGTCGGCCTTCTTGGTCTTGGCGGCAGCCTTGCCGGGAGCTGCGACAACCACCGTGGTGGTGTCGTCATCGTCGTCGTCATCGACGGTCACGTCTTCGAGTTCGTCCTCGTTGACGTCGATGTCGTCGATCGATGCTTCGTTTTCGATGCCGACTCCGTCGATGCCGTCGACATCGCCGTCCTTGGCACCCCGCTTAGCGCCTGCCTTCTTCGCAGGCGCTTTCTTGGCTGCAGCTTTCTTGGCCGGGGCCTTTTTGGCGGCTGCTTTCTTCGCGGGCGCCTTGCGTGCCCGCGGTGCGGTCACCGACTCCGATTCCGACTGCTCGGCATCTGGTTCAGTTTGGCGGGTCTTCGTGGCTGCCACGTACTACCTTTCGGGCTATCTACACGACACTGTGCCGCGGGGAAATGCGTCGCGGCGGCAGTGTCAGGCCGAGTGAACTCGGCGAAGCTGGGGCTTGGGGGAACCGGCTCGAAGCCAGCCTGTGTGCCATTGTAACGGCACTCAGGGCCGCAACCCTGCCACCACCGCCATCGCGGCGCCGACAATCCCGGCCGTATTCTGCAAAGTCGCCGGTACAACCGGTGTTTGGTTGGTCAGAAGTGGAATCCATTTATGCGCTTTGCGGCTGATCCCACCGCCCGCGATGAACACCTCGGGCCAAAACAGCACCTCGTAGGCAGTCAGCACCTTGGAGACTTCCTTGGCCCACTGGTGGTATGAGAGGTCGTTGTCTTCTTTGACCTTGGAGGACGCCTGGTGTTCGGCTTCCTTCTTACCGACATGCATGTGACCGAGCTCGGTGTTGGGTATGAGGACACCGTTGTACATGATCGCCGAACCGATTCCGGTACCGAATGTCAGCAACATCACGACGCCGTTGTAGTCCTTGCCTGCGCCGTAGTGTTCCTCGGCCATCCCGGCGGCGTCGGCGTCGTTGAGGACGGACAGCGAGCGGTCGCCGAGCTCGGCGGCGAGGATTTCATAGACGTCCGTACCGATCCAGGACTTGTCGATGTTGGCGGCGGTCCGCGCGATCCCGCCCGTCACCACAGCGGGGATGGTCACCCCGACCGGACCGGTCCATTCGAAATGGTCGACAACCTCCCGGATCCCGACAGCGACGGCCTGCGGTGTGGCCGGCTGGGGAGTGAGGACCTTGAACCGTTCGCCGATGAGCTCACCGGACTCGAGGTCGACGATGCCACCTTTGATACCCGAGCCGCCGACGTCGACCCCGACGGCTTGTTTCGGGCTGGGTGAAAGGGCGGGACTGCCGTCTGCGGATTCACTGGACACGGATGTGGCTCCTTCACTCGACTGATGCGGGACGGGGGTACGCCCCGACCCGCCGTTGTTCAGGCTAGTCAGCCGGGCCGGGTTGTGCGTGTTGTCTCCGCGAACTCTGCGCACCTGATGCGGTCGGGCCGGGGCGTCGGTGATGCGGCCCGGTGTGCTCACATGTAGGTGTGCCCCAACTCGATCCACATGAACTGACCGCTGTTGCCGTTGCGGTGGCCGAAGAGGCCGCCCGACACGTCCGAGCCAGGCGACCGGAGGTCTTCGGGCCCGGCGTCTCGAATGCATCTGCGCCGCAGTCGGTGTCGACGAAGAGCACCGACACGGACCCGGTGACGATCGTCGACACGGAATCGGAGTCGCTGATTCGGGATCTGCTGGCCGCCCGGCGTCCCGGCGATCCGATTCTCGGTGAGGAGGAAGGCGGATCGGTCGCGGTTCCGGCCGGGGTGCGCTGGGTGGTCGATCCGATCGATGGGACCGTGAACTTTCTCTACGGCATCCCGGCCTACTCGGTGTCGATCGGCGCGCAGGTCGGCGGTCAGACCGTTGCAGGCGCGGTTGTCGATGTCGCCCGCGGTGTGACGTATTCGGCGGCTCGCGGCGGCGGTGCCTTTTCCGACGACGGATCGGGACCGGTGCGGTTGCGTTGCAACGCTGTCGACGAGGTGGGCCTGGCGCTGGTGGCGACCGGATTCGGTTACGCCGCCTCGCGCCGCGAAGTGCAGGGCGCCCTGATCGCACGACTGCTGCCCCAGATCCGGGATCTGCGGCGGATCGGTTCGGCGGCTCTGGACCTGTGCATGGTGGCCAGTGGGGCCGTCGACGCGCACTACGAACACGGGCTCAGCCCTTGGGACTGGGCGGCCGGATCCCTGATCGCCGAAGAGGCGGGTGCGATCGTCCAGATACCCGCCGCGACATCACGCGGCAGCGACGGCGACGTGACGCTGGCGATGGCACCCGGCATCGCCGATGACCTGCGCGCGTTGCTTGCCGAGATCGGCGCGTTGGCGCCGATCCCGGTTCAGCAGGACGCTTCGTGAATCGCTGAGACCAGGGCCGGGTCAGATCCGGTGTTGGGGTCTTGTGGGTTCGCGCTGCGCAGGGTGTCCAGAACGGCCAGTGCATCCTGGCTCTGCCCGCTGTCGCTGAAGGATTCACCGATGGCCAGGTCGACGACCGTGTCGGGGCGACCGTCGTTGATCAACTGGGTGCAGGGTGCGGCGATCCACAGGGCAGCAGCAGCGGCCTTGCCCGCGTCGCCGAAGCGGATCTGCCCGAAGCAGTCCAGATCGCGGTCCGGATAGAGCGGGTCGTCGCCATAGGCGCCTTCGGGGGTTCCCTGGAAGCCCAGAGAGGTCAGATCGTCGAGGACGGTCTGCGCCAAGCCCTGTTCGTCGGTCGCGTTGAGCACTCTGATCTGGAAGCCGGACAGTGCCGCGGGGGAGATGCGCAGCATCTCTTCACGATCGGCGGGTGTGCCGACCACCGGCGCCGGTGAGTCGGCTGTCGCGGACGGCGCGGGAGGCTGCGGGCAGTCGACCGGCGCGGCCTCCGTACCGCCCGATGACAGCGCTCCGATCCAGACGACCACTGTGATCAGGGCCAACACCACGGCCACGACGATCGCTGGCAGGTAGCGCCGCCGACGGAACGGGCGACCGTGGTCGTCGGTGGGATAGCCATAGGTGATCTGCGAAACCATGGGCTGCTGGTGCCTTCCGCTTCAGATGTGGACGAGCGAGTCAAACTCTAAACGGTCGCGACCCTCGCGTTCGGCAGCGACCGACCGGGAATGTTTTTCCTTGGGGAGTGTTGTTGACTCTGTGAAGCGGCTGGGCTAGGATTCAGCCGCCTCAGATTGGATAACCCGAAACTCGGGCATTCAATAAACTGTGGCGAACATCACAATATACTTGCCCGGATGAGCAACGAATCCCCTCGTAGGAGTTGTTGATCAAAGGGCACTGTCGCGGACTTTGCAGACCAGGACGTGCGCGGCTTGTTGGGACACGCGGGACCTGCTCACATCGGGTACCTCGAGTCGCAGGTGCTTCTACCTAAGGCGGAAATATGGCAACTGATTACGATGCGCCCCGGCGCACTGAATCCGACGAGGTCTCCGAGGACTCACTCGAGGAACTGAAGGCACGTCGGAGTGAAGCGCAGGCGGCCTCGGTCGATGTGGACGAAGGCGATATCGCCGAGTCCTTTGAGCTCCCGGGCGCGGACCTGTCCGGCGAGGAACTCTCTGTTCGGGTGATCCCGAAGCAGGCTGACGAGTTCACCTGCACCAGCTGCTTCCTTGTGTATCACCGCAGTCGGCTGGCAACGGAGAACGGCAACTCGCGCATTTGCGTCGACTGCGCGTAATCACCTGCAGCAGACTGATAGACAACAACACCGCGTCGATGGTGTCACTCAGGCAAGTGGCCTGGGGACACCATCGGCGCGGTTGTGTTTCGGGGTAGCGACGAGATCGGGCCCGACTCCGGCGACCACGCAGACCCGGGTCAGTCGGATGATTCGGACGCCGCGTCGGTCATCCCCAGTGCGGCGACCAGCTCGGCCGGGTGGCGGGTGCTGACAAGCCAATAGGGCGTCGGGTCGTCGGGATCGTCGAGAACCAACAAGACCATGGTCTTGACCCAGAACTTGTGGGCAAGGAATGCGGCCGGGTCGAGCTGGCGCCCGAGCGCCGCGCTCTTCGCGCTGGCCGGGATGACTGCGGCCCGGTCGATCAGGTTGATCGGGAGGTGGGCATTGCCTGCCCACAATTCACCGCCGGTGACCCGGACCCGGGTGCGGCCCATGGACCAGAGCAGCCACGCGGCCAGCGGTACGAGTACTACGTAGGCGATCGGGCTGAAGGCGCTGTCATGCAGAGCGAGCTGGATCTCGTAACCGAGTAGGCCGATGACGATTGCCGCGACCAGCCACCACCACAGCGGTACGTACAGGCGTTCGTCGTGAAGGATCCCCCGGCTGTCATCGCCGTTGTCATCGGTGTGGAAAGGGTCTCCGGCTGTGTCGGGTGATGGGAATGGAGGCACGGCGCCAGCGTAGTCTTCCCGTGTGGCAACCGATCCTGGCAGCACCCCTGCCGACGCACCATTCCTCGCCGTCCAGCCATCCGGGCAGGTCGCCATCAGGCGGCTTGATCCGGGCATCGAGCTACCCCGGCGGGCGCACCCCGGGGATGCCGGCGTCGACCTGTCGAGCGCGATCGATGTCGAGCTCGCGCCGGGACAGCGGGCACTCGTTCCGACCGGGATCTCCATCGCCCTGCCCATCGGGACGGTGGGCCTGATCCATCCGCGATCGGGCCTCGCCGCGCGCGCCGGTCTGTCGATCGTCAACACGCCGGGCACCGTCGATGCGGGATACCGCGGCGAGATCAAGGTCTGCCTCATCAATCTGGACCCACACGAACCGATTGTCATCGCGCGAGGTGACCGCATCGCGCAGTTGCTGGTTCAGCGGGTCGAACTCGTCGACTTCGTCGAAGTCGATGAATTGGACGAAACAAGCCGCGGCGCAGGCGGTTACGGTTCGAGTGGCGGTCACGCGAGGTTGGACGCGAACGCGTCGGAAAGCAGCTGAGAAATGGCACGCGAAAAACGAACTCGGGGTTTCCGGCGGGATCAACCCGCCGAGGAAACCGACACGAGCACCGGACCCAAGCAGATCGGCAGTGGCCAGGGTCCGTATGACATCGACGAGCTGGCCTCCGGCTCGACATTCGACAACTCACACCTCGATCTCGGTTCGGTTCTGGTCCCGGTGGTGGAAGGCGGACAGGTGACCGTCGAGATGTCGGTCGACCATCAGCCACAGTCGGTGTTCCTGGTGACACCTCACGGGCGGATCACCGTTGCCGCGTTCGCCGCACCCAAGTCGAGTGGACAGTGGCGTGATGTGGTGAGCGAACTCACCGAATCACTCAAGGCGGAGGGTGCCGAGACGGCCATCGAAACCGGCTTCTGGGGCCGCGAGGTGGTGGCGACCGTTCCCGGTGGCGTGCACCGCTTCATCGGGGTCGACGGGCCGCGCTGGATGATCCGTTGTGTGGCGAGCGCGCCGACCGCGGGTGCCGAGAGCCTGGCGAAGGTGGCTCGGGCGGTGGTCAGCGAGACCGTGGTCCGTCGCGGCGACGATCCGCACCCGCCCCGTACCCCGTTGCCGATCGTGCTGCCGCCGGTACTCGCCGAGCAGGTGGCCGCCGCGCAGCAGGAGATGGTGGCCTCCGGGACGATGGACGCCAACGCTGCGTCCGCGCCTGCGGGAGACAATGCGCAGGCCCAGTCCGCGCAGGCGACGGTTCGGATACAGGGTCAGCCGCAGCCGGCTGCGGCTGAGCCTGCAGAGAAAGAGACGCCGACCCCGCCTCCGGGAACCGGTTCGCGAGGATCGGCGATGCAGCAGTTGGGCAATCGTCCGAAACGCTGACGCTCACCAAACGTCAAACGTTCAGTTGGCGCCAGCCGGCCAGGCATCGCCTGCCCAGCACGGCGGGATCTGCGCCCAGATCGTTGAGGGTGATCGTCTGCAGAACCGCTCGCGGAGCCGCATCGCGCCACACCTGTGCCACCTCAAACGGGTGGACCGGGTCATCGATGGTCGCGGTGATCGACAGCGGCACCGCCAGCCCGGCGATGTCTGCGGCGGTCGGTGCGTGGTAGCCGGCCGCCTCACCGAGCATCTCATCCAGGACCGGCGCGGTGGCCCGCCACGACCGCGCGAGTTCGGTGGCCAGCCAGCCCGGGGTGGTCGCCGTCATCTGATCGATGGTGGCGTCGAGACCGGTTCGGGCGAGCTGATCAAGCGTCAGCAGTGCACTGTGTGCGGCCGGTGCGGTCGCCGGATCTCCGAGCCACGGTGGCAGCGCCGCCAGCACGCCCGCGCAGTGGGTCGGATTGTGCAGCGCCCATTGCACTGCCACGCAGGCGCCGATGGATACACCGGCGGCGAGGACCTGGTGACCTGCGGCTGCGGCCCGATCGAGAACCTGCACATAACTATTGATCAGACCGTTGTCCGTGGGGTCGACGGCGATCACGGGGATGGTCTCGTCGGCAAACGCGCGACCGGCGAAATCGCCGTCAGAACCTGTTCCGGGCAGCGCCACGATCACCAGATCTCGGTTTGCGGCAGTGGTCTGCGACACAGGTGTGAGCGGCATGTGATGATCTTGCCGCGGCGAGTGGAAGTCGGCACTTCCGGGGTCTACCCTGGCGAGAGCAATAGCCCCGCCGACCACGTACATCTGTGATGTGGCGGCACAATTGAACTGGTGAAAGGGTGCGTAGCGCCATGACCGCAGGCGGATATCTCAAACGCCTCACGCGCAGACTTACCGAAGACCTCGAGCAGCTCGACGCCGAGACGATCTCCGAGCAGTCCCAGCAGAACGGTGCCCAGCGCGCCTGTGATTGTTCAGCCGGTGACGAAGTCACCATGCAGGGCGAATTACGATCCGTGCAGACCTGCGCGAAGACGGTGAAATCAGGTGTCGCCGCAGAGTTCTTCGACGGTACTGACGTGGTCACCCTCAAGTTCATCGGCCGCAATCGCATCCCGGGTATCGAGCCGGGACGCAAGATGATCGTCCGGGGCCGGATGGGCGAGCACGACGGCCGCAAGGTCATGTTCAACCCCGATTACGAGTTGCTCGGTGACAGCTGAGCCCGGCCGGCATCGGGAAGGATCGGCAGAGGTCGACGAACCGCCTGCCCAGACCGTTCTCGAACAGATGGGTGGGGTCTCCGGACTCATCTACTCGTCGTTGCCGATCGTGGCGTTCGTCCCGGCCAACTCACTGTGGAATCTGACAGTCGCAATCTATGCGGCACTTGCCGTCGCCTTGGTGATCTTCGTTCTCCGGTTGGTCCGGCGCGAGCCCATCCAACCGGCAATCTCCGGTGTCATCGGAGTTGCGGTGTGCGCGTTCATCGCCCACCGAACCGGCGACGCCAAGGGCTTCTTCCTCTTCGGAATCTGGACCACACTGCTGTACGCCGGGGTGTTCGCAGTGTCGATCCTGGTCCGGTGGCCCCTGGTCGGGGTCATCTGGAACGGGGTGAACGGCAACGGGACTCACTGGCGCAGCCATCGCCGGACCCTGCTGGCCTACGACATCGCCACGGCGGTGTGGGCGGCACTGTTCGGTGTCCGCTACCTGGTGCAGTCATTCCTTTACGACAATGATCAGACCGGCGGCCTGGCCGTGGCGCGCATCGCGATGGGCTGGCCGTTGACCGCTGCCGCCGCCCTTGCCACGGTGCTCCTGGTTCGCTGGGCCCAGAAGAACGACGACAAAGAAGAAGAGGCAGCGGCACCGCCGGAAGCCGACGGCCCCGGCGAGACTAGCGAGCAGGCGCCGCCGGCTCGATGATGGCGGCTCGGAGCTCACCTTCTGCTTCTGCCGGCACGATGAAGACCAGTTCGTCGCCGCCTTCGACGGCGTCGTCGGGTTGCGGAACGATCACCCGGCCGCCGCGCAGGATGGTGACGAGTGCGGCATCGCGCGGCAGGTTGAGTTTGCGGACCGCCTTGCCCGCCAACGACGTGTTGTCGGGCAGGGTCATCTCCACCAGATTGGCCTGACCCTGCCGGAAGGTCATCAGCCGTACGAGGTCGCCAACCGAGACCGCCTCTTCGACGAGCGAGGCGAGCATCCGCGGGGTGGACACCGCCACGTCGACACCCCAGTCCTCGTCGAACAGCCACTCGTTGCGGGGATCGTTCACCCTGGCCACAACCCGTTGGACCGCGAACTCGGTTTTGGCGAGCAGGCTCACCACCAGATTCGCCTTGTCGTCACCGGTCGCGGCGATGACGACGTCGAACTTGTGGAGCTCGACCCGTTCGAGGTTGTCGAGTTCGCAGGCATCACCGCCGACCCAGCGGGCACCGCGCACGGCTTCTTCGTCGATGTGATCGGGGTTGCGTTCGAGGAGCAGCACCTCGTGCGAGTTGGCGAGCAGCTCACGGGCGATCGATCGCCCGACAGCGCCTGCGCCGGCTATCGCGACCTTCATGTTTCTTCCTTCGATCTGCGGGAGGGGCTTCGGGTCAGTCGGTTTCTGGGGCGAGGGTGCCCGCCACTGCGCGGACTTTGTCGAGATTGTCGATCAACGCTGCAACGAACACCTGATCATTTTGTTGCAGAACGGATTTGGGACCGGGCAACAGCGGCTTGCCGAGTCGGTTGACGAAGCTGATCCGCGAACCGGTCTGTTCCTGGAACAGCGTGAACGAGGTACCCACCCATGACTCGTGGATGTTCAGCTGGACGAGCGCGACCTGGCCGGAAGGTTCGGTCCAGGCGACGTCGCCGTTGTCGGCGCTGCCGAGAGCCGACATGAAGCGATCCGTTGTCCAGGGAACGGTGGCGACGGTCGGGATACCGAGACGTTCGTAGACGGCCGCTCGTTTGGCGTCGTATATCCGGGCGACCACCTTGGGAACGCTGAATGTTTCGCGCGCGACGCGCGCGGCGATGATGTTGGAATTGTCTCCCGACGACACCGCGGCGAAGGCGTCCGCACCTTCGATACCGGCTCGCCGAAGGACTTCCTGATCAAAACCGACACCTTTGACGGTGGTGCCCGCAAACCCCTCGGGCAGGCGCCGAAATGCCGTTTGATCTCGGTCGATGATCGCGACCTCGTGCCCGGCATCCTGTAACTGGCCGGCAAGGGATGCCCCGACGCGACCGCATCCCATCACCACAACACGCATGCCGACTCCTCGTTGATCTCACCCGAGCAGATGCTCTCCGGAACGGTACCGCGACCGGCGTGGCCTTACGCGACCGCAGGCCCTATTGTTGCCTGGTGTCCACGGTGTCCAAGGCCTCAACGGCGGCGAAGCGGTTGTTGCTCGGGCGTCCATTCCGCAGCGACAAGCTCGGTCATACGCTGCTGCCCAAGCGGATCGCGTTGCCGGTGTTTGCCTCAGACGCGATGTCGTCGGTTGCCTATGCGCCGCAAGAGATCTTCCTTGTGCTCTCGGTTGCCGGGCTGTCGGCCTATACCTACACCCCGTGGATCGGGCTGGCGGTCGCGCTGGTGATGGCGGTGGTCGTCGCGAGTTATCGGCAGAACGTGCACGCCTATCCGTCGGGCGGTGGCGATTACGAGGTGGCCACCACCAATCTCGGACCCACCGCAGGCCTGACCGTCGGTAGCGCATTGCTGGTCGATTATGTGCTCACAGTTGCGGTCTCGATCGCCTCGGCCGCGGAGAACGTGGGCTCGGCGGTACCTTTCGTGCAGGAACACAAGGTCTGGTTCTGCGTGGTCGCGATCATCCTGTTGACGTCGATCAACCTGCGCGGGCTACGAGAATCGGGTACCGCGTTCTCGATACCCACCTATGCCTTCATCGTCGGCATGGTGGTGATGCTGATCTGGGGTTTCCTGCGCGTTTTCGTGTTCGGTGACAACATCCAGTCCGAAACTGCGGGCTACGAGATCGTCGCCGAAGAGAACCACCTCGTCGGAATCGCCTTTGTCTTCCTTGTCGCACGCGCCTTTTCGTCCGGTTGTGCCGCGTTGACCGGGGTCGAGGCCATCTCCAACGGCGTGCCGGCCTTCCAGAAGCCCAAGTCGCGCAACGCGGCAACGACGCTGCTGCTGTTGGGAACCATCTCGATCGTCCTGCTGATGGGGATCATCCTGCTGGCCAAGGAAATCGGTGTGAAGTATGTCTCCGATCCGGCCAAGGATCTGATCGGCGCACCGGCGGACTACGAACAGAAATCACTCATCGCGCAACTCGCACATGCGGTGTTCGGCGGATTCAACCCGGGGTTCTACTTCGTGACCGTGGTCACCGCACTGATCCTGGTGCTGGCCGCGAACACCGCCTTCAACGGGTTCCCGGTCCTGGGATCGGTGCTCGCGCAGGATCGTTACCTGCCGCGGCAGCTTCACACCCGCGGCGATCGGCTGGCCTTCTCCAACGGCATCCTGTTCCTGGCCGTCGCCGCCATCGCGTTCATCGTCGCTTTCGGTGCCGAGGTGACGGCGCTCATCCAGCTTTACATCGTCGGTGTATTCGTGTCGTTCACCCTCAGTCAGATCGGAATGGTGCGGCACTGGACCCGGCACCTCAAAACCGAAGGTGATCCCCGGGCCCGGGCCCGGATGATGCGTTCGCGAATCATCAACGGCATCGGACTGGTGATGACCGGGTCGGTTCTGATCATCGTGCTCGTCACCAAGTTCCTTGCCGGAGCCTGGATTGCGATCCTGGCGATGGTCGCGATCTTCGGCCTGATGAAACTCATCCACCGGCATTACGCATCGGTGCAGGCCGAGCTGGACAATTCCGACTACGAGGCCGTGCTGCCGAGCCGGACCCACTCGATCGTGCTGGTCTCGACGCTGCACCTGCCGACCCGGCGGGCGCTGGCATTCGCCCGCGCCACGCGTCCGGACACCCTCGAGGCCATCACCGTGAACGTGGACGAACGGGACACCCGAAAGCTGGTGGCGCAGTGGGAAGACAGTGACATCACCGTTCCGCTCAAGGTGATCGCCTCGCCGTATCGCGAGGTGACCCGTCCGGTCATCGAGTACGTCCGGCGGCTACGGCGCGAGTCGCCGCGGGACGTGGTGACCGTCTTCATCCCCGAGTATGTGGTTGGTCACTGGTGGGAGCAAATCCTGCACAACCAGTCCGCGCTACGGCTCAAGGGCCGCCTGCTCTTCGAACCGGGTGTGATGGTGACGTCGGTACCATGGCAGCTCAGCTCCTCGGATCGGCGAAAGCGTGACCGCACGTACATCGCACCAGGCGACACCCGTCGCGGTGTCGGCTCGCCCCCTGCCGGTCCGACACCAACAGAGAAAACAGGTTTGTAGTGACCGGCTCAGTGCCCGACAAAGAACTCGATGGGCCCGACAGAAAAATTGATGGGCCCGACAAGGACCTCGACGGGCCAAAACACGAATCCAAGGGAACCGGCAACGGTTGGCTGGGAACCGAATTCGAGATCACCGTCGACCGCTTCGGTCACGGCGGTATCGGGGTCGGCCGCCGCGATGGCCGAGTGGTGTTCATCCGCCACGCATTGCCGGGCGAAACACTGCGGGTGGTGGTCACCGAGGATCGCGGCAAGGGTTTCTGCCGTGCAGAGATCCGCGAGATCCTGCAGGCCTCACCGCACCGCATCGACGCGGTCTGCCAGGTCGGTGCCCCGGTATCTGCCGGTGGTGCCGGTGCGGGCTGCTGTGACCTCTCGCACACCACGGGTGCGTACGCCCGCGAACTGAAATCACAGGTTTTGTCCGAACTGCTTGGCCGGATGGCAGGCATCGAGTGGAACGGCGAGGTGGTCTCGCTCGACCCCGCCGCGACCGTGGCACCCGAAACTCATTGGCGCGTGCGTGAACGCCTCTTCATCGATGCCCAGGGACGTCCCGGAGTGCGCGGATACCAATCCCATTCGGTGATCCCGCGTCTGGATTGCGCGCAGCCGGTTGTCGGGATGGTCGAGGGCCTCGACGAGTTCGGCGAACTCGAGCCCGGTTCCGAACTGATGCTGACCGTCGGCGACGACGGTGGCCGCCACGTGGTCCACATCGCGGCAGCGAACGAACCGCACCGCGGTGGACGCGGCAAACGGCCGCAGTCGGGCCGACGACGGACACAGCAGCAGCGGGCGCAACGATCGACCGCGCGCCGTGAGGTGCTGCTCGCGGGCGAGCCGACCGTGCGTCGCACCGTCGGTGGACGCACCTGGGAGCTGCCCGTGACCGGATTCTGGCAGGCCCATCGGTTTGCGGCGTCCGGCTACAGCGCCACCGTGCGAAGCCTGCTGAAGTCGGCCGGGTTGCCGCGCTCGGTGGTGGCATGGGATCTGTACGGCGGGGCCGGAGTGCTGGCCGGGGCTGTCCTGGACGAGAACGACGAGTCCTGGGGTACGGCCCGCGTCCACATCGTCGAGGCTGACCGCGGCGCGACCGCCGCCGCCGACCTCACCTTCGCCGACGACCATCGCGTCAAGGTTCATCGGGGCAGTGTCCTGACAACGGTCACCGACCTGCCCTCGCCCGACGTGGTCATCGTCGACCCGCCACGCTCTGGTGCCGGCCGCGAGGTCGTCGAACGGATCACTGCGGCCGGGCCCGCAGCGGTCATTGCGGTCGGCTGCGATCCGGCGACATTCGCCCGTGACCTCAGCGACTACCGCCGCGGTGGTTACGAGGTCGATACGCTGCTCGGTTTCGACGCGTTTCCGCTGACCCACCACATGGAAGCGGTGGCGTTGCTGCGCCCCGCAATCCGGGCGAGCGCGTAACCAATCCCTACCGCTCACGGTCTCGAAGAATCCGTAGAGTGGGAGACCACACGTCGTCGCAGCCCGATGGCACCGGTGGCGAAGCACGTCTTTCGCCGCGAGATAGATCGTTGAGAGGATGTTGAATGAGCGTGCTGGATTCGGTTGATTCGCCCGCCGACCTGCGCGAACTGACCGTTGCGCAGATGCAGGATCTGGCCGGCGAGATCCGTGAGTTCCTGATCGCGAAGGTCTCTGCCACGGGCGGTCACCTCGGACCGAACCTCGGTGTGGTGGAGACGACACTGGCAATTCACCGGGTCTTCGACTCACCGAACGATGCTGTGCTCTTCGACACCGGACACCAGAGCTATGTCCACAAGATCGTCACCGGCCGCAAAGACCGCTTCGACAGCCTTCGCCAGCGCGGTGGGCTGACCGGTTACCAGGAACGTGCTGAGAGTGAACACGACTGGATCGAGTCGTCGCACGCGTCCGCGGCGCTGTCCTATGCGGACGGACTCGCCAAAGCCTTCACACTCACGAAGCAGGAACGGCACGTGGTGGCCGTCGTCGGCGACGGCGCACTCACCGGCGGTATGTGCTGGGAGGCCCTCAACAACATCGCGGCAGGCGATCGCCCGGTTGTCATCGTGGTCAACGACAACGGCCGCTCCTACGCGCCGACCATCGGTGGTTTCGCGCGGCACCTGTCCGGTCTGCGCCTGCAGCCCGGTTACGAGCGTGTCCTCGACGAGAGCCGGCGGGCAGTGCTGAAATTGCCGTTGCTCGGTCAGATCGCCTACGCCGCGCTCCACGGCCTCAAAACCGGCATCAAAGATGCACTGGCACCGCAGGCGATGTTCACCGATCTGGGCATCAAATACGTCGGACCGGTCGACGGACACGATCAGGAAGCGCTGGAAAACGCGCTCCGACAAGCCAAGTCGTTCGGCGGGTCGGTGATCGTGCACACCGTCACCAGTAAGGGCATGGGCTATCACCACGCCGAGAACCATGTCGCCGACCGGATGCACGCGACCGGCATCATCAATCCCGAAACCGGCAAGTCCACCAGTGTCTCCGCGCCGGACTGGACCTCGGTCTTCTCCGCGGCGCTGATCGAGGCGGGCAGCAATCGCGAGGACGTCGTGGCGATCACTGCGGCGATGCCCGGACCGACCGGACTCTCGGCCTTCGGTGACCGTTTCCCGGATCGGATGTTCGACGTCGGTATCGCCGAGCAGCATGCGCTGACCTCGGCCGCCGGCCTCGCCCTCGGTGGTCTGCATCCCGTGGTGGCGATCTATTCGACATTCCTGAACCGGGCCTTCGATCAATTGCTCATGGACGTCGCCCTGTTGAAGCAGCCGGTGACGCTGGTGCTCGACCGGGCCGGGGTCACCGGCCCCGACGGTCCGAGCCACAACGGCATGTGGGATCTGTCGCTGATGTCGATCGTGCCGGGTATGCGTGTGGCTGCGCCCCGCGACTCTGCGCGGCTGCGTGAAGAGTTGGCCGAAGCGCTGGAGACCAACGACGGACCCACCGCGCTGCGATTCCCGAAAGGTGCAGTCCCGGAGGATATCCGCGCCGTGGAACGCCTGGCTGACGGCACAGATGTGTTGTACCGGCCCGCGCGCGGTGAAAGCGCTGACGTGTTGATCGTCGCGGTCGGCCCGTTCGCGTCACTGGCACTGGACACCGCGGCCCGGCTATCGCAGCAGGGGATCGGTACCACCGTGGTCGATCCTCGCTGGGTGCTCCCGGTGCCCGAGTCGATTGTCGAACTGGCACAGGCACATCGACTGGTGGTGACGGTCGAGGACGGTGGCGTCCACGGCGGTGTCGGTTCGTCGGTGTCGGAAAAGCTTCGGGCCGAGAACATTTCGACGCCGGTGCGGGACGTGGGTATCGCGCAGAGGTTCCTCACCCAGGCTTCCCGGGGTGAGTTGCTCGACGAACTCGGCCTGACCGCGCAGGATGTGGCCCGCGCGATCACCGCCATGGTTTCGAGTATGCAGGCGCCGCTGTCGAGTGCCGACGAGCAAGATCTCAACGACATCAGCTGAGCGGAGATTCGCTCCACTTCCTCGCATACGCCCCGGTTGCAACCGGGGCGTTTGTGCGTAAGTGGAGCGAATCTATTCGGCGGGTGGGGCAGTCGCGGGAGGAGCGGTCAGCGCTTCGGCGATCACGGGTGCGGTCAGTTCGACCTGCCAGGGGCGGGCGCCGCCCGCGGTCAGTCGCTCTGCCACTGTGTCCGTCGACGGCGAAGCGATACCCTCCCAGCACAATTGGCGGACGAGTTCGGGGAGCAACAGGTTCTCCACCGGAACATCGACGCGTTCGGCGAGCTCGGTCAACCCGGCCCGGACGGCGGTATAGCGCGCCGCGGCCGCTGGTTCTTTACCTTCCCACCGATTGACCGGCGGCAAACCGGTGGTCGGCGGCCGACGTGAGGGGAGTTCGCTGTCGGGAAGGGTGCGCGCAGTTTCGAGCGCGTCCATCCAGCGACCGGCAAGTCGGCGTTGGCGAGGACCACCGAATACCGGCAGTTTGTACAGTTCGTCCAGGGTTTTCGGGTCTGCGACCGCGGCGGCCACGATCGCGGAATCCGGAAGGATACGACCCGGCGCGATATCGCGTCGACGGGCCAGATCTTCCCGCGTGTTCCACAACTGCTGCACCGCGGCCAGGGTCCGCGGTGACTTGATGGTGTGGATCTTCGAGACCCGGCGCCAACGATCAGGACGGGGTACGGGATCGGGCCGAGCCAGGATCGCCTCGAATTCCTGTGCGGCCCAAGTGTCTTTACCTGCTTCGACCAGGGCTTCCTGCACTGCGTCTCGCAACTCGATCAGAACCTCGACATCGAGCGCCGCATAGTTCAGCCACTCGTCCGGCAACGGGCGGCGGGACCAATCGGCGGCGCCGTGGCCCTTGACCAGCCCGAGACCGAGGAAGTGCTCGACCATGGCGGCCAGGTTGACCCTGGGGATTCCGGCGAGCCGCCCGGCCAGTTCGGTGTCGTAGAGCGCCGCGCACCGGAAGTTCAACTCGCGTAGGCACGGGAGGTCCTGGTCGGCGGCGTGCAGGATCCACTCCGGACCGTCGAGGACGTCGGCCACCGGACCGAGTGCCTCGGGGTGCTCGATCGGGTCGATCAGCATCGTCCCGCTGCCGTTGCGCCGGATCTGGATCAGGTAGGCGCGTCCGGAGTAGCGAAAACCCGATGCGCGTTCTGTGTCGAGGGCGATCGGGCCGGTTCCGTCGGCAAGCCGCCGTGCGGCGTCGGTGAACTCCTGCGGTGTGGTCAGAACCGGTGGAACACCGTCGGCCGGTGCAGTCAGCGGGATGGCCGGCGGCCGGGCGGGTTCTGCCCCAGGCTCCGGTGTGTCGGAATCGGTCACGCTTCAGCGAACCCGAGACGTGTCACGCCGGTCGGCGGGAGTCCGGCGGCAAGTGAGAGGACGTTGCAGAAGGCTTCGACATGACCGCTGAGGTCGTCGTTGGTGGCCGTCCACGATGCCCGCAGTTCCAGCTGATGCGCGCGTGGGGGTCCAGCGATGTCGCCATAGCGAACCGAGGTCGTAGACGTCACGGTGCCGCCAAGGGCGGTCACGTCCACGCGGTCCGAGTTCTCGAGCGCTTCGGTCAGCCAGCTCCAGGCAACCTCTGGCAGGAGTGGATCGGTCGCAAGGTCCGCCTCCATCTCGGCCTGGATGAACGCCACCAGGCGCATCGTGCCGTTCCAGGCCTCGTGGCCGTCGGGGTCGTAGAGAAGGATCAACCGGCCGAATGCGGTCCCGTCGGAGTCTGTTGCGATGTCGCCGTCGTCAGGCTGGGTCACCTCTGCGCCGACGGCGTAACTGTAAGGCGCAAGTCGTTGTGGTGGACGTATGCTGCCGAGTTCGATCTCCGACCGGACCTTGGCCGCATGCATCGATTCGATTGCGCTGCGAAAGACCGCAGGCTCGGTCGAGGCTCCGGATGTGGTCACTGCTCGACCGTAGGGCCGATCAGGTCGGACGCAGCGGAGGCGCGCCGAGAGGCACATGGCAGCATGTGGAGGTGATGTCTGAACATGATGCTCGCACTGTCTCTCCGCTGGTCGCGGCTGCCCGCGGACAGGTTCCCAGCCACCGTCCGGTCTGGTTCATGCGCCAAGCTGGGCGCTCGCTACCAGAGTACCGGGAGATCCGCGCTGGTCGCGGGATGCTCGAGGCCTGCTTCGATCCGGAGCTGGTCTGTGAGATCACGATGCAGCCGGTCCGCCGCCATGGCGTCGACGGCGCAATCCTGTTCTCCGACATCGTTGTTCCGCTCAAGGCCGCAGGCATCGACCTCGACATCGTCTCCGGTGTCGGTCCGGTGATCGCCAATCCGGTGCGCACCCACGCCGATGTCCAGGCCCTGCCGATCCTGAGGCCGGAGGCCGTTGGTGCGGTCTCGTCAGCGGTCAAGCTCCTCAAGGCAGAACTCGGGGACACCGCGCTGATCGGTTTCGCAGGTGCACCGTTCACCCTGGCGTCGTATCTGATCGAGGGTGGTCCGAGCCGCAACTACGAGAACACCAAAGCGCTCATGTACTCCGAGCCCGCGGTGTGGCACGAACTGGTCGGCAAGCTCGCCGACATCACGATCGCGTTCCTGCGGGTGCAGCTCGAAGCGGGCGTCGATGCCATCCAGCTGTTCGACTCCTGGGCCGGGGCCCTGTCGGTCGCCGATTACCGCACCTACGCCAGGCCGCATTCGGCTCGGGTGTTCGCCGAACTCGCGTCCTACGACGTACCGCGCATCCACTTCGGTGTCGGCACCGGTGAATTGCTGCACGACATGGGTACCGCGGGCGCCGACGTGGTCGGTGTCGACTGGCGGATCCCGCTCGACGAGGCCGCGCGTCGCGTCGGACCCGGCAAGTCACTGCAGGGCAACCTCGATCCGGCCTTGCTGTTCGCTCCGTGGGAGGTCGTGGAAACCCACGTCCGTCGCATCGCCGCCGAAGCCGACGCCGCGATGTCCGCCGGTGCTGCGGGCCACATCTTCAACCTCGGTCACGGCGTACTGCCGACCACCGACCCGACCATGCTGACGCGGGTGGTGGAGCTGGTGCATTCGCTGTGACCCCATCGCGGCTGGCAGTGATCGGTGGCGGTATCTCGGGTTTGACGGCTGCGTATCGGCTGCGGGCGCTACTCGGGCCGACTGCCACCATCGACCTTTTCGAGGCCACCGACCGGCTCGGCGGCACCCTCAAGGGTGTCGACCTGGCCGGCGTGCGGCTTGATGTCGGCGCCGAAGCATTCCTGGTTCGTCGCCCGGAAGTCCCGGCGCTGCTGGCCGAACTCGGTATCTCGTCGCGAATGGTGCATCCGGGCACGCTCGGTCCCCGGATCCTGGCCCGCTCGGTCCTGGAGCCGATGGCGCGGCCAACACTGATGGGGATCCCCGCCGATCCGGCCGTGGTCGCGCATCTCGCCGAACGCGCCGATCTGGCGTTGATGACCGACGAACCCACCCGACCGCTCGAGTGGACATCCGGTCAGGACGTCTCCATCGGGGGATTGGTCGCGCAGCGTTTCGGCCGCTCGGTGGTCGACCGCAGTGTCGATCCGATGCTCTCCGGTGTCTATTCGGCGCGGGCCGACGATCTGGGTCTGCGTGCAGTGCTGCCGGCGCTGGCCGCAAAGCTGGATGCCGGGGTTTCCAGTCTCACCGCAGCGGTCACCGACCTGCTCGGCGCCGCATCGGGGCAGGGACCCATCTTCGGTGCGCTGGCGGGTGGATATTCCGAACTCATCGACGTTCTCATCGAGCGGTCCGCGGCCACGCTGCGCACCGGGACCATCGTCACCGACATCCGGCGCGGCGACGACGGCTGGCTTGTCGACGGCGTCACCTACGACGGGGTCGTCTGTGCGCTCACCGCGCCCGCCGCAGCCCGGGTGATTAACTCCGAGCCCGAACTCGCGAAGCCGCTGTCGGGAATCGACATCTCCGGATCCGCCGTCGTGGCACTGGCGTTGGGGCCGGAGGTGATCCTGCCGGAGTTGTCCGGAGTGCTGGTGGCCAGCGATGAAACCGTGGTGCGGGCCAAGGCGTTCACCTTCAGCAGTCAGAAGTGGCCGCATCTGGCGGGCAACGGCGCCCTCGTCCGCGCGTCCTATGGCCGGTTCGGTGCGTCCGTCGCCGACGTTGATGACGATCAGCTGATCGCCTGGGCCAGGCGCGACCTGTCCACCGTCATCGGTATCTCGGGTAGTCGCAGCGGGCCTGTGCAACCGGTCGATGCGGTGGTGCAGCGATGGCCTTCGGGGCTGCCGCGCTACGGGACCGGGCATGCCGAACTGATCGCCGAGCTCGATCGCAGACGTCCGCGTGGCCTGGCCCTGGCCGGTGCCAGCTACAACGGGGTGGGGGTCCCGGCCTGTGTCGGCCGGGCAGACCGCGCAGCGCGCCAACTGGTCGCCGACCTGACCGCCTGACCTTCGGCGCATCGGTGCCCCTGGGCTGCCGAGACGTTGTCGGTGGGTGGCAGTATGAAATCCATGACCCGCCTGGATTATGCCGAAATCAATGCCACTGTCCGCTATCTGATGTTCTCAGTTTTTTCGGTTCGCCCCGGAGAGCTGGGTGACGACCGGACCGAGGCGATTGCCGATGCCACCAAGTTCTTCGATTCGCTGGAAGAGCGTGGCGTCGTGGTCCGCGGTCTCTACGACGTCGCCGGCCTGCGGGCTGATGCCGACTTCATGATCTGGTGGCATTCGGAAGAGGTCGAACAGATCCAGGCCGCCTACGCGGATTTCCGCCGCACCACGATCCTGGGCAAGGCCAGCAACTCGGTCTGGAGCAACGTGGCGCTGCATCGTCCGGCCGAGTTCAACAAGAGTCACATCCCGGCCTTCCTCGCCGGTGAGGAAGCGGGCAAGTACATCTGTGTGTACCCGTTTGTGCGGTCGTACGAGTGGTACCTGCTGCCCGACGAGGAGCGCCGCAAGATGCTCGCCGACCACGGCAAGGAAGCCCGCGGCTACAAGGACGTGCGCGCCAACACGGTCTCGTCGTTCGCTCTGGGCGACTACGAGTGGTTGCTGGCCTTCGAGGCACCCGAACTGCACCGGATCGTCGACCTCATGCGCGATCTGCGGGCCACCGAGGCCCGCATGCACGTTCGCGAGGAGACACCGTTCTACACCGGGCCGCGGGTCGAGGTCGACAAGCTGATCGCCTCCCTGCCCTGATCTGATGGCATAGGTAAACGAGCGGCACACGCAAACGATCCAGAAGCACGAGGACGAGCCACATATTTGTGGCTCGTCCTCGTATTTCCGGATCGTTTGTTGCAGTGGTGTCGGGTTTGTGCCAGTGGCGTCAGGCCAGTTGTTCTGCCTGGATCGGTTGATCTCTCTTGCGAAGATCGAGGTACCGGAAGAGCAGCGAACAGAACACCGCGATCATCAGCAGGGACCAGCCCCAGGTGACCTTGTTGTATTCGATGGCCCGACCGAAGGCTTCCCACCGAATCGAGTAGTAGGCGTCGAAGGTGAAGCAGCCGTAGATACCCAGCCAGGCCGGCCAGTTCCGGATGGCCGAGCCGCGCAGCAGCACGGTCATCAGCAGCGGGAACAGGAGCATCGAGTAGTAGCCCTGGCCGAGTGAACCGACCAGCCACGAGGTGCACAGCAGAACGCCGGACGAGGTTGCCATCCACAGCAATTCGTCGGTTTTGCGGTAGTAGCGGTACAGGAACCAGAGACTGAACGCCGCCATCGCCACAAAGGCCAGACGCAACAGCCAGACCAGCCAGGTGTCGACACCGAAGTAGGCGCCGCTGCCGACGATCGAACTGTTGTAGTAGTCGCGGGCTTCGAACAGATACGGCGCCGTGCGGGTGAAGAAATCCATCGGATCGGCCGACAGCGGCCAGGCCATCGCGGTCAGCAGGATCGGCATTCCGATCGCGCCGACGAACACCTTCCACTGTCGGTTGAGCAGAGGCAACAGGAGCAGCACGGCCAGAACCGGTTTGACCGCGATCGTGATACCCAGCGGGATACCGGCCCACAGGTCTTTGTGTTTGAGTGCCCAGGTCATGAACAACAATTCACCCAGCAGCACAAAGGAATTGAAGTTCACGAAGATCAGCGTGTGCGCGACGCTCTCGGACAGGAAGAACACGAACAGCACCACCGGCATGACCGGTGAGCGCCATGAATACCCGAACATCCGGGTGATCAGGAAGGCGCAGAAGACCAGGACCACCACCGAGGCGAAGATGAAGAGCCAGCGGGCCTTTTCCGGGTCGAGATAACCCAGCGGCGCCATCAGCATGGTGCCGGACGGGGGATACAGGTAGTGGGGATCGACGGTGTTGTAGTTGCCGTTGTAGACGGGTTCGTTGCGCAGGAACGCCAGCGCGGCCCGGTACACCGGTGCGAAATCGTCGGTTCGGTCGCCGTTGACACCCAGGATCAAGGACCGCTGGATCACCATCAGGATGGCTACGGGCCACAGCACCATCGTCACGATGCGGCCGATGTCGACCTGCGGAAACAGCAGCCGATCACGGATCGTCGCAGGGCTGGTCGTCACATGTTCGTCGTCGCGGGTGTCATTCATCGGCACTGCCGCACCGTACTACGGCCGCCGGTGGTCGCGGTGGCCGACACGGGACTCAGGCCGGACATGCGCCCGTCGTCGGGGGCTCCCCGGAGCGGGCGTAAGACATGACCGCCTCGCCTGCACAGTCGGAGTGGGCGATCACCGAGTAACCGAGCCCTTCCCACGTCAGCATGGAGAAGTCGGCGCCGGCACCCACCAAACCGCCGTTGACACCGTCCGTTGCCACGGGACCGTTGATCGGGTCGCCTGCGCCCCGGAGCACCAGGACGGGCACCGGCAGCTCGCTCAGGGACGGCGTGCCGTCGCCGGAGGGGAATCCGTTGCATCGCAGGAGACCGAGCGCGGCATTGCCGCCGGTCAGGGGGTACTGCTCAGTCCACTCGGTGATGAGGTCGGCGATCTGGTTCTGGCCGACGGGTTCGGTGGTGTCGTTGCAGCGCGAGAGCAGTTGACCGTCGCTGCCGCGCAGTTCCCTGGCCTGCTCGATCGCCGCGCGCAATGGACCGAGGGTGCCGTCGTCGGCCTTGCTCAGCATGTCGGAGGTGGCCGCGATGACGTCGGGCCGGTCACCGGGTGCCAGCGCGATGGTGGTGGTCAGGGCGAGCAGGATGTCGGTGTCGGAGAGCCCACCGACCTCACCGGCACGGGCCCGATCGAGAAGTCCGGCGATCGTGGCCGCGGGATCGGCGCCGAGTGAACAGCTCACCGCCCGGCACTGTTCGGCGAAGGTGCGCAGGGCGGCAGTGGTGCCTTCTGCGATCTGCTGGGCAGAGCTCTGGGCGTTCGTGCCATATGGGGCCGGGGTGTCGAGGACCAACCGTGCGACGTGGTCGGTGTACAGACCGGCGTACGCCAGTGCCACCCGGGCGCCGTCACCGACCCCGATGATCCCGATGCGCTCGACGTCCCACAGGACGCGCAACTCTTCGAGGTCTGCAGCTGCGTTGTTCGTGGTGAATTGCACCTGGTGGGGGCTCAACGTCTCCGTGCAGCCGTCGGATGCGGACGTCGCGGCGGCGGCGAGACGGCGTTCGCGGTCCGCGGTGTCGTCGGCGGGCACGCTGAAGCCGTTGCTCAGCAGGGTGTTGCGTTCGAGGTTGGTCATGCAGTCGAGGGGGAGCGACTCGCCGGTGCCCCTACGGTCGACGGCGACCACCGGGTTGCCTGCCAGGAGGGCGGCGCCATCTCCGGAGGCCAGCGACACCAGGGCCCGGGCCGAGGCGAGATCGGTGCCAGAGGTCAGGACCAGCGGTGGCGCGTCGGCCGGGGTCGCCGATGATCGGGCCCGCACCGCGGACACCAGGACGGAATCCATGCTCTGGACACCGGGTGTGACCGTGTTCGTGTAGTTCGCGCAGTCGAGGGTGATGCCGGCGGGCAGCGAGGCGACACCGAACCGGTCGACTGTTTGATCGGTGCATTCACTCCAGTTGAGATCCGATGCGGGCACAGCCAGGGGAGGTGGGGGCGGGGTGGTCTCCGGCGCCTGCCCGCCATTGCCGTCCTGCTCGATCACGAGATCGGGGCCGGGGTCGGGACCGGCGGAACAACCGGCGAGCGTGCCGATCGTCACTGCCGTGGCCAGCGCGCACAGTCGTAGCCGGCGGCGGATCACGGTGGGGCGTCGCATGATGGCGAGGGTACTGGCCTGTTGTCTCATCGCGGATCGCGCACCCAGCGCACGTACAGGTAGTCCTGGTCGTCGGCGATGACGTGAGCCCGTCGCATCCGGCGGTCGGCGGTGCCACCTGCGGTGAGGTGCTTGGCGGCTCCGGCGGTGAGCAGCGGTGCGACCGTGACGCACAGCTCGTCGAGCAGATCCTGGTCGAGCAGTGTGCCGAGCAGCGATGGACCCCCTTCGCAGAGAACCCGCGGCCTGCCACTTCCGGCCAGATGTGCGGCGACCGCGGCCATGTCGACACTGTCGGAGCCGCAATCGACGAGCGTGGCACCGGCCTGGAGAAGGCGTACGCGTGCGTCGTCGGGGGCGTTGCGGCAGGTGAGGATTTCGGTGCCGGCGTCGGTGATGAGTGGGTTGTCGGAGGGAATGTTGAGTGAGCTGCTCACCAATGCCAGTGTCGCCGTCGGGGATTGACCCAACCCGGCGCGACGATCAGCCAGGTCGGGGTTGGCCTGCACCGGTCCATAACCTTCCGCGACTGCGGTCCGCGCCCCGACGAGCACCACGTCGGCCAGTGCGCGCAGCACCGTGAACAACTGGTGGTCGCCGTCGCCGCCGAGGCCACCGGAGAGGCCGTCGACCACCGCTGCACCGTCGATCGAACCGATCATGTTCGCGCGCAGCACCACGCCGCCTGCCGGGACCGGGGGATAGGCGTAGAGGTCCGCGAGAGCATCGGGCCCGAGGTCCGCCCCCGTGGTACCCGCGCGGTCAGCGCCGCGGATTCCTGTGAGCTGGGTCGCTTTCGTCAATGGGTGCACGGAACCATTCTGACCACTTGACTAGGCTCTCGACATGCCAGCACGTCTGAGCGACCGCACGCCGCAGGTCGCACCCGAGGCCCTCATCGGTGAGATGGTTCCGCCGTCGATGTTCGACGAGGTCAGTTTCGACTCCTACATACCCGATCCCAACGAGCCGAGCCAGGCTCAGGCGGTTGCTGCTGCCCGCGCATTCGTCGAACGTGCCAAGAAGGTCAAGAGCGGCAAAAAAGGCCTGTTCGGACGCAAGTCCGCGCCGCAGGCCGGACTCGGGCTCTACCTGGACGGTGGGTTCGGTGTCGGTAAGACCCACCTGCTGGCCTCGATCTATCACGCGATGCCAGAGCCCAAGGCGTTCGCGACGTTCGTCGAGGTGACGCACGTGGTGGGTGCGCTCGGATTCGTCAACGCCCTCGAGCGGCTCTCGGACCACACGGTGCTGTGTATCGACGAGTTCGAACTCGACGATCCCGGCGACACGATGTTGGTGTCGCGGTTGCTGACCGAACTCTCGGCGAAGGGCGTCTCGATCGTCGCCACGTCGAACACCCTGCCGGGGCAGCTCGGTGAGGGCCGCTTCGCAGCCCAGGACTTCCTGCGGGAGATCAAGAAGCTCTCGGCGGTCTTCGAGGCGATTCGCGTCGACGGTCCCGACTATCGCCATCGTGATCTGCCGCCCGCGCCCGATCCGGCCACGGATGCCGAGCTGCGGGAACTGGCGGAGAACACCCCGAACGCCACCCTCGACGACTTCGACGAACTGTGCGCGCACCTGGCCAAACTGCATCCGTCGAAGTACAAGGCATTGGTCGAGGGCGTCAGCGTCGCCTGCGTCTCCGGGGTGCACCCGGCCGCCGATCAAACGGTGGCATTGCGGATCGTCGTCCTCGCCGACCGGCTGTACGACGCAGGCATCCCGTTGATGGTCTCGGGGTCGAAGCTCGATGAGATCTTCACCGAAGAGATGTTGAACGGTGGTTACCGCAAGAAGTACCTGCGGGCGACCTCTCGTCTGCTGGCGCTCTCGCGGTTCGCCGAATCCAGATAGCAGGCAGCGAGCCGATCCCGGCCGGATCGTCCCGGCATTAGGCTGGTCAGATGGCTGATCCCCAGGCACCACACGTGCACCCCACCGATCTGGCGGAGTGGAGCCGGTGGCTCGCGGCCAACCACGACACGTCACCTGGTGTGTGGCTTGTGTTCTGGCGCAAGGAATCCGGCAACGTGCCCCTCGACTACGACGGGGCTGTCCGAGAGGCACTGTGCTGGGGATGGATCGACGGCCACACCCGATCCATCGACGACGACCGTCGCGGGTTGTGGTTCACCCGCAGAGGGCGCAGCAGCGCGTGGGCGGCATCGAACAGGGCGCGGGTCGCCGATCTGATCGCGGAAGGCCGAATGCGGCCGCCCGGACAGGCAGTCATCGACGAAGCCAAGGCCACCGGCTTGTGGAACCTCCTCGAGGATGCCGAGGCGCTCATCGAACCGGCGGAGTTGGCATCTGCGCTCGACGCCGATCCGGCGGCCCGCGGTCACTGGGACGGATTCCCGCCCAGCGTGCGGAAGTTCGCGCTGACGCAGATCGCCATGGCCAAGAGGTCGGAGACGAAGCGTAAGCGCATCACCTCGATCGTGGAGAAAGCTGCCAGGGGCGAACGGCCCTGACCGGGAGTCGGCTCAGGCGGAGCTTTCGTCGGGCCTGCGGGCGAAGATGAAGTCGTTGCACCTGGTGCCGCTGACCTGAAAGGTCTTGTGGCCCACGATGTCAAACCCCATCTTTTGGTAGAAGCGTTGTGCCCGCAGGTTTTTCTGGTTGACGCCGAGCCAGACCAGCGCACTGCCGGCCTCGGCTGCGTGATTCAGCGTCGCGGCCATCAGCCCGGCTGAGGCATCGCGGCCGTGGTGGCCGGGCAGCACATACATTTTCGACAGCATGGTCACCGGGCGCACGGTGATGGTCGCCAGCACATCGCGGTCGGTGGGCTCTTCGTCGATGACAAGTGCGTACCCGGTGATCGCCGAGGTGGCGGGGTCGACGGCCTTGAAGACGTGATGTGTGGGGTCGGCCATGAAGGCCAGGAAATGCTCCGCAGTCAGGTTGTGGGCCACGAACTGGTCGATGTCGGCGATCGTGAGCTCTGGTGGACACGCGAGAGGGAAGGTCACAGCTGCAACGGCCGCGATTTCCGCGGCGTCTTCAGGCGTGGCGATGAGGATCTGCGAGGTGGCGTACTCGGGCATGTGGCCGGTCATCCTTGTTGGTCGGCGGGGCGGAGGAGGATTTCGTTGATGGCCAGGTGCCGTGGCCGGGTGAGGACGAAGGCGACGATCTCGGCAACCTCTTCCGGGGTGACGGTGGCGACGTCGTAGGCCTGCTGGATGGTCTCGCGGGTCGCCTCGTGGGTGATGTGCGTGGGTAGTTCGGTCGCGACGATGCCGGGTTCGATCAGAGTGACGCGGACCTCGGGTAACAGTTCCTGACGGAGCGATTCCGACCATCCGTTGAGGCCCCACTTGGTGGCCGCATAGACGCCGTTGCCTGCCCGAGCGGTCCGTCCGGCGACCGAGGAGATGTTGACGATGTCGCCTCCACCGTCTTTGATCTGGTCGAGGAACACCTCGGTGGTGGTGATCGCACCGAGCAGGTTGACCTCGATCATGTTGCGGTAATCCGCGCGCTGTTCGGACGAGAAGGGGCCGAGCAGCATGACGCCTGCGTTGTTGACCAGTACATCGGCTCCGCCCAGTTCGGACCTGACCTGCTCTGCAGCAGCGACGAGTGCGTCGCGGTGGGTGACGTCGGCGGCGATGGCGACCGCGCCCTCGCCGAGTTCGCCTGCCAACGCGGTGATGCGGTCGATCCGGCGAGCCAGCAGCGCAACGCGGTACCCGGACGCGTGCAGTGATCGGGCGGTGGCGGCACCGATGCCCGACGAAGCGCCGGTGATGACTGCCACCGGGGTGCGGGTGGGGCTGTCGTTCATGGTGTTCCTCCTGTGCGGGCGTCAGAAGATGGACTTCGGGCCGCGTCGGCCCTCGGGCACACCCTTTTAGTTCATCACCCTTCGTGCCGCGACGTCGACGATTCGGAGTCGACGGTTCCAGTGAGCTCGATGTCCTCGAGTTCGGCGACCAGGGTGCCCGCTGCCGCGTCGCGCCTGATGATCGCACCGAGTCCGGTTGCGGCCTCGGTATACGACGGAACCTCCAGGATGCGCTGCGTGGCCCGGGCGATCTTGCGGGGTGTTGCCTTGCGCGGCAGCGTGATCCCGGCGCCCCGGACACTGACCCGGATGGCATTGTCGGCCTGGTCCCGGCCATGGGGCAGCGCCACGATCGGTACACCCGCGGCCAGAGCCCGGACAACCGTGCCGTGGCCGGCGTGGGTGATGACCGCGCGGGTATGTTCCAGGACCGCCGAGTGGGGTGCAGCGGTGACGACGGTGACGTTGTCGGGGGCGTTCAGCGAGGTGGGATCGATCGCCGGACCGGTGGTCACATAGCCGCGAACCGGCATCTGAGCGAGCGCGTCGATGATGCGTTGCAGACAGTCCACCTGGTCCTGAAATGTCGATGAGAGGGCCACCAGGACCAGTGGGGCATCGCCTGGGGGAGGTGTCCACGGTGTCGAGCCGGTCCATGCCGGATCGTCGAGGACGGCTCCGACGTACCGGACGTGATCTGGCATCTGCGCGGGGAAGTCGAATTCGGCGGAGGTGAGCACGAGGTGTTTGCGCGCCGCGTGGACCTGATCGAAGAACTCCGGCACCGGAGCCAGTCCGTAGGACACCCGCAGTGCGTTCAGCGCCTCGGTGCCCTTGTTCCACTGCCCGAGCGTCACTGTTCGAACGATGCGATCACGGAGTCGGGTCAACCGGCCGCGGGCGGGCGGTAGGCCGAGCCCGACCGGCGGCATGTCTTTTGCCGGCAGGAGATATGCGTTGGCGAACGGCACATCGAACGGAACTCCACGGGCCTGCGCTGCAACCATCGCGCCGACCGCGAAAAACGAACAGATCGCCAGATCGGGATGTACGTCGTCGATGGCCGCGACCATGTCGCGGGCGTAGGCGGGGGCCGGGCCGATGAACTGGCGATCGCGGAGCCTGGAGAACAAGGTGATCGGGTTCGAGCATTCCCAATCCTGCAGCGGATCGTCCTGTGCGCTGCGGGACGGACGATTCGGTGCGGATGTCCACGGCATAAAAGTTGCGCCGACGGCTTCGACGTCGGAGATCATCGAGTCCTCGGCGAGGACGGTGACACGGTGGCCACGTTCGACGAGTCTGCGGGCGGCCCCGAGTTCTGGGGGTACCGTGCCGCCGCCGTCGACGAGGGCGAAGAGGTACGTGCGAGTGTTCATGTTCTGGTTCCTTTCAGGACGCCGACGACCAGATCGGCCATCGATTGTTCGGTTGCCGACCGGCTCAGACGAAGATCGCGGCGCAGCAGTTTCCAGACGTAGACATCGGTGGCCGCATGCAAGGTGTGCAGTGCGTGTGCGCGTGCAGTCGGATCGGTGGGGAGGTGGTCGCCGAACATCGCGGCCAACCACTGCTGGTGATGGGTCCGGGCTTTGTCCAATGCGGCGGCCAGGTCGGGGAAGCGATCCGCGGACATCGCCCACCGGACGTTCGCGTCGCCCATCAGTTCGTATTCGCCGACCAGTGCGCTGATGGCGCCGCTGATGTCGCCGGGCCGCGCGGCGTGACGGGCGGTGTTGGTCTGCTCCGCCAACGACTCGGCCAATCCGAGAACGACCCCGGCCTTGGATTCGAAATGATTGAGCACGGTCTGGTGAGACACCCCGGACGCTTTGGCGATCGATGCGAGCGTCACGTCCTCGAACGCCTTCTCCATGAAGAGGTCCTTCGCGGCGGCGAGGATTCGCTCCCGCGTCGCAACTTTGCTCTCGGCGCGGCCGGTCTGGGTGTAAGCACGTGTTGTTTTCATTTGACTGCCACTCAAGCACTGACTTGAGTGACGGTCAAGCGAATTCATTCGAAGAACACAAAAAAGCCGAGCCGCATGAGCGGCCCGGCTGTGGTTGAGGTGGCTGTGGCTGTAAGCGCTGTGGAGTCAGATCAGGACTGCGGACGTGGCGCAGATGCGCTGCGCCGCGGCGTGCAGGGCCCGGTCGCGTTGCGCGAGATCGCGATGTTCGCGCGTGATGGGAAGAAGATTGGTCAGCACCTGGCTGCCGCTCATCGGGTAGTTGTTGTTGCTGACCCAATCGAGCGTGTAGCGCAGGGCATCGCGATCACCGGTGTCGTTCATAGTGGTTCCTCAAACGTGTGGATCTATCTGGACACAAGAAAAACCCAGCCGCTGGGCCGGGTTCTTCTTTTCGAACCATGGTGCGCGATACAGGGATTGAACCTGTGACCTCTTCCGTGTCAGGGAAGCGCTCTCCCGCTGAGCTAATCGCGCCTGTTCAAGGGGACTTCGTTCTGTTTGGAGCGGATGACGGGATTCGAACCCGCGACCCTCACCTTGGCAAGGTGATGCGCTACCACTGCGCTACATCCGCATTCGTTGAAGAAGCCCCGGACGAGCCGGGGCTTCTTCAACGATGGTGCGCGATACAGGGATTGAACCTGTGACCTCTTCCGTGTCAGGGAAGCGCTCTCCCGCTGAGCTAATCGCGCGAGATCTTGTTTAGTTTTAGCCTATCCAACTTGTGGAGGCGGCGACGGGAATCGAACCCGTGTGCACGGCTTTGCAGGCCGTTGCCTCACCACTCGGCCACACCGCCACGGTGAATCTCGTTCTTCGAGCGGATGACGGGATTCGAACCCGCGACCCTCACCTTGGCAAGGTGATGCGCTACCAGCTGCGCTACATCCGCATTCGTAGCCAGGGTCTTGGTCGTGCTGTCCTGGCAACGAGGACAAACATTATCGGACCGACCCGCAAAGTCACAAATCGCCTGATCAGCCCATTTTTCGGCAAAACGCCGCGGGTGTTGATCGAGTTTCGGGTGGTGTCGGTGGGGTTGGTGGGATCGACCTTGCGATTTGGATCAGCCCGGGGTGATCGTGTTAATGTCTTCCGGTCGCAACCGAAGGATTTCGGTCACGACAATCTGGTCCCGTGGCTCAGTGGAAGAGCGTCCCGTTCACACCGGGAAGGTCGCTGGTTCGATCCCAGCCGGGACCACAAGTTCAGCGAGTGAGTTCCACGATGACCGGGCCTCCGGTGTTCTCGATTTCCAGCAGCTGCGCGTTCGGCGCTGAGGTCACCTGTCCGCCGTTCACCCGGACCGTGTAGCCCCCCGGATAGTGGCGGTCGACGGGGACGAAGATCTCGGTCGGTGCGCGCACGCCCGCACGTGGCGTCCATTCCAGCACCATGCGTCCCGTTTCTGGATCGTAGGAATAGCGGGTGGGCACCCCAGAGATCGCCTGCGGAGACGGACGTGCGATCACATCCGCCATCGGTTGCCGAATGGTGCTCATGTCATCGGGATCGTCGAACAGGTCGCCGTCGCCGATGCCGCCCGGATAGTCGATCCAGTCCTTGTAGCCCCAGAGCATCCAGCCGGTCAGGTATTTGTCGCTCAGTTGCATGATGCGTTCGATCTCGACCACGTCCTGCGTGTCGCCGAACTCGGTCTGCACCACCGCCGCACCCATCCGGTCGGCCGCATCGATCGCATTGCGGTAGACGGTGTTGTCCAGCTCGGGGCAGGCCGGATACCCGAGCGCTGTGGACTCCTGGTCGGCACTCTTGGTCGCCAGCGAGGTACCGCAGTAATCGTGGAATCCGAACACCACCGGCTCGACTTCCGCCGGTGGCGGCTGTAGGAACGTCGGCGATCCGATGTCGGCGATCAGATGCGGCTCATAGAACACCGGGGTGGCGCGGTCGACCGAACGCACCGCGAGGGCGAGTTTGTCCTGCAGCGGTTGTAGCTGGTTCTTGTCGAAGTCCGCACACCCACCCGGCGGCAGACAGCTCGGGAACGCCGTCCCCGGCCATGGCTCGTTGAACAGGTCGTAGCCGAGGAGATGATCGTTGCCGATGCCCTTGGACTGCACCGCTTGCGCGACGGTGCGCCACGCGCCCGCCATCGCATCAGCGATGCCGTCCCGATTGGCGTAGAGATTGTCGAACGCCCGCTGCAGTGCGGGGTTGGTGAAAGCCGAGGCACCTTGGGTGATTTCCGGTGGATTCGGCCAGTCGTCGGTGAAGGTGGCCCAGTCCGGGAATCCGGCGCCGTTCACCTTTTCGTTGTAGTTGTCCTGATGGAACTCCAGCAGCACCCAGATCCCGTTCCGGGTCAGCACGTCGACCTCGCGGAGGATCTCGTTCAGATAGGCCCGATCGATCACGCCGCGGGTGGGTTCCAAACCCTTCCAGAACCAGGCGAGCCGAACGGAGTTGACGCCCAACGACGTCAGCAGCTCGGCATCTCGATCGGTGACCGCTTCTGCAGGCGGGTGATAGGGAGGCTTCTTGTGGGCGATCTGCAGTCCGTGGAGGTAGATCGTGCGTCCATGGGCGTCGATCAGCCACCGTCCATCCGTGCTGACCCCATCCGTCCCGGCCGAGGACATACGCGGATCGGCGCTGGATCCGGCCGCGGGGAGTAGCAGTGTCGCGATGGTCAGCATCACGACGAGGGACACGATGGTGCCGGCACGTGGCCGCAACGATCCGGTTGTCATCAGAATCCTTGGTGGTCGCCCATGGACGGGGTTCAGGTTCCGATCAGTCAACCATCCGGGATTCGTCGTCGCGCCGTTATCCGTGGCGCATCGCCCAGTCGACCAGCGGGGTTCCCGCTCGCCACTCCGCACGCACACGGTCGACGAGTGCCGGGGTGTGGATGAAGTCCTCGAACCCGAAGTCGCGGGTGGCGGTGAGGGTCTTGTGGCGCAGCAACGCGATCCGGGGATGGTTCACGTCCCACCCACGAGGCGCGGTCTTGAGTTGGCTCCCGCCGATGTCCCAGCCGTCCGCCCGCATGGTCTCGACGAGATGTTCCAGCTCGGGGCCGTGGAGATCGTTGTCGATCGCGGCCCGCAGATTCGCGAGTCGTTCGGCAGAGGTGTCGTAGTAGCCGACGGCGACCTTCACCCCGGGTGCACCGATCTGTACGTAGTAGCCGGTCGCCGGTCCGACGGCCACAAACGCGCCCTGGTGCGTCTTGTACGGGGTCTTGTCCTTCGCGAATCGCACGTCACGGTAGGGGCGGAACACCTTGGGTGCACCGAATTCCTCGCTCAGGGCCTCGGTGAGTTCGCTCATCGGGCCTGCGACAGCGAGTTGGTATGTCTGCTTGTGCGCATCCCAGAACGCTCTGGAGTTGTCCTGCTCCAAGTCGTCGTAGAAGTCGAGTGCGGCCTCGGGGAATCCCTGAAAGCTCATCGTCGGATTCTACGTGGGCGTGGTTTGCCGCTGACCTCCACTTGCCCCGGTAGGCCTTGAGCGGCTACTAATTGAATTCTGGATGAGAATTGCGTTCTCGCTCAGAGAGATCTATGTATTCACAGGTGCGACCGAGGTGAGGACGTGCACGCCCATGTTGTTGGAGCTGTCTGACGATCAAGAGTTCTTCCGGGACACCACGGACCGGTTCCTGTCGGCCAAGGTGCCGGTTGCAGAGCTCCGTCGTCTTCGGGACGACCCGGTCGGGTATCCGTCGGACTACTGGCGCAAAGGCGCCGAGCTCGGTTGGACCAGCCTGCTGGTCGACGAGCGGCACGGTGGTGGATCCATCAGTGGGTCGGGGCTCGCCGACCTCACACTGGTCGCCCACGAGTTCGGCCGCCACGCTGCGCCAGGTCCGCTGCTGCCCACGAACGTCGTCGCCTCACTGCTGAACACAGAGGGCTCCGATGAGCACGTTGCGGTGCTCGAAGCCCTTCTGGCGGGCACGGCGACCGCGGCCTGGGCGCTGGCCCGGCCGAACCCGAAATCATTGGTGGCCGTCCCCGCGACCTCGATCACCATCGACGGCGACGAGGTGGTGGTCCACGGGACCAAGCGGCCCGTCGAAGGTGCTGCCGCCGCCGACCACCTGCTCGTGGTCGGGCGGACCGGAGAAGGTCTGTCGCAGGTGCTCGTCCCGCGGACCGCCGCAGGCGTCACGGTCAAGCCCCTGCAATCGATCGACCTGACCCGGCGCTACGCCGCCGTCGACTTCGACAATGTTCGCGTGCCGCGTTCGGCGCTGGTCGGTGAGCCGGGGCAGGCTCGTGAGGCCGTCACCCGCGGTTGTCAGGTGGCGATCGTGATCGGCTGCGCCGAGTCGGTTGGCGCGATGCAGTCGGTGTTCGACATGACACTCGAGTGGGCTTTCGACCGCTATTCCTTCGGCCGGTCCCTGGCCTCCTACCAGGAGATCAAGCACCGTTTTGCCGACATGAAAATGTGGCTCGAGGCGAGCCACGCGGTCGCCGACGCCGCCGCCGCGGCGGTTGCCGCGCAGGCCCCGAATGCGGCAGAGGTCGTCAGTGCCGCCAAGGCCTACATCGGTCAATACGGCGAAGAACTCATGCAGGACTGCGTGCAGATCCATGGCGGGATCGGTGTCACGTTCGAACACGACCTGCACCTGTACAGCCGGCGCGCGAGTGCCAATCGATCCACCTTCGGAGTTCCTGCCGATCATCGTCAACGCATCGCCGACATCGTCCTGCGCCAGGAGGCCACGGTATGACCGCCCCCAATACAGACACCGACATCGAATCCGTCGAGGACTTCGGCGCCCGCGCGCGGGCCTGGGTTCAGGACAATCTCAAGCGATCCGACCCCGCCGCCCACATCGGGGTCATGCGCAACGAGGGCAGCGACGAGGAAGAAGTCGCTCTCGTCGCGCGCGAGCGTGAGATCCAGCGCATGTTCTACGACGCCGGATTCGCAGGCATCTGCATCCCGCGCGAATACGGCGGGCGCGGTTTGACCCGGGCGCACCTGAAAGCGCTCGACGACGCGCTCGGCGGATACGAGTACCCGGCCCGCCTGCAGTCGCCCACGTTTGCGCCCTGTGTGGGTGTCATCCTCGACTACGGCACCGAAGAGCAGAAGAAGCAGCACATCCCCGCCATCTTGAAGGGCGAGGAGATCTGGATGCAGTTCCTCTCCGAACCCAGCGGTGGGTCGGATGTGGCAGGCGCGCTGACCACCGCGGTGCGTGACGGAGACGAGTGGGTGCTCAACGGTTCGAAGATCTGGACCACCGGCGCCTGGTGGTCGGACTGGGCGTTGTGCCTGGCCCGCACCAACTGGGACGTCCCCAAGCATCGGGGTCTGACCGTCTTCATGCTGCCGCTGCGCCAGCCCGGCATCGAGGTGCATCGCATCGAACTCCTCAACGGGTCGCGGGAGTTCTGTCAGGAGTACCTGACCGATGTCAGGGTCCCGGACAGCGATCGGGTCGGTGAGATCGACAACGGCTGGAAGGTCGGCACCGGCTGGATGTTCCATGAGCGGATGGCTCATCACTCGCCGTATACGACGATGCCCGCGGGGTCGGCCCGCGGTGGTTCGCGCGTGCCCGAGCTGGTCGAGGTGCTGCAGGATTCCGGCCGGGCCGACGATCCGATCAGTCGCGATCTGATCGGCGAGGCGCGAATGTTCGATGTGGTCAAAGATGCGTTGCAGCAGCGTATTTCGCGTGGTATCGCCAAGAAGACCGTGTCGGATCAGGCGGCCAGCATCGCCCGGTTGATGACCGGTGTGGCCGCCGTGCGCTCCACGTCTATCGGATACGAGCTCACCGATGCCTCCGGTGCCGCGTGGGACAGCGACGACGGCGCGGTCGCCGAACGCGGCGTGGACAACCTCATGCGGCAGGTCTCCACGATCGCGGGCGGCACCACCGAGATGGCCCGCAACGCGATCAGCGAGCGACTGCTCGGGATGCCGCGTGAGCAGACTCACGACGTCAACCTGGCATTCCGCGATGTGCCGAGGGGTCGTTCCGGCAGCTGAGCCGGCGCAGACCTGCTTACGTAAGCTGTCACCATGGATCGAAGTGGGGGCACTGTGGAGCAACATGACGCCAAGGGCTTCCTGCAGGCGATATCGAACAAGCGCAATGACATTCGGGATCGACGCACCCTCAACCTGATCTATCGCTGTGCCGTCGGGATCATCGGCGCCGCAGTACTGGCAGTGGGGATCGTGGCCATCCCGTATCCGGGTCCGGGCTGGCTGATCGTGTTCGCCGGCTTGGGCATCTTGGCGACGGAGTTCGTGTGGGCGCATCGCGTGTTGACGTTTGCCAAGGGCAAGTACGACAAATGGATGGACTGGATCTCGGCGCAGCATTGGTCTGTTCAAGCCATATTCTGGTTGTTGACCTGTGCGATCGTCGTGGCAACCCTGTGGGTGCTCGGGGCCCTGGAGATAGGCGCAGGCTGGGTCGGCATCGAATGGACGTGGCTGGCGAGTCCCGTTTTCTGACCGCGTCTGCTCCCGCCGGAGGCAACCGGACGTGGGTCGGCCGGGTGGTCGGCATTACGATCATGGATTGACATGGAACCCGGCCGGCCTCGGTCGGGTGGTTTCATTCGACAAGGAGTACCCAGGTGCCAGAAAATCCCGTTCCCGGTCCATCAGCCACGATCACGGTGGCGGCCGGGACCACCGCGGGTGCGGCGCTACGCGAGAGTGGGCACCCCAACAAGGGGCCCGAGGCGATTGTTGTCGTTCGCGACGCCGACGGCACTCTGCGTGATCTGTCCTGGGCCCCTGACTCCGACACCGTGGTCGAGCCCGTCGCCGCCAACACCGAAGACGGCCGTAGCGTCATCCGGCACTCGGCGGCCCACGTGCTGGCCCAGGCCGTCCAGGACCTGAACCCGAAGGCCAAGCTGGGCATCGGTCCGCCCATCGAGAACGGCTTCTACTACGACTTCGATGTCGAAGAACCGTTCACGCCGGAAGACCTGACCGCGCTCGAGAAGAAGATGAAGCAGATCATCAAGTCGGGTCAGCGCTTCTCGCGTCGCGTCTACGAATCGGTCGATCAGGCCAAGGCCGAACTGGCCGACGAGCCGTACAAGCTCGAACTCGTCGAAGACAAGGGTTCGGCCGACGACCCCGAGGTCATGGAGGTCGGTGGCGCAGAGCTCACCGCCTACGACAACCTCAACCCGCGTACGGGCGAGAAGATCTGGGGCGATCTGTGCCGCGGCCCGCACGTGCCGACCACCAAATACATCACTGCCTTCAAGCTGACCCGTAGCTCGGCGGCCTACTGGCGGGGCAACCAGGACAACGCCGATCTGCAGCGGGTCTACGGCACCGCCTGGGAGTCGGCCGAGGCGATGGACGGCTATCTCGAACTGCTGGCCGAGGCCGAACGCCGCGACCACCGCAAGCTCGGTGCCGAACTCGACCTGTTCAGCTTCCCGGACGCGCTCGGTTCCGGCCTGCCGGTGTTCCACCCCAAAGGCGGCATCATCCGCAAGGAACTCGAGGACTACTCGCGTTCACGTCACATCGAAGAGGGCTACGACTTCGTCAACACCCCTCACGTGACCAAGAGCAATCTCTACGAGATCTCCGGCCACCTCGATTGGTACAAGGACGGGATGTTCCCGGCGATGCACCTCGACGCCGAACTCGACGAGAACGGGCAGGTGCGCAAGCCTGGCCAGGACTACTACCTCAAGCCGATGAACTGCCCGATGCACAATCTGATCTTCAACGCCCGGGGTCGCTCGTATCGCGAACTGCCGCTGCGGCTGTTCGAGTTCGGTGCGGTCTACCGCTATGAGAAGTCCGGTGTCGTCCACGGCTTGACCCGCGTGCGGGGTATGACGCAGGACGACGCCCACATCTACTGCACCAAAGAGCAGATGCGCGCAGAGCTGACCAGCACGCTGAAGTTCGTGCTCGGTCTTCTCCATGACTACGGCCTCGATGACTTCTACCTCGAACTGTCGACCCGCAACCCGGACAAGTCCGTCGGGTCCGATGAGATCTGGGAAGAGGCGACGGCCACCCTCGCCGAGGTCGGTGAGGCGTCGGGCCTACGCCTGGTGCCCGATCCGGGCGGCGCCGCGTTCTACGGCCCGAAGATCTCCGTCCAGGTCAAGGACGCCCTGGGCCGCAACTGGCAGATGTCGACCATCCAGCTCGACTTCAACCTGCCCGAGCGGTTCGAGATGGAGTACACCGGTCCCGACGGTTCCAAGCATCGTCCGGTGATGATCCACCGGGCATTGTTCGGATCCATCGAGCGGTTCTTCGGCGTGCTGACCGAGCATTACGCGGGCGCGTTCCCGGCCTGGCTGTCGCCGGTGCAGGTGGTGGGTATCCCGGTCGCCGATGCGTTCGTTCCGCATCTGGACGATGTTGTGGCGCAGCTCAAGTCGAACGGTGTTCGCGCCGAGGTCGATCAGAGCGACGACCGGATGCAGAAGAAGATCCGCAACCACACGACGGGCAAGGTGCCGTTCATGTTGCTGGCAGGCGAGCGCGACGTCGAGGCGGGCGCGGTGAGCTTCCGGTTCCGGGACGGCACCCAGGTCAACGGTGTGCCGGTCGCCGATGCGGTCGGCATCATCACCGAGTGGGTCCGAGGTCGCCGCAACGAGTCGCCGACTGCAGGGTTGATCGAGGATTCAGGGTTGACCGAGGCGCCGGCGTGATCCGCGACGTCGGGCCGGGGCAACCCGATCGCCTGCAGCGGTTGTGGAGCCCACACCGCATGTCGTACATCACCGCGGCCCCGCGCACCGCGACCGGCAACGGCGACGACTCCGAGTCGTCGGCGGCGTCGGTGCATCCCTTCATCGACATCCCCAGGATGTCCGACGAGGCCGGCCTGATGGTCGCCCGTGGTGAGACGGTCTACGCGGTCCTGAACCTGTATCCGTACAACCCCGGGCATGCGATGATCGTGCCCTACCGTCAGGTCGCCGATCTCGAAGATCTCACCGAGGCCGAAAGCCGTGAGCTGATGGTGTTCACGCAGAAGATGATCCGCGCGATCAAGTCGGTCTCCAATCCCGATGCGTTCAACGTCGGTCTCAATCTCGGGACCGCCGCGGGTGGTTCGCTCGCCGAACACCTGCACCAGCACGTTGTGCCCCGGTGGGGTGGCGACGCCAACTTCATCACGGTGATCGGCGAGACCAAGGTGATGCCGCAGTTGCTCCGCGACACCAGAGCTCTGCTGGCAGAAGCCTGGCTGAAGCTGCAGGATTGACGGCTGGAGTACCCGATGAAGATGTTTCCGATGGAGAGCGTGCTGAATCTATGTTGAGTGTGCTGGGGCGGGCTTCGGTATCCAAGATCACCCTGCCGCTGGGAAAAGTGCTGATCAAGACCGGTCTGACCCCTGATGCGATGACGATCATCGGCACCGTTGCGACGATCGCGGCGGCGGTGACGCTGTTCCCGATGGGCTATCTGTTCGTCGGGACACTGGCGATCTGGCTCTTCGTGATGTTCGACATGCTCGACGGTGCGATGGCCCGGGCCCGCGGTGGCGGCACCAAGTTCGGTGCCGTGCTCGACTCCACCTGCGACCGGCTCGCCGACGGTGCCATCTTCGCCGGGCTCGGCTGGTGGACCCTGGTGGAGGAACCGAGCAAACCCCTGTTCATCGCGACGATGATCTGCCTGGTCACCTCGCAGGTGATCTCTTACGCCAAGGCCCGTGCGGAGGCCAGCGGCCTCAACGGTGACGGCGGGTTGATCGAACGTCCGGATCGCCTGGTCATCGTGTTGGTGGGCACCGGTTTGACCGGACTCGGATTGCCGTGGGCAATTCACATCGCGATGTGGGCACTGGCCGCGGGCAGCGTGATCACCGTCTTCCAGCGGATGTGGTCGGTGTACAAGTCGCCGGGCGCCACGGATCTGCTCCCGATCACAGCTCCGTCGTCGACACCGGACCCCGGCGGGCCGACGGAGTGAGCGGGGCCGCAGAACGGCTCGCGGACCTCGGTTACGCGGCCGGTTGGTCGCTGGTCCGGCATCTGCCGGAAGGTGTCGCCCGCAGCGTCTTCGACGGCGTCGGCACGGTCGTGGGCGGTCGCAAAGGCGGTCCCGATCAGTTGCGCAAGAACCTCGCCCGGGTCCTGCGCTGCGAACCAGAGCAGGTCCCGGACGACGTGATGAAGGCCGCGATGCGGTCGTATGCACGTTATTGGCGTGAGTCGTTCCGGCTTCCGTCCATGGATATGGCCGCCGCGGCCTCGCGGGTACATATGCCCGACATCGACCGTGGTCGCATTGAGACCGCCCTCGACAAGGGCAACGGAGTGATCCTCGCCTTGCCCCACTCCGGCAATTGGGACATGGCCGGTGTCTGGCTTGTCGACTTGTTGGGGGAGTTCTCCACCGTCGCCGAGCGGTTGAAGCCCGAATCGCTGTTCGAGAGGTTCGTCCGGTACCGGGAGAGCCTGGGCTTCGAGATCTTCCCGCTCAGCGGAGGAGAGGCACCGCCCTTTCAACAGCTGGCGGCGCGCCTTCGGTCCGGAGGTGTGGTCTGCTTGCTCGGTGAGCGCGATCTCGCCAAACGCGGCGTCCCGGTGACGTTCTTCGGGGAACAGACCCGAATGCCTGCCGGGCCTGCCAAATTGGCGATCGACACCGGTGCCGCGCTGATCGCGGTCCACCATTGGTTCACCGGACCCGACACCTCCGAGCTCTCCTGCAGCGAGGTGATCGACACCACGGGCGGGGTCGAGGCGACCACGCAGGCGATGGCGACGGTCTTCGAGGCCAATATCGCTGCCCATCCCGAAGATTGGCACATGCTGCAACCGCTGTGGGAGGCTGACTGGTCGCACAACCGGCGTCGCATGATCGAGGAGGGGAAAAGCGAGTGAAGATCGGCATGATCTGCCCGTACTCGTTCGACATCCCCGGCGGCGTCCAGGCCCATGTGATGGAACTCGCGCAGGTGTTCATCAACCGCGGACACACCGTCAGTGTGCTCGCGCCCGCAGGCCGGGACACCGAATTGCCCTCCTATGTGGTGTCGGTCGGTGAGGCACTTGCGATTCCGTACAACGGCTCGGTGGCCCGCCTGAACTTCAGTCCGAAAGCGTATGGGCGCCTGCGGAACTGGTTGCGGGAAGAAGAGTTCGACGTCCTCCACGTCCATGAACCCAATTCGCCCAGTATCTCGATGCTCTCCCTGATGGTGGCGCAGGGTCCGATCGTCACCACATTCCATGCCGCGACCACGAAGTCGTTGTGGCTCAGTCTCTTTCAGGGGATTCTGCGTCCCTATCACGAACGGATCGCCGGCAAGATCGCCGTATCCGAACTGGCACGCCGCTGGCAGATGGAATCCCTCGGTTCCGACGCGGTGGAGATCCCGAACGGCGTGCATGTGCGGTCGTTTTCCGATGCGGAGCCGTTCGAAGGCTATCCACGACGGGGCAAGACGATCCTGTTCCTGGGCCGCTATGACGAACCCCGCAAGGGGATGGACGTCCTGATCGGTGCGCTGCCCGCGGTGGTCGCCCGGTATCCCGACGTCCGCGTCCTGGTGGTCGGGGGCGGTCACGAACGGACGCTGCGCGGTAAGGCCGGGGAGTTCGCCGATCGCCTGGTGTTGCTCGGACAGGTCGACGACGAGACCAAGGCCCGGGCCCTGCGGTCGGCCGATGTGTACTGCGCGCCGAACCTGGGTGGCGAGAGTTTCGGCATCGTGCTTGTCGAGGCGATGGCCGCAGGCGCTGCGGTGGTGGCGAGCAAGCTCGACGCATTCCGCCGGGTCCTCGACGACGGACGTTCCGGAGTCCTGGTGGAGGTCGGTGATTCGGAGGAACTCGCCTTCGGGATCATCGCGGCCCTCGGTGACGACGCGAGCCGCTCGGCGATGGTGGAGCGCGCAGAGCAGCGCGCGGCGCGATACGACTGGTCGCAGGTCGCTGATCAGATCCTGCGGGTTTATGACACGGTCACTATCGGGGCCGGCAAGGTGGTAGTCGAAGAATGACGATTTCAGCTCTGACAATCCTGATCCTGGGAATCGTCGCAGTGGTGGTGCTGGCCGGGCTCGGCTGGTCGTACAAGACGGCCAACCGGCTCGATCGCCTGCACGTGCGGGTTGATCTGTCCTGGCAGGCACTCGACGCGGCGCTGGCCCGCCGGGCCGTGGTGGCCCGGTCGATCGGGGCAGGCCTCGGTGGTGACGGCAAAGCGCTGATCGCGGCAGCCGACCGGGCCGAAGGTGCATCGCCCGGCGAACGCGAAGATGCCGAGAACGTGGTGTCCGCCGCATTGGCCCAGGTGGACAGTGGTTCACTGCGCTCACAACTGGTCACCGAGCTCGCCGACGCCGAGACCAGGGTGATGATCGCGCGGCGGTTCTACAACGATGCCGTCCGCGATACCTTGGCGCTGCGACAGCGGCGCCCGGTGCGGTGGCTTCACCTCGGTGGTACCGCGCCACTCCCGACGTACTTCGAGATCGTCGAGCGGGCAGCGGCCTGATCGGCGATCGACCCCCTGCTCGACGGACTGGACGTTCACCTCTCGCCGAGGCGTGTATGCACGCCAAAAGCCCAGGGCATAGACTGAAAGTCCAGGACTTTACTGAACTGTGTATCCACTAGTTGTGTAGGAGTAATTGACGTGAGCAGTGCTTCAGACCTTGGTTCTTCGGTGACTCCGGACGCTTCCGGCACCGGTACTGCGCGGGTGAAGCGCGGTATGGCCGAGATGCTCAAGGGCGGCGTGATCATGGATGTGGTCAACGCGGAGCAGGCCAAGATCGCCGAGGATGCCGGTGCTGTTGCGGTCATGGCACTCGAGCGAGTTCCCGCCGACATCCGAGCCCAGGGCGGCGTCTCCCGGATGAGCGATCCGGACATGATCGATTCGATCATCTCCACGGTGTCGATCCCGGTGATGGCCAAGGCCCGTATCGGCCATTTTGTCGAAGCGCAGATCCTGCAGAGCCTCGGTGTCGACTACATCGACGAGTCCGAGGTCCTGACGCCGGCCGACTACGCCAACCACATCGACAAGTGGCAGTTCACCGTTCCGTTCGTCTGTGGTGCCACCAATCTCGGTGAGGCGCTTCGCCGTATCACCGAAGGTGCCGGGATGATCCGGTCCAAGGGTGAGGCCGGAACCGGCGACGTCTCCAACGCCACCACCCACATGCGCAAGATGCGTGATCAGATCCGGTGGCTGACCTCGCTGCCCAAGGACGAGCTGTTCGTGGCGGCCAAGGAGCTGCAGGCGCCGTACGACCTGGTTGTCGAGATCGCCGAGGCAGGTAAGTTGCCGGTCACCCTGTTCACCGCCGGTGGTATCGCCACCCCGGCCGACGCCGCGATGATGATGCAGCTCGGCGCCGAGGGTGTGTTCGTCGGGTCGGGCATCTTCAAGTCCGGTAACCCGGCGCAGCGTGCCTCCGCCATCGTGCAGGCCACCACCTTCTTCGACGATCCCGATGTGTTGGCCAAGGTCTCCCGCGGGCTGGGCGAAGCAATGGTCGGTATCAACGTCGACGAGATCCCGGAGCCGCACCGCCTCGCAGAGCGCGGCTGGTGACCACGTCCGCTGACTGATCGAGCGCTGCCACGGCAGCGCCGGAGATCGTCCGGGTGTTGTCGGCACCCGCAGGAGCCACTGGGCCGCACCCGCGGGCCGGTGGCTCCTTTGTTTCTGCCGACACGCATATCCAATTCACTGCGCCCGGCGGGTCGATTGTGGATGATCAGACCGGGCAAGGTTGCTGCGCTGGGCGAAGGAAGCTTTGACGTGGCAGATTGATACGTGTTGGCGCGTTCGACCAAAAGACCTGAAGGCGGAGCTCGATGAGCATGGAGACAACCGGGGCGGTTCGGGATGTAACCCGCAGCGGTACAGGTGAGTTCGGCCAGGTCTCGATCTCCTGGGCGGTGGTCAGCGACGTCGGCCTGTTGCGCGAGACCAACGAGGACGCGGTACTGGTGGCCCCCGGGATGGTCCTTGTCGCCGACGGCATGGGCGGACACGACCGTGGCGAGCTCGCCAGTGAGGCGGCGCTGACCGCGTTGTCGACCACCGCCATCAGCGGGATCAACCGCACCCGCGATTCGGTCGTCGAACTCCTCACCGAGGCGCAGCGGCAGATCGAACGGATCGACACCGAGTCCAACCGCCATGCGGGCACAACCATCACCGGTGCGCTGTTGGCCGACCACGATGGTGTGCCGCACTGGCTGGTATTGAACATCGGCGATTCCCGGACGTACCGGTTCTCCGCGGGCAGGCTCGAACAGGTCACCGTCGACCACTCGCAGGTGCAAGAACTTGTCGACGCCGGATATCTGACCGCCGAACAGGCCCGAGTTGACCCGCGGCGCAACGTGATCACGCGGGCCCTGGGTGCCGGCATGGAACAGGAGGCCGACTTCTTCACGTTCCCGGTCGCGATCGGCGATCGCATCCTGGTGTGCTCGGACGGTCTGACCGGAGAGCTCGCCGACAGCGTGATCGCGCAGATCCTCGCAGACCAGCCCGATCCGACGCTGGCCGCGACAACGCTGGTCGCGGCCGCACTGGAATCGGGCGGCCGTGACAACGTGACCGTGGCGATTGCCGATGTCACCGCGGTTCCGGAACTTGTCGAACCCCCCATTCGGTGAGCGTGCCGATGAGCGCGCCGCCTGAGTCGTTCGTCGACTATTGCGGCGAGCGTCACCCGCTGGACCCGGACGAACCCTTCCACATCGGCCGTGACGCCGATCTGGACATCGACGACAACCCGTATCTGCACCGCAAGTTTCTGATGATCCATTTCGAACAGGGTCTGTGGTGGCTGTCCAATGTCGGCTCGCATCTGTCGGCGGGTGTTGTCGCCGGTGAAGCGGGCTTCCAGGCCACCCTGGCACCTGGCGCCAGGGTGCCGTTGACATCCGGGGTGACCGCGGTCGTGTTCACCGCCGGACCCACCACGTATGAACTCGACATCCATTCGGGCACAATTCCTTTGGTGAGTCTGGACCGGCCGGGCGAACCGACGGGCAGTGGGGAGGCGACCATCGGTGTCGTATCCCTGACGGAGAGCCAGAAGCTGCTCATCGTGGTACTCGCCGAAGAGGTGTTGCGCCGCAACGGCACCGGAGCGAGTTCGATCCCGTCATCCGCGCGGGCCGCGCATCGGCTCGGCTGGTCGCTGACCAAGTTCAATCGCAAACTCGACAACGTCTGCGACAAATTCGATCAGATCGGCGTGTCCGGGATGCGGGGTGGCTCCGGTCGGCTCGCCAGCAATCGCCGGGTCAAGCTCGTCGAGTACGCCGTCGCCTCCCGGGTGGTCACCCGCGCCGACCTCCCGATGATCGAGGCCGAGGCGCGGCGCAGCGGTGTGACGGGCGGCTGATCGCCCGCAAGTGTGCCCGATGGGGCACGATCTCCGGGTACTCGTCGTGAAAAGGTGGTCTTACCTGCATCGATGGGGTGGGTAGTTCTCCCCATCGACACGTCGCTCGTAGCGGTTTTAGTGTTGTGACATTCCACAGCCGCGCCGCAGCGCAGCGAGTTGGCCCAACACCTAGTAGGAGACCGTGATGACCGTATTGCACAACACTTTTCACGCGCCGACCCGTCCCCGCGTCGGCTACCGGCCGGTGACCCCGGCCCGGCTGACCCGTGAAGAGGCGTTGGCCCGGCTGGCACAGCGCACGATGCCACTTCCGGGTCGGCAGACGACCACCTGCACCACGCCGGGTGCTCCGACGTCACCGACCCGGCAGGCGGGCCAGGGCCAGGTCGATTCGGTGGCCACCCGGACATACCCGAAGCCCAAGCTGTCGCAACGGGAGATCGAGGTGCTCCGGGCCTGGCTGAACCTCGACTCGAAATCGGCTGTCGCCGAATCGCTCTTCATCTCGCTCGGCACCGTCAACACGCACCTCGCGCGAATCCGCGTGAAGTACAACGAGGTCGGGCGCGGAGCATCGACCAAAGCGGCTCTGGTGGCGCGGGCCATCCAGGACGGGATCGTCTCCATCGACGACTTGTGAAGTAGTCGCCCGCGGGTGCGGGTGATCGGCCTCTGACGCCACGTGGGCAATAATCGTGGTCAGAAAGGGGTCAACCACATGGCGATGATCGAAGAGATCCTCCAACTCGAGGAAATCGAGAAGGACATCTACCGGGGGCGGGTTCACGAGAGTTTCCTCGAACGCACCTTCGGCGGGCAGGTCGCCGGACAGGCACTGGTGTCGGCCACCCGGAGTGTCGAGGACCGTTTCAACGTGCACTCGCTGCACGGCTACTTCCTTCGCGGGGGCAACCCGCTCGAACCTACGGTGTACCTCGTCGATCGGATCCGCGACGGCCGGTCGTTTTGCACGCGCCGGGTCACCGCCATCCAGGACGGCCTGGCGATCTTCACGATGTCGGCCTCGTTCCACGTCGATGACCAGGGTTATGAACACCAGGACACGATGCCCCGGGTCAAGCGGCCCGAAGAGCTCGTCGACCTGCTGACGGTTGACGACCCGGAACTCAAGGCGCCCTACCGTGAATGGCAGAACTTCGACGTCCGGATCGTTCCGCGTGACGATCTGATCGGCAGCCGGGACCTCGCGGCGCAGCAGCAGGTGTGGTTCCGCTACCGCACGCCGCTGCCCGACGACCAGGTGTTCCACGTCTGCACACTCGCGTACATGAGCGACATGACATTGCTGGGTTCGGCGAAGGTCCCGCACCCCGACGAAGACGCGCAGTTCGCCTCCCTCGACCACGCGATGTGGTTCCTCCGCCCGTTCCGCGCCGACGAATGGCTGCTCTACGACCAGACGTCACCGTCGGCCAGTGGGGGTCGCTCGTTGACCCAGGGCCGGATCTACGATCACCGGGGCGTGATGGTGGCCGCGGTGACGCAGGAGGGGCTGACCAGGACCGGACGTCCCGTTCCGGCCGACCAGCACGCGAAGCGGCCGAGTTGAGCAGCGCACCCCGGATCGGCATCCTCGCTCTGCAGGGTGATGTCCGCGAACATCACGACGCGCTGACCAAGGCGGGGGCGCAGGCCTGCGCGATCCGCCGGCCGAGTGAACTCGACCAGATCGACGGAATCGTCATCCCCGGTGGCGAATCGACCACGATGAGCAAGTTGCTGGTGATCCTCGACCTGCTCGAACCGTTGCGCAAGGCTCTTGCCGGTGGCCTGCCCGCCTACGGTTCCTGTGCCGGGATGATCATGCTCGCCAGCAACATCCTCGATACGCGTCCCGATGCCCAGCACCTCGATGCCCTCGACATCACCGTGCGCCGCAACGCATTCGGACGTCAGGTCGCCTCGTTCGAGACCGACCTCGAACTCGTCGGCATCCCTGGCGGCCCGATGCGTGCGGTCTTCATCCGGGCGCCGTGGGTGGAGTCGACGGGGGAGGGCGTCGAGGTACTCGGCACGGTCCCCGACGGTCCGGCCGCCGGTCGGGTGGTGGCGGTACGTCAGGGCAATGTCCTGGCGACCTCATTTCATCCCGAGGTGACGGGCGATCTACGGGTCCACGAGTACTTTGCCGAGATGGTCAGAAATACCCGCTGATACTGCGAGTAGGATCGATCCGCACCTCCACGCCAGAAGACCAGAGCTGTACGAAAGGGGCTTGCGCCAATGAGCGGCCACTCCAAATGGGCCACCACCAAGCACAAGAAGGCGGTGGTCGATGCCAAGCGCGGCAAGATGTTTGCCAAGCTCGTCAAGAACATCGAGGTCGCAGCGCGGACCGGTGGCGGCGACCCGGTTGGTAACCCCACGCTGTACGACGCGATTCAGAAGGCTAAGAAGTCGTCGGTGCCCAACGACAACATCGAACGCGCCCGCAAACGTGGCGGCGGCGAAGAGGCCGGTGGCGCCGACTGGCAGAACATCACGTACGAGGGTTACGGACCCAACGGTGTTGCAATCCTGATCGAGTGCCTCACCGACAATCGCAACCGGGCTGCCACCGAGGTGCGCACCGCGATGAGCCGCAACGGCGGCAACATGGCCGATCCGGGTTCGGTGTCGTACCTGTTCGCCCGCAAGGGTGTGGTGACCCTCGAGAAGAACGGTCTGTCGGAGGACGACGTGTTGATGGCTGTTCTCGAGGCCGGCGCCGAAGAAGTCACCGATCTGGGGACGCAGTTCGAGATCGTCAGTGAACCAACGGATCTCGTTGCCGTTCGCACCGCGTTGCAGGACGCGGGAATCGACTACGAATCCGCCGAGGCCAGCTTCCGCGCCTCGGTCGAGGTGCCGGTCGACGCCGAGGGTGCACGCAAGGTCTTCCGGTTGATCGACGCGCTCGAGGATTCGGACGACGTGCAAGACGTCTACACCAACATCGACATCAGCGACGACGTGCTCGCCGAACTCGAACAGGACGCCTGACCCGGCGTGTTGTTGCCTCGGCTTGTTCGACGCGGCCGCTAGGATATCGAACAGTTGTTCGTTTCTGGCTGGTTGTTGTCGAAGGTGGAGATGCATGCGTGTGATGGGTGTGGACCCAGGGTTGACCCGGTGCGGGATCGCGCTGGTTCAATCCGGCTCCGGTCGCGCTGTGACGGCACTTGACGTCGACGTGATCCGCACGCCCCCGGACATGCCGCTGGAGAACCGGTTGCTCGCCATCCACACGGCCGCCGAGCACTGGCTCGATGTGCACAGCCCGGACGTGGTGGCGATCGAGCGGGTCTTCGCGCAGCATCAGGTCAGCACCGCCATGGGTACCGCCCAGGCCGGGGGAGTGATCGCGCTTGCCGCGGCCAAACGGGGTGTCCCGGTGCGATTTCACACGCCGAGTGAGGTGAAGGCCGCTGTCACCGGCAGCGGCCGTGCCGACAAGGCGCAGGTGACCGCCATGGTCACCCGCATCCTGGGCATGCAGCAGGCTCCCAAACCGGCCGATGCCGCCGACGCGCTGGCGTTGGCGATCTGTCATTGCTGGCGCGGACCGATCGCCGAGCGCATGGAGGCGGCCCAGGCAAAGGCATTGGCCCAACAAAAGGCGTATCGCGAGCGAGTCGCCCAGGCGAAGAAGGCGGCGGCGCGATGATCGCTTCGGTTCGTGGTCCGGTGGTGGACGTGGCACTCGACCATGTGGTCATCGATTGCGGCGGCGTCGGGTATCAGGTCCTGGTCACCCCCAGTACCGCCGGATCGGTACGCCGTGGCGTCGAGGCCCTTCTGTTGACGACGATGATCGTCCGCGAAGACTCGATGACCTTGTACGGCTTCACCGAACCCGACGCCAGATCGCTGTTCACCTTGTTGCAGACGGTGACCGGGGTCGGTCCGCGGTTGGCGATGGCCACCCTCGCGGTCCTCGAGCCCGATGCCTTGCGACAAGCATTGGCGGGCGGCGACACCAAGGCATTGATCACCGTGCCCGGCATCGGCAAGCGGGTCGCCGAGCGTCTCGTCGTCGAACTGCGCGACAAGGTCGAGCGGCCACATGCCGCCTCCACAGGTGATTCCTCGATGTCGAGTTTCACCATTCGCGACCAGGTGTCCGAAGCCCTCGTCGGACTCGGATTCGCCGCCCCGCAGGCAGAGAAGGCCGTCATCGCGGTCCTCGCCGACCGGCCGGATGCCGATTCGGCAACCGTGCTGCGAGCCGCGCTGGCGTCACTGGGTAAGACCAAGTGATGGGTGGGTCGTCATGATCGGCGCCGGGGACGACAACTTCGGGGACGACAACTTCGGAGACGGCGATTTCGGAGACGGCGATTTCGGTGGCGACGATTTCGGGGCCGGGTCAGATGACTCGTCCAGTCGTACCGTCAATGCCGGTCGCATCACGGGTGACGGCGATCTCGACAACAGCCTGCGGCCACGGAGCCTTGGCGATTTCATCGGGCAGCCACGGGTCTGTGAACAGCTCGAACTCGTGCTGCAAGCCGCCCGCGGACGCGGCGGGACACCGGATCACATTCTCCTCTCCGGTCCACCCGGACTCGGCAAGACCTCGCTCGCGATGATCATCGCCTCCGAGATGGGTGCGGCGCTGCGCGTGACATCGGGTCCGGCGCTCGAACGGGCAGGCGATCTCGCCGCGATGCTCTCCAACCTCGTCGAGGGTGATGTGCTCTTCATCGACGAGATCCACCGGATCGCCCGGCCCGCAGAGGAGATGCTGTACCTCGCGATGGAGGACTTCCGTGTCGACGTGATCGTCGGCAAGGGACCCGGTGCCACATCGATCCCGCTCGATGTCGCACCGTTCACGTTGGTCGGCGCAACCACGCGGTCAGGTGCCCTCACCGGACCGTTGCGTGACCGGTTCGGCTTCACCGCGCACATGGAGTTCTACGACACCGGTGAACTCGAGCGGGTTCTGAACCGGGCGGCGGGAATTCTCGGGATCACCATGCGGCCCGACGCCGGTGCCGAGATCGCTTCCCGGTCCCGGGGCACGCCCCGGATCGCCAACCGCCTGCTGCGGCGCGTCCGGGACTACGCGGAGGTGCGGGCCGATGGCGTGGTCGATCTGGCCGTGGCACGTGCTGCACTGGCCGTCTACGACGTCGACGAACTCGGATTCGATCGTCTCGACCGTGCCGTGCTCGCAGCCCTGATCAGGGGTTTTGGCGGCGGACCGGTGGGTGTGTCAACCCTCGCGGTGGCAGTTGGAGAAGAACCCGCCACCGTCGAAGAGGTGTGTGAACCGTTCCTGGTGCGCGCCGGGATGATCGCCCGGACCCCTCGCGGCCGGGTCGCGACCGCAGCCGCGTGGCATCACCTCGGGCTGAATCCGCCGGCGGGTGCACTCAGTGCGGGCTTCGGGGTGCGGGCGCGGGACGACGGTCCCGAGGTGGTTTCGCTGTTCGATCCATCCGACGAGAAGGGGATCTGACAAGGGGCTGTTCCAAGCCGGATCTGGCATGGTGCGGCGAAGATGGCACACTGGTCAGTGATTGCGAGCACTTCTCGCGACCGCGAATTACAACCAAGGACTGAACACACCTCATGGAATTGCTATTCCCCCTACTGCTGGTCTTCTTGGTCGGCATGATGTTCCTGTCTGTCCGCCGCCAGAAGAAGGCAGTGGCAGAAGCCAAGACCATGCAGGAATCCCTGCAGGTCGGCGTCCGCGTCCAGACCACGTCCGGTGTCTACGGCACCGTGACCGGACTGGCCGAGGGAGCTGTTGATCTCGAGATCGCCGACGGCTTCGTCTCTCGGTGGAACCGCCTCGCCATTCGCGAGGTCGTCCACTCCGATGACCTCGCCGACAGCTACCCGGGTGTCGGATTGGTCGGCAGCAACGATGCCGAGATCGAATACAACGGCATCCACGATGACGACGAAGACCTGGGCAGCTCCGACAACGGCGACAAGAATGTCAGCCTGGAGAAGCCGCACGAAGACCAAGACAAAGCGTAAGTACGCGAAGCCCATACCGGGGCGCCTCCAAGGAGGTGCCGCGACACAACTGTGGTCGCGGCACGTACCGTGGCGGGCGCCCCTGCGGTGTGCATGGGGTATCTAGAACAACCGAGGAGACGTAGGCAGCGTGGCATCGTCGTCGAACCGTGAGGCACCGCCTATACGGTCTTTGATCGTCTTTTTCTTATTGATGATCGTGGTGTACGGGTTGGTGTTCTTCACCGGCAACCAAGATCCGACACCCAAGCTGGGTATCGACCTACAGGGCGGTACCCGGGTCACACTGACCGCTCGTACCCCTGATGGCGCCGCGCCGAGCAAAGATCAGCTCGACAAGGCAAAGCAGATCATCGAGCAGCGCGTCAACGGGCTCGGTGTCTCCGGGTCCGAGGTGGTCATCACCGGTGACAACCTGGTCATCACGGTGCCCGGCGACGACGGTCAGCAGGCGCGCACCCTCGGGCAGACCGCCCTGCTGTACGTCCGGCCCGTCGCCACCGTTCAGGCGGCGACACCTCAGCCGGCGGCAACCACCCCCGAGGACCAGACGCCGGAAGAGGCGATCGCCGAGGCGAAGCGGTTGCGGCAGGCTCCGGCCGATGCCGACACCACCGCCTTGACCGAGTACATGTCGAAGATGAACTGTGATCCTTCGGTGCCGGATCCGTTGCAGGGCAACGACGATCCCGATCAGTACCTGGTGACCTGTTCAGAGGACGGTTCGCAGGTCTATCTGCTGGAACCGCAGATCCTCAAGGGCAGCGACATCGACAAGGCCGAGGCAGGCACCACCCAGGGGGCCGGTGCCTGGATCGTGCGCCTGGACTACAAAGGTGGCGCCAGCGATCGATGGGCGAGCTACACCGCCCAGAACATCGGCAAGGCGACGGCGTTCACGCTCGACTCCAAGGTCGTGAGCGCTCCCCAGATCAACGGTGCCATCAGTGGCACCACCGAGGTCAGTGGTGACTTCACCCAGACCGAGGCAAAAGACCTCGCCAACGTCCTCAAATACGGATCGTTGCCGTTGTCGTTCGAGGCCTCTGATGCGGAGACGGTGTCGGCAACACTGGGCTGGTCCTCGCTCAAGGCAGGTCTGATCGCGGGTCTGGTCGGACTCCTCGCCGTCTTCATCTACGCATTGCTGTACTACCGCATGCTCGGAATCCTGACCGTTGTCTCGCTCGTGATGTCGGGGATCATGGTCTACGGGATCATGGTCCTGCTCGGCCGATACATCGGCTTCTCGCTCGACCTCGCAGGTATTGCCGGTCTGGTCATCGGTATCGGTATGACCGCCGACTCGTTTGTCGTCTACTTCGAGCGAATAAAGGACGAGATGCGCGAGGGCCGAAGTTTCCGGTCCGCCGTGCCTCGCGGCTGGGCGCGCGCGAAGCGGACCATCTGGTCCGGTAACGCGGTCTCCCTGATCTCGGCCGCGGTGCTGTACTTCCTGGCGATCGGTGACGTCCGAGGATTCGCGTTCACGCTCGGCCTCACGACCATCCTCGATGTCGCGGTGGTGTTCATGGTGACGTACCCGCTGGTGGTCTACGCATCACGTTCGAAGTTCCTGTCCAAGCCCTCTGTCAACGGACTGGGCGCCGTCACCGATGTGGCGCGCGAGCGCCGCAACGCTGCCGCGGCGGATCGTCCGACATCGACCTCAGGAGGAGTGCGCAATGGCTGAGGTCGATCGCCTGGCACCCACGAGTGACGCGAACTTTGTCGCGGCCACCAATCGTTCGGCGTTTTCACGGCTCTACACCGGTACCGGCGCTTTCCAGATCGTCGGTAGGCGCAAGATGTGGTATCTCATCACGCTGGCGCTGGTGGTCATCTCACTGGCCAGTATCGGTATCCGGGGTTTCACGCTCGGTATCGACTTCGAGGGTGGCACCCAGATCTCGCTCCCGATGTCGAGTGAGATCAGCACCGGAGACGTCGAGGACGTCTACACCCAGGCCATGGGCAGTGCCCCGGAGTCGGTGCAGACCGCCGGTTCGGGTTCGAGCAAGACGGTGCAAATCCGCACCGAGACCTTGAACGCGCAAGAAGTGGTCAAGGTCAACACGGCGCTGGCAGACGCTTTCGGACTGGCGCCGAACGACGTGAGCTCGTCCGAGGTCAGCTCCACCTGGGGTGGTGAGATCACCGAGAAGGCGATCATCGCCCTGATCGTGTTCCTGGTCATCGTGACGGTGTACATCGCCATCCGGTTCGACCGGGAGATGGCATTGGCGGCGATGGCCGCCCTGATCTTCGACATCATCACCACCGCCGGGATCTATTCACTGGTCGGATTCGAGGTGACCCCGGCGACCGTGATCGGCTTCCTCGCGATTCTGGGTTTCTCGCTGTACGACACGGTGGTGGTCTTCGACAAGGTCGAGGAGAACGTCCGAGGGGTGACGCACACGGCGCGCCGCACGTACGCCGAGCAGGCCAACCTCGCGGTGAACCAGACATTTATGCGGTCCATCAACACCACGGTCATCTCGGTGTTGCCGGTGCTGGCGCTGATGATCATCGCGGTCTGGCTCCTCGGGGTCGGAACCCTGAAGGATCTGGCCCTGGTCCAGATGGTCGGTGTGATCACCGGGACGTACTCGTCGCTCTTCTTCGCCACACCGCTGCTGGTCACGCTGAAGGAGCGCCGCAAAGACATCGGGGCACACACCCGCAAGGTGCTCGCGCGCCGTGCCGAGCGTGAAGAACGCGTGAGCGTCTCCGGCGATGCCGGGTCCGCCGCCACTGAATCCTCGACCACAGGGTCCAAGACGACGCTGACCAAGACCGCGCAGACAACCAAGCGTGCGGCCCGTCCGGGAAGTACTCCGGAACCCGGGGCGCGTCCGTCGGGTAAGCGCAGGCGCAAGCACTAACCTCACGGTTGATGAGAATCCGCGGGCTCCTGGCGATGGCAATCGCCGGGATGTGTGTAATGGGGTCGGTCAGCGCCTGCTCCGATGCGCCCGCGGAGACCGTCAACTACGTCATCGACGGCGCGGTGACCACCTATAACCCGAGTTCGCTGGTTGGGTCCACCGAGGGCTCTTTGATGGCGCTGTCGCGGGTCCTTCCTGGTTTCAGCTACCTGGGGCCTGACGGTGGCGCCCTCGCGGACACCGACATCGGCACCTCCGTTGTCACCGACAGCAATCGCGGGGGGCTGGTCGTCCGGTACCAGATCAACCCCAAGGCCGTGTACAGCGACGGGGTGCCGCTCACGTGTGACGCGTTGATGTTGGCCTGGGCGGCGCACAGCGGTACGGTCGGCGGTTTCGACGTGGCCAGCACTGCCGGGTACCGCGACATCGAGGGCATCGATTGCCGACCCGGGGCGCGGACCGCGATGGTCACGTTCAAACACGGTCGCGCATACAAGGATTGGAAGGCGCTCTTCGGCGCAGGCACGCTGCTGCCGCCGCAGGTGATCACCCAGCAGATGGGCATATCGTCCGTCGTCGACGTCATCACCGGTTCCGACCCACAGGCCAGGGCCGAGCTCGCGCGGGTGTGGAACACGGCGTGGGAGTTGGTGCCCGGCGAGCGCTCGACCGATAGGTATCCGGCGCTGGGACCTCTACGTGTCGAGGAGTACACGCGCGAGGACGGGTTGGTCCTGGTGGCGAACACCCGATGGTGGGGTGATCCGCCTGCGGCACCACGGCTGACCGTCTGGCCACGGCAGACGGAGATGACCGAGAAGATCGCCACCGGGGATGCCGGTTCCATCGACGTTCTCGACATCGCGGCGGGGACATACGGAGTCGATCCCACGCCGCGCGAACACCGCGAAGCCGAACCGATCCCGCAGGGCGTGCGGGCGCCCGTCTCGTCGCTGGGTGTCGAACGTCTTGTTTTCTCCGGTGAAGGCGTCTTCGCCGATGCCGCCGTCCGCCGCGCATTTGCCGCCTGCATCCCACGAGACAGCATGGCCCGCGAGTTCGGCCGCGGAACATCGGTGGTGAACAACCACTTACTCGGTCCGGACGATCTGTTGTCCGACTCGGTGAACGCACAGTTCGGCGGCCAATACCTACAGGCAGATCCCGAACGGGCCCGCGCACAATTGGCTGCCGCGCGCGCCGGGATGCCGCCGCTGGTCGTCCGGATCGGTTATGTCGCACCCGACAGCCGGCGGGCACAGATGGTCGCCGCCATCGCCGCGAGCTGTGGTCGTGCCGATGTGTCCGTCATCGATACGGCGGGTCCGGACATCGGTCCGGGAAGCCTCGGGCGCGACGTCGATGTGCTGATCACCGCATCTGGCAACGGATTCGCGGCCACCGGGGCCGCCGACCCGACCCGCGACAGCTACGCGTTCGTGCGCGGCGAACCGATCAACGTCGGGGGTTACGACAACAGTCGGGTCTCCGCCCTGATCGATCAGCTCGCGGTGACCGTTCCACCTGCCGGGCGGCTTCCGCTGCTGCGGGAGATCGAGACATTGCTCTGGCGCGACATGCCGGTTCTGCCTCTGTTTGCGGAGGCGCGTACTCGGCTCGCGGGGGACAAGGTGAACAATGTGGTGATGGGTATGGCCAGACCGGGTTCCGGCTGGAACATCGACCGTTGGCTGTTGACCGACAGCTGAGCGAACAAGATTGAGGAAATACCAGATGGACAGCAAGACCCCGATCGGCCACGACGCTCTCGCGGCGATCGAGCGACTGACCCGCAGGGTGGCCGACTTCCCGTCTCCGGGAATCCAGTTCAAGGATCTGTCTCCGGTCCTGGCTGATCGGGATGGATTGCGTGCGGTGATCGCCGGGCTGGCCGCAGGCGCCGCCGACGGCGTCGACCTGGTGGCGGGAATCGATGCCCGCGGATTTTTGTTGGGATCAGGTGTTGCACTTCACCTCGGTACCGGCGTGCTGGCGATGCGCAAGGCAGGCAAACTGCCGCCGCCCGTGCTCACCGAGAGCTATTCACTCGAATACGGCTCGGCGAGCCTGGAGATCCCGGCCGATGGGCTGGATCTGACCGGGCGCCGCGTACTCGTGATCGACGACGTATTGGCCACCGGTGGAACGGTCATCGCAGCGGTGAAACTGCTGCAGCAGGCCGGTGCGATCCCGGTGTCGATCGCAGTGGTGATGGAACTCGAAGGACTCGGCGGCCGTGAGGCCGTCAACCTGGCCTGCACCGGGGTCGCGCTCTCGGCGCTGGCACCGGGCTGAGGCGACTGGGTTCGCGCCGAGGCGACTAGGCTGGATTCGACAAACGGAGGTGACAGATGGCTGACGAGGCTCCCAGGGCTACATCGGTGACCACCGGTGAGCAAGAGTCCGAAACGAAGAGCGGCGGTGCCGCGGTATCGACGTCTGCCTCACGGCGGGTGCGCGCCCGCCTGGCCCGACGGATGACCGCGACAAAGAGTTCCATCAGGCCCGTTCTGGAGCCCCTGGTCGCCCTCCATCGCGATGTATACCCCAAAGCCGACGTTCATGTGCTGCAGCGGGCCTACGACACCGCAGAGGCGCGTCACAGCGGTCAGTTCCGTAAATCCGGTGATCCGTACATCACCCACCCGCTCGCGGTGGCGACGATTCTCGCCGACCTCGGGATGGACACCACCACCTTGGTCGCGGCGTTGCTGCACGACACCGTCGAGGACACCGGCTATTCCCTCGAGGAGCTCTCCGACGACTTCGGCCAAGAGGTCGCGCATCTCGTCGATGGTGTGACCAAACTCGACAAGGTCGCACTGGGCAATGCCGCGGAGGCCGAGACCATCCGCAAGATGATCATCGCGATGGCCCGTGATCCGCGGGTACTGGTGATCAAGGTGGCCGACCGGCTGCACAACATGCGGACGATGCGCTTCCTGCCGCCCGAGAAGCAGGCCCGGAAAGCGCGCGAGACCCTCGAAGTCATCGCCCCGCTGGCACATCGCCTGGGTATGGCAACGGTCAAGTGGGAGCTCGAGGACCTGGCCTTTGCGATCCTGCACCCCAAGCGATACGAGGAGATCGTCCGGCTCGTCGCCGACCGGGCGCCGTCCCGCGACACGTATCTGGCGCGCGTGCGAGCCGACATCATCAAGTCGCTCGAGGGTTCGCGTATCACGGCAACGGTCGAGGGCAGGCCCAAGCACTACTGGTCGATCTATCAGAAGATGATCGTCAAGGGGCGCGAGTTCGACGACATCCACGACCTGGTCGGCATGCGCATCCTCTGTGACGACCTCCGTGACTGTTATGCCGCTGTGGGCGTTGTGCATTCGCTCTGGCAGCCGATGGCGGGCCGTTTCAAGGACTACATCGCCCAGCCCCGGTACGGCGTCTACCAGTCGCTGCACACCACGGTGATCGGTCCCGAGGGCAAGCCGCTGGAAGTCCAGATCCGGACCCGTGACATGCACCGGACCGCAGAGTTCGGCATCGCGGCGCACTGGCGGTACAAGGAGACCAAAGGCAAGCACGGCTCCGACTCCGCCGAGATCGACGACATGGCCTGGATGCGCCAGCTGCTCGATTGGCAAAGGGAGGCGGCCGATCCCGGCGAGTTCCTCGAATCGCTGCGGTACGACCTGGCGGTCAAGGAGATCTTCGTCTTCACCCCCAAGGGTGACGTGATCACCCTTCCGATGGGCTCGACGCCGGTCGACTTCGCGTATGCGGTGCACACCGAGGTCGGCCACCGCTGCATCGGCGCACGGGTCAACGGACGGCTTGTCGCGCTCGAACGCAAGCTCGAAAACGGTGAAGTGGTAGAGGTTTTCACCTCCAAGGCCGCAACGGCCGGTCCGTCGCGGGACTGGCAGACTTTTGTGGTCAGCCCACGGGCCACCGCCAAGATCCGGCAGTGGTTTGCCAAGGAGCGGCGCGAAGAGGCACTCGAGTCCGGCAAGGACGCGATCGTCAAAGAGGTTCGGCGCGGCGGGCTTCCGATCCAGCGCCTCCTCAACAGTGACTCGATGAGTGCGATCGCAAGCGAATTGCGCTTTGCCGATGTCTCGGCGCTGTACGCGGCCGTCGGTGAGGGCCATGTGTCGGCACGACATGTGGTCAGCCGCCTGGTTGCCCAGCTCGGTGGACTCGAAGACGCGCAAGAGGCACTGGCCGAGCGGTCGACGCCCTCGACCATGCCGTCGCCGGTCCGTCAGACCGGTGACGCCGGTGTGGTGGTTCCCGGCGCCGATGGTGTTCTGGCCAAGTTGGCCAAATGCTGCACCCCGGTCCCGGGTGACGAGATCATGGGCTTCGTCACCCGCGGTGGCGGTGTCAGCGTGCACCGCACCGATTGCACCAACGCGGGGTCGCTGCGCGAACAGGCCGAACGGATCATCGACGTCAAATGGGCGCCGTCACCGTCGTCGGTGTTCCTGGTCGCGATCCAGGTCGAGGCGCTCGACCGGTCACGGCTGCTGTCGGACGTGACGCGGGTCCTCGCGGACGAACGGGTGAACATCCTGTCCGCCTCGGTGACCACCAGCCGCGATCGGGTGGCCATCAGCAAGTTCACGTTCGAGATGGGTGACCCCAAACATCTTGGGCACGTACTCAATGTCGTACGGAACGTCGAAGGCGTCTACGACGTCTATCGGGTGACCTCAGCCGCCTAGATCCTGGAGTCGCCCAGGCTTCTGCCGTACAGAATCAGCCGAACAAAAACCCGGCCGCCCCCAAACGGGGCGGCCGGGTTTTTTGTGGCTCAGTTGGTGACGGCGGCTCAGTTCGTGATCGTTGCGGTGAGGATCTCCACCGGCAGCACCGGCTTACCGTCGGTGGCAGGACCTTCCGGAGTGGGTTCGACACCGGCCGCGATGACCTTGTCGAGTACTTCGAGTCCGGCCGGGTCGACGGTGCCGATGACCGAATAGCTCGGCGCGAGTTCGCTGTCCTCGATCACCATGAAGAACTGGCTGGCGCCGGTGTTCTCCTGACCACTGTTGGCGACCGCGATGGTGCCGCGCGGATAAATGACCGCCTGCGTGCCGGTCTGGGCGTTCATCTCGCCGACAGGGGTGAGGTCTGTGGGCGGTTCGTCCGGGCTCTGCCAACCGGGGCCGCCGGCTCCGGTGGCCGTCGGATCGCCGCACTGCAGCACCTTGATGCCTTCGGTGGTCAGTCGGTGGCAACTGGTGTCGTTGTAGTAGCCGGCCTCGATCATCGTCTCGAAGGCTCCGACGTTGCAGGGCGCGTCTTCACGATCGAGCGTCATGGGCAGTTCACCCTGGTTGGTGGTGAACAACGCGTCGACGACGCCGCTCTTGAGTTGCTTGTCACCGGGAATCGGGGTGGTCCGCTTGTTGGCCATCCCCGCGGTGAGCTCGTCCTTGTACTTCAGGTATTCCGCCTGCTGCTCGGCCGGGACTTCCTCGATCGGCGGTAGCGACGCCAACGGGTCGGCATCATTCGGGGTGAACGCGCAGGCCGTCCACCGTGCCTTCTCGTTGTCGTCGGACACCTTTTTGACGATGAGGGTCGTCGACACTGCGGCGACGATCACAACCAGGGCAACCGAGCTGCCGATGATGATCATCTTCCGTTTACGGGCGGCCTGCTGCTGCCGCTCCAACCGCTTCTCCAGCTTGCGTTTAGCCGCTTGCCGGCGTTGCTCGTTGTTGCTGCTCGACACTGCAGAGAACCTCCGTCAAAGTCGTACGTCTGACCGCGCCCCGGGTGCGGGACACCGATGCGAGTCTGCCAGCACTTGCTGAGAGCACGTTATATGGGCACTGCCCCGGCGCGCCGGGCGAGATGTGACCGGGAGACGCAGCGTAGCGGAGCTCGACCAGAATTCGGAGACGCAGCGTAGCGGAGCTCGACCAGAATTCGGAGACGCAGCGTAGCGGAGCTCGACCAGAATTCGGAGACGCAGCGTAGCGGAGCTCGACCAGAATGGATGGCCGTGGCACACAGGATTCAGTGGTGCTGGGATGATGGTGGAACACGTCCTTACGACCCAGGAGAACAGACCATGCTGATCACGGGTTTCCCCGCCGGTATGTTCGCCACCAATTGCTACGTGGTGGCGAGCGGACCCGACAGCGATGCGATCATCATCGACCCAGGTCAGGACGCGGCCCCCGGTGTCCGGGAGATACTTTCCGAGCATCGGCTGAACCCGGTGGCGGTCCTGCTGACCCACGGTCACCTCGATCACACCTGGAATGCCGCAGAGCTCTGCGACGAGTTCACGATCCCGGCCTACATCCATCCCGCCGACCGGCCGATGCTGGCCGATCCGGGTGTCGGGATAGGGCGCGCGATGTCGCAGATCATCGGCGACACGGTGTTCCGTGAGCCGGAGAAAGTCATCGAACTGACCGACCGCGAACCGATCGACGTCGGTGGACTCACCTTCAGCGTTGACCTCGCGCCCGGCCACACCCAGGGTTCGGTGCTGTTTGGTATCGACGTCGTGGTGCCCGAAGGCACTGTGCCGGTGTGCTTTTCCGGTGATGTGCTGTTCGCCGGTTCGATCGGGCGGACCGACCTGCCCGGCGGCAATCATCAGCAGCTCCTCGATTCGATCGCCGACCGCCTGCTGCCACTGGACGACAACACCGTGGTCCTGCCGGGCCACGGCGAGCAGACCAACATCGGCCGCGAACGCGCCACCAATCCATTTCTCGCCGACCTGACCGCCTCGGGCTCGGCCGATCAACCCAAGAAGGGACGTCACGGGCTGTGAATGCCGGATTTCAGGCTCCACGAGGTGTACCGGACTATGTGCCACCGCAGTCGGCGCAGTTCGTGGCGGTACGCGACACCCTGACGCGTGCAGCGCGACTTGCCGGGTATTCACACATCGAACTCCCGATCTTCGAGGACACCGCGCTGTTCGCTCGTGGTGTCGGAGAGTCGACCGACGTCGTCTCCAAGGAGATGTACACGTTTGCCGACCGCGGCGACCGCTCGGTGACACTGCGCCCCGAGGGCACAGCCGGTGTGATGCGTGCGGTGATCCAGCACGGCCTCGATCGCGGGCAACTGCCGGTCAAACTGTCGTATGCCGGACCGTTCTTCCGGTATGAGAAGCCGCAGACCGGTCGTTACCGCCAGTTGCAGCAGGTGGGTGTCGAGGCGATCGGTATCGATGATCCGGCACTCGACGCCGAGGTCATCGCCATCGCCGATGAGGGTTTCCGCCGTCTGGGCCTGACCGGTTTTCGCCTCGAGATCACCTCGCTCGGCGACGACACCTGTCGGCCGCAGTACCGGGAAGTGCTGCAGCAGTTCCTCTTCGGCCTCGACCTGGACGAAGAGACCCGTCGTCGCGCGGAGATCAACCCGCTGCGCGTACTCGACGACAAGCGTCCGCACATTCGTGAGGCCACGGCGTCGGCACCGCTGATGATCGACTACCTGTCGGACTCGGCGCGTGAGCACTACGACGCGGTGATCGGTCACCTCGACCGACTGGGAGTTCCGTACGAGAAGAACCCGCGACTGGTGCGTGGCCTCGACTACTACACCAAGACCACCTTCGAGTTCGTGCACGACGGACTCGGTGCGCAGTCCGGCATCGGTGGCGGTGGCCGTTACGACGGTCTGATGAAGCAGCTCGGTGGCAAGCAGGAGCTCTCGGGTATCGGTTACGGACTGGGTGTCGACCGCACCGTGCTCGCGCTGGAGGCCGAGGGTATTGCCGCTGTCAGTGATGCGCGCTGCGAGGTGTTCGGCGTCCCGATGGGTGAAGCCGCCAAAGACGAGCTGGTCGCGATCACCGGGCGACTGCGGGCCGCGGGCATCCGCGCCGACATCGCCTACGGTGGCCGTGGTCTCAAGGGTGCGATGAAGGCGGCCGACCGCTCGGGCGCACGTTTTGCGCTGGTGCTCGGCGACAACGAACTCGCCGACGGCCAGATCGAACTCAAAGACCTGTCCAACGGTGAGCAACAGCGTGTCGCGCTCGATGCCGTGGTGGCGCACATCAATTCGGCACTGGCTGCGGGGTAGGGGCCGTGGGGGCGCGGCGTCGGTGGACAGCAGTGGTGGTCGGGGTACTGATGGCGACCACTGTCGCCGCCTGCACCTTCACCGTCGACGGTGACCCGGCACCTGCTCCGCATACGGGCCGGACGTGGGGGAGTTCGGCTCATACGCCGGAGTTCCCCACAGCCGAGAACCCGCCCGGCTAGCCGGCGATTCGACAGCCGAGCCACTTATACGAAGACGAGCCACAAATATGTGGCTCGTCTTCGTATATCCGGATCATTTGCAGGGGGAGGGGTCAGCTCAGTTCTGCCTGCAGCACATCGAGACTGACACCGCCCAGCGCCAGCGCCTTGCGATGGAAGTCCTTGAGGGATGCCGCCGGGTTGGTTCGGATGTAGTTGTCGCGGGCCTGTTGCCAGACCCGTTGTCCCAGCGCGTATGACGGGGCCTGGCCGGGCCAGCCGAGGTAACGGTTGAGCTCGAACCGCAGCACTGTCTTGTCCATCGCAACCGCGGAGCTCAGGAACTGCCAGGCCTTGTCAGCATCCCAGGTGCCACCGCCCACCGAGGCGGGTGCGGTCAGGCCGCAGTGCACGCCGATGTCGACGACCACACGGGCCGCGCGTAGTCGCTGCGAGTCGAGCATGCCCATCCGATCGCCCGGATCATCGAGCCAGCCCAGTTCGCCCATCAGCCGCTCGGCGTACAGCGCCCACCCCTCGCCATGGCCGGAGGTGAACGACGCCAGCTTGCGCCAGCGGTTCAGCTCCGGGCTCACCATGGCCGATCCCAGTTGCAGGTGGTGGCCGGGGACACCTTCGTGGAAGACGGTGGTCGTTTCCTGCCACGTGTGGAAGACCTGCTGTTCCGGCGGCACCGACCACCACATGCGTCCCGGACGGCTCAGGTCTTCGCTGGGCATCGTGTAGTAGATGATCCCGGTCGCCGACGGGGCCAGCCGGCATTCCAGTGCGGTCAGTTGGGGCGGGATGTCGAAGTGCAGGCGGCCGACCTCGTCGGTCGCACGGTCGGACAGATCCTGCATCCAGGCGACAAACGCATCGCGATCGGTCATCTGGTAGCGGGGATCGTCGTTCAGTGCCGCCAGCGCACCGGTCACTCCGGCGCCGGGCGCGATCTGCTGGGCCAACGTCTCCTGTTCGGCCACAATCGATTCGAGCAAATCCAGGCCCCAGGCGTAGGCGTCGTCGACGTCGATGTCCGCGCCGACGAACTCGGCCGAGTGGAGCCGGTAGCGGTCGCGGCCGACGGCATCGGTGTCGATGGTCCGGGGCAGGACCTCGTCGCGCAGGACCGCTGCGAGCTCGGTCATCGCAGCTCCCACCTGGCCGCGCAGATCGTCGAGCAGATCGACCTGGTCGGTGGTTTCGATGGCGGTGGCGTTGCTGAAGATCGACCCGGTTGCGGCGTCGGCCTGCGTGGCGCACAGACTCACCTGCCTGCTCACCAACGGGGGACCGGTCTGCACGCGATGGCGCATCCCGGCGATGATCGATTCGACGCAGGACGGTATCTGCGACAACCTCGCGAGGAACAGGTCCTGCTCGGCTGCGGTCGTCGTCGACATCAGATCGAAGACGTCGCGGACACCCTGCAGCGGGGATTCGATGACATTGACCTCGCCGATCCGCAGGCCCGCATCGTCGACCGCGAGTGCACGGCGTAACTGGTCGGACATCGTGGCAACCGTGACGCGGTCGACGTCGTCGGTAATGTTCGCGGCCGCGAGCGAATTCAGCGCGGCGCGGCGTTCGGAGACCCGATCGGCCTCACCTTCCGGAGAGAAGTCGGGTAGTTGATCGTCGAAGCCGGCCACCCCGAGGTGGGTCGCCTCGATGGGGTTGAGCGCACAGGAGCGTTCGAGGTGGTTGTCGGCGACCCGATCGATCGCGCTGGAGCGGGTCACAGGCTTGCCGCATCGAAAGTGTTGCAGGAGTTCGGGTCACCCGCACTGTAGCCCACGTTGAACCAGCGGACCCGCTGGTCTGATGAGCCGTGGGTCCAGCCTTCCGGGTTGGAGGCGTCACCTTGGATCGCGTCGTCGCCGATCGCCTTGGCGGTCTTGATGACGTCGTTGATCTGTTGCTGCGTCAGCGGTTCGAGCATCGCATCGGAGCCCTTGTCGGCGTGATACGCCCACACGCCGGCCAGGCAGTCGGCCTGAAGTTCGATCCGTACCGAACCCGAATTCGGTCCGGCCGCACCCATCCGCTGACCTTCCTGCAGGGCACCGGTCAGGTATTCGACGTGGTGGCCGTACTCGTGGGCGACGACGTATTCCTGGGCCAGTGGCCCGTCTCCGCCACCGAGCTGATCGCTCAGGACATCGAAGAACGACGGATCGAAGTACGCGGTCTGGTCGCCGGGGCAATAGAACGGGCCGACATCCGAGGTCGCCGGTCCGCAGGCGGTGTCGACGCTGCCCTCGAAGATCACCGTCTGCGGTGGTTCATAACCGGGCATGAGCTCCGACCACACCGCATCGAGGCTGTTGGTGGTGGCCACGATCCGGCATACCGTGTCGGTGTTCGCCTTTTCGATGGTGCAGCTCTTGATCTCCTCGTTGATGGCGGACTGGTCCTGCGACGAGTACGTCGAGGTCGATCCGTCACTGCCCAGGCCCAGAATGCCCGGATCGAATCCGAACAGCGCGGCCGCGATCACGATGATCAGGCCCGCTCCGCCGCCGATGGCGAACTTGCCGCGGCCTCCGCCGCCGCCCGAAACGTTGCCGGTATCCAAGGGGCCATTGCCTCGAAATGTCATGCGGTCAGCATTGCATGAGCAGTGCCGTCCTCGGCCGATCGAGACAGCCGTAGGATGTTGCACGATACAAAATCGTCAGCTTCGAGAGGACTATTGTGCTGCGCACCCAATTTGCCGGATCACTGCGAGCCGCGAACGCCGGGCAGACCGTGACGTTGACCGGCTGGGTGGCGCGCCGACGCGACCACGGCGGCGTGATCTTCATCGACCTGCGGGACAGCTCCGGCCTCGCGCAGGTTGTGTTCCGGGACGAGGCTGTGGCCACGCCCGCTCACCGGCTGCGCGCCGAGTACTGCGTCCAGGTGACCGGCGTCGTCGAACAGCGGCCTGCCGGTAGCGAGAACCCCAACCTGAAATCCGGCGAGATCGAGATCAACGCCACCGAGCTGGTTGTTCTCAACGAGTCGGCACCGTTGCCGTTCCAGCTGGACGAGAACCCAGGCGAAGAGGCGCGGCTGAAGTACCGCTACCTCGACCTCCGTCGCGAAGGTCCCGGTTCGGCACTGCGGTTGCGGTCGAAGGTCAACCAGGCCGCCCGTAATGTGCTGCTGGAGCAGGACTTCGTCGAGATCGAGACCCCGACGCTGACCCGTTCGACCCCGGAGGGTGCGCGCGACTTCCTGGTCCCCGCACGCTTGCAGCCGGGTACTTTCTACGCACTGCCGCAGAGCCCGCAGCTGTTCAAGCAGCTGCTGATGGTGGCCGGTATGGAGCGTTACTTCCAGATCGCCCGCTGCTACCGCGACGAGGACTTCCGCGCCGACCGCCAGCCCGAGTTCACCCAGCTCGACATCGAGATGAGCTTCGTCGAGCAGGACGACATCATCGCCCTCGGCGAGCAGATCCTGGTCGCGCTGTGGAAGCTGATCGGCTACGACGTGCAGACCCCGATCCCGCGGATCACCTACGCCGATGCGATGCGCCGGTTCGGCAGTGACAAGCCCGATCTGCGCTTCGACATCGAGCTCGTCGAGTGCACCGACTATTTCAAGGACACCCCGTTCCGGGTGTTCCAGGCGCCGTACGTGGGTGCGGTCGTCATGCCCGGGGGTGCAAGCCAGCCCCGGCGTCAGCTCGATGCGTGGCAGGAATGGGCGAAGCAGCGCGGCGCCAAGGGACTGGCCTACGTGCTGGTGCAGGAAGACGGCACGCTCGGTGGGCCGGTTGCCAAGAACCTGTCGGAGGCCGAGCGTGACGGCCTCGTCGCCCATGTCGGTGCCAACCCCGGCGACTGTGTCTTCTTCGCGGCGGGTCCGGCCAAGGCTCAGCGTGCGTTGCTCGGTTCGGCCCGCGGCGAGATCGCCCAGAAGCTCGGACTGATCAAGGACGGCGACTGGGCCTTCACCTGGGTTGTCGACGCGCCGCTGTTCGAGCCTGCCGATGAAGCCACCGCGAGCGGTGACGTGGCCGTGGGTTCGGGTGCGTGGACCGCTGTGCACCACGCCTTCACCTCACCCAAGCCGGAATCGCTGGATGTGCTCGAGTCCGATCCGGGCGCCGCGTTGGCGTACGCCTACGACATCGTCTGCAACGGCAATGAAATCGGCGGCGGTTCGATCCGTATCCACAAGCGTGAGATCCAGGAACTCGTCTTCAAGATCATGGGTATCTCGCACGACGAAGCGCAGGAGAAGTTCGGCTTCCTGCTCGACGCGTTTGCTTACGGCGCGCCGCCGCACGGCGGAATCGCCTTCGGCTGGGATCGCATCACGGCACTGCTGGCCGGGCAGCCGTCGATCCGCGACGTGATCGCGTTCCCGAAGTCGGGCGGCGGCATCGACCCGCTGACCGACGCGCCTGCGCCGATCACCCCGCAGCAGCGCAAGGAGTCAGGCATCGACGCCAAGCCCGCGGCTCCGAAGCAGCAACAGGCTCCGGGTGCGGCTGCCGACAAGCAAGTGGCTGCCGAGAAGCAATAGCTCCCGCAAGAAACCTGGACTGACAGATCGCCGGCGGCCTCGAGCCGCCGGCGATCTGTCTTTTGTGCGGTTCACACTGTGTAGTTGTCAATGGTCGTACTGCGCAGAGGTTCTCTGTCAGCTGAGGGTCTTGCGGTTTCCGGGCTCGCCTTCTCTACGCGGCGGCGAGGTCCGAAGTCAGGGTGCGGCGGGCTTGGGACCGCATCGGCGTCTTGCCGGCATCATCCGGCGATACAAACCAGGGATGACCATCGCGACCAATGAACACTTCCCAGCCCCGGTGGTGGATGTAGCGGTGATGTCGTCGGCAGAGCAGCACCATGTTGGTCAGACTGGTCACGCCACCGTTGCGCCAGAAGTCGATGTGGTGGGCGTCGGTGTATCCGGCCGGGCACTGGCAGCCAGGGAACGCGCAGCCGCGGTCCCGGGCGATCAGGGCTTTGCGGATTGCCGGGGTGACAGTGCGCTGGTCCCGGCCGACATCCAAGGGCACCGAGTTACTGTCGACCAAGATTTTGGTGATCACTGAATCACACGCCACCATCTGCGCCGTCGATGCTGATGCCGGGCCGGTCCACTCGAATGCCGGTGCCAACGTCGGCGGCTTGACGCCGGCGAGCCCGCGCATCTGCAGCGGCTGTAGATACTCCGGTGAAACTGTCATCACCACATGCGGTTTGGCGCCGCCACTGGTGGGTCGGTCTTCCTGACCGAGGTAGGAATCCAGCAGTCGCTCCAGGGCGTCGGCGCGGATCTGGGGTTTGCTGCGCGAATCGGGTGATCCATCAGGCTTGGGTACCGGCCTGGATAGTGGCGCCAACGCCGCGGTGAGTTTCTCGCCGACGAGGTTGTCCAGATCAAACACCCCGTGGGTGCGGCCGTCATCGCCGGTCCCGAATGAGACCTCATTCAACTCATGGTTTTCCGCGTCCGGGATTTCTTTGTCCGGCGGCGACAACACCACAGCCATATGTCGTGCCCGCACCGACACCGCCCCCGGTGTGGCCACCAACGCTTCGGTCATCAACCCGCGGACACAATCATCGCGATCACCACCGGAGAGATCCGGGTTGCGCCGATCAATGTGGTTGAGACCCTTGACGATCGCATCGACATGCTCACCGGACAACGTTCCGTCCACCCCGTAGGCCGCCACCGACGGAATGTCGCCGAGCGCCTTACCCACCCGCACATATCGATGGGCCACCGCCGGAGCCATCCCCGCCTCTTGCAGCAGTCTCGCGGTGGATCGTTCGCCGGACTTCTGCGCGACCCCACGCTTGTCGAGTTCACCGACAAGCCGGAAAAGTATCTGTTCCACAACATGATTGAGTCGAAGTACCGCCACCGTGCGCGATGAAACTTCAGCATCATCACCGGTGACCAAAGCCGCATCCCCTGCCAGATCTGAAAGTCTGGCGAACATCCCCCCGAAGTTCATGATTCGAGACTACGCCCGTCGAGCTGTTCGCACAAGTGTTCTAGCGAAGTATTTCTGTTGTGCTGCAAGACTATTGGGTCCACGGAACAGTGGCAACCACTCAGCCTACTGAAGAGGTCTGACAATCGCGGGAGCCCGGCGAATCGTCAGCGCCAGGCAGGACTCATGAAACCAGCCGGCGCGGCGGGTGTGGGCCGTAGCGTCCACGGGTATGGGGGATCAAAGAAGGACGAGAACAAGGCTACGGAACGGAATCGCGTGAGCATTGCCCCGCGATCACGACGGGGCTCGCGTTGGTCCCGGCGTTGGCTTCGACTGCGCCACCGCCAGTTCGGCACGCAGAGACCGGGCAATGCTGTCCGTGCGCACGGGCCTGCGTGTGCGGGACAGGTGCATGCCCGGCGACGTCGGTTCAACGTGTCTACGACGAACCCGATGCCACGGGGGTCTCTGTCGGCGCCGGTGACAATCGGGGAGTCCTCGACTTTTCCGGCGGTGGGGTGTTGCTCGGTCTGTCGGGCACCGGCCAGGCCTGCGCGGCGAAGCTGGCGATCCACTGCGCAACGCGGCCACATGTGCTGCCGGATCGGTCGGCGGCCTGGTGAGCGATCTGCTGCTGCCGTCGCGTCGTACGCCACGATCGGTGAGAACGTCCGGACCGGACCGGGTGGAGTTCTGTCAGCGCCGATCGACCGCGCATCGCGGAGCCGCCGGTGGCTATCAACGTCTATTGACGGACTCCTCGGACGAACTCTGGTGGCACTTTCGCGTCAGTAAGCCGGAGTCTCCTCGCGCAGGCCCCATGGCTGGTTGTAACCGCCCGCAGAATCGTCGGCCTTCATCAGATCGAGGAAAGGGACCGCGTCCAAGGCGTCGGGTCCCAGAACCCCGGCACCCGACCATGTTCCAGTTGCCAGCAACTCCAGGGCGATCACCGGGTTCAGCGCGGTCTGCCAGACCACGCACTGGCAGCCGTATTCCGCCATCGTCCACTCGTTGTCGGACACGTGGTAGAGGTACACCTGCCTGGGTTTGCCGTCTTTGGTTCCGGTGACCCACATTCCGGCGCAGGTCTTTCCGGTCATCTGTGGCCCGAGGGTTGCCGGGTCGGGGAGTGCCGCGGCCACGACGTCGCGAGGGGCGACCTCCACCGGACCGTTCGCCGAACGAACCCGAATCGGCTGTACGGCATCGAGTTTCAACAGGTGCAGGGTTTGCAGGATGCCGATGAACGCGGCTCCCAGGCCGTATTTGAACGTGACCCGCTTGGCGTCGAGCCATCGTGGCATCAGCAACACTTCTTCGTGCTCGACGTGAACACACTCCACCGGGCCGATGCCGTCGGGGAAGTCGAAGATCTCGGGCTCGCTGAACGGGGGTGTCGTGAACCAGCCTTCGGGGTGATCCTTTTCGTAGATCACCGGCGGGTTCAGACACTCTTCGATGGTGGTCCAGATCGAGAAGCTGGGTGCGAAGATCTCGTTGCCGTCGGCGTCGCGGACCACGAGGTTGGCGCCGTCGCGGGTACCGAGTTCATCGACGGTGTCGAAGAGGTGGTCGCAGGCGTATTTGGCGAAGACGTCGGACAGGCCGGGTTCCACCCCCATCCCGACGAGGGCCAGGAGTCCGGCCGCTTCCCACTCGTCTGCTTTCCCGAACTGGTAGTCGCCCAACTTGATGCCGGTCTTCGCGTAGGGCTCGTCGGGATGCGGGGCGCTCAAGCTCATCGCCATGTCGAGGTAATGTGCCGAAGCTGCAAAGGCGCCGTCGAAGATGGTCGGCACGAACTTGGGTTCGACCGCATTCATCACATGTGTGACCCGATGCGCCCGAGCAAGTTCGGCCACCGCCGCGGCATCACCGGCGTCGATCTGTGCGGCGGTGAATCGGGCCGCAACATTGCTGCCGTGTCTGTCCGCGATCCAGGCCACCGTTCGCTCGGCTCGACTCACGTCGTAGTCGGAGACGACGATCAACTCATAGAAGTCGCGCCGAGCGGCAATCCTGGCGATCGCGTCGCCCACTCCGCCCGCGCCGACCAACAGAATCCGCATGTCTCTCGCCTCTCCGACCCGTTGCAGCAGGGTGTGCCGCGGGCCTGCACGTCAGCCTAAGTTGTCCGCGCACAATTGATCTCGCATTCGTAGATCAGATGACTGTCGGTCGGCCATCGGTGCTTCTCACAGTGGGCACGGCGAGTCGGTGATCCGATGGTTCGCCAGACGTAACCGTGGCGTGACCGACGGGCTTGCGATGTGGCTCACAATGAAATCTCGCTGCTCGCCGTCGAGTAGATGCCCCACCAGAACCCTGATCACCACTTCGCGTCCTGGAGGACCCATGTCTGAGATGGCCCTGAGCCCTGAATCCGCAACCATCATCCGCGCCACGCTGCCCGCGGTCGGCGGTGCGATCGAAGAGATCACGACCCTGTTCTACTCGACACTGTTCACCGATCACCCCCGAACTCGAGCGAGACCTGTTCAATCGTGGCAATCAGGCCCAGGGGGATCAGCAACGAGCGCTGGCCGGTGCAATCGCCTCCTTCGCCACCTTGCTGGTGGCAGAGAATGCGCCCAGTCCGGAGGCGGTGCTCTCGAGGATCGCCAACAAGCATGCGTCCCTGGGGATCACCGAAGAGCTCTATCAGGTGGTGCACGACTATCTGTTCGCCGCGATCGTCGAGGTGCTCGGGGAAGCCGTCACACCGGAGGTGGCAAAGGCGTGGGACGAGGTCTACTGGCTGATGGCACACGGCCTGATAGCGATCGAACGGCAGTTGTACGACCAAGCGGGCGTGGAACCCGGCCAGGTCTGGCAGACGGCAACGGTGGTGCGGCGCACGCAGGAATCGCCGGATTGCATTGCTATCACGCTGAGGTCCGACGGCGGGTCGACGCTGCCCGGGTTTGCCCCCGGCCAGTACACCTCGGTGGCGGTGAACCTCCCGGACGGCGCGCGGCAGATCCGCCAATACAGCCTCACGACCCCGAAATCGGGAGGGCAGTGGCGCATCACTGTGAAAAAGGACGGTCAGGTGTCGAACCACCTGCATGCCAACCTTTTCGAGGGCGATTCATTGGTGGTATCGCTGCCGTTCGGCAATCTGACATTGCATCCGGAGGCAACCCCGGTGCTGCTGGTCTCGGCGGGTATCGGCTGTACGCCGATGATCGGGATGTTGCGACACATGGTCGATACCGGTGACCCGAGGCAGGTTTGGGTGGTACATGCCGACCGGTCGTTGTCGGTGCATGCACATCGGACCGAGTTGGAGGAGTTGGTCGCCGAACTGCCTGCCGCCATCATGCACAACTGGTACGAAGACCTCGGCGTCCGCCCTGAGAGCCAGACCAGTCGGGCCGGGTACACCGACCTGTCGGCGATCGCGCTCCCGGACGGCGTCAAGGCCTACCTCTGCGGCCCACTGCCGTTCATGCAGAGCATGCGTGGGCAGTTGCTCGAGGCGGGTGTGCCGTCTGCCGACATCGCATACGAGGTATTCGGGCCTGATCTCTGGCTGCAGGTGGCGTAGATCTTGTGCCCGGCGGTGGGGCGCAGATTGTGATGAACTTGCAGTTCTGACGTTTTGGCACGCATGGAGGTAACGCCAGTTGACCATCAAGGTGGCACTCGAGCACCGGACCACGTACAACTTCGACAGGTTGACGAAGGTCTATCCACATGTCCTGCGGCTTCGGCCGGCGCCACATTCGCGGACCCCGATCGAGGCGTACTCGCTGAAGGTCGAGCCCGGCGACCACTTCATCAACTGGCAACAGGATGCCTTCAGCAACTACTTGGCGCGCTTGGTGTTTCCGGAACCGACAACGGTCCTGAGCTTCACGGTGGGTCTGGTCGCCGACCTCACCGCGATCAACCCGTTCGACTTCTTCATCGAGGAATGGGCCGAGAACGTCGGCTTCGAGTACCCGGAAGAACTCCGCCGCGATCTCGAGGTCTATCTGCGACCGGTGGACGAGACGGGCACGGACCCGTTGGTGGCCAAGTGGGTTGACGACCACCGTGCGTCGGGGAAGATGCGCGTCATCGACTACCTCGTCCAACTGAATTCCGCAGTCCGCGACGACGTCCGGTACACGGTGCGGCTCGAGGCCGGTGTGCAGGCACCGGAGTTCACCCTCGACAGCGGGGTCGGGTCGTGTCGCGACTCCGCGTGGTTGCTCGTTGCGATTCTGCGCCGTCTCGGTCTGGCGGCCCGTTTCGTCTCCGGCTACCTGGTCCAGTTGACGTCCGACATCAAATCGATCGACGGCCCCTCCGGCCCCGACGCCGACTTCACCGACCTGCACGCCTGGACGGAGGTCTACCTGCCCGGCGCGGGCTGGGTGGGCATGGATCCCACCTCGGGCCTGTTCGCAGGTGAAGGCCACATCCCGCTCGCCGCGACCCCACATCCGGGAGCGGCCGCACCGATCACCGGAGCCACCGGCAAATGCCATGCGGTGATGGACTTCTCGAACGAGGTCTCCCGCTTCCACGAAGATCCGCGGGTCACGCTGCCGTATTCGGGTGATCAGTGGAAGCGGATCGTCAACCTCGGTACCGATCTCGACGAGCGGATGCGCGAGGCCGACGTCCGGCTCACGATGGGCGGTGAACCGACGTTCGTCTCCCTGGACAATCAGGTCGATCCGGAGTGGCTGACCGACGCCGATGGACCCCACAAGCGTTCACTCGCATCCGATTTGGCCGATCGCGTCAAGAAGATATATGCGCCGAGCGGTTTGGTGCAGCGCGGACAGGGCAAGTGGTATCCCGGTGAACCCTTGCCGCGGTGGCAGATCGACCTGATCTGGCGCGCCGACGGAAAAGCGCTCTGGAACAATCCCGATCTGCTGGACGACCCGTGGCCCACGAAGGACGCCGCGCAGGCCACCATGGATTGGCAGGCACCGGGTGGACTCGGGCCGACCGATCCGGCAACGGCCAAGGCGCCCAAGGCATTCATCTCGGCTCTGGCACGACGTCTGCGCCTCCCGGACTCGCAGGTGATGCCCGCCTACGAAGATCCGCTGCTGCGTCTCGCCGAGTTGGTGCGGCTGCCGGCCGGTGCACCGCCGGACCCCGAAGCACAGGCCGCCGAGGCGACCGAGGACGACCTGACGCCGGACAAGGATTCGGCAGAGATTCGTAAACGCCTTCTGGCCGAGCTGGACTCGTCGGTCAGCAGTCCGACCGCCTATGTGATGCCGATCAACCGCGCCCCGGACGGTGTCGGATGGCAGAGCGCATTGTGGCGGACCCGGCGTGGCCGACTGGTCCTGAGTCCTGGCAATTCGCCTGCCGGTCTCCGACTGCCGCTGGACGCTCTCTTCTGGGAGCCGAACATGCAGTTCTTCCCGGCCGATCCCACCGCATTCGACATCGACCCGCTTGCCGATCTCGCCGCGTCGGATGAGCTGCCGCTACCGCCTGCCTCCGCGGTACCACCTGCCGCATCCGCACCGCAGATGCCTCGGACCGGAATGGCGGGGGAGCCGCTGCCCGGAGCCCGGCCGGGCACGTCCGTGGCCGAGGCAGGTGTTCCCGGAGACGGTGAACCGCTGTGGATCACCCCGGAGATGCAGAAGGCCCGCGTTGCTGCCGAAGCGAAGAAGGCCGCAGAAGCAGCAGCGGCGGCGCAATCGGAAGCAAACGCTGCGGCGCAAACGTCCTCGGAACAGCCCGATCTCATCGAACCCTCCGGCCGGTCGGTCACCGCGCTGGTGGCCGAGGAGCGAGGCGGTGTCCTGTATGTCTTCCTTCCCCCCACCCAGACCGGCGACGACTTCGCCGAGCTGGTCGGCCTGATCGAAGACAGTGCCGCCGAAGTGGGCAAGCCGGTGGTCATCGAGGGGTACGGCCCACCGTCGGATCCGCGCCTGACGTCCTTGACGATCACGCCCGACCCCGGTGTCATCGAGGTCAACATCCAGCCGACCGCGTCGTTCGTCGAACAGTCAGAACTCCTCGAAACCCTCTACGACCAGGCTCGCCGGGTCCGTCTGGGGACCGAGTCGTTCGACCTCGACGGCAGCCACGGCGGCACCGGGGGCGGCAACCACATCACACTCGGTGGCATTCGCCCGGCCGATTCACCGATGTTGCGCCGCCCAGATCTGCTGGTCTCGATGTTGACCTACTGGCAGCTGCATCCGTCACTGTCGTATCTGTTCTCGGGACGATTCATCGGCACCACCTCGCAGGCACCCCGGGTCGACGAGGGGCGGGAGAGTTCGCTCTACGAACTCGAGGTCGCCTTTGCCGAAATCGACCGCATCAGCGACGAAACTGCGGCAGGTAACACGTCCCATCACCTGCCATGGGTTGCCGACCGGGCGCTGCGCCACCTGCTGACCGACATCACCGGCAACACCCACCGGGCCGAGTTCTGCATCGACAAGCTCTACAGCCCCGACTCGACCCGCGGCAGGCTCGGTCTGCTCGAACTCCGCGGCTTCGAGATGCCGCCGCACCATCAGATGGCGATGGTGCAGTCGCTTCTCGTCCGCAGCCTGGTCTCGTGGTTCTGGGACAAGCCCTACCGGGCGCGGCTGCAACGCCACGGCGCTGATCTGCATGGCCGACATCTGTTGCCGCACTACGTGATCGATGACATCTCCAACGTCGCCGAAGATCTGCGCGATGCCGGCTACGATTTCGACACCGCCTGGCTGGCCCCGTTCACCGAGTTCCGCTTCCCGCGTCTGGGTACGGTGCACATCCGCGATGTCGAGATCGAACTACGCGGCGCGATCGAACCATGGAACGTCCTCGGCGAGGAGTCCGCGTTCGGCGGCACCGCCCGATACGTCGACTCGTCGATCGAGCGGGTACAGCTCCGGGTTCTCGGCGGAGACATGAACCGTTTCATCCTGACCTGTAACGGTGTCCCGGTCCCGTTGACGCCGACCGGCCGGGCGGGGGAGACCGTCTCCGGTATCCGCTTCCGGGCGTGGCAGCCGCCGAGTGCCCTCCACCCGACGATCACCATCGACAGCCCACTGGTCTTCGATCTCATCGACACCCACAACGGGCGGTCGGTGGGCGGCGCGACCTATCACGTGATCCATCCCGGTGGTCTGGCGTACGAACGTCCACCGGTGAACGCGGTGGAGGCCGAGTCGCGTCGCAATGGTCGTTTCGAGGCCTCCGGCCATCAGGTCGGCACCATCGACACGGCCAAGCTCCGTGAGTATCAGGCCAGGCTGGCGACCGATTCCGGTGTACCAATGATCTTGGATCTACGGCGAGCACGTACAGTCCTTCGGTGACAACGCCAAGGATCGAACCCGCCGGAGTTTTGGACCGATACCGGTCTGACTGGTACGGATTGTTTGATCTGTCGGCCATGCCAGGAACCCCGTCCGGGCCCTTCGATGAGCTGTTCGACAGCACCGGTGCCATCCGCGCCCAGTGGTCCGGCCTGATCGAGAATCTGGAGCGGATGGCCGATGCCGGGCTGCGCCAGGCCGATCAGCGGGTGCGCACCCTGATCGACGACGACGGCATCACCTACAACGCCCCGACCGGTACCTCCACGCAGCAGCGACGCTGGGAACTCGACTCTGTGCCGCTGCTGTTCGACGGCGCGCAGTGGCAGAGTCTCGAAAAGGGCATCGAGCAGCGGGCACGAGCGCTCGACGCGCTCCTGTCGGATGTGTACGCCGACCAGAGCGCGATCACCTCTGGCCTGGTGCCACCGGAGATGATCTACGGCCATCCCGGGTTCGTCCGCAAGGCCGCCCGTTTTCCGCAGGTGTGGTCACACACGCTGTTCATGCACGCCTGCGATATCGGCCGGGCGCCGAGCGGTGAGTACCTGGTCTACTCCGACCGGACCCAGGCGCCGTCCGGTGTCGGGTACGCATTGGCCGACCGGCACCTGATGTCGCGGGCATTCCCACGGCTCCTGCAGCGGTGTGTTCCGAGACCGATGTCGGCGTTTGCGGCCACGGTCCGGATCGCGGCGTTCGAATACGCCCCGCAGGGTATCGAGGAACCCACGGTTGCCGTGCTGACGCCGGGTTCGCTGTCGGAGACCGCGTTCGATCAGGCCTACCTGGCCTCGATCCTCGGTTTTCCGCTGGTCGAGGCCGCCGACTTGGTGGTCCGTGACGGCGCGGTCTACATGCGGTCGCTGGGAACCTTCAAACGACTCGATGTGATCATCAGGCGGGTCGACTCCGACTATTCAGATCCGCTCGATCTGCGTGCCGATTCCCGCCTCGGCGTCACCGGCCTGGTGGAGGCGGCGTCGCGCGGTTCGGTCACCGTCCTCAACACCCTCGGCAGCGGGGTGCTGGAGAACCCGGCGTTGCACACCGTCCTGCCCGCCATCAGCAAGCATTTCCTCGGTGAGGACCTGCTGCTCGATTCGGTGCAGACCTATTGGGCCGGAAACGATCTCGAACTCGGAAAGTTGTCGGCCGACCTGCCGTTGCTGGCCATCACGAACTTCCGGACCGGCGAAGAGTTCTCCGGACCGATGCTCAGTTCGGCCGAGATCGACACGTTGCGCGCCCGGATCGACGCCGAGCCGTGGCAGTGGGTTGGCCGTGTCCTCGAACGTTTTTCGGTTGCGCCGTCGTCCACACCGGGCCCCCACCGAGCGCGCGGTACGGGTTCGCCGCTGCGTGCTGCGCCCGTCGGCATTCGTTCGTTCAGCGTCGCGCAGGGATCGGGCTACGCGGTCCTGCCGGGCGGCCTCGGTCAGGTGCTCGCGGAGGGTGCCGCCGGGTCGGCGATGAATGCCGTTGCCGGAAAAGATGTCTGGGTGACCACCGTCGAGCCGGCTGCCGGTCAGATCCGGGTGGAGGAATCGGGCGGTGCGCCGGAACGCAGCCGGCCGATCATCGTCACCGGTGCGAGTCCCAGCGCGGTCCGCGCGAGTTCCGATCCGGTCGTCAGCTCACCTCGCGTGTTGTCCGACCTGTTCTGGTTCGGTCGCTACGGCGAGCGGGCCGAGCTGACCACGAGGATGGTCAAGGTCGGCCGCGAGCGTTACGAGGACTACCGCTACCGACCGTGGATGACGGGTACGGCGTCAATCCCGTTGTTCCTGAGCGCAATTGCGTCTGCGTCCGGAAATCGGGCGGTTCTGCAGGACACCAAGGGTTTACTCGACTTCGACAGCAGCAAACCGCCGGACCCTGACGAGGTCGAGGCCGCGACCACCCGGTTGCACATGATGACCGGAGCCCGCCGGACGCCGGGTTCGGTTGCCTTTGCGGTCGACCGTCTGCAACAGCTGGCCCGCGCGATCCGCGACCAGTTGTCGACGAGCACGTGGATGGTGCTCGGCTCCATCGACCGCGCACTGAATGAATTGGGTAGCGGACCGGCGACCGGTGCCGGCGACGACACCGAACGCGACGGTTCCGAACTCGGCCGCGCACACGACGACATCCTGCACGGCCTACTGGCCCTGGCCGGATTGCAGGCCGAATCGATGGTGCACGACCCGGGTTGGTTGTTCATGGACATCGGTCGCCGGGTGGAACGCGCGCAGATGCTGGCCGGCCTGACCTCGGCCATCCTGGTGCCGCAGTACGACTCCGATACCGAACAGGGTTTGCTGGAGGCGTACCTGTCGGCCAGCGAGTCGGTGATCATCTACCGCCGTCGCAACCGCGGTATCGTCCGGCTCAGCGCGGTGGCCGACCTGATGCTGTTCGACGAGGGCAACCCGCGGGCGATGATCTACCAGCTCCAGTCGCTGCGCGTCGACCTGAGCTCACTGCCGTCGATTGTCCGCTCCGCAGCGGCGGAGCGCATCGTCGAGGATCTGGTGGCAGAACTGCGCCGCGTCGACCCGGCGGACCTGGCCGCGATCGGTGCCGGGGGCAAGCGGGTGGAGTTGGCCGAATTGATGCGCACGCTCGACAAGGGACTGCGAGAGCTCTCGGATGTGCTCGGGCGTACCAGATTTGCCTACCCTGTCGATATGCAGCCACTCTGGGGTGCCGGATCGGAGGGGACGCTGTGAATATTGCCGACAAACGATCACTGCCCACCATCACAGATCTGGTCGAGGGAGCGCCGCGGCGGTACAAGATCACGCACCGGACCCGCTACGACTACGACGACGTGGTCAGCAGCAGCTACGGCCGCTGCCATCTGCAACCCCGCGACCTGCCGGGGCAGCGGGTGATCGACAGTGCGATCACCATCGACCCCGAGCCCTCGGACCGTTCGACCGGTGTCGACATCTACGGCAACTACGACAGTTACTTCCATGTGCGGACGCCGCATCGGCGTCTCGAGGTGACCGGTGTGTCGACGGTGGAGGTCGACCCGCTGGATCAGGAACTGCTCAACTCCGCGGCCGCCCGGGCTCCCTGGGAGTCGGCGCGACCATCCGGGCCCACCGGCGCTCGCGCGGTCGAGTTCCGCCTCGACCTGTACCCACCGGAGATCAGCGCCGCGGTCATCGACTACGCCTCGACGATCTTCACGCCCGGTGCGCCGTTGCTCGATGTCGTGGTGGAACTCACCAGCCGTATCTTCCGTGATTTCGCCTACCGTTCGGGGTCGACGGCGATCAGCACCAAGGTCGATACGGTCATGGAGCGTCGCGAGGGTGTCTGCCAGGACTTCGCGCGGGTGGCCATCGCATGTTTGCGGTCGCAGGGGCTCGCCGCCCGTTATGTTTCGGGCTACCTGGCCACCGACCCGCCGCCGGGACGGGAACGGATCTTCGGGGCCGATGCCTCGCACGCGTGGGCGGCGGTGTGGCTTCCCGGCGACCGCTGGATCGCGTTCGACCCGACCAATGACAAACTCGTCGACGAACGCCATATCACGGTCGCCTGGGGCCGCGATTACGACGATGTACCGCCGTTGAGGGGCGTCATCTACACCGAATCCCGGAAGAGTCAGATCGACGTTTCGGTGGATGTGTCCCCGGAAAATTGATGCTCATTTCCCGTGGCAGTGATTCACGTCCTACCTTTTGGGTAGGTTGTAGGGGATGACTGTTCTTGCCGATAGCCAGAAAACCGGCGCGGTGCAGGCAGCCGAGCGGCTACTTGCCGCTCGCGCCGGCGCCCCGGTGTCCTTAGCCGAACCCTATGACCTCGGTGGCAGCGGTCGTACCCAAGTCTTGCGTGTCCGAGTCGCCCAGAACCCATTTTCGGCAGATCGCACGCTGGTGATCAAGGTTCTCGGCGACGGGGAGACCGGATCTGGAGCCTCGTTCTACCGCGAGGTCGCCTCGTACAAGTACGCCAACACGCTGCCGACGGAATCGCGGCCGGGTCCGGCGCTGATCGCCTTCGATCTGGCATCGCGGGTCCTGGTGCTCTCCGACCTCGGTGACGGCCGTTCGATGACCGAATTGCTGACCACCAACGACACCGCAGCCGTCAGTGGCTCCCTGAGTGCCTGGGGCCAGGCACTTGGCCGGATGCACGCGGCCACGGTCGGCGGTGAGAACGACTTCGCAGCACTGCTCCGGCAGGGTGGCGACGGTATCGCCACAGATGCGCTGCACACTCAGTTCGCGGCCGCGGTGGCCTCGGCGCCCCGGGTCGTCACCGAGATGCTGGGGTTGGATCTGGACCCGGTCGTCCTCGCATCGCTCGAAGCCGCGCACTCCCTGTTCGGCGAAGGTGAACACCGGGCCTTCAGCCCCTCGGATGTCGGTCCCGAAAACATCCTGATCAACGGCGACGGAGTGCGGTTCCTCGACTACGAGTGGGGCGGGTTCCGCGACGCCACGCTCGACATCGCCTACGCGTTGGTGACGTTCAGCCCGTGGCTGTCGCCGAGTTCGGCGGCCGGCCGGGTTGAACTCGAAACCCTGATGCTCGATGCCTGGCGCTCCGAGGTACAGGCGATCTGGCCCAGCCTGGGTTCCGACCGGGAGCTCGCGCGCAAGACCGTCCTCGCCCGATTGGCGTGGGTGTGGCTGTCCACGATGTGGATGCTGCCGGTCGACGACGCCGACGTGGGTCGCGCCGACGAGGCCCACGGACTGGCACTGAGCACTTCGGATCCCCGCGTGATCGTGGACCGGTGGTCCGGGCTGGCCGCTGCCGCCCGTCGTGCCGCCGAGCCTGTGCTGGCCGAGTTCGCAGACTCTGTCGGTCAGGCGCTGGATTCGTCCTGGCTGCACTGACGTCGCAGCAGTTATGACCAATGAACAGGGCGGCCTTTTCGATGCCCCCGCCGCTCCGCCGGAGCTGATCACCAGCGGCCTGGCGCGGCCGGCCACCAGTGCGCCGCTTGCCGTCCGGATGCGACCACAAACGCTCGAAGAGATCGTCGGACAAGAGCATCTACTCGAAGCGGGATCTCCGCTACGACGACTGATCGACGGTTCCGGTGCGGCCTCGGTGCTGCTGTTCGGTCCGCCGGGCACCGGCAAGACGACCATGGCAGCACTGATCTCGACCGCCGCCGGTGGCCGCTTCGAAGCGCTCTCGGCGTTGTCGTCCGGTGTGAAAGAAGTCCGCGCGGTGATCGATTCCGCGCGTCGACGGCTCATCGGCGGTACCCAGACCGTGCTGTTCATCGACGAGGTCCACCGGTTCTCCAAGACTCAGCAGGACGCGCTGCTCGACGCCGTGGAGAACAGGATTGTGCTGTTGGTCGCCGCGACGACCGAGAATCCGTCGTTCTCGGTGGTGGCGCCGTTGCTGTCGCGATCGCTGGTCCTGCAACTGCGTTCGCTGGGCAATGCCGACATCCGGAAGCTGTTGGTGCGGGCCGCCGCCGATCCCCGTGGACTCGGCGGTGCGGTCACGATCGACGACGACGCACTCGACCACCTGGAGAAGATCTCCGGCGGTGATGCGCGGCGCGGCCTGACCGCTCTCGAGGCGGCCGCCGACGCGGTCCTGTCCGATACCGGTGCCGACCCCGACCGGCCTGCCGTGCTCACGCTGGCCTACGTCGAATCCGCGGTTGATCGCGCCGCGGTGCGGTACGACCGCGGGGGTGATCAGCATTACGACGTCACCAGCGCCTTCATCAAGTCGATCCGGGGTTCGGATGTGGATGCGGCGCTGCACTATCTGGCCCGGATGATCAGCGCGGGGGAGGACCCCCGATTCATCGCCCGCCGACTGGTCGTACACGCCTCTGAAGACATCGGGATGGCCGACCCGACGGCGTTGCAGACGGCAACGGCCGCCGCGCAGGCCGTGCAGCTGATCGGCATGCCCGAGGCCCGGCTTGCATTGGCGCAGGCGACAATTCACCTCGCGACCGCACCCAAGTCGGCGGCGGTGATCACCGCCATCGGCGCGGCCATCGCCGACGTCGAAGGTGGGAAGGCAGGCACTGTTCCACCGCATCTGCGCGATGGCCACTATGCCGGTGCCGCGAAGCTCGGCAACGCGGTCGGCTACCGGTATCCACACGACGCCCCGGACGGTGTGTTGCGGCAGCAGTATCCGCCGGACGAGCTGGTCGGCGTCGACTACTACGAGCCAACCGACCGTGGTCGGGAACGCGATATCGGGGTGCGCCTCGGGCGCCTGCGCAACATCATCCGCGGGCGTCGCTGACGCCGGAGCCGGGTTTGTCTGGTCTGGAGGGTGCGACTCCGGCGTGGCCTTGCCAGTAGTGTGGGTTAGTCACGTTCTAATAAACGGATGTCGATTCGCCTGGAACCAGGTGCAGTCACGGAGTATGGGCCTGGACAACCAGGTGGAGTCACAGAGTGAGGACAGTCAGTGCAGACGCATGAGATCAGGAAGCGGTTCCTGGATCACTTCATCAAGGCCGGACACGTCGAGGTGCCGAGTGCGTCCCTGATCCTCGAGGATCCGAATCTGCTCTTCGTCAATGCCGGCATGGTGCCGTTCAAGCCGTACTTCCTCGGCGAGCAGACCCCGCCGTATGTGCGGGCCACCAGCATCCAGAAGTGTGTTCGTACCCTCGACATCGAGGAAGTGGGCATCACCACCCGGCACAACACGTTCTTCCAGATGGCGGGCAACTTCTCGTTCGGCGACTACTTCAAGCGCGAAGCGATTCATTTCGCCTGGACGCTGCTGACCAACTCTGTCGACGACGGTGGTTACGGCATCGACCCGACTCGCCTGTGGCCAACCGTCTATCTCGACGACGACGAGGCCGCCGCGATCTGGCATGAGGAGATCGGTGTGCCCGCCGAGCGGATCCAGCGCCGCGGCATGAAAGACAACTACTGGTCGATGGGTGTCCCCGGACCCTGTGGTCCGAGCTCGGAGATCTTCTACGACCGTGGCCCCGATTACGGCGTCGAGGGTGGACCCGAGGCCGACGAGGATCGCTACATCGAGATCTGGAACCTGGTCTTCATGCAGAACCAGCGGGGTCCCGGTGGTGGCAAGGACGGCTACGAGATCCTCGGACCGCTGCCGAAGAAGAACATCGACACGGGTATGGGCATCGAGCGCGTCGCCTGCATCCTGCAGGGCGTCGAGAACGTCTACGAAACCGATCTGCTGGCACCGGTCATCGGGGTCGCCGAGCGTCTGACCGGCCGCACCTACGGAGCCGATCCCGCCGACTCGGTCCGGTTCCGCGTCATCGCCGACCACGCCCGCACCGCGGTGATGTTGATCGCCGACGGGATCACACCAGGCAACGACGGGCGCGGCTACGTGTTGCGTCGACTGCTGCGGCGAATCGTCCGTTCGGCCCGGCTCCTCGGTGCCACCGACGCCACGATGAAACAGTTTGTCGATGCCGTCATCGACACGATGACAGCGTCGTATCCCGAACTCGCCGATCAGCGTGCCCGCATCGTGAGCACCTCGGTCGGTGAGGAAGACGCCTTCCTCAAGACCCTGACCGCCGGATCACGACTGTTCGACGAGGCCGCCGCGACCACGAAGTCCTCCGGCGCCACCCGGATCAGCGGCAGCGACGCATTCGCGCTGCACGACACCTATGGTTTCCCGATCGACCTCACGCTGGAGATGGCCGCCGAGGCCGGACTCTCGGTGGACGAGGCCGGGTTCAAAGAACTGATGACCGAGCAGCGACAGCGCGCGAAAGCCGACGCGACCGCTCGTAAGGCGGGTCACGCGGATCTCAGTGTGTACCGCGAGTTCCTCGATCGTGGACCGACCGTGTTCACCGGATTCGACGAACTCAATTCGGAGTCAAAGGTTTTGGGTCTGGTCGCCGACGGGCAGCGCGTGCGCAGCGCGTTCGCCGGTCAGGAGATCGAGGTGATCCTGGACCGCAGCCCGCTCTACGCCGAGGCCGGTGGCCAGATCGCCGACATCGGAACCATCACCACGTCGTCGGGCCTGCGCCTGACGGTCAAAGACGTTCAGAAGGTCGGTAAGTCGGTCTGGCTGCATCGCGCCGTCATCGAAGAGGGCGAAATTGCCGAGGGTGACGAAGTCCTCACCCAGGTCGATGCCGCCTGGCGTCATGGCGCCACCCAGGGCCACTCCGGTACCCACCTCGTGGGAGCCGCGTTGCGCCAGGTGCTCGGACCGACCGCAACACAGGCGGGTTCACTCAACCGGCCGGGCTACCTGCGATTCGACTTCGCATCGCAGGGCGCGCTGACCGAGGCGCAGCGAGGCGAGATCGAAGAGATCACCAACGCTGCGGTCGAGGCGAATTACCCGGTCAACACCTTTGAAACCGGTATCGACGATGCCAAGGCGATGGGCGCGCTGGCGCTCTTCGGTGAGAACTACGGTGACGTCGTCCGAGTGGTCGAGATGGGTGGACCGTTCTCGATGGAACTGTGCGGCGGAACCCACGTAGGTTCGTCGGCGCAGGTCGGCCCGGTCACACTGCTCGGTGAGTCGTCGGTCGGTTCGGGTGTGCGACGGGTCGAGGCCTACGTCGGGCTCGACTCCTACCGCTACCTGGCCAAGGAACGCGCACTGCTCGCCGGACTGGCCACGTCACTGAAGGTGCCGAGTGACCAGGTACCCGGACGGGTCGAGTCGCTCGTCACCAAACTAAAAGAAGCCGAAAAGCAGATCGAGAAGATGCGCGCCGACGCGGCGAAGGCATCAGTCGGTTCGCTGATCGACGATGCGACGCGTGTCGGTGACGTGTTGGTGGTTGCCGGAAAGCTCGACGGCATGGACGCCGGTGACCTGCGGACACTGGCCGCAGATCTGCGTGGACGCGTGGGCTCGGACAACGCCGTGGTGGTGCTGTTCTCCGCATCGGGCGACAAGGTGCCGTTCGCCGTGGCGACCACCGCTGCAGCCCGCGACGCCGGGATCAAGGCCGGCGACCTGGTTCGCGAACTCGCGCCGCTGGTCTCGGGTCGGGGAGGCGGAAAGCCGGACCTGGCGCAGGGTTCAGGTACCGACGCCGCAGGTATCGATTCGGCTCTTGTTCGGCTGCGTGAACTGGTCGGCTCGGCTCGATGACGCTGACGCCGCGAGGGCGCCGGATCGCCATCGACGTCGGCAGCGTTCGGATCGGAGTGGCCTCGTGCGATCCCGACGGGATCCTGGCCACGCCGGTCGAGACAGTCGCCCGCACGCCCAAAGGTGACGGCGATTTGCGGCGACTCGCCGAAATAGTCGCCGAATACGAGGCTGTGGGCGTTATCGTCGGACTGCCGAAAACGTTGCGCGATGAGCACGGTCATGCGGCCGCCCTCGCCACCGACTTCGGCGACGCGCTGGCCAGGCGCATTTCGCCGGTGCCGGTGATGTACTCCGATGAGCGTTTGACCACGGTGACCGCGCAACAAGCACTACGTTCGTCCGGTGTTCGGGCGAAGTCCCAGAAATCTGTGATCGATCAGGCAGCTGCCACCGCGATCCTCCAGAACTGGCTGGATCTGCAGGCAAGTCAGGAAGGCCGCGGGTGAGTGACGACGGATCCGACAACCATCGGGCGCAAGCAGAACCGGGGCGCCGTCGCCGGCGCGCGGACACCCCCTACGACCCCGATCGCCTGAAGTACTTCACCCAGGGAAACGGCGCGACACCGGGCCGCAGACGCGGGCCCGAGGTGATCCCGCCGCGCGATCCGGCAGCAGGTCGTCGCACACCACCGCCACCGCCGCCACCTCCGCGGGCGGCGCCGCCGCGGCGGGCGAGCGCGCCACCACCAGAAGCCCTGTGGGAGCCCCACCCCGGACCCCAGCAACCCCCGTCGCAACCGTTCCCGCGACAGCAATCGCCATCGCAGCCGATACCGCGACAGCAACCCCCGTCGCAGCCGATACCGCGACAGCGGCCTGCCGAGGCCACACATCCACCCGCCTACGACCCCGATCCCAGGCATGACGTGCGGGCGCCCTACGTCGACCCGGGTCGTACCGAGCACATCCGCCGCGAAGAGACGGCCCGTGTCCGCTCACCCAAGCGCACCGCCGCGGCGGCAGCGCGTCGCAAGAAGCGCAGACTGATCGTGATCTCGGCCGCGGTCGTCTTCATGCTGGCCCTGGTCGGTGGCATCGGTTATGCCGGACTACGCGTTGTCGGATTCTTCGGTACCGAGGACAAAGACTTCACGAACGTGGCAGGTACCTCGGACGTCCTCGTGTCGATCCCGCAGGATGCGACGCTGACCCAGTTCGGAGAGATCCTCGAAGAAAACGACGTGGTCGGCAGCGTCAACGCCTTCACGCTCGCGGCCGACGACCAGCCGATATCGGCCGGTTACTACAAACTGCGCACCGAGATCCCGGCCAGTACCGCGGTGACGATGCTGACGAACATGGACAACCGGGTCGGCCGGGTGGTCATCCCGGAGGGTCTGCAGCTCGACTCCAAGGACGGCATCGACGGCAAGACCACCGCGGGCATCTTCGCCCGGGTTGCCGAGGCCACCACCGTCGACCTCAATGGCGTGACGGAGGGCTCCACGGTCGAGGATCTGGCCCAGGCCGCGGCGACCGCCACTCCACAAGAACTCGGTGTACCCGAGTGGGCTGTGGACGCGGTGTCGGCGCTTGATGGCGATCATCGCCGCATCGAGGGTCTGATCGCGCCGACGTCGTGGGAGATGATCGATCCCGGCCTCACCCCGGTGCAGATGCTGAACTATCTGATCTCGCGCAGCGCAGATCTGTTCGCGCAGTGGGGGCTGCCCGCATCGGGCATCTCGTCGACGGGCCTGAACCCGTACCAGACGTTGGTCTCGGCCTCGATCGTCGAACGTGAGGTCAACACCGCCGAGGACTACCCGAAGGTGGCCAGGGTCATCGCCAATCGGCTCGGCGTCGACCAGGCCCTGCAGATGGATTCGACGGTCAACTACACCTCCGCCATCCAGAACATCGATGTTGCCGGTGACGATTTCGTGGCGCCCACGAAGTGGAACACCTATCAGCAGAAGGGTTTACCGGTCACCCCGATCGGTGCGGTCGGCCAGCCCGCATTGCTGGCCGCGATAGAACCGCCGGTCGGGAACTGGTTGTACTTCGTCACAGTCGATCAGCAGGGGACCACTCTGTTCACCGAGGACTACGAGCAGCACAAGCGCAACCGCCAACAGGCTTGCGACAACTCGATTCTCCAGACCAACTGCTGATGGCAGAACCTGGCAGAGCTGCCGCGATCCTGGGATCGCCGGTAGCGCACTCGAAGTCGCCCGCGTTGCATCTGGCGGCGTATCGGGCGTTGGGTCTTGTCGACTGGACCTACGAGCGCATCGAGTGCACCGCGGAGCAACTCCCATCGCTGGTCTCCGGGATGGATGAGAAGTACATCGGGTTCTCGGTGACGATGCCCGGCAAACGGGCCGCGCTGGAGTTCGCCGACCACCGCACCGACCGTGCGATTGCCGTGGGCTCGGCCAACACGCTGGTCCGGGTCGCAGGTGGCTGGCGCGCGGACTGCACCGACATCGACGGTGCGGCGGCAGCCCTGGCCGAACTCGAGATCGACCAGGCGCCGACGAGACACGCCGTGGTCGTCGGAGCGGGTGGAACTGCCGCACCGGTCCTGGCGGCGCTTGCCGGTGCCGGTGTCGGCGAGGTGAGCATCGTCGCCCGTAGCCGCGCCCGGGCCGCGGAGGTGCTGGCCGTGGCCGACGCGCTGGGCCTGGCCACCGACATCCTGCCGTTCGAACCGACTCCGGAACTCGCAGATCGTGCCGCCACCGCCGCAGTGGTGGTCAACACGGTTCCGGCCGCTGCCGCCGAGCCGCTGACCCGGGCGCTGGCACCGGCAGCGCGATTGTTCGACGTGATCTACAGCCCCTGGCCGACCCCGCTGGCCGCCGCGGTGAGCGAATCCGGTGGCGCCGTGGTCGGGGGACTGGTGATGCTCCTGAATCAGGCGCTGGGACAGGTCGAACAGTTTACCGGCATGAAGGCGCCACTGGACGTGATGGCCGCCGCGCTCGACTGAATCGGCCCACACAACAGATTCGTCCACAGAGGCGGTGCCCATCCACAATCGGGCTACCGGTGGCCCCGACAGCGGGTGCGGCTGCGCGAGGGTGGGTGAATGCAGCTTGTTGTCGGGATCATGGGGTTCTGGTTCGTGGCGCTGGCCGGGGCCGACGTGCGGACCCGCCGGCTGCCGAACAGTGCCGTCCTGCCCGGTGTGCTCGGGGCCGTCGCCGGCACGATCATCACCCCGGACGCTGTCGCCGGCCTGCTGACGGCCGGTGGCATCTACCTGATCGCGTTCTGGTTCGGAGGCTGCGGCGGGGGTGATGTGAAGCTGGCCGTGGTGGTCGGCGCGATGGCCGGTTCTGTCGCCACAGCAACGGTCTTGGTGTTGCTCGCTCAGGTGCTGACGCTCGGACAGGTTCTGATCTGCCATGCCGGTGACAGTCGTTCGCGCGATACGGCACACGGACCGGCGCTGTGTGCGTCTGCGGCGCTCTGCTGTGGCATCTGGTAACGGCAGGGCATCTGGTAGCGGCAGGCATTTGGTGACGGCCGGGGATCTGGTGACACCACGTGTTGATGGGCGTGGAACAATTGGGAACTGTGTTGCGCTGGAGTACTGCCGGAGAATCCCATGGTCCCGCACTGGTAGCCGTCCTGGAAGGGATGGTGGCCGGTGTCGAGGTGACCTCGTCGCAGGTTGCTGACCAATTGGCCCGCCGCCGTCTGGGTTATGGACGGGGTGCGCGGATGAAGTTCGAGGCCGACCAGGTCACCCTGGTCGGTGGTGTCCGCCACGGTTTGACGATGGGCGGCCCGGTCGCCATCGAGATCGGCAACACCGAATGGCCCAAGTGGGAGACCGTGATGTCCGCCGATCCGGTCCCCGCCGAAGAACTCGAAGGCGTTGCGCGAAACGCGCCGCTGACCCGGCCGCGGCCCGGCCACGCCGATTACTCCGGCATGTTGAAGTACGGCTTCGACGATGCCCGTCCGGTCCTGGAACGGGCCAGCGCCCGTGAGACCGCTGCCCGCGTGGCGATCGGGACGGTCGCCCGCAACTTCCTGCGTCAGGTCCTCGGTATCGAGGTGCTCTCGCACGTGATCTCCATCGGTGCCTCGGACCCCTATCTCGGTGCCGCCCCGGTGTACTCCGACCTCGAGCAGATCGACGCCAGCCCGGTTCGGGCCTACTCGACCGCGGCCGAGGCGTCGATGATCGCCGAGATCGAAGCGGCAAAACGCGATGGTGACACCCTCGGCGGTGTTGTCGAGGTGGTCGCCACGGGTGTGCCCGTGGGGCTGGGCTCGCACGTCAGTGGCGATCGTCGTCTCGATTCGCGGTTGGCCGGTGCGCTGATGGGTATCCAGGCCATCAAGGGTGTCGAGGTCGGCGACGGATTCGAGACCGCCCGTCGTCGCGGCAGCGCCGCACACGACGAGATGATTCCCGGTCCCGGTGGCGCGGTGCGTTCGACCAACCGTGCCGGTGGGCTCGAAGGCGGCATGACCAACGGTGAATCCCTCCGGGTCCGGGCCGCGATGAAGCCCATTTCTACAGTGCCGAAGGCGCTTTCGACCATGGACATGACCACCGGTGAACAGGCCACGGCCATCCACCAGCGTTCGGACGTCTGTGCAGTTCCGGCGGCGGGCGTTGTCGCCGAGTCGATGGTGGCACTGGTGCTCGCGCAGGCAGCCCTTGAGAAGTTCGGCGGCGATTCGGCCGTCGAGACCGGGGACAACCTTGCCGGCTACCTCAAGCGTGTGGCCGCACATCTGCCTTCGTCGTGACGGGGTCGACCGGCCCGCGGGTGGTGCTCATCGGCTTCATGGGCTCGGGCAAGACCACGGTCGGACAACAACTCGCGCGCGTCCTGGGTTGCGAGTGGAAAGACAGCGACGCCGAGATCGAGCGACGGAGCGGCCGGACCATCCCGGAAATCTTCACCGACGGTGAAGAGGCATTCCGTGAGTACGAACGCGAGGTCGTCGCCGATCTGCTGCGCACCCACACCGGTGTGCTGTCGCTGGGCGGCGGCGCCGTCCTGACGGCGGCCACCCGCGAGCTGCTCGTCGGACATTCGGTCGTCTACCTCAGAGTCGATGCCGAACAAGGTTTTTCGCGGGTCGCGAACTCCAGCCGGCCGCTGCTGAAAGTGGACAACCCGAAGCAGGGGTATCGAGACCTGCTGGCACAACGAGATTCGATCTATCAGGACGCCGCCACAATCGTGGTGGATGCGCACCCGCACCAGCGTGTGGTCGCCGACGAGATCATCACCCAACTGACCGAGCAGGAGGCCACCAAGTGACCGAGCAAGCCGCACCCATCCGCGTACCGGTGAACAGTGAGAGCCCCTACGAGGTCATCATCGGCCGCGGACTGCTGACCGAGCTGGTCGAAGCTGCCGCCGGCGCCGATTCGGTGGCGATCCTGTACCAGCCGTCCCTCGCCGAGACCGCAGAGGTCATCCGGAAGACGCTGGACGAGAACAACTTCAACGCGCACCGCATCGAGATCCCCGATGCCGAGGCAGGCAAAGAACTGTCGGTTGCCTCGTTCTGCTGGGAGGTCTTCGGCCGGATCGGGATGAAGCGCAACGACGTCGTGGTGTCCCTCGGCGGGGGCGCGGCAACCGATCTGTCCGGGTTCGTCGCCGCCACCTGGATGCGCGGGATCCCGGTCGTCCACGTCCCGACCACACTGCTGGCGATGGTCGACGCCGCGGTGGGCGGCAAGACCGGCATCAACACCGAGGCAGGCAAGAACCTCGTCGGGTCGTTCCACGAACCGCGGGCCGTACTCATCGACATCGCGACACTGGAAACCGTGCCGCGCAACGAGATCATCGCCGGCATGGCCGAGGTCATCAAGACCGGTTTCATCGCCGACCCGGCGATCCTGGACCTGATCGAAGCGGATCCGCAGGCCGCCCTCGACCCGACCGGCCCGGTGCTGCCCGAACTGATCGAACGGTCCGTGCGCGTCAAGGCCGAGGTGGTTGCGGCAGATCTACGGGAATCGTCGCTGCGCGAGATCCTCAACTACGGTCACACCCTCGGCCACGCCATCGAGCGCCGTGAGAAGTACCGCTGGCGTCACGGTGCCGCCGTGTCGGTGGGACTGATCTATGCCGCCGAACTCGGCAGGCTGGCCGGACGTCTCGACGACGCCACCGCCGACCGGCACCGCAGCGTGCTCGAGAGTGTCGGACTTCCGGTCGGATACGACGCCGATGCCTTGCCCGATCTGCTCAAGGGCATGGCGGGGGACAAGAAGAACCGTTCGGGCATGTTGCGATTCGTGGTCCTCGACGGCCTGGCCAAGCCGGGACGTCTGGAAGCCCCCGATCCGGCTCTGCTCGCGGCGGCATACTCCGCAGTCGCCAAGGACGAGCCGACCAACGGTTCGGTACTGCTCTAGCCCCAACCCACAAACGCTCCGGATATACGACGACGCTCCACAAATGTGTGGAGCGTCGTCGTATATCCGGAGCGTTTGAGGGTCAGGCGTATGCGTTCTGGTCGTGCGCCTTGGCCTCGTTCTTGCGGTGCTGGCGGCGGGTGAGGAACCGGCCGACCGCAGCGCCGACGAGAGCGGGGACAAACACCAGCAGGGTCGTGAACGAGCCGCCTGCAAAGACCTCGATGGCCAGCGAATTCTCGCCGATCCCGGACATCACCCAGTTGCCGAGTATCCAACAGACAACGGCACTGATGAGTCCGGTGAGGAGTCCGGCCTTCAGCCAGCGCATCGTGAGGTCGTTGTAGTCGTCGGGATCGGCGTGGGCGCGCCCGTCGATCAGACCGTCGATGCCACCCCAGAGCAGCGCCACCAACACCACGCCGGCGATGGCGATCGTCTTCCAATAGTTCGAGTCCAACGGCCAGGCCACAATGGCCAGCCCAAGCAGGACCCGGGCACCAATGTGCACCGCCGACATCACCAAACCACGCAAAAGCCACGCAACCATGTGAGCAGAGTACCGATGTGGAACGTGTTCATGTGGCAGGGGCCACAAAACAAACGCGGTGTCCGAGTTGATCGTCCGAACCGCGCGCGTACCGCCGACTCCACTAGCCTTGAAAACATGACTGTTGAACGTGTGGTCACCGACCTCGGCCCAACTGCGGAATCGGCGCGTCGTGACCGGCTGCGCTCGCTGCTCAGTGGAGCAGGCGTCGACGCCCTCCTGATCACCGACCTGGTCAATGTGCGGTATCTCACCGGGTTCACCGGATCGAACGGTGGCGTGGTGATCACCGCCGCAGGCGACGACCGGATCGCCACCGACGGCCGCTACATCACCCAGGTGGCCGAACAGGCCCCCGACCTGACCGCGATCATCAACCGGGACTGCCCGCGCGCCTTGATCGAATACCTGGTCGGCTCGGGCGCCCGGATCGGCTTCGAGAAGCATGTGGTGACGGTGGCGACCCATCAGCGCCTGTTGCCGCTGCTCGGTGGTTCCGAGACGCTGGTCCCGGTGGCACCACTCGTCGAAGAGCTGCGCATCGTGAAAGACGAGTTCGAGATCGAGCAGATCCGCACCGCCTGCCAGGCGGCCGACCTGGCTCTCGCGGACATCATCACAGCAGGGGTGCTGGTGCCGGGCAACACCGAGCGCAAGGTCGCGCGCGCACTGGAATGGGCGATGTTCGAGCGGGGTGCGGAGGCGGTGTCGTTCGAGACGATCGTGGCCACCGGCGCCAACTCGGCGGTACCGCATCACCGGCCGACCGACGCCGAACTGAGCTCCGGTGACCTGCTGAAGATCGACTTCGGTGCCGTTGTCGGCGGCTACCACTCGGATATGACGCGGACCTATGTGCTCGAATCGACGGAGCCATGGCAGCGTGACATCTACGACATCGTCGCGGCGGCGCAGAAAGCCGGCCGCGAAGCCCTGGAGCCAGGCGTCGAGGCGGTGGGCGTCGACGCTTCCGCACGGTCGATCATCGACGAGGCGGGCTTCGGTGACTATTACGTGCACGGCCTCGGCCATGGCGTCGGACTGCAGATACATGAAGCGCCGTCTATCGGCGCGTTGAGCACGGGTACACTGCCATGCGGTGCAGCGGTGACCGTGGAGCCCGGGATCTACCTGCCGGGCCGAGGTGGCGTCAGGATCGAAGACACCCTTGTGGTCCGCGACGGCGATCCCGAACTGCTCACCACCACCGACAAGACATTCACCGTCATCTGACGCGCTCCGGCGCCCAGCACAGCAGTTGCGAGTGGGACAATCCGCCCGCAGCTCGAGAGGAAGAACAAGAACGTGGCAAACACCTCGGATTTCAAAAACGGCCTCGTGCTGAACATGGAGGGTCAGCTGTGGCAGATCCTCGAGTTCCAGCACGTCAAGCCCGGCAAGGGCCCGGCGTTTGTCCGAACCAAGATCAAGAACGTGCTGTCGGGTAAGACCGTCGACAAGACGTTCAACGCCGGTGTGAAGGTCGAGACCGCAACGGTCGACCGCCGCGACATGACCTACCTCTACAACGACGGCCAAGACTTCGTCTTCATGGACGGAGACACCTTCGAGCAGCTCAACGTCAGCCCGGAGGTCGTCGGCGACGGCGCGAAGTTCATGTTGGAGAACATGCGGGTCCAGGTCGCCACCCACGAGGGTGTCCCGCTGTACGTCGAGCTCCCGGTCACGGTGGAGATCGTGGTCGCGCAGACCGACCCCGGCGTCCAGGGCGACCGATCGACCGGTGGCACCAAGCCGGCAACGCTCGAAACCGGCGCCGAGATCCAGGTTCCGCTGTTCATCAACACCGGGGACAAGCTGAAGGTCGACTCGCGCGACGGCAGCTACCTCGGCCGCGTCAACTCCTGACGCTGGTGAAAAAGCCCGGTACCCGACACAAGGCACGCAAGCGTGCCGTCGATCTGCTGTTCGAGGCAGAGGTCAAGAACTGCTCACCCGTCGATCTGATCGCCCAGCGTCGTGAGCTGGCGGCCACCGACGACAGCGTCGGCAAGATCAACGACTACACCGCCCAGATCATCGAAGGTATCGCCGGTGACACCTCACAGATCGACGCGGTGATCGCCTCGCACCTGAACGAGTGGACACTTCCGCGGCTGCCCGCGGTCGACCGTGCCATCCTGCGACTGGCCACCTGGGAGCTGTTCAACACCAACGACGTCCCCACGATGGTCGTCGTCGACGAGGCCGTCGAACTCGCCAAAGAATTGTCCACGGATGATTCGCCGGCGTTCGTGAACGGCGTGCTGGGCCGGATCGTGTTGCTGGCGCCGCAGGTGCGGGCGTCACTCGAGACGCCGGAACCGCGCGCGCCGGAGGCCTGAGCCTCACCTGATAGTGTTTGCGGTGAAATTGCGATGGTGGCCGGTGCTAATGATGTCGGCCACCATTGCAGTGGCCGACATCCTTTAACGATCCGTCCGGAGAGGCGGAGAAGGAGGTCCCGATAACCGTGCCAGCTCAACAAAGCGACGGTACCGACGCGGGTCGTGAATTACTCGACGACGCCGATGTCGGTAGGACCATTGCGCGGATAGCGCATCAGATCATCGAAAAGACAGCTCTCGGCAGCCCCGATTCACCGCGGGTTGTCATCATCGGAATCCCGACTCGGGGCATCTTCCTCGCGCGGCGCCTGGCGGCGAACATCGCCGAGTTCGCGGGTGTTCAGGTTCCCGTCGGCTATCTCGACATCACCCTGTACCGCGACGACCTGCGCGCCAAGCCGCATCGTGCCCTCGAACCCACCGCGGTTCCGGCAGGCGGTGTCGATGGCGCACTCGTGGTGCTCGTCGACGACGTCCTGTACTCCGGGCGAACCGTGCGGGCTGCACTCGACGCCCTCCGTGATCTGGGTCGCCCCGCGGCCGTCCAACTCGCGGTACTGGTCGATCGCGGTCACCGCGAGCTGCCGCTGCGTGCGGACTACGTCGGCAAGAACATCCCGACCTCACGGAGCGAAGACGTCCAGGTCCACATGCGCGAACACGACGGTGTCGACCGGGTCGTCCTGCGGGCAGGGGAGAATGCATGAAGCATCTGCTGTCCGTCAATGACCTGAGCGCAGACGTGGCCACCGAGATGCTCGATGAGGCCGAGCGCTTCGAGCAGGCGCTTGTGGGTCGGGAGATCCGCAAGCTGCCGACGTTGCGGGGCCGCACCATCATGACGGTGTTCTATGAGAACTCCACGCGCACAAGGGTTTCGTTCGAGGTGGCCGGCAAGTGGATGAGCGCCGACGTGATCAACGTCAGTGCGTCCAGCTCGTCGGTGAACAAGGGCGAGTCGTTGCGCGACACGGCCAAGACCTTGCGCGCCGCCGGTGCCGACGCGCTCATCGTCCGCCATCCGGCGTCCGGTGCGGCGCACCAGATCGCCCAGTGGACCTCCGAGGATGGCCCGGGTCCGTCGGTGATCAACGCCGGCGACGGCACGCATGAGCACCCGACACAGGCACTGCTCGACGCCCTGACCCTGCGGCAGCGACTCGGTTCGCTGGAAGGCAGGCGGATCGCGATCGTTGGCGACATCCTGCACTCGCGGGTGGCACGGTCCAATGCCCATCTGCTGGCCACCCTCGGTGCCCAGGTGGTGCTGGTGGCGCCGCCGACGCTGCTCCCGGTCGGTGTCGAGTCCTGGCCGGTGGAGATCTCGCACAGCCTCGACGCCGAACTCGCAGCGGTGGACGCGGTGATGTTGCTGCGCGTGCAGGCCGAGCGGATGAACGGCGGGTTCTTCCCGTCGTCGCGCGAGTATTCGATCCGATACGGACTGTCCGATCGGCGGGCGGCGCTGTTGGCCGATCACGCCGTTGTGCTGCATCCCGGTCCGATGTTGCGCGGCATGGAGATCGGCTTTTCCGTCGCGGACTCATCGAAGTCAACTGTGCTTCAACAGGTTTCCAATGGAGTTCATATGCGAATGGCAGTGCTTTTCACGCTGCTGGTCGGAACCGAGAGTGAGGGTGTGGCGTGAGCGGCGACCTGCTGATCCGCAACGTACGGCCATACGGGGGTGAGCTCGTCGACATTCTGGTCCGGGCCGGTGACATCGCCGAGATCGGGGCCGACCTGACGGCCGACGCCGACGTTGACGTGCTCGATGGTGCCGGCGCGGTCATCCTGCCCGGATTCGTCGACATGCACACGCACCTGCGCGAACCCGGCCGCGAAGACACCGAGACGATCGAAACGGGTTCGGCGGCAGCCGCACTCGGCGGCTACACCGCGGTCTTCGCGATGGCGAACACCGACCCGGTCGCGGACAGCCCGGTCATCACCGACTACGTCTGGCGGCGTGGTCAGGAAGTCGGACTCGTCGATGTGCACCCCGTCGGCGCGATCACGGTGGGTCTGGAGGGCAAACAGCTCGCCGAGATGGGCGCGATGGCCGCCGGTGCGGCCGGCGTGCGGATGTTCAGCGACGACGGCAAATGCGTCGACGACCCGCTGCTGATGCGCCGGGCACTCGAGTACGCCAAGGGCCTCGATGTCCTCATCGCCCAGCATGCAGAAGAGCCCCGCCTGACCAAGGGCGCGATTGCGCACGAGGGCGCCACCGCCGCCCGTCTGGGACTGAGCGGCTGGCCACGCGCAGCCGAAGAATCGATCGTCGCGCGCGATGCGCTGCTGGCCCGAGACGCCGGAACCCGGGTCCACATCTGCCACGCGTCCACCGAGGGCACCGTCGAATTGTTGAAATGGGCGCGTGGACAGGGCATCTCGATCACCGCCGAGGTCACTCCGCATCACCTGCTCCTCGACGACAGCCGGCTGGAGACCTACGACGCCGTCAACAAGGTGAATCCGCCACTGCGGGAAGGCCGGGACAAGGTCGCGCTCCGAGCGGCCCTGGCCGACGGGATCATCGACTGCGTCGCCACCGACCATGCACCCCATGCGGCGCAAGAGAAGTGCTGTGAGTTCGCCAACGCCCGCCCCGGCATGCTCGGACTGCAGACCGCGCTCTCGATCGTGATCGAGACGATGGTCAACCCGGGTCTGCTGGACTGGCGCGGAGTGGCCGCGGTGATGAGTGAACGTCCGGCGCAGATCACCGGTCTGCCGGATCAGGGCCGTCCGATCGCCGCAGGCGAACCCGCCAACCTGGCGCTGGTCGACCCCGATACCGAGTGGACCGTGCAGTCCGACGCACTGGCCAGTCTGTCGGCGAACTCACCGTTCGACGGACTCACCCTGCCCGGCACCGTGATCGCCACGGTGCTGCGGGGCGAGATAACCAACAACGGCGGCAAGGTCAGGTCACCGAGATGACCGGCGTCGTGGTTGTCCTGATCGTGGTCCTGGCCTGGTGCGGGATCGTCGGTCTGATGATCCTGGGCTGGCGCGGTCGTGGGCGCCGCCAAGAGCAGATGCTCGGGGCGTTCCCCGAGGTGCCCGCCGACCTCGGTCCCCGTCGGCTCGGGCCGCACACAGGGCTCTATGTCGGATCGACCATCGCACCGAGTTGGCAGGACCGCGTCGCCGTCGGCGACTACGGCGACCGCGCCACCGCCGAGATCAGCCGCTATGACGGCGGGATCCTGATCGAACGACGCGGCGCCAATCCGATCTGGATCCCCGCCGACCAGATCACCGCGATCAGAACAGAACGCGGTTTGGCCGGAAAAGTGATGACCGCGGACGGGGTACTGGTGATCCGATGGCTACTGCCGTCGGGAACCGAGATCGACTCCGGCATCCGCGCGGACGACAAATCCATCTACCCCCAGTGGGTCAAACCTTTCGAGCAGGACGGAAAAAAGCAGTGACACAGCCAAACCGGGCAACGCCAGCAGTGCTGGTTCTTGAAAACGGCGAGCGTTACACCGGAACCGGATACGGCGCACTGGGACAAACCCTTGGTGAAGCCGTCTTCTGCACCGCGATGACCGGGTACCAGGAGACGCTCACCGATCCCAGTTACCACCGGCAGATCGTCGTGGCGACTGCGCCGCAGATCGGCAACACCGGCTGGAACAAAGAAGACGGGGAGAGCCGCGCCGGCCAGGTCGGTGACGATTCCGGCAAGATCTGGGTGAGCGGGTACGCGGTGCGTAACCCCACCCGCCGGGTATCGAGCTGGCGGGCCACGTCTTCGCTCGAAGACGAACTGGTCGAGCAGGGGATCGTCGGCATCGCGGGCATCGACACCCGCACCGTCGTGCGCACCCTGCGCGATCACGGCTCCATGCGCGCCGGGATCTTCTCCGGTGACGCACTCGCCGGTGCCGACGAACTGCTCAAGCGAGTTGTCGACGCGCCGCAGATGAAGGGCGCGAACCTCGCTGGAGAGGTCTCGACACCAGACGGCTACGTCGTCGAGCCCGAGGGTGAGCACCGCTTCACCGTCGCGGCCATCGACCTCGGTATCAAGACCAACACCCCACGGATGTTCGCCAAGCGCGGGGTCCGGGTCCATGTGCTGCCCGCCGGTTCGAGTCCCGACGCCATCGCCGCGATCAAGCCCGACGGTGTGTTCCTGTCGAATGGCCCGGGCGACCCGGCCACCGCGAATCACGCTGTCGATCTGACCCGCCACGTCCTCGGAGAAGGCATCCCGCTGTTCGGGATCTGCTTCGGCAACCAGATCCTCGGTCGAGCCCTTGGCCGAGACACCTACAAGATGAAGTTCGGTCACCGCGGCATCAACATCCCGGTCATCGACCATGCCACCGGCGCGGTGTCGATCACCGCACAGAACCACGGGTTCGCGCTCGAGGGTGAGGCGGGCGAGGAGTTCGACTCCGACTTCGGCCGGGCCCGGATCAGCCACACGTGCGCCAACGACGGGGCCGTCGAGGGTGTGGAGCTGGTCAGCGGCAAGGCGTTCTCGGTGCAGTACCACCCAGAAGCGGCGGCAGGCCCGCACGATGCCGCCTACCTGTTCGACAAGTTCATTTCCCTTCTGCAAGGAGCTAGTGCCTGATGCCCCGCCGTTCCGACCTATCGCACGTCCTGGTCATCGGTTCCGGTCCGATCGTCATCGGTCAGGCCTGTGAGTTCGACTACTCCGGCACCCAGGCCTGCCGCGTGCTGCGGGCCGAGGGCCTGCGCGTGAGTCTCGTCAACTCGAATCCGGCGACGATCATGACCGACCCGGAGTTCGCCGATGCGACCTACGTGGAGCCGATCACCGCCGACTACATCGAGAAGGTGATCGTGGCCGAGCGCGACGCCGGACACCCGATCGATGCGGTTCTGGCGACCCTGGGTGGCCAAACCGCGCTCAATGCCGCTGTCGCACTGCATGACCAGGGCATCCTGGAGAAATACGACATCGAGCTGATCGGTGCCGATTTCGACGCCATCCAGCGCGGTGAGGATCGTCAGAAGTTCAAGGACATCGTCGCCAAGGTCGGTGGCGAGAGCGCCCGTTCCGCGGTTTGTTACACGATGGAGCAGGTCCACGAGACCGTCGCCGATCTCGGTTATCCGGTGGTCGTCCGCCCGTCCTTCACGATGGGCGGTCTTGGTTCGGGTATGGCCTACAACGAGGCCGACCTCAACCGGATCGCCGGTGGCGGCCTGTCCGCATCGCCGACCGCCAACGTCCTCATCGAGGAATCGATCCTCGGCTGGAAAGAGTACGAACTCGAATTGATGCGCGACGGCGCCGACAACGTCGTGGTCGTCTGCTCGATCGAGAACGTCGATCCGGTGGGTGTGCACACCGGCGACTCGGTGACCGTCGCTCCCGCGATGACGCTGACCGACCGTGAATACCAGGACATGCGTGACCTGTCGATCGCCATCATCCGCGAGGTCGGCGTCGATACCGGTGGCTGCAACATCCAGTTCGCGATGGATCCCGCGGACGGTCGTCTGGTCGTCATCGAGATGAACCCGCGGGTGTCCCGGTCGTCGGCGCTGGCGTCGAAGGCCACCGGTTTCCCGATCGCGAAGATCGCGGCGAAGCTGGCGGTGGGTTACCGCCTCGACGAGATCGTCAACGACATCACCAAGAAGACCCCGGCCTGCTTCGAGCCGACGCTCGACTACGTCGTGGTCAAGGCCCCGCGGTTCGCATTCGAGAAGTTCCCCGGTGCCGACGACACGCTGACCACCACCATGAAGTCGGTGGGTGAGGCGATGTCGCTTGGCCGTTCGTTCGCCGAGGCGCTCGGCAAGGTCATGCGCTCGCTGGAGACCAAGGCCGCCGGCTTCTGGACCGAACCGGCGACCGACGGGCCTGCCGAGACCCTGCCGGAGTTGCTCGAGCGTCTGAGCGTGCCCAAGGACGGCCGTCTCTACGGGATCATGCAGGCATTCATGTTGGGTGCCACCGTCGAGCAGCTCTTCGATTCCACAAAGATCGATCCCTGGTTCCTGGCCGAGATCGAGGCCATTTACCAACTGGGACAAGACATCCGGTCGGCGGAGGTTCTCGACGAGCCGCTGCTGCGCCTGGCGAAGAGCAACGGTCTGTCGGACCGTCAGCTGGCGGCTCTGCGCGACGACCTCGCCGATGAGGGCGCAGTCCGCGAACTGCGGCATTCCCTGAACGTGCGCCCGGTGTACAAGACCGTCGACACCTGCGCCGCCGAGTTCGAGGCCGCAACGCCGTACCACTACTCGACGTACGAACTCGATCCCGCAGCGAAGTCGGAGGTCGCGCCGCAGACCGAGCGACCCAAGGTCCTGATCCTGGGATCGGGTCCCAACCGCATCGGACAGGGCATCGAGTTCGACTACTCGTGTGTTCACGCCGCGTTGACGCTGAGCGAGGTCGGCTACGAGACCGTGATGGTCAACTGCAACCCGGAGACCGTGTCGACCGACTACGACACCGCCGATCGCCTCTACTTCGAGCCGCTGACCTTCGAGGACGTGCTCGAGGTGTTCGGCGCCGAATCGGAGTCGGGCACCGTCGCCGGTGTCATCGTCCAGCTCGGTGGTCAGACACCGCTCGGGTTGGCCCATCGCCTGCAGGCCGCGGGTGTGCCGATCGTGGGCACCAGCCCCGAGGCCATCGACCTCGCGGAGGATCGCGGCGAGTTCGGCAAGGTGCTCGAAGCAGCCGGACTGCCCGCTGCCAAGTACGGCATGGCCACCACCTTCGACGAGGCCAAGGAGATCGCGGGCGACATCGGTTACCCGGTACTCGTGCGCCCGTCGTACGTGCTCGGTGGCCGCGGCATGGAGATCGTCTACGACGAGGAATCCCTCGACGGATACATCTCCCGCGCCACGGAGATCAACCCCGATCATCCGGTTCTCGTCGACCGTTTCCTCGAGGACGCCATCGAGATCGATGTCGATGCCCTCTATGACGGCACCGACTGCTACATCGGCGGCGTGATGGAGCACATCGAGGAGGCCGGTATCCACTCCGGCGACTCGGCGTGTGCGCTCCCGCCGATCACGCTCGGCAAGTCTGATCTCGAGAACGTCCGCCGGTCCACCGAGGCACTGGCCAAGGGCATCGGGGTACGCGGACTGCTCAACGTCCAGTACGCCTTGAAAGACGACATCCTGTACGTCCTCGAGGCGAACCCGCGGGCGAGCCGGACGGTGCCATTCGTGTCCAAGGCCACCGCGGTACCACTGGCCAAGGCCTGCGCCAGGCTCATGCTGGGCGCCACCATCGCCGAGATGCGCGCCGACGGCATGTTGCCTGCCACCGGTGACGGATCCGAGCTGCCCGACACGGCACCGATCGCGGTCAAAGAGGCGGTGCTGCCGTTCAACAGGTTCCGCCGCAGTGATGGCAGCGGCGTCGATTCGCTGTTGAGCCCGGAGATGAAGTCGACCGGTGAGGTGATGGGCATCGACGCCGATTTCGGCCGGGCCTTCGCCAAGTCGCAGACCGCCGCGTACGGTTCGCTGCCGCTCGAAGGAAAGATCTTCGTCTCCGTTGCCAACAAGGACAAGCGTGCCCTGGTCTTCCCGGTGAAGCGGCTGGCTGATCTCGGGTTCGAGATCCTGGCCACCGAGGGGACCGCACATGTCCTGCGGCGCAACGGGATCACCTGCACGCAGGTGTACAAGCATTCCGACGCCGACCGCCCCGATGGCGAGGTGACCGTGGTCGACCTCATCCGTGCGGGTGAGATCGGCATGGTCATCAACACCCCGTACGGCAATTCGGGACCGCGGGTCGACGGCTACGAGATCCGCAGTGCCGCGGTGTCGGTGAACATCCCCTGCATCACCACGGTCCAGGGCGCCAGCGCCGCGATCCAGGGCATCGAGGCCGCACGCGGCGGCGCGATGGGTGTGTTGTCGCTGCAGGCGCGGCACCGCTCGATGCTGGGTGGCTGAGTGAGCACCTTCGGCGAACGGTATCGGGAGGTGGTCGCCGAGCGCGGCCGCCTGTGTGCGGGCATCGACCCGCATCCCGAGCTCCTGCAGCAGTGGGGGCTGCCGGTCAGCGGCGCCGGGGTCAGGGCTTTCGGCGACATCTGCGTCGAGGCCCTGGCCCCCGCGGTGGCCGTGATCAAACCGCAGGTCGCCTTCTTCGAGGCTTTCGGTTCGGAGGGGTTCGCCGCACTCGAAACGGTGATCGCCGGCTGCCGGGCCGGGGGAGCCCTGGTGATCGCCGATGCCAAACGCGGCGACATCGGATCGACGATGGACGCCTATGCGCGGGCCTGGCTCGACCCGTCGTCGCCGTTGTGTGCCGACGCGGTGACCGTGTCGCCCTATCTCGGGTTCGGTTCGCTGGCGCCCGCGATCGACCTCGCCCGCTCACAGGGGCGCGGTGTGTTCGTGCTGGCCCGGACATCCAACCCGGAAGGCGCCGCGCTGCAGCTGGCCGAGCGTGAGGGCCTGACCGTGGCCCAGCAGATCGTCGATGCGGCAGGCGCGGCCAACAGCGATGGCTCGGGGACGGTCGGTGTGGTGGTCGGTGCCACCCGCGAACACGGCCTGGACCTCGCGGACCTGCGTGCACCCGTGCTCGCTCCCGGACTCGGCGCCCAGGGCGCCACCGCCGAGGATCTGCGTGGCGTCTTCGCGGGCAGCGACCTCGGCTGGATTCTTCCGTCGAGTTCTCGCGCGGTGCTGCGTTACGGCCCGGACGTGCCCGCACTGCGGGACGCGGCGCTGCGTACCGCCTCGGAGATCGAGTCCGCGCTGTCCTGATCGCTCACGGCCGCCGGATCCAGCGCGGCCCGATCACTCAGCGCGGTATGGAACGCATCGATGCGTGGCCAGGTCTGCGCCTTGGCATCCGGACCCGCGATCAGACCGAGGTGGCTCGACTCGACCGTGGTGAAGTGCACCTCGGGTGACTCGGCGAGCAGTTCGACGCCGTGTCGGGCCGCCGCCCACGGAACGATGACGTCCCGGTGGCTGCCGAACAGTTGTACCGGCACCTTGATGGTGGTCAGGTCGATCTGGCGGTCACCGAAGTTGACCACGCCGCCTGCCAGCTCGTCGTGGTAGATGAACTGCTCCCACATCTGCTCGGACAAGCGTCCCGGGTATCCCGGGAACTGGCGCTGGAACCGGTTCACCACCTCCATCCGGGCGAGCGTCTCGGTGTCCGAGAGGTTGTTCATGATGAACCAGGGCTTCTTGAGCTCACGTTGCCATGCTGTGCCGCGATAGGCGATCTGCACCAGAGGTGCAGGAATCCCTCGCAAGGCGCTCAGCGTCGCTGTGACAGGCCGCGGACCGGTCCTGCCGGTGAGCTGCCGGACCAGCGGATAAGGAGGCACGAGCCCGTAGTTCAGTGGCGTCCCGATCGCGGTGATCGACCGGACGGGCAGAGCGGCGTCGGCGGCGAGTGTCAGCAGTGCGACGGTGCCGCCCAGGCTCCATGCGACGAGGTCGATCTGTCCTCGGTGGCCGTCCTGTCCTCGGTGGCCGTCGAAGTCTGCCAGTACCCGGGCGATGGCCTGCGGGATGATGTCGTCGGTGAACCCTTCGAAGCCCAGTCCCCGGTCGGACCGATCCATCTCGCCGTAGTCGACGACGTAGGGGATACGTCCCTGACTCAGCAGGTGGCCGACGTACGAGTGGTCGGGCTCGAGGTCGTAGCAGGACGCGGGTGCGGCCAGGGGAGGGAGCAGGAGCACGGGGACGCCGCCTCCGTCGCGGGCCCGGTCGAGGTCATCGAGGTCGCCGTAGCGGCGCAGTGTCCGGTGGCGCTCGGTATGCAGGGTCGTGTGCGGGGTCTGCACCTGCGCGCGGATGCCACCGCCGACCGTCAATTGCAGGAGGTTGCGTACCGGAGTCGGTAGTCGATCGATCACGGACGTCATCTAACACGAGCCCGATCGAGTGGTACTCATCGCAGGTCAAACCCATCTCCGACACGCGCAAGACGCAAGAAACTCAGAAATTTTCCGGGGAGGAACTCCTGTCACAGGGGTATCACAAGTGTGACGTACGTCATGTTCCCGAAAATTCACCAAACTGTCGTTGAAATACGCTGTAGCGCAACACGATTCCTGTGATCGAAGAATCGGAACCCTGAGTTTGGCGATCAGTGGGGGGTTCGTCGGTCGGTCTACTTTGAAAGGCTTACAACACCCGTTTTCGTGGGGGAATGCGGGGGTCGGGGTCGCAAATCGCAGCTCACGTGGGTACGGTCGCTTTCGCTGCCCTCACAAGGCAGCCGCCCCGACATCACCGGTGCCGGGGCAGAGAACACACAGACGAAATCGGAGGAACCGTGGCCCTTCCCCAGTTGACAGATGAGCAGCGCGCGGCTGCCTTGGAGAAGGCAGCTGCCGCTCGCCGGGCCCGAGCCGAGCTGAAGGAACGCCTCAAGCGTGGCGGCACCGATCTGCAGCAGGTACTCAAGGATGCTGAGAACGACGAGATCCTCGGCAAGATGAAGGTGTCGGCGCTCCTCGAGGCTCTGCCGAAGGTTGGCAAGGTCAAGGCTCAGGAGATCATGACCGAGCTCGAGATCGCCCCCACCCGCCGCCTGCGCGGCTTGGGCGATCGGCAGAAGAAGGCTCTGCTCGCCAAGTTCGACTTTGCCTGATCGTTTCTGCGCGTGAGCAAAGATCTACAACAGAAGGGCCGGCTGCTGGTTTTGGCCGGCCCTTCTGCTGTCGGCAAGTCGAGCGTTGTCCGTCGGCTCCGGGAGTTGCTTCCGGAGCTGATGTTCAGCGTCTCGGCCACCACCCGCGAACCGCGGGCCGGTGAGGTGGACGGTCGCGACTATCACTTCGTCAGTCGCGACGAGTTCGATCGGCTGATCGAGGAGAATCAACTCCTCGAATGGGCTGAGATCCATGGCGGGCTGCAACGCTCCGGAACACCCGCCAAACCCGTGTACGAGGCCATGGAGCAGGGGAAACCCACTCTGGTGGAGGTCGACCTGGCCGGAGCGCGGAGTATTCGCGCCGCCGTGCCTGAGGCCGTCACCGTGTTTTTGGCCCCACCCAGCTGGGATGTTCTTGTCGCGCGATTGCGTGGCCGGGGCACCGAATCCGATGAGGTGATCGAGCGTCGTCTACAGACGGCGCGGGCCGAATTGGACAGCGCCGACGAGTTCGATCACGTCATCGTGAACGACGAAGTCGACGCCGCGGCCAAACAGTTGCTATCCTTGCTGGTTGAAACCCATTTGAATAATTCGTAGGAGAACTGTGAGCAGCTTGACCACCCAGGACGAGTTCATCGGCGAGGTCGACGCGACGGCGTACGACACCCCGCTTGGTATCACGAACCCGCCGATCGATGAGCTGCTCGAACGGGCTTCTTCGAAGTACGCATTGGTGATCTACGCGGCCAAGCGTGCGCGTCAGATCAACGATTACTACAACCAGCTCGGCGACGGAATCCTCGAATACGTCGGCCCCCTGGTCGAGCCGGGTCTTCAGGAGAAGCCGCTGTCGATCGCGATGCGCGAGATCCACGCAGACCTGCTCGAGCACACCGAAGGCGAGTGAGCGCGAATCCCACGATTCCGGTCTCCGGAATCGTGGGACCACGTGTATGTCGGGGATGTGGTGGCGGGAGATCACTCGCGGCGCCAACAGCGAGGATGAGGTTTCGTGACCGAAGCGGTTAGTGCACGCAAGAACATCGTTGTGGGCGTAGGCGGAGGGATCGCGGCCTACAAGGTCGGCTCCGTCATCCGCCACTTCACCGAGGCCGGTCACGGTGTGCGGGTCATCCCCACCGAATCGGCCCTCAAATTCGTCGGCGCGGCCACCTTCGAGGCACTCAGCGGTAATCCGGTGAGCACCGAGGTGTTCGACGACGTACCCCAGGTCGCACACGTGCGTCTGGGGCAAGAAGCCGACCTGGTCATCATCGCTCCGGCCACCGCCGACCTGATGGCACGGGCCGCATCCGGCCGAGCCGATGACCTGTTGACCTCGACGCTGCTCACCGCGCGTTGCCCGGTGATGTTCGTCCCGGCGATGCACACAGAGATGTGGGAGCACCCGGCCACCCAGACCAACGTCCGCACCCTGCGAGCGCACGGCGCCACCGTGATCACCCCCGCATCGGGACGACTGACCGGCGTCGACTCCGGTGCCGGACGTCTGCCCGACCCGCAGGAGATCGCCCTACTCGGTGAACTCCTTCTTGAACGCTCCGACGCCCTGCCGTACGACCTGAGCGGCGTGCGGTTCCTGATCAGTGCCGGCGGTACCCGCGAACCACTCGACCCGGTCCGCTACCTCGGCAATCGCAGTTCGGGCAAGCAGGGTTACGCCCTGGCCCGGGCTGCCGCGCAACGCGGTGCGCAGGTCACGCTGGTGGCCGGTGCCACCGACGACCTCGCAACCCCCGCCGGAGTCGAACTCGTGCGGATCAAGTCCGCCGAGCACCTGTCCGAACAGATGGCCAAGCGGGCGCCCGAAACCGATGTGGTGATCATGGCCGCCGCGGTCGCCGATTTCCGGCCCGTGTCGGTGGCGCAGTCGAAGATCAAGAAGACCGGTGACGGCCCGGCACCGATCGAGCTGACCACCAACCCCGACATCCTGGCCGGGCTGGTCGAAGCGCGTCGCGCCGGAGAGATTCCGGCGGACGTGTCGATCGTCGGCTTTGCCGCCGAGACCGGCGACGAGCATCATGGAGTCCTGGACCACGGACGCGCCAAGCTGGCCCGCAAGGGTTGCGATCTGCTCGTCGTGAACGCGGTCGGTGACGGTAAGGCTTTCGGCATGGACCACAACACCGGTTGGGTGCTTGCCGCCGACGGCCACGAGACCGCGCTACCGCTGGGAACCAAAACACTCATGGCGAGCCGAATACTTGACGCGGTTGTCGCCATGCGCCCTGATGATGGGGCATCGATGGGCGATGCAACCAACAAGACCAAGCCTGTGTAATTTGAGGTCCGCGGGTTTTCGCGCCCACGACCCGTCCGCTCCAGGACCACCGCTGCCGAGAGGAAATCCATGACCGATTCCCGTTTGTTCACAAGCGAGTCCGTCACCGAAGGTCACCCCGACAAGATTTGTGACGCGATCAGCGACTCGATCCTGGATGCCCTGCTCACCGAGGACCCGCGTGCGCGGGTCGCGGTCGAGACCCTGGTGACCACCGGACAGGTCCACGTCGCGGGTGAGGTCAACACCACCGCCTACGCCGACATCCCGAAGATCGTCCGCGAGAAGGTCCTGGAGATCGGTTACGACTCCTCGGCCAAGGGCTTCGACGGCAACTCCTGTGGCGTCAACGTCGCGATCGGTGCGCAGTCACCCGAGATCGCCCAGGGTGTCGACAACGCCTATGAGTCGCGCGTCGAGGGCATCACCGAAGACGAGATCGCCCGCCAGGGCGCCGGTGATCAGGGCCTGATGTTCGGGTACGCCACCGACGAGACCCCCGAATACATGCCGGTCCCGATCGCGTTGGCCCATCGCCTCGCGCGCCGCCTGACCGAGGTCCGCAAGACCGGCGTGCTGCCGTACCTGCGTCCCGACGGCAAGACCCAGGTCACCATCGAATACGTCGGTGACAAGCCGGTCCGCCTCGACACCGTGGTCATCTCGACCCAGCATGCCGCCGACATCGACCTCGAGAACCTGCTGACCCCGGACATCCGCAACCAGGTCCTCGGTTCGGTCTTCGAAGAGCTGAACCTCGGGTTCCTCGACACCAGTGACGTGCGCCTGCTGGTCAACCCGACCGGCAAGTTCGTCCTCGGCGGACCGATGGGCGACGCCGGCCTGACCGGTCGCAAGATCATCGTCGACACCTACGGCGGCATGGCCCGTCACGGTGGCGGCGCCTTCTCGGGCAAGGATCCGTCGAAGGTCGACCGTAGCGCCGCGTACGCGATGCGCTGGGTGGCCAAGAACGCGATCGCAGCCGGCCTGGCCGGACGCATCGAGGTACAGGTCGCCTACGCCATCGGCAAGGCTGCCCCCGTTGGTCTGTTCGTCGAGACCTTCGGCACCGAGAACGTCGATCCGGCCAAGATCCAGTCGGCGATCACCGAGGTGTTCGACCTGCGTCCGGGCGCGATCATCCGTGACCTCGACCTCTTGCGACCGATCTACGCGCCGACCGCCGCCTACGGCCACTTCGGCCGCACCGACATCGACCTGCCGTGGGAACACACCGACCGCGCCGACAAGCTGCGCGCGGCGGCGGGTATCTGACGCATCTAGTCTGAGCCAGGCCCATCGCCCCCAAGAACGATCGTGAGCCAGCCCCGCGGCTCCCGATCGCGCGTGTTCTGCCGTTGCTGGGTCTGGCACATCTGGACCGACCGTTCGACTATCAGGTCACCGCTGCCCAGGACGAGCAGGCCCAGCCCGGTGTCCGGGTGCGGGTCCGCTTTTCCGGGCGCCTGGTCGACGGGTATCTGCTCGAGCGCATCGAGTCGAGTGACCATCCCGGTCGGCTCGGCTGGCTCGAACGTGTGACCTCGCCCGAGCAGGTCCTCACTCCTGAGCTGGCAGCGCTGGCACGGGCGGTCGCCGACCGGTACGCCGGGACGATGACCGACGTCTTGCGCCTGGCCATCCCACCCCGGCATGCCCGGACCGAACAGGCCACCGCGGCCCCGGCCGGTACGCCGGTACCTCCGACGGTGGATCTGGCGGGCTGGGACCCGTATCGGCACGCGGACTCGTTCCTGGGTGCGGTCGCCGACGGCAAGGCCGCACGGGCGGCGTGGCAGGCACTGCCCGGCGAGGACTGGCCTGCCCGGCTGGCCGAAGTCGCCTGCCACACCATGATCAGCGGGCGCAGCACCATCATCGTGGTGCCCGACCAGCGTGACCTGAATCGACTCGAGACGGCCTGCGCCGCCCTGATCGGTGATCGCGTGGTCTCGTTGTCAGCAGGCCTCGGTCCGTCAGCGCGGTATCGACGCTGGTTGCGCGCGCTGCGGGGTCAGGCATCGGTGGTGATCGGTACCCGCAGTGCGGCGTTTGCACCGATCCCGAATCTGGGATTGATCGTGGTCTGGGACGACGGCGACGACAGCCTCTGCGAACCCCGGGCGCCTTATCCGCACACCCGTGAGGTCGCGGTCCTGCGCTCGCATTCGGAGACCTGTGCGCTGATCCTGGCCGGTTCGGCCCGAACAACCGAAACCCAGGCGCTCGTCGCCGCCGGCTGGGCCCACGACCTCACCGCGCCCCGGGCCGTCATCCGCGAACGGACTCCGCGGATCAAAGCACTCTCCGACGAGGACAACCGGGTGGCCCGCGACCCGCTGGCCCGCTCGGCCCGCATTCCGGCGCTTGCCTTCGACGCCGCCCGAGCCGCTGTTGCGGCCGACACCCCGGTGCTGTTCAGCGTGCCCCGCCGCGGCTACCTGCCGTCGCTGGCGTGCGAACGCTGCCGATCACACGTGCGCTGCCGTCGCTGTCACGGACCGATGCAGGCCGACGGTCCCTCCGATGCGAGCAGTTCGCGTCTCGGCATGCTCAGCTGTCGGTGGTGTGGACATCCCGAAGCCGACTTCCGTTGCGCCGAATGCGGTTTCACCAAGGTCCGGGCCTTGACCACGGGGGCCGGCCGGACCGCCGAAGAGCTGGGCCGCGCGTTTCCCGGAGTGCCGATCCTCACCTCCGGCGGTGACAAACTCGTCGAACACGTCGAGGACGGTGCCCGCGTGGTGGTCTCGACGCCGGGTGCCGAACCGGTCGCCGCGGGCGGCTACGGCGCGGTGATCCTGCTCGACACCTGGGCTCAGCTCGATCGCACCGAACTGCGTGCCGGGGAGGAAGCCGTCCGGCGGTGGCTGTCGGCGGCGATGCTGGTGCGACCGCATGGTCAGGGCGGCACGGTCGTGGTGGTCGCCGATGCCGGTCTCGCCCCGGTGCAGGCGGTGATCCGGTGGGATCCCGTCGGCTACGCGCAAACCGAACTCGATCAACGCACCGAACTCGCGTTTCCGCCTGCGGTGACCATGGCATCGATCGACGGAGCCGGGCCTGCCGTCATCGCCTTCGCCGAGAAGGTGACACTGCCCGAGGGTGGGGAAGTGCTCGGACCCGTCGAACTGCCTGCGGGGGTTCGGTTGCCGTCGGGTCTGGATCGGGCAGAGGTACCCGATCCGCAACGAATACTGTTGCGCTGCAAACGGTCGGACGGACGTGCCCTGGCCGCCGCATTACGCGTGGCGTTGATCGGACGGATCGCCCAGCACGAAACATCCCCGATCCGCGTGCAGATGGATCCACCGACCATCGGCTGAGTACAAGCCGCCCTCTAAGCTTGTTCGGATGGCCGTCTCGATCTTTGGCGGCGCTTCTCGACAATGGAGGTTGTACATGCGGGTGGTGTTTGCGGGCACACCTGAGCCCGCCGTCGGATCGTTGCAGGCACTGCTCGACTCCGATCGCCATGAGGTGGTCGGTGTCATCAGTCGTCCCGATGCCGCGGCCGGGCGTGGACGTAAGGTGTCGCGTTCACCCGTCGCGCAACTCGCCGACGACAACAACGTCCCCGTCATCACACCCCGACGGCTCGCCGACCCCGAGGCGGTTGAGCAATTGCGCGCCTGGGCGCCGGAGTGCATCCCGGTGGTCGCCTACGGGGGACTGGTTCCGGCCGAACTGCTCGACCTGCCCGAGTACGGGTGGGTCAACCTGCACTTCTCGCTCCTGCCGGCCTGGCGCGGCGCCGCACCGGTCCAAGCCGCGATCGCCGCCGGGGACGAGATGACCGGTGCCACGACATTCCGGATCGAGGCGGGCCTGGACACCGGCCCGGTATTCGGCGTCGTCACCGAACGTATCCGGCCCACCGACACCGCGGGTGACCTGCTCGGTCGGTTGGCGGAAGCCGGCGCCGGATTGCTGGTGTCGACCATCGACGGGCTCGAGGACGGCACCCTGATCGCCGTGCCGCAGCCCGCCGACGGCATCAGTACGGCGCCCAAGATCACCATCGACGACGCCCGGATCCGCTGGGATCTCCCGGCCCATCTCGTCGACCGTCACATCCGCGCGATGACGCCGGCGCCGGGTCCGTGGACGAATCTCGGAGATCTGCGCGTCAAGATCGCGAAGTGCTCGATCGTGTCCGACGTCGACGAGCGACCGGCACCCGGTGAATTGCGCGTCACCAAAAAAGCACTCATGGTCGGCACCCAAACCGATCCCATCCGCCTCGATGTGGTTCAACCACAAGGCAAAAAAGCCATGGCCGGTGCCGATTGGGCACGCGGAGCCAGGCTCACCGACGGACAGGCATTGTCATGAACCAGCCCAGTGGGAAGCCCGGCACCGACAACCAGGCAGGCACCCAACGTGAATCCACACCGATCGACCCGGCCCGCATCGCCGCCGCCGATGTCCTGAAAGCCGTCCGCGAACGGGACGCGTACGCCAACCTGATCCTGCCGAAGATGTTGCGCGACCGGAAGATCACCGGTCGCGATGCGGCGCTGGCCACCGAGCTCACATATGGCACGTGCCGCGCTACGGGCATGTTGGACGCGATCATCACGTACGTCGCCAAGCGGCCGGTCGCGGACATCGACGGTCCCGTACTCGACGTCCTGCGCCTGGGTACCTACCAACTCCTGCGGACCCGGATCGGTGCGCACGCAGCGGTGTCGACATCGGTGGATCTGGTGCGTTCGCGCGTCGGACACGGACCGGTCGGCTTCGTCAACGCGATCCTGCGCAAGGTTTCTCAGCGCGACGAAGATCTGTGGGTGCAGGAACTCGCGCCGCCCATCACCGAGGACCTGATCGGGCACCTGGCATTCCAGTACGCCCACCCCAAATGGATCGCCGAGGTCTTCAATGACGCACTGGGCGGTTCGGCCGGGGCGCTGCAGGCGGCCTTGGCGGCCGACGACGAACGGCCACTGACACATCTGGTGGCCCGCCCCGGACTGCTCACCGCGGAAGAACTCGCGTTGATCACCGGTGGCGAGGTCGGGCGCTATTCGCCGTACTGCGTCTATCTCGACGGTGGCGATCCCGGTGACCTCGACCCGATTCGTGAAGGCATGGCCGGCGTCCAGGACGAGGGCAGTCAGCTCGTCGCCCGGTCACTGGCGCAGGCGCCCCTCGTCGGCGAAGACAACGGCCGTTGGCTCGACCTCTGCGCCGGGCCGGGCGGCAAGGCGGCACTGCTCGGTGCACTGGCCGAGATCGAGGGTGCCCGCGTGGACGCCATCGAAAAGGCCCCGCACCGAGCCGAATTGATCCGAAAGGCCACGCGCGATCTGCCGGTCGATGTGAAGGTTGCCGACGGCCGCGACCCGGGCTTGGAGCCCGGATACGACCGGATCCTCGTCGACGCGCCGTGTTCCGGTCTGGGTGCGCTGCGGCGTCGTCCCGAGGCCCGCTGGCGACGGACCCCCGCCGACGTTGCCGAACTCGTTGTGCTGCAACAAGAACTGCTCGAATCCGCGGTGAAGTTACTACGCCCGGGCGGCGTGGTCGTCTACGCCACCTGTTCACCGCACCCGGCGGAGACGACGCAGGTGGTCGACCGCGCGGTCGCCGAACTCCCCATCACCGCCATCGAAACCCGCGACCTGGTGCCGATCGAGGGTGTCGGTCCCGGCCCGTACGTCCAGCTGTGGCCACATCTCTACGGCACCGACGCGATGTTCTTCGCGGCGCTCCGCAAGGACTGACCGCAGACGCTCCGGTTATACGAAGACGCTCCGCATGTATGCGGAGCGTCTTCGTATAACCGGAGCGTTTGTGAGGTGGAGGGGCACATAAGATTGCTGTCATGCAAACGCCACCCATGATCGCGCCGTCCATCTTGTCCGCCGATTTCGCAAAGCTCGGCGCCGAGGCCGATGCGGTCAAGGGTGCCGACTGGCTACACGTCGACGTCATGGACGGACATTTCGTGCCCAACCTCACGCTGGGACTGCCGGTCGTCGAGAGTTTGCTCAAGGCCACCGACATCCCGATCGACTGCCACCTGATGATCGAGGATCCGGCCCGTTGGGCGCCCGGATACGCCGAGGCCGGGTCGCACAACGTCACCTTCCACGCCGAGGCCACCGACGACCCGATCGCGGTCGCCAAGGACATTCGCGCGGCCGGCGCCAAGGCGGGCCTGAGCATCAAGCCCGGCACCGAACTCGATCCGTATCTCGAGATCCTCAAGAGCTTCGACACCCTCCTGGTGATGAGTGTCGAGCCGGGCTTCGGCGGTCAATCGTTCATCGCCGGGGTGCTCGACAAGGTGCGCCGGGTGCGCTCGCTGGTCGACTCCGGTGAGCTGCGGATCCTGGTGGAGATCGACGGCGGTATCAACGCCGACACCATCGAACAGGCCGCCGAGGCCGGTGTGGACTGCTTCGTCGCAGGTTCCGCGGTCTACGGCGCAAGCGATCCTGCCGAGGCCGTGAAATCGCTGCGCGCGCAGGCAGCAGCGGGCCGCGCGCTGCCATGACGGGGCTGATCGGCGAGGCGATGCACCGGGCGATCACCGAGTCGTACGGCGCCCGCGGCCAGAGCACCCCCAACCCGCCGGTGGGGGCGGTGATCCTGGACATCGACGGTTCGGTGGTCGGGGTCGGACACACCCAGCCGCCCGGTGGCGCTCATGCCGAGGTCGTCGCCCTCGAGCAGGCCGGGCTGCGGGCCGCAGGCGGTACCGCGGTGGTCACTCTCGAACCCTGTAATCACACGGGCCGTACCGGTCCGTGCACCGAGGCCTTGATCGCGGCGGGTGTGCACGCGGTGGTCTATGCGGTCTCGGACCCGAACCCGTTGGCCAGCGGAGGTCACGCCCGACTCGAACAGGCCGGCATCTCGGTGCAGGCGGGTGTCGGCATCGACGAGGTGCGGGACGGTCCGTTGCGGGAATGGCTGTTCCGGCATGAGCGCGGACGGCCGATGGTCACCGCCAAGTTCGCAGCGTCCATCGACGGCCGGATCGCCGCTCCGGACGGAACCAGTCAATGGATCACCGGCAGTGCTGCACGCGAGCGGGTGCACCACGAACGTGGGCAGATCGACGCCATCGTGGTCGGCACCGGAACCGTGCTCGCCGACAATCCGTCGTTGACGGCTCGATATCCGGACGGTTCGTTGCGCGAACATCAGCCGCTACGGGTGATCGTCGGTCGACGGGAGATCCCGGCCGAGGCGAACATCTTCGATTCGAGCGCCCGGACGGTACAGATCGCCGCGCACGACCCGGCGCGGGTGATCGAGGAGTTGGGGGAGTTGACCAACGTCCAGATCGAGGGTGGGGCGCGGTTGCTGGGTGCGTTCTTCGCAGCCGGGCTCGTCGATCGCGTCCAGGCGTACCTGGCGCCGCTGGTGATCGGCGGGGGAGCGGCCGCAGTGGTCGACGATTCGGTCCTGACGTTGTCTCAGGCGCGCCGGTTCACCACCGAGAGCGTCGAAACACTGGGCGACGACATTCTGCTCACACTGAATGCAATCTGATTCAGCGCCCTGACCGGCCGATTCATGTCGTTAGCCCTGGTCACGATATATGTCCGATGTGATAGTTTCTAAGGTGGAAGTTCTCGGGGCGGGGTGTAATTCCCCACCGGCGGTAAAAGTGAATCGACGACAGTTGGTCACTGAGCCCGCGAGCGCCCTCACCCGGTGAGGGGTCGAGCAGATTCCGGTGAGATCCCGGAGCCGACGGTCATAGTCCGGACGTGAGAGAACTCCACCTGGTGGGTCTTCTCCGACCCGGCCATGTGCCGCCCTGAGATCGCAAAGCGATTGAAGGAGTAGGCGATGTTCACGGGAATCGTCGAGGAACGCGGCAGCATTGTTGCGCGTGAAGACTTGACCGATGCGGCACGATTCACCGTCCGGGGTCCGCTGGTCACCAGCGATGCCGGACACGGGGATTCGATTGCCGTCAATGGGGTCTGTCTGACCGTGGTCGACCTCACGGACGACGGCGCATTCACCGTTGACGTGATGGGTGAGACGCTGCGGCGCAGTTCGCTGGCCGACCTCGGGCCCGGCAGCCCGGTCAATCTGGAACGCGCGATGCTCGCGGGCGGCCGCTTCGGTGGCCACATCGTCCAGGGTCACGTCGATGGCATCGGGACCGTGGAATCGGTCACACCCGGCGAGAACTGGACCGTCGTGCGGATCGGGACCACCGGTTCCATCGCCCGCTACATCGTCGAAAAGGGATCTATCACCGTCGATGGTGTTTCGTTGACCGTTTCGTCGATCGGCCCGGACTGGTTTGAGATATCGCTCATCCCAACGACTCTCGCGTTGACCACCTTGGGGGAAGCGACTGCGGGTGCGGTCGTTAACCTAGAGGTCGACGTGATAGCCAAATACGTCGAACGGCTATCCGCGATCGGAGTGGAGTAATGAGCAACCAGGTGGGCACCACTGCAGGCCTACATCAGGGCACCAAGTTCGACACGATTGAACGTGCGATCGCCGATATCGCCGCAGGTAAAGCGGTTGTCGTCGTCGATGACGAGGATCGCGAGAACGAAGGCGACCTGATCTTCGCGGCCGAGAAGGCCACGCCCGAATTGGTGGCGTTCATGGTCCGGTACACCTCCGGCTACCTGTGTGTCCCTCTCGACGGCGACGATTGCGACCGCCTCGGTCTGCCGCCGATGTACTCGGTGAACCAGGACAAGCACGGCACCGCCTACACCGTGACCGTCGATGCCCGCGAGGGAATCGGCACCGGTATCAGTGCTTCGGACCGCGCCGCGACCATGCGTCTGCTCGCCGACCCGACCACTACGGCAGGCGACTTCACCCGCCCCGGACATGTGGTTCCGCTGCGTGCCAAAGAGGGCGGCGTCCTGCGCCGTCCCGGGCATACCGAGGCCGCAGTGGATCTGGCCCGGATGGCCAACCTGGCTCCCGCAGGCGTGATCTGCGAGATCGTCAGCCAGAAGGACGAGGGCGCGATGGCGCAGACCCCGGAACTCCGGGTCTTCGCCGACGAGCACGACCTGGCGCTGATCTCGATCGCCGACCTGATCGCCTGGCGCCGTCGACACGAGAAGCATGTCGTAAGAGTCGCCGATGCCCGGATCCCCACGCGCCACGGCGCTTTCCGGGCCGTCGGTTACACCAGCATCTACGACGAGGTCGAGCACGTCGCCCTGGTCCTGGGTGACGTGGCCGGACCCGACGGTGAGGGCAACGACGTCCTGGTCCGCGTGCACTCGGAATGCCTGACCGGAGATGTCTTCGGATCGCTGCGCTGCGATTGCGGTCCGCAGCTCGACGCGGCGATGGAGATGGTCGCCGCCGAAGGCCGCGGCATCGTGCTCTACATGCGCGGCCATGAAGGACGTGGCATCGGTCTGCTGCACAAGCTGCAGGCCTACCAGCTGCAGGACGCCGGTTCCGACACCGTCGATGCGAACCTGGAGCTCGGCCTGCCCGCCGATTCCCGCGACTACGGTCTCGGCGCCCAGATCCTCGTCGATCTCGGTGTCTCGTCGATGCGCCTGCTGACCAACAATCCGGCCAAACGTGTTGGCCTGGACGGCTATGGCCTGCACATCACCGAACGGGTTGCGATGCCGGTTCGGCCCAATGCGGAGAACTTGCGGTACCTGCGTACCAAACGGGACCGGATGGGTCATGACCTCGTCGGTCTCGACGATCTCCATCAAGGCAATGAGTTGGATCACCAAGACACTGAGCTGAGCGGAGGCAATCCAGCATGAGCGGTGCCGGAGAACCAACACTGGACCTGGGTGACGCGAGCCGTCTGCGGCTGGCAATTGTTGCCTCGCAATGGCATTCGACGATCTGTGAGTCGTTGCTCGCCGGCGCCACCACCGCGGCGGCGCAGGTCGGGATCACCGATCCGACGATCGTGCGGGTGGCCGGTGCCATCGAGCTCCCCGTCATCGTGCAGGCGCTGGCCCGTAATCACGACGCGGTGGTCGCCCTCGGTGTCGTGATCCGCGGCGATACCCCCCATTTCGACTACGTCTGTGATGCGGTCACCAGCGGCCTGACCCGGGTCTCGCTCGACGAGGCGACCCCGGTCGGCAACGGCGTGCTCACCACCAACAACGAGCAGCAGGCCTTGGACCGCGCAGGTCTGCCTGATTCGAAGGAAGACAAGGGCGCGCAGGCTGCGACGGCGGCGATCGCCTCGGCGTTGACCCTGCGCGCGCTGTCCCGCGGCGAATACAACGCAGAAGTCTGATGCGTTCTCGGGCGAAGACCGGAACCGGTGCTGCGGTGACCGACGAACCCAGGTGGCTCATGGTCTACCGGCCGCGAAAGTCACCGCGCTACTCGATGATCGCCGCTGCGGCGGTTGTGATCGTGCATGTGATCGTCGCGTTGCTGCTCCAGGTGGGTGACTCCGGCGTCGTCTTCAAGCTCGCCGATCAAATCGCCATGGTCGGGCTCGGCATCATCATCGGTGGTTCGTTCATGCTGATCGCCCGGGCGCGGATCCGGGTCGGTGCCGAAGGGATCGCGGTCCGAAATCTGTTCAACGAGCGGATTTTTGACTGGTCGATCATCGAGGGCATCCGGTACCCGCACAGTGGGAGCTGGGCGCGCCTGGAACTGCCCGAGGACGAGCACGTGCCGATCCTGGCCATTCAGGCCAACGACGGTGACCGGGCGGTCAATGCGATGGCCGAGGTCCGGGCCCTGCACGAACGGTTCGGTCGACAGGACCGACACGGCGATTCTCGGCAGGCCTGACCCAGGGGATTCACGATCTGTCACTGCGGGGTACTAGCCTGGATTTGTGGCTGACCCGACGACGTACCGACCGGTCCCGGGGAGCATCCCCACCGACCCCGGCGTCTACAAGTTCCGGGACGCGCATCAGCGAGTGATCTATGTGGGCAAGGCGAAAAACCTCCGCTCTCGCCTGACGTCTTACTTTGCCGACCTGACGACGCTGCATCCGCGCACCCGCCAAATGGTGACAACCGCCGCCTCCGTGGAATGGACGGTGGTCGCCACCGAGGTCGAGGCACTCCAGCTCGAATACAACTGGATCAAAGAGTTCGATCCGCGGTTCAACGTCCGCTATCGCGATGACAAGAGTTATCCGATGCTGGCCGTGACGATGAACGAGGAGTACCCGCGGCTGTTCGTCTACCGCGGACCGCGGCGCAAGGGCGTGCGCTACTTCGGCCCGTATTCGCATGCCTGGGCCATCCGGGAAACGCTCGATCTGCTGACCCGGGTCTTTCCGGCACGCACCTGTTCCTCGGGGGTTTTCAAGCGGCATCATCAGATCGACCGGCCCTGCTTGCTCGGTTACATCGACAAATGCGCCGCACCGTGTGTCGGCCGGGTCAGTGCCGCCGAGCACCGCGCCATCGTCGAGGACTTCTGCGACTTCCTGGCCGGCCGCACCGACCGGATGATCAACAACCTGCAAGCCCAGATGGAGAAGGCCTCCGCCGAGCTGGATTTCGAGCGTGCCGCGCGGCTACGCGACGACATCGCCGCGCTGCGCCGTGCACTCGAACGCCAGTCGGTGGTCCTCGGAGACGGAACCGATGCCGATCTCGTTGCGATGGAAGGCGATCAGCTCGAGGTCTCGGTCCAGGTCTTCCATGTTCGTGGTGGACGGGTCCGAGGCCAGCGCGGCTGGATCGTCGAGAAGTCCGGTGACGACGACCTGGCAGATCAGGTGGGCCAGTTCCTCACCCAGTTCTACGGCGAACAGGCCGATCAGGCCGAGTCGGTGTCGGTGGACGACGGCCATACGAAGGCCGATCCGGTGCCAAGGGAGGTTCTCGTCCCGGCCCTTCCGCCCGATGTCGATGAGGTCCGTGACTGGCTGACGCGGCTGCGTGGCAGCAACGTCGACCTGCGGATCCCGCAGCGCGGCGACAAGAAGGCGCTGATGGAAACCGTGCACCGCAATGCCGCGGACGCGTTGGCACATCACAAACTCAAGCGGGCAGGCGATCTGACCACCCGGTCGGCGGCCCTCACCGAGATCCAGGAGACGCTCGGACTCGACTCTGCGCCGTTGCGCATCGAATGTATCGACATCTCACATGTGCAGGGCACCGATGTCGTGGCGTCGCTCGTGGTGTTCGAGGACGGTCTGCCGCGGAAGTCCGACTATCGCCACTATTCGATCAAAGAGGCTGCCGGGGACGGGCATTCCGACGACGTGGCGTCGATCGCCGAGGTCACCCGACGCCGGTTCCTGCGGCATCGGGTCGATGTTGCAGACGGCAAGCCGGCCCCGATCGATGTCGCAGAGGGCGCAGACGGGGGAGATGTTGCCCCGGAGGCGGCAATCGACCCGAAAACCGGGCGGCCCCGACGATTTGCCTACCCCCCGAACCTGTTCGTCGTCGACGGCGGTGCGCCGCAGGTGCACGCGGCCGCGGCCGTGCTCGACGAGTTGAACATCACCGATGTGGCCGTGGTGGGTCTGGCCAAGCGCCTCGAGGAGGTGTGGGTGCCCGGTGACGACGATCCGGTGATCTTCCCCCGCACCAGTGAGGCGCTGTTCCTGCTACAGCGCGTCCGCGACGAGGCGCATCGTTTCGCCATCAGCTTCCATCGCAGCAAGCGCAGCAAGCGGATGACGGCCTCGGCGCTCGACGGTGTGCCCGGGCTCGGCAGCACCCGGCGCGCGGCTCTGGTCTCCCATTTCGGATCGGTCGCGAACCTGCGACAGGCCACGGTCGAGGAGATCGCCGAGGTACCGGGTATCGGGCAGATGACCGCACGTGCGGTGCAAGCGGCACTTGTCGAACATAATCAGTCGAGTGAGCAGACAGGACCCACAACGTGAGTGAAGTCGAGAACGCGGTCACGCCGCCGCCCGCACAGACCCCCGACGTACTACTGGTCACCGGTTTGTCCGGCGCAGGCAGCAGTACCGTTGGCAATCTCCTCGAGGATGCCGGCTGGTACGTCGCCGACAACGTGCCCCACACGTTGATCGGTTCGATGGTCGAACTGGCCAGGGGCGCCGATTCGGCGATCTCGCGGCTGGCGATCGTGATGCGGATCCAGGACGACTCCTACGCCTCGGCGCTGGAGACCCTGCGCGCCGACCTCGATCGGGTCGGTATCGAGCCGCGCGTCATCTTCATCGAGGCATCCGACCAGGTCCTGGTCCAACGGTTCGAGCAGGTCCGCCGCCGACACCCGCTGCAGGGCAACGGCACCCTGATCTCTGCGATCGTGACCGAACGCGCGATGCTGGCGGGGGTCAAGGAACGGGCCGATCTCGTGGTCGACACATCGGGTCTGTCGGTACAGCGGCTCCGCGTGATCATCGAGGGCGCATACGCCGAGGCCTCGGTCGCCGATGTGAGTGTGGTGGTCGAATCGTTCGGTTTCAAATACGGTCTGCCGATCGACGCCGACATGGTCGCCGACGTCCGATTCCTTCCCAATCCCTACTGGGTACCCGAACTCAAAGACCACAACGGACTGGAACAACCGGTCCGTGACTACGTCCTCGGCCAGGAGGGCGCGCCGGAATTCCTCGAGAAATACGAGCAGATCCTGAGATTGGTCGGCGACGGATACCGACGTGAGGGCAAGCGCTACATGACCGTTGCGATCGGCTGCACCGGTGGCAAACACCGGAGTGTGGCGATCACCGAAGCCCTGGCCGCGGCACTGTCCAAGGCGACGGACGCCGACGGCTCCTTCTCGGTCCGAGTGGCCCACCGAGATCTGGGGCGCGAGTGAAGATCGTGGCTCTCGGGGGAGGGCATGGACTGTACGCAACCCTGACGGCGATGCGGTTGCTGAGCGACGATGTGACCGCGGTCGTGACGGTTGCCGACGACGGCGGTTCCTCGGGCCGGCTCCGGTCCGAACTCGGCGTCCTGCCGCCCGGTGACCTCCGCATGGCCATCGCAGCTCTGCTCGCAGCCACCGAGCCGCCGAGTGACGGCGCCGACGTCGGTCCGGGTGTAAGGCCGCCGCAGGAGTGGGCGTCGTTGCTACAGCACCGTTTCGGTGGACGCGGCGCGCTGGCCGGACACCCGGTCGGCAACCTGCTGCTGGCCGGACTGACGGAGGCCACAGGCGATGCGGTGCAGGCACTCGAGATGATGACCGCATTGTTCGGGGTCCGCGGCCGGGTCTTGCCGATGTCGACCACCGGTCTCGAGATCGAGGCCGATGTCTCGGGTCTCGAGGACGATCCGCGGATCAGCCGGGCGATCCGCGGTCAGGTCGCGGTTGCAACGACGCCGGGCATCGTGCGCCGCGTACGCCTCTCGCCGAACCCGCCGCCGGCCTGCCCGGAGGCGATCGAGGCGATCGAGTCCGCCGATCTGGTGGTGCTGGGTCCGGGCTCCTGGTTCTCCAGTGTCATCCCGCATGTGCTGGTACCCGATCAGCTCGCCGCCCTCAAACGGACGTCCGCGAAGAAGGTGTTGATCGTCAACCTGGCTCCCGAACCCGGTGAGACAACCGGCTTTTCGGTGGAGCGGCATCTGCACGTCCTGCTCGCTCACGCCGACGATTTCCGGGTCGATCATGTGCTCGTGGACTCGGGTTCTGTGCCGGTGGGATCAGAGCGTGAACACGTTGAGCGAGCGGCGGCGAAATTTGGGGCTACGCTGCACGATGGTGAACTCGCGGTTGCGGGAACCCACACCCATGACCCAGACAGGGTTGCCGCTCTCATAGGTGGCTTGTGCGATAGTGAATCGGCAGGCTACCGATCGAAAGTTGAAACGACATCCACAGAGGGAGAACGCGTCCGGTGGCGATGACATCCGCGGTCAAAGACGAACTGAGTCGGCTGGCGGTGACGCAGGTGAGTTGCCGAAAGGCAGAGGTTTCAGCGCTGTTGCGATTCGCGGGCGGACTCCACATTGTGGCCGGCCGGGTGGTGGTCGAAGCCGAGGTCGATCTCGGCAACGTCGCACGACGACTCAAGCGTGAGATCTTCGAGCTCTACGGATACAACTCCGAAGCGCACGTCCTGAGCGCCGGAGGCATCCGTAAGAGCGCCCGCTACATCGTCCGGGTCACCAAAGACGGCGAGGCCCTGGCCCGTCAGACCGGCCTGCTCGACATGCGCGGACGCCCGGTGCGTGGTCTGCCCGCACAGGTTGTCGGCGGCAGTGTCGGCGACGCCGAAGCCGCCTGGCGGGGAGCTTTCCTGGCTCATGGCTCACTGACGGAACCGGGCCGTTCGTCGGCTCTGGAGGTCAGCTGCCCCGGTCCGGAAGCGGCACTGGCGCTTGTCGGCGCCGCCCGTCGCCTCGGTGTCACCGCGAAGGCCCGTGAGGTCCGCGGCGCCGACCGCGTGGTCATCCGCGACGGAGAGGCCATCGGTGCACTCCTGACCCGCATGGGCGCGCAGGACACCAGGCTGACCTGGGAAGAGCGTCGGATGCGGCGCGAGGTCCGGGCGACGGCCAACCGCCTGGCCAACTTCGACGATGCCAACTTGCGCCGATCTGCCCGCGCCGCGGTGGCCGCGGCCGCCAGGGTCGAGCGCGCGCTGGAGATCCTCGGCGATCAGGTTCCCGACCACCTGATCTCGGCCGGTCAGCTGCGCATCACCCACCGGCAGGCCTCGCTCGAGGAACTCGGCCAGCTGGCCGATCCGCCGATGACGAAAGATGCTGTGGCAGGGCGTATTCGGCGGCTGCTGTCGATGGCTGACAAGAAGGCCAGGACAGACGGAATTCCGGACACCGAGTCGGCCGTCACCGCCGACCTCCTCGACGACGAATAGCAAGCCACGCCCGGTTCTCCTGCGAAATGCACGTCACGTGCATGTTGCGCGCATTGCCGCAGGCGGACCGGGGGTGCTTGGCGCGCGGGCGACGACTAGGCTGAGCATTGCCGCAGAGGCGGGGCCACACGATGGCCCAGCACACCGCAAAGCTAAGGAGCTCATAGTGACCGTTCGGGTAGGCGTCAACGGATTCGGCCGGATCGGCCGCAACTTTTTCCGCGCGATAGAGGCGCAGAAGGCGCTGGGCACCACGGATGTCGAGATCGTTGCAGTCAACGATCTCACCGACAATGCGAGCCTGGCACATCTCCTCAAGTACGACTCCATCCTCGGCCGTCTGCCGCAGGATGTTTCGCTCGAAGGCGACGACACCATCGTTGTTGGCGACAAGAAGATCAAGGCACTCGCTCACCGCGGACCGCTCAGCGAATTGCCGTGGGGCGACCTCGGTGTCGACGTTGTCGTCGAATCGACCGGCATCTTCACCGACGCAGCCAAGGCCAAGGGTCACCTCGAGGCCGGCGCCAAGAAGGTCATCATCTCCGCACCCGCCAAGGGCGAAGACATCACCATCGTGATGGGCGTCAACGACGACAAGTACGACGGCAGCCAGAACATCATCTCGAACGCTTCGTGCACCACCAACTGCCTCGGACCGATCGCCAAGGTCCTCGATGACGAGTTCGGCATCGTCTCGGGTCTGATGACCACGATCCACGCCTACACCCAGGATCAGAACCTGCAGGACGGCCCGCACAGCGACCTGCGTCGCGCCCGCGCCGCAGCACTCAACGTGGTTCCCACGGGCACCGGTGCCGCCAAGGCAATCGGTCTGGTTCTCCCGCAGCTGCTCGGCAAGCTCGACGGCTACGCCCTGCGGGTGCCGATCCCGACCGGTTCGGTCACCGACCTGACGGCCATCCTCAAGAAGAAGGCCACCGTCGACGAGATCAATGCTGCGATGCAGGCCGCTGCCGAGGGACCGCTCAAGGGCATCCTGAAGTACAGCACGGCCCCGATCGTGTCGTCGGATATCGTCACCGACGCGCATTCCTCGATCTTCGACGCGCCGCTGACCAAGGTCATCGACGAGCAGGTCAAGATCGTGTCCTGGTACGACAACGAGTGGGGCTACTCCAACCGTCTCGTGGATCTCATCGGACTGGTTGCCAAGTCCCTCTAAAGGGTTCTTGCCCTTTGGTTTTCGGCAGGTTTGCGCCTGCCTCGCACAACGCCTGTACCCCGTATCACCGATCGCAAAGAGACAACGCATCTGATGACCATCTCGGTACCCACCCTCGCAGACCTGCTCGAGACCGGTGTGGAAGGCCGGACCGTCTTGGTCCGCTCCGACCTCAACGTTCCGCTCGACAATGGCAAAATCACCGATCCAGGTCGCATCCTGGCGTCGGTGCCCACCATCAAGTCCCTGTCCGAAGCGGGTGCAAAGGTCATCGTGACCGCGCATCTCGGTCGCCCGAAAGGTGTACCGGATCCGGCGTTTTCGCTGGCCCCGGTCGCCGAGCGGCTCAGTGCCGAGCTCGGACGCAATGTCCAGCTCGCCACCGATGTCGTCGGTGGTGATGCCCTCGCACGGTCGGAGGGTCTGACCGACGGTGACGTGATGATGGTGGAGAACGTGCGGTTCGATCCGCGCGAGACCTCCAAGGATGCTGCCGAGCGCGCGAAGCTCGCCAAGGCGTTGGTGGAACTGACCGGGGACAACGGTGCGTTCGTCTCTGATGGTTTCGGTGTTGTGCACCGCGAGCAGGCGTCGGTGTACGACGTGGCAAAGCTGTTGCCGCACTACGCCGGCGGCCTGGTCGCGGCCGAGGTCGAGGTTCTGGTGAAGCTGACCACCGACACCGCCCGTCCGTACGCGGTGGTGCTCGGTGGTTCGAAGGTGTCCGACAAGCTCGGTGTCATCGAGGCGTTGGCCCCCAAGGTCGACACCCTGGTGATCGGTGGCGGTATGGCGTTCACGTTCCTGGCGGCCCGTGGGTTGCCGGTGGGCAATTCGCTGCTGCAGGAAGATCAGATCGACGTCTGCCGCTCGCTCCTCGAGCGCTTCGGTGACGTCATCCACCTGCCGGTCGATGTGGTCGTGGCAGACAAGTTCGCCGCCGATGCGCAGGCGAAGGTCGTCTCGGCGGAGGAGATCCCGGACGGCTGGATGGGTCTGGACATCGGACCCGAGTCGGTCAAGCGGTTCGCCGCGGTTCTGGCCGAGGCCAAGACCGTGTTCTGGAACGGCCCGGCCGGCGTGTTCGAGTTCGAGAAGTTCGCGGCCGGGACCAAGGGTCTGGCCGAGGCGATCATCGGTGCCACCAGTGGTGGCGCGTTCTCCGTTGTCGGCGGTGGCGACAGCGCGGCCGCGGTTCGGCTGCTCGGCCTGCCCGAGGACGGCTTCTCCCACATCTCGACCGGTGGCGGGGCGTCGCTCGAATTCCTCGAGGGCAAAGAACTGCCCGGCCTGACCGTATTGGAGAACTGACATGGCATCGCGTAAACCGCTCATCGCGGGCAACTGGAAGATGAATCTGAACCACCTCGAGGCCATCGCGCTGGTTCAGAAGATCGCCTTCGCGCTGCCGTCGAAGTACTTCGACAAGGTCGACGTGACGGTGATCCCGCCGTTCACCGACATCCGTAGCGTGCAGACCGTCGTCGACGGCGACAAGCTGCTGCTCACCTATGGCGCACAGGACCTGTCGGCGCACGATTCCGGTGCCTATACCGGTGAGATCAGCGGGTCGTTCCTGGCCAAGCTCGGTTGCACCTTTGTGGTCGTCGGGCACTCCGAGCGCCGCACCCTGCACGGCGAGACGGATTCGGTGGTGCTGGCCAAGACCAAGGCTGCGCTGAAGTACAAGCTGACCCCGATCGTGTGCCTGGGTGAGGGCCTGGAGATCCGCGAGGCCGGTGAGCACGTCGACTACAACATCGAGCAGCTCAAGGGCTCCCTCGCCGGTCTGAGCGCCGCGGAGATCGCGAAGGTCGTCATCGCCTACGAACCGGTCTGGGCCATCGGTACCGGACGGGTTGCCAGCGCTGCCGACGCGCAGGAAGTGTGTGCCGCACTGCGGGCCACACTGGCCGAATTGGCCGATGCGAAGGTCGCCGACTCGGTCCGCATCCTGTACGGCGGATCGGTGAACGCGAAGAACGTGGGGGAGATCGTCGGCCAGACCGACGTCGACGGTGCACTGGTCGGCGGCGCGTCGCTCAAGTCGGACGAGTTTGCCACCCTCTCGGCCATCGCCGCCGGTGGTCCACTGCCCTGATCTCGTGAGTTGGGGTGTTCGGGCGAACAGGCATTCCGTCGAGCTCCGCCTTCGGCTTCGTCTCCGTCGCTGGTCGAGCTCCGCCTTCGGCTTCGTCTCCGCCGCAGGTCGAGCTCGCCCGAACGCCCCATTTCCGGGTTATGCGGTATGGCCGGGTACAGTCGTAGATCGGCCGCTCGAACTTCAGATCTGATGGGAATCAACACGTGAAGCTTGCCCTGGACATTGGACTTGTGATCACCAGCGTTTTGCTGATCGTTCTGGTCTTGCTCCACCGTGGTAAAGGTGGCGGCCTGTCGTCACTGTTCGGTGGCGGCGTTCAGTCGAGTCTGTCGGGGTCGTCCGTCGTGGAGCGCAACCTCGACCGATTGACCGTATTCGTCGGAATCATCTGGACGATCTTCATCCTCGGCATCGGCCTGGACATCAAGCTCTCGTAAACCCTCTGCGTCGTTACGGGTGGTTGGCATGCGCAACCCGTCCTCGGCCAGAGATACTGGACGGGTGACTGATAAGCGCCCCTCTGTGCCCCGTCCGGATCCCGGTAGTACCGATCGCGAACTCACCGAACCGTTGCGCGAGGACATCCGCCTACTGGGCGGAATCCTCGGACAGATCGTGCGTAAACACGCAGGCGAGGAAACCTTCGACCTCGTCGAGAAAGCCCGGGTCGAGTCCTTCCGGGTGCGACGTTCCGAGATCGACCGCACCGAGCTCGAAGAACTGTTCCGCGACATCGACATCGCCGATGCCATTTCGGTCATCCGCGCTTTCAGCCACTTCGCCCTGTTGGCCAACCTCGCCGAAGACATCCATCGCGAACGCAGGCGGGCGATTCACATCCGGGCCGGTGATGCCCCTCAGGATTCGTCCCTGGCGGCCACCTACCTCAAGCTCGATTCCGCCGATCTGACCGATGAGCAGGTCGGCAAAGCGCTTGCCGATGCCACTGTCGTCCCGGTCATCACCGCACATCCCACCGAGACCCGACGGCGCACGGTTTTCGAGGTGCAACACCGGATCACCGAGTTGATGCGGTTTGCCGGGCGGACCGAGCTGACGCCTGCCGAGCGGGACGAGGTCAATGTCGCGCTGAACCGGCAGATCCTGACCCTGTGGGAAACCGCGCTGATCCGCCTGGAACGTTTGCAGATCCAGGACGAGATCGAGGTGGGGCTGCGCTACTACGACGCCGGCTTCTTCGAGGTCATCCCACGTATCAATGCCGAGTTGCGGGCCTGGCTGCAGCAGCACTATCCGACCGCAGGCATCACCGATGATCCGATGCTGCGGACGGGTTCATGGATTGGCGGCGACCGTGACGGCAATCCCTTCGTGACCGGTGAGATCGTCTCGATGGCCACTCGTCGCGCCGCAGAAACTGCTGTGTCCCATCATCTTTCGGAACTGACACTGCTGGCCCAGGAACTGAGCCTGTCATCGCGCCTGACCGCTGTCAGTGATGCGGTGCTCGAACTCGGGGGTGTGGAGCGCGGAACCATTGCCGCCGATGAGCCGTACCGGACGGCCTTGCGGGCCATCCGGGCCAGGTTGTCGTCGACCGCGTCCCGACTGTTCGGCGCGCGATTTGTCGCTGTCAACGACGGTGGATTCCCGGCCGACGGCGCGGACGGCTATGCCGACGCCCCGCAGTTGCTCGCCGATCTCGACCTGATCGATGCGTCGCTCCGCGCCAACAGCGACGACGAGTTGGCAGACGATCGTCTGCTGACACTCCGCGAATCGGTGCGGGCCTTCGGTTTTCACCTGTCCGGGCTCGATATGCGGCAGAACTCCGACACCCACGAGGAAGTGGTTGCCGAACTGTTGGCGTGGGCCGGTGTGCATCACGACTACTTGTCGCTCGCCGAGCCCGAACGGGTGAAGATCCTCACCGCGGAACTGAGCAACCGCAGACCGCTGACCGGTCCGGGCGCCCAACTGTCGGACCTGGCGAACAAAGAACTCGACATCGTCCGTGCGGCCGCGGCAGCGGTGGCCGCGTATGGCCCGCAAGCGGTGCCCAACTACATCATCAGCATGTGCAACTCGGTCAGCGACCTGTTCGAGGCGCTCGTGATGCTGAAGGAGGCCGGACTGTTCGATCCCGGTTCCCCGGAGACCCCGCCGCGGTCGTCGGTCCGGGTGGTTCCGCTGTTCGAAACGATCGAGGACCTGCAGCAGGGCGCGGCAACATTGCTTGCGGCCCTCGAGGTGCCGCTGTTCCGGACGCTGGTCGATCAACAGGACGGCATGGCCGAGATCATGCTCGGCTACTCCGACTCCAACAAGGACGGCGGGTACCTGGCCGCCAACTGGGCGCTCTATCGGGCAGAACTCGACCTCGTGGAAGCGGCCGCGAAGGCGGGTATCCGGTTGCGGCTCTTCCACGGTCGCGGTGGAACCGTCGGTCGCGGTGGCGGTCCGAGCTATGAGGCCATTCTGGCGCAGCCGCCGGGTGCGGTGCAGGGATCGCTCCGGATCACGGAGCAGGGCGAGGTGATCGCAGCCAAGTACGCAGAGCCGGTCATCGCACGCCGGAACCTGGAGACCCTGCTGGCCGCCACCATCGAATCGTCGCTGCTCGACACCGAGGGCCTGGGAGCAGAAGCAGAGGTCGCGTACGCGGTTCTCGACGAATTGGCGTCGTTGGCCCGTAAGGCGTACAGCGAGCTGGTTCATGAAACACCCGGATTCGTCGAGTATTTCGTGAACTCGACCCCGCTGTCGGAGATCGGCTCCCTCAACATCGGCAGTCGCCCGGCCTCCCGCAAGCAGACCGAGAAGATCTCCGACCTGCGCGCCATCCCGTGGGTGTTGTCGTGGTCGCAGTCGCGCGTGATGTTGCCCGGTTGGTATGGCACCGGCTCCGCCTTCGAGCAGTGGATCGGCGACGACGAAAGCCGGCTGGAGACGCTGGCGGATTACTACCAGCGGTGGCCGTTCTTCCGGACCGTGATGTCGAATATGGCTCAGGTGATGGCGAAGTCGGATATGGGACTGGCCGAACACTATTCACGGTTGGTACCCGATGAGGCGTTGCGCGAGAAGGTGTTCGGGATGATCACCGCCGAACACGATCGGACAACGGCGATGTATTTCAAGATCACCAAAACGGACGATCTGTTGGCCGACAACGCCGCCCTCAAGCGTTCGGTCTTCAATCGATTCCCGTATCTCGAACCGCTGAATCATCTGCAGGTCGAGTTGTTGCGCCGCTATCGCGGTGGCGATGATTCCGATCTGGTGCGCCGCGGCATTCAGCTCACCATGAACGGCCTCGCCACCGCGTTGCGGAACAGCGGTTAGTCCCGACTAGGGGCCACTTGTGCGGCGCTAGATCCTGTCGTCGGTATTCCAGGTGGTGACGGCCCAGATCACAACTAGGTCGATCGCGATGATCAGGATCGCCCACAGCGGGAAGTACGGGAGCCACAGGAAGTTCGCGATGATCGACAGCGCCGCGATGATGACCGCCGCGACTCGGGCCCATGTGGCTCCGGTGAACAACCCGATGGCGATCAGGACCCCGATGATTCCGACGATGAGGTGGATCCATCCCCATGCGGTGAGATCGAACTCGTAGGTGTATTGCGGCCCGACGACAAAAACGTCGTCTTCGACCAGGGCCGAAATACCCTGGAGAATGCCGAGGGCGCCGACGACGAACAGGAGTATGGCCGCAGCGAACACGGTTCCGCCGGCAATGCCTTGCTGAACGGGGTGACGGTCCGGCTGGACGGGCGAACGGTCTGGCTGGACGGGAGGACGGTTTGTTGGGCTGCTCATGACGTTGCTCCTTGGCTCGGATGATCAAGAACCCCTGCACCGACGATCGGATCAGGCAGCACGTATTGCCAACGTGGTCTTGCCATGATCGAGGTGTTGTGAGGATTGGGACATCACCTGTTTTGGGTGATGTCTTCACCGGGCTCCGGGCGAACGTCGGGTTAGAGCAATAACGCAAATACCTCTGGCATTCTTTAATGACGCGTAATCAGATGTTGTCTGTCGTGATTATTGTTAGCCTCTGAGCAACCAGAGGCTAGAAAAGGGTGGCCATGTCGAAAGCTCTGACGCGCTCGACCGCCGTATCGAGAGCTGGGCCCGATACGATCCGCGCTTTCGCACGAATGCGCCCCGAGCGCACCCTCGATGAATTGTTTGATGATCAATCCGGCGTCCTGGTACTCGTCAGCGCACCAGGCGGGTATGGCAAGACCACGTTTCTCGAGCAATGGTTGATTCGACGCACGGAGTCGGACGTCGTCGGCCGGGTCGTGTGGCTGGGCGTGGATGCATTCGGCGCCGATGATCTCGTGCTCGGGGAGACCGCTGGGGGTCAGTTGTTCGGGGTCGACGCCGAAAACGGTCCGGTCACGGTGGTCGTGGACGACGCCGAGACCGTGACCGATCCGTTGGTGCTCGACTGCTTTCACCGGTTCTTGCGCCATCGGCCGCCACACGTCAATGTTGTTGTCTCCGCTCGGCACGATCCTCCGCTGATCTGGCAGCATCTGATCGGGGATGGTGTCGGGGCCCGGATCGGGCGTGAGGATCTGATACTGACCGAGGTCGAGGTCGATCGGATGCTGCGTCAGCACGGCCTCGTACCCACTGCCGCGCAGGTCTGCAGGGTCGCCGAACTCACCGGTGGCTGGGCGATACTCGTGCGGATGGCCGGGGTGTTCCTGGCCGCGCGTCCTGATCTCGAACTCGCGCTGCTGGAGTTCGCCGCATGTCCGCGACTCATATCCGACTTCTTGCGCCGCGAGTTGGTGGATCCGATGACGCCCCGGGTGCGCAGATTGGTCACGCGTCTGTCGAGCGTGGCCGACTTCGATGGCGACCTGGCCCGGGCGATCGACGGTGCGGACGCGGAGGCCTATATCCCCGAGATCATCGGTCTGGGGATCGCGGCGGCAGTCCCGTCGGGTGAGCGCGAAGCGATCCGGTATCGATTTCTCCCGTTGATAGCCACCTATCTGCGTGGCGAGCTGCAGCGGACCGCGCCCGAACTCGGACGGACGCTGCAGATCAGGGCGGTGCGGTGGGCGTCGGCGCGTCGACGGCCTGCAGAGGCGATCGACCACGCGGCACATCTCGGCGACGCGGAGTTGCTGCGAGAGACCATCTTTCACAGCGGTGTCGAATTGGCGCTGCAGGGCAGGCGCGAGGTGTTGCTGTCGGTGCTCGATGGGTGTGACACCACGCTCGGCGAAGATCCGGTTGCGGTGTTACTTCGGGCCCTGGCGGCGATGGAGCATGGCGACGACCGGTACGCGGCGTCCTACCTGGAGTGCGTGGCACAGGCCGAGGAGGACCTTGCCGTCGATGGTGGCGGTCTGCTCTACCGGGTTCTACTCCTGGACGTCGCGCTCGCTCGGGACGATCTTGATCTGGTCGATCTGGCGAAGGCGGTTGCATCTGCCGTTGGCGATCGCGGGTGGGCCGTTGATGCGTACGCGCACACCGTTCTCGGATCGGCCTACACCCGTTTGAACCGGCCCGTCGACGGTGAGCAGTCGTCGGTGCGGGCCATCGCGCTGGCCACAGCAGCCGGACTGAATCGGTTGGTGGTGCGCGCGATGGCCAACCGGGCGTCGGTGGCGGGTGTGCGGGGTCTGCCGGTACTCATGGAAGATCGTGCCCGCTACGCGCTGGCATGTGTACGGGAAGTCTCCGATGAAGATTCCGTGGTCGCCGGGTCACCGTACGTGCCGCGCCTGGAGACAGCGTTGGCGTACGCCCGATTCATGCAGGGCAAACCGATCGATGATCTCAAACCCCAACCAGCAGAGGATGTCTCGGAAGGGGGTGAGGTGTTCAGTGTGTTGGGCCGGCACGTACCCATTGCCCGCAGCGTCCTGATGTTCGACACCTCACCGAATCGTCTGGTCCTGACCGCCACCGCGTACAGCGCCACCTCCGCATTGCTTCTCAGCGCCACCTCACCGTTCCCGATACTCTTCCTGCTTCCGCGCGTGGCGTACATGTGCTTCGCGGTCAAACGATTCGACTGGGCCCGCGATCTGTCACGTAAAGCCGAGCGCGCGTTCGGATACTCCGACGAGGTACGACTCGTCGACGCGGCCGTCGACGTCGGCGAGGCCCGACCGCAGGCGGCACGAAAGCTGTTGAGCCCGTTGCTCGAAGCCGGCGCCTCTGGGCCGCAGGCGACGGTTGCGGGCTGGGCGCTCGAATCGTATGCCTGTGAGCAGGCAGGTCTGTCCGCGCAGTCCTACGCGGCGATCACCCGGGCACTGGAAACTGCGGCCGAGCACGGCGTGATGCGTCCCATTGTGGAATGCGGGCCTGTCGTCGCGGGAATCATCACGACCTACCGGGGCAGTTTCGGTTCGATCAATGCCTACGCCGATGCCGTTCTGAGTGTCATGTCCAGCCATGGCGTGCCCGACTATCCGCCGCTGACCCGTGCAGAAATCCATGTCCTGAGGTTCCTGGCGACCGATCGCACGACCGACGAGATCGCGGGTTTGATGCACCTGTCGGTGAACACCGTCAAGACCCATCTGCGCGGTATCTATCGCAAGTTCGACGTCCGACATCGACGAGATGCGGTGGCGGTGGGCCAACGCCTGGGTTTGCTCTGACCCACCGCCGAAGCTCGACTCAGGGGAGGTTGCCCGCTGCGGACCGGTCCACGAACCAGACCGTTTCCTCGGTGCCGTGGGCGCCGGCGCACGGCCAGTCCATCGGGTCCGCACCGCCGACACCGGCCGCTACCGCTTCGGCTTTCTCCGCACCGGAGACGAGGAACCACACCTCCCGTGCTCGCGCGATCGCGGGCAAGGTCAACGTGATCCGGGCCGGAGGCGGCTTCGGCGAGTTCCGCACCGCGACCACCGATGCCTGACTTTCGCTGGTGGCCTCGGAGTGGGGGAACAGCGAATTGATGTGGCCCTCACCACCCATGCCGAGCAGATGCAGATCGAACTGCGGAACGCTCTGTCCGTCGCCTGCCCGGTCTGCGAGCCGGCGCGCGTAATCGGCTGCTGCAGCGTCGATGTCGTCACCGAACTCGCCGTCGGACGGTGCCATCTCGAACACCCGCGCCGGCGCGACCGGAACATGATCGAGGAGGGCGATGCGAGCCTGTCCGGAGTTACGTTCCGGATCGTCGGCCGGGACGAAACGATCGTCGCCGAAGTAGATGTCCACCGATGCCCAGTCGATGTCACCGGAATCCTTCGCCAGCGCCTCGAGCAGCGCGACGCCGTTGCTGCCGCCGGTCAGGACCACCGAGGCAAAGCCGCGAGCGGTCTGCGCCGCGGTGACGGTTTTGATGAACCGCTCGGTGACGGCGGCGACAAGGGCGTCCTTGTCGTCGACTCGGACAACATCTGGATGGATACTCATCGTTGAGCTAGACCTCCTGATCGACGTGCGTGTGTCAAGCGTGAATCTTGTCTTCGGTTCGGATCAGACCCGAAACCCCTTGCAGAGCCCGGTGATAGATCACATCGGGATCAAGTCGACGGAGTTCCTCGGACAGGCAGCTGCGCAGCTCCCGGTCGGGTAACGCCACCTTGCCATCGGGTTGACCGGCCATGGAGATGATCGCCTGGTTGCCCATTCCGACGTAGAGAACAAGTGGTCCCGATTCCCTGGACACCGTCACCTGGAAACTGCCAACGGAGCGCGTCACCGGCACGCCGAGTGCTGAATGAAGCCATCCGGCAAGGAGTTCGACCGCAGCGTTGTCAGCCGGACCCTGGACTTCCACCGCGGTCACCGGGCTGTGCGGTGGCTGATCGAGGGCTGAGGTGAGCAGTGCCCGCCACACCGTGATCCGGGACCAGGCGATGTCCGAATCGCCGGGGGCATACGTGGCAAGCCGCTGCGCGAGGGTCGCCGAGACGTCAACTGTCTTGGTGGAGTCGGTGATCCGGCGCTTACCGAGCTGACCGATCGGATCAGCGGATGGATTCTCCGGACCTTGCCCTGGCCACCACGTCACCACCGGGGTGTCGGGCAGCATGAACGGGATCACCACGCTCTTGGCGTGATCGACCAGGTCGCCGAAGAGGTGCAGGACAACAACTTCGGAGGCACCGGCGTCTCCACCGACCCGGATCTGGGCATCAAGCCTCGACGGCCCCCAGCGGTCGGCGCGCGAGACCACGATGACACGGCAGGGGTGTTCCCGGCTGGCCTCGTTGGCGGCCTCGATGGCCGGCTCGGCAGGCTCGCCCTCGTTGGTGCTGACCAACAACGTCAGCACGCGACCAGAGGTGAATGCTCCGCCGATGTCGCGGATCTTGATGAGTTCCTTGCTGATGGCGGTCGTGTTGGTATCGGGAAGTTCCACAATCATTCGTGCGCTCCTTCGAGGCGAGAGCGGTCAGGGACGACGCCAGGCCCTTCCGTGCCGCGCCATCATGTCTTCTGCGGATTGCGGGCCCCAGGTCCCCGCCTCGTAACCGTCCGGCTTGCCGCTGGCCGCCCAGTGTTCGAGCACCGGATCGAGGATCTGCCAGGACAGTTCGACCTCGGCATTCACCGGGAACAGGGACGGCACACCGAGCAGGACGTCGAGGATCAGACGTTCGTAGGCCTCGGGGGAGGACTCCGTGAAGGCCTGTCCGTACGAGAAGTCCATGTTGACGTCACGCACCTCCATCGACGATCCCGGGACCTTGGAGCCGAACCGGAGCGTGATGCCCTCATCGGGCTGCACCCGGATCACCAGAGCGTTCTGGCTCAGCTCTTCGGTCATCGTCTGGTCGAACGGAAGGTGCGGAGCCCGTTTGAACACGAGCGCGATCTCGGTGACCCTGCGGCCCAACCGCTTTCCGGTGCGCAGATAGAACGGCACACCGGCCCACCGGCGACTGTCGACCTCGACGGCGATGGCCGCGAAGGTCTCCGTCGTCGAATCGTGGGCAAAGCCGCTTTCGTCAAGCAGTCCCGGCACCTTCTCGCTGCCCTGCCAGCCCGCCTCGTACTGCCCCCGCGCGGTGTTCTCGTCGAGGGGCAGGATGTTCTTGGTGGCCGAGAGGACCTTGATCTTCTCGCTCTGGAGTTCGTGCGGCTCAAAGGAAATGGGCTCTTCCATCGCCACCAGGGCCATCAACTGGATCAGGTGGTTCTGGATGACGTCGCGCGCCGCGCCGATGCCGTCGTAGTACCCGGCCCGGCCGCCGAGACCGATGTCCTCGGCCATCGTGATCTGGACGTGGTCGACGTAATGCGAACTCCACACCGGGTCGAACAGCTGATTGGCGAACCGCAGCGCCAGGATGTTCTGGACCGTCTCCTTGCCGAGGTAGTGATCGATCCGGAATACCGATTGCTCCGGAAAGACGTTGTTCACCACGGCATTGAGCTCTTTGGCGCTCTCTAGGTCATGGCCGAAGGGCTTCTCGATGACCACCCGCCGCCACGTCTCCTCGGACTGCTGCGCCAACCCCGAGCGGGAGAGTTGTTCGCACACAACGGGGAAGGCGGCCGGCGGAATCGAGAGGTAGAACGCATGATTTCCGCCGGTACCGCGCTTCTCGTCGAGTTCGGCCAGCGTGTCCCGCAACCGGTCGAAGGCATCGCCGTCATCGAAGGCACCCCGGACGAACCGGAAACCCTCGCTCAGTCGCTCCCAGACATCTTCCCGGAACGGGGTACGGGCACTCGCGCGCACGGCGTCGTGCACCACCTGCGCGAAATCCTCGTGGTCCCAGTCCCGCCGAGCGAAGCCGACCAGTGCAAAACCAGGTGGCAACAGCCCACGGTTCGCCAGGTCGTACACCGCAGGCATCAGCTTGCGGCGTGCCAGGTCGCCGGTGACACCGAAGATGACCAGGCTGCACGGGCCTGCGATCCGGGGGAGTCGCTTGTCGCGTTCATCGCGCAGTGGATTGACCCACTGATCGGCGGGACGGCTCGGCAAGGTCGATCAGCCCTTCGAGCCGGCGGCGAGTTGCTCGGCAGTGGCGTCGAGCAATTCCTGCCACGCTCCCTCGAACTTCTCCACGCCTTCCTTCTCCAGCACCAGGAACACGTCGGTCACATCGATCCCGGCGGCTTCCAGCGAGTCGAAGACCTGCTGGGACGCCGGGCCCTGACCAACAACCGATTCGGCGTTGATCTCGCCGTGGTCGGCAAAGGCGTCCATCGTCTTCTCGGGCATGGTGTTGACGGTGTTCGGGGCGACCAGTTCACCGACGTAGAGGGTGTCGGGGTAGGCCGGATCCTTGACACCGGTGGAGGCCCAGAGCGGGCGCTGGGCGTTGGCACCGGCTGCGGCGAGGGCGGTGAAACCGTCACCCTGCTCGAACACCTCCTGGTACGCGGCGTAGGCGAGACGGGCGTTGGCCAGAGCCGCCTTGCCCTTGAGTGCCTTGGCCTCGTCGGTGCCGATCGCGTCGAGACGCTTGTCGATCTCGCTGTCGACGCGGGAGACGAAGAACGATGCGACCGAATGGATCTTCGACAGATCGTGGCCCGCGGTCGAGGCCTGCTGCAGGCCCTCGATGTAGGCGGACATGACGTCCCGGTACCGCTCGACCGAGAAGATCAGGGTCACGTTGACGCTGATGCCCTCCGCGATCACCTTGGTGATTGCGGGTGTGCCCGCAATCGTTGCGGGGATCTTGATCAGCAGGTTGGGCCGGTCGACGATCTTCCACAGTTCGACCGCCTGGGCGACCGTCTTGTCGGAATCGTGCGCGAGGCGGGGATCGACCTCGATCGATACCCGGCCGTCGACGCCCTTGGACGCTTCGAACTGCGGCGCGAGCACGTCACACGCGTTGCGGACATCGTCGGTGGTGACGGTCCGGATGGTCGCGTCGACGTCGGCGCCGCGGGCGGCGAGTTCGTTGACCTGTGCGTCGTAGGCATCACCCTTCGACAGGGCAGCCTGGAAGATCGACGGGTTGGTGGTGACACCGACGACCGATTTCGTCGCGATGAGCTCTGCCAGGTTGCCGGATTCGATCCGGGTCCGGGAGAGGTCGTCGAGCCAGACCGAGACGCCGGCCTCGGCCAGTGCAGCAAGATTGGCGTTCTGTTCGCTCATGTCGTGCTCCAATTTCAGATGGTGGGGAGTTCAGGACTGTTTTGCGATGGCGTTCAGGATTGCTTCGCGATTGCGCGCTCGGCTGCGGCGGTCACGGCCTCCGCGGTGATCCCGAACTTTTCGTAGAGGACCTTGTAGTCGGCCGATGCGCCGTAGTGCTCGATCGAGACGATCTCGCCGCCGTCGCCGACCAGTCGGTACCACGGCATCGCGATGCCTGCCTCTACGACCACGCGGGCCTTCAGAGCAGGCGGAAGCACCGAGGTGCGGTACGACTCATCCTGCTCGTCGAACCACTCGACACACGGCATCGAGACGACGCGGGCGGCAATGCCCTTGTCCTTCAATGCTTTTTGCGCTTCAACGGCGAGGTACACCTCGGATCCGGTTCCGATCAGGATCACCTGGGGCTCGCTCTCGGGCTCCGACAGGATGTAGCCACCCATGGCCACGCCCTCGGCCGATGTGCCCTCGAGGATCGGCAGGTTCTGGCGGGTCAGCGCCAACCCGACCGGGTTGTGTCGCCGGATCATGATGTTCTGCCAGGCGTACGCCGTCTCGTTGGCGTCGCCGGGACGCACCACGTCGAGGTTGGGGATCGCGCGCAGGGATGCGAGGTGTTCGATCGGCTGATGCGTCGGCCCGTCCTCGCCGAGACCGATCGAGTCGTGGGTCCAGACGTAGATCGGATCGGTCTTCATCAGCGCGGCCAGACGCACCGCGGGACGCATGTAGTCGGCGAACTGCAGGAACGTACCGCCGTAGGCGCGGGTCGGGCCGTGCCGGACGATGCCCGACAGGATCGCGCCCATCGCGTGCTCGCGGATACCGAAGTGCAGTGTCCGGCCGTACGGGTTCGCGCTCCACGACTTGGTGCTGATGCCCTCCGGTCCGAACGAGGCTGCACCGTCCATCGTGGTGTTGTTGCTGCCTGCGAGGTCGGCAGAACCGCCCCAGAGTTCGGGCAGAATCGGGCCGAGCGCCGAGAGCACCTTGCCGGACGCCGATCGGGTTGCCACGTCCTTGTCGCCGACCTCCCACTTCGGGAGCACATCGGTCCAGCCCTCGGGCAGGCCGTTGACCACGAGGCGGTCGAGCAGTGCCTTGCGGTCGGGGTAGGCCTGCGCCCATTCGTCGAAGGACTTGTCCCAGGCCTTGCGGAGCTCGGCGCCGCGGTCGACGAGCGCGCGGGTGTGGGTGATGACCTCGTCGGAGACGTCGAAGCTCTTGTCGGGGTCGAAGCCCAATGCTTGCTTGGTGGCGGCCACCTCGTCGGCGCCCAGTGCCGAGCCGTGGATACCGCCGGTGTTCATCTTGTTCGGGGCGGGGTAGCCGATGATGGTGCGAAGCACGATGATCGAGGGCCTGTCGATCACGGCCTTGGCCTTCTCGACGGCTTCCTCGATCGCGGTGACATTTTCTCCACCTTCGACGTGCTGCACGTGCCAGCCGTAGGCCTCGTACCGCGCGGCGACGTCCTCGGACAGCGCGATGTCGGTGTCGTCCTCGATCGAGATGTGGTTCTTGTCATAGAAGACGATGAGGTTGCCGAGCTGCTGGGTGCCTGCCAGTGAACTCGCCTCGGAGGTCACGCCCTCTTCGATGTCACCGTCGGAGGCGATCACGTAGATGTAGTGATCGAAAGCGCTCTGCCCGACCGGTGCGTCGGGATCGAACAGGCCGCGCTCGTAGCGGGCGGCCATGGCCATGCCCACCGCGGAGGCCAGACCCTGACCCAGCGGACCGGTGGTCATCTCGACACCGCGGGTGTGCCGGTACTCCGGATGGCCGGGGGTCTTCGAATCCCACGTGCGCAGCGCCTCGATGTCCTCGAGTTCGAGCCCGAAGCCGCCGAGGTACAGCTGGATGTAGAGGGTCAGGCTCGAGTGGCCACAGGAGAGGATGAAACGGTCGCGGCCCATCCAATCGGTGTCGTTCGGGTCGTGCTGCATCACCCGCTGGAAGAGGGTGTAGGCCAGGGGAGCCAGACTCATGGCGGTCCCCGGGTGTCCGCTTCCACACTTCTGGACCGCGTCGGCAGCCAGAACACGAACCGTGTCAACTGCTTTGGTGTCGACTGCAGTCCAGTCTGCGGGGTGTGAAGCCTGAGTTAGTGTGCGAATCTCATCTGTTGCTGACACGATCTTCTGAACTCCTCAAGCTCAAACTTCTGATTCCGGGGCTCGACATTTGTCACTGGCCTGGGCAATGCACAGTCCGCCATCTAGGGTAGTCGCCCGGAGCCGTCGCCGCGGGCTACGGCTCGCGAATCGGCGGGGGAGGGCCCGTGGTAACCGACGCCACAGATAGGCGGGCGATCGGACCTCGATTGCTGTTTGGGACCGACCTCCGTCTACCATTCCCTGTAGTAGATGAGCATGAGTCAGGAGATCTAGTGCGGATTGGGGAACGTGTGAGCGGACACGGTTTCGCCTCCTCCCCAGCGTCAGATGGTGGTGAGGTTGCTCCCGTGGAGCCCACCACCAGCGTTCGTGGGCGGATTTCGGGATTGGCGCTCGCGTATCTCGCGTTGACCAAGCCTCGCGTCATCGAATTGCTGCTCGTGGCGACGATTCCGGTGATGCTGTTGGCCGATCGTGGGCATGTGGATCCGGCCTTGATGGCCTGGACCCTGCTCGGTGGCTGGCTGGGTGCGGCCAGCGCCAACACCCTGAACATGGTTGTCGACGCGGACATCGATCAGAAGATGAAGCGCACCGAACGGCGGCCCCTGGCCCGTCACGCGGTGTCGACACGTAGTGCCCTGATCTTCGGTCTGGCTCTCGGAGCGGCGTCCTTTGTGGTGCTGTTCACGACGACCAACCTGCTCAGTGCGCTGCTGGTGATGGCAACCATCGCGTTCTACGTCTTCGTCTACACGATGATCTTGAAGCGTCGCACCTGGCAGAACGTCGTCTGGGGTGGGGCCGCCGGCTGTATGCCGACGCTGGTCGGCTGGACCGCGGTCACCGGGACGCTGAGCTGGGAACCGTTGGTGTTGTTCGCGGTGATCTTCTTCTGGACTCCGCCGCACACCTGGGCGCTGGCGATGCGCTACAAGGAGGACTACCGCGCTGCGGGTGTCCCGATGCTGCCCGTGATCGCCACCGAGGTGCAGGTCACCCGTCAGATGCTGGCCTACACCTGGGCGACCGTTCTGAGCACGCTCGTCCTGTGCTGGGCGACCAGCTGGATCTACACCGCGGTTGCCGTCATCGCAGGCGGATGGTTCATCTACGTGGTGCACAAGCTCTACCGCGGAACCCAGCGTGGCGAAGAAGTCGTACCGCTGAAGGTCTTCCTGCAGTCCAACGAGTATCTGGCCGTGGTTTTCTGTGGCCTGGCAATCGATTCGGTCATCGGTTTGCCGACTCTGTCCAGCCTGTTCTGATCGTCGCGTCGGCCGAATACCGGACGCCTGTGATGGCAGTTGCGGCCGAACAAGTTAACGTTTTCAGATCGGCCGTTGGGGTGATGGCCGGAGTTACCTGATCGGGGGGAATGTGTCACATCCGTATGGTCCGGGCCCGGGTCCTGACGAGGCCGGTTGGCAGCCGTATTCGGAACCGACCCTCGCTGGTCAGCCGCAATTCGGTCAGTACCCGCCGTCGCAGAATCCCGCAGGCCAGGTGCCGCCCGGGGTTGATCCCAACTACGGGGCCTATGCGCCGTATGCGCAACCGGGGCAGGCCCCCTGGCCGCATGGCGGAGGCGGGCCCGTCCCGCCCCCCAAATCCAAGAAGCCGTTGTTCATCGCCCTGGCCGCCGCTGCCGCTGCTGTTGTCGTGATCCTCGTCGTCTCACTGGTCGTTTTCACCGGCGGCAGTTCGTCGAGCGGACCCGACGCGACGGTCGAGTCGTACCTACAGGCACTGGCCGACGGTGATTCCGCCAAGGCCCGCGGTCTGATGAAGACACAGGCGTCCGAACTGCTGCTCACCGACGACGTCCTGAGCAAGCAGCAGGAGATCGCCCCGATCACCGATGTGAAGATCATCGACACCTCCGAGTCCAGCGACATGGCGACGGTGCAGGCCACGTACACGTTCGGTGATCGCAAGGCCGACGAGACATTCATGCTCAGCAAGGCCGGTGATGACTGGCGCCTCGACGACGGAGCCGTCGACATCGACATCTCGTACTTCAAGAACGGAATCCCCGGGCTGACGGTATTCGGGGTGCCCGTCGAGAACGAGGCGAAGATCTACGTCTTTCCGGGCCCGATCGAGTGGGGGACCTCGAACAGGAACTTCACCGTCCTGGACGAGGAGAAATCGGAATTCGCGATGTCGGGGAGCAGCTACGGATCGACGAGCGCGCCGACCGTGTCTCTGAGCGGGACGGGATCCTCAGCTGTCGAGACGGCGGTGCAGGCCTACGTCGACAACTGTGCGTTGTCGAAAGAGCCCGACGCGAGCACCGACAAGCCCGGTTGTGAACAGGACGTCTACGCCTACGACCCGGAACCGGGTTCGGCGGTGTGGACCGCGCCCAGCCTCGATGGCCTGGAGACCCGGCTCGGATACGACAACCCGAACGAGGTGTCGGTCGATGGCCAGCTGAACTGGTCGGTGACGTTCCGCACCAAGGCTTCGGGATCGCGGCCGGCCGAGACCAAAACCGAGACCGACACCCAGTACCTCTACGGGGACGTCGATCTGTCGGCCGACAACCCGGTGTTCACTCCGAACTGACCGGCAGCAAGACCACCGAGCCGCTCGTGGCCCGCGCCTGCAGGTCGATGTGGGCACGGGCGGCTTCGGGCAATTCATAGCGGTGTCCGACGTGCACATTGACCGTCCCGTTGTTGATTCCGCTCATGACGTCGCCGGCCCGCCACGCACGTTCGGCGGGGTCGGCGATGAAATCTCCCAGTTTCGGACGGGTGATCGACAGGGATCCGGCTGCGTTGAGCCGCTGGAGGTCGAATGGGGGGACCGGACCACTGGCGGCACCGAACAGCACCACCATGCCCCGGACCGCAGTTGCCGCGATGCTCTGGTCGATGGTGTCGGCTCCGACGCCGTCGTAGACAACGGCCACACCTTTGCCGTCGGTGAGGTCCCGGACGCGATCGGCGAGGTCGTCGCCGTATCGGAGCACCTCGTCGGCGCCCGCACCCCGCGACAACGCCTCCTTGGCATCGTTCGACACGGTGGTGATGATCCGAATGCCCTTGGCTTTGGCCATCTGCGTGAGGACGAGGCCGACTCCGCCGGCACCGGCGTGGAGCAGCACGGTGTCACCGGTCTTCGGGTGCGACGATCCGTCCAGCAGATAGTGGGCGGTGCAGCCCTGCAGCAACGCCGAGGCAGCAACCTCGTCGCTGACACCGTCCGGGACCGCGACGGCAACGTGGGCGGGCATGGTGACGAGTTCGGCGTAACTTCCCGGGGCGTCGCACCAGGCGACCCGCTGACCCACAGAGGGCGATTCCACGCCGTCGCCGACGGCGACGACGACACCGGCGCCTTCGCTGCCCGGGATGTACGGCAGTTGCATCGCATAGATGCCTGCCCGCTGATAGGTGTCGATGAAGTTCACACCGATGGCTGCAACCCGCACCAGAATCTCTCCCGGCGCCGGCTGGGGGTCCGGCAGTTCGACGTATTCGAGAACTTCGGGTCCACCGTGTCGACTCACCTGGATTGCGTGCATGACTGTAGTTGTACCCACCCGCCTGATCCGTACGCAGCGGGGGTGTCCGATCCCGGAGCGGCCGAAGCCCCAACTAAGCTGTGGCGCATGAGCGAACACAAGGCGGTCATCGCAGCGATCAGCAAGTACGTGGCGCGCGAGGGAGGGTCGGCAACAGCTGTTTTGCAGCCCGTCGGAGCAGCGGGTGTTCGGATCACCCTGGTCGGCGGCGAGGGCGGCATCCTGGGCGATCAGGTGGTGCCCGATCTCGACACCGCCAAGGCGATCGTCGAACAGGTCGAGGGCCTCGAAATCGGCGAGTGGGATCGCGAACTGACGTCAACCGCGACCGTGAAGCCGTCGCACTACCGCAAGATGGCGGGCTGGGTCGCCAACACGTAGGACCCGAACAGCCAGGACCCGAACAGCTAGGACGCGGTTGCGGCCTCGACCGGTGGGGTGGACGACTTCGTCCCGGACGTGGTCGGTGCCTGCCGGGGCCGCATCGCGACCCACAGGGCGGCCGTGGCAGCCACGCTGGCTCCGGCGCCCGCGACGTGGAGGACCACCAGTAGTGCCGGGATGTCGGTCGCGTACTGGGTCACACCCACCAACGCCTGCGCGACGACCACGGCGACGACCACGTAGAGCCGCCGCTTCAGTCGTTCGGGAGCCTTGACGGCGAAGAGTGCAAAACCGATTGCCACCAGCACCGACAGGTAGGCGATCAACAGATCGGCGTGCAGATGAACCAGCGTGGTGATCTCGATCTTCAATCGAGGCACGGGTTTGTCGATGCTCTTGTCACCGGCATGGGGTCCGGCGCCGGTCACCATCGTTCCGGCGATCAGAACCCCGGTCATCAGGACTGCGGACAAGACCGTCAGCCACCGGATGGGCGCAGGCACCACAGCGACGGCTTCGACGTCGTCGGGTTCGCGCACCTTTTCCAGCAGCAGAACCGCCAGCCACACCATGCCCATCGACAAGATCAGGTGGATCGCGACCGTCCACCACAGCAGACCGGTCAGTACGGTGATGCCGCCCATGACGGCCTGGACGATCGTCGACGCCGGCATCAGCCAGGCGTAGAGACGAACCTCGTACCTGCGCCGCGCCCGCGTCACGGCGATCACGATGATCGCGGCGGTGAGGGTCACCAGGAAGGTCAGCAGTCGGTTGCCGAACTCGACCGCGGTGTGAATTGCGGCGATCTCGTCGTGCTGGACCGGGGTGAAGCTGCCGGGGAAACACTGGGGCCACGTCGGGCACCCGAGTCCGGACGACGTCACCCGGACGATCGATCCGGTGACCGCGATGCCCGCCTGCGTCAGTACCACCGCCAAAGCGGAGAGGATCTGAAAACGCAGGGACGGGAGCGGGAGCCGGTCGACGAGCCGGACAAACAAGCGGTACACGGTAATGATCGTAGGTTGCCGGGTTTGATGGTCGCGGTTCAGGTGAACTTGAAGTAACGAACGGCGGCGGTACCGGCGGCGATACCCCAGGCGCAGAGCACTGCGATGCCGACCAGGTCCAGCGAACCCGACGTTGCCTGATGCAGGGCCTCGCTCAGGGCGCCCGACGGAGTGCACCGGGCGAACCACTCGACCGCGGTCGGAATACTGTCGCCGATCACGACGATCGACGCGATCCCGAGGAATGCGAACCACAGCAGGTTGGCCAGGGCCAGGACGATCTCGGCCTTGAGGGTGCCGCCGAGCAGCAAGCCCATCGCCGAGAACATGAGCGTGCCGATGGCGATCACCAGGATGCCGAGCAGGAGTCCGGCCGCTGAGGGCTCCCAGCCCAGGATCAGCCCGATGACGCCGAGGATCACCGCCTGCATGCTGACCACGATGGCAACCGCGATGGATTTGCCTGCGATCACACCCCATCGCGGCAAGGGGGTGGCCCCGAGTCGCTTGAGCGCGCCGTACCGGCGATCGAATCCGACGGCGATCGCCTGACCGGTGAATGCGGTCGACATCACCGCAACGGTCATGATCGCGGGCACGAACATGTCGGCCCGGGATTCGTCGAAGTCGCCGATGGGCAGCAGACACAGCCCGATCAGCATGGTGATCGGGATGAACATGGTCAGCAGTTGTTGCTCGCCGTTGCGCAGCAGCAGGAGCAATTCGATCCGGGACTGGGCGGTGAGCATTTTGCGGATCGGGGCCGGGCTCGGCCGCGGGGTGAATGTGCCCGCGGCGAAGCGGTTGTCGCTGTTCGGTCGTGCAGTGGTCATTCGCGCATCCCTCGGCCGGTCAGATCCAGGAAGACGTCTTCCAGGCTCCGTGTCTCGACCTGCAGGTCGGTTGCCAGTACATCGATCTCCGCACACCATGCGGTCACCATGGCCAACACCTTCGGGGTGACATGGCCGGTGACCAGGTACCCGCCCGGCGTGAACTCGGTGCACGAATAGCCTTCTGGCAGAACAGACTCCAGGTGGGTCATGTCGAGTCCGCGGGGCGCGTGGAATCGTAGCTCGTTCTCGGCTCCGCGGCTGGTCAGTTCGGCGGGGGAGCCCTTGGCGACCTCGACCCCGTGATCGATGATCAGCACCTGATCCGCGAGCGCTTCGGCCTCATCCATCAGATGGGTGGTCAGCAGCACCGAGACGCCGTCGGCTCGTAGGCGATCGATCAGCTCCCACACCATGATCCGGGCGTGCGCATCCATGCCGGCGGTGGGTTCGTCGAGAAAGACCACTTCGGGACGGCCCACCAGTGCGCAGCCGAGCGCGAGGCGTTGTTGTTGTCCACCCGAGAGTCGCCGATACGGCGTGCGCTGGGCGTCGACGAGTCCAAGGTTCTGCAGGAGCCAGTCCGGGTCGAGGGGATCGGCGGAGTACGAGGCACACAGCCGCAACATCTCGCCCGCGCGGGCGCCCGGATATGCGCCACCGCCCTGGAGCATCACGCCGATACGGCTGCGGACTGCCTCGTTGTCTGCGATGGGATCAAGGCCCAGGAGGGTGACCTCACCGGAATCCGGCGAGGCGAAGCCTTCGCAGATTTCGACGGTGGTGGTCTTACCTGCACCGTTGGGACCCAGAATGGCCAGGATCTCGCCGGTCTGGAGTTCGAAGTCGAGACCGCCGACCGCGGTTGTCTCGCCGAATCTCTTCACCAGGCCTTTGACCGACAGGGCTGGGCCGGTCGCCGCGGCACCGGTGACCCCGGGAGCGTACGACGGGCTGTTCACAACGTCCAAGAGTAAGCGGCCTGCGCTGGGGAACCGAACACGGGTGACCTTCGAGTGCCTTGTTTGCGGTCAGTTCTGCGCGGTTGCCTTGTCGGTGTCCTCGGCGTTCACGCGTCGTCGGCGCTGCCACGGCATCTCTTCGAAGAACAACGCTGTGAGTATTGCCACAAGAAGGACCGCCGCGACGATGGCCTCGGCCAACTGGAAGCCACGCGTGCCGGCACCGGTCGGCAGTACGACGACGGAGATGATCGCCGAGAGCGTGATCGCGATCAGGCGGAACCATCGCCCGGTGGCCCAGGCCGCCAGCGGGATGATGAACCACAGCAGATACCAGGGCTGGACGAAGGGGAAGAACAGCACGAAGCTGCCCATCGCCAACCCGAGGGCCCCGACGGGGTGGATCCGGCCTGCCAGCGCGGCGAGCAGCCAGCGAATCACCAGAATTCCGGCGATCACCTGCCCGATCGGTTGGGCGACGTCGAGCATCGCCTGGGTCTGATCGCCGAGACCGAGTAGTACGCCGACCCGGCCGGTGGTCACCGACATGAAGGTCGGCATCGACATCCATGACCGCACGACCCCGCCGGTCGACAAAGTCTTCGTCCAGCCGAATCCCAGTCCGGTACCGACACAGAGGACGACGATGACCACCGCCAGGATCACCGCCAGCAGACCCGCGGCACCCAGCAGCGCCAGCACGCTGCGTTTGGAGCGTTGCCAGTACTCGCGGACCGGAGCGTGACGCAGCGCCGGGAGGGTTGCGCCCCAGCGGCGGGCCAGTGCCACGCCGACAAATCCGAGCGCGAGGATCGAGGAGACCTTGATCATGCAGGAGCCGGCGATCACCACGACGCCGGCGACCAGAATCCACCCCGGTGGGCTCGGTGACCACGAACCGGGTTTTCGGAGCCGGTCGGGTGAATCGATCCCCCGGAAACACAGCTCGAGTCCGGCGAGCATCATGCCGAGCATCAGCGCTTCGTTGTGGATTCCGCCGACCAGATGCAGGATGAGCAGGGGGTTCATGGCTCCGAGCCACAGTGCCGCGACCGGAGAGACACCGCACCGGCCCGCCAGGCGGGGCAGCGCCCAGACGATCATCGCCACACCGAGCAGTGCGAGCACCCGGTGCGCGGCCAATGCCGCCGGGATGTTCTCGCCGGTCAGATGCGTGATCTGGTCTCCGAGCCAGAGGAACAGTGGGCCGTAGGGCGCCGGGGTCTCGCGCCAGATGTTCGGCACCGACCTGGTGAACACGTGATCGATGCCCAGGCCCGCAGCCGGGCTGATCTTGTACGGGTCGAGGCCGCGGGCGGCGATCTCGCTCTGCGCCAGGTAGGAGTAGACGTCCTTGCTGAGCATCGGTGGTGCCAGCACGAACGGGAGGATCCAGACCAGCAGTGTGCGATCGGCCTGGCTACGCGTCATCCGTCGCTGGGGCGATCGGTCCTTCAACACGTCGACACCGAGGCGCCCGACCGCGAACCTTCCGAGCAACAACCACGCCAGGACCAGGATCACGACTCCGGTGAGCGAGAACGTCAGCGCGACCGGCCACATCCGGGACGGCAGAGACAACACGCGCATACCGGCGAGCGGATTCTGCAGGACCGGGAGCGCGCCGGTACCGAGTGATCCGACCAGCACCAGGACCGAACCCAGGGTCCCGAACACGCGGATACTCAGCAGACGCTTGTTCTCGGCTCTGGTGAGCGGCCCGACCTCGGACTCGTCATCATGTAGCCGCGCGACCGCCACGCCGTAGTCGCCGGTGGCGTCGGGGTCCGGCACGGGTTCGCCGACACGTCGCAGGCCCAGGTACTCGAGCGCCTTGCGGAATTCTCCGCGAATCGGACCTCTGGACCCCCGTGCAGCGTCGGTCGCCGGTGCAGTCTTTTTGGGGTCGACGGGAGGGTCGACTTCGGGGGCTGCGGTATCCGGCACAGGTGAGACTGTAATCGCCTGGTGATTTCAGCCCGGTCAGCCCTACGCGGCCGATGCTCCGGTACCGGGCCGAAAGTGTGGCGTTGATCAAGCAAGGTGACCCTTGCTAGCAATCGGAATCTATTTCGGTAACACTTGTGTTGTGAAAACGGTTGTTGGTACCTCGCATGCCCCGGAAGGGGCATCGATGTCTGCTGCTCCGCTGTCACAGTCTGCTGCTCCGGGCACACATATCGGCGTTGATTCGCCGGTTCCGGTCAGTCATGACGGCCAGACCCGGGCCGCGGTGGTCACCCTGATTCTCGAACAGGGACCGGTCACGGCGGTACACATCAGCGAAGAGCTCGGCATCACACCTACCGCGGTACGTCGTCATCTCGACGCAATGATCGCCTCGGGTGATGTGATCGCGACCGCAGCGCCGCGCTACGCGCACCGTGGGCGCGGACGTCCGGCCAAGCATTTCCAGCTCACATCGAGCGGTCGTGGACGCCTCAAGCACGCGTATGACGATCTCGCCGGCGCTGTCATGCGCCGCCTGCGCACGATTGGTGGCGAGGAGGCGGTTACCGACTTCGCCATGGAACGCGCTCAGGAAATCGTCTCTGACGTGCCCGTATCGGGTAGTTCGGCAGAAGAACTCGAGAACACCGCCGAACAAATTGCCGAAGCATTGACCATTGCGGGATTTTCTGCCACCACTCGTCGCGTTGGAAATGGTGTGCAGATCTGCCAGCACCATTGTCCGGTGGCGCACGTGGCCGCCGAGTTCCCGGAATTGTGCGAAGCAGAAACTGCGGTGTTCACCGCGAAACTCGGTACCCACGTGCAGCGTCTGGCAACGATCGCCAACGGCGACTGCGCATGCACCACCCACGTGCCACTTGCAAAAATGCAGGGGGCAAATCAGGTCGACGCCCAGTCCGCGTCGGCATCGGTAGCCTCCGGAAGGAGTCACATATGACGGTCACAGACCCCACCCCCGCAGCAGTACCGGCGGGCGTTCTGACGCAGGAAGAGACGATCGACTCTTTCGGTTCATACGGATACGGCTGGTCCGATTCCGATGTCGCGGGCGCCAGCGCCAAGCGCGGCCTGTCCGAAGCGGTTGTCGCAGACATCTCGTCGAAGAAGAGTGAGCCCGAGTGGATGCTCGCGGCGCGCCTCAAGGCGTTGTCGATCTTCGACCGCAAGCCCATGCCGAACTGGGGCAGCGATCTCGACGGCATCGACTTCGACAACATCAAGTACTTCGTGCGCTCCAGCGAGAAGCAGGCAGCCACCTGGGACGATCTGCCCGAAGACATCAAGAACACCTACGACCGACTGGGCATCCCGGAAGCCGAGAAGCAGCGGCTGGTCTCCGGTGTCGCCGCACAGTACGAGTCCGAGGTCGTCTACCACTCGATTCGTGAGGATCTCGAGCAGCAGGGTGTGCTGTTCCTCGACACCGACACCGCGTTGAAGGAACAGCCGGAACTGTTCCGGGAGTACTTCGGCACGGTCATCCCGGCAGGCGACAACAAGTTCTCCGCACTGAACACCGCGGTCTGGTCGGGCGGTTCGTTCATCTACGTCCCGCCGGGCGTCCATGTCGACATCCCGCTGCAGGCCTACTTCCGGATCAACACCGAGAACATGGGTCAGTTCGAGCGCACGCTGATCATCGTCGACGAGGGTGCCTACGTGCATTACGTCGAGGGTTGCACCGCGCCGATCTACAAGACCGACTCGTTGCACTCGGCCGTTGTCGAGATCATCGTGAAGAAGGGTGGCCGCTGCCGGTACACCACGATTCAGAACTGGTCGAACAACGTCTACAACCTGGTCACCAAGCGGGCCAAGGCCGAAGCCGGCGCCACCATGGAGTGGGTCGACGGCAACATCGGTTCCAAGGTCACCATGAAGTACCCGGCTGTGTGGATGACCGGTGAAGGCGCCAAGGGTGAAGTGCTCTCGGTTGCGTTCGCCGGACCCGGACAGCACCAGGACACCGGATCGAAGATGGTGCATCTGGCACCGAACACCTCGTCGAACATCATCAGCAAGTCGGTGGCGCGTGGCGGCGGGCGGGCCTCGTACCGTGGCCTGGTCCAGATCAACAAGGGTGCACACGGCAGCCGTTCGACGGTGAAATGTGACGCGCTTCTGGTCGATCAGATCAGCCGGAGCGACACCTACCCCTACGTCGACATCCGCGAGGACGACGTCACGATGGGTCATGAGGCCACGGTCTCCAAGGTGAGCGACGACCAGATCTTCTACCTCATGAGCCGCGGTCTGACCGAGGACGAGGCAATGGCCATGGTTGTGCGCGGATTCGTCGAGCCGATCGCCAAGGAACTGCCGATGGAATACGCGCTGGAACTCAACCGGCTGATCGAACTGCAGATGGAAGGCTCCGTCGGATGAGTTCTGCTACAGGTGTTGTCGGTGCGGTCCAGGGTGAGAACTCTCGACCGGCGGTCAACAAAGGAGAGATGTTCACGTCGTTTGACGTGAACGCCTTCGAAGTACCCCGCTTCAAGGACGAAGCGTGGAAGTTCACGCCGTTCCGTAAGCTCCGCGGTCTGCACGACGGCGGAGCCCAGCGCAGCGCCGAGGCGACCGTCGAGGTCACCGGAGTCACGCAGGGTGTGACCGTTGAAACGGTCGGCCGCGACGACAAGCGTCTCGGTCAGGGCGGCGTGCCGTTCGATCGGGTTGCAGCGCAGTCCTATTCGTCGTTCACCTCGGCAACGGTGGTGACCGTCGGCAAAGAGGTCGAACTCGCCGAACCGATCACCGTGACCGTCGAGGGTCCGGGTGTCGGCGAGACGGCATTCGGTCATCTCCAGATCCGGCTCGAACGTTTCGCCAAGGCGACCGTTGTCATCGACCAGAAGGGCAGTGGCACCTACGGCGAGAACATCGAGTTCATCGTCGGTGACAGTGCGCATCTGACCGTGCTCAACGTCCACGACTGGGCCGACGACATGGTGCACGTGACCGCCCACCACAACCGGCTCGGCCGGGATGCGGTGTTGCGTCACTTCGCGATCAGCCTCGGTGGCGAACTGGTTCGGCTCAGCCAGGTGGTGCACTACGACGCACCCGGTGGCGACGCGGAACTGTGGGGTCTGTACTTCGCCGACGCCGGCCAGCATCTCGAACAGCATCTGCTGGTGGATCATTCGCAGCCGCATTGCCGGTCGAATGTGGTCTACAAGGGTGCGCTGCAGGGCGTCGAAGGCGACCGGGCCCGTGAGGCCAGGACGGTATGGGTCGGCGACGTGCTGATCCGCGCCGAAGCAGAGGGCACCGATACCTTCGAGCTGAACCGCAACCTGATCCTGACCGATGGTGCCCGCGCCGACTCGGTACCGAACCTGGAAATCGAGACGGGTGAGATCGTCGGCGCCGGACATGCCAGTGCCACCGGCCGTTTCGATGACGAGCATCTGTTCTACCTGCAGTCGCGTGGCATCTCCGAAGAGGAGGCCCGCCGACTGGTGGTCCGCGGATTCTTCGGCGAGGTGATCGCTCGGATCGCGCTGCCAGACCTGCGTGACCGTCTGTCGGCCGCCATCGAAGCCGAGCTCGAGGCCGCCGGCGCCTGATCGCCGGCAAGCACAAACTCTTCCCCAGATATCAGCAAGGAACTCAAATACCGTGGCTACTTTGGAAATCCGTGATCTGCATGTCAACGTCAAGCAGACCGACGCCGATGCCGAACCCATCAACATCCTCAAGGGTGTCGACCTGACCATCGAGTCGGGCAAGACCCACGCGATCATGGGCCCCAACGGCTCCGGCAAGTCGACGCTGTCGTACGCCATCGCCGGGCACCCGAAATACGAAGTGACGCAGGGCACCATCACCCTCGACGGCGAAAACGTCCTCGAGATGTCGGTCGACGAGCGGGCGCGCGCCGGACTGTTCCTGGCGATGCAGTACCCCGTCGAGGTGCCGGGTGTCTCGATGTCGAACTTCTTGCGCACCGCTGCCACCGCCGTCCGCGGCGAGGCACCGAAGCTGCGACTGTGGGTCAAAGAGACCAAAGAAGCGATGAACGAGCTGGAGATCAATCCGTCGTTCGGTGAGCGCAGTGTCAACGAGGGATTCTCCGGTGGCGAGAAGAAGCGTCACGAGATCCTGCAGCTCGGACTGCTCAAGCCGAAGATCGCGATCCTCGACGAGACCGATTCGGGCCTGGACGTCGATGCTCTGCGCGTCGTCTCCGAGGGTGTCAACCGCTACAAGGAGCGCGAGAACGGCGGGGTTCTGCTGATCACGCACTACACCCGGATCCTGCGCTACATCAAGCCTGATTTCGTCCATGTTTTCATCGACGGTCGCATCGTCGAGTCGGGTGGCCCGGAATTGGCCGACGAGCTCGAGGAGAACGGTTACATCCGGTTCACCCAGACTGCAACCGCCTGACGCCGGATCTACCTTTCGCCCGCACATCCTCCAGGAGGCCAGACATGACAAGCATCGATGACACGATCGCTTCGACTGCGCTGGACGTGACTGCTGTCCGTGCCGACTTCCCGATCCTGGGTCGTACGGTGCGCGATAACAAGCCGCTGGTGTACCTCGATTCCGGTGCCACCAGCCAACGTCCGGTGCAGGTTCTCGATGCCGAACGCGACTTTTTGGTCACCTGCAATGCGGCTGTTCACCGCGGAGCGCATCAGCTGGCCGAAGAGGCCACCGATGCCTACGAGGATGCGCGTGCGGTGGTTGCCGGATTCGTCGGCGCCGATTTCGACGAGTTGGCGTTCACCAAGAACGCCACCGAGGCGCTGAACCTGGTGACCTACACCCTCGGCGACGATCGCAGTGCCGGAGTGCTCGGTGGCAGTCCACTCGGTCCCCGTGACACGGTCGTCGTCACCGAGCTCGAGCATCACGCGAATCTGGTTCCGTGGCAAGAACTGTGCCGCCGGACGGGCGCAACACTCAAGTGGTACGGGGTGACCGACGAGGGTCGGATCGATCTGGATTCACTGGAACTCGACGACACCGTCAAGGTGGTGGCGTTCACGCACCAGTCGAACGTGACCGGTGCGATCGCCGACGTGCCCGAGATGGTCCGCCGCGCACGCGCCGTCGGAGCGCTGGTGGTACTCGATGCCTGCCAGTCGGTCCCGCACATGACGGTGAACTTCCACGACCTCGATGTCGACTTCGCGGCGTTCTCCGGCCACAAGATGTTCGGGCCCTCCGGTGTCGGTGTGCTGTACGGCAAGCGGGAACTACTTGCCGGCCTGCCACCGTTCATCACGGGCGGTTCGATGATCGAAACGGTCTCCATGGAGGTCTCCACCTACGCACCCGCGCCGCAGCGTTTCGAGGCAGGCGTGCCGATGACCTCTCAGGTGATCGGGTTGGGTGCGGCGGTTCGTTACCTGCAGGACCTCGGTATGGACGCGATTGCCGCACACGAGCATTCGCTCGTCGAAGCCACGTTGTCCGCCCTCGGCGCGATCGAGGGCGTCCGGATCATCGGTCCGGCCACCTCGGAGCAGCGTGGGGGAGCGGTCTCGTTTGTGGTCGACGGCATTCACGCCCACGACCTGGGCCAGGTCCTGGACGACGAAGGTGTCGCCATCCGCGTCGGACACCACTGCGCCTGGCCGCTGCACAAGCGGTTAGGTGTGGCCGCCACTGCACGTGCGTCGTTCGCCGCGTACAACACACTCGATGAGGTCGAGGCGCTTGCAAAGGCAATCGTCAAGGCCCAGGAGTTCTTCGGTGTGCGCGAAGCACATGGCGACACCGTGCCCAGTGGGGTGACTGCCTGATGCGTATGGAACAGATGTACCAGGAAGTGATCCTCGATCACTACAAACATCCACAGGGCCGCGGCCTGCGGGATCCGTTCGGTGCCGAAGTCCATCACGTCAACCCGACGTGTGGCGACGAGGTCACCTTGCGGGTCCGGCTGTCCGACGACGGCGAGACCGTCGCAGACGTGTCCTACGACGGACAGGGCTGCTCCATCTCGCAGGCCTCGACCTCGGTGATGTTCGAGCAGCTCGTCGGCCAGAGCGTGACGCAGGCTCTGGCAACGGTTGATTCGTTCAACAACATGATGACCTCGCGCGGCGCCGACGAAGGCGACGAAGACGTGATCGGCGACGGCGTCGCATTCGTCGGGGTGAGCAAGTATCCGGCCCGCGTGAAGTGCGCGCTGCTGGGCTGGATGGCATTCAAGGACGCGCTGGCACAAACCGTTGCCGGCACACAGGATTCGGCTAGGGAGTCGGTATGACAGCAACATCAGAACCTGAAGGCTCGACCGAGGTCGCAACACCCCCGGCGGCAGCAGTGCCGGCGCAGGTGCAGACCTCGTTGCCGTCCATCGACGACATCGAAGAGGCCATGCGCGACGTGGTCGACCCCGAACTCGGTATCAATGTCGTCGACCTCGGGCTGGTGTACGGCCTCGACGTGGACAACGACGCGGTCGCGAAGATCGACATGACGCTGACGTCGGCTGCCTGCCCGCTCACCGATGTGATCGAGGATCAGGCGCGCAATGCGCTGGTCACCTCCGGCCTGTGCACGGACATGGAACTCAACTGGGTTTGGCTGCCGCCGTGGGGTCCGGACAAGATCACCGATGACGGACGCGAACAGTTGCGTGCGCTCGGTTTCACCGTCTGACCTCTGGCTTCACGCGACCTCTTCCGGGTCGTTCGGATTTTCCAGATCGGACCAGTGCACGCGCCGTGCGACAGCTGAGCCCGTCGCCGGCCCGAGTATTTCTCGTAGGCGCTCGGTGACCGCGTCATGTATCCGGTCACCGATTGCCTCGAGATGATCGCTGTATCGGCCGATCAGATCGATGTCGACAGCGGTGAGAGTTGTCGATTCGGTGTCGAATTCGATTGCGGTGATGTCTCGTCGGCCGATCTCCCAGATGGTGCCCGCCAGCAGTAGGCGAAGCGCGCGGGTGTTGATCAGAATTCCCGGACTGTCGGTCGACACCGGGACACCCCGCCGGTTCGAGTGATGCAGGCGGGCCCGGATCTTCGCGAGGACCGTGTCCTGGGGAATCTGGGCATCGAGCGCAGCAGCAGCGTCGCTGATCCACCACAGATCGGGGTCGGTCACCGGTTCGGTCATCGCAGATCCTCACTTGTGCCTCGATGTTCTCTGTAAGTGCCCACCCTGTCGGGCCTTGCCCCGGCGGGTTTCCATGGTGCAAGCCGCAGCGCCAACTGCGCACGCGCCCGCTGCAGATGACCGCGTACCGATCCCCGGGTGATCGCCAACGCGGTGGCGATGTCCTCATGCGACATCCCTTCGACCTCTCGTAGCCACCAGCAGGCCCTGGCGTGGTGGCTGAGCTGTCCGAGCTCGTACTCCAATGCATCGAGCAGGGACTGGCCCACCGCCTCGTCTTCAGGTCCGGGCGTGTATCGATCGGACCGTTCAAGCGTTGCATCGGTCACGGGGATCGCGGCCCGTTGCCGCCTCAGATCGATGGTCTTGCGTGAGGCGATGGTGAACAGCCACGTTCGGAACGACGATTGGAAGGCGAACCCGGGCAAACCGCGCCAGGCGGCGAGGAATGTCTCCTGGGTGATGTCCTCTGCGGTGGCCGGTGAGCCGGTGAGCCGGTTGGCATAGCGGAGCACAGGCTTGAGGTGACGCCGCACCAGATCCTCGAACGCAGTGCGATCACCCAGTGCGGCGTAGCGAATCAAGGATCCTTCGCTTTCTGTGTCCACGGCTTCAGCATGCCAGTTCTGGATGTGGCGTGGCCCACAATCGCCCCGTGCAACATCGCGTCCCCACCTCGTCATAAGAAGTGGACCGGGTTCATATGCCCTAGTCCATCCCACCTGGGAAGCATGACGAGTGGAGGACTCGAGATGACAACTTCTGCAGACCCCGACCATGTCGGGTTGACCAAGGAAACCTCGGACGACTCCGAGTCTTCGGGCGGAACGACAACGATCGCCGACGTGGTGGTGTCGAAGATCGCCGGGATCGCGACCAGGGAGATCGACGGGGTTTTCGACCTCGGCGGGGGCGCGGCCCGTGCCGTGGGCAAGTTGCGCGAGAACATTCCAGGCGCGTCGACCGACGTCACACAGGGTGTCTCGGTCGAGGTCGGTGAGAAGCAGGCAGCCGTGGACGTCGGCCTGGTCGCGAATTACGGCGTTGCGATCCACCAACTCGCGGAGTCGGTTCGGTCGAATGTGATCGACGCGATCGAGAAGATGACCGGGCTCGAGGTCACGGAGGTCAATATCACGGTCCACGACGTCCACCTGGACACCGATGACACGACCACCGCTCTCGACGGGCAGACAGTGTCGCGGGTCCAGTGACCGGACCACCGACCACAGTTGCCGAACGTGTCCGGGATGCGGTCATGGCGGTCGACGGTGTTGCCGACCTGCATGCCGGGACATTCGGTGATGTGGCGACATATCTGCCGGGGCACCGGGTATCCGGCGTCCGGATCGGCAAGGCCGGTGTGGAGGTGCATGTGATCGTCTACTTCGACACCGATATTCAGCAGGTGGCCCAGGCGGTGCGGATCGCGGCGCTTGCGCAGCTGGACCGGCCACTGCCCTGCATGGTTGTTGTCGAAGACGTCGTCACCGCAGCGGTCCAAGAGGCAGCGGTTGAAGAGGCAGTGAGTGGGGCACCGAGCAGCGGAGTGAACGCACCAGAAACGAGAGAATCATGAGCAATACAATCGTGGGCTTGTTCGTCGGTCTGTTGCTTGCCCTGGCCATCACCACCGGAGGTTTTTCCGGCCTGATGATCGCTGTGGTGTTTGCGGTGGTCGGCCTGGCCATCGGGGCACATCGCGATGGACGTATCGACCTCGGTGTCCTGTTGCGGAGCAAAGGCCGTGGCTGAGGCGGCAGTCGCGCAATCGACCGAGACAGCCGACCTGGAGTTGACCGGGCCGGCCCGGCCTGCGATCCGCGGTGCGTTGCAGATCGAGCCGAAGGTCAACGTGAAGATCGCGCGCGAGGCTGCTGTGGAGGTTCGCGGAGTGGTGCCGCAGTCGGTGAAACTCGGATCGTTGACCGGTCGCAATCTGCCTCGCGCGCTGTCGGATTCGAGCACCCGGCATCCGGCGATCACCATCGAGATCGCCGTGTGCTGGCCCGCGTCGGCAGCGGAGGTGGCGGCGCAGGTGCAGTCACACGTCACCGATGTCCTGATCCGACTCACCGGTCGGCGCCCGTCGCGGGTCGATGTCGATGTTGTGGCGGTGAGCCAATCGGAAGGACTGTTGCTGTCCGAAGAGGTCGCGAATATCGTGACGGCGCAACAGAATTCCTCCGACACGGTTTCCGAGCGTGGCGGCAAACCGCCACGGTCCTATCCCGGCGCCGGGCGGATCGCGCCACTGATCGGTGTGTTGTTGATCGTCGGAGCACTGCTCGCCGGGCGCGAATTCGCGGTGGCTCAGGGCTATTACGATTCTGGCGCCTGGATAGCGGATGCGACGCAGTGGATCGCGAGTACCAGCTGGCAGACGTGGATGGTTGCCGTTGCCATCGCCGCCGTCGTGGTGGGCCTATGGCTGCTGTACCTGGCGATTCGACCCCGACCGCGCACCCACCGGCCGTTGGCGGTATCCGGGCTGTGGACGCGCGACGTGGACATCGCCCGGCGGATCAGCGCCATCGCCCTCGATGAAGAGGACACCGTTTCGGCGACCACCACGGTTGCCAGGGGCCGCGCAAAGATCGCTGTGCGTGGCCGGGAAGGCAGCGACAGTGCCGCGCTCCGCGAGCGTCTGGACACCGCGTTGGCCCGGCTCGAAACGGCCCCACGGGTGGCGCTCGACTATCGGGCGCCTGCGGCCGACCCAGCGCATGCCTCCACAGACGAGGGGTCCACAGACGAGGGGGAGAAAAGGTGAAACGCACCCTGAACCTCGTGGACCGACTCGTGGTCGGTCTGATCGGGCTCATCCTTCTCGGGGTGGGTGCGGTCGCATTGCTCTGGTGGCAACAGGTTGCGGTGGTCGTCGACGAAATCGAGCAGATCAACGACTACGAGATCTACACCGCGCCGGAGCAGGGGTGGTGGCCGTGGTCGATGCTCGTGGCCACCGTTGTCCTGGCTGTCGTGGGACTGTGGCTGGTGCTGGCCAACCTGCGTCCCAACAGGATTCGGTCTGTCGTGGTGGGTACTGCATCGGGTGCGGTCGGCGGTGAACGCACGGTATCGGTGTCCGATGTCGGGAAAGCAGCCGCGAAATCACTGGAACGGCACCCGCAGATCCACTCGACACAAACGCGGGCCTTCGTCGACGGCAGGACCCCGACGCTCGAGCTGACGGTGACCGCAGACCCTGCTGCCGAAGGCCGCGACCTCATCGAGTTGCTGCGCGCAATCCGGCATCAACTCGAACTGTCGTTCGCCGGGGCCGATGTCGAGGTTCGGATCCTGCTGCACCGCACACCGAATCAATGATTCGGCCCGCCGGTCTTCAAGGCCGAGCGGACGATGGTGCCGGACAGGCGGATATCGGCATGGGAGATGGTGCCCACCATCGCTCCGAGAGTCCCACCGAGGTGGTGGCGATCGCTCAGATAGGCGCGCTGCATCGCGGCGGGCGCGGCAAAGAATGCATCGAAGAAGGCGGTGAGGTCGGCTGAGGACAGGTTGAGCAGCACTGCAAGTCCGCGTAGTCGGAGTCGATACACCGCCCGGGCCTGACGCGGCCACAGAGCCTTGACCGGATCGCGGCCACGAGCATAGGCGTGTACGAGCTGATCGACCGACGACAGCGTTTCAGCGACGCTGTAACCGGTTGCCGGATGGACCATTCCGCCTGCAGCCCCGAACCGCAGCGAATCCGGCGAGTCCCATGGCAACCTCGAACTGTCGGACAGTGCGAACTTCACTGTCTCCGTCTGGGACACCTCGAGTGATCCCAGATCGATGTCGAACCGTGCCAGTCGCTTACCGAGCCGTTCGCGGAGCACCGCGATGGGCATGGCGGGCGCCGCGGCCAGGCACGTCTCTTCGAGCAGTACCCGGTTGTCGTCCAATGGGATTGCGTAGAGAAACGACGGCGTCCGATGCGCGGTTGCGCCGCGCCAGTCCATCAGGATGGCGCTGTCGCTGCCCAGGACCGGAGCCGCAAGGGCGCGATCCACGACGACGCCATGGGCGGTCTGCGCGGGCGCTGCGGGGTCTCGGAGCCCGCGCGCATCGACCACCGCCCGTGCATCGAGCTGCGTTCCGTCGTCCAAATGCACCGAGGTGGGGTGCACTGCCGACACCGACTGCGCATGGACCACGACGTGGTCATCAAGGGTCAGCGATTGTTGCAGCGCGGCCGTGTCCAAAGTCACGTATTGCCGCTCGAGGCGACGGTGCGATGGTGTGAATACCGCTACGGCCTCACAACTCGCCGCGATCACGGAGCCGTCGAGCCAGCTCGGCAGATCATCGCCCCACGCCGCATATGTTGGCTTCCAAAGACTCTCGACCTGGGGATCGATCAGGGCCACGTGCAGGCCTGCGCGCGCGGCTCGGTGCGCAAGTGCGCGACCCGATGGCCCGGCTCCCACCACCGCCAGGTCGGCGATACGAGTTGTCATACGAGCACCGTATCGCCTTGCCGTAGACTGGTAAGTCGTGATTACGGCAACTGACCTCGAGGTACGCGCGGGCGTACGCACCCTATTGAGCGCCCCTGGTCCGGCGCTACGGGTGCAACCCGGCGATCGCATCGGGTTGGTGGGCCGTAACGGTGCCGGCAAGACCACCACGATGCGCATTCTCGCCGGTGAAGGCGAGCCCTACGCGGGTTCGGTCGTCAACAGCGGGGAGCTCGGTTACCTGCCCCAGGATCCGCGTGAGGGCGACCTGGCGGTCATCGCGAAGGATCGGGTGCTCTCGGCTCGCGGCCTGGATACCTTGCTGCGTGATCTGGAGAAGCAGCAGGCGTTGATGGCAGAGGCCGTCGACGAGAAGGACCTCGACAAGGCCGTCCAACGGTACGGACAGCTCGAAGATCGCTTCTCGACCCTCGGTGGGTATGTCGCCGAATCGGAGGCCGCCCGCATCTGTAACAGCCTCGGCCTGCCCGACCGCGTACTGGCCCAGCCGCTCAATACGCTCTCCGGTGGTCAGCGCCGCCGAATCGAACTCGCCCGCATCCTGTTTGCGGCATCCGACGGCAGCGGCGGCAAGTCCGGCACCACGCTCCTGCTTGACGAGCCGACCAACCACCTCGACGCCGACTCGATCGGCTGGCTCCGCGGATTTCTGCAGAACCACGAGGGCGGACTGATCGTGATCAGTCACGACGTCGAGTTGCTCGAAGACGTCGTCAACCGCGTGTGGTTCCTCGACGCGGTCCGCGGCGAGCCCGACATCTACAACATGGGCTGGAAGAAGTATCTCGACGCCCGCGCCACCGATGAGCAGCGCCGCAAGCGCGAACGCGCCAACGCCGAGAAGAAGGCGGGCGCGCTGCGCGTCCAGGCCGCGAAGATGGGTGCCAAGGCCACCAAAGCCGTTGCCGCACAGAACATGCTCAAGCGTGCCGACCGCATGCTCGACAATCTCGACGAAGAGCGGGTGTCCGACCGGACCGCGAAGATCCGGTTCCCGGAACCTGCTGCCTGTGGCAAGACCCCGCTGATGGCGTCGGGTCTGACCAAGATGTACGGGTCGCTGGAGATCTTCGCCGGCGTCGACCTGGCCATCGACCGCGGCAGTCGCGTGGTGGTGCTCGGACTCAACGGCGCTGGTAAGACCACGCTGCTGCGACTGCTCGCCGGAACCGAAAAGGCTGAACGCGGCACGCTGGAACCCGGTCATGGCCTGAAGATCGGCTACTTCGCGCAGGAACACGACACGCTCGACGACAACGCGAGCGTCTGGGACAACATCCGTCACGCCGCGCCCGATGCGGGTGAGCAGGACCTGCGTGGTCTGCTCGGCGCGTTCATGTTCACCGGCCCGCAGCTCGATCAGCCGGCCGGAACGCTCTCCGGTGGTGAAAAGACCCGTCTGGCCTTGGCCGGACTGGTGTCGTCGGCGGCCAATGTGCTGTTGCTCGACGAGCCCACGAACAACCTCGACCCGATCTCACGCGAACAGGTGCTCGACGCGCTGCGCAGCTACAAGGGTGCCGTGGTCCTGGTGACACACGACCCGGGCGCCGCAGCGGCCCTCGATCCGCAACGGGTGATCCTGTTGCCCGACGGCACCGAGGACCATTGGTCGGCCGAGTACCAGGAGATCATCGAACTCGCCTGAACCCGATGATGTGCCCTTTTGGCGGGCGCGACCAGGGGTTTTGTCCGCCAAAAGGGCACAGTTTCGAAGGTCAGAGGGTGGCGACGAATCTGTCCATTGTGCGTTCGGTGATCGCGGTGATGGTCAGGGACGGATTCACCAGTCCGGCGGCACCGGGCAGGAACGAGCCGTCGACGACGTAGAGATTGTCGTAGCCGCGGACGCGACCGTTCTCGTCTGCTCCCTGACCCATCACCACACCACCGAGGCCGTGATACGTGCAGGCGGCACCGAAGTCGGCGGCCTGCGGGTAGATCGGAATCCCGTTGGCCGGGAAACCGTATCGGGTTTCGGTCTGTTCGTGGAAGTGCCAGGCGAATTGGGATGCACGTTGATCGACGAGCGTGTTCTCGCGGGGGTACGGGAAGTTCAGAACCGTCCTGCCGGTGGCGCGGTCGTAGTCGATGGTGCCGCGTTCATCGGTGTGGGTCTGGATCAGGTTCGTGGTGGAGAACCCACCGGCGTACTCCGGGAACGGTGTTGCCTGATAATTCATCGCCACCGGACCTCCGGGCAACCGGTCCTCGTACATCTTGACGTTGCCGGGGCCTCCCTGTGCGGCCCCGTGGTCCTCTCGCAACGGGGTCCGCACGATGAGGAAGTCGCCGTTGGTGCCCCAGCCGGTGCCGATGGTCGGCGACAGCGCCGGAAGCGTTCCCCGTGCCCGCGCCGCCACCAGAAGTGATGTGGTGTAAAACGATCCGGCTGCCATGAAGAGGTGGTCGCCCTCGAAGCTCGTGACGCGGACGGTGTTGTGGTTCTCATCGATCTCACGGGCGGTGACGACAAAACCTTTGGCGCCCTCCCTCGGTCGGATGTCGAAGACCTCGTGCATCGGCCGAATGGTGACGTTGCCGGTGGCCTCGGCGGCGGGCAGGTAGTTGTGGTCGACGGAATTCTTGGCCCCGGAGTTGATGCCGTACGGTCCCTCGCCGACACTCACCGATGCCTTTCGCCTACCTCGCAGTTCTTCCCGGACGATGTCCCAGTCGACGGCGAAATCGGTGGGGATCGGTTCGGTTCCGTAGTCGCGCAAGGTGTTCAGGAATGCGCGGGCACCGCGGTACTGCGGATGCGCCAGGATGTCGGCGGGCAATGGTGAGGTACCCAACACCTGTTTGGCCCGCGGATAGTAGGTGCTGACGAGTTCGTCGTAGTTCGCGAATGCCGGGAAGATCATGTCGAAATCGACCCGGCGCGGCACCGAGGTGAACATGCCGAACGCCAGCGATCCACCACCGACGCCGGTCCCGTAGATCGCATCGACACCATTCCCGAAGATGCGGTCGATCAGGCCTGGATACGCATTGATGGGCGGGGACAGCAAACCGTTGATGTGGGCCCTCGTGCTGAACCAGGCCGCCCGGCCGTCTGGCTGGTTCACCGTTGCGAAGGTGTTGCCGTCGGGTCTGATGGGCCATCGCCTGCCCCGCTCGAGAACAGTGGTGGACACACCTGCCTGACCGAGCCGCAGTGCTGCCACCGCGCCCCCGAAGCCGCTGCCTATGACGATCGCCGTCGGAGCTGATCCGCCCGCGGGAGCTCCGCGTGCGCGCCCCGACACCGCGGCGGTGGCAGCCACCGCCGCGCCGGCCGCCGCCGCTCGCAGAACAGTGCGTCTGGGAACGGTCCGTGTGGACGTGAACGTGTCGCCGGCGCTCATGGTTCGCCTTCCCGAAGGGGGTTGGAAAACTTATAGCCGCGGTGATGTGTTCTACCTAATCCCTTTCAGCGTCCACACAGCTGCGCTGGTCGGCGGCCTGTCCGGCTCAGAGATTCGCCACGAACCGGTCCATCGTGCGTTCGGCGATCGCGGTGATGGTCAGCGACGGGTTGACCAGTCCGACGGCGCCGGGCATGAACGAACCATCGGTGACGTAGAGGTTGTCGTAACCGTGGACCTTGCCGTTCTCGTCGGCCGCCTTCCCGATGACCACTCCGCCGAGACCGTGGAAGGTGGCCGCCGAACCGAAGTCCCCCTCGCGTGGGTACACCGGGATGCCGTTGGCCGGATGCCCGAAGCGGGTTTCGGTGCGCTCGTGGAAATGCCCGGCGAACGCCATCGCCCGCTTGTCTCCGATGGACTGTCCACCCGGGAATGGGTAGTCGAGGACCGTCTCGCCGGTGGCCCGGTCGAACGAGATGGTCCCGCGGTCCGGGGTGTGGGTCTGCACCATGTGGGTGGTGGTGAACCCGCCGGCGATCTGTGGGAAAGGTGTCGCCTGATAGATCATCGACACCGGTCCGCCCGGTAGCCGGTCCTCGTACATGCGAGACAGACCCGGACCGCCCTGGGCGTATCCGACGTCGTCGCGGAGAAGGGTCCGGATGATCAAGAAGTCGCCGTTGGAACCGAACCCGTTTCCGACATGCGTGGACAGGTTGGGCAGAGTGCCGTTCGCGCGGGCGGTCACCAAAAGGGACGTCGTGTAGTACGACCCGGCGGCCATGAACAGGTAGTCGGCCTCGAACGTCTCGATGCTGACCGTGCGGCGGTGATCGTCGATGAGCCGGGCCTTCACCACAAAACCCTTGGCCCGCTCTCGCGGCCGGATCTCGAAGACCTCGTGCATCGGCTTGATGGTGACGTTGCCGGTGGCCTCGGCGGACGGGAGATAGTTGTGATCGACGGAGTTCTTGGCGCCGGAGTTCACGCCGTACGGCCCGCCGCCCACGGACAGCGATGCCTTTGCCCTACCTGCCAATTCGTCGCGGACGATGTCCCAGTCGACCGCGAAGTCCTGGGGGACCGGCTCGACTCCGTAGTCGGCAAGGGTCTTCGTCCAGACCCGGGCGCCGCGATATTGCGGATGAGCCAGGATGTCGGCGGGCATGGGACTCGATCCGAGCATCGTCCGAGCGGTCGGGTAGTAGTCCCGGATCAGTTCGTCGTAATCGGCGACATCGGGGAACACCATCTCGAAGTCGACTTTGCGCGGGGTGGGTGTGAAAGCACCGAACGCCAGTGAACCGCCACCGACTCCGGCGCCGTACATCGAATCGATTCCGTTGCCCTCGATACGGTCGATGAGGCCGGGGTAGGGCTCGATCGAGGTGAAACTCGTCAGCGGATTGATCGGTGGCTTGGTGCTGAACCAGGCTGCCCGCCTGTCCGGGTTGTTCAGATCGGTGAAAGTGTTGCCGTCCGGGCGAATCGGCCACCGCCGGCCCCGCTCGAGCACGGTCGTCTGGACGCCGGCCCGACCAAGGCGCAGTGCGGCAACGGCACCGCCGAACCCACTTCCGATGACGATCGCCGTGGGGCCCGTGTGTGCCGTACCGGCAGCAGCACGGGGTGCGATCGCAGCGGCTGCCGCAAAGGCCGCACCCCCCGTGGCCGCCCGCAGTACGGTGCGCCGACTGGTGACAGTGTCTGATCCGGTCATTGTTTCGCCTTCCTGAGAATAGGCGAACCCTATATCTGTTAGGCGAGGTTTACCTAACCAACACGGCCTATTTGCGTTGTCATATCGAGTCGAGCAGTCGTCCTGTCGGCCACCGGAATCCGGTCAGAGATAGCGCTTCTGCAGCTCGCGTTTGACGAGTTTCCCGGTGGGAGTGCGGGGTAGTGAGTCGACGAAGTCGACCGATTTGGGCGCCTTGTAGTGGGCAAGCCGCGAACGGACCAACGCAATCAATTCCTCGGCGAGTTCTTCATTTCCAACGACACCAGGTTCGAGTTGGACGCACGCTTTCGCCACCTCGCCGAGGTCCGGGTCCGGGATGCCGATGATGCCGACGTCATAGACATCGGGGTGTCCGATGAGGACGTTCTCGGCTTCCTGCGGGTAGATGTTCACCCCGCCGGAGATGATCATGAAGGATTTGCGGTCGGTGAGATAGAGGAAACCGTCGGCATCCACATATCCGACATCACCGCTGGTGGTCCAGGCGGGATGGTCGGGATGCTGTGCCTCCCGGGTCTTTTCGGGATCGTTGTGGTACTGGAAAGGTAATTCGTCGCGTTCGAAGTAGACGGTCCCGATCTCACCGATGGGCAGTTCGGCACCGTCGTCGCCGCAGATACGGACGATGCCGAGCAACGGCTTACCCACCGATCCCGGGTGCGCCAGCGAACCGGCGCTGTCGATGAACGTGGCACCGGAACCCTCGGTGGACGCGTAGTACTCGTTGATGACCGGGCCCCACCACTCGATCATCGCCCGCTTGACCTCGGGTGGACAGGGCGCCGCGGCGTGGATGGCGGCCTTCATGCTGCTGACGTCGTATTTCGATCGCACGTCGTCGGGCAGCTTCAGCATCCTGATGAACATCGTCGGAACCCACTGGCTGTGGGTCACCCGGTACTCGTCTATCAGTTGAAGGGCGGTCTCGGCGTCGAACCGATCCATCAGTACAACGGTCCCGCCGAGTGACGTGACCATGCCGCAATACCGCAGCGGCGCAGCGTGATACAGCGGCGCCGGGCACAGGTACACCGAGTCCTGGTCGAAGCCGTAGATGGCGGAGAAGACCGGCGTGTACGGATCGAGGATCTCGTCGACCTGACCGTCCTGCAATGGAACCTTGATGCCCTTGGGGCGGCCGGTGGTACCGGAGGAGTAGAGCATGTCCTGGCCCCGCGGCTGATCGTCGAGCGGTGCGTCCGAGGCCTGCGCCAGGATCGTGTCATACGACTCGAATCCGGGAAGGTCACCGCCCCAGGCGATTCGATGGGCGAGCGTGGTGACCTCGCCGGAACGGCTGACCACGTCGGCGACCTCGGGGGAGGCGAACAGCGCCACAGCGCCACAGTCGCCGAGGATGTAGTTGGTCTCCTCGGCGGTCAGATGATTGTTGATGGCTGTGACATACATGCCGGAACGCAGTGCCGCCCAATAGATCACGAGCATGCGAATGTCATTGTTCGACACCATCGCGACATTGTCGCCCCGGCCGAGCCCGACGTCCCTCAAGTAATGGGCCAGCTTTGTCGAGCGCTGATCGAGCTCGGCATAGGTGATCGACTCACCGGTCGCGGGGCGCACGACAGCAACCTTGTCCGGCGTGCTGTCGACAAAATTACCCGGGAACATCGACGACCTCCGACTCTGGCGACCGCGGTCCGACTGACCGCGATATGTTAACCAGGACTATCACAGGAAGGCCTACGTACGCGGGCATTTCGGCGTCAGCCGAGGTAAACCGGTTCCGTTATTGGGACCGGCGTACCGATTCTTCGACGAGGTCGAGCACCGCGTGCAGATCATCGGTGGCCGCGCCTGATGCCAGACGGGTCGTGAGTCCGTCGAGGATGAGGTCGAGATAGGCGACCAGAACACGCGTTGGCAGATCATCACGAAGACGGCCGGCCGTACGCTGGCGCTCCAGACGCGCCAGCGTGGCCGACTCCAGTTCCGCCGAACGTGCTTTCCACTCGGTACGGAATCCGGGATCGGTACGCAGCTTTCGGGCTATCTCCAGCCGCGTACCGAGCCAGTCGAAATCTTCAGGCCGGTTGAGCATGTCCCGCATGACCTGGACCAGACCCTCGTTGGCCGCGACATCGGCCATCCGTTCGGCGTCTTCGTGGGCCAGGGCAAGGAACAGTGCCTCCTTGTCACGGAAGTGGTGGAAAATCGCACCCCGCGACAGGTCGGTTGCCTCCTCGAGCCGACGCACGGTGGCGCCGTCGTAGCCGAATTCGGCAAAACAACGGCGCGCACCGTCGAGGATCTGTCGTCGCCGGGCTTCCAGGTGGTCTTGACTGACCTTGGGCAACCGACTGCGTCCGCTCAGCTCTTGAGCATGTTGCGCAGCACGTACTGCAGGATGCCGCCGTTGCGGTAGTAATCGGCTTCACCCGGCGTATCGATGCGCACCTTGGCGTCGAACTCGACGACCTGGCCGTCGCCCTTGGTAGCGGTGACCTTGATCGTCTTCGGCGTCTTGCCCTCGTTCAGCTCGGTGATACCCGAGAAGTCGAAGACCTCGGTGCCGTCGAGTCCCAGAGACTTGGCCGACTCGCCCTCGGGGAACTGCAGCGGGATCACGCCCATGCCGATCAGGTTCGAGCGGTGGATGCGCTCGAACGACTCGGTGATGACCGCGCGGACGCCGAGCAGGCTGGTTCCCTTGGCGGCCCAGTCACGCGAGCTGCCCGAACCGTATTCCTTGCCGCCCAGCACGACCAGCGGGATGCCGGCCTTCTGGTAGTTCTGCGACGCGTCGTAGATGAACGACTGCGGGGCACCGTCCTGGGTGAAGTCGCGGGTGTATCCACCCGAGACGCCGTCGAGGAGCTGGTTCTGCAGACGGATGTTGGCGAAGGTGCCGCGGATCATGACCTCGTGGTTGCCACGACGCGAACCGAGCGAGTTGTAGTCCTTGCGCGCCACACCGTTGGCGTCCAGGTACTGCGCGGCCGGTGTGCCGGGCTTGATCGGGCCTGCCGGGCTGATGTGGTCGGTGGTGACCGAGTCGCCGAGCAGTGCCAGGACGCGAGCGCCCTTGATCTCGGTGACCGGCGACGGTTCGACCGCCATGCCCTCGAAGTACGGGGCCTTGCGGACGTAGGTGGAATTCTCGTCCCACGCGAAGGTGTCGCCCTCGGGGGTCGAGAGGTTCTGCCAGCGGTGATCGCCCGCGAAGATCGTCGCGTAGGACTTGCGGAACATGTCCTGGCTGATCGCCGACTGGATGGTCTCTTCGATCTCCTGGGTCGACGGCCAGATGTCCTTCAGGAAAACGGGATTGCCGTCGGTGTCGTTGCCCAGTGCGTCGGTCTCGAAGTCGAAGTCCATGGTTCCGGCGAGGCCGTATGCGATCACCAGGGGCGGCGAGGCCAAGTAGTTCATCTTGACGTCGGGGGAGATGCGTCCCTCGAAGTTGCGGTTACCCGAGAGCACCGCGGTGACCGACAGGTCGTTGTCGTTGATCGCCTTGGAGATTGCTTCGGGAAGCGGGCCGGTGTTACCGATGCAGGTGGTGCATCCGTAGCCGCCGAGGTAGTAACCGAGCTTCTCGAGGTACGGCCAGAGGCCTGCCTTCTCGTAGTAGTCGGTGACGACCTGCGATCCGGGAGCCATGTTGGTCTTGACCCACGGCTTGGTTGTCAGCCCCTTCTCGACCGCGTTGCGGGCGAGAAGCGCAGCGCCGAGCATGACCGACGGGTTGGAGGTGTTGGTGCACGAGGTGATACCCGCGACCACCACGGCGCCGTGGTCGAGGACGAACTCGCCGAGTTCGGGGTCGACGATCTTGATCGGCTTGGAGGGGCGTCCCTTGCTGCCGTTGGCGGCCGACCGGCCCACATTGGCGCCGTCGTCGGCAAAACACAGCGTTGCCGGGTCGCTCGCCGGGAACGACTCCTCGACGGCCTCGTCGAGCTGGGTGTGCTCGGCTTCGTTGTTGTTCTCCACGTAGGTGTGGATGTCCTTGCGGAACGCCACCTTCGACTCGGACAGCAGGATGCGGTCCTGCGGACGCTTCGGGCCGGCGATCGAGGGGACCACGGTGCTCAGGTCGAGCTCGATGTACTCGGAGAACACCGGCTCACGCTCGGGATCGTGCCACATGCCCTGTTCCTTGGCATATGCCTCGACCAGCGCGAGCTGCTCGTCGCTGCGACCGGTCAGCCGCAGGTAGTTGATGGTCTCTTCGTCGATCGGGAAGATCGCTGCGGTGGAACCGAACTCGGGGCTCATGTTGCCAAGGGTGGCGCGGTTTGCGAGGGGGACCTCGGCAACGCCTGCACCGTAGAACTCGACGAACTTGCCGACGACGCCGTGCTTGCGCAGCATCTCGGTGGCGGTGAGCACCACGTCGGTGGCGGTGACGCCGGGCTTGATCTCACCGGACAGCTTGAAGCCGACAACACGTGGGATGAGCATGGACACCGGCTGGCCGAGCATCGCGGCTTCTGCCTCGATGCCGCCGACGCCCCAGCCGAGCACGCCGAGGCCGTTGACCATGGTGGTGTGCGAGTCGGTGCCGACGCAGGTGTCGGGGTAGGCCTGGCCGTTGCGGGTCATCACGGTCGGAGCGAGGTATTCGATGTTGACCTGGTGGACGATGCCCATGCCCGGGGGGACGACCTTGAAGTCGTCGAACGCGCCCTGGCCCCAGCGCAGGAACTGGTAACGCTCGCCGTTGCGCTCGTATTCGAGGTCGACGTTGCGCTCGAGGGCATCGGCGCGACCGAACACGTCCAGGATCACCGAGTGGTCGATGACCATGTCGGCAGGGGAGAGCGGGTTGACCTTGGTGGCGTCGCCGCCGAGGGCGGTGACGGCTTCACGCATGGTCGCGAGGTCGACGATGCAGGGGACGCCGGTGAAGTCCTGCATGATGACGCGGGCCGGGGTGAACTGGATCTCGGTATCCGGTTCGGAGCTGGGATCCCAGTTCGCGATCGCGTTGATGTGATCTTTGGTGATGTTGGCCCCGTCTTCGGTGCGGAGCAGGTTCTCTGCGAGCACCTTGAGGGAATAGGGGAGTTTCTCTGTTCCCTCGACCGCGTTGAGGCGGAAGATCTCGTACGAGTTCTCACCGACGGTCAACGTGCCGCGGGCGCCAAATGTATCGATACTCATCGCTTACGTCAGCTCCAGTCTTGTTGTCTCACCGGCTGGGCAACGCCGGTTCTTGATCCTCTTGTCGGCGTGATCACCGGCAGGTACGAACCGACGGGCTGCGCCGATCCGTGCTTCCTCTGATTCTAGCAGTACAAGCGTACTGGTAAAACGATGGGGGGATCTGGCGTGTCTTCGCGATGACGACACGCCAGGGGGATGCCGTACGCCATCAATTGTGTCGTACTGTGCTGCCGTAGGTTGGACACAGGCTGAACTTTCCGGCAACGGCGGAGATTCACGTGGCCCGAATGGAGACAGTAAGTAGATGGCACCGACGCCCTTCTCGACGATCGTCCCGTCCGACGTCGACATCGCAGCGCTCTCGGCCGGACTGGCCGACGTAGGTGTGGTCGCTCCGCCCGAGATGACCCCGGCGATCCTGGCGGCCGTCGCGCAAGCCCGCGACGAGGGCTACGACGTGCACTTTGTTGTCACCGACAAGATCTATCCGCGAATCACCTATTACCGCGACATCGCCACCGAGTTGCAATCCGAGACCGGTGGAACCGTCATTGTGCTCGGTGGCAATTACGTGGGTAGTTCGAGCGACGAGTTCAGTCGGGTCGAACTCGAGAATGCCACTGACAATCTGGCGATTCAGAATCCGCCGCAGGCCGCACAGCAGATGGTCGACCGGATGACCGGTCAGACCGACGTGCCCTGGACCGTCGTGACCATGCTCTTGATCGCCGTCGTCGCGGTCGGTGCCGTTGTCGCCCGCAAACTGCAGTTGCGCAAGGGAAGTGGCGCGCAAGCGGCGGACGTCCCCGCGGATGTGTCGCCCTCGACCGCTGCCGACCCCGTTACACACGACAGACTGTGATTCACGGGCTCTGATCTACGTTTCGCGGGACAGATTTCTGATTCACGCGACTGAACTACATTAATGTAATTCACGCATATCCAATTTGTTACCTTGCACATTCGTGGTGATCACAGCGTTTCCGCAGGTAATGACTGCGATGTAATTTGTGACTCATGTTTCCTTGGTTGTTTTTGTGACGTACGGTTCGTATGTCACCGATGGGGTTAATGGGGAAGTTGATCACCATCGTGGCGATGGCCGAGTGTGTGCCACTGCTCCGCAGCGGCATCGGCGCACTGTCAGATCTGCGAGGGAGTCATTAGTGAGTCGAGGGAAGGCGTTACAGCCGCGGAGACGTGGCATTCGAGTGTCCTCGGTGACCGCATTACTGGCAGTAGTGACGGTCACCTGTGCACAGTTGTCCACGGGAACCGCGGCCGCTGCCCCGCCGAGCAGCGCGGAGCAGATCGCCACACTGATCAATCAGATCGCAGACACGAACCAGACGATGGTCAACCTCGATGGTGAGGTTGCCGTCAAACGTGAAGCCGTGAACCGGGCACTGGTCGATCTGCAGAATGCCAGGGAGTCCGAGCGGCTCGCTGCCGTTGCCGTCCGCGGTGCACAGGAATCCTTGGAAGAGGCCTCCGGCGCCATCGCGTTCGCGCAGACCGACTTCGACGCGTTCATTCGTAGCCTGTACGCGATGGGCAACAGTCAGGGCTCGCTGCTCGGCTACATGTCGGGCGATCCCGGAGCCCTGCTCGACCGGGCATCGGTGGTCGACCAGATCAGTCGCGATCAGCAGGCCACCATCACCCGGTTGCAGCAGGCCCGCAACGAAGAGGCGAACCGTGCAGCAACGGCCAAGGCCACCGCGCAGCAGGCCAAGTTCGCAACTGCTTCTGCCGAGACACGTCAGGCCGACGCGCAAAGCGCCATCGCCGCGGCAACCGAAGCGGTCAAGGCCGAATATGCGCGCCGCGCCACCCTTGAACAGGACCGAGCCGCGGCACAGCGTGAACTGGACAAGCTCCGCGGCCAGCCCGCATCCTCGTACCCCGGTGCTCCGACCGCGGTTCTCCCGGACCAGCAGGCCGCCATCGAGCAACAGGCACACGAAGCCGCTCTGCGGGCTGCCGGTGAAGCCAGCGCCAGACTGGCACTGGACACCTCCCAGCAGGTCCTCGCCGCCATCATCGGTGCGATGACCCCGCCGCACACCGACATCGAGACCCCGACGCCCGTCGACCCGAGCCTGCCGGTCGACCCGAGCGAGCCCGTCGATCCGTCTGAGCCGGAAGCGCCCACACCAACGACACCGACGATCCCGACCACACCGGTCATCCCCGGAGCGTCCGGTTCGGCCGCAGTCGAGATCGTCGTCAACCGGGCACTCTCGCAACTCGGTGTCACCTACTCGTGGGGTGGCGGAAACGCGAACGGCCCGACACTCGGTATCCGCGACGGCGGCGTGGCCGACTCGTACGGCGACTACAACAAGGTCGGATTCGACTGCTCCGGCCTGATGATCTACGCCTTCGCAGGCATCGGAATCTCGTTGCCGCACTACACCGGCTACCAGTACACGTCCGGACCGCAGTTCCCGCTCTCGCAGATGCAGCGCGGCGACATGATCTTCTACGGTCCCAACGCGAGCCAGCACGTGGCGCTGTATCTGGGTGGCAACCAGATGGTCGAGGCACCGCAGTCCGGTGACGTCGTCAAGATCTCGCCACTGCGCACCAGCGGCGCGATGCCCTATGTCGTGCGTCTGACCTGACACCGGCGGGTTCGCCAGGGCGCCTCCAGTACCCTCGGTTCAGTCAGCACAACGATCGATCAGACCCCGGAGGGTTTTCGGTGACCTCAGCGCAGGACGAGAGCAAGGCTTCAGTGGAGGAATTCAAGCTCACGCAGGCCGACGTCGCCTTGCTCGAAAAGGCCATGTTCGAGGTCAAGCGGGTCATCGTCGGACAGGACCGACTGGTCGAGCGGATACTCGTCGGCCTGCTCGCACGTGGACACATCCTGCTCGAAGGTGTTCCGGGCGTGGCCAAGACGTTGGCTGTCGAGACGTATGCAACCGTCGTGGGCGGATCGTTCTCGCGGGTGCAGTTCACCCCCGACCTCGTGCCCACCGACCTCATCGGTACGCGGATCTACCGTCAGGGCCGTGAAGAGTTCGACACCGAACTCGGTCCGGTTGTGGCCAACTTCCTGCTCGCCGATGAGATCAACCGCGCGCCGGCCAAGGTGCAGTCGGCGCTGCTCGAGGTCATGGCCGAGCGGCACGTGTCGATCGGTGGCACGACATACCCGATGCCCGATCCGTTCCTCGTGATGGCGACGCAGAACCCGATCGAGAACGAGGGCGTCTACCCGCTGCCGGAAGCCCAGCGAGATCGCTTCTTGTTCAAGGTGCTGGTGGACTATCCCGCGATCGAAGAAGAGCGCGAGATCGTCTACCGCATGGGCAACAAGCCGCCAACGGCCAAGCCGGTGCTCGATCCGGAGACGATGGTGCGCCTGCAGAACGTCGCGGCCAACGTGTTCGTCCACCACGCACTTGTCGACTACGTCGTGCGGGTCATCCACGCGACGCGTTTTCCGGCCGAGTTGGGTCTGAAGGACGTGGCCGGATGGCTCTCGTACGGTGCGTCGCCGCGTGCAACCCTTGGCATCATCGCCGCCGCCCGGGCGCTGGCGCTGGTGCGTGGACGTGACTATGTCGTACCGCAGGATGTCGTCGAGGTGATTCCGGATGTCCTACGACACCGATTGGTGCTCAGCTACGACGCGCTCGCCGACGAGGTGGATGCCGACACGATCATCACCCGCGTCCTCCAGACGATCGGGCTGCCACAGGTCAGTGCCCAACCGCTGAACACCGGACCGGCCGCGGCCGCGCAGGCGAACGCCCAACACCTGAACAATCAGCCGCACCAGCAGGCTCCACAACAACCGGTGGGCCATCAGCAGCCCGGCTACCCGCAGCAGGGTGGCTATCGGCAACAGCCGAATCCGCTGACCAAGCCGGCCGCAGCGCAGGGTGGCCCGGGACAGGGCAACCAGTCGCACTATGGCGGATAACAGCGCACTTCCGTCATTTGGCGCGGGCACGCTGGAAGATCCCAAACTGACGGCAGCACTGAAGACGCTCGAGATCATTGTTCGTCGCAAGCTCGATGGCGTACTCCAGGGCGATCACCTCGGTCTGATCCCGGGACCGGGCACCGAGCCGGGGGAGGCCCGCCCGTATCAGCCCGGCGACGACGTCAGGCAGATGGACTGGTCGGTCACGGCGCGGACCACACAGCCACATGTGCGACAGATGGTCGCCGACCGTGAACTCGAGACGTGGCTGGTCGTCGACATGTCCGCGAGTCTGGACTTCGGCACGGTCAACACCACCAAACGTGATCTCGCGGTGGCCGCCTGCGCTGCCATCGCGCATCTGACGCTCGGTGGCGGCAACCGGATGGGTGCCGTCGTCTGTACCGGCGACCAGGTGGTCCGCATCCCGGCCCGTGGCGGTCGCGCCCATGCACTCGACACCCTCAAGACCATCGCCACCACCACTCGTTCGAGTGAAGGCGTGCGTGGCGACCTGCATGCCGGGATCGATGCCCTGCGCAGGCCCGAACGCCGCCGAGGGCTGGCCGTTGTGGTCAGCGATTTCCTTGGACCGATCGATTGGGATCGCCCGTTGCGCGCGATCTCGGGCCACCATGACGTGCTCGGCGTGGAGGTGCTCGATCCCCGCGATCTGGAACTGCCCGATGTCGGGGAGGTCGTCCTGCGCGACGCCGAATCCGGTCAGATCCGCGAGCTCACCATCACCGACAAGGTCCGCGCCGATTTCGCCCGTGCCGCCGAGGATCATCGGCAGCAGGTGGAGTGGACCCTGAGGCGTTGTGGCGCACCGACTCTCGCGCTGCGAACCGACCGTGACTGGATCGCCGACGTGGTCCGGTTCATCGCGCAGCGTCGCCGCGGGATGAATGCGGGGTCGACCCGATGAGCTGGTTCGATCTCGCGTCACCCTGGTGGCTGCTGGTCCTGCTTGCCGTCGTAGGCCTCATCGCCGGCTACATCTACATGCAGCGCAGGCGCCAGAGTCGGGCCCTCAAGTTCGCCAATCTGGATCTGCTCAACCGCGTTGCACCCAAAACCCAGAACCGGGCCCAGCACATACCGATCGTGCTGATGGTCCTCGCATTGGCGGTGTTGGTGGTGGCAATGGCCGGCCCCCAGGCCGATCGCAAGGTGCCACGAAACAAGGCAACGGTGATCCTGGTCATCGACGTCTCGCGGTCGATGGACGCCACCGATGTCTCGCCGTCGCGGCTCAAGGCTGCGCAAGAGGCAGGCAAGAAGTTCGCCGACGAACTCACCGAGGGCATCAACCTCGGGCTGATCTCGTATGCGGGAACCGCGACCACGCTGGTGTCACCGACCCCGAACCGGCAGGCCACCAAGGACGCGATCGACAAGTTGACGCTCGACGACAAGACCGCGACCGGCGAGGGCATCCTGGCTGCGATGACGCAGATCAAAACCCTCAACGCCGTCCTCGGTGGCGCGGAGGGCGCACCGCCGGCCCAGGTCGTGTTGCTCTCGGACGGAAAAGAGACCGTTCCCGACGACCCGGACGACCCGCGTGGCGCGTTCACCGCGGCCCGCAAGGCAAAAGAAGAACGGATCCCGGTCAACACCATCTCGTTCGGTACCGCGACCGGAACCGTCGATCTCGAAGGTGATCGCATCCCGGTGCCGGTCGACGATGAATCGCTCCAGCGGATCGCGCAATTGTCCGGGGGCAAGTTCTTCACCGCCTCGAGCCTCGACGAGCTCAACCAGGTGTACGAGAATCTGCAGAACCAGATCGGATACGAGACCCAGCGTGGCGATGCGTCCCGGCCGTGGCTGATCGTCGGCACGCTGCTGGTGCTGGCGGCCGCGGTGAGTGCGGTAGCAATCAACAGGCGGCTCCCGTGATGGGGCCTGTTAAACGTCGGCAGTGGACAAAGCGATAGGTTGACCGTCATGGCTGACAGCAATACGAAGGTATCCCGCTCGGTTCTCGTCACCGGCGGCAACCGTGGAATCGGTTTGGCGATCGCACAACGGCTTGCCGCCGATGGCCACAAGGTGGCCGTCACGCATCGCGGCTCAGGAGCCCCCGAGGGACTGTTCGGGGTCCAGTGCGATGTCACCGACAACGACTCCATCACCGCGGCGTTCAAGGCGGTCGAAGAGCATCAGGGGCCGGTCGAGGTGCTGGTGTCCAACGCCGGAATCACCGATGACACGCTGCTCATGCGGATGACGGAAGAACAGTTCGAAAAAGTCATCGACGCCAACCTCACCGGCTCGTTCCGGGTCTCCAAGGCAGCCTGCCGGTCGATGCTGCGCAAGCGCTGGGGCCGGTTCATCTTCCTCGGTTCCGCCGTCGCGATGATGGGAACGCCCGGCCAGATCAACTACGCCTCGTCCAAGGCAGGCGTGATCGGCATGGCGCGATCGCTGACCCGTGAACTCGGGTCGCGTTCGATCACCGCCAACGTCGTCGCACCCGGACTCATCGAGACCGACATGACCGACGAGTTGCCCGCCGAGTACAAGGAGCAGGCCGTCAAGTTGATCCCGGCGGCCCGGATCGGGCAGCCCGAAGAGGTCGCCGCTGTTGTCAGCTGGCTTGCCTCCGACGACTCCTCTTATGTCTCCGGCGCGGTCATCCCCGTCGACGGTGGCCTCGGAATGGGTCACTGAGACTCCGGTCGCACCCGGCGTTTCATCAGCATTCACGCACCACCGACACACGAAACCACCTCGAGGGAGCAGACATTGAGCGGGATACTCGACGGCAAGACAGTTCTGATCACCGGAATCATCACTGATTCCTCGATCGCGTTCCACGCCGCCGCCATGGCGCAGGAACAGGGCGCACGCGTGATCATCACCGGATTCGACCGGCTGCGGTTGATCGACCGGATCGCTCAGCGTCTGCCGAAGGAAGTGCCGCCGGCACTCGAATTGGACATCACCAACGAGGAGCACCTCGGAACCCTCGCCGATCGCCTGAAGGAGATCGCACCCGAGGGCATCGACGGCGTCCTGCATTCCATCGCGTTCGCGCCCCGCACCCTGATGGGTCCGGAGGCCAAGCCGTTCCTCGAGGGCCCGGGTCCGGATGCGGCGCAGTCGTTCCAGGTGTCGGCATGGAGCTACGCGGCGCTGGCCCGCGCCGTGCTGCCCGCGATGAACGAGGGTGGCTCGATCGTCGGCATGGACTTCGATCCACGTACCTCGATGCCGTACTACAACTGGATGGGTGTGGCCAAGGCCGCGCTGGAATCGGTGAACCGTTATGTGGCCCGGGAAGTGGGCGAGGCCAAGAAGATCCGGTCGAACCTGGTGGCCGCCGGCCCGATCAAGACCCTTGCCGCCAAGGCGATCGCCGGAACCGCGACCGGTGATGCCAAGAAGCTCAGCCAGCTCAACGAATACTGGGATGGCGCCTCGCCGATCGGCTGGAACGTCGATGATCCCTCGGTGGTCGCCAAATCGGTCTGCGCACTGCTCTCGGACTGGCTGCCCGGTACCACCGGGTCGATCGTCTACGTCGACGGCGGCGCGAGCCACAACACCTGGCTCCCCGAAGGTTTCGCGACGTAGTGAGTGCGACAACCGGTTTTGACGCCGTCCTGGTCTTGTCCTTCGGTGGACCGGACAAGCCGGACGACGTTCGGCCGTTCCTCGAGAACGTCACCCGGGGGCGTGGTGTGCCACCGGAGCGCCTTGACGAGGTGGCGCAGCACTACCTCCACTTCGGTGGGGTGTCGCCGATCAACGCACTGAACAAGGCGATGATCAGCTCGCTCGAAGCCGAGCTCGATCGGGACGGCATCAACCTGCCGGTCTATTTCGGAAACCGCAACTGGCATCCGATGATCGAGGACACCCTCGCGCAGATCCATGGCGACGGACATCGGCGGATTCTGGTCTTTCCGACCTCGGCGTGGGGTGGCTATTCGGGGTGCCGCCAGTACGACGAGGACATCACTCGTGCGCTGGCCTCACTCGGCGCCGATGCCGACGACATGTTCATCCGCAAGCTGCCGCAGTATTGGCAGCACCCGGCGATGACGGCGTCGTGGGCTGATTCGATCGCGACCGCGAAAGCCGAACTGCCAGAAGAACTTCGCGACGATGCGCGGCTGGTGTTCACCGCTCATTCCATTCCGCTCTCGGCCGACCGGGCGGCGGGTCCACCCGCTGACGGCGGTCAGCTCTACAGCAGGCAGGTCGCGGCGGCGTCCGCACTGGCCGCCGACGCTGCGGGCTTCGCGGAGTTCGATCAGGTGTGGCAATCGCGCTCGGGGCCGCCACAGATCCCGTGGCTCGAACCGGATATCTGCGATCACCTAGAGTCCGTCGCAGGCCGCGGCGTCCGGGCAGTGATCGTCTGCCCGATCGGTTTCGTCTCCGACCACCTCGAGGTGGTGTGGGATCTCGACAACGAGGGCCTGGACAAGGCGCGGGAGCTGGGCCTGGGCTACGCGCGGGCGGCAACGGTGGGGACGGACCCCCGGTTCATCACGATGATCACCGAACTGATCGCCGAACAGTGCAGAGGCGACGTCGAGTTCAGACTCGGCATGACGGACAACGGGGCACCCTGCGCACGCGGTTGTTGCGAACCTGTCCGCCGTCCTGCATAAGGCACGCCGAACTGCGCTGGTCTCAGACGTGGTTGCTGGAGACCAATTCGTCGATGACGGCATTGGTGGCGCTCATCCGGGCGATCCGGACCGTACGACCGAGCTCACGCAAGGCCGTATCGCCACTCTGCTGCTGTTCCGCGACGATACCGAAGTCGGGTGCCGCAGCGCGGGCCACCGACAGGATGGCGGCCACGTGAGCGGCCTGTTCGAGGATGCGTTCGGCCCGCGGGTTGATCCCGGGCGGTAGTTGCTGGGCGGCGAGTCGGGTCATCTGCGCCACCACTTCTCGGGGATCGGGGCGGCCCTCGGCAGACGACGTCCGTGGCATCCGCAGACCGGCGAGTATCTGGGTTGCCGACCGAATGCCTTCCCGCAGTTCGTATTCGACCTCACTGAGGGAATGTGTGATGGGGATCGCGGGTGTGCCGGTGAGCGTGTGCACACCCCAGCCGATGGTGTAGCGATCCAGCCTGCGGGGGATGAGTGCGAAACGTCCGGGTACCACCAGCAGTTCACCGGCTTCGAGTGCGGCTGTGGTGACCGGACCCCGCGGCGGCAGCCCGAGCATGTCGCCTGGTGCGACCAAGAGCAGCGCCAGGCCATGGGTGGAGCCCTCGCGGACCAGGCGCAGGAGTGCGTCACTCTCCTCGCCGTCGGGATTCAACGAAAGTTCCTGGGCAGCAGCAGCATCCGCCGCGAGGACGCGGTGTCGAGAACTCCACCGACCGAGCACATCGAGCAGGTCATCGGGGGAGTAGCGACCCGACTGCCACGCCGCACCCCAAGCACCGAGGGCACCACCGATGCCCGCGGTATCGGTCGGATACTCAAAAACGTTGTCGGTCATCACAGCCTTCACTTCTTCGTTGCGTCTGGGCCGATCTTACTGCCGGTGCCACGGCTCGGCGTGGCAAGCACCGTGGCCCCTGGCCGGGCCCTAACGTGGTGCCGGTGAACAGCAATGGTTCTGATCGTTATGGTCGAGATGTCCTGTCCGGACCGCGGAAGAGCACCCGGCCCGTCGTCCCCGAGGTCGCTGCCGAGCGTGACCTCGTCGTCGAGGATGCGGCCAGCGGATTCTGCGGCGCCGTTGTCGGCTTCGAACGCAGCTACGACGGGGAGTTCGTGCGGCTGGAAGACCGTCGGGGACTGACCCGGATCTTCGCGATGCGGCCCGCTGCGTTCCTGATCGACGGCAAACCTGTGACATTGATCAAACCTGTGGTGAAAGCGCCGACGGCACCGGCGCGGACGGCGTCCGGTTCACGGACGGTGGCCCGGCAGCGGGCCCGGGTCGCACGGGCGAGCCGCCTGTTCGTCGAAGGTGTTCACGACGCGGCGTTGATGGAACGGATCTGGGGCGACGATCTGCGTGTCGAAGGCATCGTGGTCTCGAGCCTCGACGGCCTCGACAATCTCGATGAAGCACTTGCCGAGTTCGAGCCCGGACCCACCCGCCGGGCCGGCGTCCTCGTGGACCACCTGGTGGCCGGTTCCAAGGAATCCCGGCTCACCGAGCGGGTCGGCGAACACGTCCTCGTCACCGGGCATCCGTACATCGACGTCTGGGAAGCGGTGAAACCCGCGGCGGTGGGGATCAAGGCCTGGCCGAAGATCCCGCGGGGCATCGACTGGAAGACCGGTATCTGCCAGGAGTTGAACTGGGGTACACCGCAAGACGGCTGGCGGAAGGTGAACTCGTCCGTGTCGAGTTTCCGCGATATCGAGGTTCCACTGATCCGGGCCGTCGAGGAACTGATCGATTTTGTGACCGCAGTCGAATAACGAGACAACCCAGACCCATTTTGCGTGGCACAGTGGATGTGTGAGCGCAGTCATCTGGCTCGTGGCCGGACTGATACTGATCGGCGCTGAGGTACTCAGCGGCGATCTGATCCTGCTCATGCTCGCCGGCGGAGCCCTGACCGCGGCCGGGGTCAGCGCCGTCTTCGGCACACCGCTGTGGGTCGACGGAGCCGTTTTCGCCCTGATGTCGCTGCTCCTGCTGTTTGCTGTCCGTCCGGTTGCCAAGCGACACATGTACAACCGACCCCGACTGGCCACCAACACCGACGGTCTGATCGGCCGTCACGGCGTGGTCGTTGCCGCCATCGACGGCGATTCGGGGCAGGTGAAATTCGACGGAAGCGTGTGGTCGGCCCGGGCCGCGCATCCAGCCGACCGGTTCGCCGAGGGCGAATCGGTGACGGTTCTCGAGATCGAAGGCGCCACCGCCGTGGTGTGGAAAGGATGAGCACCATGGTGGTCGGACTGGTGGTGATCGTGGTTCTGGTGCTGGTTGTGGCCGTGATCCTGGTGAAGTCGGTCGCGCTGATCCCGCAGGCCGAGGCGGCGGTGATCGAGCGATTGGGCCGGTACATCAAAACCACGTCCGGGCAGCTCACACTCCTGGTTCCGTTTGTCGACCGCATCCGGGCCCGCATCGATCTGCGAGAGCGGGTGGTCTCATTCGCGCCGCAGCCGGTCATCACCGAGGACAACCTCACGGTCAACATCGACACCGTCGTCTATTTTCAGGTCACCACCCCGCAGGCCGCGGTCTATGAGATCAACGACTACATCGTTGGTGTGGAACAGCTGGCCACGACCACGCTGCGCAACGTGGTCGGCGGGATGACCCTCGAAGAAACCCTGACCTCGCGTGAATACATCAACGCGCAGCTGCGCGGTGTGCTGGACGAGGCCACCGGTCGCTGGGGTCTGCGGGTGGCCCGCGTGGAGCTGAAATCGATCCTGCCGCCGCCTTCCATCCAGGAATCGATGGAAAAGCAGATGAAGGCCGATCGCGAGAAGCGCGCCACGATCCTGGCCGCCGAGGGTCAGCGCGAATCGGCGATCAAGACCGCGGAGGGCAACAAGCAGAGTCAGATCCTCTATGCCGAGGGTGCCAAGCAGGCGGCGATCCTCACTGCCGAGGGTGATCGGCAATCGCTCATCCTGCAGGCGCAGGGTGACCGGGCTGCGCAATACCTGCGCGCCCAGGGTGAGGCCAAGTCGATCGAGAAGGTCTTCGCCGCGATCAAGGCCGCCAAGCCCACGCCCGAACTGCTGGCTTACCAGTATCTGCAGCAACTCCCGGAGATGGCCAAGGGCGAGGCCAGCAAGGTGTGGGTGGTCCCGACCGACTTCGGTTCGGCATTACAGGGTTTCGCCAAATCGTTCGGGATCCGGTCAGATGATGGTGTCTTCCGCTACGAGGCCCCGGCCGACGACAGTCCGGCTCCGGTCGACGAGTCCGACATCGCCGAGTGGTTCGAGAAGGCCACCGATCCCGTCGTCGCGCAGGCTGTGGCCGCGGCCGAAGCAGTAGCCCGGACACCGATAGCCGATCAGCCTCCGCTGTCGGCCCGTCCGATCGACACCACACTCCCGGCTCCCGGTCAGTACGAGGCCCCGTCCGGCATTGAATCCGCGCAGGACAAACCTGCACCAGGCTGAGACCTCCGCCGTGGCGCCGTACGCAGGCGCTGTCAGTGCACCAGCAGGTAGGCCGCACCGGCGGTCGCCGCGGCCCAGACGACCGAGGCCAGCGTTCCGATGATGAACTGCTCGGCTGCACCCGGTTCGCGCAGTTCGGGATAGCGGCCGAGCCCTTTGATTGCCAGCACGATGGCGATGGCCTCGGGCCATTGCAGACCGAGCGCTGCGACCACCACGATGCGTTCGAGATATCCGATGACGCGGCCACCACGTAGCGGGGTCGGTATCGGCGCCGGATCGGCCCCCGGGTTCGGGGGCGGCGTGGGGGTGTCCAGTTGCCACGGTTCGATACCACCGAGCAGCAGCGCCGCTCGCACCATCAGGGTGCCGCCGGTGATCGCAGCGGCAACGGTGAGGCATTGGATGATCACCGCGCCGGCGCCATCGGCCGGACCGGCGACCAGTCCCAGGATCGCCACCAGCCCGAGCACTGCCGGCGCGATCATCGCCGCGGCAATGTTCATCGGGCGTCCGTGCCCGAGGGGCAGTCGGCTGATGAGCAGGGGCAGGCATGCGGTCACTGCCAGCAGCACGATGGCCGCGATGATCACGGGTGCGCGACCTGGAGTAGATGGGTGGCGAGCACGCGTGTGTCCTCCTCGATATGCCAGTCCGCGGCCTGGAGTCGTTGCGACATCGCCTGCGGTGTGATCCCGAGTGTGGCAGCCGCCTCTGACTGACTGTGGCCCAGGCGCATCTGCCGGACCGCTTCCTGCCCGGCGGCGCTACGTCCGGCGGCAGTGCGGACGAGCAGTCGCAGCGCGGTCTGTGCATGACCGTCCGCGGCAGTACCGAATCCGACCACGCTCACGCGGTAGCGGGTGTTCTTCGCAGATGTGACGGCCTCCCGGGCCCGCTCGAACGCCTGCCCGCGACCGGCCCGGGTCTGCTCGGGCAGGGGGAGTTCGACGTCACCGATCCCGACACCGATGCTCCAATGACCGTCGGCGGCCAGGATCGTCACCGCCTCGGTGACGGCTGCGGGGTCGTCGAGGACCGCCTGCAGTTCGTCGCCTGCGGTCCGGTCGAAGGGCCGGATGGTCGGCACGGAGGCAAGAGCGGTGAGGGCTGCCGGAACCCGATCCGGTTCGCTCCGGCTACGTCGCTGATCAATCGTCAGTACATACATGCATTCTCCGCACCGATTCAGACACAAGGAACTATCAAGGATTGAACCTTGAGTGGAGACTATCAGGTAAATGGACTTGATTGAAAACAATCAAGCTTTTTAACTTGATGCAATGGTGTTGGAGCCCGAGGGATTGGCATGACCAGCATCGTTGTGAGCTTCCGGTCCGTCCTGCGCCGATGCGTTGACTCCCAGGCGGGCATCGACGATCAGTCCGATCACTCCGACGCTGAACAGGCCCGCCGACAGTGCCAGCGACCAGATGTCACCCTCGCCGGTGAGAGCATCACCGAGTAGGACCACCGCTGCGGTTCCGGGCAACACCCCGACAACGGTCGCGAGCAGATACGGCACGAATTTGATCGACGAGAGTGCCGCGATGTAGTTGGTCACCGAGAACGGGCACGCGGCGATCAGACGCAGTGACCCGACTGCGAGCCAACCGCGCCGCTCCATGCGGACCTCGACCGCGCGGGTGACCGGGTGGTGGAGATAGGGCTGGATGCGAGCCCGGCCGAATCTGCGAACCAGGAAGAAGGCCGCCACCGCCGCGAAAGTGGTCGCCAACATGGCGCCGGAGAAACCCACAGCCGGACCGAAGAGCAGTCCCGAGGCAACGGTGAATGCGGACCGCGGAATCGGGAAGATCACGATGATCGCGTAGCCGATGAAAAAGAACCAGACAAACGCCGGGCCGAACGAATCGGCCCACTCCCGGAGTCGGGAGACCGATGGGATGGGCGCTAGATAGGCGGCGAGCAGCACCGCGATCACGGCTATGAGCCCGATCACAGCTCGGGTCACCGCAGTCTGCCGGGTGACTCGACCGTTGGTTTTCACGGGCTCAACCATACGGCCGACCTCGAGGCCTGCCGGTGTGCGCGACACCACTGTGGTAGCACCCACCTCGACTTATGGCCCGAGTGATCGATCGGATAGTGTCGAATCCACGTTCTGATGCGACCGAGATCACGACGTCACCAGCCGATCGAAGGGCTCACCCCGAATGCCGGATACCCATTCCGACCTCCAAGACCTGGAGGCCAGTTACCAGCGATGGTCCGACTCTGCCGCGCAAGTGCTGGCCAAGTCCAAGCGCATTGACGCCGCGGACCTGAGCGACAGCCCAGAAGCACTGCTGTCGACCATCACGCCGGACGAACTGGTCATCAAGCCGCTGTACACACGACGCGATGAGCTCGACGAGCCAGGCCTTCCGGGTTCGTACCCGTTTGTCCGCGGCAGCGACGCCACCCGCGATGTGAACATGGGTTGGCGCGTCACCGAGCGCTTCGGTGATCCCACCGGCGAGCCCCAGGATCCGAAGGCGCTCAATGCCGCGATCCTGGAGGCACTCGACAACGGTGTGAGCGGTCTGTGGTTGGCGGTCGGCGAGAACTCGATCGCGCCCGAGCAGCTGGCCGCAGTCCTGGCCGGGGTGTTCCTCGACCTCGTTCCGGTCACCGTCGACGCCGGCGCCCACGGAATCGATGCGGCCCGCGCCCTGCAGGCACTGCTGCCCGACACCGCGTCGCTGAGCACCGTCGCCTCGTACGGCCTGGCGCCGTTGACCGCGGCCCTGTCCGGGCGGCCCACCGTCGAGCTGTCAGCTGCGATCGCGATCGCCCAGGAATCAGGTGCCGGTGTCCGGGCCATCCGCGTCGACGGCACCGACTTCGCACTCGGCGGGGCCACCGACGTCCAGGAGCTGGCCTTTGTGGTGGCTGCGGGTGTCGAATACCTGCGTGAGCTCACCGCCGCCGGCCTCGACATCGACAAAGCACTGGGGCAGTTGACCTTTGCATTGTCGGCCACCGACGATCAGTTCGGCACGATGGCCAAGTTCCGGGCGATCCGGCGACTGTGGGGCCGTGTGGCACAGGTCAGCGGTGCACCGTCGGCGGGCGCAGCGGTGACCCACGGTGTCACTGCGCTGAGCATGATGAGTCAGCGCGATCCCTGGGTGAACATGCTGCGTGTCACCACCGCGACGTTCGGCGCCGGAGTCGGTGGCGCCGACCAGATCACGGTGCTGCCGTTCGATGCTGCGCTGGCACCCGCCGATCGCACCACCAACCCGAGCTTCTCGCGCCGCATGGCCCGCAACACGCAGTTGCTGCTCCTGGAGGAGTCCAACGTCGCCAAGGTCATCGACCCGGCGGGCGGATCCTGGTTCGTCGAGTCGCTGACCGACGAACTCGCCGTCGCTGCCTGGGCATTGTTCCAGGAGATCGAGGGCAAGGGCGGATACCGTCAGGCACTGGCCGACGGCTGGATCGGCGAGCAGATCGCCACGTCGGTCGAGGCCCGCGACAACGCGGTGGCGCACCGGACCACCGCGCTCACCGGTATCAACGAGTTCCCGAACCTGGGGGAGAAGCCCCTCGGTACCGCAGGCGCGGCAGATGTCGCCGACCAGCCCGCATCGGCGCCAAACCTGGCACGGATCGCGCGGCCTTTCGAGCGTCTGCGCGATCGATCCGATGCCTACCTCGCCGCTCATGGCCGTCGTCCCACGGCGATCATGCTGCCGTTGGGCTCGGTGGCCGAACACAACGGCCGCACCACGTTCGTCGCCAACCTGTTGGCTGCCGGTGGTATCGAAGCGGTCAATCCCGGTCCGCTGGACGGTGATTCGGTGGCCGCCGCCATCTCGGCGGCAGGCAATCCTGCGGTCGCGGTCCTGTGTGCGGCCAATCCTCGTTACGGGACCGACGGTGGCGTCGCCCTTCAGGCAGCTCGCGCCGCCGGGGTCGAGACCGTGCTGCTGGCCGGTCCGTCCAAGGCCTGGACCGACGCCGCAGATACCCCGGATGGATTCCTGCAGGTCGGTATCGACGCCATCACCACGTTGACCGACCTGTTCGACAAGATCGAGGCGAAGAGCTGATGACCAGTACCCAGAAACAAATCGCGAGTTTCGCCGACGTTCCGCTGTCGGATGCGGCAGCAGCACCTGCGACCGGTGACAGTGACAAGCTGATCTCTGATCTGGCTCAGGCACACGGATATTCGACCGAGCAGGTCACCTGGAGCACGCCGGAACAGATCGACGTGAAGCCGATCTTCACCCGCGCCGACCGTGACGCGGTGACCGCCGACGGCGAGCATCCGTACCCGCTCGACACCGTGCCGGGTTCGGTGCCGTTCCTGCGCGGTCCGTATCCGACGATGTACGTGAACCAGCCGTGGACGATTCGGCAGTACGCCGGCTTCTCCACCGCGGCCGAGTCCAACGCCTTCTACCGCCGCAACCTCGCGGCCGGTCAGAAGGGCCTGTCGGTGGCATTCGACCTGGCCACCCACCGCGGCTACGACTCCGACCATCCCCGGGTGGCCGGTGACGTCGGTATGGCCGGTGTGGCAATCGATTCCATCCTCGACATGCGTCAGCTGTTCGACGGCATCGACCTCGGTTCGGTATCGGTCTCGATGACGATGAACGGCGCCGTGCTGCCGATTCTCGCGTTGTATGTCGTGGCCGCCGAAGAGCAGGGTGTACCGCCGGAGAAGCTCGCCGGGACCATCCAGAACGACATCCTCAAAGAGTTCATGGTCCGCAACACCTACATCTATCCGCCCAAGCCGTCGATGCGGATCATCTCGAACATCTTCGAGTACACCAGTCTCAAGATGCCGAAGTTCAACTCGATCTCGATCTCCGGATACCACATCCAAGAGGCCGGTGCCACAGCCGATCTGGAGTTGGCGTACACCCTCGCCGACGGCATCGAGTACCTGCGGGCCGGCGTCGACGTCGGGCTCGACATCGACAAGTTCGCACCACGGCTCTCGTTCTTCTGGGCCATCGGCATGAACTTCTTCATGGAGGTCGCGAAACTTCGTGCGGCGCGGCTCATCTGGAGTGAGCTCGTGGCCAAGTTCGACGCCAAGAACCCGAAATCGCTGTCGCTGCGTACACATTCGCAGACCTCGGGCTGGTCGCTGACCGCACAGGATCCGTTCAACAACGTTGCGCGGACCTGCATCGAGGCGATGGCCGCGACCCAGGGTCACACCCAGTCGCTGCACACCAACGCCCTCGACGAGGCGCTGGCACTGCCCACCGACTTCTCGGCACGTATCGCCCGCAACACCCAGCTGCTCCTGCAGCAGGAGTCGGGCACCACGCGTCCGATCGATCCGTGGGCCGGATCGAACTACGTCGAGTGGCTCACACACGAACTCGCCAACAAGGCGCGTGCGCACATCGCCGAGGTCGAAGAGGCCGGCGGTATGGCACAGGCCATCAACGAGGGCATCCCGAAGCTTCGGATCGAAGAGGCTGCCGCACGTACGCAGGCCCGGATCGACTCCGGCCAGCAGCCGGTGATCGGCATCAACAAGTATCAGGTCGACGAGGACCAGGAGATCGAGGTCCTCAAGGTCGAGAACTCGAAGGTCCGCGGCGAGCAGATCGAGAAGCTGGAAAGGCTTCGCGCCAGCCGTGATTCGGCAGCCGTGGAGACCGCACTGGCCAACCTGACAAAGGCCGCGGCCTCGTCCGAGGGTGGCCTGGAGAACAACCTGATGGCACTGGCGATCGAGGCGGCCCGTCACCAGGCCACCGTCGGCGAGATCTCCGAGGCACTGGAGAAGGTCTACGGCCGTCATCAGGCAGAGATCCGCACCATCAGCGGTGTGTACCGACACGAGGCCGGAACTGTGCAGAACATCGACGACGCCATCGATCTGGTCAACAAGTTCGCCGAAGCAGAAGGTCGGCGTCCGCGTGTGCTGGTCGCGAAGATGGGCCAGGACGGCCATGACCGCGGACAGAAAGTGATCGCGACGGCCTTTGCCGACCTCGGTTTCGATGTCGACGTCGGCCCGCTGTTCCAGACCCCGGATGAGGTGGCGCTGCAGGCCTCGGACAACGACGTGCATGTTGTCGGTGTCTCGTCTTTGGCGGCAGGTCACCTCACCTTGGTGCCCGCACTGCGCGACGCACTCGCGAAGGTCGGGCGCAGCGACATCATGATCGTGGTCGGCGGTGTGATCCCGCCCGGCGATTTCGACGAGCTGTACGAGGCAGGCGCCGCCGCGATCTTCCCTCCGGGAACGGTCATCGCCGACTCCGCCGTGGAGCTGATCAAGAAGCTCGCTGTTGAATTAGGGCATGAATTGGGAACCGGGGCCTGAGCTGACATCGTGAGTCTGAGACGAGCACATGCCTAGACCCCCATTGGATCTGGCTGCACTGGCCGATGCCGTCCGCGCCGACAAACGACCCGATCTGGCCCGAGCCATCACGCTGGTCGAATCGACGCGGGCGGATCACCGCGCCCAGGCACAGGAATTGCTGCTGTCACTGGGTGCCGACTCGGGTAAGTCCTACCGGGTCGGTATCACCGGCGTTCCCGGAGTCGGCAAATCGACAACCATCGAAACGCTCGGTATGTATCTGATCGAGCAGGGGCACAAGGTCGCCGTGCTGGCGGTGGACCCGTCGTCGACCCGGACCGGCGGATCGATCCTCGGTGACAAGACCCGGATGGGTCAGTTGTCGGTGCACCCGAACGCCTACATCCGGCCGTCGCCGACGTCGGGCACCCTCGGCGGTGTCGCGAAGGCGACCCGCGAGACGATCGTGCTGCTCGAGGCCGCCGGTTTCGACGTGGTGCTGGTCGAGACCGTGGGTGTCGGGCAGTCCGAGGTCACGGTGGCGGGCATGGTCGACGTGTTCTGTTTCCTGACCCTCGCGCGCACCGGGGATTCGTTGCAGGGCATCAAAAAGGGTGTTCTGGAACTCGCCGACATCGTGGTCGTGAACAAAGCCGACGGCAAATATCTGACCGACGCCAAGAATGCGGCCCGCGAGTTGCAGGGTGCATTGCGTCTGCTGACGCCGCACGAGGCGATCTGGCGTCCTCCGGTGCTGACGATGAGCGCCATGGAGGGGACCGGAGTCGCCGAGTTCTGGGAGACCGTCCTCAAACACAAGGAAGTCCTCAGTGCGGCAGGCGAATTCGAGGCCCGGCGCAGCCGTCAGCAGGTCGAATGGATGTGGGCGATGGTGACAGATCAGCTCCTGCGCCGGCTTGACGCCGATCCCGAGGTCCGGGCGATCCGCCATCGCGTCGAAGACGACGTACGGTCCGGCACGCTCACCCCGGCACTGGCCGCCACGGCGATCGTCGAGGCCTTCGACAGCTAACGGCCTGCGTCGTGGGCCAACTGGCCGGCGATCATGACGTCATAGCCTGCGCAGACCGGCGGATACCATCCGGGCAGCTTCGACGAATGGTCCTGCGTGTGCAGATAGTCGAACCCGGCGTGGGCCACCCACCCGGCTGCGGCGATGGTGCGGGCCGGGCCTGCCGGAAGCAATGCGGCGCCGACGGCGACAGCACCGGCCGCCGCCAGGGCGATGACCTCACGCCGCACGGCGCCCGGATCCGCCCCACGCCACGAACGCGTGAGCGGATAGACGGCAGCGGCCACCGGTACACCTGCTCCGATGACCACGATGCGCGCTCGGGGTGAGATGCGGTCGCCGATGGCCAAGTTCACTCCGGCGGCTAGAGCCGCACCTGCTCCGATGGCCAACAGTTCTTTCGAGACATCGGTCGCAGATCGCATGGTCGCACCTAACGTCGGGGACCCGTCCCATGCTGCACGGCAACCGCAAACGCCGCAATCCGTTCGATCAGATCGTCGAAGAACAGGTCCGGATCAGTGGTTGTCGCGATCTCGGCGTTGACCGGACGGTTCCAGAAACCACGTTCGTCGGCGACAGTCGTACCGCGGGTCAGTGTCCCGTCGACCTCGACATCGACACACGCGAGCCGGGTACCGGTGACCGATGGATCGAGCGCAACCGCCGCGGCGAACGGATCATGCATATGCGCGATGTAGCCCTCGGATTGCGCTTCGTGGAACTCGAAGTAGAACCGGACCGCATCGACGAGATGGCGGACGATCACATTGTCGGCCACGGAACGGGTTCCGGTTTCGTCATCGGGCCCGGGCTGCTCTACCGGACTCGATTCGGCCAGTGCGGCCAGCCGCCCGAGATGGTCGGGCGTCATCCGGATGGTCTCGGTGAGGTCGAGCGGGCAGATGATCGGACGAGGTGCGCCGTCCTGCCCGAAGGCTGCGAACACCTCCTTGGCGGCCTCCGGATCCACGGCGATGTTCCACTCCGTGGTCGGGGTGGTGTTGCCACTCTGATGGAACACTCCACCCATGATGACGAGGCGGCGAAGTCTGCTCGGCAGCAACGGATCCCGTCGGATGGCCAGGGCCAGATTGGTGAGCGGGCCGGTCACCAGACCCACGTACTCGCCGGGACTTTCGGCAGTCAGCTCGATCCAGGCGTCAGCCGCATCCCGATGGGACTGCATGGACGTCGCGACCGGTAGTTCGGCGTATCCGATGCCCATCGGGCCATGGGTTTCTTCGGTGGTCATCAACGGCGCCTCGAGCGGTCCGTCGGCGCCGACGCACACCTCGATGTCGTCGCGGCCGCAGAGCTGCAGCCAGGCCAGGTTGTTGGCGCAGACGACGTCGGTCGGGACGTTCCCACCGGTGGACAACACGGCCCGGACATCTGCCGACGGGTGCGCGAGAAGGAAGAGCAGAGCCAGGGAATCGTCGATTCCGGTGTCACAGTCGAAGATGAGGGGCACTGAAATCACCGTTTGACCCTAGTCGACCTTGGTGTCATTGCCTGAGTCGAGCGCAGGAACTGCCGCGACGAGCGTCTGATGCCAGGCCGCCCAGGGCGGATGACACCCGCCGCGACCCGGTTTCATGACCACCTACGCAGGCATGTCAGCTTCTGAGACCGAAAAGGCGGTCACCTCACTGCCCGAGAACTATTCCCGGGTCGGTATTTTCGTGCGGATGCCGTCAGGGCGTCGTGGGCTTGTCCTTGTCGTCGATAACCGTCGGCGGACCGCCGGGGTGCGGCGCGCCGCCCTCGTTGAGCCAATCGGCGATCTCGGCGGCATCGTCGCTGGTGACGGGCCGGCGCCTGCTGAAAAGGGACTTGACCTTGTTTCCTATCTTCGACATGCGCTGATGTTACCGACATGGATGGAGCGCGAGGCCTATCGACGCCTGCGGGGATCGCACACCTGCGCGGGGCTGTTCAGGGCCCATCGATGCTGATAATCTGATCACAGACGTTTCCACTTCAGTGGCTCAGTTGCCTGTCGAGAGGATGTTCGATGACCATCGCAGAATCCGGCTCCCAGTTGCGCGCAGTCCCTCTCGGCGAGGGCGAAGACTCGCTGATCAACAACGCCGACAACGACATCGAACTGGTCCCACCGGACTCCATCACCGCTGAGCAGACCGGCCATTTCACCTTTCTCCCGATCAACGGTGCAGCCTTTGTCATGCAGGTGATGCACCCGGTGATCGGCGATGTGGTCGGGAAGTACTCGGTGTTCCGGACTGATCCCGCCGGCCGCGCGATCCGCTCGATCGATTCGGTGCTCCGCTGGGTCTATGGCGGTGAAGAGGCAATCGCCGAGGGCCATCGCCTTCGCAAGATGCATCAGCCGCTGCAGATGAAGAACGCCGAGGGCAAGCACATCAGTGCACTGAATCCCGAGGCATACCAGTGGGTCATCGCCACCGCGTTCCCGACGACGCTGGCGGCCGGACCGCTGCTGATCGGCCGTGATTTCAATGAGGAAGAGAAGTTGGAGATCCTGCGTGACAACCGCCGGATCGCCAAGATCGTGCAGGTGCCGATGAAGGGCTACCCAGAAACGATCGGGGAGTTCAACGAGTACTTCGATGACTTCGTCAGCAACAGGCTCGTTGCCCACGAGGTCGCGCTGACCCTCATCAAGCAGATGCGCGAAGCGCCGCCACTTCCGCCTTCTGTGCCGGAAAGTCTGCGGCCGGCCACACGTGCGGTGGCGAAGTTTGCCAGCAAGCCGGTACAAGACCTGAACTACCTCACCACCGTCGGTGTGATGGATCCCCGGGTCCGTGAGATCCTCGGCCTGACCTGGAGCAACAAGGAGCAGCGCGATCTGGAACGGATGCACAAGGTGATCCGTGGGTCGTACAAGGTGCTCCCGGAACGGTTGACGTATTTCCCGCTGGCGTATCACGCCCGCCGCCACCATGCCGCGATCCAGGCCATGAAAAAGCGTGAGAACGCTGGTGCGGCCTACAAGGTGCGCGAACGTCAACCCTGATCAAAAATTGAATCGTCAGTACGAGTCCGCGAACTCTCGGGCTGATACAGCCCACTTTCCCTTGATGGGAAGGAACTCGTTGTTGTCGAGAAGCCTGCGTAGCGTGGGCTGCTTGTCAGCAGCGTGTTTCCACGCCAACTCAGCCAAGTCCTTGGAACTCATTCCCGAGTTTTCTTCGTCGTCGAACAATTCGTATTCCAGATGACCTGCCAGAGTTCGCGACCATTTGGCCTGCAGAGCGAGTAACAGATCGTTTCTGTGCTCAAAGATGGTGGTGACTGCCGGAACTTCCTCGAATGGCAGTGAATATTGCCCGGTGCGGTGAGCATGGTTCAACACTGCGTCGATTGCGCGGGTCCGTCGGTGAAAGTCGTCCCATCCCATGATGATTTCCTTCGTCTGTAGTGGCCACCGGTTGTGGCGCGAGGGGTGTTTGTGGAGCCATGGTTCGAGGCTAGGGCGGCGCCGGTCGCCGTCGCATCGGGCAACAGTTGTATTCGCCAGATGCACGCACCAGCAGTAGTGGGTGTTTTGACCCACTGACCGAATGCTGTGAAAAAGCCGTTTCGGACGCGCATCCACGGGATCGCCCGTGTCAGTTCAGTCCGTTTTGATAGGTATAGGCGGTCGCGGCGGCGCGCGAGGAGACCCCGATTTTGGCGAAAATATTGCTCAAGTGGCGTGCGACCGTTTTTCGGCTCAACGACAGGTTCGCTGCCACCTCTTGATTTGTCAGTCCGCCCGCGACGAGTCGGAGCACCTCGGTCTCTCGGGCGGACAGACCGTCCGGGAGCGGTGGCGGTGGTTGCGTACACCCGAGCAATTCGTCGGTGTGCTTCACGTCCGGGACCGCGCCCAATCGGCTGAACACCGCACGGCAGGTTGTCCATTCGAGACGAGCGGTGTCCTCGTCGCCGATTGCACGACATGCCAATCCGATCAGCTGATGGCTGCGGGCGGCCTCGTACGGCATGTCGAGGTCCGACCAGATTCGCATGGCGGATCGCAGGTCGGTGAGTGCGCGTCCGGGGTCACCGTCAGCGAGTCGCACTGCACCCGCAGCATGTGCGGCTGCGGCGCGGACAGACGGTGGGTCGCCGTCGCACGTGGTGGCAAGTTCGTCGGCGGCCGTCCGTGCAAGTTCGAGGTCGTTTGAGAGCATCGCGATCTCGGCTTGGGCCGCAAGCAGTTTCGCCCGCGTGAGCCGGTCCGAGGGATGTTCGACCAGCGCACGTGAGATACCGGCCGCGGCTGCGTCGATCTGGCCTTCCGCGGCGCGCAGCAGCGCCAGACCGGGCTGCACATCCAGACCGCAACCGCCTGCGTGCCCGAAAGCTTCTTCCGCGGCGGGGAGGTCACCGACCAGCCGCCGGATCTCACCGACCTGGTACCAGGCCTGGCCGGTGTCTATCGCAACGGTTCCGTTCTGCTCCACACAGGCTCGGCGCGCTTCGCGTTCGGCGTTCGTCCATTCTCCGTGCATACGCATGAGCCGGGATCGGTGCATCCGGCACGATCCGGAGATTGCGGTGGCGCCGTGCTGCGTGCGCAACCAGTTCTCGAATGCGGAGGTCCACGCGCTGGCGCGGCCGAAGTCCGAGAGGTGGTCGCACACGGTGATCGAACTGCAGTAGATCCACCAGGAGCTGGTTGCGGTGAGCTCGTGGGCAACAGCGGCGACCATTGCCTCGTCGAGCAATGTGGTTCCACCGGTTACGTCGCCGAGCGCGACGAGGGCGCGGCCCGCCTGGTGCAGGCTGATGTTCACCAGATCGGGATCGGTAAAACGCGTGCCGATCGTGGTGGCCCGACGGGCCTTGTCGAGGGAGGTGTCGAGATTGTGTCGTTGGAAGTTTGCCTCGGCCTCGGCGATGCACAGGTAGCCATGCACCGCACACTCCGGCTCCTCATGTAGCAAGCGGTGCGCGCGGCCGAGCCACCCCAGGGCAGACGGGACGTCACCGCGCATCAGCAACACGAGGTGAATCCGGAACGCGCACATCGCGGCGCCGCGATTGTCGCCGGTGCTCACCAGTTGGCTGTAGATCCGGCTGCGCGCCTGCACGCTTTTCTCGGTCCGGCCGGTGAAGTGGGCAGACTCGGCGAGTGCCTCGAGATCGTCCGGACCCAACGTCGTCGATTCGTCCGCGCTGTTGAGCAGCGAGTATGCCTCGTCCCAGACCCGTTTCCGGTAGGCGGCACGACCGCGCCCGAGATCATGGACCAAGACCATGCCATCGACAGTTCACCGCTTGACGCGCGAGCGCAAGAGATCGCACAGCCGAACTCGGTTGAAATCGCTCTCGCCGTGCAAGGCGCGAACGTCAGGTCTGAGTCAGAACATCTCTGGTCAATTCGAGTTGGCCTAGATGCTGGGCCAACTCGCGCTGTAGGTGCGTCAGGACCCACTCGGGAGATGCCGTCGCGGCCTCATTGCGCGTGGACCCGGTTGCGGCCCGATCGCGGAGGCCTTCGTCGATGGCGATGGCGACCCATTCCGGTAGCCGTGTACGAACCGCGTCGACCCGTTCGATCAACTCCGCCACCGGTCCGGTGGCAGTGAACTCGGCGTCGCGGTCTCGCGGGATCTTCAGACCCGCGATGACCGAACCGGCCCAGTATTCGATGACGCCAACGCAGTGAAAGACGATGGCGTACGGGCTGTTTGCGCCCGGCAGAGACGGTCTGGTGTTGGCGCGGTCGTCGCCCAGCCCGTCGAGGATCGCCACCATTGCGTCCAGCGTTTCGCTGCAGACCGACAGCATCGCCGCGCCGAGGGGATTGGTTTCCGGTGTCTTCACCGTCAACCAATTACCACGGATACGGCTCGAAGTCCTTCAGGAAGCAGCCGTACAGGTCGATGCCTGCTTCACCCTGCACGATGGGGTCGTAGACGCGGGCGGCGCCGTCCACCAGGTCGAGTGGCGCACGGAAACCTTCGTCGGCCAGGCGCATCTTGCTGGTGTGCGGCCGCTCGTCGGTGATCCAGCCGGTGTCGACCGCGGTCACCAGGATTCCGTCCTGATAGAGCTCGCCGGCACTGGTGCGGGTCAGCATGTTCAGCGCGGCCTTGGCCATGTTGGTGTGCGGATGCCCCGGCCCCTTGTATCCGCGGGAGAAGATGCCCTCCATCGCCGAAACGTTCACCACGTACTTGCGCCGGGACGACGAAGCCTTCATGGCCGGGGTCAACCGGGACAGCAGGATGAACGGCGCCACGCTGTTGCAGAGTTGCACTTCGAGCAATTCCAACGGATCCACCTGATCGACGGTCTCCACCCAGCTGTTGCTGTCGACAAGGTCGGGGAGCAGTCCGCCTGCGTCGATCGCCGTACCGTCGGCGATCCGGGCCGGAGCCGAAGAGCCGGCTGTCATGGCCAGTGCGGCGAGCGCCTGGGCTGCGGCGTCACTGTTGCCGCCGGAGGCCAACGCGTGCGGGTGCAGTTCGCTGCTGTCACCCATCGTCAGCAGCGGCACCGTCGCGGCCGAGCCGGTCAGCGGGGCGAGTTCTGCGTCGGCCAGTGAGCTGTACGCGCCGGGGGAGCGGCGGACGGTCTGCGCGGCGTTGTTGACGAGGATGTCGAGCGGTCCCTGCGCGGCAACCGAATCTGCCAGGGCCACCACCTGCGCCGGGTCACGGAGATCGATCCCGACGACGTTCAGGCGGTGCAGCCACTGATCGGAATCCGGTTGGCGGGCGAACCGCCGTGCGGCATCGCGTGGGAAACGGGTGGTGATGGTCAGTTCTGCGCCATCACGGAGCAACATCAGGGCGATGTACATGCCGATCTTGGCGCGTCCACCGGTGAGCAGCGCCCGACGACCGGTGAGATCGGCGTGCTGCTCGCGCTTGTGCCGATTGGCTGTCGCACATTTCGGGCAGAGCTGATGGTGGAAGGCGTCGACCTGCGTGTATTCCACTTTGCAGATGTAGCAGCTCTGCGGCCGGATCAGGGTTCCGGCACTGGTGCCGGGCGCACCGGTCAGTGGCAGACCCGCGGTTTCGTCGTCGATCCGGTCCGGCGATCCGGTCGCCGTGGCGGACAACACCTTTCGGTCGGCGTCCGAACGGATCTGATTCCGTTCCTTCCGGCGGTTGCGCTTGGCGTGCTTGAACATCTGCGCCACCGCGCGCTGCACCGTCACCGAGTCCGGATGCGCAGCATCGAGCTCGGTGACCTGGTCAAGGACGCGGCGGAAGACCGCCATGTCGGCGGCATCAATGGATTCGGTGGGTACGTCGTGCACGGTTAGCCAGTGTAATGGCTGCTCAGTAGTGCCTCGGACCGTTGCGCGAGGTGGGGCCACCCGACAGCGTTCGGGGAAGACGGCCGAAACCAACAAAAAATCCCCGACCAGAAGGTCGGGGATTTCTAAGAGTGTCCGAGGGGGGACTTGAACCCCCACGTCCGTTAATAGGACACTAGCACCTCAAGCTAGCGCGTCTGCCATTCCGCCACTCGGACTCGTTTCGCTCTGTCAGAAACCTCTCTGTCAGCGCTGGACAACATTAACCGACTCTGAGCCCGCAACCCAAATCGCCTGTACAGAGCCGTTTCGTTCGTAGATTTGCTACGAATGGATCCATGGATGCCACCACCATCGTATGCCGGACCTGTGCGGTCGAGCATTCCGCCGAACTACCCGATATCTGCCGCATCTGTGCGGACGAGCGACAGTACGTCCCGCCCCACGGGCAGCTGTGGGTCACGATCGGCGAGCTGGCCGCCGAAGGGCAACGTGTGGTGGTCGACGAGCTCGAACCCGGATTGCTCGAGCTGTACACCGCGCCCGGAGTCGGCATCAATCAACGCAGCAAACTCGTGCGCACCGATGCGGGCAATCTCCTCTGGGATCCGATCGGATTCATCGATGGCGAGGCTGTTGAAGCGGTGCGCGCCGCGGGTCCACTGATGGCGATCGCGGCCAGCCACCCGCACATGTTCGGGGCGCAGGTGGAATGGTCGCGGGCACTCGGCGACGTACCGGTCCTGGTGGCCGAATCCGATCTGGGATGGGTCGCACGCCGCGACCCGGCCATAACACCGTGGAGCGGCGACCTGGCGGTCCTTCCCGGGGTCACGTTGAGTCAACCCGGCGGGCACTTTCCCGGCAGTGCCGTCGCCCACTGGGACGCCGGCGCCGACGGACGCGGGGTGATGCTCAGCGGCGACACGGTGCTGCCGAATCCCGATCGCAGCAGCGTCAGCTTCATGCGCAGCTACCCCAATCGCATTCCGCTGTCCGCTGCGGTGGTCGAACGCGTCGCCACCTCGTTGTGCCGATTCGATTTCGATCGGCTGTACGGAAACTTCGCCGACCACATCGCCGCCGACGCCCGAGCGATCGTCAGATCTTCGGCTGATCGCCACATCGGCTGGGTCCGAGGCGATTTCGACCATCTGACCTGAATCAAGTCCGGAAAAAAGGGGCGAAACACACTTGCCGGGCACTGTCGCCCGGGCATCACGGGAGGCAGTCGTGGTGATAGGAATGAGCAGGTGAACCCCAACACGCCTGCCGCCACGGAAGAAGTGGTCGACCTCGTCAGCAAACTCATCCAGTTCGACACCAGCAACACCGGCGAACTGGCCACCACCAAGGGTGAGGCCGAGTGTGCCCGGTGGGTGCAATCAATGCTCGAAGAGGCCGGGTACGAGACCGAGTACGTCGAGTCGGGACAGCCGGGCCGGGGCAACGTGTTCGCGACGTTGCCGGGCGCCGATCGGGCCCGCGGAAAGCTGCTCCTGCATTCGCATCTCGATGTGGTTCCGGCGCAGCCGGAGGACTGGAGCGTGCATCCGTTCTCGGGGGCGATCGAAGACGGCTACGTCTGGGGTCGCGGCGCGATCGACATGAAAGACATGGTCGGCATGGCGCTGGCGCTGGCGCGTCAGTTCAAACGGGCAGGCACCACACCACCCCGCGACATCGTGTTCGCGTTTCTCGCCGATGAGGAGGCCGGGGGCAAGTGGGGTTCGCATTGGCTGGTCGACCACCGGCCCGACCTGTTCGAAGGTGTCACCGAAGCCGTGGGCGAAGTGGGCGGATTCTCGCTGACCGTCGACCGGCCGGACGGTACCCAGAAGCGTCTCTACCTGGTCGAAACCGCGGAAAAAGGCCTGGCCTGGATGCGCCTGACGGCAACGGCCACAGCAGGGCATGGCTCGTTCCTTCATCAGGACAACGCGGTCACGATCCTCTCGGAGGCCGTCGCCAAGCTCGGCAGGCATCAGTTCCCATTGGTGATGACCGAGTCGGTCTCGCAGTTCCTGGCAGCGGTCTCCGAGGAAAGTGGCCTGTCGCTGAGCCCGAACACCCCGGACCTGGAGACCGCGCTGTTCAAGATCGGCACCATCGCCCGGATCATCGGCGCAACTCTGCGCGACACCGCCAATCCCACCATGCTCGAGGCCGGCTACAAGGCGAACGTCATCCCGCAGACCGCCACCGCCGTGGTCGATTGCCGGGTGCTGCCCGGACGTCAGGCTGCGTTCGAGGCCGAGGTCGACGAATTGATCGGTCCCAACGTGACCCGGGAGTGGATCACCAAACTCGACTCGTACGAGACGACGTTCGACGGTCATCTCGTCGATGCGATGAACGACGCGATCCTTGCGCACGACCCGCAGGGCCGGACCGTTCCCTATATGCTTTCCGGCGGTACCGACGCAAAAGCGTTTGCCCGCTTGGGGATTCGCTGCTTCGGCTTCGCGCCACTGAAGCTGCCCACCGAACTCGATTTCGCCGCACTGTTTCACGGTGTCGACGAACGGGTACCGGTGGAGTCGTTGCTGTTCGGGACCGAGGTGCTCGAGCACTTCTTGCTGCACAGCTGACCTTGCCGCTGCGCGCAGTTCGGCTCGCCGACAATGAACATGTCGGCCACATCCCCGACCCACCTCAAGCATGATGGTGGGGCCACCTACGGAAAGGACGCGAACAACGATGTCGAGGTACAACCCGTACGACGCACTGCCGAAGCTCCCCGGCTTCACCCTGACCTCCGAGAGCATCACCGACGGAGCCGCACTGGAGAATCCTCAGGTGTCGGGCATCATGGGAGCCGGTGGTGAAGACATTTCGCCGCAGCTGACCTGGTCCGGTTTCCCACCGGAGACCAAGAGCTTTGCCGTCACCGTGTACGACCCCGAGGCACCTACCGCGTCAGGCTTCTGGCACTGGGCGGTCGCAGACATCCCGGTCTCGGTGACCTCTCTCGCCGCCGGTGTTGGCGACGGCGCCGAGGGTTCGTTGCCGTCCGGGGCCGTTGCCCTGAACAACGATGCGTCCGTGCCGCGATTCATCGGTGCCGCACCGCCTCCCGGACATGGCACGCACTACTACTACACCGTCGTCCATGCGGTGGATGTCGAGAGCCTGGGACTACCCGACGGCGCAACCCCGGCTTATCTGGGGTTCAACCTGTTCAGCCACGCGATCGCACGCGCGATCATCACCAACACCTACGAGCGCTGACCGGCGAACCGACCGCGTCGTAAACCCATCAGTTCCAGCCCTTTCCGCCCGTGCAACAGGTGGAAATAGCTGGAACTGATGGGTTTTCGGGTCAGTGCTTGGGTGCGGCGCTGCCGACCGCGTCGGCGATGGAGTCGTATCCGGCCGCCCGCACCCGCTGCGCGAGTCCCTGATGAATCAGCTTGACCCACAACGGGCCACCGTAGATGAAGCCGGTGTAGGCCTGGATCAGTGAGGCGCCGGCGCAGATCCTTTCCCAGGCCTGGTCGACGGTTTCGATACCGCCGACGCTGATCAGGGTGATCTGCCCGCCGACCCGGCCGTAGAGACGCCGCAACACTTCGAGTGAACGATCAGCGAGCGGTGCACCGGAGAGACCGCCTGCACCGATGCCCTCGACCTCGCATGCGGGCGTGGTCAGACCTTCGCGACTGATCGTGGTGTTGGTGCAGACGATGCCCGCGAGACCCAATTCGACCGCGAGATCGGCGATCTGATCGATGTCGTCGTCGAACAGATCGGGTGCGATCTTCACCAGGACCGGAATGTCGACCGCTTCGGTCACCGCGGACAGCAACGGACGCAGCGCCGATACCGCCTGCAGATCCCGGAGTCCGGGGGTGTTCGGAGAACTCACGTTCACCACGATGAAGTCGGCAAGGGGACCGAGGAGCCGGGCACTGATCAGGTAGTCCTCGACGGCATTCTCCGGTTCGACCACCTTTGTCTTGCCGATGTTGGCGCCGATCGGAACCAGTGACGATGTCGCCTTGCGGTGACGCAACTGGTTGGCAGCGGCGCCGGCACCATGGTTGTTGAAGCCCATCCGGTTGATCAGTGCCCGGTCGGCAGGCAGGCGGAACAACCGCGGAGCCGGATTGCCGGGCTGGGCCTGGCCGGTGACGGTGCCGATCTCGGCGAAACCGAAACCGAGCGCACCCCAGGCGTCGATCGCCTCGGCATTCTTGTCGAAACCGGCCGCAAGCCCGAGGGGTGCGGGGAAGTCGAGGCCGAACACCTGGGATCGGAGAACCGGATCATCGGTGACGAGCATCCGCCTGGCGATGGTGCGCAGCGGCTTGAACCGTCCGGTCCACGAGATGGCCTTCGCCGCAATCGTATGGATTCGCTCGGGTGGCACCAGGAACATCAGGGTCAGAAGCCACCGGTACAACCGGCGGTAGACAGTAGCGATCACGCGCTCATTCCAGTATCGGGTTCATCGGTGGACGCCAGTCGCGGACGGCGACGGCGCAGCAGGACCTTGCGGCTGCCATCGGGGTACAGACGGACCCGGGACAGTTCCCAACCCCCGAATTCGGCTTGGATCGACAAGCGCATGGAGGCGGTCACCCTGGTCACGTCCGGAGGTAGGCGCAATGGGATGTATTCGTAGTCGTCGGTCGACATATCCCATTCCCGTGGAAACCCACGGCTACGCGTGCCTGCCAAAGTCTCAGCTCACCTCACTGCTGATCGGGGCTGATGATCTGCAATCCGCCACCATCGGCAGAGAGCAGATACAACGTCCCGGTATCGGGATCGACCACCATCGAGTCTGCCTGCGGAACGGTCTCGAACTGCTTCACCTCGACCGGGGTTCCGCTGGCCAATTCGTACGCCGTGACCTTGTTGTTTCCGGTGGTCGCCACCCACGCCAGGTTGCGGGTGTCGTCGTAGTCTACGGCGTAGGGCCCGAATGCCACGGGATGCCGGAACTTGTTGACGATCGGTTCGCCGAAGAACGCGAGGAACTCGCCACCCTTCGTGTCGGTTGTCAGGAACCGGCCGTAGTGATCGACAGTGAGGTTCGTCGCACCGTCACCGGAGCGCAGCGACACGCCGAGATCGCGGTCGTCGACGTCGACCTCCGTCACCGACGACTGCGCGCGGTCGAGCACGACAACCTGTCCGTCGTGTTCGGCGATCGCGTCGACGCGGACAAATCCGGTGATCGTGTCGCGTACTTTGCCGTCGGGAGCGACCACCAACAGACTGCCTTTGTCGTTGCCGACGAGGGTGTCGCCATCAGAGGTCACGATGGCCGACAACGGTGTGCCCGGAATGTCTGTGCGGACCGTGTCTCCGGTGGCCGAATCGATCGTCACCAGCGCGCCGGGAATCAATACCTGAAGCTTGCCGTCACTGAAGGTTCCGAAGCCAATTGCCTTGTCGCTCAACGAAACTGTGCGTGAAGGCGCGTCTCCGGGCGCCAGGGCGCCGGTGGGGTAGAACAGGACCGATCGGCCGTCGTCGGAGAGCAGCGCCAACTGGTCGGTCCCGGGGCACAGTGCCATCGCGGTGCCTGCGTTCGGTACCGGCACCACCACGCCCGCAGGCGGGGCCGCCGGATCGGCCGCAGGTGCGGCGATAGGGGTCTGCGGAGCGATGGTCGGAACATCGGGGGTATCACCCGAATCTGAGCATCCCGACAACACCAGCGCGGCGGCCGCCATCGCTACGAACAGAGATTTACCGCGCACATTCATGCCACCCATCTTGCTTGTTCACTCACCGCGCCATGCCACGGGGGCGGCGGTGTCGCAACTCGAGGAGTCGACAAAGGTTTCCCGTAGCATCGGCCCCCGTGAGCGACACCATGACGTGGGCCCAATCGATAGTCCTTGGGGCCGTACAGGGATTGACCGAGTTCCTGCCGATTTCTTCCTCCGGTCATCTACGCATCGTTTCCGAGATCTGGTTCGGTGAAGATGCCGGTGCATCGTTCACCGCGGTGACGCAGCTCGGCACCGAGGCCGCCGTGCTCGTGTTCTTCGCCAAGGACATCGTGCGCATCATCGCGGCGTGGTTCCGGGGCATGTTCAACAAAGACGCCCGCGATCTCGACTACCGGATGGGCTGGTATGTGATCATCGCCACCATTCCGATCGGTGTCCTCGGTGTGCTCTTCAAAGATGAGATCCGCACCGGCGCCCGCAATCTCTGGTTGGTGGCGAGCATGCTGATCGTCTTCTCCGTGGTGATCGCCGCCGCCGAGAAGATGGGCCGCAAAGAACGTCCGATCGAAAAGCTCACCACCCGCGACGGAATCATCATGGGCCTGGCCCAGTGCCTGGCACTGATCCCCGGTGTGTCGCGTTCCGGTGCGACCGCAAGCGCGGGCCTGTTCCTCGGCCTCAAACGTGAAGCTGCGGTGCGCTTCTCATTCCTGTTGGCGATTCCCGCGGTGACCGCGTCGGGATTGTTCAGCCTGCCCGACGCGTTCAACCCCACCGGCGACGGCATGGAATCGTCCGGCATGCAGTTGCTGGTCGCGACCCTCGTTGCGTTTGTGGTCGGCTACGCGGCCATCGCGTGGTTGCTGAAGTTCGTCGCAAACCACTCGCTGTACTGGTTTGTCGGCTACCGGGTGCTGCTGGGTCTGCTGGTCTTCGGGCTGCTCGCCGGCGGCGTGATCAGCGCGACATGATCTGCTGCTGCAGCGCTGTGACGTGCGGCGACGCCTTCGTGCCGAGTCGGGCAACCAGCCTGACGCATAAGGTATGACACGTGACGGTCATTTTGCTTCGACACGGACGATCCACGGCGAACACCTCGGGCGTGCTGGCCGGCCGCTCGGCATCGGTAGGCCTCGACGACCACGGACAGTCCCAATCCGCCGGCCTGATCGAACGCTTCGGCGGCCTGCAGAGTCCGGTGGCGGTCGTTCGCTCACCGCTGCTGCGCTGTGAGCAGACGGTGGCGCCGCTGGTGGGCCACTTCGAGTGTCCCGAAATCGTGGATGAACGACTGATCGAGGTCGATTACGGCCAGTGGACCGGGCGCTCGATCAAGGAACTCCTCTCGGAACCGCTCTGGCGGGTGGTGCAACAGCAGCCGTCCGCGGCGATCTTCCCTGACGGCGAGGGCCTGGCACAGGTCCAGGCCAGGGCCGTGGCCGCAATCCGGGAACTCGACGCCCGGTTCTCCGGGGAAGACGGTTCCGGAATCTGGATCGCGTGCACGCACGGCGATGTCATCAAGTCGGTCCTCGCCGATGCGATGGGCATGCATCTGGACGCATTCCAGCGGATTGTGGTCGAACCCGCGTCCGCCAGCGTGGTCCGGTACAGCCTGGCCCGGCCGTACGTACACGCGGTGAACTGCACCTCGACACTCCCGTCGATCCCGGCGCAGCCGAAACAGTCCGAAAAGTCTGAGAAGTCCGGGCACAACCACCCCGACGATGCCGTTGTCGGCGGTTCCACCGGGACCTGAGGGCCCCGGTGGCGCGGTCGCCGCGACACCAACCGACAACGCCTTGGGCGAACCCGCCCCGATTGGGGATAATCAACTTCAGGAGAACGGAGGTGCCATGGCCAGAGCGATACACGTCTTCCGCAGCCCGGACCGTTTCATAGCCGGAACGGTCGGCCAGCCCGGTGACCGGACCTTCTATCTACAAGCCATCCACGAGACGCGTGTCATCAGCGTCATGCTCGAAAAGCAGCAGGTCCAGATACTCGCCGACCGCATCGGCGCGCTGCTCGAAGAGGTACACCGCAGATTCGGGACACCGTTGCCTGCAGAACTGGCACGCGTTGAAGATCTCAGTCCGCTGCTGATGCCCGTCGATGCCGAGTTCCGCGTGGGCACCATGGGCCTGGGGTGGGACTCCGAATCCGAGGCGGTCGTGGTGGAGTTGCTCGCCATCACCGAGGGCGAATTCGATGAGAGTGTTGTCCTCGACGACACCGAAGAAGGCCCCGACGCGGTCCGGGTGTTCCTCAGTACAGGCGCCGCTCGCGAGTTCGCGGCCCGATCGAGTCGGGTCATCTCCGCCGGTCGCGAGCCGTGCCCGCTGTGCGGCGATCCACTCGACTCCGCCGGACACATCTGCGTCCGGACCAACGGGTACCGCCGCGAGGCCACGTTCGGCCCTTCACTCGAGTTCATCGACCCCGATCTGTTCAACGATCCGACCCTGCTCGACGAGGACGATCCCGACGACCCCTCCGGTCCGGATGCCGGTGACGAGTCCGGCCGGTGACAGCGACCACGCCGACCGGCGACCGGCCTGTTGATGTGCCGCACATCCTGGCCACCGGCGAACTCGAACTGATCGGACAGATCCGCAACGCCAGCAACGCCACGCTTGTCTGCGACGCCGTCGTCGGTGATCAGCAGGTCCGTTGTGTGTACAAGCCGGTCCGCGGGGAGCAACCGCTCTGGGACTTCCCGGACGGCACCCTGGCCGGGCGCGAAGTGGCCTCATATCTGGTCTCCGACGCCCTCGGCTGGTCGGTGGTCCCGACGACTTTGCTGCGCGACGGACCGTTCGGTCCCGGCATGGTGCAGCGGTGGATCGACACACCCGAACCCGCCGACGGGTTGCCGACCCGCCTCGATCTGGTCGACCTGTGCTCACCGGACCTGGTGCCCGAGGGCTGGAAACTGATCCTGTCCGCTGTGGACTCCCGTGGGGAAGACGTGGTGCTTGTCCACGCCGACGACCCACGGCTGCAGCGGATGGCGGTGCTCGACATCCTCATCAACAACGCCGACCGCAAGGGCGGACACGTCCTGGAGGGTCTGGACGGCCAGGTGTACGGCGTCGATCACGGCATCTGCCTGCACACCCAGGACAAACTTCGGACCGTCCTGTGGGGTTGGGCCGCTGAATCCATCCCGGCACATCTGCTCGAGGACGTCGTCGGCCTGCTCGAGAAGTTGCGCAGCGAAGACTCGCCGCTACGTGACCAACTCGCCGAATTGATCACGCCGGCCGAGGTGGCGGCACTCATCAACCGCACGGCCACGATGGTCGAAACGCCGGTGATGCCGCAGGCCGATCGGTCGCGGCCCATCCCGTGGCCCGCTTTCTGACCTGTTCTAGTCGGCCCCGAGAGCGCGGGTCCGGGGTCCGCCCATAAGGTGGACATCATGCAGTCGTGGTCTGAAACCGTCGTTCCCGTTGTACCCGGTCAGGGTCCGGCATTGAGGCTCTTTGACACTTCGGATCGGCAGATCCGTCCGGTGGTGCCCGGCACGACCGCAACGATGTACGTGTGCGGGATCACGCCCTACGACGCAACGCATCTCGGGCATGCCGCCACCTACCTGACCTTTGATCTCGTCAATCGGATGTGGCGCGACCTCGGACACGATGTCCACTACGTCCAGAACATCACCGACGTCGACGACCCGTTGTTCGAACGAGCGGAGCGGGACGGCATCGACTGGGTTGATCTGGGATCGCGTGAGATCGAGCTGTTCCGCGAGGACATGGCGGCACTACGGGTGCTGCCGCCGCGCGACTACATCGGCGCAGTGGAATCGATCGACGAGGTGGTTGAGGTCGTCGGCAAGCTCCTGGCCTCGGGCGCCGCCTACATCGTCGACGACGAGCAATACCCCGACGTCTACTTCCGCGCCGACGCCACCGAACAGTTCGGATACGAGTCGGGCTACGACTTGCCGACCATGCAGCGCTTCTTCGCCGAACGCGGCGGCGATCCCGACCGACCCGGCAAGCGCAACCCGCTCGACGCACTTCTGTGGCGGGCCGCACGCGAGGGCGAGCCGTCCTGGGAGTCACCCCACGGACCCGGCCGGCCCGGCTGGCACATCGAATGCACGGCAATCGCTTTGAACCGGATCGGAGCCGGATTCGACGTCCAGGGCGGCGGCAGCGACCTGATCTTCCCGCACCACGAGTTCTCGGCGGCCCACGGTGAGGCACTGACCGGGGCCCGCCGGTTCGCAAAGCACTACGTGCACACCGGCATGATCGGGCTCGACGGCGAGAAGATGTCGAAGTCGAAGGGCAACCTCGTCTTCGTCTCCAAGCTGCGTGCCACCGATGTCGATCCCGGTGCCATCCGGCTCGGCTTGTTCTCCGGTCATTACCGCACCGACCGGCCCTGGACCGATGAGGTGTTGGCGCAGGCCGTGGCCCGCCTCGAACTGTGGCGCAGTGCTGCCGCCTGCGAGTCCGGACCCGACGCCGCACCGATCATCGAGCGGCTGCGCCTGCATCTGAGCGACGATCTCGACACCCCCAAAGCGCTTGTCGCGATTGACGCCTGGGCTCACGACACGTTGGGCGGACTCGGCTCGGTGTCGTCTGGACCGGCAGACGTGGCGGATGCGGTTGACGCGCTCCTCGGTGTACGGATCGCTCCGCTTGGGTAAGGTTCCACATCGTGGCCAAAGCTCAAGAGATCGATCCCGATACAGCTGTCGGTGTGTGGGCGGTGACGACGCGAACGTCAACCTATCTGCTGGATTTCGGTGAGATGACCTTGCTGCGTGCACCGGGCGTTGGCAACAACGGTGACGAGGCCTGGGCTGTGAGCCAGCTCCGCCGGGATTCCGAGGACATTCCGTTGCTCGGGGTGAAGTCGTGCCGGGTGGGGGAGTCGGCGCAGTTCTGGGTCCGGGCCGCCGAAGACCCCGACGTCCGAACCTGGCGCATCACAACACCTGTGGTGTCGATCGAACGGATCTCCTGACCCGTCGAGCGTGCGGTCAGGTCCAGATGTGGATCTGACCGTCGTGAACCTTCGCCTGAAAGACCGGTAGCGCCTCGATGTCGGTGCCGTTGGTGCAGCTGCCGTCGTCGAAGGAAAACGTGTACTGGTGCAGCGGGCACATCACTTTGGTCGCGTCGGTCTGACCGTCGGCAATCGGACCCCCCTTGTGTGGGCAGAGAGCCCCCAGGGCGCGCAGGGACCCGTCGGACATCAAGAACACCGCAACCTGTTGTCCGTCAACCACATAGGTGCGGCCTTCACCCACGGTCAGATCGGTGATCGGACCAACCACATTCGACACCTCGGCTTCGGTGGGCATCGTATGGTCGAGCTCTGCCTCCGGCTTCGTCTCCGTCATCGTATGGTCGAGCTCCGCCTCCGGCTTCGTCTCCGTCATCGGACCGGCACCAGGGGGAGCTTGATGAGCGGCAGTGACGGTTCGAATTGTGCGGGCGACTTCGGTTCGAGCCGTTCCTTCCACGGGTCGGTGTAGGCCGCCGCCGATGCGGAGATCCGTTCGAACAGGCCGTCCACCAATCCATCCCGGTCGTCGATGAGAATTGCCCGCAGCTCCTCGATACCCACCCGTGGCACCCACGCGTAGGTGCGTTCGAGCCACTTGGCCTGTTCGCGGTAGTACTGGATGAACACACCGCAGATGCGCAGGACCTCATCGACCCCCACCGCAGTGGTGAGCAGGTCTCCCTTGCGGATGTGTGCACCCGCGGCACCGCCGACGTAGATCTCCCAGCGGCCGTCGCCGACCGCGACAACCCCGAAGTCCTTGCACAGGGCCTCAGCACAATTCCGGGGACATCCGGTGACCGCCAGTTTCAGTTTTGCCGGGGCTTCCAGACCCTGATACTTCTCCTCGATGGCGATACCCAGTGCGGTTGAATCGTCGAGCCCGAAGCGACAGAAATCCAGGCCCACACACGTTTTGACCGTTCGGAAACTCTTGCCGTAGGCGTATCCCGACGGCATGTCCAGATCGGCCCAGACCTTGGGCAGATCTTCTTTGCGGATGCCGAGCAGATCGATGCGCTGACCGCCGGTGACCTTCACCATCGGGATGTTGTATTTGTCTGCGACATCGGCGATCCGGCGCAGTTGTGCGGGATTGGTCACACCGCCCTTCATCTGCGGGACCACCGAGAACGTGCCATCGCGCTGGATGTTGGCGTGGACGCGGTCGTTGATGAACAGCGCGCCGCGTTCGTCCTCCCAATCGGCACCCCAGATGATCCGGAGCAGCGACGCCACCGGCATCTTGGCGGTCACGTCGTCACCCTCCGGTGACAGCGCGCCGAGCACCGCCGACACCGACCGCAGGTTCATCTCTCGAATGCGGGTCATCAGTTCGGGTTTGGCCAACGGGATCGACGGCACGTACCAGTCCGCCGACGGATCGACGGCCAATTCGCCGCCGGCAGCGCAGGCCACGATGTCGCCGACCAGACCCTTGCAGGAACCGCAGCCCTTGCCGGCCCGGGTCTTCGCCACAACTTCGCCGACCGTCTTGGCTCCGGCGTGAACACAGGCGACGATGTCGCCTTTGGTGACTCCGTTGCAGTTGCACACCTGGACGTCATCGGCGAGTTCGGCGGCACCGGTTTGCGCACTCGGCGTACCCATGTCGAACAGCATGCTGATGCGCTCATCGGGCAGGGCGACCTTGTCGTCGAAGGCCTGGGTCAGGAAGTTGACCTTGCTGATGTCGCCGAGCAGCATCGCACCGATCAGCTTGTTGTCGCGGACCACCACCGACTTGTATGTGCCACTGCGCGGTTCGTAGAACTGGACGAACTCGTCGGTGTCGCGCTCGGGTCCCTTGACACCCATCGCCGCTACATCGACGCCTGCCACCTTCAGCTTCGTCGTCAGCCGCGACCCGTGGTAAGCCGCATCCGGGTTCGACCCCGTCAGCACGTCGGCCAGAACCCCGGCCTGCTCCCAGAGCGGGGCCACCAGACCATAGACCTCTCCGCGGTGCTGGCAACATTCGCCAACCGAATAGATGGCACCCTCGTCTTCGCATCGCATCTGATCGTCGACAACGATTCCGCGTTCGATGACCAGCCCGGCGGCGCGGGCCAGTTCGACGTTGGGCCGGATACCGGCGGTGACGACGATCATGTCGGCGGGCAGGCTGGTGCCGTCGTTGAACCCGACGCCGGCGACGGCACCGTCCTCGGCGCGGAGCACCGCGGTGGTCCGCTTGGAGGTGTACACGCCCACTCCGAGCTCTTCGATCTTGTTCCGGAGCACCCGCCCGCCGCGCTCGTCGAGTTGCTGGTTCATCAGATGGCCGGGGGAGTGCACCACGTCGACGTCGATGCCCTGGGTCCGCAAGCCGTACGCGGCTTCGAGTCCGAGTAGGCCGCCGCCGATGACCACGGCGCGGATCCCGTCACGGGACAGGGCCATCTGCAACATCCCGTTGGTGTCTTCGATGGTGCGGAAACCGAACACCCCACGTGCCAGTCTGCCGTCGGCCTCGCGCAGGCCGTCCATGTTCGGGAAGAAAGTGTTGCTGCCGGTGGCGATCACGAGCACGTCGTAACCGATGGTGCGTCCGCTCTCGCAGGTGACGATCTTGGCGAATCGATCGATGGCGACGGCGCGGTCCCCGGCGTAGAGCCGGACATCGTTCTCGCGGTACCAGGCCATCGGGTTGAGCATCAGGTCGTCGTCGTCGATCGAACTCTCACCGGCCAGGACGTGCGAGAGCATGATCCGGTTGTAGTTGCCGTACGGTTCGTCGCCGATCATCGTGATCTCGAATTGCGACCCGCCGCCGCGCTGCAGGATCTCCTCGACGGTGCGGGCGCCGGCCATACCGTTGCCGATCACCACCAGACGTTTCCGCTGCTGTGCTGCCGACATCAGAACTGCACGAACCCGAAGTCGACGACGATTTCTCCGGTGCACCCTTCAGGTGCGGCGAACACCAACTCGAGAAGACTGTCGGGGTCGACGTCCTCGACCACGCGAAGTGGCACGTTCACCGATGATTTGGCGCCCATCGGGAACCACCTCATGGGCTGCTGGTCACGGAGCAGGGTCACATAGACGAGTTCGTCAGAGCTGTTGCCGCCACGGAAGTAAAGCGGCTGGACGGTCATTCCGGCCGGGACCTGATAGATCAGCGACGGATCCAAGGGGGCTGCCTTGGTCAGACCGCTTCCGGTGAAAGAGAAGACACCCTGCAGGAACTTCGGTGTACTGGACATGCCGCCACTAAACGTTAGCTCGATGAACCAGCACTTTCGGCGGGGTTACGAGTCCATTGTCAGGATCTCACCGCGTTCACAGCAGGCCGGTGATCAAGCCTCGCGAAGCGAACCCTCAGGCACCGAAACTGCCGCCTGGCCCACGTCGGCGCAGGTAGCGCTCGAATTCCGCGGCCAACGCGTCTCCGTCGATCTTCGAGAGTGTTTCGTCGACACTGACCTCGGCATCGCCGCGTTCTTCGAGTCCACGCACGTAATCCGAGATTTCGTCGTCGTCTTCGGTCATCTCGGTGACCGCGCGCTCCCACTCCTCGGCCTGCTGCGGCAGCTCACCGAGCGGAACCTCGACGTCGAGAACCTCTTCGAGTTGGCTCAGCAGCGCCGCGGAAGCCTTCGGATTTGGTGGCGTCGAGACGTAGTGCGGAACCGCGGCCCAGAACGAGATGGCCGGGATACCGGCCGCCACGCAGGCGTCCTGCAGGATGCCGGTGATCCCGGTCGGACCCTCGTATCGGCTCTCCTCGAGCTTGAACTGCTTGGCCGATTCGGCGCTGTACGCGGCACCGGTCACCGGGACCGGTCGGGTATGCGGGGTGTCGGCCAACAGCGCGGCCAGGATCACCACCGTCTCGACCTCGAGTTCGCGGGCGATGTCCACGATCTCGGCACAGAATCCGCGCCACCGCATGTTCGGCTCGATTCCGCGCAACAGGACGATGTCTCTGTCGGAGCCGGGCGGCGTACAGTACGAGATCGAGGTGGTCGGCCAATCGATCCTTCGGGTGACCCCATCGATCTGTTTGATCGAGGGCCGGTTCACCTGAAAGTCGTAGTAGTCGTCTGAATCGATCTCGGCGAGCGGTACTGCGTCCCAGACCAGTTCCAGGTGCTCCACGGCTCCACTGGCCGCATCGCCGGCGTCGTTCCAACCCTCGAAGGCAGCAACCAGCGTGGGGCGGCGCAACTGTGGGAGGCTTGCGCTCTGCTCGGCGTTCACTGAACCAGCCTACGACCGAACCCCAATTGAGAGCGAACTACCCTGATAACCATGTCCAGTGCCACACCGCAGTCCTTCGATACAGAATTGCTCACCGCGATGAGCAAACGAGTCTTGATCGGTGACGGTGCCATGGGAACCATGTTGCAGGCCGCGGATCTGACGTTGGACGATTTCCTCGGTCTCGAGGGCTGTAACGAGATCCTCAACGACACCCGGCCCGACGTACTCCGCGAGATCCACCGCGCCTACTTCGAGGCCGGAGCGGATGCGGTCGAGACCAACACCTTTGGCTGCAACATGTCGAACCTGGGTGACTACGACATCGGCGACCGGATCCGTGAACTCGCGTTCAAGGGAACCAAGTTGGCCCGTGAGGTCGCCGACGAGGTCGGGCCCAGCGCCGACGGCACCCCACGGTTCGTCCTGGGCTCCATCGGTCCCGGCACCAAGTTGCCCACCCTTGGTCACACCACGTTCGCCTCGATCCGCGACGCCTATTACGAATGTGCCGCAGGCATGCTCGACGGCGGCGCCGACGCCATCCTGATCGAGACGTCGCAGGACCTGCTCCAGGTCAAGGCCGCCGTCCTCGGATCTCAGCAGGCCATGGCCGATCTCGAACGACGGATTCCGATCATCGCCCACGTCACCGTGGAGACGACCGGCACGATGCTCCTCGGTTCGGAGATCGGTGCGGCTCTGGCTGCCCTCGAGCCACTGGGTATCGACATGATCGGACTCAACTGCGCGACCGGTCCCGCCGAGATGAGTGAACATCTGCGGTACCTGAGCAAGCACGCACAGGTGCCCGTCTCGGTGATGCCCAACGCCGGACTGCCACAACTCGGCCCCAATGGCGCCGAGTACCCGCTGACGCCCGAAGAGCTCGCCGACGCCCTCAGTGGTTTCGTCAGCGAGTTCGGACTGTCCTTCGTCGGCGGTTGCTGCGGCACCACACCCGAACACATCCGGCAGGTGGCCGCGGCCGTCGCCGGAGTGCAGAAGGCCGAGCGCACACCCGAACACGAGGCCGAGGTCTCGTCGCTCTACAGCGCGGTCCCGTTCACGCAAGACGCGTCGATCCTGATGATCGGTGAGCGCACAAACTCGAACGGGTCGAAAGCCTTCCGCGACGCCATGCTGGCCGAGGACTATCAGAAGTGCCTCGACATCGCGAAGGATCAGACCCGCGACGGCGCGCACATGCTCGATCTCAACATCGACTACGTGGGCCGCGATGGTGCCGCCGACATGTCGGCGCTCGCCAGCAGACTCGCCACGTCTTCGACGCTGCCGATCATGCTCGACTCGACCGAACCCGAGGTCATCGAAGCCGGCCTCGAGCACCTCGGTGGCCGGTGTGCGGTCAACTCGGTCAACTACGAGGACGGCGACGGCCCCGACTCCCGTTTCACCAAGATCATGAAGCTGGTCAAGACCCACGGCGCTGCGGTGGTGGCCCTCACCATCGACGAAGAGGGTCAGGCCCGCACCGCCGAGTGGAAGGTCCGCATCGCCGAGCGGCTGATCACCGACATCACCGAGAACTGGGGCCTGAAGGAAGAGGACATCATCATCGATGCCCTCACCTTCCCGATCTCGACGGGTCAGGAAGAGGTCCGCAAAGACGGCATCGAGACGATCGAGGCCATCCGCATCCTCAAGGAGAGCCACCCGGAGGTGCACTTCACCCTCGGTATCTCCAACATCTCGTTCGGCCTGAACCCGGCCGCCCGCCAGGTCCTCAACTCGGTGTTCCTGCACGAGTGTGTGCAGGCCGGCCTGGATACCGCGATCGTGCACGCGTCGAAGATCTTGCCGATGTCGAAGATCCCCGACGAGCAGCGTGATGTCGCGCTCGATCTGGTCTACGACCGCCGCAGGGAGGGCTACGACCCGCTGCAGAAACTGATGGCCTTGTTCGAAGGGGTCTCGGCGGCGTCGGCCCGCGAGAGTCGTGCGCAAGAACTCGGCAGGCTGCCGCTCTTCGAACGGCTCGAGCGTCGCATCGTCGACGGTGAGCGTGCCGGGCTCGAGAACGATCTCGACGAGGCGATGACCGAGAAGCCACCGCTCGAGATCATCAACGTGACGTTGTTGGCCGGTATGAAGACCGTCGGTGAGCTGTTCGGTTCCGGCCAGATGCAGCTCCCGTTCGTCCTTCAGTCCGCTGAGGTCATGAAAACCGCTGTTGCACACCTGGAACCGCACATGGAGGCGACCGGGGAAGACGGCAAGGGCCGGATCGTCCTCGCGACCGTCAAGGGCGATGTCCACGACATCGGTAAGAACCTCGTCGACATCATCTTGTCCAACAACGGCTACGAAGTGGTCAATATCGGTATCAAGCAACCGATCTCGACCATTGTCGAAGTTGCCCAGGACAAGAACGCCGATGTCATCGGGATGTCCGGACTGCTGGTGAAGTCGACCGTGGTCATGAAGGACAACCTCAAGGAACTCAACAGCCGCGGTCTCGCGGAGAAGTATCCGGTGCTCCTCGGTGGTGCCGCGTTGACCCGCTCCTATGTCGAGAACGATCTGAGCGAGACCTACGAGGGCGACGTGCACTATGCGCGTGACGCTTTCGAGGGCCTGCGGTTGATGGACGACATCATGCTGGTCAAGCGTGGTGGCGGACTTGATCCCAACAGTCCTGAGGCCATTGCGGCGGCGGAGAAGACGGCAGAGCGCAAGGCACGTCACGAGCGCTCGAAGCGGATCGCCGAAAAGCGCAAGGCCGAAGCCGAACCGGTGGTGGTCCCGGAACGTTCCGATGTGGCGGCCGGCCTTCCGGTCCCGACACCGCCGTTCTGGGGCTCTCGCATCGTCAAGGGCATTCCGGTTGCCGAGTACCTCTCGTTGCTCGACGAACGCGCATTGTTCCTCGGGCAGTGGGGTCTTCGCGGCGCCCGCGCAGGCGAAGGACCGAGCTACGAGGACCTCGTCGAATCCGACGGCAAACCGCGCCTGCGTTACTGGATCGATCGGTTGGCGACGGAGAACATCCTGCAGCATGCTGCGGTGGTCTACGGGTACTTCCCGGCGGTCAGCGAGGGCGACGTGGTGCACGTGCTCACCGAGCCGCGTCCCGACGCGCCCATCCGGCACAGCTTCGAGTTCCCGCGTCAGCAACGCAGCCGGTTCCTGTGCATCGCCGACTTCATCCGTTCGCGTGAAGAGGCCATCGAAACCGGCCAGGTCGATGTGCTGCCGTTCCAGTTGGTGACGATGGGTCAGCCGATCGCCGATTTCGCGAACAAGCTGTTCGCGGCGGACGCCTATCGCGACTACCTCGAGGTCCACGGCATCGGTGTCCAGCTCACCGAGGCATTGGCCGAGTTCTGGCACAGGCGGATCCGTGAGGAGCTGCGCTTCGGTGACACCAGTGTGGCGTCGGAGGATCCGGAAGACACCCTGGACTTCTTCGACCTCAAATACCGGGGTGCCCGGTTCTCGTTCGGGTACGGAGCCTGCCCGTCCTTGGAGGATCGCGCAAAGATGATGGACCTGCTCGAACCCGAGCGCATCGGCGTGGTGCTCTCCGACGAGCTGCAGCTGCATCCGGAACAGTCGACCGACGCGTTCGTCCTGCATCACCCGGAAGCGAAGTACTTCAACACCTGAGTACCGGTTGCACTCAGGCTGAGTGCAACCGGTGTTTTCGGGTCCGAAGTGTTCGACACTCGGTGGCATGACTTCAACAGTTTCCGCCGCCAGTGCCATCACCGATGCCGAGCTCGACGAGCGCTTCGGGCCGGTTTTCGAGACGATCGCCGCGGGCGCCACGGCACGTGAGGTCGACCGGCGCCTCGCGCACGACGAAGTCCACCTGCTGCGTGAGGCCGGACTGGGTGCGTTGCGCGTGCCGGTCGAATTCGGCGGTCTCGGTGCGACTGTGCGCCAGCAGTTCCGGCTGCTGATCGATCTGGCTGCTGCTGAATCGAATCTGCCGCAGGCGCTTCGGGTGCACTTCAGTTTTGTCGAGGATCAGCTGTTGGCCCCACCGAGCGCCGAACGCGATACCTGGCTGCGTGCGGTGGCCGGCGGCATCCTGGTCGGCAACGCCATCACCGAACCCGGTGTCGGCGCGGTGGACCGGTACCAGACCCGATTGACCCAGCGGGACGGCGAGTGGTTTCTGAACGGCACCAAGTACTACAGCACCGGTTCGCTCTACTCGAACTACATTCTGGTGGCAGCCGACGACGACGGCGAGCGGGTCTCGGTCCTGGTGGACGCCGACGCCGAGGGTGTCACCCAGCATGACGACTGGGACGGTTTCGGACAGCGACTGACCGCCAGCGGCACAACCGAATTCAACAACGTCGTTGTCGCCCCAAAACGAATCCTGGGCCCGGGCTACGGCGGCGCAGGCAAAACCTACGGCACTGCCTACTTGCAATTGGTGCATCTGGCCGGACTTGCCGGGATCGCGCAGCGCGCCACCTCGGACACTGCCGAGTGGGTTCGCAACCGCACCCGTTCGTATACCCATGCGGCAGCGGACCTTCCACGTGAGGATCCACTGGTTCAGCAGGTGATCGGCAAGCTGTCCGCCGCTGCGTTCACTGCACGCACCTCCGCTCTGGCTGTCGCGGACCTCCTCGATGAGGTCCTGGCTGCCGGTGGCGATGTCACCCCGGAGCAACTCGATCGCGCCGAACTCGCCGCGTCGCAGGCGCAGGTGACTTCCGTCGACATCGTGCTCCGGGCAACCAACGAACTCTTCGAGGTCGGCGGCGCTTCGATCACCTCGGAACAGCTTCGGCTCGACCGACATTGGCGCAACGCCCGCACCATCGCGGTCCACAACCCGACCATCTTCAAAACCCGCGCCATCGGCGACCACGTCCTCAACGGCACCGATCTCCCATACGCCTGGAGTGCCGGCAACCGGGGATTCGGGCGTACCGCGAAACGGTAGACCGGGATATACGAGCAACTATGACGGGTCAGCGGTCGAGTTGTTCGTAGGGTGGGTTCATGAGAACACCATCGTGGGTCGAGTTGGTCGGTCGGAACGTCGCGGCCGATGCGATGCCGGTATCGGGCTCGTTGCGGGTTACCGGCTCCGATCGGCACGGCGAGCGTTTCGATGATCGGTTCGAGTTCTGGTCTGGGGGTGGCGGGCAGTGGCGCATCGAACGCGGTGGCCAGGTGGTCTATATCGCCCAGGACGAACAGAGTTCGCTCGCCTTCATAGAAGGGCAGATGCGCAGGCAACAACGCGGGCGTATCAGCATGGTGTGGCTGGGATCGATGTTCAGCCCTCTGGATCTACTCGGCGAAAACTCACTGCTGAGACGGATGAGTACCGGCATGCGAGCGACGAATGAAGTTCAGTCCATCCATATCGACAGCCGACCCGCTTGGTTGGCGACCCTGGTGACCCCGAAAGGAGAGGGCCGCGTCGAACTGGCCTTCGACGACACCACCGGCTTGCTGGTGTGGTTGCGCAGTCCTGACGGCGGGGGCGTTCTGGAGGTAACCGACCTCGTGGAACACGACCAGATCGAGGCTGAGCGTTTCACCTGGGACGGTTTCGTGGCGAACGACGACGACAGCAACAAGCCGGATCGCCGCGCACAGGCCGATGCCGAGCGCCAAGAGATCATGGCTGCGCTGTCTGCAGCTCTGCGACGACCTCATGACTTGCTGGAAGCCGTGGCCAACACCGACGACCCCGGCCAAGCTCGTTCTGCGCTGATGACCCTTCTGAGTATCACCGAGACGGGAGCGGATGCCGTTTTAGCGATGCAGATCAGGCGGTTCACCCGCACCGAGATCCGCAAGATCGACAGCGAGCTAGCCGAGATACGCAGCTCGACCGCCGACTGACACTGTTGGAAATTGCGTAACAGAATCAATGTCAGACCTCCCGTTTAGACTCGTATGTATGTTCGAGGGGAAGATCGAAGATGCAGGTGGGGACGATGAAATCGGTCCTGCCTATCTGCTGCGTGTTAGTGAGTTGCTGCGTAACACCGAGTTGGCGATGGCGCAGCAAAGTCGGATGGAGTGGGAGCGGTATGCCGCCGCGGCAATGGTCCATCGGCTGCTCGTTGAACCCACCGCCGGGACCGAAGCAGAGATGCGCGCCCTCGATCCGTTCACACAATGCGCCGCGAGACTGGGTCTCGCCCAGGGGTTGACGCAGCGGACGGCTGAGTTACAGATCAGTCGGGGGTTGGCGTTGCGGGATCGTCTGCCGGCCGTCAACGCCTTGTTAAAGGCCGGTCGTGTCGCAGCCCACCACATCCCGGACATCGTCTCGCGGACTGAGTTGATCGACGGCTCCGAGCATATGGCCGATATCGATCGTGAGATTGCTGAGTACTTGAGTCGTCGCGGTTCGTGGTCGAAGTCCCGGATGCGGGACATGGTCGATACCACCATCTTCCGCCGCGACCCTGACTTGGTGCGCAACAACCGGGAGGACGCGAAAAAGAACCGCGGGGTGTGGGGTTCGAATGCAGACCACGGGATGGCAGTCCTGGATGCACATGGCACGGCTGAAGAGATGACGATGATCATGGCCCGGCTCGAAAAGTTGGCCATGTCGACGTGCAAAGCTGACCCGAGGCGCAAAGCCGATCGCATGGCCGATGCTCTGTTCGCCACGGTGATGGCCCGCGAGTTCTACTGCCAATGTCCCGATGATCCGAAACATCCGTGCACCGCTGAAATCATCACCGTTCCGGCCGATCAGGTCATTTCGGGTGTGGACGTGAAGATCGTGCTGCACGTGATCACCGATCAAGCCACCATCGACGGGACTGCTGACAATCCGGGATTCTTGAACGGGCATGGGGTAATTTCCGGAGACCATGTGCGGGATATCGCCAACCGGCCGGAAGTAGTGCAGCGACCGCTGGGCAACAATGTCAAACGGGAAGAATCTGAAGGCACCGAACCCGTACCTGCACAACCAGAACCGGCGGATGCAGGCTCGACCGCGCCGGTACCAGGAGCGCAACCGGAGTCGCTGCCTGCGCAAGAACTGCCTGCGTCAGAACCCCCACAGGATGACAATCCTGGAGCCACGCCACCCCGGCGGTCGGTGTACATACGGGCACCGCAGGACCCAAACCCAGGGGAGATCTCCGGCGCGGCGGATGTGCTCGAAGCGTCCTTCCCGCAGGTGGTTCCGTTGCCGGCCACTCAGCCTGGCAACAGCTATCGGCCATCAGTGGTTCTCGACAGCTACCTTCGGATTCGGGATGTCTACTGCATGTGGCCCGGTTGCGAGCACAAGGCCTGGGGCGCCGATCTCGACCACACCTGCGAGTACAACCACAACGATCCCGATGCCGGTGGTTGCACCCATCCGTCAGAAATGAAGACGCTGTGCCGTTTTCACCATCTGTTGAAGACGTACTCCGACTGGCTTGACGATCAATACCCTGACCCACGTACCGGGCGGACCCGGCTGATCTTCACCACACCCGAACGCCGCAACTACCACGGCCCGGGATGGACCGGCGACGATCTGTTCCCGACGTTGAGGTTGATCGTTTTCGACAATCAACGCGGCTCACCAAATCGGCGGCCATCCACTACACCGCGACCGACAGCACCGCCGAGAACGCAGACGCGCACCGCTGCCAAACACGCACGCCGCCAACAAGAACGACTGGCCAATCGCCGACAGCGAGGAATGCGGGAGCAACTCGCTCACGAACTCCGCGAAGAACAGGGAAGGAACAGCCCGCCGCCGACTTACTGACAGCTAGTCGCCTGGATTCGTGAGGATCACCAGCCGCTGAGTTGCTCGTGTCATCGCAACATAGCGGTCAACGGCTCCGCTGATCGGGTCACCATCACCAAAGGTCTCGGGATCGACCAATACCACCAGGTCGAACTCGAGTCCTTTGGAAAGCTCCGGTGTCAGCGAGCGCACACGTCGTGTTGCGGCAAACGCGGGATCGCCGATCACACAGGCGATTCCGTCGTGGTTGTCGGCAAGCCAGTCATCAAGGATCGAATCCAACTCAGACGTCAAACGATACTCGACGGGAATGTTGCTGCTGCGCACTGACGTCGGCACGTTCGCGTCCGGCAACACCGCGCGGATCACCGGCTCGGCTTCGGACATGATCTTCTCGGGCGTCCGATAGTTGATATTCAACGACGCCAGCCTGATCCGAGCCATCCCGACCCGCCGCAGACGCTGCTCCCACGATTCGGTGAACCCGGCTCTGGCCTGCGCACGGTCACCGACGATGGTGAAGCTGCGGGACGGACAACGGGAGAGCAGCATCTGCCATTGCGCATCGGTGAGTTCCTGGGCTTCGTCGACGACAATGTGCGCAAACGGGCCGGCCAGCAGATCGGGGGCGCGTTGCTCCCGGTCGTCCCGTGGTTCGTCTCCGATCAGCGCGTTGCTCAGATCCTGACCTCGCAGCATCGACATCACCATCAGGTCGGAATCGTCGGCGGCGATGAGATGGTCGACCACTGCAGATCGCTGTTCGTGCTCGGCGGCCACCGCGGCCACATGGCGGCGGCGACGCTGCGACGCACCCGGATCGCCGAGTCGCGCCCGAGCGGCATCCAGTAGTGGGAGATCAGCCACCGTCCAGGCCTGCACGTCCTCGCGCTGCAGAGCCGCGACCTCATCGGCGCTGAGCCAGGGCGCACATTTGCGGAGGTACGCGGGGACCGACCACAGGTCGGCCACCAGGTCGGTGGCGGCGATCATGGGCCATTCCCTGTTGAGCGTTGTCCGCAGCTGATCGTTGTCGGACAACGCCATCCGGAGCTGGGCTGGTGAGACGTCGCCGTTGTGACCATCGGTCAGGATGGCGAGCAACTCCTCCCAGATCACCTCGCGTGCCTCGTTGTGCGGCGTCCCGGCCTTGGGTGCGTCGAAAGCTGCCGCCCAGTCGCTCGCGCTCAACCACAGATCAGACCACGGTGTCTCGACAGTCATACCCTTCGTCGGTGGCATCTCGTAGAACTTCACGGCTGCCTCGATCGCCTTCACCAGGTTCGCCGACGATTTGAGATGGGCCACTTCCGGATCCGGCTCGATCGTTGCGGAGGCACCTTCGGTGACCAGGTCACGCAGGGTGCACGTCGCGACCCCTTCTTCGCCCAGACTGGGGAGGACATCGGCGACATACGCCAGATAGGGCTCGTGCGGACCGAGGAACAACACCCCGCCGCGATGGTGACCGAGCCGCGGATCGGAATAGAGAAGGTACGCCGCTCGGTGCAGCGCCACAACGGTTTTCCCGGTACCGGGACCCCCGTCGACAACCAATGCGCCGCGCGATCCGGCTCGGATGATCGCGTCCTGGTCGGATGCGATGGTGCCGAGTACATCTCGCATCTTCGCTGATCGATTGCTTCCCAGACTGGCGATGAACGCCGACTGATCATCGAGCGCGCCTGCTGATGCCGGCGCCTGCGGACCGAACAGCTCATCTGGGCTGAACACCTCGTCCCAGTAGTCGGTGATCTTCCCGCGGGACCAGCGATATCTGCGCCGACTCACCAGACCCATCGAATTGGCGTGTGTGGCACCGAAAAACGGTTCGGCGGCGGGGGAGCGCCAGTCGATGAGCAGCGTCTGACCGGAACTGTCGGTGAGGCCGAGCCGACCGATGTAAACCGGTTCGGCACTATCGCCGGGATCCATGTATCCCAGGCACAGGTCCAACCCGAACCTGCGCAGCGCCCGCAGACGTGCACCAAGGCGGTGAATCTCCATGTCCCGGTCCATCGCATCCCGGCCGGTGCTGCTGTAGGCCAGTTGTTCCGCGTCGCGGCGTGCGGACAGGTCGGCGATCGTCTGAGAGAGGTTGTCGGCGATGTCGGCGAAGTGTTGTTCGTCGCGTGCGGTCAGCGCCGGATCGGCTTTGTGGGAGAGATGCTCGGGAAGGTTGAACACGCTGTCGGCCGCGGTATACGTATCGGCTCCCGTCGTAGATGTGGCGGTGGATTCAGCGATTTTGCGGCATCACCCGGGCCTTGCCGCAAGCCCCCCGGTGCGCTATATCTTGAAGAGGGCAAGAAAGTATTCGCGTCACGTATACCTCTGGCGATTTCGATTCACCTGATTCTGATCCGCCACGACGTGGCTGGAAGCGACCGTTCAGCGCGGTCGCGGGCTCGCATTCGCCGACCGGTTCCGCCGCCGCAGACCACGTGGATACTCAGGAAGCTCCAGTAGGTGATGGCCGCCACACGGACTCATCGCCCAGCTCCCGCGGAAATAGTGCCGGCTCCTCTCGTCGTTGAGAGAGGGGGCATCACCGGGGCCTTTCGGCAAGCCCCGGGGTGCGCTGTTTCTTGAAGAGAGCAAGGAGTGATGCGCGTCATGAGGGCGACTGGCAATTTCGATTCATCTGTTGGGGTCGGCCATGATGGGCCGGTGAGTGATCTTCCGAAAGCAATTCTGTGGGACATGGACGGCACGCTTCTCGACTCGGAGAAGCTGTGGGATATCGCCATCGCCGATCTGGCCACCGATCTGGGATTCGAGTTGACCCACGAGGTTCGCGTGTCGACTCTGGGTAACTCGATGACGAACGCGTTGACCAAGGTGTTCGATGCCGCCGGCCTCCCGGAGGCCGAACGCGACTATCCCGGCCGCTCCGCCTGGCTGCGAGCCCGCGTCAGCACGCTCTTCAAGGACGGTATCCCGTGGATGCCGGGCGCTCGCGAGACCCTGGATCTGGTTGCAGCGCAAGGCATTGCGATCGCCCTGGTGACCAACACCGAACGTGAACTGGCCGATGAAGCCCTCGGCACCCTCGGACGGGACCGGTTCACCGTCACCGTCTGCGGCGATGAGGTGGAGCTCGGCAAGCCCGCGCCCGACCCCTATCTGCGGGCGGCTGAGCTGCTCGGAATCGACCCCGCCGACTGCCTGGCCGTCGAGGATTCACCTACCGGAACACAGGCGGCCCGTGCTGCCGGTTGTCCGGTACTCGTGGTGCCCTCGACCGCTCCGGTCCCCGCGGGCGAAGGGCGGACGCCGCGGCAGAACCTGATCGGACTGACCCTCGACGATGTGGCCGAGGCATTCAATGGGACAATCAAGCACCGTGAAGACCTTCGATGAGCTGTTTGCCGAACTGACCGACAAGGCCACCACCCGGCCGGAGGGCAGCGGCACCGTCGCAGCACTCGACAAGGGTGTCCATACCCTCGGGAAAAAGATCATCGAAGAAGCCGGCGAAGTGTGGCTGGCGGCCGAGCACGAGACTCCTGAGGCGCTGTCCGAGGAAATATCTCAGTTGCTCTACTGGCTGCAGGTGATGATGATCAATCGTGGACTGACGCTCGACGACGTCTACAAGCATCTGTGAAGTCGATCCATCCCGTGAACACCAGCCGAAATCCTGACCGACCACATTTCCGATAGGACCCCACTCACATGCTGCGCGTTGCCGTTCCCAACAAGGGGGCGCTGTCTGAGTCCGCCGCCGAAATCCTCAGCGAGGCGGGCTACCGTCGTCGCTCCGACTCCAAAGACCTCACAGTGCTCGACCCGGCGAATGAGGTGGAGTTCTACTTCCTTCGCCCGACGGACATCGCGATCTATGTGGGTTCGGGTGAACTCGACCTCGGACTGACAGGCCGCGACCTCGCGGTCGACTCAGGCGCCGACGTCGAAGAGTGCCTGGGACTCGGATTCGGCGCTTCGACCTTCCGCTACGCCGCACCGAGCGACTCGAATTGGACGATTGCCGATCTGGCAGGCAAGCGGATCGCCACGTCGTACCCGAATCTGGTGCGTTCCGATCTGGCTGCCCGCGGTATCGAGGCGACCATCATCCGTCTCGATGGTGCCGTCGAGATCTCGATCCAGCTCGGTGTTGCCGACGCGATCGCCGACGTGGTCGGTTCCGGTCGAACCCTGCGCCAACACCAGTTGACCGCGTTCGGTGAGTCGCTGTGCGATTCCGAAGGTGTCCTGTTGCAGCGCAAAGGCGTCGAACGCAGCAAGGCGGCCGAACGTTTCATCGCCCGTGTCCAGGGTGTGGTGTTCGGTCAGCGGTACGTCATGCTCGACTACGACTGCCCCAAGAACCTGCTCGACCAGGCCATGAAGATCACGCCCGGCCTCGAGTCGCCGACCATCGCGCCGATGGCCGACGACAACTGGGTGGCTGTGCGCTCATTGGTTCCGCGCAAGCAGCACCAGAACCTGATGGACGATCTGTCCGACCTCGGTGCGAAGGCTATTTTGGCCTCCGACATCCGGTCCTGCCGCTTCTGAGCGTTGCTCAGCCGGTCCTGCTCATCCAGCCGGTCGGATGAGCAGGGTCTGGGCTGAGCGCCCGACCGCACCCGAGGTGTCGTACAACTCCGCACCGGTCAGTCCGTAACCCTGCGGCCCCACGGTCATCCGGGCTTTGATTCCGGTCCATTCGCCGACCGGTTGGCGGTAGAGGTGCACCGTGGTGTCGGTGTTCATGAACGTCCACTCACCGAACGCGAGCCGCGAGCCGACGCCGTTGGCGATGTCGAGGACGGTGAAGAACTTCTCGATGTTCGTGGTCTGTTCGCCGGCCACCAGCGGGAAATTCGGTCGCACCCACACCTCGCGTCCCACCTCCGGATCCGATGAGGCGATGCGGCAATCGAGCGTTCCGACAAACCCTCGTGTCGCCCACTCGCCGATCAAGGGGCCGATACCGGTCATCCCGGGAGCAGCTTCGATCGCCTCGGGCGCGGGAGTCATCGGCGGCTCCGGAATGCGCGCGATTTCCGAGGTCTCGGCAGTTGACATCCGCCATCCCTGAGCCCGGGCGGCGGTCCGGTACGTGCCGTCTGCTTGGAGAACCGACAGTTCGGCCTGCAGCAGGCTGATCTGCTTGCCGGGTCGCAGCACCGTCGTGTGAATCCGATTCTCCGCCATCCCGATTGCGCCGAGGATGTCGACCGTGATGCGGGTGAACTCTTGCGCGGGATCGGGCTGATGCCGCAGCAGCGATCGGGCCAGCAGGCCGATGGGAGGACCACCGTGCTGCAATTTGTCGCCCCACACACTGACCGTGTGTTCGGTGGGCATGAAGTGTTCGTGATCGACGTTGCGACCCAGTGGCAGATAGTAAGCGGCATGTTCGGACACAGGGGTCGATCTTGCCATCCGTTGTTGGCTGACTAGTCGTCGGTTGGCTCAGCGGGGGTGGCCTGGCCTCCGACCGTTGGCCATCCGGGATAGGGGAGTACGGTGCCGCCGAACTCGGGGCAATGTGCCTTGTGGTCACACCACTGGCACATCCGGCTTTTCTTCGGTTGGAAATCCCCGGTCTCTCCGGCGGTCAGAATCGCTTTCCAGATCGCCTTCAAGGTCTTGGCGAAGCGTTCTAGTTCGGCTTCGTCGGGCGTGTAGACCAGCGACTGTCCGTCGGCGAGATAGAGCAACTGGAGCCGGGCAGGCACGATGCCGCGGAGCCGGAAGATCGCCAGGGCATAGAACTTCATCTGGAACAGCGCGCGGGATTCGAAGCTCTCACCCGGCGAGCGGCCCGTCTTGTAGTCGACCACCCGGACCCGGCCGTCAGGCGCCACGTCGATCCGGTCGACGAAGCCGCGTAGGAGCACACCGTCGTCGTCACCATCACCGGCCAGATCGACCTCGACGCGCAATTCACAGGACTCGGGCGTGAACGCCGTGGGGTTCTCGAGCGTGTAGTAGGTGGTGATGAGCTTGTGCGCGTCGGACAGGAACTTGTCGACCTGGTCGTCGGGGACCAGATCTCGCAATTCGGGTGTCTGCTCACAGAGAGCACCCCATGCACCGTCGACGAGCAGTTCGGCTGACTCCGGAACCCGCAGTCCGGCCGGCATGTCGAACAGGTTCTCCAGCGCCGCATGCACAACCGTGCCGCGTACCTGGGCCTGCGTCGGGACTTCGGGGAGCCTGTCGATGGCGCGATAGCGATAGAGGAGCGGGCACTGTTTGAAGTCTCCGGCCCGGCTGGGAGACAACGCCGGGACCCGGATCGGCTGACCGCCCGGGCCGGACCCTGTGCCCTTGTTCGGGCCGGACTCGGTGCTCTTGTCCGGGCCGGACGCTGACTGACTCTCGGGGTGGGATTCGGTACTCACGCTCACACCTGGCAGGGTATGCCTGACCAACGACAACCCTCCTCAATTGCGCCGAACCTGCCGTAGGCGATGTCATCGCGCTCTGACATCACCGGTGTTGGCGCTGGGTGTGAGGGATGTTTCCGCTGTTCGCCAGGAAGGCACGCTCCCGCAATGTCCACCACAGGTCCGTTTGCCATCGGGGATCGTGTTCAGTTGACCGATGCCAAAGGCCGCAAGTTCACCGTGCGCCTCGAGGCCGGCAAGAGTTTCCACACACACAAGGGCGGCATCGCCCATGACGACCTCATCGGCGCCGACGAGGGCATCGTGGTCACCTCGACCTCCAATACCCCGTACCTGGCCCTGCGTCCGCTGCTCGTCGACTACGTCCTGTCGATGCCGCGCGGGGCTCAGGTCATCTACCCCAAGGACGCCGCCCAGATCGTCATGGAGGCGGATATCCATCCCGGGTGCACCGTGCTCGAGGCCGGTGCCGGCTCCGGCGCCCTGACCTGCTCGCTGCTACGCGCGGTCGGCGAACACGGCACCGTGCGCTCCTATGAGGTCCGCGACGACCACGCCGAACACGCCGTGCGGAACGTCGAAGAATTCTTCGGGGGACCGCCACCCAACTGGGATCTGACCATCGCCGACCTGTCGGATTACCCGGGCACCGCCGACGTCGACCGGGTGGTTCTGGACATGCTCGCGCCATGGGAAACGCTCGACACCGTCAAACGGGCATTGAAACCAGGCGGGGTCCTGGCTGTTTATGTGGCAACCACCACCCAGCTCTCGCGTGTCGTCGAAGCCCTCCGTGAACAGACCTGCTGGACCGAACCACGGGCCTGGGAATCGCTGGTCCGTGATTGGCACGTAGTCGGTCTTGCCGTCCGGCCGAGTCACAAAATGCAAGGTCACACTGCATTTCTTGTGACTGCTCGCCGTCTTGCCGAAGGGACTGTCGCGCCCCGCCCGCATCGGCGTCCGAGTAAGAACCAACCGATCCCGGAGCAATCCGAGTAAAGTCGGAAAACCTTGCGGCGACACACAATTAACACATCGACAACATCACGGTCCGCGAGGGACGGGGCACGCCGGACGTTTCGCCGGTAGCCTCGGGTAACAGGATCGACCGTACGTTCGCCGAGTGATGGTGACGCCGAGTCGACTCGCCGGAGAGGAGTCAGAAATGACGGAATCAGGCAGCAACGAGCCCCTGGGGGGCGGCGGTCTGAACGCGGACGTCACGCCCGAAGGAGAGTGGGGTTCGGCCTCACCCCGGCCACCGAGCGTGCCACGTTCTGATCCGAGCCCTTTCGGACGCGCAGCGAGCGACAGCGACCTGCAAGCCCGCGTCGAAACGCTGACCACGCGCAACGCCAAGCTTCTCGACACGCTCAAAGAAGCGCGTCAACAGCTGATCGCGCTGCGTGAAGAGGTCGACCGTCTCGGTCAGCCACCGAGCGGTTACGGGGTTCTGCTGGGTATTTTCGAGGACTCGACGGTCGACGTTTTCACCTCCGGACGCAAGATGCGCCTCACCTGCTCGCCGAACATCGATGTCGAAACGCTCAAACGCGGTCAGAGCGTGCGCCTCAACGAGGCTCTGACCATCGTCGAAGCCGGTGCATTCGATTCCATCGGCGAGATCAGCACCCTGCGTGAGGTTCTCGAGGACGGACAGCGCGCGCTCGTGGTCGGTCATGCCGATGAAGAACGGGTCGTCTGGCTGGCCGAGCCGCTCAGCGCGAGTGTGCTGGCCGAAGAAGAGGGCAACCGCAAGCTGCGCCCCGGTGATTCGCTCCTGATCGACACCAAGGCCGGCTTCGCCTTCGAGCGGGTTCCCAAAGCCGAGGTCGAGGATCTGGTCCTCGAAGAAGTACCCGACGTCGGTTACGAGGACATCGGTGGACTCGGCAGGCAGATCGAACAGATCCGCGACGCCGTCGAGTTGCCGTTCCTGCACAAAGATCTCTTCCGCGAGTACGATCTGCGGCCGCCGAAGGGCGTTCTTCTGTACGGCCCTCCCGGTTGCGGTAAGACGCTGATCGCGAAGGCGGTCGCCAACTCGCTGGCCAAGAAGATCGCGGAGGTCCGCGGTGAGGATTCTCGCGAGGCGAAATCGTACTTCCTCAACATCAAGGGCCCCGAACTCCTCAACAAGTTCGTCGGCGAAACCGAACGCCATATCCGCCTGATCTTCCAACGTGCTCGTGAGAAGGCGTCGGAAGGTACCCCGGTGATCGTGTTCTTCGACGAGATGGACTCGATCTTCCGGACCCGTGGGTCGGGTGTGTCCTCGGATGTGGAGACCACCGTGGTGCCGCAGCTGCTCAGTGAGATCGACGGCGTCGAAGGCCTCGAGAACGTGATCGTGATCGGTGCCTCCAACCGCGAGGACATGATCGATCCGGCGATCCTGCGACCGGGCCGCCTCGACGTCAAGATCAAGATCGAGCGTCCCGACGCGGAGTCTGCGATGGACATCTTCTCCAAGTACCTCGTCCCGACGCTGCCGGTGCACCCGGACGACATCAACGAGTTCGGCGGTGATCGCAATGCCTGCGTCAAGGCGATGATCGAGCGCGTGGTCGAGCGGATGTACGACGAGAGCGACGACAACCGTTTCCTCGAGGTCACCTACGCCAATGGCGACAAAGAGATCATGTACTTCAAGGACTTCAACTCCGGCGCCATGATCCAGAACGTGGTGGACCGCTCCAAGAAGTACGCGATCAAGTCTCAGTTGGAGACCGGTCAGTCGGGTCTGCGGATTCAGCATCTCTTCGATTCGATCCTCGACGAATTCGCCGAGAACGAAGATCTGCCGAACACCACCAATCCGGACGACTGGGCTCGTATCTCCGGCAAGAAGGGTGAGCGGATCGTCTACATCCGCACGTTGGTCACCGGCAAGAGCTCCGGCGCCAGCCGGGCCATCGACACCGAGACCAACACCGGCCAGTACCTGTAAAAGGGGATACCAGGACCTCGAACAAAGGAAACGCTCCGCGTCAGGTGACGCGGAGCGTTTCTTTGTTCGGCTGCTGATTGTCAGGCGACCTTGACGACCCCGAGTTCGTTGGTGCCGGTGAGCAGTCGGTGATACGGCATCACCCGAACCGTGTAGCCGACGGGACCGGTCATCGGTAGTTGAACCGACACCTCGAAGATCGCTTCGCCACCGGGTTCGGCATGCTCGGTGACGAGGGACATCGTGGGCGTGGCCACCTGTGTCAGGTTCTCGGCCTCGTCGACGCGCCCGATGACGGCCTGGACCACCACCTGGTCGGCGCGCAGGCCGGCCAGATCCACGTGGGCGGTCAACGTCATCGTCGAACCGAGCAGAGGTGTGTCGTCGAGACCTGCGCTGTCCACGTCGAGGATCTTCACCGACGGCCAGGACCGATCGACCTGGGCCCGGAACGCGGCCAGATCCTTGGCGCCCTCGAAATTGTTCGCCGTGGTGGCGTGTCCCGAAAGGGCTGCAGGCGCGTACAACTTCTCGGTGTAGTCGCGGACCATTCGCGACGCCAGCACCTGCGGCCCGAGTGTGTGCAGCGTGTGCCGCACCATCTCGACCCAGCGAGCCGGAACACCGTCGGTGCCGGCGTCATAGAACTTCGGAACCACCACGTTCTCCAGCAACTCGTACAGCGCAGCGGCTTCGAGGTCGTCGCGGCGTTCGTCGTCGGTCACCCCGTCCGCAGTGGGTATCGCCCAGCCGTTGGCGTGGTCGGACATCTCGTCCCACCAGCCGTCCATGATCGACAGGTTGAGGCCGCCGTTGAGCGCGGATTTCATGCCCGACGTCCCGCATGCTTCCATCGGCCGCAGCGGATTGTTCAGCCACACATCGCATCCGCCGTACAGATACCGCGCCATCGCCATGTCGTAGTCGGGCAGGAACACGATCCGGTGCCGGACGTCGTTGGCGTCGGCGAAGCGGACGATCTGCTGGATCAATGCCTTGCCGCCGTCGTCGGCGGGGTGAGCCTTACCTGCCACGACCAGCTGTACCGGACGATCTTTGTCGAGCAGGAGTGCTTTGAGCCGGTCGGTGTCACGCAGCATCAGGGTCAGCCGCTTGTAGGTCGCGGCCCGCCTGGCGAACCCGATGGTCAACACTCGCGACGAGAAAACACCTGCAGTCCAACCCAATTCGGCGGCAGAATAGCCCCGTTCGAGTCCGGAACGACGCAGGCGTCGCCGGACTTCGGCGACCAGTTCGGTCCGCAGGGTGTTGCGGGTTGCCCAGAGTTCGGTCGACGCCACGTTCTTCATCGCGGCGAGTGTCGCGGACTCGTCGGGCACACCTTCGCCACCGTCGGCGGCGAGTTCGGTCCACCGAGGTGAGCACCAGGTCGGGGCGTGCACACCATTGGTGACCGAACCGATCGGCACCTGCGAGGCATCGAACCCCGGCCACAAGGCCCCGAACATCTCCCGGCTGACCGCGCCGTGGAGTTTCGAGACACCGTTGGTCCGTTGCCCCAGGCGCAAGCCCATGTGAGCCATGTTGAAGACACCCGGGTCACTTTCACTGCCCAGCTCCAGGATCCGCGACAGCTCCAGACCGGGTAGGAGCGTGGACTGCCCGTGATCGTCCCCGAAATACCGGCGAACCATGTCGACGGGAAAACGGTCGATTCCGGCAGGCACCGGGGTGTGGGTGGTGAAGACAGTCGATGCCCGCACCGCGGAGAGCGCCGAATCGAAGTCGAGGCCCGCTCCGCTGGGCGATACCAGTTCCCGAATGCGCTCGGCGCCCATGAATCCGGCGTGACCCTCGTTCATGTGGAAGACGTCGGGGTCGGCCCGTCCCTGGATCCGCGTGTATTCGCGAACGGCGCGCACGCCTCCCACACCGGCCAGGATCTCCTGTTTGATCCGGTGCTCCTGGTCGCCGCCGTACAGTCGGTCGGTCACAGCACGAAGGTCCGTGTCGTTGTCGGGTATGTCGGAGTCGAGCAACAGCAACGGGATTCGGCCGACGTCGGCAATCCACAGACGAGCCCGTAAGACACGGTTGTCGGGCATCGGCACACGAATCGTCACCGGGTTGCCGTCCTGGTCATTGACGGTGCGGACCGGCAGACCCTGTGGATCGAGGTTCGGGTACCGCTCGGTCTGCCAGCCGTCGGCGGTCAGCGACTGCCGGAAGTAGCCGGATCGATAGAGCAACCCGACACCGATCAACGGCAGCCCGAGATCCGACGCCGCCTTGAGGTGGTCGCCGGCCAGGATCCCCAACCCGCCGGAGTAGATCGGCAGGACCTCCGACACGCCGAACTCCATCGAGAAGTAGGCGATACCGGTCGGGAAACGGTTTCCAGAGGCGACCTGCTCCTGGAACCATCGCGGCTCAGCCAGGTACTCGTCGAGGTCGGCCGAGAGCGCACCCAGTCGGGCGAGGAAGTCGCTGTCGTCGGCCAGTTCGGTCAACCGGTCCGGCCCGATGTCGCCGAGAAGTCGCAGCGGATCTCGAACTGCGGACCACAGGTCAGGATCCATGGAGGAAAAGAGTTCCTGGGTGGCCGGATGCCACGACCAACGGAGATTGGTCGACAGTTTCGCCAGGGGCAGAAGGGACGGTGGCAGGTGAGCGCGGACGGTGAAGCGGCGCAGTGCTTTCACTGCGCAAACCCTACCCATCCGTACGCTCGTCCGCGACCGGAAGATAACGCACCGCTACGCTCAACCTCATGCAGCGCATAATCGGAACCGAAGTCGAATATGGAATCTCGGCTCCGAACGATCCAGGTGCCAACCCGATCATGACCTCGACGCAGGCCGTGCTCGCGTACGCGGCCGCGGCCGGAGTCCCACGCGCAAAGCGCACCCGATGGGACTACGAGCCCGAATCACCACTACGCGACGCCCGCGGATTCGACCTCGGACGCGGGTCCGGACCGGCCCCGATCATCGATGCCGACGAGGTCGGCGCCGCCAACATGATCCTGACCAACGGTGCCCGCCTCTACGTTGATCACGCCCATCCCGAGTATTCGGCGCCCGAGGTGACAGATCCGCTCGACGCGGTCATCTGGGACAAGGCAGGCGAACGGGTCATGGAGGCCGCCGCCCGGCATGTGGCCAGCGTGCCCGGTGCCCCGAAGCTGCAGTTGTACAAGAACAACATCGACGGCAAGGGCGCGTCGTACGGGACGCACGAGAACTACCTGATGGCCCGGTCGACCCCGTTCAACGCGGTGATCACCGGACTCACCCCATTTTTCGCCTCCCGGCAGGTCTTCACCGGCTCAGGACGAGTCGGCATCGGGCAGTCCGGCGACGAATCGGGCTTCCAGCTGAGCCAGCGTGCCGACTACATCGAGGTCGAGGTCGGCCTGGAAACCACCCTCAAGCGCGGCATCATCAACACCCGCGACGAGCCGCATGCCGATCCTGAGCGGTACCGCCGGTTGCACGTGATCATCGGTGACGCCAACCTCGCCGAGACCGCGACCTACCTGAAGGTCGGCACGACCTCGCTCGTGCTCGACCTCATCGAGGCCGGTATCGAACTGCGTGATCTCGAACTGGCCAGGCCCGTTCACGCCGTGCACGTCATCAGCCACGACCCGACCCTGCAGGCGACCGTTGCCCTTTCCGACGGCCGCGAGATGACCGCCCTTGCGCTCCAACGGATTTACCACGAGCGCGTCAGTGCGTTCCACGACGCGCATCACAGCGACGACGCCCGCGCCAAGGACGTCATCGACACCTGGGCCGACGTGCTGGACAAACTCGAGCGTGACCCGATGGAGTGTGCGGACCTGCTCGATTGGCCCGCCAAACTCCGACTGCTCGAGGGCTTCCGTCAGCGCGAGAACCTGTCCTGGTCTGCGCCGCGGTTACACCTCGTCGACCTGCAGTACTCGGATGTGCGCCTGGACAAGGGTCTCTACAACCGTCTGGTCGCCCGGGGATCGATGAAGCGGCTGACCACCGAGCAACAGGTGATGGACGCGATCGGTAGTCCGCCCGAGAACACGCGTGCTTATTTCCGGGGTGAGTGTCTGCGTCGCTTCGGGGCCGACATCGCAGCCGCGAGTTGGGATTCGGTCATCTTTGATCTCGGTGGGGAGTCGCTGGTGCGGATTCCCACGCTCGAACCACTACGTGGTAGCCGGGCGCACGTTGGTGAACTGCTCGATTCGGTCGACTCCGCAGCCGAATTGGTCAACCAGCTCACCACCTAGGAACGACTCGGCCGGCAGCGAAATCGCCGCCTCCACACGTGCATATCCGTGGCCAGATCACTTTCGCCCGGTAGGGTGATAGAACGTACGGTCCCCGCGGGGCCGTGGTCTGAAGGAGGCAGCGATGGCGCAGGAACAAACCAAGCGCACGGGCGGTAATGACGACGACGGCGCCGGTGCAGATTCGGGTGCAGGTCAGGAACGCCGCGAGAAGCTGGCCGACGACACCGATGATCTGCTCGACGAGATCGATGACGTGTTGGAAGAGAACGCAGAGGACTTCGTCCGCGCCTATGTACAGAAGGGCGGCCAGTGACCGATCGGATCCGGTCCCTCGGCCAGGACATCTCCTCTTTTTCCGACTATCTGCGTAACAACGCACCAGATCTGTTGCCCAGGAACAGGGTTTCTCCGGATATGGCTGCAAACATCCCACACGGCACCACCATCGTCGCCGTGGCCTATCCCGGCGGCGTCGTCCTGGCGGGTGATCGCCGTGCCACATCCGGCAATCTGATCGCCAGCCGCGACATGCGCAAGGTGTTCATCACCGATGAGTATTCGGCTGCCGGCATCGCCGGTACGGCGGGCGTGGCCATCGAGATGATCCGCCTGTTCGCCGTCGAACTCGAGCACTACGAGAAGATCGAGGGCGTTTCCCTCACCCTCGACGGCAAGGTGAATCGACTCGCGTCGATGGTCCGGTCGAATCTCCAGGCCGCGATGGCCGGTCTGGCGGCGATTCCGCTGCTCGTCGGTTTCGACCCCGACGGTATCGATCCGCAGCGTCCTGGCCGGATCTTCTCGTTCGACGTCGCTGGCGACCGCCACGAGGAGCATGGTGGCTACCAGGCCATCGGCTCGGGTTCGGTGTTCGCCAAGTCGGCCATCAAGAAGCTCTACCGCAGCGATCTCACCGCTGACGAGGCATTGTCGGTCGCCATCGAGTCCCTGTACGACGCTGCCGACGACGACTCTGCCACCGGTGGCCCCGACATGGTCCGTGGTCTCTATCCGACTGCCGTGACCGTCACAGCCGATGGTGCCGCGGAGGTTTCCGCGCCCACGATCGAGCAATCGGCCCGCGGCGTGATCAGCCGGCGTTCGGCGGATTACCGCGGAACCGACGATGAGGCCACCAACCGCGACATGAAGAAGGGCGGTGACGCATGACCTTCCCGTATTACGCCAGTGCCGAACAGATCATGCGCGATCGTTCGGAGTTGGCCCGCAAGGGCATTGCCCGCGGTCGCAGCGTCGTCGCACTGACCTACGCCGACGGCGTTCTGTTCGTGGCGGAGAACCCGTCGAACACGTTGCGCAAGGTCAGTGAAATTTATGACCGCATCGGATTTGCGGCGGTCGGCAAGTACAACGAGTTCGAAAGCCTCCGCAAGGCCGGTATCCAGCACGCCGACATGCGTGGCTACAACTACGACCGCGCCGACGTCAGCGGATTGTCGCTGGCCAACGCGTACGCCAGCACGCTCGGTGCGGTGTTCACCGAACAACCGAAGCCCTATGAGGTCGAGTTGTGTGTGGCCGAGGTCAGTCGTCCGGGCAAGCCCGGGCCGTCGCAGCTGTACCGGATCACCTACGACGGGTCGATCGTCGATGAGACCCGCTTTCTCGTCATGGGCGGTGCCACCGAGTCGATCACGGCATCGATGAAGGATTCGTACGATTCCGAGGCAGATCTGAAGTCGGCGTTGGCGTCGGCGATAACGGCCCTGGAAACACCACCGGCAACCAACGGATCGTCGTCGAGCAGTACCTCGACGCCCGAACCCCGCACACTGCAGCCGAGCGACCTCGAAGTGGCCATCCTCGACCACGGTCGCCCGCGCCGCGCGTTCCGGCGTCTGACGGGATCGACCCTGGTCGACCTCCTTCCGGCCCGCGAAACCGACAACTGAAACAGTTTTCTCTGGTCCCACGGCAGTAGGGTTGTAAACGTGCAGCGACGAATCATGGGTATCGAAACCGAGTTCGGTGTCACGTGTACTTTTCACGGACATCGGCGGCTCAGTCCCGACGAGGTTGCGCGGTATTTGTTCCGCCGGGTGGTGTCGTGGGGACGGTCGTCCAATGTGTTCTTGCAGAACGGGGCGCGTCTGTACCTCGACGTGGGTTCGCACCCCGAGTACGCCACTGCCGAATGTGACAACCTGCAACAGCTGATCGAGCACGACCGGGCCGGTGAGCTGGTCCTCGAAGATCTGTTGATCGATGCCGAGCGGCGACTGGCCGACGAGGGTATCGGCGGCGACATCTATCTGTTCAAGAACAACACCGACTCGGCAGGCAATTCGTATGGCTGCCACGAGAACTATCTGGTGGTCCGGGCGGGGGAGTTCTCACGAATCTCCGACGTCCTGCTCCCGTTCCTCGTCACCCGGCAATTGATCTGTGGTGCCGGCAAGGTGCTGCAGACACCGAAGGCCGCCACGTTCTGTCTGTCCCAGCGGGCCGAGCACATCTGGGAAGGTGTGTCGTCGGCGACCACTCGAAGTCGCCCGATCATCAACACTCGCGACGAACCCCACGCCGACGCGGAGAAGTACCGGCGCCTGCATGTGATCGTTGGCGATTCGAACATGGCCGAGACCAGCACGATGCTCAAGGTCGGATCGGCTGCCCTGGTGCTGGAGATGATCGAGGCCGGAGTCGCGTTCCGTGACCTGGCCCTCGACAACCCGATCCGGGCCATCCGCGAGGTCTCGCACGATCTGACCGGCAGTCGTCCGGTCCGGCTTGCCGGTGGACGCACGGCCAGCGCGCTCGACATCCAGCGCGAATACCACTCCCGCGCGGTCGAGCACCTGAAGACCCGTGAGCCGAATCAGCAGATGACACAGGTGGTCGATCTCTGGGGTCGGATGCTCGACGCCGTCGAACAGCAGGATTTCGCGAAGGTCGACACGGAAGTCGACTGGGTGATCAAGCGCAAGTTGTTCCAGCGCTACCAGGACCGGTACTCGATGGACCTGTCCGATCCCAAGATCTCGCAACTCGATCTCGCGTATCACGACATCAAGCGTGGTCGTGGTGTGTTCGACCTGCTGCAGCGTAAGGGGCTGGCCGCACGGGTCACCACGGACGAAGCGATCCAGGCAGCGGTGGACACGCCGCCCCAGACGACTCGGGCCAAGCTCCGCGGAGACTTCATCGCCGCCGCGCAGAAGGCGGGCCGCGACTTCACCGTCGACTGGGTGCACCTCAAGCTGAACGACCAGGCCCAACGCACAGTGCTCTGCAAGGATCCGTTCCGCAACGTCGATGAGCGCGTCGAACGCCTGATCGCCTCTATGTGAAAGCCAGTGTCCTAGTCTGGTCCGGTGGCGACCAACAAGGTTGAACGGCTGATGAACCTGGTGATCTGCTTGCTGTCCACCAGTCAGTATCTTTCCGCCGACCAAATCCGCAGTAGCGTGATCGGATATCAGGATTCGAAGTCCGATGAGGCCTTCAACCGGATGTTCGAGCGCGACAAGAACGAGCTCCGCGACCTCGGCATTCCGGTGGAAACAGGTCGGTCCTCGGGGTTCTCGGCCGTCGATGGGTACCGGATCAACCGGTCCGAGTACGAGCTTCCCGACATCTCGCTCGATCCCGACGAAGCCGCCGCGGTGGCCCTTGCCGCAGCGCTGTGGGAATCGCCGGAGCTTGCGGCGTCAAGTCACAGCGCGCTGATGAAGTTGCGGGCGGCAGGCGTCGAGATGGATCCGGGGTCAGCGTTTGACGAGAACTCCACGGCACTTCATTCGAGTGCCCCGCAAGGCATCGGATCGCCCGCGGTCCTCGGTGCATTGCTGTCCGCGCTCGACGAGAACAGGCCGGTCCGCTTCGAGCACCGGCCCGGCCCGACGTCACCGCATGTGACACGGACCGTCGAACCGTGGGGCGTGGTCACCCATCTCGGGCGGTGGTATCTCGTCGGACATGATCGCGACCGTGGACAGACCCGTACCTATCGGCTCACCCGCATCCTTTCGGTGACCCCCTTCGGCAAGGCCGGTGAACTGACCCGTCCGAGCAACATCGATCTTCGACAGGTCGTCGCGGATGCCGTCGACCGATCCGGACCTGCCGTCACCGCCCGGGTGTGGGTCGCCGAGCACCGGGCCGCCGGTTTGCGCCGCATAGCGACGTCGGCTCAGCCGGGGGAACACGATGGTCGCGCAGGCAGCATCCTGAGTATCGCGATGAGGTCGACCGATGGACTCACCCGCCAGGTGCTCGGCGCCGGGACCGATGCGTTTGTGCTCGATCCGCCGGAATTGCGTGACAACGTGATCGACGAACTCAAGTTCCTCAGCGAGGCGGCCCGATGAGTGCTGGTACCGATCGACTCAACCGCATGCTGGCCATGGTTCCGTACTTCCTGGCCCATCCCGGCGTCAACGCGGCAAAGGCCGCGGTCGACCTGGGAACCACCCCCAAGCAGGTCCTCGAGGATCTCCAGCAGCTGTGGATGTGTGGCCTACCGGGATACACGCCGGGCGACCTGATCGATTTGTCGTTCACACCGGGCAGCGTCGAGGACGGCGTTGCGGTGACGTTCTCCGCCGGCATCGATCGGCCGTTGAAACTGACCGGTTCGGAGGCCGCACCACTACTGGTGGCGCTGCGCTCGTTGATCGATGCGTCCGGGGTCGTGGACCCCGCCGCAGCTCGACGGGCCATCGCGAAGATCGAGAACGCGATGGGATCGCGCCTCGGTGAGGCGGTCACCGAGACGCCGACCGACCTGTCCACCACCGGTGACTCCGACGCAGTGACCGCGGTGCGGGAGGCCGTTCGCGGCCACCGCGCGGTACGGCTGCGCTATTACTCGGCGACGCGGGACGTCGTCGGGGACCGGGTGGTCGATCCGATCCGCATCCAGGCGATCCAAGGCCGTGGGTATCTCGAAGGCTGGTGCCGCAGCAGCGAAGGCATTCGGTTGTTCCGCTTCGACCGGATCGAAGCGGCCACGGTGCTCGATGAGCCGAGTTCGCCGCCGCCCTCCATCAATGGCAGCGCGCTGGCCCTGTTCGACAGCGACTCCGATCTACCCGAGGCAGTCATCGAGATCGATCAGGATGTGGTCTGGGTTCTCGACTATTACCTGATCGAGCCCCTGGACCCCGAAGGTCTGGCCGGCTCGCAGGGGCCGGTGGTTGCCACCATGAGGTACGGGTCGGCCGACTGGCTGACCCGGTTCATCCTCGGCTTCGGCGGCAAGATCAGGGTCCGCAACCCCGAGGTGGCCGACGAGGTCCGCTCGAGAGCAGCCGCCACGCTCGCCATGTACGGCTGACGCTCACCGCAGGCGAGCTGGGAGGTAGCTGTGAGCCCGCTGTTCAACCCGTTAGGGTTGGTCCAAGTCCGGTAGCATTGCGGAGGAACTCAATGGGAGAGGTAACTGCACAATGAATGCATTACAGCCATGGCACATCATTCTTGTGGTGGTCGTGTTCTTGATCCTTTTCGGATCGAAGAAGCTGCCGGACGCCGCGCGCGGTCTGGGTCGTTCGATGCGCATCTTCAAGAGTGAGGTCAAGGAGATGCAGAACGAGAACAACTCCGACAAGCCCGCATCGGCGCAGACTCCCGAGTCGCGGCCGCAGATCACTTCGGGTCTTGACGGAACACCGACGAATTCATCCGAATCCGAACGTCGTTCTGCCTGATCTTCGTCCTCGCCGTTTTGGTGGGTGGGTCACTGATATCTCGGTGACCCGCCTACAACCGACCCCTGAGTAGTCGACCACGTGCGCATACCTATTGACCCTCGGCGCCGTAAGCGCAAGGTGAATCCCGACGGCACCATGTCGTTGGTCGACCACCTCCGTGAGCTGCGAAACCGACTGCTGATCTCCGTCCTTGCGATCGCTCTCACCACAATCCTCGGATTTGTCTGGTACTCGCACGGCTTCCTGGGCCTCTCGTCGCTCGGCGACCTGCTGCGCCAGCCCTACTGCGACCTGCCTGCGTCCTCACGGGCCAATCTCACCGGCGACGACACCTGTCGACTCCTGGCAACAGGCCCGTTCGACCAGTTCATGCTCCGCCTCAAGGTGGCCATGACCGCCGGCATCGTCATGGCTTGTCCCATCTGGTTCTACCAACTGTGGCAGTTCATCACGCCCGGCATGGTCGAGAAGGAACGCAAGTATGCGGTCACCTTCGTCGCCTTCGCCGCCGCGTTGTTCCTGGCCGGAACAGTGCTCGCTTACCTGGTGATGGCCAAGGCCTTCGAGGTCTTGTTGACCATCGGCGACAACGTACAGATCACGGCACTCGCCGGTGACCAGTACTTCAGCTTCCTCATCCATCTGCTGATCATCTTCGGGGTGAGCTTCGAGCTGCCGCTGCTGATCGTCGCGCTGAACATGGTCGGGGTGTTGACCTACGCGCGGTTGAAGTCGTGGCGCCGGGGCCTGATCTTCGGCATGTTCGTTTTCGCTGCTCTGTTCACCCCCGGCTCGGATCCGTTCACCATGCTGGCACTGGCCGGGGCGCTGACTATCTTGCTGGAGATCGCGATCCAGGTCGCTCATCTGCACGATTACCGCAAAGCGAAGCGTGAGGCCCACGAATGGGGCAACGTGAGCGACGACGAAGCCGCTCCGATCGGTTCGGCAGGCCCGGTCGGGCATGTTCCTGATCCGGTGCAACCACCAGAACCGGTGTCGGCGACGTCCCGAGGCAGTGGAGCCGATCTCTACGATGACACTCTCTGATACGCGGACCGAACTCGAGAAGTTCGCCGGGCGCCAGGCATTTGCGCTCGATCCGTTCCAACGTGACGCCTGCGTCGCCCTGGAAGACGGCCACGGCGTTCTCGTCTGCGCACCGACCGGTGCCGGCAAGACCATCGTCGGTGAGTTCGCCGTGCATCTGGCGCTCGCCGGTGGCTCGAAGTGTTTCTACACCACGCCCATCAAGGCACTGAGCAACCAGAAGTTCGCCGATCTGGTTCGCGCGCACGGGGCCGAGTCCATCGGTTTGCTGACCGGCGATTCGTCGATCAACTCCCACGCACCGGTCGTGGTCATGACCACCGAAGTGCTGCGCAACATGATCTACGCGAACTCGCCTGCGCTGCAGAACCTGTCGCATGTGGTGATGGACGAGGTCCACTTTCTTGCCGACCGGTTCCGCGGAGCGGTCTGGGAAGAGGTCATCCTGCATCTCGAACCCTCGGTGCGGGTGGTGAGCCTGTCGGCGACGGTCAGCAACGCCGAGGAGTTCGGATCCTGGATTCAGACGGTGCGCGGCGACACCACCGTGATCGTCGACGAACATCGTCCGATCCCGCTCAATCAGCACATGCTGGTGGGCAATCGATTGTTCGATCTGTTCGACCATCGTGACCCCAAGGCGCCGAACAAGAAGCCCGCGGTCAATCCGGAGCTGACCCGTTACATCCGGCAACGCGAACTTGCCTCGCGGCGAGATGACGATTTCTCCGCCCGCGGTCCACGGGGACGTGGCCAGCGCAGTGATCATCGTCGGAGCGGTGTACGTCCGGTGCCACGACCAGAACTCGTCGCACGACTCGATCGCGATGGCCTGCTTCCCGCGATCAGCTTCATCTTCTCGCGAGCCGGCTGTGAAGGCGCGTTGAGCCAGTGTCTGCGTTCTGGCCTGCGACTGCTCGAGCAGGATCAGGTCGAGCAGGTGAATCTGATCGTCGACAAGTACGTCGCCGAGTTGACCGCTTCGGACCAGGACGTGCTCGGTGTCCACAGCTGGCGCGAGGGCTTGACCCGGGGATTCGCGGCGCACCACGCCGGACTGCTACCCGCTTTCCGGCACGCGGTGGAAGAGCTGTTCGTCAACGGTTTGGTCAAGGTCGTATTCGCCACCGAGACACTGGCTTTGGGTATCAACATGCCGGCCCGTTCCGTGGTGCTGGAACGGTTGATCAAGTACAACGGTGAATCGCACAACGATCTGACGCCAGGGGAGTACACCCAGTTGACGGGCCGGGCCGGTCGTCGCGGGATCGACGTCGAAGGCCATGCCGTCGTTGTCTGGACCGAAGATCTCGACCCCACCCGGGTGGCAGGCCTCGCCGGTGCCCGCACGTTCCCGCTGCGCAGTTCCTTTGCGCCGGAATACAACATGGCTGTCAATCTCATCGGTCGTCTGGGACTGGCCGGTTCACGCAATCTGCTGGACCGCTCGTTTGCGCAGTTCCAAGCCGACCGGTCGGTGGTCGGACAAGCCCGGCAGATCGATACCGCACGCCGCCAGCTTCGCAAGATCGAGGTGGAACTGGAAGCGCGGGCCGAGGGCCGCGGCCTCGACGCCGGGATCGACGGCTTCCTCGGATACACCCGCCTGCGTGAAGAGATCCGGGCTCGAGAACGCTCGCTGAAGTTCGAGAACCGAATGGCTGTGCAGCAGAGCACTGTTGAAGATCTGGCCGCCCTCAAGCGCGGGCAGGTCATCGGCCTTGCCGGTGGTCGCCATCGTGGTCTGGCCGTGGTTCTTGAACCCGCGACCGACATGCGTGACCCAAAACCGTTGGTGCTCTGTGAGGATGCCTGGGCCGGCCGGGTTGGTCCGCGTGATTTCCTCAATCCACCACAGGTGCTCGGTCATATGCGTCTGGCCAAGCAGGTCGATCGTCGTACCGGCCGCGGGCGCCGCGACCTCGCCTCGGCACTGCGCTCCACGGGCATCGACATGCCCCGCGGCAAACAGACCAAGCGCACCCGCGCTGCCGATGACCCGGACCTCAATCGTCTGCGCACCGAGTTGCGTGAGCACCCGGCACATCAGATCCCCGCGCACGACGAATTGTTCCGCCTCGCAGAACGCCGAAACCGGGTGTCGCGGGAGATCGCGGCGCTCGAGGAATCGGTATCGGCCCGCACGTCCACGCTGGCCGTCAACTTCAATCGGGTCGTCGCAGTGCTCACCGAACTCGGCTACCTCGAACAGGTCGAACACAAGTCGAACGGCGACATGACCGTCACGCCTGCCGGTGAGATCTTGAGCCGGGTCTACAGCGAGAGCGACCTGCTCATCTGTGAGTGCATCCGCACCGGTCTGTGGGACCACCTGGGTGCAGCCGAACTCGCGGCTGTTGCCTCGTCGGTGGTGTACCAGTCCCGCCGCGATTCGTACGGCGGAGCGGATCTGGTGACCGGCGTTTCCACGGTCCGAGAAGCCTTGAGCCGCACGCATGCCGCATGGAAAGACCTGGCACGTATCGAGATGAGCCACATGGTCGAACCCACACGCGAACCAGATGCCGGTTTCGCCACGGCCATTCACCTGTGGGCGACGGGCCGCGGACTGACCGAGGTGCTCGCGGCGGCAGGCGAGCAGGGCACATCACTGCCGGCCGGAGACTTCGTTCGTTGGAGCCGGCAGGTCATCGACCTCCTCGAACAGATGCGGGTCGCAGCGGGCCTCGGCGGAACAGATCGCTCGAAACTGGCCCAGTCGGCGGCAGCGGCGATCACGGCGATCCGGCGCGGAGTTGTGGCTGTCGAACTCGGCTGAGCGCCCGCGAGTTCTCGCCGAGCGCCTGCCTGAATGGCCATGGGTTGTGCGGTATGTTCGGGGTTCGGAAGTCCTGGACTTGCGATCGCGCGACGCGGACATGTGGAGGGGAAATACATGAGCGGGCCCAACGACCCGAACAACCAGGGTGGCGGTTCGGCACCCGGGCAGTGGCAACCAGGACAAGGGCAGCCAGGACAAGGGCAGCCGGGTCAGAATCCTGACCCGTGGAACCAACAGACCTATGGTTACCCGACCGGCGGGCAGCCGCCGCAGGGCCAACCGCCACAACAGGGTTGGGGCCAGCAGCCTCCGCAGCAGCCCGGTCAGTACGGGCAGCCGGAGCAGTATGGCCAACCGGGACAATATGGCCAGCCAGGACAGTACGGCCAGCAGCCGCAATATGGTGCGCCGCAGGGCCAACCGGGACAGTACGGTCAGCCGGGACAGTACGGCCAACCCGGTCAGCCCGATCAATACGGTCAACCAGGTCAGTATGGCCAGCCAGGACAGTACGGTCAGTCCGGTGGCGACCAGTTCGCGGGGATGACGCCGCCGAAGAACTCGAAGAAGCTGCCGCTGATCATCGGCGCCGCAGTGGTCGGGGTCATCGTCGTCGTCCTGGCGGTCACGGCATTCTGGCTTCCGGGCTTTGCAGTGACGAAGGTGCTCAGTCAAGACGCCGCCCAGAAGGGCGTGGCGTCGGTCCTGGAGAACGACTACCAGGCCAAAGACGTCGAGAACGTCCAGTGTCCCGAAGATCAGGAAATCAAGAAGGGCAACAGCTTCACCTGCACTGCGACCGTTGCCGGCGCGAACCAGCAGGTCAAGATCACCTTCCTTGACGACGAAGGCAAGTACGAGGTCGGTCAGCCGACCACACAGTAGGCAGTTGGTCGGCGGGTGGGCGGTTCAGCCCACCTGCCAACCGAGCGCCTTGCCCAGTCGGCCGATCGACGAGCCCACACCGAGTTCTTCGATCAGGTCGGCCAGCGCTGCCGGGTCAGCGGGCTCGGAGGGCAGACGACCGTCACTGTCGCCGATGATCTCGGCGTCGGTCTTCACGAATACAACGGTGCGAGCCGCACGCAGGTAGTCCGCGCCTTCCGCGAGTGATTTACGTTGGCGCGGTGAAATCCGCTTGTCCGTCGTGGTTGATGCCACGCGTTCGAGTTCGTCCAGGTTTCCGAACTCGTGCAGCAGTTTTGACGCGGTCTTCTCACCGATACCGGTGACGCCCGGCAGCCCATCGGACGGATCGCCCCGCAGAATTGCCATCTCGGCGTAGGCGGAACCCGGATTCGATGTTGGTACGTCGTACTTCTCGGCCAGTTCTTGTGGCCCGAACATCTCCGCCTTGGCCAGGCCGCGGCCCACGTACAGCACGCGCACCGGAACTGGATCGTCGGAAACAACCTGCAGTAGGTCACGATCGCCGCTGACCACCACCACCGGATCCACCGCCTCGGAGTCCGCGAGGGTCCCGATGACGTCGTCGGCCTCGCAGCCCTCCGCGCCCGCAGTCGCAATTCCGGCGGCGGCCAGGATCTTCATGATCATGTCGACCTGGGGTGTCAGCGTGTCGGGAACCTCTTCCGAGCCGTCGGTGGCGCCTTCGGCCACGCGATGCGCTTTATACGACGGGATGAGGTCGGTGCGGAAAGCCGGACGCCAGTCGAGGTCCAGACACACGATCAGGCGCTGCGGGTGCTCCCGGGTGACAAGTGACGCGATCATGTCGACGAATCCGCGGACCGCGTTGACCGGACGCCCGTCGGGTGCGGTCATCTTCTCGGGCAGGGCATGAAAGGCCCGGAACCAGAGGCTGGCACCGTCGAGCAACATCACTGGAGCAGTCATGCCTAAACCATGCCAGATCGGCGCAGTCCATCAGAGCACTGCGGTCAGGTGGCGCTGCGTTCGTCCGAACCCAGGACATCGAGTACGGCCAGTTGGGACTCGGCGTCGCCGGTGAGTGGTTGACTCGAGGGGCCTTGTCGCAAAGCGATTTTCACGTCTGCACGGCTGATATTCGCAGGTACGGTCGACGCCACGAAGGACAGCAGCAAGTCGACGAATCGGTCTGGATCGTCCCGGAACGGGAAGTGACCGGCCTTGTCGAAGATGACCAACTGCGAGCCGGGCATTGCGCTGTGGAGCATGTGGGCGTGCTGCACCGGGATGACCTGATCGTCCGAACCCCATACGATCAGCGCCGGGATACCTGCGCTCAGATAACAGCGATCGAGCATGGTCACCACTTGGCCACGCCAATCGACGGCTGATCGCAGAGTTCGGGCGAAGACCTCGGCCGACCCCTTCTCCGGCATCCGTTCGAGCACCCGAACGATCTCGTTGTTGTCCCGGAACAGTGCAACGGGCAGATGATCACGCAACGTGCGTGAAGCCGCTGCGAACGTAGAAAACACTCCTGGGAGTGAGACAGCGGCCAGCGCGTACTCGGAAAACGGTAGTGACAGCGCGCGCAGGACCGGATTGACGTCTTTGGTGACGCCGCCGGTACCGACCAGAACCAACCGTTCGACCATCTCGGGGAACTGGTAGGCGAACTGCCCGGCCACACCACCGCCGAGCGAATGGCCGACGATCGTCACGCGTTCGACGTCAAGGTAGGCCAGCAGATCCCGCATTCCGTTGGCAAAAGCGGGCACGGAGTAGTCGGCGCGCGGACGATCGGAAAATCCGTGTCCGAGAAAGTCCGGTGCGATGACCGTGTACTTTTCGCTGAGCTGGGTGAACACCGGTTCCCAGGCCAGGGAGTTGTCGCCGATTCCGTGCAGCAAAAGCAGCGCCGGGCCCGATCCGGCCATCCGGTAGGCACGCTTGTATCCGTGCAGATTTGCGAACTGGACCTGAGAATCATCGGTCGGAACAGCCCGTAATCGACGTCGTACGCCTTCACGGTCCACGGTGACCTCCTGGTTTTCCTCAGAACTAAATATCTTTCGTTGCCCCTATTCTCCGCGCAAGACGGGGTTTCCGCCCGGTTAAAGATCACTCATCGCATGTTGTGATCGGAGTGGGACACACTTCCGATGGTTTGTGACGAAGGTCAGGGCGCCGCCAACACCAAGAACTCGGCGACCGATAGCCTTGAATCCATGGCGGATCAGCGATTCTCGGCAGCGGTGTACAAGTCACGTCTGGATCGGGCGCAGGAGTTGACGGCGAAAGCCGGTCTGTCGGCGCTCTTCATCACTCCCGGACCCGACCTGCGATATCTGACGGGCTCACGAGCGACGACATTCGAACGGCTCACCGCCCTGGTGATCAGTCCGGAGCGCGCTCCCGAAGTGGTTGTGCCACGACTGGAGTTGGCGGCGCTACGGGAATCGGCCGTCGGTGAGCTCGGACTGAGCGTTCACGATTGGGTCGACGGGCAGGATGCGTACGCACTGGCGGTTGGAGCCGCCGGGGGAGCCGGCGGTCGTTACGCGGTCTCCGACGCAACCCCTGCGCTGCACACCGTCCCGTTGGCAGGGCATTGGGGCGGCGCACCGGAACTTGCCACTGCCGTGCTGCGTGAACTGCGAATGATCAAGGATGACGCCGAGATTGAAGCACTGCGCCGCGCAGGTGCCGCGATCGACCGAGTGCACGCCCGAGTGGGGGAATGGCTGAAAGCCGGCCGCACCGAACGTGAAGTCGCGGCCGACATCGATGCCGCCATCCTTGCCGAAGGGCACACCCGGGCCGAGTTCATCATCGTCGGATCCGGTCCCAACGGCGCCGATCCCCATCACGAGGTCTCAGATCGGGTGATCGAGGACGGCGACATGGTGGTCGTCGACATCGGCGGACCCGTCGCGCCGGGATACAACTCCGATTGCACCCGAACCTACTGTGTCGGAACGCCTTCCGATGCGATCGCACGGCAGTATGAGTGGCTACAACAAGCTCAGCGAGCCGCTGTGGCCGCCGTCCGCCCCGGCGTCACCGCCGAGCAGGTCGATGCCGCGGCCCGGGACGTGCTCGCAGCCGCCGGACTGGCTGACAAATTTGTTCACCGCACCGGCCACGGCATCGGGCTGTCCGTCCACGAAGAGCCATATATCGTTGCAGGCAATGGTATTCCACTGCGCCCGGGCATGGCATTCAGCATCGAACCCGGCATCTACTTCTCCGGCAGTTGGGGTGCGCGCATCGAAGATATCGTTGTCGTCACCGATGATGGCTGCGAAGCATTCAATTCCCAACCGCACGAACTGAAGTCGGTCTGAAATAGGTTCTCAACCTATCACATTGATTCGAATAAACGTTCGACTTTTGGTGTCCTCCGAGGTAGACTGATTGAAAGCGTTCGATCAGATGTGCTGGGGGGCATGATGACTGACGATCCATCTGATGGAGTTGGGGTTGATTCTTCTTCGGTTCCGGTGTTGGTGCGTAAGTACCTCGAGTTGGAGTTGCTGGTTGCCGATATCGCGGACTGCGCTGATTCCGATATGTCTGGGGCGGAAGTCAATGAGCTTGTGCGGGTGCATGAGCGGATAGTTCGTAAGCTTGAGTTCATCGGGTTGGGTCTCCTGTTGCGGGTTTCGGATCGGTCATCGTTTACCGAAGCCGGGTATTCGTCGTTGTTCGGGTTCACCCGCAGCGAGTTGCGGCTGACCAAAGGCCAAACTTCCTCCCGGATCCGCGGGTTGGAGGCGGTCGGCCGATTCCACACGATGCAGGGTGAGGAGTTGGCGCCGAAATGCCCTGCCGCCGAACAGGCCTGGGCTCACGGGCTGATCGGGGCCGCGCATATGGATGTGATGCTGGACGTGCGCAAACACATTCCGTCCGCGGCTGATCCGGCGGTGTATGACGTGGTCGATCACTGGATGACCGAAGAAGCTGTCGGCCAAGACCCGACGCAGTTGGCGGCATCGGGTCGTGCGGTGTTGGCCCGGGTTGATCCCGATGGCCGGCTGACCGATGATTCGGATCGGGCGCGTAAACGCAGTGTGAGTCTGGGTGATCAAGGGGTAGACCTGATGGCCAAGATCTCGGGCACCCTGGATCCGGAAACGTTGGCGTTGTTCAAGACGGTGATGGATGTGTGGGCGGCGCCGGGGATGAACAACCCGGCCGACCCCAACTCGCCGACCGGGGCCTCCGATGATCCGAAACAGGATGCTGAACTGGTCAAGGCTGCCGCCGAACGTGATACCCGCTCGAAGGGCCAACAACATCACGACGCGCTCAAGGCGATCCTGACAACGATTCTGGAATGCAACCTGCTCGGCAAGTCGCATCGGGGGTTGCCGGCGCAGTTGATCATCACGATGACCAAGGAGCAGCTCGACGACTGTGCGGGGATCGCCAGAACGGCGTCGGGAGTGGATATTCCGGTCAAAGAGGCCCTGCACCTGGCAGCGCGGTCCGACAAATATTTGGCCGTGTTCGCTGACCACTCCGCGGAGGTGTTGTATCTGGCCCGGACCAAACGGACCGCGCAGAAAGGCCAGCGGCTCGCGTTGTTCGTCCGGGATCGGGGTTGTTCGCATCCAGGCTGCACCAATCCGGCGACCTGGGTCGAGGCCCATCACCTGCTTGCATGGATCAACGGTGGTCTGACCGACATCAACATGATGGGATCAGCCTGTCCGTCGCATCACAAACTCATCGGTGATGGTCCACATCAGTGGCAGACAATCATGATCACCGAAGGCCCCGACACGGGTCGAGTCGGCTGGATACCGCCGGCGTCTGTTGATCCGGAACGCACACCGCGGGTCAATCGCGCCCAGCACGTCAACGAAACCTTCGCAGCGGCCTGGCAAAAAGTCCTCGCCGACCGCCAGGCGGTGTTGGCCGAAAAGCTGGCGGAACCGACCGGCGGCGAACCCGAGGTCCAACCCGATCCCGAACCGGATAGTCCTGACCAGGATGCGTAGCGCCTTTTTTAGGCGGTGACCATCAGCGATTGCGAACCAAGTACGCGTTCGACGTTGATCTGTATGACCACGCGGCGTGGGTTCACTTTGGGTTCTTTGTAGCGCGCGGCATAGCGGCGGACACCTTCGGCGACAGCGTCTGGGTCACGATGGACCGATGCCTTGCCTTCCAGCGTCAACCACTGCGGACCGTTCACCTGGAACACGGCGGCGTATCCAGCCCGGTCGACATTTTTCACCTTCTGGCTGCCTTCGAAGGTGATCACGCGTGCGATTTTTGTCTCGGCGTCGTAGGTGAATCCCACAGCAACAACATGAGGAGTCCCCGATGCACGGACGGTGGTCAGGCTCCCGAGGTGGCGTTCGGTGAGGAAGTCCAGTGCTGCGGGGGTGAGGTCGTCTGCTGTTTTGGGCACAAGCCGACCTTAGCCAACGGGACCGTCGCTCCTCCCAAAGTCGTTTGGGATACTGGCCCGGTGAGTAATGGGCGAGTGGTTGTGCTGTTCGGTGGCCGCAGTGAGATCGGGCTGGAGGTGGCAGCCCGGATCGCAGCAGGGGCGACCGTGATCTTGGCGGCTCGGAGGTCGACTGACCTCGATGATCAGCGCGAACGACTGGAATCCGAGAATGCGGCGGCAGTTCATACGGTTGAGTTCGACGCAAACGACACCTCAGCGCATGAAGGGTTGATCCGCCAGATAGTTGCTGAACACGGGCCCATCGACGATGCGATCGTTGCCTTTGGCATCCTCGGCGATCAGGCGAGAGCAGAGGTCGACAGCGCCCACGCACTACAGATCGCGCACACCGACTACCTCGCCCAGATCAGCGTGCTGACCCCGTTGGCCGTCGCAATGCGGGCCGCGAAACGCGGCAACATCGTCGTCTTCTCATCTGTGGCCGGCGTTCGGGTCCGGCGTGCCAACTACGTCTACGGCTCAACCAAAGCCGGGCTCGACGGCTTTGCCAGTGGATTGTCAGATGCATTGCACGGCAGTGGCGTACACCTATTACTCGTCCGCTCCGGATTTGTCATCGGCAGCATGACAAAAGATCTGATGGCCTCCGGGACCAAACCCGCTCCGATGTCGAGCACCGCGCCGCAGGTTGCCGATGCAGTGGTCAAAGCGCTGCACCGAGGTAAGCATGTGGTCTGGGTCCCCGGAAAGCTCCGTCCTGTCTTCTTTGTGATGAAGCTCCTGCCCCAGGCGATCTGGCGACGGATGCCGCGATGAGTGATCTGAAGTTTGTGGTCGTCGGCATCGGCGCGGACGGCTGGGACGGCCTGTCCGGAAACTCGCAGCGCGAATTGCGCTCTGCCACCGAGATCTACGGTTCTGCGCGCCAGCTGGATCTGTTGGCGCCACTCGAGGCGACCCTCCACCGGTGGGACAGCCCGATGTCGAAGCACCTCCAGCGACTTCTGGCCGACACGCACCCGCACACCATTCATATCCTCGCCTCGGGTGACCCGATGTTCCACGGCGTCGGAGCATCGATCGTGAAACAGGTGGGCGTGCAACACGTGCGCATCCTGTCCGCGGTCTCGAGCGTCAGCCTGGCCTCCGCCCGTCTCGGCTGGGACCTTGCCACGACGCGCATCCGCAGTGTTGTCGATCGCCCCCTCGATTCGATCCTCTCGGGAGTCTCCGACAGCGTTCGGCTGCTGATCCTCAGCCGCGACAACACCACTCCGGCGGCCGTCGCAGAATTGCTCACAGCCCACGGGTTCGGATGGTCGCAACTCACCGTCCTCGAACAGCTCGGCTCTGACAAGGAACGTCAGGTCACCGGTATTGCGCGAACGTGGGCCGAGCCTGCCGGCGATCAGCTCAACATCATCGCCGTCGACTGTCTCGGTCCGGCCGTCAGCAGCCAGGCAGGTCTGCCTGACACCGACTTCAGCAACGACGGGCAACTCACCAAACAGGCAGTGCGCGCGCTGACCGTCACCGCCCTGCGGCCCGCCGCCCGCCAATTGCTCTGGGACGTCGGCGCGGGCGCAGGCAGTATCGCCATCGAATGGCTGCGCACCGAGCGAACCTGTACCGCAATCGCTTTCGAATCCAACGAGGTACGCCGCGGACGCATCGTGCACAACGCAGCCGAGCTCGGGGTGAGCGCAGGCTTGACGGTCCTCGGCGCAGCGCCCGAGCAATTGACCCACGCACCTGATCCCGATGCGATCTTCATCGGGGGAGGAGTGACGGTCCCGGGGATGGTGGAGGAGTGCTGGGATGCACTGCTGGACGGCGGTCGGATCGTTGCCAACGCCGTCACACTCGAATCCGAGGCCGTTTTGGTCAAATGGCATGCCGCCGTGGGTGGTAGCCTCCGTCGATTCCAGATCGATCACGCCGAACCGCTCGGATCAATGACAACCTGGCGTCCAACGCTCCCAGTGACGCAGTGGATCGCCGACAAACCGAGGACCAACTCATGACGGTGTACTTCATCGGGGCCGGACCCGGCGCCGCCGACCTGATCACCCTTCGGGGCGCAAAGCTGCTCTCGCAGTGCAGCACCTGTCTCTACGCCGGTTCGCTGGTCCCCGCGGAGATGTTAGAACATTGTCCACCCGGGGCCACTTTGATCAATACAGCAAAGATGCCGCTGCCGGAGATCATCGAGCACATCGTGACCGCGACCCGCGCCGGACATGACGTGGCCCGATTGCATTCCGGTGATCCCGGTTTGTATTCGGCGGTCGCGGAACAGATCAGACTGATTCGGCCGCAGGGAATCTCCTACGAGATCGTCCCGGGCGTTCCGGCCTTTACCGCAGCCGCCGCAGCATTGGGCCAAGAACTCACGGTGCCCGGCGTCGGCCAGTCGCTGCTGATCACCCGCGTGTCGACCCTATCGACCGACATGCCCGCAGGCGAACAACTCGAAGAACTCGCCCGCACGGGTGTCACGATGGCCATCCACCTGGCCGCGCATCGTGCTCAACAGATAGTCGACGCGCTCACTCCGCACTACGGAAGTCACTGTCCCACTGCAGTGGTCGCCTTTGCCAGCCGCGACAACCAGCAGATTGTTCGGTGCACGTTGGCAGAGCTCCCGAACCAGCTGGAACTGAACGATATCCGGCGCACCGCGGTCATCTTTGTCGGACGCGTCCTGGCCGCGGCAGAGTTCCCGGACAGCTATCTCTACTCGTCCGCCCGGATGACCAAGCTGCGTACCGACCCGCATTCGTCATGAGCGAGGGCACAGTCCTCGTCCTCGGCGGCACCGCAGAAGCCCGCGCTCTGGCCAAGGAACTCGTCGGCGAGGGAGTGCGGGTTGTCACCTCGCTGGCCGGCAGGGTCAAGAATCCGGCGCTACCGGTCGGTGACGTCCGGATCGGCGGGTTCGGCGGCGTCGACGGGCTGGCAACGTGGTTGCGCGACAACAACTGCGCGGTAGTGGTCGATGCGACCCATCCGTTTGCCCGCCAGATATCGGCCAACGCCGGTGCCGCAACAACAGAACTCGACGTACCGATGTTGACCTTGCGACGCCCAGAATGGCAGGCGCAACCGGGGGATCGCTGGATCGACGTCCCTGACATCGCCGGAGCCGCCAGGACTGTGGCGAAGCTGGCTGACGAAAAGGGAAGTCCCCGAGTCTTCCTCACCACCGGCCGCCAAGACATGGACGCATTTGCCGAGATCGATGAGGCCTGGTTTCTGATCCGTCTCGTCGACCCACCCGAGCGAGCGGTACCCGCGCAGCATCGGATCATCCGTAGCCGCGGTCCGTACACCGTCGACGGCGAACTTGCCCTGATGCGCGAACATCGCATCGACGTGGTCGTCACGAAGAACAGTGGTGGACCACTCGTTCAGGCGAAACTCGAAGCTGCGCGGCAACTCTCACTGCCGGTCGTCATGGTTCGACGACCGACCCCACCCGGCGGCGCAACCGTCGAAACGACGTCCGCCGCCGCAGCCTGGGTTCGTCAGTTGCTCTCGTAGCGGCGATTGGTGAACGCCACCGGGCCTCCGACGCGGTCCACCACTGTTGTGGTCGACGAGCCGATGATCAACAGCGTCCGCATGTCGACCACGGTCGGATCGAACTCTCCGACCGTGGTGATCACCACCGACTGCTCAGGGCCACCCACGTCACGTCCCAGGATGATCGGCGTTGACGGGTCCTTGAACTCCAGAACGATGTCCTTCAGTTCCGCGACCTGCCAATTCCTGCTGACCGATCCGGGGTTGTAGATCGCGAGCACCAGATCTGCAGCCAGTGCAGCGCGGACCCGAGCCGTGATCACATCCCAGCTTTTGAGGCGGTCCGACAACGAGATCACCGCATAGTCATGTCCGAGTGGTGCACCGGCGAGACTGGCAACAGCGTTGGCCGCGGTCACCCCGGGCACCACCCGCACGGGAACCTCGCGCCATTGCGGGTCCGCCGCTTCTTCGACAACCGCTGCCGCCATCGCAAAAACCCCGGGATCACCCGACGACACGACGACCACCCGGGCACCGTTCTTTGCCAGATCCAGTGCCATGCACGCGCGTTCGGACTCCACTCGGTTGTCGCTGGCATGCATACGTTGTCCGGGTCGGGGAGTCACCCGGTCTAGATAGGTCTTGTAGCCCACCAAATCGGTGGCCTGCGCCAGCTCCGCACGCACTTCCGGGGTGGTCCACCGATCGGCGCCGGGTCCCAACCCGACGACAACAACCTCGCCAACCGCACCGGCAACAGGTGCAGACGGTTGCGCGTTGTTGAGCGCGCCGGGGATGACGACCATCGAGAAATAGGGCACAGTCGCGGCATCCACATCGCCGACGGGCATGACCTTCTGCGCACCCGTCGAGGCGCGTTCGACATACCATGCCCTATCGACGACACCGGATTCACGCAGCGCTGCAACGACTTCTGGAAAGGTTCGGCCGAGTTTCATGATTGCCACCGCATCGCTGTCGCGCAGTCGACGGACGAGCTCGGCCCTGGGGAGCGTGCCCGGCAGGACGGTCAGGGTCTCCTCGGCTTCGACCAAAGGCATGCCGGTGGCAGCTGCCGACGCGCTCACAGATGTGACACCCGGGATGATCTCGGTGTCGAAGCGATCGGTCAACCGCTTGTGCATATGCATGTACGAGCTGTAGAAAAGCGGGTCGCCCTCGGCCAACAACGCCACCGAACGTCCCGCACGCAGATGCACTGCGAGGACCTCCGCGGCATCGGCATAGAAGTCGTCGAGCGCGCCGCGATAGCCACCGGGGTGATCGGTGGTCTCGGTGGTGACCGGATACATCAGCCGTTCCTCCAGCTGACCTTCCCGAAGGTACGGCTCAGCCACCGACCGAGCGATCGAACGACCGTGGCGGGCACAGTGATACGCGATCACATCTACCTCACCGATGACGCGGGCGGCCTTCACGGTGACCAGTTCGCTGTCTCCGGGGCCCAATCCCACGCCCCATAATTTTCCACTGCCGGTCATTGTCATTCCACCTTCGAGGCAAGGGCGTTGAGAGCGGCGGCGGTGATCGCCGACCCGCCGCGACGGCCGAGTACCGTCAAGTACTCGAGATCACTTCGATCGGCAAGCGCTGCACAGGATTCCGCAGCGCCGATGAATCCAACCGGTGCGCCGATCACCGCAGCAGGCCGCGGTCCGCCGGCATCGATCAACTCGAGGAGCGCAAAGAGCGCGGTCGGTGCGTTGCCGATTGCAACCACGGAACCCTCGAGCATGGGACGCCAAAGATCCACCGCAGCAGCGGTTCTTGTGGTCTCCAGTTCCGCAGCCAGATCTGGGAGTCGGCTGTCGCCCAGCAGACAGCGCACATCGTTGTCTGCCGGCAACCGCTTGCGGGTCACGCCGGACGCGACCATGTTCGCATCGCAGAGGATCGGCGCACCGGCTTCCAGCGCCGTGCGGGCCGCGGTCACCAGACCGGCACTGGCTCGCACATCGGCGGTCAGGTCGACCTGTCCGCAGGCATGGATCATCCGGACAACCACCTGTGACAGGTCGTCATCGAACATGGTGAGGTCGGATTCGGCACGAATTGTCGCGAATGACTGCCGGTAGATCTCGGCGCCGTCTCGAATGTAGGTGTACATAGTGCTCGTCACCATAGATGCCGATCAGACTCGGCGACGCTTGTACCCCGTCGCCGTGGCCTCGACCCGAAGATGGTTCTCCTGAGGCGAACCGCACCCACGTTCGCAGCCGACCCAGTGCTGACGGTCGTCGATGTCAGCGTCGTCTGAGGTCAGGTGCAGTTCCAGATCCGCTCGGACATCGGCATGCGACTTGTCGCAGCCGGGTGATCCGGTGCAGTCGGTGACCTTGGTCCAAGGCGAACTCTCGTCGAATATCAGGCCCATCGGTGCCATCACGCGAAGTACGGTGTCGGCCATGCCTTCTGACAGGTCGACGATCAGGATCTCTTTTCGCGGTGTCAGGTAGATGTCACGTTCGATGGCAGCCAGGAACTCTCCGACCCGCGCTGGGATCCGTCCGTGCGCGACCACGGAACCGAGTGCCACCAAGTCGTCGTGATCCTGCGCCAACCAACCCACCCGCGGTTCCGAAATGGACTCTGACCTCGGATATTCACCAGTTGCCTGCAATGTCGCCAAGATGTTGTCGATGGTCGTCAGATCGGCAACATCTTGCACGCGCCATTCGTCGGTCCGGTCAGCCAGAAACGCATGCGCCAGGTCGATCATGAGGGCTGGGGCATCACCCGCCGAGACCTGACGTCCGGTCGGCTTTCCGCCGACGACCACGTCAAACGCTCGATCACTGAACGCCAGCACACCGATATCGGGACGCTGGGTAAGGATGTCGCCACGACCATCGTCGACGCCGAACAGGATCCTGGCCGGGAGATTCGCCAGCACCGGGTCGGACTGCAGTCGGATGTCGAAATCGTCCAGGACCAGGCGTGCGTCGATCAGACCTCCGCGCCGCCCCGTCAATGCCGAAAGCTGCAGGTTGCGCACCCGTTCGTGACTCGGAGACGGGATCAGTCCGGCGTCGAGTATGCGTTCGCCTGCACCGTCCACGTCGGTGATCCCACGCAGCTGGACGTTGCCGCGCGAGGTCACTTCGAGATGACCGTCGCCGAATTCATCCGCCACACCGACCAGGGATTGCATCTGGATCGGGGTGATCAGACCGCCTGGTAACCGGATCCGGGCCAGATGGCCATCTGCCGCCGGGTGGGCCGAGAACACACCTGGGCAACGATCGGACGGTCGACTCATGGGTTCAACGGTACTGGCGCCGATCAACTTCTCGCCGCTCAGTGGCGGCCGGTTGTCCGACTCATCGCCTTCGGATCACCTGGAATTGCCGGTCTTATATGCTGAGGCAATTCCGCAACGAGGAAGCCGGTGAGAGTCCGGCACGGTCGCGCCACTGTATGGGGGAAACCCCAAGTCAGACCCTTGTTGCTCCGCTGCTACACCCCAACCGCCGGGCGCGCATTCCCGGCAAGGAGGTCCTCGTGATCTTGCTTCTGTCCACCTCGGACACGGACCTGCTGGCGGCCAAGGCCAGCGGTGCCGACTACCGCCTCGCGAACCCGTCACGCCTTCTCGTCGACGAAGACCTACCCGCCCTCCTGGACGGCGCTGACCTGGTGGTTGTGCGGATTCTCGGTGGCCGCCGGATGTGGGAACAGGGTCTGGACGCGGTGATCGCCGCGGGATTGCCGACCGTGGTGCTCTCCGGTGAACAGCTTCCCGACCCCGACCTGATGTCGATGTCGACGGTTACTCCAGGCGTGGCCGCCGACGCCCACAACTACCTGGCCCAGGGCGGACCTGACAATCTCGCGAACCTCCACGCGTTCTTGTCCGACACCGTGCTGCTCACCGGCCACGGTTTCAGCGCTCCGGCGACCACCGCGCAGTGGGGGATCCTGGACCGTAAACCCCAGGTCGAGACGGCCGGACCGACCATCGCGGTTCTGTACTACCGAGCCCAACATCTGGCAGGCAACACCGCCTACATCAACGCCCTCTGCGATGCGATCGAGGACAAGGGCGGCCGGGCACTGCCGATTTACTGTGCGTCGCTGCGGACCGCGCCCGACGACCTGCTCGAGCAGCTTTCGGTTGCCGATGCGCTGGTGGTCACGGTGCTCGCCGCCGGGGGAACGACGCCTGCCACCGCGTCGGCCGGTGGCGATGACGAGAACTGGAACATCGAACAACTTGCCCGCCTGGACATCCCGATCCTGCAGGGTCTGTGCCTGACATCGTCCCGTGCCGGATGGGCGGCGAACGACGACGGGATGTCACCGTTGGACGTCGCCACGCAGGTCGCGGTACCCGAGTTCGATGGACGGATCATCACGGTTCCGTTCTCGTTCAAGGAGATCGGCGACGACGGTCTGCCCTGGTACCGCCCGGATTCCGAACGGTGTGCGCGAGTCGCCGGAATCGCTGTGCGCCACGGTCGACTTCGGCACATCGCACCGGCTGATCGCCGGATTGCCGTGATGTTGTCGGCGTACCCGACCAAACATGCTCGGATCGGGAACGCAGTGGGGCTCGACACCCCACAGAGCCTGCTCCGATTGCTCGATGCCATGCGCGACTCCGGATACGACATCGGACCAGAATCCGGTGAGGGCTCGGTTCCCGGTCTGGCCGAGAATGATTCGGACACGCTGATCCACACTCTGATCGCCGCCGGTGGACAAGACCCCGACTGGCTCACCGAAGAAGCCCTGGCCGCCAACCCGATCCGGCTGTCAGCGGCGGACTACCGCGACTGGTTCGGCACACTGCCCGACGATCTCCGGGCGTCGATGATCCAACACTGGGGACCGGCCCCCGGCGAATTGTTCGTCGACCGCTCGGTCAATCCGGACGGCGATATCGTGATCGCGGCAATGCAATTCGGGAACATCGTGCTGATGGTCCAACCGCCACGAGGCTTCGGTGAGAACCCGGTCGCGATCTATCACGACCCGGATCTGCCGCCGAGTCATCACTATCTGGCCTGTTATCGCTGGTTGTCGTCACAAGATCACTTTGCCGCCGATGCCGTCGTCCATGTCGGCAAGCACGGCAACCTCGAGTGGCTGCCGGGCAAGACGTTGGGTATGTCGGCCTCGTGCGGCACCGATGCCGCCATCGGCGACCTGCCGATGATTTATCCGTTCCTGGTCAACGATCCCGGTGAAGGCACCCAGGCGAAACGGCGAGCGCACGCCACGCTGGTCGATCACCTGATCCCGCCGATGGCAAGGGCCGAGAGTTACGGCGACATCTCGCGTTTGGAGCAGCTGCTCGACGAGCACGCCAACATCTCCGCGCTCGACCCGAACAAACTTCCGGCGATCCGCCAGCAGATCTGGACGCTTCTGCAGGCTGCGAAAATGGACCACGACCTCGGGTTGTCCGAGCGACCCGAAGAAGATGTCTTCGACGACATGCTGCTGCACGTCGACGGCTGGCTCTGCGAGATCAAAGACGTTCAGATCCGCGACGGACTCCACATCCTCGGCCAACCGCCTGCAGGTGATGTCGAGGTCGATCTGGTGCTGGCGATGCTGCGGGCCAGGCAACTCTGGGGTGGTACGCAGAGCCTGCCCGGCCTACGAGAAGCGCTGGGGCTCACCGAAGACGGAACCGCCGGGCGTACCGCTACCGACAGCATCGAATCCATTGCCCGGGAATTGGTGGTGGGTTGCGCCAAGGGCGACTGGGATGCCGCCACCATCGCCACGGTCGCCGAAGGTCATCCGGAAGATGTTCGCAGGATCCTCGAGTTCGCAGGCTCCGAGATCATCCCTCGGCTCCGCCAGACCGATCAGGAGGTCCCGCGGATCCTCCACGCGCTGGGCGGTGGGTTCATCCCCGCCGGGCCGAGCGGATCACCATTGCGTGGACTGATCAACGTATTGCCGACCGGACGCAATTTCTATTCGGTCGACCCGAAGGCCGTACCGTCGAAACTTGCCTGGGAGACCGGCCGGGCCATGGCGGATTCCCTTCTGGCCCGCTATCTCTCGGACCACGGCGAGTATCCGAAATCCGTGGGCTTGTCGGTGTGGGGGACCAGCGCGATGCGCACGTCCGGCGACGACATCGCCGAGGTTCTCGCACTCCTCGGGGTGATGCCGATCTGGGATGAGGCGTCTCGCCGGGTGACAAAACTCGACCTGATCAGCCTCGCCGAACTCGGCCGTCCCCGTATCGATGTCACGGTGCGCATCTCCGGATTCTTCCGGGACGCCTTCCCGCATGTGATCACGATCCTCGACGATGCCGTTCGCATGGTCGCCGGCCTCGACGAACCCGACGAGTCGAACTACGTTGCCGCCCATGCGCGTTCCGACATCGCCGACCACGGCGACGTCGACCGCGCCACCAGTCGTATTTTCGGGTCGAAGCCCGGAACCTACGGAGCCGGCCTGCTCCAGCTGATCGATTCCAAGGACTGGCGCAGCGATGCCGATCTGGCCGAGGTGTACACCGCATGGGGCGGTTACGCGTACGGCCGCGGACGTCAAGGCGTCGCCGCGGTCGACGACATGCGATCGGCCTACCGGCGCATTGCCGTCGCCGCCAAGAACACCGACACCCGCGAACACGACATCGCCGATTCCGACGACTACTTCCAATATCACGGTGGCATGGTCGCCACGGTCCGGGCATTGACCGGCAAAGATCCCGAGGCCTATATCGGCGACAGCACCAGCCCGGACAACGTTCGCACGCGCACCCTGTCGGAAGAGACCACCCGCGTCTTCCGGGCCCGCGTGGTCAACCCACGTTGGATCGCCGCGATGCAGCGCCATGGCTACAAGGGCGCATTCGAGATGGCAGCCACGGTCGACTACCTCTTCGGCTACGACGCCACCACCAATGTGATGGCCGACTGGATGTACGAGCAACTGACCGAGGCGTACGTCCTGGACGCGGCCAACCAGGAGTTCATGAACAAGTCCAACCCCTGGGCGCTGCACGGCATCGCCGAACGTCTCCTGGAGGCGGCGCAGCGGGAAATGTGGTCGGCACCTCCACCGCAGATGCTCGATGAACTCCGGCGGGTGTTCCTCGAGACCGAAGGCGACATCGAGGGAACCTGAGACGGCCCGAGCTCGAAGCCATCGCGCCTGGTGCGATCGAATTCGGGGGATCGGGAGAAAATCGGGCGGCCTGATCGTTGACCCTGTGTACGCACTGCCGATGATCGGGATGGTTGATCTGATGAAGCTCGCACTCTTTCTCGCCTACGTGGCGATAGAAATAGCCGCCTTCGTGGGGCTTTGTTTTGCGATCGGTTTCGCGTGGGCGGTGTTGCTGGTGATCGCCACGATGGTCCTGGGCTTCTGGTTGCTCCGCCGCCAAGGTGCCAAAGTACTGGCCAATCTCCGCGCCGCCGGACAGAACGCTGCTGCGGGGACGCCTGCCGGTCCCGCCGGATCGGCAGCGCCGGTCGCTGACACCGCACTGCTGGCCGGCGCGACGATCGCGATGGTCGTGCCCGGTCTGGTCACCACCGTCATCGGTATCCTCTTGCTGCTCAAGCCTGTTCGAATGCTCCTTCGCCCACTGGTCATCGCTGTCGGTACCCGCAAGGTCGTCGGCGCGATGGAGGGCTATGCGCGATATGGCCGCGGGATGGCCGGTGTCACCGTTGTCGACGGACAGGTTGTCGACACCACCTATGGCCCTGCCGACTATGACCCGAGCCATCGTCAACTGCCCAAGTCGCACCCCGACCTCTGACCCGTGTACCCCCGTCGGTAGCCCTGACAACAGCCCGCCACCGTCCGGCAGGCAGACTGGACGGTCGTGGAGAGTCAACTGCTGATCGGCGGGCACATTTATTCGCCGGTGGCCCCCGATGCAACTGCTATTGCGATCGAAGACGGTGTTGTCGTCTGGGTCGGTTCCGATCCGGTCGGACGTGTACTGCATCCCAAGGCTGAAGTCGTCGACCTCGGCGGGGCGCTTGTGGCACCCGCGTTTGTCGATTCTCATGTTCACCTCACGTCGACGGGGCTGGCGCTGCGCGGACTCGACCTCAGCGATGCGGTCAGCCGCGAAGACTGCCTCGCGAGGTTGCGCCGGTACAACGCCGAACACACCGACACCGACCTCATCTGGGGGTTGGGCTGGGACGAGTCGACCTGGCCGGACGGACATCCCTCGACAGCGGACATCGATGCCGTCGTCGGAGATCGCCCGGTCTATCTGGCCCGGATCGACGAACATTCCGCAGTCGCATCAACTGCTTTGCGTATCCGCGCCGACGGGCTGATCGGCGCCTTCGGGTACGACCCGCAGGGTCCGCTGACCGCTGACGCCCACCATCGGGTGCGCCGCGCGGCCCGCGCGCTGCTGAGTACCGCCGGACGCAATCGCGCCCAGCAGGCGGCGCTCGACGATGCCGCCGCGAACGGGATCGTCGCCGTCCACGAAAACGGTGGCCCCGACATCAGCGGACTCGACGACTTCCTCTCGCTGGCCGAACTCACACATGATGTCGAGATCCGCCGCTACTGGGGCGCTGCGGTATCCGATACCGCAGAAGCAAGGGCTCTGCTCGAGTCGACCCGCGCCCACGCGCTCGGCGGCGACCTGTTCATCGACGGCGCGATCGGCTCACACACCGCGCTCCTTCGCGAGCCCTACGTCGACGCCGACACGTGTGGCGTCGGCTATCTCGACGCGCAGACCGTGACCACCCATCTGCGTGCCTGCACCGAGGCCGGCATCCAGTCGGGATTCCACGTCATCGGGGACGCGGCGATGGATGTGCTCGTACAGGCCGTTGCCGATGTCGCCGCCGAGTTCGGCGGTCCGGCGCTGGCGCGGCTGGGCCACCGCATCGAACACGCCGAGATGATCACCTCGGACCAAGCGACCATCCTGGCTGCGGGCGGCATGATCGCCAGCATGCAACCGCTGTTCGATGCCCTGTGGGGTGGCTCCGGCCAGCTCTACGAACAGCGTCTCGGTGCCGAACGTGGCCGATCGCTCAACAATTTCGCGCAACTCGCCAAAGCGGGTGTGGGCCTGTCCTTCAGCTCGGATGCACCGGTGACATCGATGCGCCCGTGGGCTGCCATCGCGGCCGCCTCCAATCACAACAACCCCACCAGTGCGATCTCTGCCCGTGCCGCCTTCGCCGCCTCGACCCGCGGCGCCTGGCGGGCCGGCGGTCACCGTGACGGTGTTGCCGGGACGCTGGTTCCGGGCGCGCCTGCCGACTACGCGGTGTGGGAGGTCGAGGATCTGGTCGTCGCGGGTTCGGCCGACCCCCAGGTGGCGAGATGGTCCACCGATCCACGATCACGCGTGCCGGCGCTGCCCGACCTGCGGCCCGGGCGCAAACTCCCGGACTGTGTGCGCACCGTGCGCGCCGGACGAGCGATCTACGACAGGGCCGCCCGGTGACCTCTGGCACGGTGGAATCCCGCGGGTCGGCGCTCTCGGCCCGCATCGGCACTTTTGTCCGCACGCCGTTGGTCCTACGGACGGTTGCCGCCGCGATCGGCGGTCTGTTGATGTGGGCGGCCTTCCCGCCTCGCAATCTCTGGTTTCTGGGCATTGCCTCACTGATGGTGTTGGCTTTGTCGCTCAAGGACGTCACCCGATTCCGCGACGGCTTCTTGCACGGCTTCGCGTACGGGCTGGGCTTCTTCCTCCCGCTGCTGCCGTGGATCGGCGTCTACGTCGGCCCGTTGCCATGGGTGGCGCTGGCAGTGGTGATGTCGCTGTACACCGGATTGTTCGGGGTCCTTGCCGTCCGCCTGCTCCGGCTGCCGGCCTGGCCGCTGTGGTTCGCGTTGGCATGGGTCACCGTCGAGTGGGCCCGCTCGTCATTTCCTTTCGGCGGTTTTCCTTGGGGCCGTGCCGCATTCGGGCAGCTCGGCGGTCCGATGGTGTCCCTGGCCTCGCTGGGCGGGGCGCCGCTGGTGTCCTTCTCCGTGGCACTGAGTGGTGCCGGCCTGGCGGCTTTGTTGACGTGGGCCGCCACCGCGCCGCGGCAGTGGAATCGGCTGGTTCCGGCGCTGATCATGACTCTGGTCACGCCGATCGTGGCGGCGTTCCTGTGGCCCTCCGTTGATTCGCGCAACAGTTCCGACAACCAGATCACCGTCGCCGCCATTCAGGGCAATGTGCCGCGTCTTGGCCTTGATTTCAATGAGCAGCGCCGCGCCGTGCTCGACAACCACGTGCGCGAAACCATGGCCCTGGCCGCCGCGGTGCGGGCCGGTGAACAACCGCAGCCGGACATCGTGATCTGGCCGGAGAACGCATCCGACATCGACCCCACGACCAACGAGGACGCCGCCGAACTGATCACGATGGCATCCATCGCGGTCGATGCCCCGATCCTCGTCGGAACACTGGTCCGAAATCCCGATGGCAGGCCCACGAACACCGTGCTGGTGTGGGATGGGCGCCAGGCATCTGACGGCCGTGAGATCGAAGGCCGTTACGACAAGCAGATCATCCAGCCCTTTGGCGAATATCTGCCCTGGCGAAGCTTTTTCACGCATTTCTCGTCGTACGCCGAGTCTGCGGGCAACTTCAAACCGGGCACCGGCCCTGGCGTTGTCGATGTCGAGATCAACAGCGGTGAATCCGTGCGGGTGGGTGTATCGACGTGCTGGGAAATCGCCTTCGACCGGTCGGCACGCAAAGCCGTCCAGTCGGGTGCGGAGTTCCTGTCGGTACCGACCAACAACGCCACCTTCGGGCGCACACAGATGACCTATCAACAACTGGCAATGTCACAGCTGCGGGCGGTCGAACACGGACGCGCGGTGGTTGTCGCGGCCACGAGCGGCGTCAGCGCCATCATTGCGCCCGACGGGCACACCACCGCACGCAGCGGATTCTTCGAGCCGGCGGCGTTGGTCGAGTCGATTCCACTGCACACCGATCAGACGGTGGCCACCAAGATCGGACCGTGGCCCGAGCGTCTGGCCGTACTCTTGACGGTCTGCGGTTTTTTGGTCCTGGTGGTACAAGGCATTAGGTTACGGGGATGGTCAAAGGAGGAGCATGGTGACGGGGCCTGAGGACAACTCACGCACAACCGGTCCGGTCGTAGGGGCGGACGGGGCGGGAACCCTGGTGATCATTCCGACCTTCAACGAGATCGAGAATCTGCCGCTGATCGTCAAGCGGGTCCAGGCGGCCCAGCCGGCGGTGCACGTTCTCATCGTGGATGACAGCAGCCCGGACGGTACCGGCGATCTCGCCGACGAACTGGTGGCAGCCGACGGTGACGGACGAATCCATGTCATGCACCGCACCGTGAAGAACGGTCTGGGTGCCGCTTATATCGACGGCTTCAAATGGGGTCTGGCCCGCGACTACGCGGTCCTGGTCGAGATGGACGCCGATGGCAGTCACGCTCCCGAGGAACTGCATCGTCTGCTCGACCGGGTCAACGCGGGCGCCGATCTGGTCATCGGCTCACGCTATGTCCCAGGCGGCACCGTCGTGAACTGGCCGCGACGCCGGGAGATCCTGTCCCGCGGCGGCAACATCTATTCGCGGATCGCGCTCGGTGTGACGATCAAAGACATCACCGGCGGCTACCGCGCATACCGTCGTCACGTACTCGAGACACTGGATCTGGGTGCCATCGAATCGCACGGCTACTGCTTCCAGGTCGACCTCGGCTGGCGCACGGTGCGAGCCGGTTTCGATGTGGCCGAGGTGCCCATCACGTTCACCGAACGTGAGCTGGGGGAGTCGAAGATGAGCGGCAGCATCGTCCGCGAAGCCGCATTCAAGGTGCCGCGTTGGGGCCTGACCCATCGCCTCGACAAGCTGCGTAAGAAGTAGCACCAACAACAAACGAGCCACCTATACGAAGACGATCCACAAACATGTGGATCGACTTCGTATAGGTGGCTCGTTTGCGTGGAGCCGATCTGTCAGACCTCTAGCTGCTGGTGCCCCGACGGCGTGCCTTGAGGAGGTCGAGACGCTCGGTCAGGAGCACCTCGAGCTCTTCTTCGCTACGACGCTCGAGAAGCATGTCCCAGTGGGTGCGCGGCGGCTTGACCTTCTTCTCTTCGGTGACCGTACCTTCGAGAATCGTGCCTTCCATACCGTTCTTGCACGGCCAAGTCGACGGGACCTCGGCTTCGTCGGAAAACGGAATATCGAAGATCTCGCCGTTGTCGGTGCGGTACTTCACCATGCGCCGCGGCGCGAGGTCATGATCGCGATCGGTCTCGTAGCTCACCGCTCCGAGGCGGCTGCCGCGTAGAACTCGATCTGCCATAACTACTATCCCTTCGTTGGATTACCTATCCATCTTACGCGTTTGTGCGGATGTCCTGCTAAATCCTCCGCGATCGCGTCGCGGACGGAGTTTTGGTGGGTGGCGGCCACCGGTGCCGACGTCCGTGCGGAGTAACCTCACTGGTTATGGAACCCCAGGCCACAGCGTCTCGACGCGGCACTGCACGCAACAATTGCGCGTGGTGCGGACGCGAGATCGTCGAGTCCGAGGTCGGCCGCCGACGCAAGTACTGCAAGCAATCCTGTCGTCAACGCGCATATGAGCAACGAAACTTGGTCGCAGGAAGTTCCATCCCTGCGGATTCGGTGGTTCTTAGCTCCGGAGAGGCCGAGGATCTGATCGAACGTCTCTTCCGACTGCGGTGTGCCGCCGAAGACATCGCGACCGCCGTCGCCGAGGATGCCGGCCGGGACGAGTTGACGGAGCTCGGTGCTGAACTGGTCGCACTGGCCAAAGAAGCCGAACGCTGGCGGTAGCAGCGCGCCCGGGTTCGTCCGGTCAGCCCGGGGGTCCGGTGTTCGACCGCGACTGACGGCTGCGAAGACCCGCGACGATCTGGTGGGCGACCTCCGATTGCGGATCGAGCGCTTCGGCCTCGAGCGTCCACTCCAGGCCGACCCACGGGTCGTGCGCACGCGCGTCGTCGGTCACCGGGAGCACCAGGGTGGTGTCGGCAATCGCGGCCACCAGTGGATCGCCGTCGTGTTCGTCGAGTGACCCGGCGAAAACGAACGCCCAACCCAGACGGGTTCCCCGATCGACGATGCGCAGGAGTCGGGCCAGATCCGCCGGTTCCCAGCCGAACGGCAGATCCGCGATGATCACCACCCGAACGCCGAACTCGTTGTGACCGCTGCCCACATCGGTCCCGGCCTGCAGGGCCATCATGTTCAGATCGATGGCCGACTCGAGCACGTCCAGGCGCGGGGCCACCGCGTCCGGCGTGGTGATCGGCGGCGCCAACATCACCGGTGCGAGCAACTCGGTCAGCGCCGCGAGCTTCCCGGTGAGGTCGAGAACGTCGATGGTGACGCCGTCATGGGACGCCGAGGTGAGCATTCTTGCGGCGGTCACCAGCCGCAGAGTCAGTGACGTCACCACCGACACCACAGATTGACCGTTCTCGAGCACCCAGAGGGGCCGCGGGATCGGTGTCGGAATACAGAACGGGAGTTGGAGTTCACCTCGCTCTGGCGCAGTGAGTTCGCCCAGCCGCAACCCACCGCCCGTATGCCCGTCCGTCCGTGACCACGCAGATGACTGCCACGACGCCATCGCAGGCGGCAACTGGGGGTCGATGGCGGCGAGTTCAGCCATCAGAACCCGGGAATCGGAATCGAACCGCTCCTGCGCGGCCGCAACCAACTCATCGCATCGTTTCTGCGCGGCGTCCCGTAGACGGGCAGTCGCGGGGGAGTTGCGCTGCGACGAATCGGCCAACGCATCGGCGAGTTCCCGATCGAGACGTTCGATCGCAAACCCTTCGGACTGAACAAAACCCGCCGCCGAGCGAGCAGCGTCTTCGAAGATGACGTTGGCGCGGGCGATGGCGGCGCCATGGTCGGACCCGAGCCGCACCATGTCCGGCGCAAGGTCGTCCGACGCGGCTGTCGAGTCAGGCTGGGCGGCAGGGATTTCCGGCACCGAAGTGGCATCGGCCGTGGAGTCGGCATCGTCGACGTCGACGTCGACGTCGACGTCGACGCCGTGGCTCGACATCAGTTGGGCCAGACCACCGTCGTAGCCCTGACCGAGCGCACGCACTTTCCACTGACCGGCCCGCTGATACAGCTCGAAACACAACATCGCGGTTTCGCCGAGTGTCGGGCGCAACGTGAGCGCAAAGCCCGGCGACTGCGCACGGCCGGTCAGTTCCGCGCGTAGCCCGGTCATCGCGAGCTCGGCAGGCATGTCATCCAAGCCCACCGCGCACAGCACTCGGGCACCCGGACGCACGGCGTCGAGATCAATCGACAACCGGCCGTCGATCAGCCTGACACCGCCGGTCGCCGGCTGGTTGTAGAAGACGACGTCATCGGAGCCGAGCACATGGAGACGGTCGTCGACGACGAGGCCGACGACGTCGACCTCGAACCCCGTCGCCGCGACCGAAAACCTCAGCGCATGTTCACCGGCCGGAGCGTTCTGACCGGCGACCAGCTCATTCATCTGACGAAAGTTCCTCTCGGACCCGCACACATCGGGGTCTATTTCATGAAATCGTTCGACAAGAATCGCTGCAGCTGCGGCAGGGCCTCGCCGGCATGCCGGGCGGTGATTCCCTCGCCGATCGCCTGAAGCTTCCAGACCCCGCCTTCGCGGAACACCTTGGCCATGACCACGCCGGTGAAAGGCATTCCGCCGGCAAGGGTGTATCGGGCCAGCTCGGAGTTGGTGGTCTGATCGACCAGGCGGCAGAAGGCGTTGTCCACCTGTTCGAAGGTCTGACCCTGGTAGGACGTGACGATGAAGATGAGCGCGTTGACATGCATCGGGACGCGGGTCAAATCAACGGTGACCACTTCGTCATCACCTTCGCCTGCTCCGGTGAGGTTGTCACCGAGGTGGCGGATCGAACCATCTTTCGACGTCAGCTGGCCGTAATAGACAACGTCAGCAGCCTGCGTGTCGGCGAACATGACGACCGACGCGTCCAGGTCGATGTCTGCGCTGCGGTTACCGAACCGTTTCTTCACCACAACGGGATCCCAACCGAGACCCATCTGAATGTTGGTGAGCGCGACTCCGCCGTCTTTGTTCAGCGAAACCCGTTGGCCCTTGGTCAAACTGACCGGATGGCCCTTCCGCAGGCTGACTTCGGGTCGGCCGGCCGGTGCCGGCGGTTGCTGCTGAGGGGGTGTGTATGCCGCCGCTGCCGGTGCGGCGGGCTGCGACGGGTAGCTGGGTGCCGCAGCCTGTGGGCGTGAATAGCTGGGCGCTGGTGCGGCTGCTGCCGGAGGGGTCGGGGCGGGAGGTGGCGGCGCAGAAGGGGTCGGGGCAGAAGGGGTCGGGGCAGAAGGAGCCGGGGCGGGTGCATCGTCCACCGAAACCCCATGATCGGTGACCAGCGCCGCGAAACCGCCGGCATAGCCCTGGCCGACGGCGCGAACCTTCCAGTCACCACCGCGACGGTAAACCTCGAGCGCGATCACGATCGACTCGCTGGCCAGACCCTCGATGCGGTACTCGTACAGCGGTTGTCCGCCGGACAGGACACGCGCGACCGGGGGAGCGATCGCCCCAAAGGTTCCGTTCTCGAGCGTGATCACCGCGCGGACCTGGGCGATATCGGCGGGGATCGCGCCCAGAGCGATCGACAGGGTGCCGATGCCGGAACCGGTCTGCAGCGTGACGCCTGGACCCGAGGGCTGGTTGAAGAACACAAAATCGGCGTCCGTGCGGACCTTGCCGCTGTCGGTGACGAGCAACGCCGAGAGGTCACCTGCCGCCGCAAGATCGACGGTGATCTCCACCGTCGACGCGTTGAGCGGACCGTTCTGCCCCTTGACCAGTGTTGTTGTCATCACCTGTGCCCTTCGTTGGGTATTGAATTGATGGCTCCGTCCACACCTGTCGGCGCGCTGGACGGCATGTCCGGTTTAACGGCTCCCACCATTGTGCCTGCCCGTCCCAACAGCCAGTTCAGCATCTCCTCCGAAGCAGCCAGGCCTCGTTCTGCGGTGATCGCGACGTTCGGGTGTTGCCACCCGAGTTCTTCCAGCTCACCGTGCCGAGGCCGGATCGCGGCGTCGGCCCCGACCAGTATCGGTTGATCCAACACGCCGTCACCGGCCGCCAGGCTCAGATGAGGCCACACCGACATCCGTCTGCGAACCTCTTCTACGGCGATGTGTTTGGTGACCGGATTGGGCATGACGTACACCTTTCGGCCCTGCCGCGAGACATTCCAGCCGACCTCCGCGGCCCAACTCGCCCACGCCGGCACCACATCCGGTGGCAGCAGCTCGAGTTCGACGACCGCGTAGCAGAAGAGCCCATCGGCAATTCGCAGCGTGCGTAGCCACGGGGTGTCCTGGGCATCGTCGTTCAGTCGCCGATAGACGTCGTCGACCCCGGCACCGAGCCGGCCGAGCAACCCGGCGACGTGCGCGGACCAATCTTCATCCGGCCGGCCGTTGACCAGAATGTTTCCACCGTTACTCGTGATCGCGAACGCGGTTGTGCCCATGGGCAATTCAATCCGCCGGAATTGTTCGATGGTCCGGGTTGTCGTCGGCACCACCTGTGCGATCCGGTCGAGTTCGAGGAGTAACCCGATCGAGGTCTGCGACATGTACGACTGCGGTCTGCCCTGGTAGAGCTCCACACAACGCGCCGAAGCCAACATCGCCGCCGCACGCGAGGCATCCGGGGCGCCCTGTGTGATCGCATTCTCCGAATAGATCAGCGTCCGGTCCATGTCCAACGCCACCAACGCCGGTGAGGTGGGTGATACCCGGGTACGACCGCTCACAAGACCTCTTTCACCAGGCCCACAGCGCTGTATGCCAACTCCGGGACCACCTCCACGGGCACCGATCGCGCGTCGGCAAGTGCCCGGATGTGCTCGTGCGCCGGATCTTCGGCGTTTTGGACCAGAACACGCCACGGCACCCGACGGAGCAGAACCCGAGTGGTTTCACCGACACCGGGTTTCACGAAGTTCACCGACGAGATCCCATACTGCTCACGAATGGCCTCGACGGAGCGCCAGCCCGACCAGGTCGGGGACCGATCCGACGACACGATTTCCGCGTACCGTGAGGCCGCCTCGGCTGTGGCGGAATCGAATTGAGCACTTACAGCATCCAGCAAGACGCCCGAGACGTCCTGATCGATCAGTTCCGAGTAGAACTTCGCGCCGTGGAAATCATGCGGGCCGATGAGCTCGCTGTTCAGGACAGTCCGCGAAACAAGACCAGACACAGTCGAATTGAGGCAGGCCGATGCGATGAGGAAGTCGTCGCGCGTGCCGTATGTGCGAACACATGCGCCGGGATCGGCGAGGACCGCCAGGTCCGGATTGAATCGGGGACCGCCTGCCTGCGCGAGTTCGTCCAGCGCGGCCGCGAGTTCGCGGGTGATCGCACCTTTGCCGGTCCAACCATCGACGAACACCACTTTCTGTGGATCATGGTGTGCTGCCAGGTATCTCATCGCGTTTGCGTCGATCCCACGATCCCGGACTATCGATACCGCATAGTGCGGCAGGTCCACACCGTGGTGATGGCGAGCCCATCGGCGCATCAGGACACCGACGGGCGTGCCTGCGCGGGCGAGCGAGGCCAGCACCACGTCGGTGCCGCGCTCGGCCAGCACCAGATCGGTCACCGCTCCCACCGCAACCGCCAGGCGATGGGCACTTTCTTCGAGGACCCGGTGAAAGAGTTCCTGGTAGGCGGCGTCGGGCTGGAACTCGACCGGCAGCGTCTCCGCGTAGTGGGCGAGTCCGGCCTGTATCCGTTGTTCGCGGGAGGCGACGTCGGCTTCGAGAGCCACCTGCGACAGATCCTTGAGGAGCCACCGCACCTCGTCGGGGGCATAGCTACCGAAGTCCGGACCGACCAGTGGGACACCGAAGCCGGCCTCTGGCTGCACGCTCACTGTTGCCCCCGCTTCGCCCGCAGAGCCCGGTGGTCGGTGCCGGGAACGATCACGGCGAGGACATCGTCGCCGCCGGCCCGCAGCGTTTCGACCAGGCCGTTCGGTGCGGTCAGTGCTGCGGTGTCCGCGGGGGCATCGAGCACCACGACGAGTTGGGAACCCGGATGTTCTCGGGTTGCGTTGTACAGGAAGCGATCCGCGGCCACGTCGGGCTCGGGTGAGTCAAAGCGATAGCCGCGACGCAATGGGTACCCGCGGTGATCGATGACGTGAGCGGGGGACCGGGTCGTGGTCTGACTCAGGACGGGTGCCTCGACAACCGACGACAGCTCACCGGCGATCCGCTGAGGCAGATACATGAACTCCTCATGTCCGATCACGATCACCGGACGCGCCGGATCCAAAACGGCTGCCACCTGGGCGACGATCACGGTCACCGCCTGATCGAATTCGGCCCAATCGCTGTGGTCGAATCCGTAGCGGCCGCCATCGGGGATGTGCGGCGGCCAGGACACTTCCAACCGCTCGAACCGTCCCGGGTTCCCGGATTGGTGCAGCGGTCCGGGTGCGAGCGCGACAACCTGCGCGGGTAGGTCCTCGGGAATGTCTGTGACACCCTGCGCGAGGCTGATGAAGTCGATGTCGATGCCCATCTCACCGGCCCGTTCCCGACACCGGGCCACATCGCGGTCGGTTCGCATGTCGACCAGCGAAGCCACGATGTACAACGCCCGATGATGGATCTCCTGCATCGACCGGATGGCGTCGAGTGCCGTGGCCCCGGTGGATATCTCGTCGTCGACGAGTACCACCGGAAGGTCGGTGTGCAGGCTCTGCGGATCGGTCGGGACCACCAGGTGGTCGGTCGCGTGTGAATGGCCTTCTTCGAATCGCGCGATCACCGGTACCTGCGATTCGTGACGCCGCGTCGACTGGAGGTAGTGCCCCGCGCCCATCCGCTGAGCGACCGCGTGTCCCAAACCGGTTGCCGTTTCGGCAAATCCGAAGACGAGCGCGTCGTTCATGTCGCGTTCGCGCAACGCCGAGGTGGCCAGGTCGCCGAGTTCTCCGGCGGCGGCAAAGATCACCGCCGGAGCCACCGGGATGTGTTTGCCCAACACCGTCGACACCCAGAGGTGGGCACGTTTGGGATTGCGGCGCAGTCCGGGTTGCACCAGATCGTCAACCCGCCGGCCGCGATGTCCGCTGACGTGTTCGGCCCGCAGACCGAACTCCGATGTCGCGTACGGCACGGGCGGCGTGGTGACCTGGCGGCTGTCGGTATCGCTCACGGCTCCACCACCGACGCGAGCAGGTCCACAACACCGATTTCCGGCTGCAGAACCCCGAACGCCTGTGCGCGGACGAGTGTCTTTTCTGCCCAGGCGCGGTGAGGGCGACGTTCGTTCATCTTGTTCCGATAGATCGAGGGTTCCACGCCGCCGGAGTCGTCGACACCGAGGACGGCCACGGCATCGACATACTCCTCGTGCGACACCGCACTCATCGCATGCACCACGTTGACGTGAGAGGGATGGATGACGGTCTTGCCCTGAAGTCCGTTCGCATGGTCGAGTACCAACTCCCGAAGTAGTCCGTCGAGGTCGCGGCTGACCAGATGCGTGCGGAACCTCACGGCATCGATCTGTTCGAAGGGCGTGTGCCGCAACAAGGGCCGGAACATTCGCTCATGGGTGTTGTAGTACTCCCACACCGGCCCGGTGATGGTGTACCCGGAGCCGTCCGCTCGTCCGAGAACATTGACGATTGCTCCGATGACCTCGGCCACCGGTTGCACGTCGTAAATGGTGAGATCGGGATCGCGTCGGATTCCGAGGGCGCCACACATATCGGTTCCGCCGATCCGAACGGCGAGGACCTTGTCCCGGTGCTTGGCGAGCAGGTCCCGAATATTGCTCAGCGCAGACATCCTGGTTTCCAGATGCAACACCGCCGTCGACTCGATAATCGGCATCGCATAGAGCATCCGGCCCGCACCGGCGATAGCGCCGTCGATCCGGTTCAGGTAGTCCTCACCGGTCACCGCAGTGAACTTCGGTAGGACAAATCCGGCGAGCGCCTCGATTCCACGACCCAGGCGTCCGAGAAGTTCGTCGATCTGTTCGGCATTGCGGACCCGGACAAACAGCAACGGCACAGTCGCCGAGTGGTCGGCCAGATCATCGAGTGCAGCAACCAGGTTTGTCATTGCGGCGTGAACCCTGTGATCGGCGACCGCATCCTCGAGGTCGATGACCATCGATGTGGACCCATTGCGACCTTGCCGGAGAATCAACTCGGCCAGGCGATCGCGAATCGCCGGAATGTAGAGGGTCGCGCCGATCGCGACACTGAGCAACTCTGGCCCGGCGTCGGCCTCGATCGTCTCCGGGAACCGGTGGAACAAACGTTCGCGTTCGACATCGTCCAAGGCGGCGAAATGTTGGATTCGGTTGGCGCCATACGCCGTTTGTCCAGTGTTCGGTTTTTGTTCATCCACTTGCCCGCTGCGGCCCACGTCGCCGCCGGGAATGGACTCTTCGATCATCAGCGCCGTGCCTCATCCTTCATTTTGTTCACGACTCCGGTGACGAAGTCAGAGATGGCTCGCAGGTCGACCAGATATCCCCAGTAGTCGGGGTGCCGCCCGGTCAATGCGGCAACCGCACGATCCACGCGCAGCACTTGCGCGTCGAGTACCGAACCCCATTGCTTGACCAATCCCAGGTTCACTGCAAGCAGTTGTGCATCACGTATCTGGAACCGAACTCTACCTGCGGCCGCCGGTGGGTCCGCCCGGACCACCCGAAGTTCATTCAATCGGTCGGTGACCCCATCCACCAGCTCCTCCGCCTCCGCGAGTACCGCTCGGGCACGCGTGATCGCGGCCAACGACGCCTCCGGATCGGACGCTATTTCACTTGCTGCGGTGTCGATTTCGGCCTCTGCGCGCTCCAGGTCCACGGCGCTCCGCTGGTCGTACCCGATGAGGTCTGCCGAACACGCCGCACTGAACTCGCGGAGAAGCGCCGAGTAGGCCTCCGGCATGCGCGAGCTGCGATTGCGGACTGCAGCCAGGCGCGTCCGCACCGATGCCAGCGCGGCACGCGCCTGGCCGTCCTTGCTCGGGGCTTCCGCAATCGCCTGCTGCAACTTCTCGATCGCAGCGCTCATCGCGGCGGTACTGGCCTGCAATTCGGCACGATCACCACCCTGGGACACCTGGAGTTGCGCGGACTCGAGCCGGTGCAGAGCGTGATCATACTGGGCCACAGCGCTTTTGACAGAAGCGTAACCCAATTGATTGGCCGTGAGATCGCTGAGCTTCTCCGCCATACGGTCGGATTCTTGGCGAACCCGGGCGGCCTCGTCGGGAATCGCGCCGTATGCCGTCCGGGCGTGTTCGATCTGTGTCGAGTTCTGCTCATAGAACCGGTCCAGGCGCTGTATGGACTTCGTGATCTGCTCCGACGTCTTCTGGTAGTCGGCAAGTGAAGCCGTCGCATCGGGATCACTGAGCGCCAGATATTGATTGATGGTCTCGTAGCACTGATCCCGGATCGGGGCGAACGATCGAATCAGGTCAGGCGACAGACCCAGCGCAGCAGCGGCGTCGACGCCATCGGCCAATATGGACAGCCGCTGATCGAGTTCCAGGAAGCCGGTGACCATGTCATTGCGGGCACGGGTGAGGACGTCGGTGGACCCGCCACCGACGTCACGGCTATCTCGTCGAAACCAGCGCCCGGCCACACGCGCATCCTACTGGGAGCGGCGACAATCGCCGCCCGTGGCGGTCGGCGATCACCGGTAATGCGGCACCTGTCATTCGAACCGTGCATAGATCGCGCAAAAATGTGGAGGTATCGGAGTGGACGGCGCCAACGATGTCCATATTCACGTACGGTTGACGACAAGGCTCGGCTCCATGCCAGCGTTTGGCGCGGAATCGGCCTACTCAACGTATGAATCAACCTCAGGAAGGTACTGACATGGGCGTCAGCTTGAGCAAGGGTGGCAACGTCTCTTTGACCAAAGAGGCTCCGAACCTGACCGCAGTGGCGGTCGGACTCGGCTGGGACATCCGTTCCACCACCGGCACAGACTTCGACCTTGATGCCAGCGCCATCGCTACCGGAGCTGACAAGAAGGTCGTCTCCGATCAGCACTTCATCTTCTTCAACAACCTGCGGTCGCCGGACGGCTCGATCGAGCACACCGGCGACAACACCACCGGTGAGGGTGAAGGCGACGATGAGGTCATCAACGTCGATCTGGCGGCTGTGCCGCCGAACATCGAATCGGTGGTCTTCCCCGTCTCGATCTACGACGCTGATTCGCGCGCGCAGTCGTTCGGACAGATCCGTAACGCATACATCCGCGTGACCGACCGCTCCAACGGCACCGAACTCGCCCGCTACGACCTGTCCGAGGATGCGTCCACCGAAACCGCCATGGTGTTCGGAGAGCTGTACCGCAACGGTGCAGAGTGGAAGTTCCGCGCCATCGGCCAGGGCTACGCCTCCGGACTCGCAGGCATCGCCCGCGACTACGGCGTCAATGTCTAGTTCGACCATCGAAGTCGAATAACTGAAGTCGTATGATTCAGCACTATCGCGGAACCTTCCGGGGCTCCGCGATAGTGCTGTTGATACGTAAGAGCAACAATTAAGGAGCACGGGTGGTCATCCGCACATTCGGGATCTCGATCCTAATCACGATCGTCTCGTTGGGCGTTGCATTCCTCTACGGGGGGTGGACCGCGCTCGCGCTCTGCTTGATCCTCGGCATCCTCGAGGTATCACTGTCATTCGACAACGCGGTCATCAATGCGACCGTGCTGGAGAAGATGAGTGAGTTCTGGCAGAAGATCTTCCTCACCATCGGCATCCTCATCGCCGTCTTCGGCATGCGTCTGCTGTTCCCGCTGCTCATCGTGTGGGTCACGGCCGGACTGAATCCGGTCGAAGCATTCGACCTGGCCATGAATGTGCCCGAAGAAGGCTCCGGTCAGGAATCGTATGAAGAGATTCTCACCGCAGCACATCCGCAGATCGCTGCGTTCGGCGGCATGTTCCTGTTCATGCTCTTCCTCAATTTCATCCTCGAGGACAACGAGATCAAGTGGCTGACGTGGCTCGAGAAGCCACTGGCCACCATCGGCAAGCTCGATCAGCTCGCCGTTGTCATCGCAGGCGGCAGCCTCGTGCTGATCGCGGAGTTCCTCGCCGCCGACGACCAGCGCTCGACGGTCATGGTCGCGGGCGTCCTCGGCATCATCACCTACATCGCCGTCAACGGTCTCGGCCAGTTGTTCCACACCGAGGAACTGACAGCCGAACACGAACAGGCCGAGAAGTCGGGTGGACCCTCCGACCTGGCGAAGGCGACCGGTAAAGCGGGCTTTTTCCTCTTCCTCTACCTCGAGGTCCTCGACGCGTCGTTCTCCTTCGATGGCGTCATCGGCGCGTTCGCGATCACCGCAGACCCGATCATCATCGCTCTGGGCCTTGGGTTCATCGGAGCAATGTTCGTCCGCTCCATCACCGTGTACCTGGTCCGTGCCGGCACCTTGTCCGAGTACCGGTACCTCGAGCACGGTGCCCATTGGGCAATCGGCGCACTCGCTGCGATCCTGTTCTTCTCGATCAAGTGGCACATCAACGAGATCATCACCGGTCTGGTCGGAGTGGCGTTCATCGGCGCAGCAGCGTTGTCGAGTATCTACGCCAACCGCCGCGACGAGGCCGACAAGGCGGACTCCGATTCGTCCGAAAAGGATGTCGCCACGACCAGCTAGTTCCTGACACGGCCGGACGCTGATCGGCTCCGCCCACCCGGTGTACACATGTACACTCGAAATCGCGCACAGCGACGGCGATACAAACCGCCATCGATTCCATCCTGAGCGAGGGGAGTGTGGGCAGTGGGCATAGTTAAATGGAGCAAGCGTCCGGCCGCGCAGGTTCAGACCACGCGTCCGCAGGTCAATGTCGCCCGTGGTCTGGTGGCCAGAGCAACGACGCCACTACTGCCGGACGACTACCTGCATCTGCTCAACCCGCTGTGGTCGGCACGCGAAATGCGGGGAAAGATCGTCGATGTCCGCAAGGAAACCGACGACACCGCCACCGTCGACATCAAGACCGGTTGGGGATTTCGTCATAATTACCGTCCCGGACAATATGTGGGGATCGGTCTTCAGATAGATGGCCGATGGCACTGGCGCTCGTACTCGCTGACATCCATTGCAGGCGATGGAAAAGTCATCTCGGTGACGGTGAAGGCCAACCCGGACGGTTTTCTCTCCAGCCACCTCGTAGATGGCGCGGTGCCGGGCACCGTCATCCGGCTCGCCGCACCCAAAGGCGACTTCTCGCTACCGAATCCGGTACCCGACAAAATTCTCTTCCTCACTGCCGGGTCCGGCGTGACACCGGTGATGGCAATGCTCCGGGCACTCGACGGCCGAGGGCAGATGCCCGACGTGGTGCACATCCACTCCGCCCCGGACCGCGAAAGTGTCATCTTCCACGACGAGCTCATCGGATTGGAGAACACCTCCGAGGGGTACGAGCTGGAAATGCGTCTGACCCGCGAACACGGCAAGCTCGATCTCAACGACCTGTCGTCCGTCGTCCCTGATTGGCAGGAACGTGAATGTTGGGCCTGCGGTCCGGTGGAGATGCTCGACGCCGCAGAACAGGTGTGGGAACGTGGCGGGCTACGAGACCGGTTACACATTGAGCGCTTCGCCATCGCACGCACCGACAAGGGTGGTGAAGGTGGCACCGTCACCTTCACGAAGTCCAACAAAGAAGCACAGATCGATGGGGCGACAACGCTTCTGGAGGCCGGCGAAGAACTCGGTATCCAGATGCCGTTCGGCTGCCGGATGGGGATCTGCCAATCGTGCGTGGTCCCACTGGAAGGCGGATACGTACGCGACCTGCGTTCCGGGGACGAACGTAGAGAAGGGGACCGAATCCAGACATGTATCAGCACCGTCTCTGGTGAATGCACGCTGGATCTCTGAGCCGGCACACGTGCGAACCGACAAGTAACACAGGGGGTAATTGCAATGGCGATCACCGATATCGATCGATACGCACACCTGTCCGAGGCCGATGTGGAGGCTCTCGGAAGGGAGTTCGACGCGATACGCCGGGACATCGAAGAATCCCGTGGGGAGTCGGACGCCCGGTACATCCGCCGAACCATTGCGTTGCAACGGGGTCTGGCTGCCGGTGGTCGTGCGGTGCTGTTCGCAAGCCACAAGAGGCCGGCATGGATCGCCGGTGCGGCGATGCTCGGCGTTGCCAAGATCATCGAAAACATGGAACTCGGGCACAACGTCATGCACGGGCAATGGGACTGGATGAACGATCCCGAAATCCATTCCTCGTCATGGGAATGGGACACCACGTGCCCGAGCGTTCAGTGGAAGCACTCCCACAACTTCATCCACCACAAATACACCAACATCGTCGGCCTCGACGACGACGTGGGCTACGGGATCCTGCGGGTCACCCGTGACCAACGTTGGGAGTGGTGGAATCTCGGGAACCCGGTCTACAACTTCCTTCTCGGAACCTTCTTCGAGTACGGGGTGGCGCTGCACCATGTCGAGGCCGAAAAGGTCCGCAAGGGTGAGAAAAGCATGCGTGACGTCGTCAAAGACCTCAAGATCATCGGCCGCAAGGTCGGTAAGCAGGCCGCCAAGGATTACGTGATCTTCCCGGCGTTGTCCGGCCCCAACTGGAAACACACGCTCACGGCGAATCTCACGGCGAACTTCATTCGGAACTACTGGACGTACGCGGTCATCTTCTGCGGGCACTTTCCCGACGGCGCCGAGAAGTTCACCAAAGCCGAATACGAAAGTGAAGACCAGGCCCGCTGGTACCTGCGACAGATGTTGGGGTCGGCCAATATTCGCGCCGGACGGCTGATGCGGTTCATGACCGGCAATCTCAGTCATCAGATCGAGCATCATCTCTTTCCGGATCTGCCCAGCAACCGCTACGAAGAAATCGGTGTCCGCGTCCGCGAACTGTGCGACAAATACGACCTGCCGTACACCACGGGATCACTGGCACATCAGTATCTGCAGACCTTCCGCACCATCGCGAAGTTGGCGCTTCCCAATGCGATGCTCTCGGCAACCGTCGACGATGCCCCCGAGACCGCTTCGGAACTTCGCTTCAACGTCCGCGAGGGGATGCACACGAGCTTCGGTCCAGATCCGGAAACCGGACGCCGTCGAGGACTACGCACCGCCCTGCGTGAACTACGCGATTCGAAAGTGAAGGTGGCCTGACATCGCCGGTCGTTTTGCGCAGACGCGAGACGGGGCCCGCCAGGTGGGGGAGTTCCTGGCCCGGTCCGACAGCAACGCGACCGTGGTGCGGGTCGCGCGTGCTGTCCGGATCAGAACCCCGGGTGCCGGGGCCGAGGTGAAATCGGACCGGATGCGCAGTTCTGACCGGGTCGCCGGTCTGATCGCCCAGGCGAGGGGTGAAGCACCCAGTGCCTTACGCGAGCTCGGTTTGGCTGCCGTCGAATCGTGGCAGGCACTCGTCGCACGGCGCGGCAGTTCCACTCCCGCAGGTGGCCCGGTGACGATCTTGTTCACCGACCTGGTGGGATTTTCCACGTGGGCTCTCGGCGCGGGTGACGACGCCGTCCTGTCACTACTCGGCGAGGTCAATCGCGCCAGTGAGGAGATCATCACCCGGCGTGGTGGGACCGTGACGAAGTACCTGGGCGATGGCCTGATGGCGGTGTTCCGTGACGGAACCGATGCCATCGAGGCCGCACACGAAGCCGGACTCGCGGTCAGCGCAATCACGCTCGACGGCTATCGGCCCGCGCTCCGTGCGGGCCTACACACGGGCGAGCCGCGTGCCGTCGGCGATGATTTCCTCGGTGTCGACGTCAATATCGCGGCCCGGGTGGCCGACGCCGCCTCAGCCGGTGAGGTCTTGGCGACCGAAGCAACGTTGGCGGCCACCGATGACAGCAAATACATCAAGCGGCGCAGACGCTTTCGCGCCAAGGGCACGCCCAAAGATCTCATCGTGTACGCAGTTGTACCGCGTTACGACGATGTGGCCGACGAAGGTTGATCTTCCTTTGGAAGCGACAGGTAGAGCGCCTTCAACTGCTCGGCCGCCACGTCCAGTGATCTGACGTCTCCTTGGCTGCGACATTGCACGATCGAACCCTCGATCGCGTTCACCACAAAGAGACCGAAATCCTGGGCGGCGGTCTCGATGACACCGTCAGCCACCGCTGCCTGCGCCACGAGATCTCGCCACCGGTCGAACGCGACGTTGGCAGTGGCCGCAACCAGGGGTTCGTCCGGCGCTGCCATGGCGGCAGCCACCACCGGACACCCCAGCGCGAACTCCGAGCGGACCAATTCCCTCTTCCACCACTTGATCAAACCGTCGATGGCATCGATCGGGGTCCGGGTGGCTGTCAGGTCGGCGATGAACGCCGTTATCTGCTCGCCGGCAGCAGTGGTGGCATCGGCGATGAGCTCCGATTTCCCGTCGGGAAAGTGCTGGTAGATGGAGTTTCGGGCAGAACCGCTGCGTTTGAGTAGGTCCGCGACACTCGTTGCGAAAACACCTCGGCGTCGAACGAGATCTATCGCCGTGCCGACCAAGCGCTCTCGCGGCCCGGCCGTGCCATCGAATTGCTGCATCGGATAGCCCGTCACGGCGCCTCGTTCCCTCTCGCCATAGTGGATAGACCGATCGGTCCACTGCGGTGTTAGGATCGCAATGTATGGATCGACTGGTCCATAATCTACCAGGAGGGATCGCCCATGACTGCCCAGGCCGCACCGTCAGACACTGCATCTTCAGGTTCTGTATCTCCCGACGCAGCAGCGCCGCGCATCGAGGAGATGAACGGCCTCGAGGTCCTTCGCTTCCTGACTTCGCTTCCGCAGCAACCACCGAACATCTCGCAACTGATGGGCATGGAGATCGACAGCCTGGAAGAGGGTGTGGTGCAGTTCAGTCTGCGGGCCCGGCCGGATATGACCAATCCGATCGGGTCACTGCACGGAGGCATTTGTGCCACCCTGCTCGACTCGGTGATGGCGTGCGCCGTGCACACCACGCTGGCGCCTGGTGTCGGCTACGGAACCCTGGAACTCAAGGTCAACTACATTCGCTCGGTGCCGACCGATGGACGCCGAATCATCGGGCACGGCAAGGTGATCCACACCGGGCGGCGCACTGCCACCGCAGAAGGCCAAATCTACGACGAAGCAGGGAAGCTGATTGCCCACGGCACTACCACCTGCATCATCCACAGCTGATCGGGCAGTGTTGCCGCCCGGGTCCGACCGCTCTACCTAGACTGCACAGGTGAGAAAAAGCAGCAGATCTACTGTCGGGCACGAACCGGGCGTGGTCGAGCCGGCCTTGCGTTATCTGACGTTGTCGGCCAATCACGGCAAACTGTGGTTCGCCGTTGCGGGCGTCCTTGCCTGCAGCGGAAAACGTTATCGGCGTGCGGGTTTGCGTGGGGTCGGGTCGCTAGCCGGAGCGAGTCTGCTGTCCAATGCGGTGCTCAAGCCGCTGTTCGGCCGCGGCCGCCCACCGGTTGATCCGCTGCTCCCGCCTGCACTTCGCAAGATGCCCTGGACCTCGTCGTTCCCGAGTGGACACAGCGCTTCTGCGGCGGCCTTTGCCGTGGGCGCGGCTCTGGAGCGCCCGCGCACTCTGATCGTCTTGGCGCCGCTGGCCACGGCTGTTGCCTACTCGCGGGTCCATCTCGGTGTCCACTACCGCAGCGACGTCCTCGCGGGCGCAGCAGTCGGGGCCGGAGTGGCTCTGGCCGGACACCACCTGTGGCCCGCGGCACCGGCGGGCCCGGCCCGGACCGCTCCGGGTGTGGCGCCGGCACTACCCGGCGGAGAAGGTCTGACCGTTGTGATCAACTCCAAAGCCGGCAGTTCCGAAGGCGCGAAGGAACGCATCCTCGAGGTTCTCCCATCGGCTCATATCGTTCAGTGGGATCCCGAGACCCCACTGTCCGAACAGGTCCCGTCCGATGCCCGGGCGCTGGCCGTGGCCGGGGGAGATGGCACCGTTGCCACGGTTGCCCAGCTGGCGATCGACCGCGATCTTCCCCTGGCAGTCTTCCCGGCCGGGACACTCAACCACTTCGCTCGCACACTGGACCTGGAAACCTACGCCGAAACCGCCGCGGCCGTGACCACCGGATCGGCCGGGACAGTCGACGTCGGGCGGGTCAACGGGACGCTTTTCCTCAACACGGCCGGTTTGGGCGGCTACCCCGGCATGGTTCGACTCAGAGAACGCCTGGAGCACAAGATCGGCAAGTGGCCGGCCGCGGCCTACTCGCTGTACCGCGCCCTGAAGGGCACAAAGCCGATCCGGCTCGACATCAACGGCGAAGAACATCCGGTCTGGGCCGTCTTTGTCGGCAACGGTCTCTACTGGCCACGTGGCCTGAACCCGGGGACCCGTTCCGATCTCGCCGACGGGGTTCTGGACCTGCAGTATCTCCGCGCCGACAAGCGCTTCGGCCGCACCATCGCCGTAATCGCATCCCTCTTCGGCACCGTCGAGCGGAGCCGGGTGCTGCGTTCGGTGCAGTCTGATCGAATCGAAGTCCGTTCCCGGTCGGGCCCTATCCTCGTCGCACACGACGGTGAGGTCGAGGATCCCGTGGACCACATCGTGATGAATCTCGAACCTCGCGCCCTCACCGTCTATCGCTGATCGGGCCGATGCGGTGTTGGTTTGCGCCGCGTCCGCCGCGGGTACGTCGAACGCATGGATGATCAACCCCCACCAGACTTCGTTCGAGCCGAGGGGGCTGACGTTCGCATCACCCTGTCGATCAACGGCACCGACGTTCCCATCGATTGCGACCCACGGACCACCTTGCTCGATGCCTTGCGGGATCGTGCCGGAGCACCCGGCACCAAAAAGGGTTGTGATCGCGGGCAGTGCGGTGCGTGCACCGTCTTGCTCGACGATCGGCGGGTGGTCAGTTGCCTGGTATTCGCCGTCGCCGCACAGGGCCGCCAGATCACCACGATCGAAGGCATCGCCCATACGTCCACCGGTGAAGACCTGCAACGGGCCTTCGTCGATCGTGACGCGCTCCAATGCGGTTACTGCACGCCGGGACAGATCTGTTCGGCTGTGGGGATGCTGGACGAGGTCAAGAACGGATGGCCGAGTGCTGCCACCGAAGACCTCACGGCCAAGGACCTCGCGCTCGAGGACGACGAGATACGAGAACGATTGAGTGGCAACATCTGTCGCTGCGGCGCTTATGTAAATATTTTGGCCGCCGTCCGCGGGGTCGCCGGTGAGGTCCACGAGCCGGGGGCAGTGTCGTGAAGACCTTCGAGTACGTCGCTCCCTCGAGCTTGGATTCGGCCGTGGACCAACTCGGCGCCGATCCTGATGCGCAACTGATCGCCGGTGGTACCAATCTGGTCGATCTGATGAAGTTGGGCGTGAGCGCACCCGCGACTCTCATCGACGTGACAGCGCTACCCCTCGACACCATCGAACTCGATGATGAGGGGTACCTCCACATCGGCGCCACGTCGCGGAACAGTGAGCTGGCCGCGAATCCGATTGTGCGCGAGCACTATCCGGTACTGTCCAGAGCCCTCCTCGACGGCGCGTCGGGACAGCTCCGAAACATGGCCACCACTGCGGGAAATCTCTTTCAGCGCACACGATGTGCCTACTTCATGGATACGGGCAAAGCGTGCAACAAGCGCGAACCGGGATCAGGCTGTTCCGCCCTTTCGGGTATCAACCGCGAGATGGCCATACTCGGTGCCTCCCCGAATTGCGTGGCAACTCATCCATCCGACATGGCGGTCGCGATGGCGGTACTCGACCCACAGCTCGACGTGATCGGTCCGGCAGGCCGGCGGGAGATCGCCTTCGACGACTTCTATCGGTTACCCGGTGAACATCCTGAATCGGACAACACTCTGGGTCGCGATGAGCTGGTGGTGTCGGTGCGGGTACCGCCGTTGCCTGCGGCGCGCAATTCGACGTACCGGAAGGTTCGGGACCGTGCTTCCTTTGCCTTCGCGCTTGTCTCCGTGGCTGCCGTCCTCGAGGTGGCGGACGGCCATGTGGTGACGGCACGGATCGCCTTCGGCGGCGTCGCCCACAAGCCATGGCGTGCCCGCACTGCCGAACGCGCCCTGATCGGCAGGCCGGCAGTCCGCTCTGAATACGTGACCGCGATGGGGATCGAGCTCGGGGCAGCAGAACCCTTGGCGGACAACGCGTTCAAGGTCCCGATGCTCACAGCACTGGCGGCGCAAGTACTTGTCGACCTGACACCTACCGAGGAAGTATCGCGATGACGGCACTGGGAGTCGGACACGATCGGGTCGACGGTGCCGACAAGGTGCGCGGTCTCGCTCAGTACACCGCTGACCGTCCGAGCCCGGACGGCATCGCAGTCGCACACTGTTGTCACGTCGGTGCGCGGATCAGGCTCGGACGGGTGCTCTCCGTCGATGTGGACACGGCGCTGCGACACCCGGGAGTCATCGCAGTGCTGTGGCACCAGAACGCACCGCGACTGCACAGCATCGACGATGCCGAACTGCACGTCCTGCAGTCCGCGGACGTCCACTATCGCGGTCAGATCGTTGCCGCGGTGATCGCTACGTCGGCCGAGTCCGCGCAGGCTGCTGCCGACGCGTTGGCGATCGATTATGAGGAGGCCACCGAGTTCGACAACATCCTGCGCGCCGACCACCCGGATCTCTATGAGCCGGACGGGGCCAACGGCGGCTTTCCTGCCGATTCGGTTCGCGGCGATCCGGATTCCGCGCTGACCACCGCGGAACATGTTGTCGACCGGTGGTACTCAACACCTGCGATGCACAACAACCCGATGGAACCGCATGCCAGCATCGCGTGGTGGCAACAGACCGGCGATGCCACGAGACTGACGGTCTGGGATTCGACGCAGGCGCCGTCCGGTGTCGCGGCGGATCTGGCAACGGTGTTCGACATCGACCCCGAGAACGTCCGGGTGATCGCGGAGCACGTCGGCGGCGGCTTCGGTGGTAAGGGAAGCACGAGGCCCAACGCAGTCCTGGCCGCGATGTCCGCACGTCATGTGCAGCGGCCCGTTCGTATTGTGCTACCGCGGTCGGCAACATTCAGGTTCGTTGGGTACCGGACACCGACATTCTCCCGGGTGGCGTTGGCCTCTGATACCGACGGTCGCCTCACGGCGGTGTGTCACGACACCGTTCAGCAGACTTCCCGGATCATGGAGTTCGTCGAACAGACCGCCGAAGGAACCCGGCACATCTATGGGTCCGAGCACGGTCGAACGAGCCATCGGGTGGCGGCGCTCGATGTGTCCACCCCGCGATGGATGCGGGCACCAGGGGAGTGCCCCGGCATTCATGCGCTGGAATGCGCAATGGACGAGCTCGCCTACGAACTCGGCGTCGACCCGATCGAGTTGAGGATCGAGAACGAACCGGAGGCGGACCCTGCAACCGGGGTTCCGTTCAGCTCACGCAATGTCGTACGTGCGCTGAGGGTCGGGGCAGAGCGGTTCGGGTGGGCCGGACGAAACCCTCTACCGGCGGCAACTCAGATCGGTCGAAAGCTCATCGGCACCGGAGTCGCCCTCGCTTCCTATCCCGCACTCACCTCGCCGAGTAGCGCTCGCGCATGCGCTCGGCCGGACGGCTCATTCGACGTTTCTGTGGCCGCTTCGGATATCGGAACCGGTGCCCGTACCGTGCTCACGCAGATTGCGGCCGACGCACTCGAGGTGCCCTATGCCCGGGTTCGTCTGCACCTCGGCGACAGTGCACTACCGACCGCACCGGGCGCAGGGGGTTCATCGGGAACATCGTCGTGGGGTTCTGCCGTCCACAAGGCCTGTAGTGAGTTGCGATATCGCGTGCACCAGGTTGGCGTACCGCGTGAGTCGCTGGAGGTCGTCGCGGACACCAGCGATGACGTCGAGGCTCGGAAGACACTGCCGAGGGAAGCTTTCGGCGCTCACTTCGCGCGCGTGTCGGTGGACGTCGACACCGGAGAGGTCGCTGTCGAGAAGATGCTCGGCGTGTTTGCTGTCGGCCGGGTCCTGAACCCGCAACTGGCCCGCTCCCAGCTGATCGGAGGGATGACCTTCGGACTGGGCATGGCATTGATGGAAGAGGGCATACCCGACACCGTTTACGGCGGGTTCGGGAACGAGAACATGGCCGATTATCACGTGCCTTCGCACGCCGATGTCCGCGACATCGAGGCGGTGTGGATCGACGAGGAGGACGACGAACTCAATCCGATGGGCAGCAAGGGGATCGGCGAGATCGGAAATGTGGGTTCATCAGCTGCCATCGTCAACGCAGTCTTCCATGCGACGGGCGTTCGCATCAGGGACCTCCCAGTGCGGGCCGACAAACTCCAACCGCTCATCGACCCGTCACTGCGTGGGTGAGCACAGGTCCGTCTCACACGTTGACCCGGCTCTAGATGACCTTCGGTCCCGGCATCGGGGTCGCGGGGTCGGGTCCGGGCGGACTGGGGACCGGATCGGGCGTGGGTAGCGGTGGCTCCGGATCGGGGATCGGAGTCGGAGGTTCGGTACCGGGTCCGGGCTCGGGCCGGGGCGGTTCAGGGGCTGGTATCGGTTGTCCCACAGTCGAACTCCTATGCATCAAGCGGCACTTTCGTGCCTTCCGGTTTCGACCGGAGCGCAGGGACGAGACTCTGCATCGCATGCACTCCACCTCCATCAATACCACTTACCCGCGCACCCGCCGACGATGCCGTCCCGACGCGTGTCAGGCGGATTCGAAGACGGTTCCGGATCTCGCTCCGCGCGCCATTGTGGTCCCTGCGCGGGGAGTTTCGTTTCGTCCGGTAGACAAGACACATGGACGTTCTCAGTGGCCGAATCATCCTGCGCCCGGCCGACCCCGACACCACGCTGGCGTTTTATCGAGATCAGCTGGGACTTGCGATCTCTCGGGAGTACCCGGGCGGCACCGTGTTCTTCGCGGGCGGCACCCTCATCGAGGTCGCCGCCCATCTTTCGGAGGGCGCGGCACCCAGTACGACCGTGCTGTGGCTGCAGGTGCGTGATCTGGCCGCCACCCAAGCCGAGTTGGCGGGGCGCGGCGTTCAGATCGTGCGCGAAGCCCGGTCCGAACCCTGGGGCCTGATCGAGATGCACATCGCCGACCCCGACGGCACGACCATCATCGTGGTGCAGGTACCTGCGGACCACCCGTTGCGCAAAGATCTGCGAACACCCGACCAACCGCCGGTTGCTTGATCAGCGCGGCCTGGCAGAACCTGGCAGCATCAAGATCGTGGGCTACGTCGAGCAACTGAGAGATCTGGCCGAACGCTGCGGCGTCGCGACGTCCTATGAGGGTTGGGACAAGACACACCGCGACGTCTCCACCGAGACCTTGCAACACATCCTCGGAGCGCTCGGCATCCCTGCAGGGTCGGTGGACGAGATCGATCAGGCGCTGATCGATCTCGAGCTCGGTCCCTGGCGACGCACATTGCCACCGGCGATGGTGGTGACCGCAGGTTCCGACGCCACCATCGCGGTCCACGTCCCACACGGTGAGGCTGTGCGGGTGTGGATACAGACCGAGGACGGAGACCGGGTTGACGTCCCTCAACTCAACATCTGGGTCGACCCCAGAGAGATCGACGGACAGCTCGTCGGCCAGGCCACGTTCGCCATCCCGTCCGGGCTGCCCACCGGTTGGCACACGCTGCATGCTGCAGTCGGCGTCGTACACGACTCGGACGAGTTTCCGGTCGCGCAGTGCACGCTCGCTGTCACTCCGCAGCGGTTGACAACCGCAGACAGGCTTTCACATGACCGACGGTGGGGTCTTGCAGCGCAACTGTATTCGGTGCGGTCCCGTCGATCCTGGGGGATCGGCGACCTGTCCGATCTCGCCGACATCGCGCATATCGCCGGATCGGTCCACGGCGCCGACTACGTCCTCGTCAATCCATTGCACGCCGCCGAGCCGAGGCCGCCGATGGAAAGGTCTCCATATCTTCCGACCACCAGGCGCTTTGTCAATCCCGTCTACATTCGTGTCGAGGACATCCCGGAGGCCTCGCAACTATCCGATGACGCACACCACGAGATGCGGTCCTATGCCGCAAAATTCGCAAAGCTGAACACAGATCCCCACCGGATCCGCCGCAACTCCGTCTACCGGGCCAAATTACGGGTCCTCGAATCCGTCTTCCGGGTGCCTCTGAGCCCACGTCGCCGTGGGCAACTCGAGCAGTATCTCGCCGAGGAAGGCCAGGGTCTGCTCGAGTTCGCGACGTGGTGTGCGCTGATCGAGAAATACGGTGCGGCCAGCCCGAAATGGCGAAAATCACTGCGCGATCCCGAAGGTGTGGCGCATCTTCGGCTCAAGTTCGCCGATCGAATTGCGTTCTACAGCTGGTTGCAATGGATCTGCGACGAGCAATTGGCAACTGCACAACAGGTTGCGCTCGATGCCGGTATGGAGATCGGCATCATTCACGATCTGGCGGTCGGGGTGCAGCAGGGCGGTGCGGACGCGTGGACCCTTGGCGATGCGCTGGCCACCGGCGTGTCGGTGGGCGCGCCACCAGATGCCTTCAATCAGCAAGGGCAACTGTGGAATCAGCCTCCCTGGCATCCCTGGCGTCTGGCCGAACAAGGCTACCTCCCGTATCGGGACATGCTCCGGACTGTGCTGCGTCGCGCCGGAGGCTTACGGATCGATCACATCCTCGGGCTGTTTCGGCTCTGGTGGATCCCGGCAGGTGCATCACCGGCCGCAGGCACCTATGTGCGTTTCGATCATGAGGCGCTGATCGGGATATTGGTACTCGAAGCGCAACGCGCGGGTGCGGTGGTCATCGGTGAAGACCTCGGGGTGTTCGAGCCGTTTGTGCAGGATTACCTCAGCGCGCGTGGCATTTTGGGGACATCGATTCTGTGGTTCGAACACGGCGACCTTGCGCCGATCCCGCCAGAGTCATATCGCCGGTTGTGTCTGACCTCGGTCAATACCCATGACCTGCCGCCGACAGCGGGATACCTGGCGGGAGAACATATTCGCCTGCGCGCAGAACTCGGACTCCTCGAACAGGACGAGGCGACCGAACGTGCGCTCGATGCCCGCGATCGGGACGCCATCATCGAGATGGCCCGTGATCGAGGACTGATCAGCGACGACGCCGACGCAGATGCCGTGGTGGACGGACTGCACGCGTTGATCGCGCGCAGTCCGTCCATACTCCTCGGAGTGGCACTCGTCGACGCGGTGGGCGAACGCCGGATCCAGAATCAGCCGGGTACCGACGAGAGCCAATATCCCAACTGGTCGATCCCGCTGGCCGATGGTGACGGAAACCCGGTCCTGGTCGAAGATCTGGCCGACAACAAGCGCTTTGTCCGGTTGGTACGTGCGCTCGACCGTTAGCCCGCCGGCGGCTCTACGTGGTGGCCACCGGGGGAGCAGCGGCATTCTTGAGGGCCCATTCGAGCGCATAGTCGGCAACCGCTTCCCATCCGGGCTCGGCACACGTCCAATGTGATCGACCTTCGAACTCGTAGAAGTCTGTCAGTGCCGACGACTTGTGATAGTGCTTTGCGTTCGATTTGTTCACCGACGCGGGCATGATGTGGTCGGCTCCGCCCGCGATGAACAGCAGCGGCGCGCGGTTGTCGTTGCTGTAGTCGACCCACGTTTCCTGGTGTCCTGGTTTGAAGTTGGCGATCAAACCGTACGCCCACACCCAATTACCCGGTGCGGCAATGTGATAGCGGTCGTACACCTTCGCGGACTCCTCGGCAGACAGCGTGTTGGTGAAAGCGTAGTGAAACTCTTCCGGGGTGAAACCGACCGCCTTGTGTCGGTTGGCCGGGTTCTTCAGGATGGGAAACAGCGACTTGATCTGCGATGGCGGATTGACTCGGACACCTTCGGTGGGTGCGGAGTCCACCACCACCGCTGCGGATCCCAGACCACGGGCCACCAGTAGCTGGGTGAGCGTTCCACCGAACGAATGACCGATGAGTATCGGTGGTGTGGCGACCGACTCGATCACCGCGGCGAGGTGATCCACTGTTTCGGGAACGGTGAGGTTGGCGATGACATCGGGGTTTTCGCGAAGCGCCTCGACCTCGATCTCGAACCCGGGGTATCCCGGCGTCAGCACTTTGTAGCCCTGGTCCTGGTAATGCGTCACCCAGCCTTCCCAACTACGTGGGGTCATCCAGAGTCCGTGGATCAACACGATCGTGTCCGGGGTTGCTGCAGAACTGGTCATGGAGAGGGTCCTTTCTCGAAACAACCGCCGCGCGCGGCGTCGAGTCGGCCGATGTGCCCGATCTGTGAGGAAGGTACTGGCCAGTCCCGGCTGTCAACCGACCGAACCGTGCACAGTTCTGTTCTGAGAGCGCCTGATTCATCGTTTCGGCAACAAAGCACCCCTGCACGTCACAGCCACTTCTGTCGGCGGAAGACCACGTACAAGGCCACCGACGCCGCCACCATCAACACCACGGCCATGGGATAGCCGCCGGCCCAGGCCAACTCGGGCATGGCTTCGAAGTTCATGCCGTAGATCCCGGCGATGAGGGTTGGTGCGAACAGGATCGCACCCCATGACGAGATGCGCTTCACCTGCTCGTTCTGCTCGATACTGACCTGCGTCATCGCGCGAATCTCTTCGTTCTGTTGCTGTGTCACGAGGCTGGCGTGGACCGACAGGGCGTTCTGCAGAGTGGCGCGGAAGGCTTCGGCACGGTCCGTGATGCGCAGTGTGTGGTCGAGAACATCACGAAGCCTGCGGCGCAGTTCGATATCGACGTCGGATTTCTCCGAGCCTTCGCGGAGCGCTTCGATCATGGTCACCAAAGGAACGGTCGCCCGCTGGAATTCCAGCACCTCTCGTGACAGGTCATAAATCCGGCGGGCGACCTCGGGTTGGCCGGTGAACAGTTGGTCTTCGATCTCGTCGATGTCGGCCTGTAGGTCGGCGACAACCGGCTGGTATTCATCGACAACCTGATCGATGATCGCGTAGAGGACAGCTTCGGTGCCCAGGCACAACAACTCCGGCGTCGATTCGAGTCGCAGCCGCACCCTGGCGAGATCCGGCGACTCGGCGTGGCGGACAGTGACCACGAAGTCCGGGCCGATGAAGACGTGGACCTCACCGAACTCGACCCGCTTCGCACGACCGACGTATCGCGCCGGCCGAAGCACCACGAACAGCTGATCGCCATACCCTTCGAGTTTTGGTCGTTGATGCGCGGCGACCGCATCGTCGACAGCCAGGTGATGCAGATCGAATGCTTCTGCCACCAAGTCGATTTCGGAACGGTCCGGTCTGTACAAGCCAATCCAGGACATCCCGTGACGTTCCTGCATCACGTCATAGGTGATGTCGAGGCTCTCGGGGTTTGCAGTTCTTTTGCCGTCGACGTAGACGGCGTTGTCGATGATCGCCACACCCAAACCCATATTCGTCCGTCTGCCGGGCTCACCGGCAGTCACTTCACCGGAGCGCCCTGCAACGAGCCGATCTCGTCGTATATGCGCTGCCAAACAAGTTCGTGCTCAACGGGATCGATGATGCCGCCCTTCAGCGCGCGATCTGCGACGAGCATGATGTCCGCCATGGCAACCAATTTGTCGCGCCGACCGAGAACCGTTTGATCTGTGCACCCTGACATCGTCAACACCGCAACTGTCTTGACCTGATGTCGCAGCGACCCCACATATTGCATGCATGCGAGCCCGAGCAGTATCGCGACCACAATGGACATGACGAGTGCGATAACAGCCGGAACCCCGCACGACTGCAACACGACAGTTCCCAGCAACCCCGCCGAGATGCTCCACATCGACCACCCCCGCCAGACCCGGATACGACGGCGATCAGCAGTTGATGCGCCCGGGGGATACATGGTGATCCGCACGCGCCACATCCCGTAACGCAGATAACTGTGCTCGCACGACCCCCACAGTTGCGAACCCTCCCACAACCGGGACCACCGGTCGGTACCGGAACGCTGCGCCCGTCCCAGAACGTCCAGCGGCGACGGATGGCCGACGCAGGATCCGTCGTGCCCGTTTGTTCCCCGTGAATCTTCACTCATAGTCACATCTGTACTCCTGCTCGAGGCAGCTCAGCTGCGATCCTGACGTACTTTTGACGCTCAACTTGTTGATCTTGACGTGATTCACACGCAGTCACCTGATCGGGCCCGTCTTCGGTGAGTTCGGTTCTAGCCAAGTAGATTCGAGCGATTGCCGGACTGCCCGGGGCGCGCCGGCGAATCGTTCAGTCCGCACGCGGGCCACTCCTCCAGTCATTGATCAATTCGGCAGCACTGCTTGGTTTGATGGTGGCGGGCAGCAGTATTGACGCAATTGAGGGAGCCGGCATGCCATTGAGCGCATGGTCATACCAGATGCCCTTGGATAGGGAACTGACCCACTGATGAAATGGGCGATCAGGACTGATGGTGTCGTGTTTGAGACTGGCGATGAGGACACGTTCCACACCGAAGTCAAGTGTCCATTGCATGACGGTGTTGACCACCGCGCGCTCGATCGACCCCGAGCCGCGGCGCGGCCAATCGATGCCGAAGACAACTCTTGACGCTGCAACGAGTTCCACATCGACAACAACGACACCGGGTATGCCGTGGTCTTGGCGCGTGGCCGGGTGCGTCCGACAGGTCGGTGTGAAGTCTTGCGAAGCACGCTTGAGGCTGTCGTCACGACCGAAGTAAGCGATCGGCCCAGAACTCAACGCGCTGATGGCGCTGCGGTCGGGATGAATGATCATCGCAGTGCGGGTATTCCGGAGAGAGCGAGGAGTGCTGAATCAACCATGGCGGCGAACCTGAGAAAAATCGGTCATGCCCAACGATTACGCCGCACCTTTAGGGCCGTCACGGGCCATCACCGAAATTTGACGCTATTTAAACGCGCACATGAAGACTCCGCGCGACCTCGCTTGCCGCACTCGCGTTTTCGACGCCGCGAGCATCGGACTGTTTGAATCGCACCTTTCGGTCAATGTTGACGGTTACCCTCTGTGCATGCATTGCGTGGTCATTGGTGGGGGATTGGCCGGATTGGCGTCGGCGGTATGGCTTTCGGAGGCCGGCCATCGGGTGACGCTGCTGGAACGGCGAGGGTCGCTCGGTGGTCGGACGATCGCCATGCCCTTGGAAGTCGTCGACGACGTCCCTGACAACGGGCAGCATGTCTTCGCAAGCGGGTATGTCCATCTCATGCGATACCTCGACAGCGTGGGCACGCGCGAGAACGTCTGCTTCCCCGGACATATGACGGTCAGGATGCCCGGCGGTGAGACGCGGCGTTCGGCATTCGGTGGCGTCGCCGGGTTGCGGACGGCGATCGGTGATCTTCCGGGCGTCACCGGTTTGGACCGGCTGCGGACTGCACGCGCGCAGGTCACCCTGATCCGCCAGGCACTACGCCAGCCCGCGTGGCTCGACGACATCACGGCCGACGAATGGTTCCGGCGGATCGGGATGCCGCAGTCGGCACGTGATGCCCTGTGGGACGGGATCGTGATCGGGCTGACCGGAGACAAACCCGACATCTCTTCGGCGAAGGTGCCGGCCGATCTGCTCGTCACCGGGATCCGGCAGGCCCGCCAGACCAAAACGCCGATCTCGATCGGCTACCCGACCGTCGATCTCGACACCCTGTTCATCGACGGCGCTCACAAGGCCTTCGCCAATCACGGTGTCGAAGTGCGGAACCGGGCGGTGGTCGCGTCGGTTGACGTGGTCGACGACACGGTTGCCGGTGTATTCCTCAATGACGGCGAGCGGATCGCAGCCGACGCCGTCATCTGCGCAGTTCCGGTGTGGAACGTGAAGGGCCTACTCGATCAAGTACCAGGTCACGAGCAGATTTACGCGGCCATCGAACACCTGACACCGGTGCCGATCGTGAGTGTCAACCTGTACCTCGACCGTCCGATCGGGATGACCGATTGGGGTGAGATCCTGTACGGCGGAGAGGGCGTTCTCGAGCAGGTCTGGGATCGCCAGCAGATGCACGGGCGCGACCCGGTACGCAACCATTTCTATTCCACGACGGTCTCGGCAGCATACGACCTCACTCAAAAGACCAATGCCGAGATCACCGATATCCAGATGGAGACGCTGCGTCGGTACTACCCCGAAGCCGCCGATGCGGAGGTGATCCACAGCCACGTGGTGCGCATGCCGAAATCCACGTTCGCGCAGCGCCCCGGCACCTCCGGTATCCGACCCGACCAGCGGACCGCGGTGCACGGATTGGCACTGGCAGGGGACTGGACCCGTACCGACTGGACGACCACCATGGAAGGCGCCTGTCAGAGTGCGGCGCGGGCGGTCGAGGTCATCTTGGAATACGCGAACCAGCCGGCCTGATCGATCTCATCGCGGCCTCGTCCGATGGGGCGATTCACCGCAACTGCAAAGGAGTTCGGCAGATGGAGTCGTTTGTCCAGTTCCGCAAGGGAACAACCCCCGATCACGTCCACCGGGACCTCGACGGTCTCAAAGACGACGAACTCGGGCGATACGGCTTCGTAGGCCGGCAGGCTCAGCTCTATCGCCGCAATGACCCCACTCGATATCGGGCGACGGGAACGATCGCACCAACAGATCTCATGGTCGACGATCTCGAACCCACCGACCTCGTCGACGCCGAAGGTGCACCGCTGCTGCTGTTCTCCAATGCGGATGTCCGCTTCCTGCTGAGTCGGCGCAGCGCCACCATGCCCTTCTTCACACGCAATGTGGGCGGCGACGAGTTGATGTTCGTGCACCGCGGCACCGGCGTCTTCCAGACCGAGTTCGGCCGGATTCCCTATGAACCGGGTGACTGGGTGCTGCTGCCCAAGGCAGTGACCTACCGGCAAGTCCCCGACCCTGGCGAACACGCAATACTCATCGTGGAATCGGTGGAAGAGTTCCGGGTTCCTGCCCCCGGCGTCCTGGGGCGGCACCATCCGTTCGATCCGACGATGGCCTTCGTGCCCGATCCCGAGGTGCTGACCGATGGTGGACCCACCTGGCGGGTCCGTTTGGTGCGGCAAGACGCCACCGGAGAGCTCGAGTACGACCACAACCCGTGCGACGTCGAAGGCTGGAAGGGCGACTACTTCCCCTTCAAGTTCAACATTCGCCACTACAACCCGATCCTGTCGGAGAGCGTGCATCTGCCGGCGACCGCCCAGATATTTCTGCAGTCGGAAGGCGTTGCGGTCCTGAACTTCCTGCCGCGTCCTGCTGAATCACGTCCTGGTACCGAACGGCTTCCGTGGTATCACCGCAACGCCGATTACGATGAGGTGGCACTGTTCCACAGCGGTGATCTGTTCGGGATCCCCATGCCTCCCGGGCTCATTTCGCATGCGCCCCAAGGTATCCACCACGGACCACCCGAGGCGGCCCGGGCGCGGGCACGCCGAAAGTCCGACGAATACGACCGGGTCAACTGGTCTGTCATGTCCATCGACGTACATCGTCCGCTCACCGTCAACGCCGACCTCAGCCGAACCAGCGAGGAACAACCATGAGCACCTACCGCCGCACCCCGTTCCTGGTCGTCTTTCCCGAAACCTCGCTCGCGCGGGATATTTACGGGGGAACCGGCGAGAACGTCGCTTTGGAGGGACATCTACTCCGGGGCGACTCCGACGCCGACACCGTTCTGGTGTTCATGCACCCGATCGGCGGCGGGGCCTACCTGCCCATGATCAATGCTCTCGCCCGTGCGGGTCATCATGTGATCTATTGCAACAGCCGGTACCGCGGGAACGATACGGCCTTGTTGATGGAGAAGGTCACCGAAGACCTGGCTGCATGTGTGCGGCACGCCAAAGACGTCCTCGGCTATCGGAATATCGTGCTCGCCGGGTGGAGTGGCGGCGGATCGCTCTCGACGTTCTATCAGGCCCAGGCCGAACATCCCACCGTCACCGCATCACCGTCGGGGGACGGACCGGACCTCACGACGCTGGCGATGCCGCCGGCAGATGGTCTGATGTTGCTTGCCGCCCATGTTTCCCGCCACCAGACCCTCACCGAGTGGATCGACGCGTCCATACTGGACGAGCATGATCCGTCGGTCCGAGATCCCGAACTCGACCTCTACAACCCGTCGAATCCGAATCAGCCGCCGTACAGTCCAGAATTCTTGACCCGCTATCGAGCGGCGCAGGAGGCTCGGAATCGTCGAATCACCCAGTGGGTCAAGGCCAAGCTGGCTCAACTGCGGGAGGCTGGGCGTGAGGTGGACGAGTTTTCGTTTGTTGTCCACGGCACGATGGCCGATCCCCGCTGGCTTGATCCGACCGTCGACCCGAATGATCGCGAACCGGGGGTCTGCTACCTCGGTGATCCCGAGGTTGTGAACATGAGTCCTGTTGGACTGGCGCGGTTTTGCACATTGCGGAGCTGGCTGTCGCAGTGGAGCCTGGACGATGCCAACGCCGATGCGGTGGCCTGCGCACCATCGGTGACAGTGCCGGTCCTGGTCATCGGGAACACCGCAGACGATGCCTGCACGCCCAGCCACACCCGGCGCATCCACGAAGCGTTCGTGAACACCGACGCCCAAATCTATGAAGTCCAGGGAGCGACGCACTACTACTCGGGCCCGAACATGAAGGCCCACCTGGCAGACGCTGTCGGACGGATCACGACGTGGCTGAGCGAGCACGGGTGGGCAGACCACCTGACGGACTCACGTACCGTCGCAACACAATCCGGACATGCGGGGTGAGGCCGGGCCTGGGCGCAGTCCGGGCAATCAGTCGATGCGCAGTGGATAGGTTGCGCGCCGGGCAGCGTGGACAGGGCAGTAGTGCATGGGGTTGTCGCGTTCTGCACCTGATGGCAGGTTGCGTTCCGGTGTCTCCACCAGGGGGGCGTCTTTCGCCACCCGCCCATTGACCCGATCCCAGGCATCACGTGGGCGCGGATGGCGCCGCATCCGCTGGGGAAGCAGTCGGTGCATCACCAGATTCACGCCCTTGCCGTAGAGCGTGAACAGCTTCTCGTCCCGGGCGGACCACTCGAGGCCCAACATCTCGCGGATCGGTTCGTCATAGAAACCGGTGGTCATCCACATGAAGAACCGCTGATTCCCCGGAGCGATGAATCGCTCCCAGAACCCGGTCGGAATGAACCGGAGAAACGGGGGAGGCGGCAACTGTCCGATGTCGAGCACCGTGCGAACCGCGGGATGATCACGGAGTTCGTTGCGGCACATGTGGTCCCAGTACGCCAGAAAATCTTCGTACGTGTCGGGAACCGGGCGCATCGAGACGCCGTACATTGCGTACCACGCCTTCGACTCCTCAAAGAGCTGCCGCTTCTGGTCTTCCGTCAGCCACGGCCCGAAGCGCTCGCACAACCGGATGTTGCCGTACCAGAAGGTGGCGTGGGCCCAATAGAAGACATCGGGATCGAGTGCGTGGTAGCGGCCGCCATCTTCCATGTGGCCCTTGATGTCTCGGTGATAGTCGCGAACCTCACGGCCGGTCTGCGTGCCGCCGTCGAACACAACTCCGCTGATCGGGTAGAGAGATCGCATCAACCGCTGCCAGCGTTCACCGAAGAAGTCGGAGTGTTCCCAGACCGCGGCGCCCAACTTGGGATGCATGTTCTGCATCGATCCGGCCCACAGTCCGGTGAACATGCCCGTCCAGGTGCCCCAGATCTGCCAGGTCAACGAGTCGGGGCCGAGAGGTGCGTAGTCGTCAGCTCGCGCAACTGGCGCCTCAGCGCTGGTTGCCTCATTCCCGCCCTCGTCCACGGGAGCGGTCGGCAAGTCTGTCATGAGACGAAAGTGTAGATTTGTCTCACTGGCGTGTCAATGCGCACTGCCCGCCGCCATGTCGTCATTGCTCTGACCGGGCACGAAGATGCGCGCGCTCACCTTGCTGGCCGAAGAGAATGATCAGCTCAGCAGATGCGTCATCTGCGGTAGAAAACCAGTGCGGGACATGGGTATCGAATTCGGCTGCTTCGCCGGGGGTGAGGACTAGATCTTGGTCTCCGAGAACGAGTCGGACCCGCCCGTTGAGTATGTACAGCCATTCGTACCCTTCGTGCGAGGAAGGTGTCGGCGTGTCACCGAACCGTGCCGCCGGAATAATGAGCTTGTGTGCCTGCACTCCTCCGGCGCGGCGGGTGAGCGGTAGCCATGTCATCCCGTACCGGGTCACCGGCTGCAGATGAACCCGCGGATCCCCCGTCAACGGTCCACCGATCACTTCGTCGACCTGCATTCGGTACGTCCTCGCCAGAGCGAGTAGTTGCTCGAGGGTCGGGTGACGCTGTCCCGACTCCAGCCGAGACAGCGTGCTCTCGGAAATCCCGGTGGCTGCGGAGAGGTCGGAGAGAGTGGTCTCGCGCAGCTTGCGAAGGACACGTAGCCGGGGCCCGACTGCGCTGATGGTCTGCTCCAGGTAAGTGCTCATATCGGAGTTCATGGCTACATCTTGACAGATCAGCAAGGGAACTTGTCACCGAATGTTCGGGCAGTTCATATTCATCGTGGGGGTACTCACAATGAACGGACAAGACATGAACAATCGATCCGGTACCTGGGATGTTGCAGTGATCGGTGGCGGTGCCGCCGGGCTGAGCGCAGCGGTGACACTGGCGCGTTCACGCCGCTCGGTGATCGTTGTCGATGCCGGACGCCCCCGCAATGCGCCCGCCGAGGGAGTGCACAATTCGCCGACTCGGGACGGGGCGACTGCCCCCGCAGCACCTGATGCGTTCTCCGCCGCAGCGGAAGCGGAAGTGTGCGAACGAGTACTCGGCGAACGGCGACACGGATTTTCACCGAACTGAAGGATGACAGTGACCAACCATAAAGAAAGTTCTAACGTCCCACACCCCGCCAATGCGTCCGAGTCGTTTTGGGAACCGCACTACCAGAGGAACATTCGACCTTGGACGGGTCTACCCAATGCCATCCTCTCCGATATCGCCGCCGACCTGACTCCGGCATCGGTATTGGATATCGGCTGCGGCGAAGGAGGGGACGCACTCTGGCTCGCAGGCAGAGGATGGACGGTCACGGCCATCGACGTCTCCGCCACTGTGCTCGAACGCGCCCGCACCCAAGCTGGCGAACGTGGCCTTACGGCAAACGTGACCTTCGAGAAATGCGATGTTTCACAGTCTTTTCCGGAAGGATCCTTCGATCTGGTGTCCGCACAGTATTTCCACACTCCGATTGGCATCCCCAGAGAACGAGTCCTCCGTAGAGCAGCAGCGACCGTCGCACTGCAGGGTGTGCTTCTGATCGTCGATCATGCCTCGACCGCCCCCTGGTCCTGGAACCAAGACGCTGACACTCGGTTCCCGACAGCACAAGACACCCTGGTCAAACTTGACCTCGTCGACGATCACTGGCAGCCGATACGCGTCGAAGCAGCACAGCGAACCGCATCAGGACCTAACGGGCAGACGGCCACCGTGACTGACAACGTCATCGCGCTCCGCCGCGTCGACCGCTAGAACTCACAACTCACGTACCGGAATCAGTTCACGCAAACACAGGACGGACACATTCTCGATGAGCTCTAATATCGCCGCGCCGGACACCACGTCGGCTGCGGTAGATCCGCGGCGCTGGATCGCGTTGATCGTCATTGCGACCTCGACACTGATGGTCGTGCTCGACGCATCGATCATGAATATCGCCCTCCCACATGCGCAATCAGCACTGTCGATCGCCGACGCCGAGCGGCACTGGGTCATCACGGCCTACACCCTCGCCTTCGGCGGCCTCCTCCTGCTCGGAGGGCGAGTGGCCGACCTGCTCGGCCGCAAACGCATGTTCATCATCGGCCTCCTCGGATTCGCCGCAGCCTCAGCGCTCGGCGGCGTGGCGATGAACGCACCTGTGCTCTTCGGCGCACGAGCGCTACAAGGAGTCTTTGCAGCCATCGTCACACCCGCGGCGCTAGCCCTGATTTCGGTGATATTCGTCGAAACACGTGAACGCGCCAAAGCTTTCGCCGTCTACGGCGCCGTTGCCGGAGGCGGCGGAGCCGTAGGCCTCCTCCTCGGCGGCATTCTGACCGAGTACGCCAACTGGCGATGGTGACTGTTCGTCAACATCCCGATCGCCATCGTCGCAGCAGCGTTCGCAGTACCCACTGTGCGCGAGGACCGCGCTGACGGACCCCGACGGTTCGACATTCCCGGCGCAATCCTGGTCACCGTCGGACTGGTTGCACTTGTCTATGGCTTCACCGAAGCAGGTAAGGACGGCGTCGGCTGGCTCGCTACTCAGACACTCATCCCCTTGGCTGTCGGCATCGTTCTGTTGATCGCCTTCGTACTCGTAGAAGCACGCACCACACATCCGCTACTCCCACTCAGAGTAGTGACTGACCGCAACCGCGGCGCCGCGTACTTGGCCGCATTCCTTCTCGGTGCCGGTATGTTCGGAATGTTGTTGTTTATCACTTACTACCTACAGGTGAACCTCGGATACGAGCCATTGATGGCCGGCCTTGCGTTCCTGCCGTTCAGCGTGGGAATCATCAGCACTGCCTCACTCGCGTCCTCGCTCTTGCCTCGCTTCGGCCCCAAACCACTTATGACCTTCGGAATGGCCACCGCGACAGTAGGGTTGGCCTGGATGATCACTCTCGACAGTTCGTCGACGTATCTCGGTTCGGTGCTGCCATCAGAGTTGATGATGGGCATAGGGCTCGGGCTCGTGTTCGTGCCGATGTCCACAGTGGCTCTCTCCGGTATCGAACCTCACGACGCAGGTGTGGCGAGCGCAATGCTCAATACCAGCCAGCAGATCGGCGGCACACTAGGTGTTGCACTGCTCAATACCCTCTACGCAGCAGCGTTGAGCCGCCACGTGAACGCCAGTGCCGACGTGCCACCCGAGCAGGCACTACTCGATGGCACCTTCACCGGCTACACGGTCGCTTTCACCGTGGGTACGGCACTGTTCGCGGGAGCACTGGTGGTCATTGTTGCGATGCTCCGCACAGACAGGCAGCGATCCTAGCTATATTTCGCGACCGGGTAGCTGACAGCCGTCAAGCGGCTGTATCTGCCCGACCACGTCTAACGGGCGACACCCTGGTGCTGGGCCACATCCGCCAATTCTCGGCAGTACTACCGCAACCCCCGGCAGGTGCGACGACGGATCAGCGTCGTCTGGATAATGGCTGGTTGCCCCGCCGCCACCCGGAAGGTGTAACGCCGTACGTCGTTCTGAACAGTTGGGTGAAATGGGTCGCGTGGGTGAATCCGTGCTTCTGGGCGATTGCAGCGATGCTCAGGTGCTGGTGAGTGAGCAGTGAAGACCGCGCTTGCACGAGGCGCCGCGAGGCGATGTAACCGGCCAGGGTGCCGTGCTTCTGTGGCCAGGTCTTGTAGAGCTGGCGCACGGAAATGTTGTGGGCGGTGGCGATGGTGTCGGCACCGAGATCCGGGCGACCGAGATGGGTTTCGATATGCCGCTCGATTCTGGTGATCAGGTCGTCGGCAGCGCTGACGGGTCGGGCGGTGTCGGCCGCGCTGATCAGCAGTGACCGGATAACGCCGACCGTGGACGTGTTCAACGTCGCAAGCAGGTCCGAATTGACGTCCGCGAGATTTCCGAGTCGTTGTAGATGGTCCAGTGCGAGGGAGTACACGGGGAGGCCGGGATGAAGATTGTCGAGACCGCGGCGCACGGTCTCGATGGAAAGCGTCAGACGGGCGTGGGTGATGTGGACGGCGATCGCGGACCCATGCCCGTGGCCGCGGAAGTCGAAGGTGCTCGACTGATCCAGTGCCACGAGTGTCGGATGTCCGGGCTGCTGCCCGGTGCGCATTCCGTCTCTGACCAGAGTCCAGTCACCCGGCTCCAGAACGGCGATGGTGAGTACGCGCGTATCTGGATCACTGCGTTTGCTGCGGGGGCAGGACACCGCCAATCCGTGATAGCGGAGGTTCATCAGCCAGAGCCCGTCGCCCAGGCCCCAACAGTTGACGGATCTGCTCCCACGACCGTGATGAGTTTCCGACACCACCAGGTGCGGAGCGAGACCGATGCGAACCGGATTCGCCACCTCGCCCGAGTGTGTCATCGGGTGGTGTTCTCGTAGGTGGCGATGTCCCGCCATGCGCGTGGAGTGAGCCCGTACATCTCCCGGAAGCGTCGCGTGAAGTAGGAAGGGTTGGTGAAGCCCCAGCGCCGAGCAATGGTGGCGATCGGGACGTCTTGGGTTTCCGGGCGCGCGAGTTCGCCGTGGCTGCCTTCGAGGCGGCTGGTGATGATCCACTGCTCGAGGCTGAAGTCGGCATCTTCGCAGAGCCGGAACAGTTTTCGGGTGGAGATGTCGTGGGCCCGCGCGATCCGGTCCGGCGACAACGATGCTTCCGAAAGGTGCTGCCGAATATACCCACGAATGCGGGGCAACAGCACCTCGGCCATCATTCCGCGTGCATAGTCCGCGTTGTAGGCCGAGGCAAGCATTGCGCGGGTCAGTTCGATCATGGACTCGTCGATATCCGGTGCTGCAGGGGTGGCCGTGAGCGCATCACCAGTCGCGGACAGTTCGGCGATATGCGAGCCGACCATTGCGTACAGCGGGCTGGCGGGTAGGCGGGAGGCAGCCGCCACAGTCACCTCGCGCGGGAGTCCGAGTTGATCGACGGGCACGTACAGGGCCTGCGATGCGCCGGGGCCATCCCATCCGAACGAGTAGGGCGCGTTCATGTCCATGAGCATCAACTCGCCGGGATGTACGTCACGCTGCACATCGAACTGATCGTGCCGACCGATGCTCCGTCGTTGCCGGGCCAGTGCCAGCACCTCTGAAGGCCCGGTCCGGATCTGTTTCGGCCTGCGGCTCAACGTGATCCCGGTGATGTATGCCTGAAAGATACTGGTCCGTCCGATCTCGGCCATTTGCAGGACCGCATCGGCGGCGGCCGGATCTCCGATGGCGACATCCTGGGGCCAACTCTGATCGAGAAAGATCGACTTCAGGGCATCTGCTCGCTCGTGCACAGGAAGTTGGGAGGAATGAAACATGACCGGCATGCGTCACCTCGCTCGGTCAACACTGTCGAAGACCACGGCACCACCTCGAAGAACCGACGAATGGCAATTACGGTACGCCGATTGCGGACATCCCGCGCTATGAGTTGCCATAGTCAGCTCAGGGGACGGTGTAGGCGTCGAGAAAGGCCAGCAAGTCGTTGTTGAGCATTGTTTTGTGAGTGTCAGTAATTCCATGCGGCGCACCGGGATAGACCTTGAGTTCGGCACCCTTGATCCGCTCGGCGGAGGCTTTACCACCGACCGCGAAGGGCACGACCTGATCATCGTCGCCATGAATTACCAGGGTCGGCACATCGAACGTGTCCAGGTCTTCCCGGAAGTCGGTCGCCGAGAAGGCTGCGATGCTCTCGTATGCGTTACGGGCACCGGCTTGGAGTCCTTGCCGCCAGAAGGCGTCGCGCATGCCCTGCGATGCGTTCTGGCCCGGACGGTTGTTGCCGAAAAACGGGCCATCGGCCAGATCGCGGTACGTCTGTGAGCGATCGGCCAGCGATCCGGCCCGGATCCCATCGAACACCTCGACGGGCACACCGTCGGGATTGTCGTCGGTTTTGAGCATGAACGGAGGCACCGCCGATACGAGCACGATCTGAGCGATTCGGCTGGTGCCGCGACGGCCGACGTACCGGGATACTTCACCCCCGCCCGTGGAGAAGCCGATCAACGTGACCTGCCGGAGGTCGAGGAACTCGATCAGGCCGGCGAGATCGTCTGCGTAGGTGTTCATCTCGTTGCCGTCCCACGCCTGGGTGGACCGCCCATGGCCGCGGCGGTCGTGGGCGATGACGCGATAGCCGTTGGAGGCCAGAAACAATTGCTGGGCCTCCCAGCTGTCCGAACTCAGCGGCCAGCCGTGACTGAGAATCACCGGACGGCCGGCGCCCCAGTCCTTGTAGTAGATCTCCGTGCCGTCCAGAGCGGTGTACATCGGCATGATTCGTCCTTCCGGGTCGACCAGGCCTCGGTGGCATATGTTCTGTCGGAGAACAACATAGAGTCGCTGCTGCGGGCCGAGCTGAAGGAATGTGCACGGTTATGTACTCAGCGAGCACGTGACCACGCCGGACGGCAGTGCGCTGTGAGTACAGCAAAGTGCACCCACGTTCAGGTCAGACGGGTGGATCACCTCTAGGTTGTCTGTTACTTCAATTGCGACGAGAGGGGATCGGCCATGGTGTCCACCACTGCCCGCATCAGTCCGACACGGTCCGGGCTACACACTCGCCTGGCGGCGATCATCGCGTTGTTCGTCGCTGTGTTCTGCCTGTCAGCCGTTCCCGCGAACGCCGAGCCGACGACAAAACCGACAATCGTCCTCGTTCACGGAGCATTCGCCGATTCTTCTGGCTGGCGTGACGTCGCAGCGACGCTGGGAGCTGCCGGGTATCCGGTTCAGACCTTCGACAATCCGCTGCGAGGGCCGGCTCACGACTCTGCCGCGCTCGAGAAGCAGCTCGCGACCATCAGCGGCCCGATTGTCCTCGTCGGACATTCCTACGGCGGAGCGGTCATCACCAATACTCACGATCCCGACGTAGTCGCGAATGTCTATATCGCGGCATTTGCTCCCGCGCAGGGCGAGTTCGTCCAAGGTCTGCTCAACCCGTTGATCTATCCCGGCAGTCGGCTGCTGCCGCCCGCGCTGGAGCTCAAGGTTGTCGAGGATCCGACCGGGATCGCGGGATACAACGTCGACGGCTACATCGCCGAGCCGTACTTCCATGAGATCTTCGCTCAGGACGTCGACGACGCCACCGCGGCCGACATGTTCGCTCACCAAAAGTCTGCAGCACTTGTGGCCAACCTCGAACCCTCTGGTGACCCGTCGTGGGCAAAGGTACCCAGCTGGTACCTCGTCTCCCAGCAGGATCAGGTCATTCCGCCTGCCCTGCAGCGGTTCATGGCGTCCCGTGCAGCGGCAGGCCACACCACTGAGGTCGACGCCTCTCACGCCTCTCTGGTGTCCCGGCCCGGCGAAGTGGCGACGACGATCCTGGCCGCCGCCACCGCGACACAACGCTGAAGCAGGAAGGCGAGCTCGTCGCCGTCAGATGATGCTCCGACCGCCGTCGACGTGAATGAGCTGACCATGAACCATGGCCGCGTCATCGCTTGCCAAGAAGACGATGACCGACGCAATTTCGTCGGGCGTTGCCGGACGGCCCAAGGGCGACTTGGCCGCAAGTTTGTCGAGCACTGGACCCAGCACCCGTTCCGTCCCTTCAGTCCGCGTGGGACCGGGTGCGACGGTGTTGACACGCACACCGTGGGGGCCGAACTCCACCGCCCAATCCTTGGTGAGCTGGTTCAGTGCGGCTTTGCTCGAGCCATAGATCCCCGACGACGAACTCCCAAAGCTCGCGACCATCGTGCTCACGTTGACGATCACACCGGACTGGCGCTCGATCATGGTTGGAACCAGCTGACCGACAAGGAAATACGGAGATTTGACATTGAGCGCATACAGCGCGTCGAAGTCTTCCTCGGTACCACCGGAGGTCGGCCCGAAGACTGCGGCCCCGGCGTTGTTGACGAGGATGTCGACGTGACCCGTCAACGCCATCGCATCCTGCGCCAGAGCAACAGCTGCTGTGGCGCCAGTCAATTCCGCACCGATGAAATCGGCTTTACCGCCGTCACTCTCGATCGCTTCGACGACTACTTTGCCACGCTCGAGGTCACGACCGGACACGATCACGTGCGCCCCATGAGCTGCAAGCCTGGATGCCGTGGCCTTTCCGATTCCGCTCGTAGCGCCCGTGACGAGGGCAACGCGCCCGCCAAGATCCCACATCTGCGCTCCCTCTCGCGTCAGAAACCTTTGTCGCTCAGCCAGGCCAGTGTCGTCCCCGCGACCTCTTCCCAACCGTCGTCGATGGTGAGGGAGTGTCCACGGCCTTCGAACTCGTGATATTCGGTGATCGAATCACCACCGGCGTACATCGCGAGAACTTCTCTTGTCACCTTGGCCGGGACGGTGTGATCCTCGGTTCCTGAAATCAGGAGCAAAGGCCCACGGCTCGCCTTGTGTGTGTCCACTGCTGCCGGGGAATTGCGGCGAAAGTTGGCGGTTGCGTCTTCGAACAGCGGGCGGCCGGGTCCGGGGATGGTCCATTTCTCGAACAACTCGTCGGACGCCTCTTGTGTCAGTGTGTTGCCGAAGCTGTAGTGGAACTGCTTCGGGGTCAAGGCCACCGTCTTCTTCTTGTTCGCGGGGTTCGACAGGACCGGAAATCCGGACTTCAACTGTGAGAAGGGAAGTGCCTTGACCCCTTTGATCGGAGCCGGATCGATCGCGACTGCGGCCGCGGCGAGGTCGGTCGCGAGGAGTTCTTGAGCGATCAGACCGCCGAAGGAATGTCCGATGACGATCGGTTTGGTCTCGAGTGTTCCGATCAGCTTCGCGTAGTGCTCGTAAACGTCCTGTATTCCAACGTTGTTCATCTTCTCCGGCGCTTCACGGGTCTCTTGCACGGTCACGCCGTCTCCGGGCCAGCCCGGAGCAGTGGCCGTATAGCCACGCTCTGCGAAGAGGGAGATCCATGGTTCCCATGCGCTCGAATGAATCCACAAACCGTGGATGAACAGGACGTGGTTGTTCTGAGGTGCAGCGGCCATTCGTGTTCCGTTCGATCGTGGGTTTTCACAGCGTCTGGATCAGGCCGCCGTCGATGGTGAAATCTGATCCGGTCACATTGGCAGATGTTTCTCCAGCCAGGAAGAGCACGAGAGCGGCGACCTCTTCGGGCGTTGTGAACCGTCCTGTGACCGACTGCGCTGCTGCGCTTTTGGCGACCTCGTCGGCTTGTCCGCCACTGGCGCCGGCAATTGTCTCGGCAACGCCGCCCTCGCCGAGCCACAGGCTGGTGGACACCGGTCCCGGACTGACCGTGTTGACACGTATTCCTTGCGGACCGAGCTCTTTCGAGAGCGATTTACACACATTGGTGAGGGCCGCTTTGACCGCGCTGTAGTCCACAACCCCAGGGTCGGGGAGAAAGGCATTGACCGAGCTGACAGTGACGATCGTTCCGCCGCCACGTCGAAGAAGCTGAGGTATCGCGGCCCTGGTGGTTCGCACGGTTGCCATCAGCCCCAGGGTCCAGGAGTCATACCACTGGTCGTCGGTCACGCCCACGAACCCGGCCGGCCTCGGGGTCACCGCTCCGGCGTTGTTGATGAGGATGTCCACACCGCCGAGCGTTTTGGCCTGCTCGATCAACGCGATCGGACCTTCGGGCGTCGACAGATCCACGGGAACGAACGTCACCAGGCCCGCATCTTCCAGGCGAGCAAGATCGGGGCCCCGGCTTCGTGATCCGGCGACGACGTGCGCGCCTTCCTCTGTCAGCGCGGAGGTCACCGCCAGCCCGATACCTTTGCTGGCGCCGGTGACGACCGCCAACTTTCCCGAGAGGCCTAGATCCATCAGCATCCGATCGTTCGCGCCGGCACACGGGTAGCCGCTCGGCAAATCAGCGGGGGAGGCGTCAAGCAATCGACCGAGCGCCCGAACTCGTAACGGCACGACCACATTCACGTCGAATGGTAAACCCGATGACGGGAGAGAGCAGCGCTTGACGAAAAAGATGATTTCGGGGTGCCAGGGTGTCGAGAATGGGGTGGTGGCTCCGTCTCAGATATGCAGGCGGCGACAACGCGCCGCGACGACGAAGGAGAAACACCATGAAGTATCTGCTGCTGAAGCACTACCGAGGCGGCCCGACTCCCATCGGCGACTCGGTGCCGATGGACCAGTGGACGCCGGATGAGGTCGACGCACACATCAAGTTCATGCAGGATTTCGCAGACCGCCTGGAAGGAACGGGTGAGTACGTCGACGGACAGGCGCTCGCGCCCGACGGTGCGTTCGTGCGGTACGACGGCGAAGGGCGTCCACCGGTGACCGATGGTCCGTTCGCCGAGACCAAAGACCTCATCGCCGGCTGGATGGTCATCGATGTGGCGTCGTGGGATCGTGCTGCGGAGCTGGCAGGGGAGCTGTCCGCGGCGCCCGGCGCCGGGGGCAAGCCGATCCACGAGTGGCTCGAGGTCCGACCATTTCTCAGCGACCCGCCCACGGTGACCGAGTGAACGAGGCTCTACTGCGGGAGCTTGTGCCCGCGGTGATCGGTGTCCTCGTCCGGCGCGGAGCCGACTTCGCGTCGGCCGAGGACGCCGTCCAGGAGGCGTTGATCCGGGCCATGGAATCGTGGCCTGACGATCCACCTCGCGATCCCAAAGCCTGGCTGGTTGCAGTGGCGTGGCGCAGGTTCCTCGACGCCGCGCGCGCCGAGAGTTCGCGGCGGGGTAGGGAACTCGCCGTCGAGGTCGAGCCCGTCCCCGGTCCGGCACCTGATGCGGACGAGACGCTGCAGCTGTACTTCCTGTGTGCGCACCCGACGCTGTCATCGGCGTCGGCTGTCGCATTGACGTTGCGAGCGGTCGGTGGCCTCACCACCCGCCAGATAGCGTCGGCATATCTGGTGCCTGAAGCGACCATGGCCCAACGGATCAGCAGGGCCAAGAAGCGGATCTCCGGACTTCGGCTCGACCAGCACGGCGATCTCGGGACCGTTCTGCGGGTGCTCTACCTGGTCTTCAACGAGGGGTACAGCGGCGAAGTCGACCTTGCGGCCGAAGCGATTCGTCTCACCAGACAGGTTGTTGCCCAGACCGACGAACCCGAGGTCACCGGGCTGCTTGCACTCATGCTGCTCCACCATGCGCGCCGCGCGTCTCGTACCGGACCAGGCGGGCGGTTGGTGCCGCTGGCCGAGCAGGACCGATCCCGTTGGGATACAACGCAGATCACCGAGGGCGTGGCAATACTCCAGGCGGCGCTTGCTCGTGACCGGCTGGGTGAATACCAGGCGCAGGCCGCAATCGCCGCGCTGCACGCCGATGCCCGTAGCACTGCCGAGACGGACTGGGTGCAGATCGTCGAGTGGTACGACGAACTGCTTCTCATCACCGACAGCGCGGTGGTCCGACTCAACCGCGCAGTGGCGGTCGGCGAGGCCGACGGGCCGCAAGCCGGCATGGCTGCGCTGGTCGACGTGGACCCGGCGCTACCACGCTATGTCGCGGTGTCGGCATATCTGCATGAACGCGCGGGTGATCTCGAGGTCGCCGCTGATCTGTATGCCGAGGCATCCCGCACTGCCGCAAACGTTCCGGAGCGCGATCACCTCACGAGAGAGGCCGCGCGGGTGCGACATCTGCTGCAGGCCTGAGTACCCCGCCGCCACACCTCGAGTGACAGCAATGTCTCACGCACAGGCCCGATCCCGTTGACGACGTTCGACCCCGGTCCAGAGCGACTCGGCCACGAACTGGTGGAGATGTTGATCACTGATCCACAGCTCGGTGCGGCCGTAACACGCCTTGTGCCAGTAGAACTCGTCGAGCGCGGGTCGACCCGCTGTCTCGGCATCGTCGTCGACCAAAAAACTGTAAAGGCGGACGGTCAGGTGCCGAATACCTATTTCGTTTCTTCCTGGCAGGTCGGGCACAGTCCGTGCAGGGTCAGGCCCGCGGTGGCGGGGAGTTCGAAGCGGCTGCCGTCACTGGCTCGGGCGAGGGCCTCGGCGAGATATTCGGCGGGTACTTCGATCACGGCGTCGCACCGGGTGCAGACGGCGTGGTGGTGGGGTTGTTCGGCCAATCCGTAGGTGGTGACACGGTCGCCAACGGTGAGGGCGTGCAGGATCCCGACCTCGACCATGGTGGTGAGGGTTCGATAGACCGTGGTCAGGTCGACCAGGTCGCGTTGTTCGGTGAGTCGTTCGACGATTTGTTGTGCGCTCAGATGCCCGACGGCCGGGTCGGCGATCAGGATTGTCATGACGGCCACGCGGGGGGCGGTGCACCGCAATCGGTGGTGTTGCAGGATCGAGCGCGCCTGGGCGACCGCGAGGTCGCTTGTCGTTTCGGCACCGGGCATATGTCCAGTGTCGCGCCGAATGCAGGTATTGCCAACCGTCTGGTTTGCCGACAATCCGATGGCCGGCTGGAGTGAGCAGGCGCGGGATGATTCAGGCAAGGCGGTGGCGTTCGAGTAGGTCCCTGTCACCGAGTATCTCTGCGATATCGCCGTCGGCGACAATCCGGCCGCCGTCGAGGATCAGGGCACGGGTGCAGATTCGTTGTGCGTAGTGCAGGTCATGGGTGACCATCACGATGGTGGTCGGCAACCTCCGCAGTACCTCGGCGAGCTCTCGCCGGGCGACCGGGTCGAGGTTCGCCGCCGGCTCGTCAAGCACCAGGACATCGGGGTGGCAGGCGAGCGTGGTGGCCAGCGCGGCGCGGCGACGTTCTCCGACCGACAGATGTGCTGGTGACCGATCGGCCCGGTCTGACATTCCCACTGCGGCTAGGGCCTCGGCGACACGTTTGTCGAGGTCGGAACCCAGGACCCCGAAATTCGCAGGGCCGAAGGCGACATCCTGGGCGACGGTCGGCATGAACAGCTGATCGTCGGGATCCTGGAATACCAGGCCGACCCGTCGCCGGACCTCGCGCACAGTGTCCGGGCCCAGTTGAATGTCTCCGATGTGGACTTCACCGGAATCCGCGGTCAGCACACCGTTCAGTTGCAACATCAGGGTCGATTTTCCGGCGCCGTTGGGTCCGAGGACGGCGACCCGCTCGCCGGCGGGGAGGTGCAGGCTCACCTCGTGCAGTGCGCCGGTTCCGTCGGGGTAGGCGAAGCTGAGGTCAACCACCCGCACGGTGCCCGCCGCCACGGCCGATATCGCTGTCATTGCAGCCACCAGGCGCAGATACTGACAGCGACCGCTGCTGTGGTCGGGATCAGGGCCAACAGCCAGGTTGTGGCGGTTGCCGGGATCGTCCCATAGTGGGGGACCGCTCCGGTGAATCCGCGCGAGAGCATGGCGAGGTGGACGCGTTCTCCGCGTTCATAGGAGCGCAGGAACAGGGCTCCGGCTCCACGCGCGGTGGCCCCGACCTGGCGCAGGGTACGCGGATCGTCGCCTCTCGAGATGCGCGCCATACGCATCCGGATGGCTTCCGCGACAAGCAGATCAACGTACCGCAGCATGAGTACGACGATGGTGACGATCATTCCGGGCACCCGCAGCCGGGTCAGCCCGGAAGGTAGGTCACGGACGCTCGTGGTTGCCGCCAGGGTCAGCGACACCCCGACACCGAGTGTGCCTTTGGCTATGACGCCCCATGCGGCGTATAGCCCTTGCGTCGACAGTGACACTCCGAGAACCTCGGTCTGTGGGCCGCCGTCGGCGAAGGGGAGTAGCACGGCCAGGATGACGAAGGGCAGTTCGATCACCATCCGCGGCAGGATCCAACGTAGGGGGATGCGTGCCCACCACCAGACTCCGATCAGGATGGCGGCGTAACACCCGAACGGCCAGAACAACTCTCGGGGCGTCGCAACCACGGCGAACACCGCGATGACCGCGGCCACGATTTTCACTTCGGCAGCGGCGCGGTGTGCCGGCGAGTTTCCGGGCAGATAGAGCGAGTTTCCCGCGCCCACTGTTACGGCGCCTGGCTGCGGGTATCGGAGACGCCTGCGGGTGCTACCAGTGCGGAGCGACGTCTGCCTACGCGGATCAGCCGAATCACGGCGACCAAGAGCGCGAATACCGCCAGCACGCCAACGATTCCCGCTGCGCCCGTGAGTGTCTCGTTGCCGTTGATGGTGTAGTCGGCCAGGAACGATTCGGAGCGGTGATGTTCACTGGCATTCTGGGCAATGCACTGGCCATCGAGTTGTTCGGCACCATCGACCTCGACCACGGTGCATCCCCGCTGGGTGGTTGCGTCAAGACCGTCGGGCTGCGAACTGGCCACGTACGACAAGAGGCCGGCGGCCAGAAAAGCTGCTGCCGCGAAGGCGAGCAGAAATCTGGTCATCGATCGGCCCGGGTGGTCCGAAGCGCTTCGGGCACTGTCTGTTCGGCGCACAGCACGCAGCAGATAGACCAGATCAGGACGTGCTTTGGCCACCGCGACAACGGTGATCGCGGTGATGACGCCTTCTCCGACCCCGATCAGAAGATGGGTGGCCAGCATGTAGCCCATTACCTCGCCGAGCGTGGAGCCCGATGCGCCACCGATCGCATACTCGAGTACAAAACCCATCGCCGCGGCGACGGTACCTCCCAGTGCGGCAATGAATCCGATGCCGGCCATCCCCGCATCGCCGCGGGAAACCAGCAGGGGAGCGAGGAGTCGGGCCAGGACATAACCGACAGCGACACCGATCAGTGCCATATTTGTGATGTTGGCGCCCAAGGCCGTGAGTCCACCATCGGCGAAGAGCAACGCCTGCACAACGAGCACGATTGCCACGCACAGCGCCCCGACGTACGGCCCGACCAGGATCGCGGCCAACGCGCCCCCGAGCAGATGGCCACTGACACCAGGCAGGATGGGGAAGTTGACCATCTGAACAGCGAAGATGAAGGCGGCCACCAGGCCTGCCATCGGAGCTGTTCGCTCGTCGAGCTCCGAACGCGCCCGCCAGGCCGCAAAGGCAAGACCACACACAGCAATCGCAGCAAAGAGCAGCGACGTCGGCGCGTCGACAATGCCGTCGCTCATATGCATCGCAGTGGTGGTACTGCTCATTCTCCGGACGCTACGCGTGATGCCAGTCACTGGCAAGACCGCCGAAAAATGCTCTCCGTTTGTGTGACCGTTTCGTCCTGTTTCGGAACATTTCGGACCCGCACACACGAGAGTGGTTGTCGCGCTTATGAAGTCACGCCCGCAATCGGCGACTACAGGCCGGCGAGAAAGGCCTCAGCCGCATCGTGGACTCGGTCACGATCACCGGTGGTCAGTAGGTCGAGCAACAGCCCTCGAATCGTCGCGATCACGAGTGTCGCCCGTCGTCTGGCAATATCAGGATCGACGTCCGGGCCTTGCACTTCGCACAGCGAGCGCATCCAGTCCGTGACCACCTGCCCCAAAAACTCGGTGAATTGCTGTGGCGCTTGTAGAGCGCGCCCATACACGGCATAGAACAGTCGAAACTCCTGTTCCCGCTTGGGGTCCGAGGTGTGCTCCCACGCCACCCGTGCCGCGCTTGCCAGGTCGGGCTGCTCGCCGAGCGCCCCTTCGGTATCCACGATGAGGCGTTCTCGAAGCCGCGCGAGGACGGCCTGAAACATCTGCTCCTTGGTACCGAAATGATGTACCAGTGTGTTCGAGGTGACCCCGAGGGCTGCGGCGACAGGACGCCACGTCAGCTCGGAGAACCCCTGCTCGACCGCGTAGTCGACCACTGCATCCAGCAACGCGACCCGACGCTGATGGTCAACCGGTCGTCCCGCCATCTCTACCTCCGTGATTTTGACACTTGCATTACTTGCACGAGTGTATAAATAATAGCGTCTGACTGCAATGCACTCGACCTGAAGTACATGCAGCACACCGAGAAGGAGTCGCCACCATGGCACGTGTTGTCGTATTCAACGAGTTTGGTGAACCGGATGTTCTGCAAATCGTGGATGAGCCGATCAGTGAGCCCGGCGCGGGCGAACTGCGTATCAAGATCGACGCGTTCGGGGTCAACCGTCTCGATCAGATGATGCGCGCCGGGCACTACCCGGCACCGATCCGGCTTCCGCATGCCCGACTCGGGATCGAAGGCGCCGGTACCGTTGACGCGGTCGGTTCGGGCGTCCCGAGTGTCCGCGTCGGTGACGAGGTCATCATCACCGCCGTGCCCGACGCAGACATCAACGGAACCTACGCCGAGTACACGATTGTGCCGGCCGGCCGGGTCATCACCCGCCCGGAGACGCTCGACGCCACCAGCGCTGCGGCGTTGTGGGTGTCGTACTCCACGGCCTACGGGGCCCTGGTGGAGAAGGCGGGTCTGCGCCCCGGTGACCACGTTCTGATCACCGCAGCATCGAGCAGCGTGGGCCTGGCCGCGATCCAGATCGCGAATTTCATCGGCGCCATCCCGATCGCTGTCACCCGTGGCACCGCGAAGAAGGACACCCTCTTGCAGGCGGGCGCCGCCACGGTGATCGTCTCCGATGATGACGACGTAGCCGAGGTCGCCAAACAGTGCACCGATGGCGTGGGGGTGGAGATCATCCTCGACTCGGTCATGGGCCCCGGCCTGGCCGAACTCGCCGGCGCGTTGAAGTTCAACGGAAAAATCGTGGCGGTGGGCTGGCTCGATTCACGGCCTGCTCCTGTTCCGATGAATCCCCTCACCTTGATCCGGTACGCGAGCTTCGAGCACACACTCGATCCCGTGGTGGTGCGGAGAATCGCCGCATTCCTGGGAGCCGGACTGCGAAACGGGGCTCTGAACCCGACGATCGACAAAGTATTCAAACTCGACGACATCGCCGCGGCCCACCACTATCTCGAACATGGCCGACAGATCGGGAAAATCGTTGTCACACTGTAAAACTCACTCGTTCTGATGAGGTCATCCTGTTGACCGCGCCGCCATCAGGACGCGCGCAACCAGGAAGATGAGAATGGCAGTCACCGCGAAACCAAGACGAGAGGTCCAGAGCAGGGCTTGGGAAACCACCACTGCTGATTCGGAATCGAACCCGAAGAACACCAGAATTCGATCACCCATTCCCCAGTGCTTGCTCTCGTATCCCTTATACGGTTTGGTACCGGGCGTACGGTGACTCGTCACATTTCCCGACCAGTCAACTGCCTCTACGAGGGCCCAAAATGAACCTACGAGGGTCAATAATATGGCGGCCCCAAGGAGATTCGCGGCGAGCGGTGTAGCTGTATTTTCGGGTTTCCGCTTCACGTCGAGAGCCTAGCGGAGGGGGAGTGGACGGCCCCCTTCCACCTGGTTGACTCCGTCCCGCCAGGTACGCGTGAACACCACGGCGCAGGCAACGACGAGGAGCCCGAAGATGACGGCCAGGGCCAGCGGCATCGCTGAGTCATCGTGCCTCTCGTAAAGAATCTGGATTCGGTAGAAGAGAAATGCGGCGGATACTCCGGCCCACCCGAGAACGAATCCGACCCGAAGAGAGTGCTCGCGCATCGCGGTGGCGACGAGCGGGACCAGGAGCGCCGCTCCCGCGATCCACAGCCCGCCGAGCAGCGGACTGACTCGCCGTTCTTCTTGCCACGCGCCGGGCATCGAGAAATGGTGCCAAAGCAGCACGATGCACGCGAGACCGCCGAGAAGAAGTGCCAGCTGGGTACGTCGCTCGGTGAAGGTGAATCGCAATCGGGGCGATGGCCCTCGTGTGGACAGCAGCACGAAACCGGCCACACCCGCTCCGAGGGTCCAGCTCAAGGCCCCGATGACCCAGACCCATACGGCGATATCCCAGTTGCTCCAGGCCGACGGAGATCCTTCTTCACTGATCCACTGTGTGAAGAGTAGCGATGGGCCGATTGCAGCGCCGCTCAGTATCAAGCCGAGACCGATCAGACGAGCACGCCCAGAACTGCCCGTGAGTACTCCGGCGAGTCCAGCGATGAACGCGAGTGACATCGAAGGGATCAGGAGAATCCGAAGTTCGTCTCGGTTGAAGATCGTGTGCCCAGGACTGCCCTTTGCATAGGGCACGAACGGATTGACGATCATCAGCCCAGCCGCGAGTATCGCCAGACCTGCCGCGACCAGGCAGAGCAACAACTTCGGTGCAGCGGGCTTGTTGTCTGCAAATACCTCATCCGACAACTCGGTACGCGGTACAACCACGTGCTCGGTCCGTGGCTCCGGACGCGGATGTTCAACGGGCGGCCAACTCGGCTGCGACTGCCACGCCGGCTCCTGCCGACCGACCGGCTGCGCCCATCGATCCGATCGCGGTTCTGGTACCGGAAACGACGGCTGTCCCGACACCTGCCGCGATCGCCGATCCGACCACGGTTCCGGTGCTGGATTCGACTGCTGCACCGACACTGGATTCGACGGCAGGTCGCGCACGATGTTCGGCAGTGGATTCGACGGTGCACCGGGCACCTGATCCGTCAGATGGAACAACCGAGTCGACCCACCCCGGATGTACAGCACCGGCGTCACCCACTCCAGGGTGTTCGGTAACCCCAGGATGGCCTTTCGTCCACTGAGGACGGCGCGGTCGATATCTCGGCCCTCGGCGACCGCCGTATAGAAGCCACGTGCGAACTCGATCGCTGCCGCATCGCTGACGGTGAATTGCATTGCAGCGACAGCGCTTATCCCGCCGCGGGCGAGGGCAGCGGCGGTGCCTGCGAACAGGTCGTCGGATGCGGCCCGCCCCGACGAGCACGAATTCAGCACGACCAGACGCGGAGTGGGTTCCGCTTCGTCGAGCAATTCGGTCAGCCGTGAGGCCTCGATCATGTCGGCGCGGCCATTCTCACCCACCAGCGCAATGCAACCCTCGGTCTTCGCCGGGTCGTAGTCGCCGTGACCGATGAAGTGCAGCACATGCCACGTCCCCGAGATCAGGTAGCGGTGCACGCTGCTCCACGATGCCTGGGGCACGCAGACCAACTCGATCCGACGCTGCTCGATCTGCTCCCGCAAAGCCGCCCTCAGCTGGCCGATCTCGGCCTCCGTGTCGAGCGCGCCAAGATTTCTCGGGGACGCGACGATGCACAGGACGCGCAGCGGAGGCTCTACGTCGAGGGGTAGAGGGTCGTAGTCCGGCGCCGGGATGTGCCGAACGAGTGGCCTCTGCCGACACAGGTATCTCCCGTCGTCGGGGTCGAACAGCATCTCCCACGGGACGGCGGCCAGTTCCGGTGCCGTCAGGCTGAGCACCAGCCGAAGTCGCTTGCGCTGGTGTTGCGCGGCCCCCAGGCTGGCTCGGTACGCGTTGTTCACGGGACCGTCGAACACCGCACGGAACAAGCTCGTGCCGACTTCGTGCAACGACCGTTCGCTGACAGGTATCGCGCGCCGCGCCGGGACGGACGCGGCCAGGATGGCGTTCTCGAGCTCGTCTCGCTGGTTCACGATGTCGTCGACATCGATGTCGAATATGGCGTTCGGGTGACCACCCGAAGGTGCCCCGAGCACCTTCGCCTGATAGCCGCCGCGATGATCGGCGGCCAGATATCGACTGATCTCGAGATGAAAGTCGATCTCTTCGGTGGCCATTTCCTTACTCCTGTAGTGCGTCGTAGATTCGCCGCGCCACCACGGGATCACCCAGGTATCCGCTGATGCCGTGCTGATTCGGCGTTCGGTTGTCCACATCGGTTTTGTTCTCGATCGCCGGTACCGGTGGGTTGATGGTGAAATGGTCGACGTCGAGTGGGTGCAATGCCACGGCATCGTGGGGATCCATGGCGTTGAACCAACTCTCGGCGCAGGGCGGTGTGCGGTTGCCACCGACTTCACCGATACCCGGTGCTCGATCACGGATCGCGTTGACAGCCAACGGGCTACCGACGGTGATCAGCTCGGGTACCTTCCAGTTCCGACGCTCACCTTCGCGCATCAAGAGGGTGTAGGCGACGACGGTGCCCAGGGAGTGCGCAACGACGACACTGTCGGCTCCCGGCGTGAAAGCGCCGATGACGCCGTCGTCGATGCGTCGGCGGATAGTGCCGTTGGTGAGGTACTGGAAGACGTCGTAGCTGGCCAGCGCGATGGTCACGGCGCTCAATTTGCTGTCCTGATCGAGCTTCTGCAGGATGGCGCGCATCCAGGGCCAATTCAGCGGGCCGCGTTCGGTGACGTCCATTCCGGTCTGTGCGCTGATCTCGGCGTCGGGTATGTGCTCTTGCCGTTGCACATCGGTGAGCACGTCGAACAGGAATCGCTTCGCGTCACTGTTGAGGTTCGGTTCGCCGCGCAGGACGACGTCAGGGACGTCGCCGTCCGTGAACCCTTTCGCCATGCGGTCGAGGGTGTCCCCGTAGAAGGGGAACCGCACCTGGTCGGTGTTGATCGGAGGCAACGTCGGATCGCTCTTCGCGAGACCTTCGTTGAGGCAATCCATCCACTCTTGTTTGAGTGCGGCGGGGTCCTTGCCCTGCTGCGATCGACCGTGGATGAAGATGATCTCTCGGGACATGTGGTTCTCCTCGTGTCGGTTCGACTCAAGCGGGTTCGAACAACAGATCGGTTGCGGCACTGTCGAAGACCGTCCACAGCGACGGCAGTAGGTGGCGTCGGAGTTCGCCGGTTCGCGACCACAGGGTCGGGCCGTCGTCGGTGATGAGATCCCAGCCCTGTGTGAGCAGCGGGAAGGGCGTCGTGAGCTGTGCACCATGCGCTGACCCAGGCGATGACTCGGCTTCCAGCAGAGCCAGGTCAAGGAATTCGATGTCACCGAACTGTTCAGACAGCCGTATTCGCAGTTCTGCCAACTGATCCAGATCCTGGCTGGTTCCGAGTGCGTAGGCCCGATACAACGCGAGTGTCAGGTCATTTGGCTGGTTTCGAGTCAACAACGCGGCCAGACGGACGCCCTCCAGCACATCGGGATAGCGACGACGCTGCGCCGACGCGGTGACAATCGCCTTGATGCGTCGGAGATACTGATCGCGACTCGACTCGGCCCTCTGCGGGTCAAAGAACACCCCACTGATGTGCCGGCCATCGACATGGACCTCCGTCACATGACCCTCGACCACGGGAAGCATTGTCGTCGTGTCATTGTCGAGTTCGAAGGCCACCATGCGGGTGCCCGAACCCGCCGCCAGATCGATCATCCTGCCATCGGTGACCACCGCCCCATTGGGTGACGTTGCGCGGCGAATCGACGCACCTCGAATGCGGAGTCCGCGCCGAATTCCATCCGTGGGTGGCAGCACAGTGTCGGTCCCAACCGGGTCGAGCAAAGTTTGGATCGAGCTGACGAATCGACCGGCACCCTCGGACTCTGCCAGTGCGAGCTCGGAGGTGAACGTCTCCGACGGACCCGCCGCAGCCTGGTACAGGGTCGTAGTGATCTTCGACAGCGACCGCCTGGAAACCATACTCTCCAGGCCGGTTTCGGTGTCGCCGGCGAAACCGCGCACGATAGGACCGTCGTCGCCGCGCTTGACGCTGGCCAGCCACCGCTTGTTCGGGCCGACCTGAACGTCGAAAGTTGGCGACTGATCCATGTCGAGATCAAGTTCCGCGAGGCGTTCGCCGACCGCCGCTTCGAGGTAGACGCAGAGCGGATTGGTGTAGATGTACCAGCGAGGGTCACCGTCGTCGCCGCGCACCATCACATCCCGCTCGAGACCCTGCACGTCGTACAGTCGCCCATTGAGTGCCTCATGGAGCACCGACGTGTAGATCCCCTCGGCGGCAACGGTATTGATCTCGATCGCGGCCTGACCCTGCGCGCTGGCGTAGAAGACGTCAACCCGTGGGCGCGTGGCACTTCCGGGACTGTTGGGAAATGCGGAGACCGGCGTGAGTGACTGGGTGTCGATGTCCTGGGCGGGCGTTCGGCAGGCATCTGAGATGATGACGACGTGCGGCGTCTTTCCCCTTTTGGCGGCTTGGATGCTCTTACCTACGCTGATCGCCGCGTTGCCCCGGACCGGTGCGTCTGACAGCATCCAGGTCTCGATCATCTCGACGAGCAGGCCGTGTCCCGCGAAGTAGACGATCAATTGGTCCACACCGGTTGCGATGAGTTCCTCGACCGCGGTCAGCACCCCGTCAGAGGTGACCTTGGCGTCGGCATCTGTGAGGAGGCGAGCGTTCGCCGGCTCGATTCCACCGCGATCGGAATCGACGGCCCAGTCGTACATCTGCCGCGCGCCCGACGCGGCGGCGCACAGCACCGGCATGCCGGCACCCGTACGATCCACGCCGATGAACACTGCTCCCCGAAGCATCGCAAGACCTTCCTGCAAAGGGTTCTCGCGTGCGGACTCGGGTCACGAGTTGTGGGCCGCTCAATGCGGGAACCGCTTCTACCGTCTGACGCTTCAATCGTCTGACATTTGATCGGTGCACTCACGAGTAGTGCACTACCTGTTTCCGGCACCAAGCACGTCCCCGATAGTCGGCCCAGGGCTGTTATAGAGCCCGGGCGACGTGAGCAACGAATGGCGCGCTCGCGTGTCGAAAGCCCGGTCGACGCCGGGACGCGTCGATGTGTGCTCGACGGGTCATTGGTTCAGTCACAGCAAGACACCACCGGATACCTCGATGCGTTCACCCGTAGCCCAGCGGAACTCACGGGACACAAGGGCTGAGATCGCGTCGGCGATTTCATCCGGGTCGCCCACTCGCCCGAGAGCGGTCTGCCCGGAGAGTGCCTCGCGCATGGCTTCGCTGTCGCGCATGGCTCCGCCATTGAAGTCGGTCGCGGTGGGACCGGGGGCGATCGAGTTGACCCGAATGCCCCGCGGGCCTAGTTCGAGGGCGAGGCTGCGGGTAAGTGCTTCGAGGGCCTTCTTCGATGCCGCATAGACGGAGGTCGCCGGGCTGACGTGTCGGCTGAGCGAACTCGACACGTTGACAATGCTCGCTCCTTCCGACAGATGGGGCAAGAAAGCTTGCGTGACAAAGAGCGGACCACGGACGTTAACGGCGAAGGTGGCGTCGAAGTCTTCAGCCGTAATGGCGCCGAGAGGCGCGAACAGGCCCACCCCGGCGTTGTTGACCAGCACGTCAATGGTGCTGGTGTTCCACTCCTGCCCGATGCTGGCGAGCACAGCGATGCGTGCCGCCTCGATGGAGGAGAGGTCTTCGACATCCAAGTGGACCGCGATGGCTTCGCCGCCCGATCCGACGATGTCGTCCACGACCTCGCTCGCATCGCTCCGCGAGGCCGCGACGACTTTGATCTTGTTCCTGGCCAAGGCGAGTGCGGTGGCTCGTCCGAGTCCGCGGTTGGCTCCGGTCACGAGGGCAATACGGGGCATGTCGCCTCCAGTTGATAAGTAAATGAATACTTACTTGTAAGCTAGCCTGTGACTGTAAGCCCGTCAATCCGAAGCAGGGGAGAGAGCAATGGCCCGCGATGCCGAAGCCACCAGAGAGCGGATCCTCGCGGCGGCAACCGACGAGTTCTCCGCGCACGGGTTCGCGGGCGGGCGGGTTGAGCGGATCGCTACTCAGGCGCAGAGCAACGTTCGGATGATCTACGCGTACTTCGGCGGCAAGAGCGGCCTATTCGATGCGACCCTGGCAGAGGCTCTGCGTCGCATGGCCGAGAACGTCCCGCCGCGTCCGGATGACCTTGCCGGCTGGGCCGGTGACGTATTCGATCATCATCAGCGTTTCCCCGAAGTACTCCGGCTGAGTATGTGGGCTCAGCTCGAGCGACCAGAGGCCACTGCTGAGCCGCGCAATGTCTATCGGAACAAAGCGCTCGCCGTCGCGACGGCCGCGGCCCGACCGTTGTCGGCCATCGACGTTCTGGTCTTCATCTACGCCATCGCGCAAGCCTGGCAGCTGTCACCAAAAGGACTTACCGGACTCGAGGAAGACCCAGCCGGCGGTGACGGAGTTGCCGCTCGCCGGCAATCGGTCGTCACCGCCGTCGAGCGGATGTTGCAATACCAATCCTGAGTCGGCGACGTCGGTCGCACGCCAGGGTCTGTACCGCGGAACTGTTGCAGCGCTTGAGATATGAACCCTGGGCGTTGTCCGGGCGCAGCACCGGGGGCGGGCCACCCCAGGCTGCGAATGTCTTGTCGAGTTCCTCGGTCGGCACGTTTGCTACAAGCCGTGCATGACGTACCGCTCCAGTGCTGTCACGGAGCCGGCTGAAACAATTCAACGAGATTTCCCGATGGGTCTGAAACAAGAATCTGTTGTCCACCGGGGCCACTGACGGTGTCGCTGCGGAATGGAACTCCGGCAGCCTTCAGCCGTTCGATCTCCGCGTCGAGGTCGTCGACGATGAGATGAATACGGTTCCAACCGCCGGCTGTGGGAAAAGCGCCATCGGGCATTATCCGGGCACCAGAACTCGTCGGCCCGGAAAGCAGCAGACGCAGCGAACCACGAACGACGTCAGCGAAGGCGGGGGCCGCACTGTAGCGAAGAGTGAAGCCGAAGTGCGTGGTGTAAAAGTCAATGGAGGCTTCCACGTCGTTGACGATGTACCGGACGTTCGCCAGATCCTTATCCACTAATGCCATCCCACTGCCTTTCCCAATTGATGGAGAATTCTGCCATCGGAAGTTTAGCGGACCCACTCCGGATACGACTGCGACGCATACGCAAGATCCGAAATGTCACCGACGCGACGGAGGTCACTCACAGGCATAGATGCCAACTTTTGTCACTGTGACATAATCCGGGGAGTCCTTCGCACGGTAGAGAACCGGCGCCCAAACCATCTGCAACACAAGCACTGTCGACAACGGTGGGACACAGGGGAGCGTCAGCTGAAACAACAGGGGGCTCACCGCGCAGCATCGCACGATCGTCTCGTAGCGAAGTCAGTACGGAACTTGACACCGGTCGCGTAGGTTCTGACATTCGACCGTCAATTACCAAGGCGCCGAACACCACTCGGCGACATCGGTGCGTCACGTGACAAAATAGCGGACGGCAACGGGGTGCCGCGGGTCGAGGCTCAGGGATGCAAACTCCCTGCACCACAGCATCATTCGACGCGTCAATGGACGCACCCCACACGTCAGCCGTCGCTGCACTCTGGCTGGTGCCGGCGGGTCGTGGCCGGGCTCACGTAGCTCATGTTTTTCGGGCCGCAAGCAATCGCTCTGCCGAGGTTTGCTGATCCGGACCCGCGAATCGCGTGAACGGTAACGTGCGGTCGATCGCACGATCCTCGCACACATGTGCGAATATGGTTAGCGTGAACTCGCGCAGAACGACCGGATTGACTACCGACGACCTGGAAATGCTGTCTACGGCACTCACCGCAGGTAAGCGGGTCACCGTCTACCTCCGTGACCCGATGCCGTCGCTCAATCTCCCCGCGGGAGCATCGGCGCGCGTGATGTCTGTCGACGGGTCAACGGTGACAGTAAGCCCGAAGGGTGTCGATGATCAATTGCCGTTCGAGGCCGACGAACTGCAGAAGACTCGCACGGTAGCAACTTCCACGCCTCCAGCGCGCCCGCGGCCGGTCAGGGCTACGTCCACACCGTCAGGCGTAACGAAATCACCGAGAACCGTTGCGACGGAATCGAAGCCAGAACCCGAACCTGCGAAGACAAGACCAGTGGAACAGAAATCCGCCCCGCCAAAAGCGCTCCGACGCACCAAGACTTCAACCGCGGTCAGTGTCACCGTGACGTCGGTGAGCGAGAGCACTTGGACGGTCTCGGTGTCGCACGGTAGCAAGAAGGGTAAGCCCACCGAGGTCACCTCGGACCGGGTGGCGCGAGCGATGCACGCACTCGGCGACGACGCTGCGATCACGGCAGTCGACGCGGTTATCGAGTCGGCGCGGGCGGCGGCCCAGAAAAGAATTGACGAGCTCAGCCATGAGCTCGAAGCAGCGCGAGCAGTGCTGGCACATCTCGACGCACCGGTCGCAGATAGCTGACGGCGAGTTCGGGCTGTCCCGGTGGCGCTAGCGGTTTCGTCACCCGTGACGATTCGGCGTGTGATCATCGGACTTGACGTGCGACAGTAGTTGAGCGAGTCGACGGACCCGGCCAGGATCCGTTGGCGCCCATTCGTTTACTCGGCCCAATTCCTGCCACCTCGCCAACAACCTGAACGCCGCCGGAGGATCGTAGGCCGGACGTGTGGTCCGGCCTGAGATCAATGCGAGGTCGTGGCGACATAGTCGTCGACGTAGCAACGCGTTGAAGTCGATCGAATCCGACAGGGCCCCGGAAAAAAGCTGTGTGACGAGTACCTTCATGTGCTTGGTTATCGTCCTGGTCCGGCGCGCCGATAAGAAACATTATGTCAAGTAACGTCAGTTCGATTGCATCGGATGGACGATTCCCCACCAGCTGCGACAGGTCCATCCTGAGTCGCGAGCGCCCCTCTCGGGGTGTTCATCAACGACCGCCCCGCGGCCTGAGACTCCACCGACTCTCACCAGTCCAGGCCGACTGGCATCCGACATACTGGTCGGTGATGATTCTTCCCGCAATCTTTGACTACACACCCCAGCAAGCACCGCCCCGTGTTGGTGAGCATGGCGAATGGCACCTTTTCTGGAACGCAGGGTTTGCTGACTTGTGGGCCGGCCTGCGTCCGGACTGGCGCCTCAGCGCCGCGCTACAGCCCGGGCATGATCAGCTAGCCGCCCCGATAGTCGGCCAGAAACAAACGCGTCTACCGGCCACCGCGACATCCGGTGAGGTGCAGATCGACTGCCAAGTCTACGGTCCGGTGCCCGAGCACGTCACTCTGACGGGTGCTGTGCGTATCACCGGCAGGGCCGATCATGCCGCACCCGTTTACCGTGGGCAACCAGAGCGTTCAGTGACCGCGGCGACCGTGACGCGAATGCAGCTGGTATCGATCGTCATCGACACCCGACCCATGTCGAACATCGACCACCCCGACCCCACCCGACAATACGAGAATCTTCAGCCCATCGCGGGGACCGAATGGTTCTACGAACTTGCCCAACCCCCACTTCAACTACATACCTACCGACCGCACGAGCGCGAGGCGGGTCAGTTGCGCCAAGAGCTACTACTCCTGGACCTCGACACAACGACCTGATCGGCGGCCGTCGAACTGAATGTTTCTGTGCCACAGCCGATGAGGCCAGCAGAATAGATTAGGGAGCATGTTCAAACGTGAATGCTGCGACCCAGATCCCCCGGACAGCTATCAGGTAATGCGTCCAGACCGCTCGTCGTCGGTCTGGCACCCTAGCTTCGCTGATGGTTGCATGCGGTGGCAAGGAGGGACCAACTGGTGGCACCACCAAATCGAATGCCGACATCGCGCGTGATTGTGCCGATGCCAGACTCAGCGCGAATATGTCCCGCTGACCGCGCTGCCGGCCTCCACTGCGGCTTCGTTTCTGCTCGAGTATGGCTGCCGCGTTGCAGGTCAATGACAACCCGATGATCTAGACAAAGAGTCCGTACAACCAGCTCCGCGATCTTTCGGTCTATCCGCAGCTCTTCTCGCGATCTGCGCGAGTGTCATACTCGACGCCATGACATGGACGTATCGCGACTACGAATGGATTGCTTCCCGATATCCATGGATGGAAACCAGCGTTGCCGTGGCGTTCGTGCGAGATTCGTCGATCGAGGCCGTCCTCGACGCCGTTACATTTTCGGACGAAGGTTCGGTTCTCGGCCTAAAAGCCTTGAATGACCTCTCTCCCGAAATGGTAGGCGTCGTCGCACTCACCGAGCGCTGGACCCTTGCCATCAGTTCGACAGGCTGGGCCGATGAAGGAATCGTACCCTTGTCTATAGGGCGCGAAGTCGTACAGTTCCAAGGTGTTCTAGGACACTACTCATTCAACATCTGGACCGATGGCACCCGCTCGTCCTATTGTGATCCGCTGCTGCGCTGCGGGTTTGGGCTCGACCCCGTGCCAGACAATCTGGCCAACTTGATGCACCAATCGGAGCTTCCAGTCGATGCCGAAGGGCCGCTGCCGGACGGCGAGTCCCACGTAGTCGACGGATCACTCGCTATGGCTGCCAACTATATTGGGGCCGCTATCACCGCCGATTTTCTGAACACCTCACAGTTTGTGGTCGGTACCGTTCAGTACTGATAGGCGAAACGACAAAAGTGCAATCGCTGCCACCCAGCTACCGACTGGCCCGGCCTCGCACTAAGTGGTGAATAAATCCAAGCGTGATAACTGTCTTGTCCATTGAAATCAATGCCTATTGCGACGCGTGGCCGCGGTCTACCAGCAGACGACCGACCAGAAAGAGGTCAAGTCCCAATACTGTTGTGAGGCGTCAAGCCTCCGCGCGGGATGTGCGTGTGGGTAGTAGCTGTACGCAGTCCTCGCGTAGTGGCGTCAGAATCGCCTCGGCGAGGCTTTCCAGCTGATCGACTTGCCGAACGTTCAGGTGCTCGAAGACACGCCGACGCACCTGCTCTGCGTACCCCGGCTCCGTACGCTCCACCACCTGCGCGCCCTCTTCGGTCAACTGCGCCAACGTCCGTCGGGCGTCATCAGGATCGTTCTTCCGAGTGACCCACAGCCGCTTTTCCATCCTGGCAACTATGCGCGACAGGTGCGACGGGGTGACGCCCGCCGTTGCAGCCAGCTGCGTCATATGCACTTCCCGGTCCTCGCTGACCGACAACCAACGCAGGACCTGATACTCCGCGTGACTCAGCCCAGCCACCTGCTCGAGGTACACGTCCAGCGCGCCCGGCAACCACATCATCACTCCCACAAGCAAGGACCAGGTTCGGTCCTGCTGCGGCGACAGGTGCTGGGCGTCAGACATGACCGAATACTACCGTTACTTGCTACGGAAAGCATTACGGGGATACATTACTTTCCGCAGCAAGTAATGCTGTCTCAGATGAACCATGGAGAACCCAATGCAGGCAGCGCGTTATCACCGTTACGGCGACCCCGACGTTCTCGTCGTCGAAGACGCACCAGAACCACACGCAACTACGAATTCCGTACGCATCCGGGTCCTGGCCGCAAGCGTGAACCCCATCGACTACCTGCTGCGCGCTGGACACCTGAGTGAGGTGGTGCATCTTGATCTGCCCGCTATCCCCGGCCGGGACGCGGTTGGAGTTGTCGACGAGATCGGGCCCGGTGTCGAAGGCACTCATGTCGGTGACGTCGTGTTCGGTCTCGGTGGGGTCAGTGACACCACCGCGCAATATGCGGTGCTCACCGCGTGGAGCACGGCCCCCTCCACCTGGTCCATCGAGCAGGCCGCCGCGGCCGGACTCGCCGCGGTCACCGCGGCCGAGGTGATCGCGGCCCTCGGGAACCTCGACGGGCAGACTTTGTTGGTCGAAGGCGCCTCCGGTGCAGTCGGCAGCGCCGTCGCCGCGTTCGCACTGAATGCAGGGGCCACGGTGATCGGTACCGCCCGACCCAGCAACCACGAATACCTGACAGGCCTCGGAGTTCGGGCGACAACGTATGGACCGGGGCTCGCTGAACGGGTCGCAGCGCTCGCTCCAACCGGGGTGGATGCGGCTGTACACGCGGCGCCGTCATCCTCGCTGCCGGATCTGGTGGACATAGTCGGCGGTCCCGCTCGCGTCGTGACCGTCATCGACGCCGAGGGTGCCCAACGCCTGGGATTGCGAAAGATCGACGCCCGCAACGACTCCGGTCTGCTGCAGCAAGCTGCCGAGCTCGGTCGGCGACAGATCTATATCCCGCGCGTCGACCACGTCTTCGCGTTAGCCGACATTGCCGACGCTCACGCCCTGGCCCAAACTGGTAGCGGAAAGGTGGTCGTCACCCTGCCTTGAGCGCCACCGCACGCCGTCCCTCCGAACGGACGCCGCTTCCGAAACACCGCCTTCGGCAACGGATTCGATGCGACGCCCCTACGGCTTGGGCGACGAGGTGATCGGCGATCCTGCCGGTGCGCGGGAGTCCGGCACTCCCGCGTAGTCGGGCAGTTCGATGCCGTTGATCGCGCGCCCGACCAGTTCCATGAACCATTCGCCGGCGAAGTCCGGGCTGGGCTCTGTGTCTGGGCCGGGGACGTCGCGGGTGCGTGCGTTCAAACGTCCGATTTCCTGGTTGGCCTCGACGAACGAGCGCATCCGCGCCTCGTAACGGGCGAACCCGACGTCTGGGTTCCATCCGACAGCGGCCAGTTCACCTGCCAACACATAGGCGCCGACCAGTGCCAGCCCGGTCCCCTGCCCGGACATCGGCGACGAACTGAACGCTGCATCCCCGAGCAGCACCACCCGTCCACTCGACCACCGGTCGATCACCACCTGGGCGACCTGGTCGAGGTAGAAGTCCGGCGTGTCGTCGAGGTGCGCGAGAATGTCCGGGGTCAACCAGCTCATGCCCTCCATACGCTCACGGAGCAGGACCTTCTGGGCCGGGATGTCACGGTAGTCGAGGTCGAAATCAGCTGAGCCGAAGTAAAACATGGCCATCGCCCGGGTGGCATCCTGGATGGGCCGCAGAAGCGCTGAGCGCCCGGACGCCTGGTCCTGGTACTCCAGCAGCCAGCGGTCCAGCCCGAACTCGTTGGGCACACTGTAGAAAGCCAGTACGTGCCCGAGGTGGCGAAGAAATCGCTCATGCGGCCCGAAAACCATTGCGCGCAGCGCAGAATGCAGCCCGTCGGCCCCGATCACCAGCTCGAAGCGCCGCCGGTCGCCGCCCGCGAAGACCACGTCGACTCCGTCTGCGTCCTGGGTGAGCTCGGCGATTCGGTCACCGAAGATGTACTCGACGCCGTCGCGTGTGTCGTCGTAGAGCACTTGCGCCAGGTCCCCGCGCAGGATCTCGATGTCCGCTATGAACCCGTCGCCACCATCGTCGTCGGCGCGAAAGGTTTCCAGCACTTGCCCGTTCGCATCCACGGAGTACGCGCCGGCGGTGTCGGTGCACACCGCGCGCACCGCCTCATCCAGCCCCATCCGCTTGATGACCTCCTTGGCCACCCCCCGCGCGTCCACGGCCTGTCCACCGGGACGCAATTCGGGCGCCCTCTCCACCACGGTCACTTCGGCCCCCCACCGCCGGAGCCAGTGGGCCAGCGCGGGTCCCGCGATGCTCGCACCCGCCACCAACACCCTCGGACCGCCCGCAGGCGTTCCCTGCTCGCCTGTCCGAATCGCGCTTTCCTGCTTGGAGTCGCTCATCATTGCCTCCATCTGCCCTTCCGCTGGAAGGTTGCCAGCACAGACCCACCACTGTCGGTGTATCCGGCCGTATCGACTGCAGATCTACACGAAACTCATCGGTACGGCCGAATTGCGGCCCACCCTCCCGCTCCGCGTGGCACTGTCGTGTCGGCACGTAAGGGCTAGTTCCAGCCTGCCGTCTCCACCGCCGCGCGATGGGTCTGTTCGAGGAACTTCAGAACCATGGCTTCCGGATCCGCTGCTTGTCGCACGAGATGGTAGGGCAGCACATACTCCCCCAGCGAGGTGTCCCAGTGTGCAGGAGCTTCGACCGCCGGGTGTGTGTCGTACCCCTCGGGATGGGGGTATGCGTATGCGTAGAAGACGCCTTCCTCGGCGCCACCCGGCCAGTAGCCTGCGCTCGAAACCTCGTCGCTGTAGGCCTCGTGCATGACCCAGTCGGGGCAGTTCGGAACACCACCGGGATGCTGGGGTGCAGACCGTCCCGAGAAGCGTGTGACGGCCAGATCGAATGCGCCCCAAAAGAAATGAACAGGTGAAGATTTCCCTCGAAACTCACCACGGAACTTCGAAAAGACACCATGCACAGAGACGAGCGACCGCCAGAATCGAGATACGGCGTCCGCGTCGTACGACGCGTGTTCGGTGTCCTCGGCAAACGGGGTCGCATTGGGCAGTTCGACGGGGGTTCCGACCATCGCGATATCGAATCCGAGATCAGTCAAGTGGCCGATGTACTCGGCATAGAAGTCGGCAACAGTCCGCGGTTCAAGCTTCATCCGACGGGTGCTGCCGTCGGTGACGAGGAACAGTAGCTCGTGCCCCAGGAAGTCGAAGCGAATCTCGAGGCCGCGGTTTCCGGCGACCATCAGGGACGTGGTGAGTCCACGCGCGTCCACGTATAGCGGAACCCCCCACCAGTGGTTGATCGCCGGCCCGAGAGCCATCCGCGTCTTTCCGACGATCTGAGTCCACAGCTGAAGCGTGTCCCTGGTATCGATCCACGAATCCAACGGCAGTGCAGGCCAAGCGTCGTGTTGGGTTTCCATGAGCCCATGGTCCCCGACGTCTACTCGACGCGGGCGCCTAAGGTCAGATATCCACAGACACAACGGGTTAGTGGCTCGGCGAGGCGGTCATGACCACACAGGTCGTTGTCCAGGACCACACAGTGTGGGGTGCGGGCTCGCGGTCAGTCGGTGTCTGTGGCGGGACCGTCCTGGGTGGCGCCGCCTTCGCCGGACCAGTCGCCGGACGTCTCGCCCTCGGCTGGATCGGATTGCACGTCAGATCTTGCACCCTCAGGTCCGGTGCCGGCGTCTTCGGTGTGTGGGTCGGTCTTCTTGTCAGTCATGAAAGTCCTGTACCCGAAACGGCCGCGTTCAATCCACCCGGATGAGTACTTGCGCCCGCGGAGACGGCGGCGAAGGATCGTGGGATGACCGCGTACTGGGTAAACACATTCCGCTCTGTCTCCGACGCCGAGGCCCTCGAACGCTACGCAGCGCTCGCGGGCCCGGCGATGTTGGCGGGAGGAGGCAAGTTCCTCGCTCGCGGAATGCCCGCCGCTGCATTCGAACACGGCATCGTCGAACGCACGACGATTATCGAGTTCCCCAGCGTCGCCGCGGCTGTTGCAACCTATGAGTCCGAGCAGTATCAGCGCGCTCTTGCCGTGCTCGGCGAAGGCGCCGAGCGCGACATCCGGATCGTGCCCGCCGCACCCTAGAGCTCGACTGCCTTGCTTCATGGCCTCGTCCCGTAACTGTCCCCGAGAGATCTCGAACGAGAGTTACTGATCGCGTTCGTAAACGAATCGAATCGGCAAGCCGCAGTTCAAACTGCGTCAAGAGTGTGCACACTCTCGCGGCTGCACCGATGACTTCCGGGTGAATCCGTGGTCAACCTCTGCGTATACCAACAGAAGGGGTTTAGGCATGACGAGACCGATTCGATCTGGCGTGACCTCGGTACGAGCGAACGATGTGGACCTCGGCACCGAAGGGTTTGGCCGCGAACACGATCCGCTGGTCCTTCTGGTCGGCGGCACGACGATGTTGTCCTGGCCCGACGCGCTGTGCGAGCGGCTCGCGTCGGGCGGGCGGCACGTCGTCCGCTACGACCTTCGTGACTCCGGCGCATCGACAACCCTCGACCCGGAGAATCCGGCGTACGACCTGCGGGACCTCGCCGCCGACGCGGCCGCGCTGGCCGGGGCGCTCGGCACAGGAACGGCCCATCTCGGTGGGGTCGGCGTCGGTGGGATGGTTGCTCAGGTCGCCGGACTGGACCGCCCGGACGTGTTCTCCGCACTGACCCTCGTCGGCACCCGGCCGGTGGCACCGGGAATGGTCGACGAGGATTTGCCGGACCACGACCCCGCGGTCATGGCCGCACTGTTCACCCACTCGTTGCCGGATTGGACAGATCGGGATGCCGTCGCAACATTCGCCGCCGAGGGTGCCGAGCTGCTGGGTGACGATCCGGAGGAGGCGCGGGCGATGTCGGCCCGAATCTGGGACCGGACGCCGTCGACCAATCCCGCGGTGCACCAGGCGAACCAACTCGGGACGGTGTTCTCCCGGATCGATTGCTCCCCGCGATGGCGAGAGCGGCTCGGTGAGCTCGACGTGCCCACGCTCGTCGTGCACGGTCGTGCCGACCCGTTCTTCCCGGTCGGCAACGGCGAGGTGCTCGCCACCGAGATCCCCACGGCGCGACTACTGGTCCTCGACGACATGGGTACCGCCCTGCCGCACGCAGCGGCAGACCAGGTCGCTGCCGCCATGCTCACCCTATGACCGCCCGATGCAACAACATTGGTGATGCCGCATGCCCTGTTCAATCGGCGTTCTCCAGGCAGTCGTCGCTCAGCGTACGAGTCAGAACTGGTCGAGACGGGTGACCACACCTCGGTCTCCATCCACGCGCACTCGATCACCGGTCTTGAGCGACTGGGTGGCCACCAAAGTGTTGACGACGCAGGGCAAACCGTATTCGCGCGCCACCACAGCGCCGTGGGATACCGAGCTGCCGATATCGGTGACCAGCGCCGCGATGACGGTGAAGTACGGCGTCCATCCTACGTCGGTGACCGGCGTCACCAGAATTTCTCCCCGCTGCAGTTCGCGTGCTTCGACGATCGATTTAGCGACGCGCACAACGCCTTCCACGGTTCCGCGACTGGCAGGACGGCCGATGATCTCATCGCCGGTGACACCTGATGCAGGCCGGGCGATGAGCGGGGTCGGTCGCCCGACAGACACGTCGTCGAACTCGAGAGAGTTCTGGAACGCCAGCGCTTCCCGACGCTTCAGCGCGCTCTGCACGAGACCGGTGACATCTTCCGAACCAACGACGTGGTTCAATTCCGCACGGTCGAAGAAGAACACCAGATCTGAGTCAGGCAGTCGTCCGGCCTTGGCCAATACCTCACCGAGGTGGCGGTAGCCCAGCTTGAGCGCATGCGCCATCAGCGCCATCTTCGATTTCGTCTCCTCGCGCCCACGTGCACCGCCCTGCGCCAACCGGGCAAGAAATCTGATGGTCGTAGATTTGGGTGCTTCAACGTGGGTCTTTGCCGGTCCAAGATCAGCCGGATCGAGCGCCGAGCGCACCATCACCTGCATCATGGCACCCAGCCCTTCCGGATCCTCGGCCCAGGAAGGGTCACGCATGCACAGCTCGCGGTAGCCGCGGTGACCGTGACGAGTCAAGAACTTCTCCAACGCCATACCGCCGGCGCTACGCGTGGCCCGCAGCTCGTTGACCGCGGCGTCCGGCTCCCCCGCCAAGAATTGCTCGGCGGCCGCGTCGTCTGCGGCGATGGTGTTCACCACCGCGTCGAGCTCCTCGAGCATCAGCGCGCTCTCGACATCGGAGGCGCCTGCCATGAGCCGGGTTGCTTCGGCTCGCCCCTCGTCCTCGCTACGTCCGTCCTTCAGTGCTTGTCTCATCAGGACGCTTTCGAGAACGTTGGCCGCAACCGCCGCGCGCGATGATGACCGAACATGCGTCAGCGTGATGTCGCAGTACTGCTGCACGCCAGCGTCCAACTGGCGCAACACGAGTTGCGGGTCGTCGCTGGTCGGGATGTGAAACTCGGCGATCTGCTCCTGTAAACGCCGAATCGCGGGGCCGGCGGACAATGCGTACGTGGTGAGCCGGACCGTGTTGATCAGCTTGCTAACAAACGGTTTTGGTGGTTTTGGCTCCAGTTCGTCGACCACCCGACCGCAGATCGAGGTGGAGAACTGCTCCAACGAATTGCCCAGGAGTCCAGAGCTCAGACCTGTCCCCTCGGTCAGGTTCAGGAACATGTGGCCCTGAAAGTATCCGACCTGTAGCCACGGCTTCTCGTATTCCTGTTGTGCCCGGGCCACCACCTGCGTCATCTGCATCGCGTAGTCGATGGCAAAGCCGGAGACCGACGCGGTCAACGGGCAGAATGCCCCCGGCATCATCTCGCCGATGTTGCAGCGCGTGTACACGTGGTCTGCACCCGCGAGAGGCGAATCCATCTCGCTGAGATCGCCGGGCAGAGTGGTGATCGGTCGAGCCTGCAGCCACCACAGTTTGCCGGACTGGTCGATCGCCCACTCCAGATCCATTGGTCTGCCCCAATGTTCAGCAGCGCGCAGGGCGTCGGACCTGATATCAGCGACCTCGTCTGGCGACAAGACCGGCACCTCACCGACATCGCGAACAGCGGGGTTGCCGTCCGAATCCAGGACAATGTGGTCTGAGGACGCCGTACCGTCAACCAGCGCTTCACCGAGACCGGCGACGGCGTCGATCACCGTGAGGTCGCGCCGGCCGGACGCCGGATCGGCGGTGAAAACAACGCCGGCGGCGCGCGCGTCCACCATATGCTGCACGACCAAATGCATGGTGGCCGTGGGTTGCCCGCTGTAGGCCGAGGCTCGTCGCGAATGCACGGAGGCGGCGCATGTCTGCACGGCCATGGCGAAGTCATCGACGGAGTCCACACCCAGCACGGTGTCGTATTGCCCGGCGAATGATTGGTCGTCACCGTCTTCCCCGACGGCCGAGGACCTGACGGCCACCGGGGTCGCGCCGACTGCGGCCATCCGCGAGTACCACTCCCCCGCGTCATCGACGGTGACCCGTTCGGAAGCGTCTGCGATGACGAATCCCACCGGCACAGGAAGTCCGAGGCGGCGCAACTCCGCGAGTCCAGCCGCTTTGCCGCCGTAACTGTCGTCGGTGACCTCATCGAACCCAATCATTTTCAGCGTCATGATGATCCCCCCAACGCGTCCACGATCTCGGCCAGTGCCCCGATCTCGATGGGGCTGGGTTGATAGAGGCAGATCCGGTCCGATACCCCGTCGACACGATCACGGATGTGCGCTGCCACCTCTGCCGGCGTCCCACAGGCGGCGATGGTGTGCAGTATGTCGTCGTCGATCAGTGTGGCCATCTCCTTCCAGCGGCCCTGCTTGGACATCGCGTTGAGTTCCGGCTGCAGATCGCCCCAGCCGTGGGCGTCGAGCACCGGCCGGTATGCCGGGGTGGAGCCGTAGAACGCCAGCAGCATCCGAGTCGAGGCATGGTCGTCGTCTCGTCCGGTTCCGACCGACACGATGATCTCGGGCACCACCTCGAAGTCGTCCTCGCTGCGGCCGGCAGCAGCCAGCCCTTCGCGTACGGCCGGCAACGTCTGCTCGTGTAGGAATCGCTTCGTCCCGAAAGGCATCACCAGCAGACCGTCGGCCACTTCCGCGGTGGCTTTTGTCAGCCGAGGTCCGAGCGCCCCGAGGTAGATCGGTGGCGGACCGAACGGGTTCGGCCCTGGTACGAAGGTCGGTGTCATCAAGGTATGGCGGTAGTACTCACCGCGGAAGTCCAGCCGTTCCCCCTCATTCCACGTCGCGAAGATCGCTCGCAACGCCCCCACCATCTCCTTCATCCGCGCGACCGGACGATCGAACTCTGCCCCATAGCGCTTCTCGATCTGCGCGCGCACCTGCGTGCCCAACCCCAGGATGAAACGTCCCTCGCTGAGCAGTTGCAGATCGTTGGCTTGATGGGCAAGCTGAATCGGATTGCGGGGAAAGGCGATCGCGACGTTCGACATCACGTCGAGACCCTTGACCGACGATGCCAGCACCAGCGGCGTGAACACGTCGAACGGTCCTTCGAAGGTGAACACGCCGGATGCACCGGCCTCCTTGAGCAGTTGTGCGCGTTTGACCGCATCGGTGGGCCCGAACAGCGCTGTAGAGATCTTCATTCCGTCGCTCCTTAGCCCGCGTCTGTCCAGTCGGAGAAACCCGACGGGTGGTGCGGGCCGATCACGCCATGCTCGAATAGACCGGCACCCTCGCTGACCGTTCCATCGGCCTCAGTGCACACCGCCTTGGCGACATGGTCGATGAGACTGAACGGCGCTCGGGCCATCACCTCCGGGTCCGTCAGGTCGAAGCTGACGCGTTCGGCGAACGGACCGCCCTTCCAGCTGCCGTGTGCCCACGAGGAGTCCCCTCCGTAGCCGGATCCGAAAGCGATGGGCGCAAACAGCTTCGACTCGACGTCGAGTTGAGTTCGGTCTCCTGCACGGTTCATGAACTCGACGTGGGCGCCCTGAGGAATCCTTGTCCCCCTCTTGTAGTCGATGGTGGCGCGCACTCCGTCGAGTTGTTCGACGCGGCCATCTCGCCAGCGGCGGGTGCAGTCGTAGAGACTACGGTGGCCATCGGGATCCTCTTGCAGGATCAAGAACAGTTGGTAGTCGTCGAAGGCCAAAGGCAGGTAGAGCCACCACATTCCGCGAAACGCTGCGTCCGGCCGACCGGCCGGCTCGGCCTCACCGACTGGTCGGATCCCCCACGATCGGTCGCGGCTCGCCACGCTGGTGTCATGGCTGACTTCCAGCCGTTCGCCGTCGACATCGATCCAGCCCTCCCAGGAGCCGACCTGGGCGAAGCGGCACGCCTGCAACGTCACTCGCCGCTCGGTGAGCATCTCGTGCGGCTTCTCCAGAGCCGCAGGGAACAGACCGCGCCAGGTGAGGTCGGCGGAAATTCCCTCGGTCTGCGCCAGTGTCAGGTGCATCTCCTGCAGTGGCTCGATGACGTCGAGGCGGTAGCCATTGACGTTCTGGTGAAGGCGGTCGTCGTCAATCGCGTCGCTCAGGTGTATCGCGGTCTGCGTGTCGCCGCGACGGACGACGAAGTAGGCGTCTTTGACGCCGAGGCGCGGGTAATAGCCGATTCCGGTCAGCACCATGAAGCGGCCGTCCCGGTCGAGCACGTTGAAATACGACCGGTCGTAGAAGTTCCGATCCGACGTGGCCGGCCAGGTCAACGGCGTGGGCGCCTGGTGAATTGGATACTCGTCGAGCGGGCTCAGGTTCACAAGCTCTCCCTCAAATACGATGCACACTGTATTGGAACTATGATGGAGTCATGACAGCAGAAAGCCGCAACGAAGGCAAGAGGTCTGTGCAGTCCGCGCCGGGGCGGCCCCGCGACAGCAGGATCGATGCTGCGATCATTGCGGCCACCCGAGAATTGATTCTCGAGACGGGCTATTCCGCGGTGTCGTTGTCAGCGATCGCCGCGCGCGCCGGGACCACCACGGCTGCCATCTACCGGCGGTGGTCGGGCAAGGCGCAACTTGTCCACGAGGCAGTGTTATTCGCCGAATCGATCCCCACGCCGGAGCATTCGGGAGATATCCGCAACGAGATCAGGGCTCTGGTCGAGACAATCCGGGTGATCTTCGACAGACCAGAGGTGCGATTGGCACTGCCGGGGCTGATCGCCGACACGGTTGCCGACCCCGAACTGCACAACATGATGATCGCCCGATTGGCCGGGAACCTGACAGCTCTCGAATCTCGCTTCGGTCAGGAACGCCGCGGCGATGACCACTTGCCCATGCTCGTCGAGGTGGTCGCGGGCACCGCGATCTTCCGCATCCTCATTCGCCAGGACGCCGCCCTCGACGACACCTGGGTGAACGAGATGACCGAGATGATCACTGGCCGCTGGCCCTCGGAGAACTCGCGTGACGGCACCTGAGCTCGACCGACTCCTCGGACAATTGGCTCAGAGAACCTGACTCGCCAAGCAACGGTGGGATGTTCACCTTGGTAGGCCCAGCCTTCGGACACCTTGTGCGGCCGCAGCTCACATCATTGCGCGACCTGAGCGGCGGCGGCATCGAAGTCGACGATCCGGTCTCGCTTCCGATGGAACTCATCGATGTCGTCCAGCGTCGTCTCGGCGAGGCTGTCCCGTAAGTCTGCGGGCGCGAAATCCTGACAGTACGAGGATGTTCCGGGCTGCTGTCGCCACGACTCGGCAAGTGTTCCGCCGTCCACAGGCTCAAAGCCGAGCTGGTCGATCAGACCGAATACCATTCGCTTGCCCTCACCGTCGGGACCTGCCACCGAAAGCCCCACGCGCGGCCCTTGTCGTCAGCACCTTTGTGCTTGAGGCTCGGCGCGATGATGTTGTTGAAAGCCTTGTATACAGGTCGTCCCAGCAACTCGGACACCCAGGCGCTGTCAGGTGTGCCCTCGTCAAGGACTGCGATGCGCCCGTCTCTGTTCGGGTAGTAGTTACTTGTGTCGATCACCACGACATCGTCAGGGAGTGCCGATTTCAGCTGTGCGCAGAGACCCTCCATTCTGTTTTCCGGAATGGTGATGATGGCGATATCGACCCCTTGCACGGCGTCCGTCGTCCATTACTTTGTCACGCAGTGGTTGTCGCGGGCGCTGGCTGCAACACACGACATCGGCCACTTTACTGTTGCTGGTGCTCCTGGCGATAACCGTCTTCCACGAGTGCGCGCAGACGGTCGAGCGCTGTCTCGTCCGGCTTGGCGACACCTCGCGTCCAGGCAATGGACACGGCAGACAAGAACAGGTCGTATCCTGTGACGGTGTGGCGCACTCAAGCGGTTGCGCGAGCACCGAAAGGTGGTGTGGCCGCAGTACCGGAATCAGTGAATCAAGCCCGCATCCTTACTGCCATACGCTGCGCGGAGTTTGGGTTTGACCACTTTGCCCGCGGGATTGCGCGGTAGTTCGTCGACGACAACCAGGTCTTTGGGGTGTTTGAAGCGCGCCAAGTTCTCGTTGAGGTGAGGCCCGAGGTCGTCGAGGGCGAGCGAGTCAGCACCGTTGGCCAGGACCACGACTGCGACCGGGACTTCACCCCACTTCGGGTGTGCCCGACCGATGATCGCGGCTTCGGCGATGGCGGGATGGCTGTAGAGCACGTTCTCGACTTCAGCGCAGTAGATGTTCTCGCCACCGGAAATGATCATGTCTTTGGCGCGGTCGACCACATAGAGAAAGCCCTCGTCGTCCTGCCGGACCAGGTCTCCGGAGTGGAACCACCCACCCCGGAACGCTTCAGCCGTAGCCTGCGGATTCTGCCAGTAGCCTTTCATCAGATTCGGCCCGCGATAGACGATTTCACCCACTTCTCCGGGTTTGACGTCTTCCATCAGGGGGTCGACGATGCGAGCAGTCACCGCCGGCACCACTTTGCCAATCGACCCGATCTTCCGGATGGCGTCCTGACCTTCGAGAAGGGTTGTCACCGGCGACATCTCGGTCTGCCCGAACGCAGTCATGTTGAGTGCGTCCGGGAACAACTCATTCATGGCACGGAGTACGGTATCGGGGGCTGGGGCCGCCCCCCAACTGATCGTCCGCAGCCTGAGGTTGCGGGGCTTGGCCCGCTGCGCCGCGCACACCGCCTGCCACTGGGCCGGCACCATGAACACCGAAGTAGTGCCTTCGCGTTCCAAGGTGTCGAGCATGGCGTCAGGATCAAACGCGCCGAGCGGATGGATGACCGCCTGGATGCCGCGATAGAAGACCGGCGCGAATGCTGCGATGCCGGCGATATGAAAGATCGGCGGCACCACCGAGGCTATGTCGCCCGGTTGGCCATCGGACGCATTGATCGTGGTCATCGCCTGGGATTGCAGATTGGCGTGGGTCAACATGGCGCCCTTGGGTTTTCCGGTGGTTCCCGAGGTGTACATGATGAGTGCGACGGTGTCTTCGGGGATGTCTACCTCTGCCAAATCCGCAGGATCCTGCGCGAGGAGCGTTTCGTAGTCCAGGTGATCGCCGCTGTCGTCGGCGTCGACGACGATGGTGGTGTCGATGGCGCCGGTGGACGCCCGCACTGCATCGGCCAGCGGTGCGAGCAGTCTCTCGGTGAGAACTATCGTGGCGCCACTGTCATGAACCAGGTAGCCGACTTCGGCTGGGCTCATGCGAATGTTGACCGGAACCGGGATCGCACCAATCAGATTCGCGCCGAGCACCGCCTCGACGTATTCGGTGCGATTGAGTAACGCGATCAGGATGCGATCGCCGAATTGGACGCCCCGGCGTTGCAGAGCCGCGGCGAAACGGTGCGACCGGTCGTCGAGTTCACGCCAGGTGGTTGCGGCATCGAGATACTTCACAGCAACCCGGTCCGGTGTCATCAGAGCGTGTCGTCGTACCTGGTTGTTCCAGGTATTGCGACCGGAACGCATCGGTTCACCCTGAAGCTCGCTGGCCGAGGCTGCGGCGACTGTCATTGGCGTATCCCCTGTTGTCGTCGGGCGTGGTGCGCGGTCCCTCAGCCCACCACTGTGCTCTGAGTCACACTGTAGAGGTTGGGGCGATCATGTGCCGCCGAATCTCAGCCGCAGCGCGAATTACGTTCTGTGTCTCCGTATTTGAGTCGGACCGTGTTGATACCCGATCCCCCGCACGTCTGCGTATCTCCCCCGGATGGTGCGGCGCGGGCTCGGATCTGCGTCAGTGAACGTTCACTCAATTCTCGACTTTCTCGAGGAGGCAAGACTCATTGGAGATTGGTGAGAGAGTGAGCCCCTATGGGTGACGGGGAGGAACGCCAGATGCGAGGACGTCGACTAATAGTCGGTCTGACAGCCGCAGGTCTTGCTTCTGCAGTGGCGACGGGGTGCGGCAGCGAGGACTGCGGAACAGCCGAGAGGCCAAGCTTCACGGTGGCGACGACAGTACCCCCCAGTGACGCCGGCTCAATTGACAGACACGTTTCAGTTCCCGACGAGGTGACTGTGCGCCGATCAGCTTTCGTTGACATCGATCGGTCCGTTCAAGACCTGCCCGTATGGCCTGGGCCGGATCCCTCTGAGTTCCTTAAGCCCAACCCGCCGTCGGGCGAGATCGGTGAGCTCTCGGGGCGCACACAGCAGTGGACGTGTTCGTGGCGGCACAGAACAATCCGAACGGGCTCTGGAACGTCGAGGGCACAGTGCAGTTGCTGGTAGTGGTTCCGATCTCTTGAGGGAACGAATGGTCAACAACCTGCCACTGCAGACGGAAGGAAACGTCACGCCCTGCGCGTTCTGTGGCCGTCGCCCAAGCCTGCGGTTGCATCCGCTCGACGCTATGTCCCGTTGAAGACATCGCCCCAATACAACGTTCGCATCAACCAATCTGCTCACACAGGGACACGATGATCCCGTCCGGGCCCCGCACGTACGCCATGCGCACGCTGTTCTTGTACTCGCCGATGCCGCCGATGAGTCCGTAGCCGTCGACAGCCAGCTCATCGAGGACTGTCTCGAGGTCTCCGACCTCGAATGACACGTTGCGCAGGCCAAGCTCGTTGGCCATCGCTCTGGGCGATCCGGCCACGGGGTCGGGCGTGACGAAGCTCGCGAGCTCGAGCCGGGACCCTCCGTCGGGTGGCCGCAGCATCGCGATCTCACAGTGTGCGCCCGGAATGCCGCAGACGGTCTCCACGAACTCGCCCTCTACGGTCCCAGTGCCCTCGACTTCGAAACCCAGCTTGACGAAGAACGCCGTGGCTGAGGTCAGGTCGGCAACGGTGATGCCGACGTGGTCGAAACGTTTTATGTGTGCCATGGGATCAATCCTCCATTAGTTGTCTACCCGTTCGATATGGAGACGGAGCCGGAGCCGAAATTTCGACAGAGATTCACCATCCACGCATGACGTCTCTGATCAAACAAGTCGCAGCGCCAGCGTCGTTGGCGCTAAACCTAAGGCGGGCAATCATTTTCAACCCTCATCGACCCACTGGAACACCCTCTGGTCATCCGGAGCAACCAAGTGATACACCGTCGTGCAACGTCGACTCAGGAACAGTCGGGGCCAGTCCGAGCATGCACGGCACAATGCCCCCTCGCGGCAGTCCGGGAGGGGGCATCATTCCGGGGCCTAGGCGACGATGATGACGGTTTTACCGGCGAGCGTGCCGCCGGCGGCGTCATCGTGGACGGCTCGTAGCTGTTGCAATGGTCGGCGATCGACAACGGCGAGTTCGAGGCGGCCGTCGTCCAGACGGGACACCAGGTCGGCCAGGTGGGAGCCGTTGGGCGTCACCCACACGCTTGCAGTCCGCACCGAACGCGCGTCGTCAGCGGGTACGGCGCCGGCCGAGCTGACCACGATGCCGCCGTCGGCGACGTACGAGGTCAACTTCGCAAGTCCGTCGGTATCGAGGCGCACGTGATTGACGACAACGTCGAAGGGGCCGTCGACCGCGGTGGGACCCGCGTCGAGGTCAAGGGGGCCAACCACGTTCGTGGCACCGTAATTGCGCAGGCGTTCAGCATGTTGCGGTCCGTCGACTGCGGTGACGGTAGCGCCTGCGTCGACCGCAAGCTGGACGACCAGGCCGCCCACTGCGCCGCCTGCTCCGTTGACGATCACACGCTGCCCTTTCTGGATGTCGGCCAGCTCGATGGCGGCCTGCCGAGCAGCCAGGCCGGTGAGCGGAAGGGCTGCGGCATCGGCGAGGGCCACCGTGGTGGGCGCGGCGGCAAGAAGGTCGGCCGCGATCACCGCGTATTCCGCCGCGCCGCCATGCTGGTCGAGGGGAAACATGCCGACGACTTGGTCGTCAATCTCCACGCCGCTGACCCCTGCGCCCAGTTCGACGACCGTGCCGGCAACGTCGAGACCGGGCGTGATCGGCAACGAGGTGGGAATGGCTTCCGCCAGCACTCCTAGGCGAATGTGGTCGTCCACCGGGTTGAACGATGTGGCAACGACTTTCACCAGCACCTGGCCCGGGCCCGCTACGGGGCGTGCCACCTCCTCTTCTTGCAGAACCTTGGTGTCGCCGAACTGGTGGTAGCGAATCGCTTTCACGGACTCTCCTCTTGTCGTTGCTGGGCCAAGCGCGATGCACGCGGCCCATCATTGACTTGCCTAGGCAAGTGTCACCAAGATTGCCTGACTTGCCCAGGCAAGTCAAATGAGCAATTGATGTAGAGTCGGATGCCATGACCGCTTCGCCGCATTGGCTTGACGAGGACCAGCAAGCGATGTGGCAGGACCTGCTCACGGTCGTCATCGCACTCCCGACGTTGCTCGACCGTCAGTTGGAGCGGGACGCCGGCACGTCGAACTTCGAGTACAGCGTGCTCGCACGCCTGTCCATGGCCGAAGACCTGACGATGCGACTCGGCGACCTTGCTGCGCAGTGCAACAGCAGCCAGCCCCGATTGTCGAAGGTCATGGTCCGTTTCGAACAGCGCCAGTGGGTCACCCGCCGCCCCGACCCGGACAACGGGCGCTACACCCTTGCCATGCTGACCGAGGCCGGGCTACAGAAGGTCGTCGACAGCGCGCCCGGCCACGTCGAACGCGTGCGAGAGTTGGTCTTCGACCCTCTCAGCGAGGCGCAGCAGCACGACTTCGGCGCTGCGCTCGCCCTGATCTCGGCCACGGTGCGCCAGCAACTCAATGGCGCCGAACTTTAACCGGCAAAGGCGGAGATACCCACGTCCATTGCAAGACGTGACAGCTACGAGTATGCCCAGCTGGCAAGGACATTTATTGCCTGCCGGGAAGTGCTACCGGGTTCGGTTGTGTATACGAACAGGGTCTGCTCGGGATCATCAGGCAGAGTGAGTGTCTCGTAATCAACTGTCAGTTCGCCGGCCACTGGATGACGCAGTCGTTTGGACCCGTGGGTGCGCTGGTACACCCGGTGCTCTGACCACCACTGACGAAACTCCTCGCTGCAGTCCGTCAGCTCATCGACGAGAGTCCGAGTGGCACGATCGTCGGGATCATTGCCGATCTCGAGCCGCAGACTCTCAACCGCGGCGCGGGCCTGTATTTCCCAGTCGACGAACAGGTTTCGCGGTTAAGCGCCGAGAAACATCCACCTGGCATAGTTACGCTCGCGCGGCAGGAATTGATCGAAGTCGGCGAACAGTGCGCGGGACATCCTGTTGGTGGCGAGCACGTCTGACCGCCGTCCGAGGATCAGAGCCGGCTGGCCGTCGAGCGCATCGAGAAACTGGTAGAGGCCCGGACGGACGCGCTGCACGGGCGCGCCGCGGCGTGGAGCGGCGGCTGACCGCTGTCCGATGAGATTTCCCAGATGAGCTCGGCCGGCAGCGTCGAGATCGAGTGCCCGCGCGATCGCGTCGACGACACCTGGCGACGGAGTGATGCGCCTGCCCTGCTCGAGGCGCGAGTAGTAGTCGGTGGACACCCCCGCGAGCAACGCGACCTCCTCGCGACGCAATCCCGGCACCCGGCGTACCCGCCCGCCCGAGGGAAGCCCGGCCCGAGACGGGTCAATCTGGCTCCTCGCCCGCCGCAGGAAGTCGGCGAGTTCGCGATTGGTTTCACTCACCGTTTCATCATGGCGCACAGCGGCCATCGCCACCTGGGTCGCGCAGTCCTAGGTTCGGCGTTCCTCGGTCGAAAAGGGCCGGGTATGCGCCCCTTCACCGCCGCATGGTCGTCGAGACTGAAAAAGCAAAGCCGAACAGCAAACCGACCTGCTTGGCCCCCACACAAGGAGTGATTCGACATGTTCCCCTCTACCCCCAGCACCTGGTTCGTGACCGGCACTTCCCGCGGCCTCGGACTGGAATTGGTCAAACAATTACTCGAACGTGGGGACAACGTGGCTGCGACGACCCGTTCGACCGACCGACTTCTCACCGCCTTGGACGGTGTTGACACCGCCCGCCTGTTGGCACTATCGGTCGACCTCACCGACGCGGACGTAGTCGAGGAAGCCGTTCACCAGACCATCGATCGCTTCGGTGGGCTCGACACAGTGGTGAACAACGCCGGCTACGGCTACCTCGCGGCCGTGGAGGAGACCACCGATGCCGCCGCCCGCCAGATGTTCGACGTCCAGATCTTCGGGCTGTGGAACGTACTTCGGTCCGTCCTTCCGATCATCCGGTCCCAACAGAACGGCCACATCATCAACATCTCTTCCGTGCTCGGGCTGACCGCGATGCCGGGCTGGGGTCTGTACTGCGCCGGAAAGTTCGCGCTCGAAGGCCTCAGTGAGTCACTGGCAGCCGAGGTTTCAGAGTTCGGAGGCCGGGTCACCATCGTCGAGCCGGGCTATTTCCGCACAGACTTCCTGACAACCGATTCTTTGGTGCTGCCCGAATCGACCAAGGAGGGTTACCCATCCATCCGGGAGATGACGCAGAACCACCTCGATCTACAAGGCAGCCAGCTTGGCGACCCGGCCCAGGGTGCGACGGCGATCATATCGATCGCAGCTTCCGCGGACGGACCCTTGCGTCAACTTCTCGGCTCAGATTCCTACGCCTACGCCACAGCCAAAGTCAGTGCACTGAGCGCCGACTTCGAGACCGGCAAACAACTCGCGCACTCCACCGACTTCCCACAGGCGTAAGCCAAATTCGCTCTCCCGGCGCGATCCGTTCTACCCATACCCATTAGCTCCTCCCCCTCGCCGCCCGCGGGTCGATTGAACTGTGTGACATAGCGATTGGCCTATGGAACCAAACGTGGCATGTCAGGCGCCGCAGGATTACTTCACCGCAGATAACCCTGCGAGTGCTTGCTCGACGTGGTCGGGCCATTCGTGCGGCTTGACCCGGTGGACTGCCGAATCGCCCCCAAATGCACTGGAAATCACCACATCCGGTTCCAGAGATGCCAGCAGGCGCAGGCTTTCGGCCAGCGCGCGGGCATCGCTGAAGGCCTCAATATAGCCGCCCGTCCAGGCACCCGACCCGCTTACGAAGAGCAAGTCACCAGTGAACAGATAGCGGGCGCCGTCGGCACCCGGCACCAGGTAGCACGTACTACCGACGGTGTGTCCCGGCGTCGGTATGACCTCAATGCCGTTGTCGTCGATGTGACGTACCGTCAAGGGAATATCGACTCGGGCGTACTTGCCGATGGCGTCGGCCTCTGCCGCCGGAGCGTGCAACCTCGACCCGAATCGCTCGGCAATCCGACCCAACATCGGGCCGGCCTCATCCACATGGGACAGGTAGTGGTCGACGAAACCGCCGTGACGCTCCAATTCGTCGAAATCCGCATCGCCGGCCACCGAGTAAAACAGAGCGTTGCTGCTTCCGGCCCACAGATAGGCGTGCGTGGTCAAGCCCGGAAACGGATTGTCCTCTCGCGTCTCCCACACATCAGGCAGTACTTGGCGCATCGCGATCCTCCTCGTAGACATCTCTTTTGATCCACAGCCAATGCTGCAAGCTCAAGTCCGGTTGAAGTCAAGGGGTCGCGAAGCACCGAGAAGAGCACAGCGGACTGATGTTTTCAGGAGTTGTTGAAGTTCAAAGAGGTCGACAAGTCGCGATGCGCGTCCACCTGCTCCAACAAGGTCTGCGCCTTCCCTGCAGCAAGCTCGATTGCATCGGCGCCGGCCACCCACCGCAGCGGCGGCTCCGCCGAATCTGCCAACTCAACCAGCGCGGTGGCCAGCTTGGCCGGGTCTCCGGACTGCTTACCGTTCATGCCCTGCCATGCTTCAATTGTTGCTGCCGTGCGCTCGGCGTAATCGGGGATCGACAACTCAGGCCATAGTGTCGAGGATCCCTCGACCAACAGTTCGGTGCGAAAGAACCCAGGCTCGACGATCATTGTTGAAATCCCGTACGGGGCAACGTCGAAGCGCAGCGACTCCATCCACCCTTCGACGGCGAACTTCGACGCACAGTACGCGGCGACGAACTCCTGACCGACCAGGCCAGCGGTCGAACTCATCGTCACGACCTGGCCGCTACGCTGCTTGCGCATCACCGGCAGCACCGCACGGGTGACGTTTGTGGGGCCGAAAAAGTTCACTTCCATCTGGTGGCGGAACTGCTCCGGGCTGATCTCCTCGAAGAACCCCGCATAGAACAGACCCGCGTTGTTCACCAACACATCGATCCGGCCGAACCGCTGCATCGCCGCTTCGGTCGCCGCCGCCGCTGCAGGCGGGTCGGTGATGTCCAGTGACACCGCGAGCAGGTCCTCACGCTCACCGAACACCTCGGTGACCTTGGTTGCATCACGCGCGGTCGCCACCACCCGGTGGCCGGCGTCGAGCGCTGCACGGGTGATGTCCACACCCATACCGCGTGCGGCACCGGTTACGAACCACACCTTGTTCTCGGCCATGTCGCGTTCCTTTCGCTCGTGTGGTTCCAGTCAACCGTCCGGCAGCTCCGTCAGGGAGTGTCCATCTATCCAGGCACCAGCAGACACTCCCTGACCGCGGACGAAGGTCGTAAAGTCAGAAGCACTCATGAGTCGGGACGACGGTGTCGACGAGTCCAGCAATCCGCCGCGACACACGCGGTGCATTGGGGTGCTATCGGCGACCACCAGGAGACATATTGCGCACAAACAGCTTTCAGGAACTCGCCGTCGAGAGCGAATGGCGCGGGTTGTGCGTCCGGGTTCGCAGAAGTGCCGATCTCCCTTGCCGTGCCGTCACTCCCGATCCTGCGCGATCGCGCGCGTGACTATGGCCGTGACAAAGTCTTGGTCGATCGGTTCGCGTGAGAACCAGCGGCGGTAGAACAGCGGGCCCAGGAGAATTGCGATGGTCGTTGCGTGGTCGTCGTTCGGTCGTGGCTCGCCGCGATTCGCGGCACGTTCGAGGATCGCCCGCAGCGGGGCGGCGTGGCCGCTTTGAATCTTCTTGTGGATGTCCGCGAAAGCAGGATCGCGCTCTGAAGCGTCGATGATCGACGGCAGCACCGAGGACCAATTGGCTGTTTGCAGTAGGTGCGCAATGTTTGTCAGCGCCTCCGTCAGATCGCCTTGGAGCGATCCGGTGTCGGGAATCTGCTGCTGTTCGGTGATCTGGGAGCACGCATCAAGGACGAGCGCATTGCGGTCTGCCCAGTGACGATAAATGGTCGTCTTGGCCACACCGGATCGTCGGGACACCTCGTCAATGCTGAAGCCACCGACCCCGCCTTCGTTCAGCAGCTCTTCGGTGGCTGCCAAAACCGACCGTTTGGAGCGCTCAACTCGGCTATCCACCCTCGCCGACGTTGCCCCCGCCGGCTCACCCTCCGGTACTCGATGTGGCATCGATGTTGCTCCTCTCGAACAGCTACGCTACGGTAGCGTAGCATTACCCCCCCTTCAAGAAGGAAGACGGTCCATGCATTTCGCTTCAATACGCATCATCACCGATAACGTCGACCGACTGGTCTCGTTCTATGAGCAGGTGACCGGAGTCAAGGCTGAGCGGCCTGCGCCCCCCTTCGCCGAATTCGTTCTGCCCTCGGCGACGCTGGCCATCGGACACTCCCAGACGGTCCCGCTGTTCGGTGCCGGATCGGCGCGGGCGGCCGCCAACCACAGCGTCATCCTCGAGTTCCGCGTCGACGACGTCGATGCGGAATACACCCGCCTCTCATCGCTCGTCAGCGAATGGGTGCAAGAACCCACGACGATGCCCTGGGGCAATCGCTCAGTCCTGTTCCGCGACCCCGACGGCAACCTGGTCAACCTCTTCACCCCCGCGACTGAGGACGCTATCGCACGGTTCCAGGGCCGTTGACAATTCATCCGCGGCGACCCCGCATATGACAGCGCTTGGGTTGCGGGTGCCGTGTACAGCCGACGTCGCCGACAACCGGTCGCAGTGACATAAGGCTTCTGCCCCAGGCGATTCGCCGACGAAGAGGAACGTGAGGCGCAGAACTGCCTCAGGACGGATCGACGCTCATATCCCCCGTCTCGGGTGTCCCATCGACCAAGCCGTAGCGCAGATACACCGCGCCTCTCGCACCGGCCACCGGCGGTTCGAGCAGGGTGAGGTTGGTCGGCACGGCGCCACCGTCGAACACTCCCTTGCCCACACCGAGCACGATGGGATGCACCCAGAGGTCGAGCCGGTCGAAGAGCTTCTCGCGCAACAGGGTCTGCACCAAGTTCAGGCTCCCGACAACCTTGATGTTTTGGTGCCGGTCCCGGATCTCGCGCACCGCATCGGCCAGATCTGGGCCGAGTTGCGTCGACCCTGCCCACGAAAGCTCGGGTTTGCCACGGGAGGCGACATACTTCGGGACGCCGTTGAAGAGCGTGGCGATCGCGTTGTCCTCGCCTCCCTCCTGATGCGGCCAATACGCAGCGAAGATGTCGTAGGTCCGCCGACCGAGCAGCAGGGCGTCCGTGCCCTCGTATGCAGCATGTACCTGGGCACCGGTGGCGTCGTCGAAAAGAGGCGCCTGCCAGCCTCCGAACGGAAATCCCTCTGGATCCTCGTCGGGGCCACCGGGCGCCTGCCCGACGAGGTCGAGGGTTGTGAACAGCTCGATGTGGATCAGGCCCATGGTCAGCTCCCGTTTGTGGTGGTTGCTTCGATCAAAGGGTAGACCTGCGAACGCCTTCAAAATCATCGATGCGCCCGATCGCGAGTGGATCTGGGTGTTCACACGAATCCCCAGGTCTCACGTCTGGCCGACCAGGGCCGCGACAAGCAACGAGGTGGTGGTGCGCTGCCAGTGTTCCGGCGCCCAGCCGAGGGTGTTCGTGGCGACGAAGTAGTTCTCGACGCTGGCGATCAGGAAGGCGAGGTCGGCGGCGTCCTCGACGCTGAGCCCGCTGCGGAGCGCATCGCGATCGGCCAGCAGATCGGCCAGCGCGCGGTACGCGGTGCGGCGCTGTTCCTCATTGACCTCCCACTGCACCGCGAGGTCAGGATCGCTGCCGACGGTGCCGCGGACGACGGAGAGCAGCGGAGCTACCCGCTGCAAGATCTCACGGCCGCCGGCCATCCAGAGCTCGACGATTCGGACCGGGTCGGATTCGGCCATCACCTCTTGGAACCATGGGCGGTCGAGTAGCGGTACCGGATCGTCGTCGCCGACCGCTGCGATGTCGAGTGCCTCCTTGAGTAGCGTCGCCTTGTTTCCGAAATGGAAGTAGACCGTCTGCGTCGCGACGGCCGCGCGTGTCGCGACCTGGTCGAGAGTGGTTGAGCCGTAGCCCTTGTCGAGGAACAAGTCTGCCGCTGCCGTGATGATCCTCCGCCTGGTCAGGCGTGTCTTCTCGGCGCGGCTGACAGTCGGTGGCGGTTCGTTGTTGACGGAATTGATCATTTGTTAGAGACTACTCTAGTGACTCGCTAGAGTTCACTCCAATGAAATGGAGGAGACCATGCCCGACCTTGCCGCGATCCACCACGTGAAGATCCCCGTCAGCGACGTGCACGCCAGCATCGACTGGTACCTACGGGTGCTCGGGATGGAGGTGGAGATCGAGTTCACCGAAGAGGGCGAGCTGCGCGGCGTCGCTCTCAAAACCTCCGATGGCACGACCCCGATAGCCCTCCGGCACAACCCCGAACGCGCCGCTGCCTTGTCTGGTTTCGACCTCGTCGCGCTTCGTGTCCCGACCCGGGAGGGCGTCCACGACTGGGCCGAACACCTGGCCGCAATCGACCAGCAGCACGGCGGCATCGTCACCGGCCACCACGGCGGCGCAGTCCTCGTCGGACTGCACGACCCCGACGGCATCGAGATCCGTCTCTACGCCGATTGACCCGAACCGCACACCGAGAAAAGGAGAACACCATGAAATATCACGATTCCGGAGGAACCGGCGAGCCGCTGGTTCTCATCCATGCGGCCCTGTTCGCAGACTGGTTCGTCCCACTCGAAAGCGGGCCTGCGGCAGCCGACCTACGCCGGATCCGCGTGACCCGCACGGGATATGCCGACCCTGCACCCCCTGAACCGATGTCGGTGGCCGACCACGCCGACGAGTGCGCGGATCTGCTGCGCCGCCTGGGAATTGAGCGGGCCCGCGTGCTCGCGCACTCTTCCGGCTGCGTGGTCGCACTGCAGCTGGCGCTCGACCACCCCGAGCTGGTCGGCGAGCTCGTTCTTGTCGAACCACCCCTGATCGATCCGCTTCTGCCGCCGGAGGACCGGGCGGCCGTCGCCGCCGCAATCGGGCCAGCCCTGGGTGCAGCGATGGGCGCCGCCGCCCAGGGCGACCTGCCCACTGCCTTCGACACCTTCCTGACGGCACTGTGCGGACCGGAGCATCGGACCGTAATCGCGACCGCGCTGGGCCAAGCCGGCGCCGAACGCGCCGAACGCGACTGCGGTTACTGCTTCACCGGCGAGGTGTCCGCACTCGCCGAGTGGAACTTCGACGAAGAGCTGGCACGCCGGATCACCCAGCCGGTCCAGCTCGTCGCCGGTGGCGAGAGCCCGGTCTTCACGCATCGGCTGGTGGACTACCTGGCTGCGATATTGCCCGACGCCCGAACCACTGTCATCCCCGGGCACAACCACTTACTCCCCCTCACTGCCCCAGCCCTTCTGGCCGACCTGGTCCGGAACCCGGTCGTCACTGCCTGATCGCAGTCGCCGTCGTCATCGCCGGTCCGGTACACCGAGGGCGAAGCTGCGTAGTGCTTCGTTGAACTGGTGCGGGGCTTCCAAGTTGCAGAGATGCCCAGTCCCTCGGAGCACGACCAGCTCGGAGCCGGCGATTGCGCCGTGGAGCGCCTCCGCGACGGACAGCGGGGCCCGCACGTCGTGATCGCCGTACACCAGGAGTGTCGGAATCTTGATGCTGGGAAGCACGTCTCGCAGATCCACGGCGCAGGCTCGTGCCATGGCTCGCAATCCGATCGGGTGAACCGCCAGAAGGCTCGCACCGAACCTGTCGACCACGTCCCACGGGGTCGAACCGCTGAACATCGTCGGGAGCAGTGTGTCGACCACTTCCTCCGGGGAGAGGTCGGCCAACGTCAGTGCCTGCTGTAGCCGCTGGTCGGCCACCTCAGAAGGCAACGACCCGCGCCAGCCCGCGTAGGCCGATATCAACATCAGAGAAGCTGCGATGTCCGGGTGACGCCGATTGAACTCCAACGCCAGTGCTCCTCCGAAGGAGATCCCGGCGACGTGTGGGTGCTCGAATCCGAGCTTCTTGATGAACCCCGCCAGGTAGTCGGCGTACTCGCCCATACCGGTGTTCGGAGGTGGATCAGAAGAAGATCCGGCGCCGGGTGCATCCCACGCCACCACCGTGAAGTCGTCAGCGAGCTCGTCGAGTTGCGGCCGCCACGTTCGCGGGCCGTCGCCGACACCCCCGTGGACGAGGACGAGCGGGGGTCCGTGACCGCCCCGTTCATAAGCGATCTGGAGTCCCTCGACCTCAACCATGTCCATGGCTCGCCCTCCCGCGACGCAAACACTCAATACCCAGATTGCTCCGATTGAGGAGGAGGGGCAAGGGTTGCGGCACCGGCGCGTCCAGTCTGTGCAATGTTCGCGTCTTGCGCGGCACCATTGGACCGAAATCGGAGTCTCCCAGATATTCAGGGAGTGGGTCACTACGATTCTGGCGAACAGCGTTCGGACAGAGTGTTGTTGAGTCGGGGGGCACACGTGAAGGTCAATCGGGCTACGGCCGCACTGGTAGCGGGAACTCTGCTGGCCACAACCGCTCTGATCGCGGCGCACACACCCGTCGCCTATTCTGCACCGTCGCATCAGCGCACCGAATCAATCGTGCAAACCTCATCCCCGATCACCTCGGTGGTCGAGTCAGTTGTTCGCGTCAAAATTCCGCTTCCGCGTTCGGTCGGCGCACATCCAGCTGCCTGCGATTGGCTTTCGTACCAACGGTATCGCGCCGCCGACGGTCCAACGGCCTCCGCGAACGCAGACAAGATCTTGATTGCTCAGCCCGGCGTTCTGGAGGGGGCGGCAGCGTTCGACAGCGTCGCGCGCAATACTGTCGCCGCCGCCGCGGCCGGCGGCCGGCATATCGAGTTCTGGGCTCTGGATCGGCGCTCGAATTGCTTAGAGGATCACACCGGAATCGACACAGCGGTCGCCAACCAAGACATCAATATCGCCATCGATTACTACTACGGTCAGGGCACCGTTGATGGACGGCGATTCGCGGGGTTCGTACCCGATTCCGATCTGGGGTGGCTCTCCCACATCGGAATCGAGCAGACCGTCATCGATCAGTACGACCTCATGAGCGCCGAACTGCCCGACCCGGCGTTTCGGCGAAACAGGGTGCTCTGTGGTGGTCATTCGCTTGGTGGCTCACTGACCGCCTATTTCGTCCAATGGGACTTCGATGGACAACCCGGTTACCAACAATGCTCCGGCTACTTCGCTCTCGACACCACGATCGATACGACGTTGCCGCTAGGGGACGTATCGACACTCAGCGCAATGCTCCCCCAAACTCCCCTCGGAATGGACGCTCTGGACGAACTGACCACCCGCGGACTGCTCCCACGGTCGGCGAACTTACCGGCACTCATCAACCCCGAGACCATGAACCTACTCGGGCTTGTCGGCGCTGCCACCAATATCGCTCCCGACAGTGAGACGCACTTCCTGAAGAGTGTGCGCAACAACAATATTGACAATTCTTTACGGCTTCTCTTTTCCCGTGACGCCGCGGGTCTGGCCACCGACACGACGCCACTCAGAGATATTCGCCTCACCAACGCCGCCCTCCTCGGCGGGCTGATGGACAACAACTCCCAGCCATTGGCCTTTCTGCAAACCTCCGTCGGCATGTTCGATGGCGGGTTACTGGCCGACAAGAACTTTCCTCTGTCGGACGACCTCAATATCGCGAATCGGCAAATTACTGCGGGAATGCTCGGCCCCGATCCCCTTGTCATACCTGCTGTCGCACAGGGCCCGCTCTACACGTGGCAGAACTTCAACGAGGTAACCAGCAGTGCGCATCTCGACCAACACGGGCGCCCCTACACCACCCCCGCCCATGAAGTCACCGACATCAACGACCTCGCTCGGAGTCTCGCGGAACACCCACTGGATTTCACTGAGCAGTACTTCCCGATGAAGCTGTTGATCGAGAGCGTCCTGGGACCCACGACACCCGCGATCACCAACCAGCTCCGCCACCCAGCCGGACTCACCGCCCGCCCGATCTTGAACCTCCTCGGTGGAAGTGGGATCACCGCCGGTGTGATGACCACCCCAGAAGATCTCCCCTACGGCAGGACGGTCATCGCCCCCGGTTACCACCATCTCGATGTCCTGACCGCCGCAGCCCTGCAAAACAACGGGACCGCGGACCCCATTTCGACCAACCTGGCCGAGTTCGCTGCCAAGTAGCTCAGCGAGAACGCGCACGACCCTCTGACCGTTTGGACGTATTCGCAAGGCGTGGGTCCATCGCGCCCTGAAGCGGGTAATACCGACCCGCATCGCTCCCGAAGGTAGCGCAAGTCGTAGATCTGATGCAGCGCCGGCTAACGACTGTCCCTGTAACGCAATCGGATTGCGCTCGTTTACAGATCCGAATGGCATGGAGTACGCAACGAAGCGTCTAAACTCCGGTGTGGCCGTATTGCGCGCAGTCTGGTGGTTGTTGGCATTCCTGGCAGCTGGAAATGCCGTGTGGGTCGGTAGTTGGCCGATGTCGAACCTCATTTCGTCGTCGTGTGACGCTGAAGGCTCGTTGCCTTTCGGCCGCGTCGCCGGTTCCACGTGGTGTGACGATTCGGTGGTGAACGTGCTGGGCGTGTGGCCTCCGCTGTGGCTCGGCCTGCTGATGGTGGCCCCGCCTGTGCTGGCAGCTCTGGTAATGCGACGGTGGGTGTCCTGGCTGGTCGTAGCCGTGCTCACCGGCCTGTCATTCGTTGGATTGGCAAACTGGTCGACATTCTGGGGCCAACTACTAATTGCCATCCCTTTCACGGTGATCGTGTTTATCGTCGCCTCAGTGCAACATATTTTGTCAGAGCCGTTGTAAGACAACGTGTGTCCCTGAGAGCATGAATTGCATCGGCTGAACCACAGCGTCCGGCCGGCGCGCACTACATCGATCAGTGCGTGCAGATCGGTGATCGTACCGCCAATAGCGGCCGATCCGCCGGCCGGAATTGAGATCCCCAACCTCATTCGACAGACGCCATACTTCTGGGTGTCGAACTGGACAGTAACTTTACTCTGGGTATAGTTAACGGGTGACCCGCATCACGGTCGAGGGTGTAGTGCCCCATGCCGGCATCGATCCCTCGTCGTCGCAGAATTCTCGAAAATTGGTGCAAGAAACCGTATCCCACGTGCCTCCGAGCTTCGGAGGGCCAGGCCTGATCCTGCCTGCGCAGGATGCAACGCGTTCCCAGGTGAAGCCAACCTGGGGAATTGATTTTGCTGACCGAGGAGTTCAAATTGCCTGAGCCGATGGACCTTGACAACATCCGGAAGCGTTACGCCGAGGAGCGAGCGCGACGGCTTCGCCCCGAGGGAACCGGTCAGTATCACTATGTCGAGGATTCGGTGGATCCGTGGGCGCAGCCGATCGACCGGGCTGCGGTGGACGATGAGGTCGATGTCGTGCTGATGGGTGCAGGTCTGTCTGGACTTGCACTGGGGGCGATGTTGCGAAAGGAGGGTGTGGATCGGATCCGCATGATCGATAACGCGGGCGACGTTGGCGGAACCTGGTATTGGAACCGATACCCGGCGGCACAATGCGATGTCCTGTCCTACATCTATCTGCCACTCCTGGAAGAGATGGGCTACATCCCGACCGAAAGATACGCCTATCAGCCGGAAATCCTCGAACACTGCCGGTCGATCGCCCGAAAGTACGACCTCTACCGTGACGCATACTTCCAGACCGAAGTCGTGGACGCGGTATGGGACGACGCGGACGGACGGTGGACGATCCACACCAATCGCGGAGACGTCATCAAGGCGCAATTCGTGATCTTGGCGGGAGGAGCGTTGCAGCGGCCCAAATTGCCAGACATTCCCGGTCTCGAAGACTTCCGCGGTGCATTGTTCCACTCGAGTCGCTGGGACTACGCCTACACCGGTGGACAGCCAGGGCCCACCGGTGGCGGACTTCCGGAGTTGGCGGACAAACGCGTCGGATTGATCGGCACGGGAGCTACTGGGCTGCAACTTGTATCGCCGTTGGCGGAGGCAGCACAGCACTTGTCCGTCTTTCAGCGAACACCAGTTGTCGTGCTTCCGCGGGACAACCGACCCACGGACCCGGACTGGGTCGCGAAACTGGAACCCGGTTGGCAAGACCGCCATATGTTTTCGTTCAACGAGCAGACCGTAGACGAGACCGCGGATGACCTCATCGACGACGCGTGGAGCCACACCGTGTTTCCGGTTATGGCGAGCCACAACCGGGGGATGTTCGGAGACAGCGAGGAACTCAAGCAGGCCGAGCTTGACGATCTGGCCGCGATGGAGGTCGCCCGCGCCCGGATCGCCGGCATCGTGAAGGACCCCGAGACGGCCGCCGCGCTGATGCCACACTTCCGGATGCTCTGCAAACGGACCTCGTTCCACGACAATTACCTGGAGCCTTTCAACAGGCCGAATGTCACCCTGGTCGACACCAAGGGCGCGGGTGTTGAAAGGGCGACGGCCACCGGAGTTGTTGCCGGCGGACGTGAATATCAACTCGACTGCTTGATCCTCGCCACCGGCTTCGACATCGGCCGCGGACTACTGAAAGCCTGGGGCGTTGATCCGGTCGGCGTGAACGGAATCCGCATGACCGAGTACTGGGGCAAGGGCGTCCGAACGTTCCACGGTATGCAGGTGCACGGCTTCCCGAATCTGTTCCTCCACGGACCCGGCCAGGTTGCTCCGGCTTACAATTGGACGAGCAGCGTGATCGAGATGGGTCGGCACATCGCGTATGTCATCGCCACGGCCAGGGCCAGAAATGCGCAGCGCGTGGACGCCACGGTAGCCGCTGAGGAGTACTGGCTTGATGTACTCGGCCAGACGCCCCCGGCAGCCGTCGAATACCGGAGAGACTGTACCCCTGGCTATTTCAACAATGAGGGCAACGTCCGATCAGGTGCGTCCCCAAACTTTGGCCGAGGCGCCAATGCGTACTACAGCATTCTGCAGAAGTGGCGCGCAGACGATCTCCTCACCGGACTCGAATTGATGTGACGGTTGCGTTCAGGCTGTCTGCACGGGCGGCTGGACACGGAAGCTCACGATGCCAATACCTGAGCCACAATCGCGGGCAATCACCCGTGGATAACACTGCTGCATCCATCAGCAAATGCCGTTGGATGCAGCAGTGTGATTCCTATGCGTCAGCGGTTCATTCGCGCGACTTGGTTCCGTCGGTCTGATCGAAGAATCGCCAGTCTCCATCCACGTCGACCTCCATGCGGAACCCCAACTGGCCCGATGGAACCTCACGATTCTTGAACCATTCGTAGGCGTCTTCAGCGTTGTTGAACTCGACCTCGTCGATGACGTCCTCGTCAGGATTGAGCACTCGATATTTCGCCATGTCTGCCCCTTTTCGACTCGCGTTCCCGTGACTCTCCCGGGTCGTTCCTCGGATACCCGCGACGTCCCGGGGCTACACATCTCGAGGTTTGAGCGATTCGTCAGGTCTCGGTCGTCTCGACTGGACTTCTGCGCCGCCGGACAATACCGGTGACCACCGCAAGGATTGCGCCGACCGCGAGAACGATCGCCGATGCGAATGGAAGTGCGTTGTCGACGAGTCCCACGATGAGCACGACAGGAATTGCCAGTGCCGGCCACGGGATGAACATGCGCCAGTTGCCCGAACTCCACCCGAGGATGGCGCACACCCCGACGATGAACAACGCCAGCCCACCGCACAGGACCCAACGTCCGGCAGCAGTGAGTTCACCGACCGGATGCAGGACATATTGCTCGATGCCGACACCAAGCAGGGCCGCACCCAACGTGATTGGCAGGTGTCCGTAGATGTAGCCATCGGCGCGGCCACTGCCGACAGCGCTGTCGTCATCCTGTATCTCGGTCTTCGCCTCCGCACCACCGATATCGAAGTACATCCACCAGACAGCTGCGGCAATGGTGAACCCCAACGCGGCCACCAACAAGGACGACCAGGCCCAATGGGTCTCATGCATCCCCAGCACGATGGCCGAGATGGACTCGCCGAGAACCAGAATCACAAAGAGGCCGAAGCGCTCCGGTAGATGTTCGAGGTGCAACGGCACGTCCGGGCCCCACCGGGTGGCCGCGAATGGTGCCATGGCCTCTATCGCGATACCGACCGCCCACAAGATGTAGGTGGTTGGCGAAGGAGTGAACAGCGAGACCGTCCAGATGACCGCACTGATGACTGTCGCCGCGAAATACAGATTGATCGTGACCCGCACTTCGCTGATGTGCCGCCACGCGCGTAGGTACAGAACGGCGAGGATCACGCGGGTCGCGATGTAGCCGACGCCAAACGCCACGGTCCCGTCACCCCCGACGGCGGTGGACGCGCTGGCCGCCATCACCGCAATCGCAAAGGTGGCAGCCAGTTTCAGCACGCGATACACGATGTCGTTGGTGTCGAACCGGTTTGCGTACAGCGTGGTGGTCACCCACGACCACCACGTGACCACGAACAGACCGGCAAAGACGGCCACACCGTGCCACCCGAGATCATCCTTCAGTGCCAGCGCCAGCTGATGGATGACCAACACATACGCAAGGTCGAAAAAGAGCTCGAGCCTCGTTGCCGCACGGTCGTCTTCGGTTCGCATTCGCGGCGGTTCTATCAGCGGAGTGCGCTGATCGCCACCACTGGCGTCGCCGGCGTTCTCCGATTGGTCGCCCGAAAGCCTCGGTTTCCGCTCACCCATGTGTGAGTTGTCCTTACTGTCGGCCCGACGATGCGCATTGAGCCAGAAGCGGCACAATCACTCCCCACGTCGGTACCCCGTGCCGAGAAGACGCAAACCGTGCAGCTCCGCCAAGTGGTACTGCTAGGTGCCGGTACTCTGCGTTGCCGTCTACCGGTACTCAGAAAAGGTCTCCTCCGAGAAGGTGCCTGGTGCTCAGAGTTTGACGAAGGAGGCCTCAATCACCAGGTGAGTGGCCAGGCGTGAGCCCTTCTTCGTGTAGGTCAGTCCCCAATCGCTACGGTCGAGGCGCACTTGGGCGGCGACTGTCGCGCTGTCATCCACCGCGACCACATGAGCCGGGACGGTCAACGGACGTGTTTGACCGTGGACGGTCAGATCGCCGATGACATCAACCTGTCCCCCATCGCCGGGCCGCACCTGCGTAGCGACGAAGGTGATGGTGGGATATGTCCGGACGTCGAAGAAGTCCGCAGAGCGCAAATGCTCGTCCCGTTGCCGGTTCTTGGAGTTCACAGAGGTGGCATCGACCACCAGCGTTCCGGTCACGTTCCCATCGTCGCCGACCGTTCCGGTGCCTTCGACGGAATCAAACGTGCCCGTGACCGTGAACAGCCACAAACCCTTGGCGCGGAAGGTTATCGAGGTGCTAGCGGGGTCCAAGGTCCACGACCCGGCAAATGCGCGCAAGTCCGGGACGGAGTCGATCGGCGATGTCATTGGCAACCTCCGGTAGATGGCGATCCGTTGTCGACGAAATATCCAGTCGAGCAGCCTGATCGGAAGTGTCACCGATCGTGACCCACCGGGCAACCGAAATCCGAGATCCTGGGTACCCGACAGCCCTTGGCCGCATCGAGTACCCAGGATCCGGGTTCAGATGCGGGTCATATTCGAGATGTATCCACCCCCTCCTGGGTAGACCCATTCGCCGGTGACGGTGTTGCCATCGGCGTCGAAGGTACCTCGGAAATAGGCCGGACTGCCTTTGGCGCCGCCCCAGATGGTGAGTACGTCGCCGGTCAGTTCATAGACGTAGTCGAGGGTGTTGCCGAGCGAGTCGTAGTACCGCGACACGACGTCGGTGCCGGTCGGTTCGCCGAATGGGCGCAGGTTGCCGATCACTTCGATGCCGGTGACCGGTTCGCCGAACTGGAGGAGATCGACGTGCTGAAGCAGAAAGAATCGGCCGGGCATCCACTCGTAGCGAACCGTGCCTTCGGCGCCGCCGCTGACCTTCCAGTTTCCGACCAGGCGGTCCAGGTTCTGGAGTTCGGGGCTCGGCTGTGGTTGGGTTTCGTTCATTTCATTCCTCCTATGTGGGTTGTTCACTGCTACCTCGGAGCTGCGATCCGAACTTCGACATCAGGACATGAGATCTGAATCACACGCTCTGGATGGTCGAGAACCGGAGGTCGGCTCCGAGGTAGCAGAGACGACTCGCAGCGGAGATCGACGTCAGACCACCCGAACCCGATTAACGTGACAAATTCCCAACTATTTGGAGGATGCATCGTGAAATACCTGTTGCTCGGCTACACCCCGGCCACGGCTTGGGATGCCGCGACTGCCGAAACCCCTTCGGAGGAAGCGCTGTCCGCGTTTGCGACCTATCAACGCCTCGAAGAGGAGTTGATCGCCTCTGGTGAGTTCGTCAGCAGCGAAGGCCTCGGTCATCCGGCGGTCAGCACCACTGTTCGGAAGACTGCCGACGGTGTGGTGGCGACCGACGGCCCGTTCGCCGAGTTGAAGGAGGTGCTGGCCAGCTTTGCCGTGATCGATGTGGCCGGCCATGAACGCGCCGTCGAGATCGTCGCGCGCATCGTCGAGGCGCTCGGCGAGCCCATCGAGATCCGGCCGGTGATGGGCGAGGACTTCACCGCGTGAACCCCGAAACCGAGGACCTGCTGCGTGCCGAGGCTCCACAGGTTCTCGGTGCACTGGTGCGCCGTTTCGGGCGCTTCGACATCGCCGAAGACGCGGTGCAGGAGGCGTTGCTGGCCGCGAGCCAGACCTGGCCGACCCAGGGCGTACCGGAAAACCCACGTAGCTGGCTCATCCGGATCGGCTATCGGCGGATGGTCGACCTGCTGCGTTCCGAGGGGGCTCGCCGTCGCCGCGAGCTGGAGGTCGGTGCCGCGGAACTGGCCATGCAGCACCACACTCGGGCGGCGCAGACCACGCCGGCCGACGACAGTCTCACCCTGCTGCTGCTCTGCTGCCATCCCGCACTCGGTCACACTTCGCAGGTCGCGCTCACCTTACGGGCGGTCGGTGGATTGAGCACCGCCGAGATCGCGCACGCCTACGGGGTCACCGAGGCCACCATGGGCACGCGGATCAGTCGCGCCAAACAGCAACTGTCCCGAGCGGGAGCCCGCTTCATCCCACCCACCGACGCCGACCTCGAGCGCCGGATGACCGCAGTCATGCAGGTGCTCTACCTGATCTTCAACGAGGGCTACACCGCCACGGCAGGCACCGAACTCGCCCGCGTCGACCTGACCCACGAGGCCATCCGCCTGACCCGAACCCTGCACACCACTGTTTCCGAGGACGCCGAAGTGGCCGGCCTGCTGGCGCTGATGCTGCTCACCGAATCCCGCCGCACCACGCGCACGGTCGCCGGCGAACTGATTCCCCTCGACGGGCAGGACCGCACCCGATGGAACCGCATGCTGATCGACGAGGGCACCGCACTTCTCGACAGTGTCTGGGACCGCGGCCATACCGGGCCCTACCAACTCCAGGCCGCGATCGCCGCGACACACGCCGCAAGCGCGACCCCGGACCAGACCGACTGGCCCCAGATCGCGATGCTGTATCTGTGGCTCGAGAGGCTCACCCCGACACCACCGGTCCAACTCAGCCGCGTGGTCGCCGTCGCCCACGCATACGGTCCGGAGCGCGGCCTGGCACTCCTGGACGATCTCAACCGACATCATCACCTGGACCAGAATCCACTCACCCGCCAACGTGAACCCGCTGTCCGCGCACATCTCCTCCAACAAACCGGCCAGACCACCGCAGCCGCCGCACTTTTCCACCGGGCAGCCGACCTGACGGGCAATCAGGTCGAGCAGCGCTACCTACGCGACAAAGCCATGCTGCCTGGGCCGGTCTGCGATTCAGACCGGGTGAACCTGGAGCGTCGCTGACCGCGGCCCTTCTTCTTCGAGGTGATCCACGATCGAAGCGTATTGACCGTACTTGGCGCGGTATGCGGCATCGACCCGCGCGAGATCCTTGTCGTCGGCTTCGGTGAAGATCACGTCAAAGGTGTTCTGCCGCGCCATTATCTGCCCGTTATGTGCGGTGATCGCGGCGCGGAACCAGGCCGCGGTGCGCCCGTTGGTTGAACGAATGAACACGTCGGTACCGTCGCGCACTATCCAGATGGTCGTCGGTCGGCGCGGGCGACCATCCGGCCGGTAGGTAACGACCTGTACCTCGTCCGGTGCGCCGACGACGGCGGCGTCCTCGATATTCCATGTTTTCATCGGTGTTCCTTCGTTGGGTTCGGCATGACAACCGCTGTCAGGCGGGCTCATTCACCAGGCGGAAAGTCGGTCGACGCGGCAACATCGGCTTGTGCCTCGTAGTCGGCGATACGTTTGCGAAGGGTGTCCACCGTGATCGCAAGTGCCTGCGATCCAAGCAAAAGCCGCAACGGTGCCGGCTCGATGTCGACGCTGTCGATGATGCGAGCGGCCATACGAGCAGGGTCGCCCGGTGCGAGGCCATTGGCGGGGTCGAGCATCTTCAGGAAGCCGTGCGCCGGGTTGTCGTCATAGACCGACATCAGGGTGGCGACTTTGGCACTGCCGTAGCGGAACTCGGTCCGGGCACCGCCTGGTTCGACGATTGTGGTCCCGATGCCGAAAGGGGCGATCTCCTGCGCCACTGATTCGACGAAGCCCTCGATCCCAAATTTCGTGGCGTGGTACATGGAGTTGCCGGGGAATGCGACCTGTCCTCCGTACGAGGACATCTGGATGATGCGCCCACTTCCCTGCGCACGAAAGTGCGGCAGTGCCGAGCGGATGAACGCGATCGATCCGGTGAGATTTGTCGCGATCAGACGGTCGATCTCTGCGTCACTGAGTTCCTCGGCGGCACCGAAGAGACCATACCCAGCGTTGCTGATGATGACGTCGACCCGACCGGCCGTCGAGAAGCTGCGATCGACGACCTCGTGAACGGCCGGAATGTCGGTGACATCGAGCACTTCGGCGACGAACGTCTGAGGGTATTGCGCAACGAGGTCGTCGACCTTGCTGGTGTCGCGGACGGTCCCGATGACCCGATCACCGGCAGCGAGGAGCTGTTCGGTCAGTTCGCGGCCGAAGCCGCTGTTGACTCCGGTGATGAGCCAGGTGCGCTGAGCCATGGCCGGTCCTTTCATCCTCGCCCATGTGCGGCGACTAGTTGTCCTGCGTGACCTCATCGACGATGCGAAGACCGTTGAGTGTTCGGGGATAGCCGATGAAGGGTAGGAGTTGGGTCAGGACATCGATCAGAGTTTGGCGATCGTTGCCGACATTGAGATTCGCGGCAACATGACCTTGGACCTGCGGGTCACAACCACCGAGCGCGACAAGCATCGTGAACGTAAGTAATTCTCGGGTGGGCACATCGACTCCGGTGCGTGTGTAGTGATCGCCGAAGCAGTTGGCGGACAGCAGTCTCTGGATATGCGCCTGATCCTTGGGTGCGTTCGCGTACATGCGCTCGACGGCGTCGGCCCCGACGATCTCCTTTTGCACTGCCAAGCCCTTCGCCATGCGATTGTCCGGCGAGGTTGTGGACTGGCCCGGCAGCGGCAACTCCACACCGCGTTCGGTCAGCACCTCGTTGGTGGCGTGAAGGAAGTCGAACACCTTGGCCATACCCACATACGGCACTGCTTGATACACGATTTCCTTGACCTCGACCGGTGTCACTCCCACGGTCAGCGCCGCTCCGAGCATCACTCGGTATTCGCGCAGCGCCTGGCCCGCGATCATCGAGGCCAGCTGAACCATCAGTCGGGTCCGGATGTCGAGGCGACTGTCTTGGAGTACCTCGTCGAAAGCGAAGTTGTCGAAGTACTCGATCAACTCCGGATCGGTCTGCGCCAGTGTCGACACATGCCCTGGAAAGAGCTCATCGTGATTCTTCTGCGCTCGCGCGTTCGCAGGCATCTCCAACACTCCTCACCGTGACCACACGTTGACCTCGACAGAGGCCGATGATTCGAATGTAGGTCGGCTGCCTCGGCTGCGGGAGGGTCTATCAGTACCCCGTTCAGGAGTCGGACGCGATATCTGGACAAAAGCGGCGCCGGTGACCTCCGACCGGCCGACGACAAATGCGACAACGGATCGATCATGCTGCCCGGCGTCTACCGGTCACCGTCCGAGGAGCCCGTCCCCGAGGTGCCCACCTGTCGGCAACCGCGGGATGCATTGCTGAAAACCACTCCCCCGCAATTTATCCGGGACTCATCGCGCTCACGAACGGTCCGGGGACGTCAGTACAAGCGGGGCGCCGGCGGTGATTGCGATCGTGTGTTCGCTGTGGGCGGTACGAGATCCGTCAGCGGATCGGATCGTCCACCCGTCCTCGTCGTAGATGATTTTGTCGGTGCTGCGGGCGAGCCAGGGTTCGAGCGCAAGGGTCAACCCTGGGCGCAGTTTGAGACCTCGTCCCGCGCGCCCGATGTTGGGCACGTGCGGGTCTTCGTGCATGGTGCGCCCCAGACCGTGGCCACCGAACTCGGTGTTGACCGGGTAGCCGTAGTCGGCGGCCACGGCACCGATTGCAGCCGAGATGTCGCCCAGGCGGTTGCCGGGCAACGCCGCCGCAATCCCCGCTGCCAGGGCACGTTCCGTGGCTTCGATGAGATGCTCGTCCTCAGGTCGCGGGACTCCGACGATCACACTGCGCGCGCTGTCGGCGACCCAACCATCGATCGACACCGCGATGTCCATGCTCAACAGGTCGGCGTCACGCAGTATGTAGTCATGCGGAAGACCGTGCAGCACTGCATCATTGACCGACAGGCAGATGACGTTGCGGAACGGGCCTCGCCCGAATGACGGCGCGTAGTCCCAATAGCACGACTGCGCACCGCGCTGCGAGATCAGGTCGCGGGCGCGGTGTTCGAGGTCGAGCAGGTTCACCCCCGGTTTCGCGCGGGCGGTGAGGTCGTCGAGCAAATCGGCGATGAATGCGCCGGTGACGCGCATCGCTTCGATCTCTCGAGGGGTCTTCAGTTCGAGCATTGGCTTCCTCTCCAACCGGCCAGATGTTCGGTATTTAAATACCAGCCTAGCTGTTTCGCCGGTATTTTCATACCGGCCTGGAGTAGGCTGGCGGAATGGTCCGTCTCCCGCTCACTCCTGCTCAACTCGCGACTGGTCAGCGCCTGGGTGCATATCTGCGTCAAGCCCGCGGTGATCGCACCCTCGCCGAAGTGGCGCAGGCCGCGGCGATCTCACCAGAGACGCTCCGCAAGATCGAGACCGGCCGGATGCCGACGCCGGCATTCACAACCATTGCGGCCTTGGCCCGCGCCCTCGACCTGCCGCTCGATGACCTTGCGGACATCTGCGTTGCCCCGGCTGACCTCCGAAAAAGTGGCTGACGCGAAACCGCGCAGGCGTGCCTGGGCGCGCTGATCCGTAGTTGAGCGGAGATCGTTCGACCATCAAGCTGCCGGCCGCCGATCTATCGGCCAGACCCTCCGCACCACGGCTTTTCGGACCTCTTCGATCCACAGCACGGATGAGGCGACCGCAATTGCGAAGAACCACTGGGAGCCGGTCAGGAAAGTGGTGTCGAAGAGATCTTGAAGGGCGCCGACGTTGATGACCGCGATATGCAAGACGATGATCGCCACGAGGGACAACCAGATCGTGTGGTTGGTGAATGTCTGCAGCGAGAACACGGAGACCCGATCCGAGCGCACATTCAGAAGGTTGAAGACCTGATAGAAGACGAACGTCGTGAACCCCAGTGTCGTATCAACCAGAGGATCATCGGCAGTTTCCGGGAAGATCTCATCGGCCCCGGCGATGACGAGAATCGTGCCCGTCGCCATGACAATTCCCAGGGCAAGAATCCGAAGTAGTCTGTTGCGGTTGAGGAGTCGTTCGCTCGGGGAACGCGGCTTCTGTCGCATCGTGTCGGGTTCGGTCGGGTCGACGCCGAGCGCAAGCGCAGGCGGACCGTCCATGATGATGTTGACCCAGAGGATCTGGATCGCCGTGAACGGTGTCCCACCGGCGATACCGGCCACTCCCGCGGTGAGGAAGATCAACACAAAGCCCCACGCAGTGGTGAGCTGGAACTTCACGAACTTGATGATGTTCGCGTAGATCCCACGCCCTTCCTGCACCGCCGCAATGATTGTTGCGAAGTTGTCGTCGGTCAGAATCATCTTCGCCGCGCCCTTGGAAACGTCGGTGCCGGTGATACCCATGGCGATACCGATATCGGCTTGTTTGAGGGCGGGTGCGTCGTTGACGCCGTCACCGGTCATGGCCACCACTTCGCCGGCCTCTTGCAAAGCCCGGACGTAGCGAATCTTGTGCTCGGGTGCCACACGAGCAAGAACGCCGTATCTCGCTGCGCGCTCGCGTAGTTCGGCGTCGTCGATCGTGTCGAGATCAGTTCCCGACACGGCCTCACCGACGATCCCGAGATCACCGGCAATCGTCGATGCCGTCGTGAGGTGATCACCGGTGATCATGTGCACAGCAATGCCGGCCCCCCGCGCCGTCTCGATGGCTTCGCGGGCTTCGGGACGCGGCGGGTCGAGGATGCCGACCACGGCGTACACGGTCAAACCGTCGACCGCGTCGAACAATCCTTCTGCATCCTCGGGAAGGCGCTCGAGCGTCTTGCCGGCAATCATGAGGGTACGCAGACCGTCTCGTGCCAGCTCATCGACAATCGCCGCCAATGCCGTCCGGTCTTCATCGGTGAGCACCCGATCACCATCGATGTCGCGCACCTGGCTCGCGCGTGCCAGCAACGGTCCCGGCGCGCCTTTTGCGTAACAGCGAACCCCAGGGGTGTCGTCGGGACGATCCTGGTGCACATGGAACGTCGCCATGAACTTGTAGTCGGAATCGAACGGGACCTCGGCCACGCGCGGATAGCTCCGGTGGGCACCAACAACGTCCACGCCGCCCTTCTCGGCAAGCACCACAAGTGCGCCTTCGGTGGGATCGCCGACCAGCACACCCTCGGAAACACTGGCGTCGTTGCACAATGACATCGCCAGGAACGCACGGCGGAAATCGGGAAGAGCTCGCTCGCCGTCGGTCAGGATCTTGCCCTCGGTGGTGTAGCCCGAGCCCGTCACCCGAAAGGTTTGACCGGCGGCCTCGAAGCGACGCACCGTCATCTCGTTGAGAGTCAGCGTGCCGGTCTTGTCCGTGGCGATCTGCGTTGTACTGCCCAGTGTCTCGACGGCAGCCAACTGTTTGATGATGGCACCACGCTTGGCGAGCCGGGAGGCCCCCATCGCCAGTGTGAAGGCGACGACCGCGGTCAGACCCTCCGGAATCGTTGCCACCGCGAGAGATACGGCCGTCAGCAACATGTCTGACCACGATTCACCTCGAATGAGCCCGAGTACGAACACGATCAGGACCACAACAATTGCAACGACAGTAAGCAGCGTGGCCAGCTGATCGATACGGCGCTGCAAGGGGGTCTTGTCGGCACCGGCGGAATGCAGCAGCGCTGCAATGGTTCCGAACTGTGTGTTCATCCCGGTGCCGGCCACAACCATGGTAGCTCGTCCGCGGGTGACCTCGGTGTTCATGAACAGCATGTTGGTCCGGTCCCCGATGGGCAGATCGGGATCGTCAAGCACCGCAGTGCTCTTGTCCACCGGGTGCGATTCCCCGGTCAACGCCGACTCGGCGACCTGCAATCGGGCGGCCTCGACCACCCGACCGTCGGCGGGTATGACGTCGCCGGCCTCCAGCAGCACCACATCGCCCGGCACGATCTCGGTGCGGGGCACGTTCTGCACACGCCCGTCGCGTCGAACCCGTGAGACCGCCACGGACAAATCCCGGAGGGCCTGCAGGTTGCCTTCTGCCCTGGTCTCCTGAACGTAATTGAGCACCGTGTTCAGACTGATCACCGCAAGGATGACAACGGGCGTCTCCCATTCGTGAGTGACGGCAGCGCTGACCGCCGCGGCGATGATCAGCACCACCGTCATCTTGTCGGCGAGCAATCGGGCAATTCTGCGCCAGGTCGGGATGCGGGCGGCTTCATCCAGGCTGTTCTCGCCATGGTCCGCAAGGCGCCGACGCTGGTCCTCACTCGACAGACCCTGCTCGATATCGACGTCGAGATCCTCGACAATTTTCGCCACGCTCGCAGTATGCGTAACGCTCTGTACCTGCTCGGACATTCAGCGCTCCTCACCGGGCTCATCAGAGGTTGCCCAAGAGACCTTTGGCGCACAAGCTGATCCGCGCAAAAGTCGGAACAGACCGATCCAGACGAGACCACACTGCTCCGGCCACTCGCCCCAAGCGGTTCGCACTCGGGCCCATCACCGACGTGGGTCGAACCGGGAAGTCGATCGACCGTGCGGCAATTTCGAGATTATCTCAGCCGAACGCCGCTCACATACGGGTTGACGGGCGAGGGTGAAAGTGAGTTCATGTTGTGACGACCAGCTTTTGGGGAGGCGCTGATGACCGAGGACAGCCGGAGGCAGGCACGTAGCAGTGGACCGTGGTGGTATGCCCCGAAGAGGTGGATGTATCGGGGTGGTCGCCCACATGCGCTGGCCCGAGCGATGAACTCGCTGTCGGCGTGGATGTACGCCCGAGGCTGGTTGACGATGGGGCGTGCGGCCACGCTGGTGGTTCGCGGCCGACGCAGCGGCAAACCCGTATCGGTGCCGGTGGTGGTCACCGATTCTGGGGATTCGCGCTATCTGGTGTCGATGTTGGGAGATGACGCGAACTGGGTGCGCAATGTGCGCGCGGCTGATGGCGAGGCGACGCTCGGTACGGAGCCGGTGCGCCTCATCGAAATCCCCGTCGATGAACGAGCGCCGATTCTGCAGCGCTATTTGCAGGTGGCGCCCGGAGCCCGGCCCCACATCCCGGTCACCCGCACCGCATCGCTATCCGAATTTCGCAGTGTCGCAGGGTCTTATCCCGTATTCCGGATCGAGCAACACTTCAACGGCCCCGTCTGACTGTCCGCGCCCCTGCACGGAAGGCAGCACAATCGACAATGCATCAACTACGTCGGAATCGCCGGCAGAATTCCCTGCGCGATAACCGCGCACAGGATCAAATCAGCCAATGTTTCGAATTGGCTCAACACTTGGCGAGATGCAGATCGAGCTATTCGTATGCCCGAATTGATCGGGCGAAACCGTTGGAAACAATCAGTCTTGTTCCTGGATTCGTGCCCGGATAGCCGCCGCAGTGTCGGCGTTCTCTGATTCGAGTTTCTGGATATAGGCGACCGCATCGCCGACAGTGCGCAAAGCGGAGAGGTCTTCGTCGGGGATCTTGACGCCATACTTGTCTTCGGTTTGCACGGCGATTTCCACCATCGACAACGAGTCGATGTCGAGGTCGTCGACGAACGATTTCTCGATGGTGATCTCCTCTGGCTCAATACCGGTGACCTCTTCGATGATCTCGGCTATGCCGGCGATCAATTCTTGTTCAGTAGCCATGAGCGGATGTCCTCTTCTCGGAGTTGGGTTGCAGCTGTCGGATATTCAACGGGTTGAAGGTCGGCTCACGTCTGCGGCGACACCGCTGTTCCCGGCGCGGGTCGGGTACCGCGGTGTCGTGCCCGGGCGCCTTCGCAGTTCGAGTTCTGGATAGGAAGGATCGAACACCTCGAAGTGTTCTTCGATGGCTGCGGTGAGGAGCTTCCAGACCTGGTGCGCCGTCGGTTTGCGGTCGTCCCAACCCGATCCGTAAACCTCGACACCGTCCTCGAGGCCGAGTTCACTCGGCGGCATGACCGTGTGCGATTCGGCGCATCCATCGACATGGAGGCCGGGGCAACGATGGATGATGTAGGTTCCCCGGTGGTCCCAGCCCAACGCGGCCGAGTGGTCGGGAAAGCCGTTCCATCGCGACTGGGAGAAAACGAGTATCCGCTGCCCCGTGGTCATCTGAACATATTCGCGCGAGGTCGTGTCCGCGCGTCCCAGCGAAGCCGGGAACGCAAGCTCGATACCGTGCGCGGCCATACGTTCAAAACTCGGGATGTCATCGCCGTCGACGACGAACCGCTCCCCGGCGAGATCGGCGACATCGACCCAAACCTGGTGTGCCAGCCGTGTGACGTCGCGCTGCTGATCAGGATCGGGTGCCGGCTCGATAGACATGGCCCGAATCGACGATTTCGAGATACCCATTGCGGTCGCGATCTTCCGGTCGCTGAGCCCTTCGGCCCGCATCAACGCAATTGCCGCCGCAACCACCTGACGTTGCGCCAAATCAGCGACTGAAGCCCGCGTGCGAGCGGCGTCCACCGCTGCCACGGCGACGTCGATGCGGTAGTTGTGCGGGGAAGTCACCGCACGAGTGTGGCACGTTCATCTGCCAGGTGTCCAGAGAATTGGACACTTGACAACTGCTCCGGTCAGCCGATCCCCGCGCGGCCGCGTCGTCACACCGAGTGTTTCGACGACTCCTTCTCGGTACTGACCTCGGCGCTCTCGTCACCCTCTGCGGCATCGCCCGCATCGAAAGTGATCTTCAGGGTGTCGTCGGCTACATCGACGTTGACGGTGTCGCCCGGAACGAGCGCACCGTCGAGCAGGTAGCGCGACAGTTTATTGTCGAGTTCTCGCTGCACCGTCCGGCGCAGTGGTCGCGCACCGAACTCCGGCTGATACCCGGTGCGCGCCAACCAGTCCTGGGCTGCGGTACTGACCGAAAGCTCGATGTCCTGTGCACGAAGTCGGCGGCGGGTGCTGTCGAGTGTCAGCTCTACGATGGCGCGCAGCTGCTCCTCGTCGAGGCGCGTGAAGGTCACGATCTCATCGATGCGATTGAGGAACTCCGGACGGAAGTGCGAATGCAGACGTTCCATCAACTGCACGGCGATCGTGTCGGCGTCGGGTGTGTTGAGGATCAGATCCGATCCCATGTTGCTGGTGAGGATCACGATCGTGTTCTTGAAATCGACTGTGCGCCCCTGTGCGTCGGTGACGCGACCATCATCGAGTAGCTGCAGCAGCACATTGAAGACGTCCGCGTGCGCCTTCTCGACCTCGTCAAAGAGAATCACCGAATACGGCTGCCTTCGCACCTTGTCGGTCAGCTGGCCGGCTTCTTCGTATCCGACGTAGCCGGGAGGTGCGCCGACCAGACGCGAGACCGTGTGCTTTTCCTGGAACTCGCTCATGTCGAACCGAATCAGCCGGTCCTCATCACCAAACACGGCCTCTGCCAGAGCTTTCGCGAGTTCTGTCTTGCCGACGCCGGTGGGCCCCAGGAAGAGGAACGAACCGATCGGGCGACTGGGATCGGCGAGCCCCGCCCGGGCCCGTCGTACCGCCTCGGCGACAACAGTGACCGCCTTGTCCTGGCCGATGACGCGGGAATGCAGCACGCCCTCGAGCGCGAGGAGCTTTGTGCGCTCCTCGGTTGTCAGTTCGGCGACAGGCACGCCCGTTTGCCGGGAGACGACTTCGGCGATGTCCACAACGGTGACATCTTGGGTGCGTCCGTCGGAGGACTCATCGACGGCGCCCTTCTGCGCCGCGATCTCGGCCTTCAATTCCGCAGCGCGGTCGTAGTTTTCCGCCGCAACGGCGGAGTCCTTCTCGCGTTCGAGACGGGCCAATTCTTCTTCTACCGCGCGGGCGTCGGTGTCAGGTGTCTTGGTACGCAACCGCACACGCGCCCCGGCCTGGTCGATCAAATCGATTGCCTTGTCTGGCATGAACCGATCGGTGATGTAGCGGTCGGAGAGTTCGGCCGCAGCAATGAGCGCTTCGTCGGTGTAGTGGACCTGGTGGTGAGCTTCGTAGGTGTCGGCAAGGCCTCGAAGAATCTCGATGGTGTCATCGACCGACGGCTCCGACACCAGGATCGGTTGAAAGCGACGCTCGAGGGCGGCGTCCTTTTCGATGTACTTGCGGTACTCGTCAATGGTGGTGGCACCGATGGTGTGGAGTTCGCCACGGGCCAAGGCCGGCTTGAGGAGATTGCCCGCGTCCATTGAACCTTCGCCGCTCGAGCCCGCACCGACGATGGTGTGTAGCTCATCGATGAAGATGACGAGTTCATCCGAATGAGCCCGGATCTCATCGAGGATCTTGGTCAGCCGTTCTTCGAACTCGCCCCGATACTTGCTTCCCGCCACGACCTGGCCGATATCGAGGGCGATCACCCGACGGTCCGCGAGAGTGGATGGCACGTCGCCGTTGACGATTCGCTGCGCCAATCCTTCGACAATCGCAGTTTTGCCGACACCCGGATCGCCGATGAGGACCGGGTTGTTCTTGCGTCGCCGGGAAAGGATCTCCACCGTTTGTTCGATCTCGTCCGCACGACCCACCACCGGATCGATGTTCCCCGCACGCGCCTCGGCGGTCAGGTCGCGACCGTATTCCTCCAGCGTGGGCGTTTCACTGTTGCCACCGGCACTCGAACTTGGCTGCACTCCATCAGCTTTCAGATTGCCTGCCAACGCCTGTGCGGCAGGTGTCTCGGCACTCGACGCGATCCCCAGCAGAATGTGCTCAGGCCCGACGTAGCTGGCACCGGCCTGGTAGGCCTGCTGTTGAGCGGTCCGGAGCGCGAGCTTTGTGGCGGGACTGAGTGGGAGGTCGCCGCTGTGCGGCTCGGAGGGAGCCGCGGTGATGCGCTCATACATCTGCGTGGCCAGCTCGTCGGGATCAACCCCCAACTCTCGCAGGATGTTCTGTGAGGTCTCGACCTGCGCTGCGGCGTAGAGCAGGTGTTCCGGTGTGAGCTCACCACTGTTCCACTGCTTTGCGGCTTCGCGAGCCGTTGCCACCAGCAGTTTGGCCTCGTCGTTGAGCAGCCGTCCCAAGTCGACGCGCTGAACCTGCGGACGGGGTCGTTCAGTACCGAAGAACCGGTTGAACATATCGTCGAAGGGACTTTGGTCCATCCAGGGGTTGGTCATCAGCCGTACCTTTCTCTCTCCGGTTCGCCGGCAGCCTCACCATTCGACGACAGTGCCGCGCCAACGCGGTTCAGGTGAGATCGAGAACAATTCGTCCATCGATATCGCCGTCGGTCATGGCAGTGAAGATGTCGTTTATTTCAGGTAACTCGCGCACCGTGTATGTGGGTTCGATCAGTCCCCGTGCGAAGAAGTCGAGCGCTTCCGCCATATCCTTTCGAGTACCGACGATCGACCCTCGCACGGTGAGACCGAAGAGCACTGTGGTGAAGATGTCGAGCGGAAACGCTTCCGGCGGCAAACCGACCAGGGACACGGTGCCGCCGCGACGAAGACCCGCCACAGCCTGAGGAAAGGCATGGGCGTTGACCGCGGTGACCAATGCGCCGTGCACGCCGCCATCGGTGGCCTCGATGATGACCGCCGCCGGATCGGAGACCTTCGCCGCATTGACGCCGATCTCAGCACCATGTTTTTTGGCCAGGTCGAGTTTGGAGTCATCGACATCGACCGCGATCACTCGCCGCCCCATGGCGCACGCGTACTGAACAGCGATATGCCCGAGTCCGCCGATGCCCGAGATCAACACCCAGTCTCCGGGCTTGGTATCGGTGACCTTGAGACCCTTGTAGACGGTGACGCCGGCACACAGGATGGGTCCCACGGCTTTCAGGTCGACGTTGTCCGGAATGATCGGGGCGTACCGGGAGTCGACGAGCATATGGGTTGCGAACGATCCGTCCACGCTGTATCCGCCATTGATCTGGTTGGGACACAGTGTTTCCCAGCCTGTCTCGCAGTATTCGCATTCGCCGCAGGCACTCCACAACCAGGCGTTGCCAACCGTGTCTCCGATGGCAAGTCGTGTCACGCTGTCACCTGTCGCGATGACCTTTCCAACACCTTCGTGGCCCGGAACAAATGGGACTTGCGGCTTGATCGGCCAATCCCCCCGCGCCGCATGCAGATCCGTGTGGCACACACCGGAGTAGTAGACCTCGACCAGGGCTTCGAACGGGCCGGGCGACGGGATCGGAGCTTCCTCGACGACAAGTGGATCGGTGAAACTCTGCACGACCGCGGCCTTCATCATGTCCATTGCTGCGCTGACCCCTTCTGTCCGAAGTTCGTGGTCTCTAACAGAGGGCGGCAACCGCCGATGATGCCACGAATCCCAGTGCATCACGCGTGGCCTCTTGACCGCGCGGGCACAAAGTCATCGAACAAATGCCAAGGGTCACTGGGAGAGGGTCGTGCACGTTGACCTTCGTCAACAACGCAGACCGGGTTCCATGCATCAAACCGGCCTGGACCTCGAAGCGTCGTGGACATCCACCGACCGCACGGCCCGCCAAAGCAGGAACTGAAATCTCTTGGGGTGCACATATATCCGGGATAATGCGATCCCTTGATGGAGCGCACGCGCGTCCGGCCGCATCCTGCTGAGATCCGCTCCAGCGGGTGTGCGGACCCACTCACGGACCTTCACCCGACCCAAGTGACCCGGTTGCGGGTTGGTCGACCATCATTCTCATCGCCGATCGGTCCAAGTGCCATTCGGCATTGGTTGCCATGCACTGTGGCACTACCGAACCGGACCGAAAGATGGGACCGTGGTTACGGTATCGCCTGTGCTCGATGTCAGGAGCGAACATGGAGAGCAAACCGATTGTCGTGGGCGTAGACGGCTCGGCAGCGTCTTACGGCGCAGTGCGGTGGGCCGCTCGCGAAGCTGCGATCAGATCGACCCGACTGCTACTCCTCTGCTGTGTCGACGACGACCTGATCACCCTCAGCGACTATCCGATACCTGACGCGTACTTCGATCTCCTCAACGACCGCGCCGACAAGGACCTGGCCGAGGCGAGGTCGTTGGCAGCATCTGAGGTCACCGACGCCGGTGCGGACATCGTCATCGAAACAAAACGTCTCTTGTGCGAACCCCGATTGGGCCTGCAGCGCATGTCGGGGAGCGCGGACCTCCTTGTCATCGGCGCTGAAGGACAGACCCGCCGAGTCCCCGGCCTGCTCGGGAGAGTCGCCGAGGCGTTGACTTCCCACGCGGCGTGCCCCGTCGTGGTGATGCGCGAATATCCTGGTCCGGCGCGGGACACGATGCCGGACACCGTTGTCGTCGGGGTGGACGGATCGAGATCCAGCGAACTGGCTGTGCGTCTGGCGTACGAAGAGGCAGCGTTACGAAACGGTCGACTCGTGGCCATCCATGCGTGGAACTTCACGAGACTGCACCCGGCGTTCAGGGCCGATCACGCGGGACTGTCGTGGGACGACGCCCGTACGGCCGAAGAGGCTGTACTTGCCGAATCGCTTGCCGGATACCGTGAACAGTACCCAGACCTCGAGGTCTCCCAGTTGGTTCTCGACAGCGAGCCGGTCGCTGCACTGCGGGATGCGTCAACCGACGCCTCCCTGCTGGTCGTGGGCTCGCGAGGACGCGGCAACTTCATCGCCCGCGTTCTCGGGTCGACCAGCCGTGTCCTGTTGAACACCGCGTCTTGCCCCGTGCTCATCGCGCGTCCCTGACCCGACTGCTCAAGCCGGTCGACGGACCATTTCCGGCGCCTACAATTGAGGGAGCCTAACTGGGTCCGTCATCACCATTTGAGGAGCACGCCATATGGGGAGTGCAGCTGTGACCTCGGTGTTCTTGGTCGACGACCACGAGGTGGTGCGCCGAGGGTTGATCGAGATCATCGGCTCAGACCCCGATCTGGCGGTGATCGGGGAAGCCGGCACCTACGCTCAGGCGCTCGCCCGGATTCCGGCATTGAAACCCGATGTGGCCGTTCTCGACGTTCGACTGCCAGATGGCAGCGGCATCGAACTGTGCCGGGAGTTACGCACGAAACTCGACGATCTCCGCTGTCTGATGCTGACGTCGTTCACCGAAGACCAGGCCATGCTCGATGCCATTCTCGCCGGAGCCAGCGGGTATGTCGTCAAGAACATCGCCGGGATGGACCTGGCCAAAGCGATCAAAGATGTCGGGGCAGGCAAGTCGCTTCTGGACAACACCGCGGCCGCGGCGCTCATGGATCAACTCCGCACGCAAGGGGCGACCGGTCCCCTTGACGCACTCACGGAGCAGGAGCAGACGCTTCTCGCGTTGCTCGGCGAGAGTTTGACGAATCGCCAGATCGCCGCCCGGATGCACCTGTCGGAAAAGACCGTGAAGAACTACGTCTCCCGGCTGTTGGCGAAACTCGGAATGGAACGCCGCACACAGGCGGCAGTTTATGCCGCCAAGCTGGACAGGCAGCCCAAGAACTCCGGTCGATAAGGGTTGTCGGCCCTTTCGTTCGGCCGCCACAGCAAGGTCTTTCTGCCCTCCCGCGGACATGTCGAACTCCGGTGAAATAGAGGTAGACCGTAACCGACTGAGAGGTCCCCCGATGAACAAGCCTGCGACAAACAAGGCCGCGACGAACAAGCTTGCGACGCGCCATCCGATCCAATCGCTAATCCCCGATGTGGCAGATTTCTTTGCCGCGTTTCCTGCACTGGGGTCGATGCGACCGAGTTCGAATCTGATCCGAATCGAAGACGAGTTGAGCGACGACAAATATGTCGTGCGTGCCGAACTGCCGGGCATCGATCCGAAGAAGGACGTCGAGGTCACAGTCCGGGACGGCATGTTGACGCTCAAAGCAGAGCGGACCGTTGAGGAGAAGTCCGATACCCGATCCGAGTTCGCCTACGGCTCGTTCATCCGATCGATGCCGCTGCCGAACGGTTTTGTCGAGGACAAGGTCACAGCTGACTACGACAAGGGCATTCTCACCGTGACCGTACCGCTGTCAGAAGCCAAGTCACAGGGTAAGCAGATCACCGTCGAGACCAAGTGAACCGACGAGGCGGTTGACGAGAGGTCCCCGTCACATCGGCACAAACCACGACAACACCAGACCGGTCCCAGTGTCCGGCGAGGCCAACGTCAGGTCCCCACCGAGTTCTCGCGCACGGGAGCGCAGATTGCCCAGACCGCTGGGAACCACCTCGGTCGGCATGCCGATCCCGTCATCGATGACCTCGACAGTGAGATCGTTGCCGACCGAAATGGTCACGGTGATCGTTTCGGCTGCAGCGTGACGGACTCCGTTGCTCACCGCTTCCCTGACGACCGCGACCACGTGGTCACTCAACTCTGGCCTGACCACGGACAGGGGCCCGCATAGCCGCAGGTAGGTTTTGACGCTGGTATCCCCTGCCTGCTTGTCGATGACCTCGTGTATTCGCTGGCGCAGCTGCGGGGTCTGCGGCCCCGCATCCTGCAGGTCGAAGATGGTCGCGCGTATCTCCTGCACCACGTCCTGCAGATCATCGATGGTCCCGGTGAGCCGCCGTCGGACATCCGGAGATCGAGTTCGCTGTACGGTCCCCTGCAAGTTCATTCCCGCGGCGAAAACGCGCTGGATGACGTGGTCGTGCAGGTCGCGTGCAATTCGGTCGCGGTCTGCGAACACCTCGAGTTCGTGGGTACGCCGGTTCGTCGCCGCCACCGACAGTGCCGACGCCGTTTGATCTGCGAAATCCGTAGCCAGTGTCAGCATGTCTTGGCTGAACGGACTCTGCCCGCCCCGGCGGGCAACGACCAATACGCCGTGGATTGTGTCCCCGCCACTCAACGGGACAACCAACGCCGGACCTTCGGTGCTCATGGTGAGGCCCGAGATCTCGACATCCGATACGTCGCACAAGTGCGGCGTCAGCTCGGAGAACACCGTGCCGGCTGGTGATCCTGCGATATGGATGGTGCGACCGACAGATTGCGAAACGCACTCACCTTCGGCCACGGTCACGACGAGGTCGCAGACGAGTTCACGGGGTTGTTCCGGATCCCGCGGTCTGGCGATGAATGCGACATCTCCGCTCGTGAGTTCCCTTGCCTTTCGGGCGATCATTTCCACAACCACGTCGAAGTCCGCACCCGAGAGCAACTCTGCTCGAACATCACTGATGGCCTCGATCCACCCCAATCTCGACCGGGACTCGTCGTAGAGCCATGCACTGTCGACCACCACGGCCGCAGCCGATGCCAGTGCCTCGATGAGCTCATCGGTTTGCACACTCGGTCCTTGCAGATGCGCAATCTGGTCGTGGACTTCGCCGAAGAGGTCACGTACGCGGAGGAGGGACAAATCACCTCGCAGTTGCTGTGAAGCGGCGGACGTCAGTTCCATAAGGTCCCCCGTGGATCGGGTGGTCATGCAGCGTTACCTAACCCACGCTAGTGGCAAAGTGTCTCCGCGGGTTTCCGTTTGATCAAATTGGCTGCAGCAGTTGGAATATCAACTTGAAAATGGAATCTTTCCGGTTATCGGTGGCCATCTGGAGGCTTGCATTGTTCGCTTACGCGACGAACACACAATCGCTATAGCGCACCCTTGGTGGCCATATCGGATATATCGACCACAATTCATCGAGCCCATAACAGTTCAATCACATTTGCGTCACAGACATTCGAGCGCTCTTTGGGCCAATCCCGCCCGGTATCGCTTGTATCGCAATACCACAACACGATTTCGATGAATTTCGTACCACCCGACCCCGACGGTTGCACCCGTGCTCAACGAAACGCGTCGGCCAACACTGCACCCATCCGATCGACCGCAGCACGAGCATCCGCACTGATCAGAGTCATGTTTGCGAATCCGTGAATCAGGCTGCCTGCGCGATCCAACGTGACGGGCACGCCTGCCGCCGCGAGCCGCTGCGCGTACGCAATCCCCTCGTCCCGAAGTGGATCGAATCCGGCAATGACGACATATGCCGGCGCCAGTCCCGAAAGGTCTTGCGCCAGCAGCGGCGACACGCGAGGGTCACTGCGCATTGCGATATCGGGCACGTATTGGTCGAGGAACCAGTCGATGTGCTCGTCGGTCAGGTACATCCCGTTCGCGAACTCCTGTCGCGACGCGCGTCGAGTGGTCGCGTCGGTGCCGGGGTAGATAAGCAATTGAAGGCACGGTGTCACGCCCTCATCTCGAACCTGCTGTGCCACAACAGCACTCAGATTTCCTCCGGCACTGTCCCCGGCGAGGGCAATCCGTGACGGCGAAACACCCCAGCGCGGAGCGGAATTCACCGCGTACCGCCACGCAGCGACCGCATCGTCGACTGCGGCCGGAAACCGATGTTCGGGCGCAAGCCGGTAGTCCACCGACAGAACGTCGGCACCGGACGCGATGGCCAGCCTGCGCACCAGGTTGTCGTGACTGACACGATCCCCGATCACCCATCCACCACCGTGGAAGAAGACCACGACGCCCGTCGATCCCGCTTGAGCCCGATAGCGAGTGATCGGGAGCGTGCCGCCGGGCCCGTCGATCAAATGGTCCTCCTCCACGGCCATCGGTGGAAGATTCTCGGCCATTGCAACCGCGTTGGCCCGTAGGTCCGCACGAGCCTCGCTGACCGATTTTCCTGCGATGTCAAAGGACTTCAGGTGCGCAGCCACGAAACCTGTCACAGCCATCTCGACGGCCAGCCGGTCACCCTCTGCGTTCACCAGACTTCGTCGACCGGCCATCTCGAGCACTGCCGGCGGGATACGCCCGGCAATCTGCATGACAGTGCGCTGAATTCTGACTCGCGTCGACAGCGACATCGCGGTGGCCTGGCTCACGATCGTGAGAGTACGCGAAACCTACACGCCGTCTACACTTCGAACACAAATGCCATGACGCACGGGATGGCGCCGACCAGCGCATCGGTGGCCGGATGTGAGTCGGCCACCGATGCACTGAACCTACGATCGCCGGAAATCACACCGTCCGGTGTTCGCGCAACGTCGCTATTTCATCTGCATCACAACCGATTTCGGACAGGATCTCGGTGGTGTCCGAACCGTGTGGGCGACCAGTGTGCCGGATGTTGCCCGGAGTTTCGCTCATCCGCCACATCACGTTCTGCATCCGCATGGGACCCAGATCGGCATCATCCACCGTTGTTGTCATGCCGATGTGCTGGACCTGCGGATCCTTGAGCAGGTCGCTCGGCTTGTACACCGGTGCCACTGCGGCGCCTGCGGACTCGAACGCATCGATCACCTCGTCGCGGGTTCGCTCAGCGATCCACGAACCGACGTAGCCGTCGAGGAGATCTGCATGGGCGGCACGCTGACGGCCCGTGGCGAACCACGGTTCGTCGATGACCTCCGGATGCCCGACCAGGCGCAGCACACGTTCGGCGATCGAGTTCGCACTGGTGGAGATGGCGAGCCAGTGATCGTCGCTGGTGCGGTACAGGTTCCGTGGAGCATTGTTGCTCGATCGGTTCCCGCTACGCTTCTGATCGATGCCGAGTTGATCGGCATAGATGATGCCCGGACCGACGGCCGTCATGATCGGACTGAGCAGGTCGAGGTCGATGACCTGGCCCTTGCCTGTGCGTTCCCGGTTGAACAGCGCCATCGACACCGCCGAGGTACCGGCGATACCGGCGATCGAGTCCGCCAGTCCGAAAGCCGGCAGGGTCGGCGGACCATCGGCAGCACCGGTGAGGTGCGCGAAGCCGCTCATCGATTCGACCAGCGTGCCGAACGCAGGCCGAGCGGAGTATGGCCCCGTCTGACCAAAGCCGGTCACGCGCAGCATGATCAGCCCCGGATTGATCTCGGACAGGACGTCGTAGCCCAGGCCCCACTTCTCGAACGTACCCGGCCGGAAGTTCTCGATCACCACGTCGGCCTCGGCAACCAGACGCCGGAAGATGGCTGCACCTTCGTCACTGCCCAGATACAGCGACAACGTGCGCTTGTTGCGCGAGACCATCTTCCACCAGAGCGGTTGACCGTCCTTTTCCAGCCCATGGCCGCGCATGCCGTCCGGACGGGTCGGATGTTCGATCTTGATCACATCCGCCCCGAAGTCACCCAGAATCTGGGCAGCCAACGGTCCGGCCAGGATGGTCGACACATCGAGGACTCGAATGCCGGCCAGCGGGCCGGTCGCAACCGGCCCGCTGGGGACCTCCGTGGAACCGGTGGTCACCGGATCACTCATTTGTACGGGCGGTGCAGGTAGCGACCGGCCGGTGTCCCGGAGACCGCACCGTCGGTCAGCACCCGCTGTCCGCGGACGAAGGTGTCGGTGACCTTGGCAGCCAGCTCGAAGCCTTCGAACGGGGTGTATTCCTGAGCGGACTCCGAATCCTCCGGACGAACCGTCCAGTTGTGATCGGGGTCGACGAGCGCGAGGTCGGCGTCCATGCCGACTTCGATTGCACCCTTGCCCGGGAGTCCGTAACGCTCCGCCGGATTGGTCGCGGTGAGCCGGGCGATCCGCTGCCAGCTCAGCCCACGCTTGCGGCCTTCGCTGACCAGTCCGGGCAGAAGGTACTCGGCGCCACCGAATCCGGACTTCGCGGAGAAGATGTCGCCACGGTCTTCGGCGAACTTCTTCTCGTCCTTGCAGCAGGCGTGATCACTGACAACCCAGTCGACGTTGCCGGCGATGACGTGCTCCCACAGTGCCTCGACGTCGTCACGGGGACGCAGCGGCGGGTTGACCTTTCCGCCGAGGCCGTACGCGGTGTCGATATCGGCGAGAAGATGTCCGATGGTGACCTCACGCCGGAAGTTGACGTGCGGGAATGCTTTTGCCATCCGCATCGCGGCGACGAATGCCTTGGCCGAACTCAGGTGCAGCAGGTTGATGTTGGGCATCTGCGTCTCGTCGGCGAGGAACGAGGCGATGGTGACGGCCAGACCCTCGGAGTGCTGCGGACGCGAGGCGCTGTACGCGGCGAGACCGGTCAGCGTGCCCTCTTCTTCGACCAGCTTGGTGTACGCGCTCATGATCTCGGCGGTCTCGCAGTGCAGAGACAACGAGATGTGATCGGCCTTGTCGGCCAACTGCTCCCGCGCCTTCTGGATACCACGCATGACGAACTCGAAGTGTGCGATGTCGTACCGCTCGTCCTTCGGGATCATCAGGAATTCGCTCTGGTCGGTGGAGCGACCATGCAGTCCGTGACTACCGTAGAACATGAAGATCTTGAACGAGGTGACACCGTGATCTTCGATCAGCGAAGGGATCTCGGCGATGTGCTCTTTCGACATCGGTGCCAGGTGGTAGGCGTAGTCGACGAAGGGCTTGCCCTCGGTCTGCTCGAGCACCTCGGGGAACACGTCACCGTAGGCGCCACCCTTGTTCAGGTAGTACTGGCCGGTACGCATATACGACAGCGCAGTGGTGACACCACCCTGCACAGATGCCCGTGACTCGATCTCGGCGTCGTCGCCGAGCGGGTTGTAGATACCCCAGTGCTGATGCGCGTCAACGACACCGGGGAAAGCGATGCGTCCGGCAGCGTCGATGACCTCATACGTCGGGTCGACGGGGATCGATGCCTCGATGCGCGAGAACTTGCCGTCGGTGATCAGGATGTCGAGGAACTCGCCCTCTTCCGGATGTTCCGGTCCGGTCTGAACGACCCGTGCATTCTTGATCAGCAGCGATGTACTCGCCATGGTGGTTCCTTTCAACTGGGTGGATGGTGATGCGGCCGAGAGATGTTCTCGGCTGTTTCTCAAAGTGCGGCGAGTACCGAGTTCGCAGCGAGGTATGACAAACCCAAAGCGGGTAGGAGACCGTTCCCGGCGAGGTATCCGGATGCACCGTGGCCGGAGATTCCCATGGCCGCACCGCCCGAGGCATAGAGGCCGGGTATGGGTTCGCCTTCGGTGTGGAGAACCCGTGCCCGACGGTCGACCCTGAGGCCGCCCTGGGTATGGAACAGGGCGGGAACAATTTCCACTGCGGCATAGGGCGCTTCGAGCGTACGTCCGAAGTTCGACCGCCCGAAGGGGTCGGCGGCGGAGCCGTTCGAGTACTCCGCAACGCGGGCGAGTTCGTCGACGACCTGTGCCTGCGGCAGTCCGGTCGCCTCGGCGAGTTGCTCGGCCGAATCGGCCCACACCAGGGCACCAGAGTCCACCGTCTGCCGGAAGTCGGTGAACAGCAGACACCGCTGATGGATCTCTTTGTCGATGACGATCCAGCCCGACGAATCAGGCTGTGCGGCAAGGATCGCGGCGTATTCGGAATAGCCGGTGGTCTCATCGCCGAATCGCTTGCCCTCGACATTGAGGACCACTCCCCCGTGCATGACCGTCGCCCAGCCCACGAGAGTGGTTGCCTTCTTGGACAATGCCGCATGACCCTGATACCCGTCCAGGAAGGCGGTGTCCGCGCCGAGCCGCCTTCCGATGTCCAGCGCGTCGCCGGTCGAGTACTCACTACCGTGATAGACGGCATTTGCGATCTCGGGCAACAGCTCCGAGACCATCGCACTGTTGGCACCGAAACCGTTGGTGGCCAGCAAGACAGCGGTGGTCTCGATCTCCTCGGTTGCCCCATCGGGCGATGTGACAGTCACCGAACACACCGCACCGGAGTCGTCCAGTGCGACGTCGGTGAGCTTGGCCGGGACCATCAGGTCGATCCGCGGATGCGCGGACACCAGCCGGATGAGGTGATCGATCAAGGCGCTTCCGTGCCGGCCCTCGATGGTGTGGCAACGCAGTGCCGAGTGACCGGGGTACGGAAAGTCGGTGACCAGGTCGAGCGGCAGCTCGAGGTCATCTGCCATCCACTCCACCAGTGGTGCACTGACTTCGGCGAGCGCACGGGCCAGCGCCACGTCGACCGCACCCTTGGTCTTGTGGACCATGTCGTCGACAAAGCGTTCGGCCGAGTCGTCGATGCCCGCAGCCACCTGCCAACGCGAACCCGCGCCGGGCACCATCGCCGTCGACATCGACGTGTTGTTGCCACGCCGGAAGTGTTCGCTCGCCTCTACCACCAGTACGTCGAGACCGCCTTGCGCGGCGCGCAGAGCCGCAATCAGGCCGCCACCGGCACCGGCCACGACAAGGTCGGGTCCGTTTTCACTCATGAATCGTCACAGTTCTTGGTCTTTCGTCGGAATCGGTTGATCGGTGACCGTCAGTCATTCATCGCGTCGGTAGACCTGCGCCACTGGACTCTCTTCTCTGTCGTGCGGACTGGCCGCGAGCGAAGGATAGTTCACGATCCATCGCCGCCGGTGGCGGCGCGGCGTCGGAACGCGTTCGATCACTGCTCAGATTCGAGGCTATTTGCTAGCTATCGTTTCGTTACACGGAACGTTAGTTGCAGTAAGCGTATTCGTCCACTGTCTACCAAGAAACACGTGGTCACGAAATAGCAATGTGGCAAGAAGACACCTTTTTGTCACGAGATGATGTTTAATATCCCTCATACCGGCGCCTTTAAGTCGCCAGTGGGTCCGCTCAGCGGAACGGACCGAAGGCGGCAGACGAGACCAAGGCTCATTAACGAACGGATGTCACATGCGGATTCGCCGCTCATCGGTCGACCGTGCCGTCAATGGTGAAGCCGGCCGGACCGGAGAACAGGTTCCCCACCGAACTCTCCGTCGGCGCCAGTCCTCCAACGATTGATCTCACGCAGACCACCGGTCTCGAAAGACAAGGAACAACGATGAAAACAGGACTCCGGCAGCGTGGTCGCGCCAATTTCAACTTCCTCGCCGATCTGGCCGCGTGGAGCGGTAAAGAACTGCAGTCGGCGGCGTCTGCGGACCTCGACGCACTGACCGAGGGTGTGCAGCTGCCTGAGGGTCTGCAGTCCCAGATCAGGTTTGCCGCGGGTCTGCTGGAGCAGTCCCAGAACTACACCTGGGACAGGTTCTACACCCGATTCTCGGGAGAGCAGCAGTTCGTGGCAGCTCGGGACGCCTACGACGACGGCAGCCTCGCGGTCGAAGCCGAGTACGACGCGAACGCGGACAAGGGTGGGAACCTGGTTCTCGATCCGACGGTCGAGGCACCCAAATACTGGTCGGACACCGAGTTCCACCTCGCTCCTGGCGGATGGGAAGGCCATGAGCGGATGGGCTTCATGATCCATGACTACGTCTACGATCTTCTCTTCGCCACCGGCGGCATCGGCGCGGTCAAGCCCGGTGAGTCGTTTGCGGATCAGCGTCTCCTCGTCGCGCAGGAAGGCCGCCTCCCCTCCTACGAGTCGATACTGGAGTTGGGCGTCGGCACCGGCCGATACGCCACGGCTCTGCAGCAGGCCTGGCCCGACGCGAAGATCTCGGGTGTCGACCTCGGCCGAACTGAATTGGAGCACGCCAAACTCATCGCAGCCCGCAACGGCTGGGAATGGGACCTGCGTCAGGCGGCTTGTGAGTCGACTCCGTACGGCGACAACAGCTTTGACATGGTAACCGCCTTCATCTTGCTTCACGAGATTCCGGTGCCTGCGGCAAGAACGATCGTCGCCGAGGCCTTCCGGCTGTGTCGACCCGGCGGCGAGATCATCATCGGCGATGTGGCTCCGTACTCGGAGCAGGATTCGCTGTTCCGGTGTGTGGTTCTCGACTGGGAGACCGAAAACCGCAACGAGCCTTTCTGGCGTGGTGCGCTGCTGCTGGACCGGAGCGCATTGCTGCGGGATGCCGGCTTCGTCGACATCGAGGAATACGGCGTCGGCCCCGGTAAATACCCGTGGGTTGCGCGCGGCGTCAAACCCCAGGCCTGATCGCCCGTCACCCAACGCAACGTCCGCGGACACCGAAACCGACTGTCGCAAAACACGAATCGAGAAGAAGATGAGTAGTCCGTCCTACTTGGAGAACGCGACCAATGACGAACTGGCGCGCATGGTCACGACACTGACCCAGGAACTGTGGATCCTGCGGGACCGCGTGATGACCTTGGAACAGGTCCTCGAAGACAACGACGTCGTCACGGTGGAGTCCGTCGACCTCCACGAGCCCGGCGAAGCCCTGTCCACGCGTCTTCGCCGGGAGCGCCAGCGGATCATCCGCAAGGTCCTCGGCGCACCCGTCGGGGTCCGGCGATGAGTGGCGCGGTAAACAACACCACCACGTCGGCCGGCCGGGCCGCAGACATCCTCCTGCATTTCACCAACGGACCGCTCGGCGTATCGCGTGTCGCACGGGAACTCAACCTGTCGAAGGCTGTCGTCCATCGCGTCCTGACCACGTTTGTCGACCGCGGCCTGCTGGTGATCACGTCACCGGACCGCGAGTACGCACTCGGACCTGCTGCCGCAGCGCTCGGCGCGTCGGCTCTGCGATCGTCCCCGCTGCGAGAAATCGCCCGACCGCTGCTGACCGACCTGCAACAGCAGACCGGTGAGACGGCGACGGTGACAGCGATGGCCGGCCGCGGACGGATCTATCTCGACCAGGTCGAAAGCCGCAACGAAATCAAGATGACAGTGGAACTCGGACGTCGCTTTCCGCTGCACACCGGGAGTTCGGGGCGCACGATCCTGGCTTTCCAGACGCAAGCGGTGAACGACGCCGTACTCACCGACCCCCTCGATCGCCTCACCCCTGCGACCATCACCGACCCGGAAGCCCTCCGCGCAAGTCTGCAGGAGATCCGAGAACAGGGTTGGTGCGTCTCCAGTGGCGAAAGGCAAGAAGGCGCATCGTCGATTGCTGCCCCGGTTTTCGATCTCGATGGTCTTGCCATCGGCGCGCTTTCGGTCTGCGGTCCGATCCACCGGATGACGAACGAGGTTCTTCTCGGCTATGCGCCGATTGTGACCGCGGCCGCCGACCAGGTGTCCCGGACACTCGGATGGCGTGGTGGCCTGCCGACCGACAACAGAACGGATACAACCCGTGCACATGACGCCTAGGTCCTGGCTGTACGTCCCTGGCCACTCCGGTTCTCGTATCGAGAAGGCAATCACCAGCGCTGCCGATGCTGTCGTCATCGATCTCGAGGACGCCGTCCCTCCGGATGCCAAGGCGCACGCCCGATCGGCGGCAGTCGCGACGATCGAGCAGTGGGCTGATACACCGGATGCACCACAGATCTGGGTGCGGGTGAACGACACGGCCAGTCCGTGGCACAGCGCAGATATCGAGGCCCTGGCCGGCACGCCCCTGGCCGGCAGTTCGGTGGGTGGTCTCCGGATACCGAAAGCCGAAGCGCCCGAATTGATCCGAGCCATCGGAGACGAGACCGGTATCCGGATGCAGCTCTTAGTCGAGTCTGCACGTGGCCTACTCGGCGTTGCTGCGCTCGCTGCGGCACATCCCCTGGTCACCGGCATCAGTGCCGGTGAAGCCGACCTCGCCGCCGACCTGCGGGTACCGACATCCGGACTGGCCTGGTCACGAGGCTGGTTGGTCGCCGCGGTCCGGGCCGCCGGACTGGAATCGCCGATCCAGAGTGTCTACACCAACGTGTCAGACCTCGACGGCCTGCGGGCAGACAGCGAATCCGGCCGCGATACCGGGTTTTTCGGCCGTTCGGTGATCCACCCCCGGCAGATTCCGATCGTCCACGATGTATTCACTCCGGCATCGGCCGAGATCGATCGGGCTCAAGAGACCGTCGATGCCGCTGTGCAGGCACAGTCAGAGGGAACCGCCGCCTTCATCGACAAACACGGACGCTTCGTCGACAACGCCGTTGTCGAACAGGCGCGTGCCGTACTCGCCCGCGCCCGTACGGCCCAGACTTCGGCAAGCGCTCAGCGCTGACTGGTGTGTCTGGTCCCGTATTGCGCACGATTGGCACCGTCAGCGATCTGATGAACGCACACATCGATTGATCCGCTCCCTCACCGCGCCGATCCACGGGGGCTCCGCGCGGTGAGGGGACATGACTGGACCCGGTTCCGTCGAGGTCGACGGATCGTGCAGATTTGGCCTTCTCCTACTCGGATACTCGCCGGGATGCCGCCAACGCAGCATCAATCTCATCCGCTCGCGGCATCCCCGCCCGCGCACCGACGTGTTCCACCGAGAGGGTGGCAGCAGCCATGCCACGCGAACTCGCATCCTGTACGGGAACTCCGGTTGCCAGGGCAGTCGCGAATACTCCGTTGAACGTGTCTCCCGCACCAGTGGTATCCCGCACGGTGACATCTGATCGAGCAGGCAACGTCGTCGTCACTCCCGCAGGCTCGACGACCAAGACTCCATCTGCGCCAAGAGTCACGACGACCGCAGCCTTGGTGCGGGCAGCGACCTGCACCGCCATATTCCCCACCGAGGCGTCACCTTCACCTCCGAGCAATCGGTATAGGTCACCCAGTTCAGACGCATTGGGGGTGACCAAAGGTGCAAGTGGCAGGAGGTCCACCAGCCCTGGCGTCACCGGCGCCGGGTTCAGCACACACCGAATCCCGTGGGTGGAAGCAGATTCGACCGCGGCGATCACTGCTTCCGAAGTGATCTCGGTACTGACCAGGACACAGTCGGCCCACGTCGCCGCTCGCTGCACCGCTGCCCGCACCGATGCGGGGTCGACAGCGGCGTTCGCCCCGGCGCCGACCGCAATCTGATTCTCCCCGCCGGCATCGACCACGATCAGTGCCATACCCGTCGAAACCCCATCGAGCACAGCCACATCTGTGACGTCGATGCCTTCGGCGCGGAGTTCGGCCAGAGCACCAGTGCCGGTATCGTCTGGCCCAACCGCTCCGCAATAGCGAACCTCCGCACCGGCCCGTGCAGCAGCGACGGCCGCGTTTGCACCCTTTCCGCCCCCATGGCGCTCGACCCCGGGACCGACAACCGTCTCACCCGGACCAGGTAACCGGTCGGCCGTCACCACGAGGTCGACGTTGACCGCTCCGACAACGAGCACCCGAGCCATCACTTTTGACGTCCGATCAGGCACACCGATTGCCGGAGCACGGAACCGGTCGTGCTGATCGAAACGTCCGCGCCGTCACCGACGTCCGCCATCGTGGGTTGTTTGACCGTGCGGTCAGTTGGCATCACGTCACCTTCACCTGAGATCTTGTCGCCTGAATGTGCTCTGGCCCATGACAGTATCGAACTCCGCGGGATCCGCCTGAGGAGGCCGACCGCGCGGAACGTGATCCTCGGCATCGAATCGGCAGGTGGCAGTGACACTTCCGCAGCGTCATCCATCGAATAGGGATCGCTCGCCGGTGACTTCGTATTCCGCCACCACGGCGAAGCGAATGGCCGCACCTTGGTCGTCACTCGGCCCGCCGCTTCGGAATTTTTCGACAGCCCCCTGCGACTCCCACCGTTCGAAGATGTTGATACGGGCGGAGTCGATCGGGTCAGCGGAGATCGCGAAGTCGAGACATCCTGCTGCACGGCGGGCATCTTCGACAACGCTGAGGCAACCGGCGAGGTAGGCCTCTCGCTGGCCGGCTTCGATTGTGATGTGTCCAGCAACGATGACCATGTTGCACTCCGTCCCGGTCAGCCTCGAGTCGTGGTCGAACGCACTGTTCATATAGACACGAAGTGTGCAAATAACTCACCGCAGATCAGGAAGTTCTCCGGCGCGAGTTGATCCACACCAGCGGAGTTCATGGCTCCATCAAGCGAGCCAACCAGGGCGTCGAATCTGCGGGTGAGGCGTTGACCGTGCCGCTGTGGTCCGTCGGATACACACGCAACGTCACCGGTTGCCCGTTGGCGGTGAGCGCGGCAGCCAAAGTCAACGCGAATGGGGCCGGAACGTCGACGTCAAACAATCCCTGGCCGAGGAAGATCGGCCTGTCGTAGCCACGATCGGGTGTGGCCAGGTATTCCTGCACTGCGGCAGACAAGCCCGGCACTTCGGCCAGAGGCTTGCTGAAAAGCGTTCTCGAGTCCAGATCTTTCGTGAGTTCGGCCATCGCCGGAAGACAGAGTGTCTTGGCTTGATCGATGACTTGTACGGCCTGCGGTGTCAGCGCAGAGCGGGTTGCGACGTCGGGGCGGGCATCGAGAAACCCGGCGAGGATGTACACCATGTATGTGGTGAGTCCGGGTGGCAGGGCAAACGGTGGAAACGCCGGCCCGAACAAGCTGCCCGGATACTCGATGTAGGCGGGCGTGCCGGTGGCAACAACACCTCGATAGTCGAGCCCCGATCCGGTGGACAGACCTGTCGCCCGATGAGCAGCACCGAGCGCAGCACCTGCACCCTGGGATTGGCCGACGATGGCCCATCGTTTCGCCAACGGCACGCCGACGAACTGCGCTGCGATCACCGAGTCCACGAGGTTGTGCCCGGCCGCTTCGGTACCGAGATACTGCATGAGCCCGGGAGTCCCGAGTCCGGCGTAGTCGGTGGCAACAACGGCATAACCCTGTCGCAGCCAGTGTCCGAGGTAGGCCGCGTCGCGGGCGGACCGAGGAAGGGCCGAAGGTGTGCAGTCATCACCGAGTCCGGTGGTGCCGTGGGCCCAGGCGATGACGGGCCAGCCGCCGCCGGGTACCGCTCCGTGGGGAATGAACACAGCGGCGGTACTCGTCGTGACATCCGAATCAGCGGAACGCCTTGTGGTGTAGAGGAATCGGCGAGATATCGCTGCGTCGGGAAGTGACAATGCGGGGTCGAGTTCCGTCTGCGCAACGATCTCCCCAGGAACAGAACCCACAGGGGTCGGAGTGTTTCGCGCGTCGATGCCAGACCATTGTGGAGCCACGAACGCGGGCATGTCGTCCGCTACGGCAGGGCTAACGGTTGCCAAGGCGGACATGATTCCAGCGACCGCGATGAACACGACGACGCTGTGAAATCTCATACCGTTCGATGCTAGCCCTGACCGGACTGTCCATCGCGCGATCGCATCATTCGGAGCCGAGTTCTGCACTGATCCCGTCCGGCACGACGCGCCCGGGTGTCCACAAATCCACCCGACGGGTCCCGCAGCGAACACAACGCTGGTAGATCACCACCCCGAGCGAAGTCGAATGCCGCGATTCACTGGACCAGGCGTGCTCGCACGCCGACGTGAGCGTGGAATGCGCCGCCGATTGCGGTTCGCTGGATGAACTCATGCACCCACAATGATGTAATGGCCTTATGCATCTCAACCCTTACGGGGAGTATGCCGTACTCCTTGCCGCATCGCTGGCCGACGATTGGCCGGAGTCACGAAGCGGCATAGTCGAACGGACCCGCAGATTCGGCATGACCATGGACTTCCCCGACGAGCCGACCGACCACCACCGCACGCGCGCCGTGATCGATCAGTGGCTCGATGTCGTCGACGCCGAAACTCCCGACGCGCGGGCGGTGAAACTGAATGCACTGATGAAACAGGCGACCGCCTACCCTCGCCTGACCGACCACGACGGCGAGGGCTGGCATCTGCACTACCGCGACGACGGGCAAACGCTGCCAGAGGTACTACTGGCCGTGATCAGCGTCGGTACCGCGCTTCACCTCACCACCCGTGGGATGAATCGACTGTCGCGATGCGCTGCCGGTATGGCACCCGGTGACCCATGTGTCCGCGTTGTCGTCGACATCACCAGAAACGGACGGCAACAGTACTGCTCAGTTCGGTGCGCAAACCGGGCCGCCGTACGTCGACATCGGGCCGGGCATCGAACAACAGGTATCCGCTGATCCGCCGAGGTACGTTGGCCGGCATCGAGATCGGCTATGTACTGCTGTCATCAAGGACGCCGACAGACACCCCGTACGGCAGGAATCGAACCTTACGTCGAACGTCGACATTGTCTTTGTGTGAACGCAGGGCGTCGAGCTCCGACGCGAACACCTGGTCGATGCGCGCTGTTCCGTCGTCATCGACCGTGTAGATGGCCCACACACCGTCGCCGGTGTCACCCGTCGTCTCCCGCGGGGGTGCAGAAGGCTTCGCCTTCGCCGCGGAGTTGCCGAACATCGACTCACTGAAGAAAGCCACGAGTGGCTGATCAGCGCCTGATTGCGACATCCCTTTGGCAACCTGGCCGAACAGATCGCGAAGTCCGTCACCGGCTTCGCGAGCGATGCGGTCGATGTCTTCGGGATCGAAGCCGAACGGTCCGTTGGTGCTCATAGATCTCACTCCTTGTAGTGGTCGCCTCCAGTGTGCACGCAATACACGGCCCCGTGGTCCATTGCAGGTCACACACCCGAATCACCAATACACCACTGGCGCGGAGAGACGTGTAGACAGAAATGGTGAGCACGTTCGACTCACACAACGAGGTACCGACCAGGAGTGCGCCCGTGAACTTCGCCGACTACGAAGCGCTCAGTTTCGACTGCTACGGCACCCTCATCGATTGGGAGACCGGCATTGCGTCGGTACTGGCCCCGTGGGCCGCCGAGGCGGGACTCGAGTTGTCCGACGAACAGTTACTACTCGCCTACGCCGACAACGAGGCCGACGCGGAACGCGAAACGCCCACTGCCCGGTATTCAGAAATCCTGTCCGAGGCCTTTCGCCGCACCGGCCAGGACCTCGGAGTCGGGGTATCGCGGGAATGGGCTGCGCGCATCGGCAATTCGGTGCCGTCCTGGCCGGCCTTCCCGGATTCACCCGCCGCGCTGCAGTCGCTGGCCGAGAACCACCGATTGATCATCCTCTCCAACGTCCACCGAGAAGGCTTCGCGGGCAGCAACGCCCGACTCGGTGTCGACTTCGACAAGATCATCACGGCCGAAGATGTCGGAGCGTACAAACCTGCAGCCAACCACTTCGACGCCCTCGGCGCCGCGCTCGACGAACTCGGCGTAGCACGCGAAGGTCTACTTCATGTGGCGCAGAGCCTGTTCCACGACCACGTCCCCGCCAAACGCCACGGACTCGACTCGGTGTGGATCAACCGGCGGCACAACCGAACCGGGTGGGGCGCCACGCCTGCACCGTCCGAAGATTTCAGCTACGTGGCGGAGTACCCCTCGATGGAGGCGTTCGCGCGAGCCGCACGCACGCCAAAGATCTGAAGAAGACCTACCGGTCGGTCAACTCGCGCAGCAGGGCCCGCCCGCAGCGGCATCATCCGCCAAGACCTCAGAGGCCGTACCGAATGTTTCCGAATCGGCAAGAACCGTGTAGACCTCCCATTTCTCGTTCGCCGGTCCGGTCACCCACACCTTGTCCTGGGTCGCGAAACAGCACGTGGTGCCGATCTCTTCGGCGGTGAACAAACCCTCGTCACTCAGACGCGCGATCTCTGAGTGGACCTTTTCGCTCGAATCCACCTCGACGCCCAAGTGATTGAGCGATCCGCCCTTGCCCGGACTTTCGATGAGGACGAGCTTCAGAGGTGGTTCGACGACGGCAAAGTTGGCATAGCCGGGCTTGCGCTTGGCCGGTTCGACGCCGAACAACTTGGCATAGAACGTGACCGCCGCGTCGAGATCATCGACGTTGAGGGCGAGCTGAACACGGGACATGACACTACCTCCACCTGTACGACATACATCTAATTACTGCACCACCCAGGGTGCCACCTTTTCGACATATGTCAATAACAAGCGAGGTCTTGTGCAAGCACCCGGCCATACCCCTGCGCTGAGCATGGAAGGACCCAGTCCATCGAGGTAGCATCGCGTTGTCGACGACAGGGAGCATCATGCGAGTTCTCGTGGCCACCGCCAGCAAACACGGAGCAACCCGCGAGATCGGTGCACGGCTGGGCGCGGAGGTCTCGGCGGGGCTGAAGAAGCGGAACGTCGAAGCCGAGGTTACCGTGGTCGATGTCGAAGATGTCGAGACCGTCGAAGACTTCGATGCCGTGATCCTCGGCAGCGCAATCTATCTCGGGCGATGGCTCAAACACGCCACCAAGCTCGTCGACCGCGAACTGCCTTACCTCCAAGATCGCCCGGTGTGGCTGTTCTCCAGCGGTCCGGTCACACCCGGTGATGATGCCGAGAACCTGACATGGGCCACCACGCCATGGGCGGTCGAGCACCACACGTTCGGTGGCAAGGTCGACCGTTCCGTCCTGTCCTTCACCGAACGCCTCGCGGTCAATGCCGCACACGCGCCGGACGGTGACCTTCGCAGCATGGACGAGATCGCGACATGGGCAGACAGTATCTGTACACATCTGACGACCAGGGCAGGCCGGTGATGAACTCGAATCAGCATGGTGACAAAACGCCACAGATCCGCGTGGAACCAAGATTCCAATACGGCGAGCCGGTGAGAATCGATGACCAGACAACCGTGATTCCGGTGTCCCGACCCACAATACGAGGCCGAACCACCCCGTTGGGCCTGTATACGATCGTCAACGGTAAGACCACATGGACCCCTGCCATCGACGGAGCAACTGTTGCATTGATCGGAGTTCTCACCGGTCTCATCGCGGCGACACTCGGATCGGCCGCGGTACTGAAACAGCCTCCGTGGCCGCGAATGACCATCCGTAAGTGACCGATCTCGCCAGACTCAATTTTTACTGATTCCAGAAAACGCAACACTGATGGCAACGAACTTGCCTATCGTGGGGTCGTGGCCCCCACACCGGACAACGCGGATCGGCTACGCGGTGCAGACCTTCGGGTAACCCGGCCGCGGATGGCGGTGATGGATGCCGTCGACGGTCACGCCCACGCCGACACCGAAACTATCTTCGATGTTGTGCGCGCCGTGTTGCCAACGGTGTCACGGCAAGCCGTCTATGACGTGCTCAGTGCATTGACAACTACGGGACTGATTCGCCGTATTCAGCCCGCCGGCCATATCGCACGTTACGAAAGCCGGGTTGGCGACAACCATCACCACGTCGTGTGCCGTAGCTGCGGTGTCATCGCCGATGCGGACTGCGCCACGGGCGAACGCCCTTGTCTCACAGCCTCCGACGACCACGGCTTCGTCCTCGACGAGGCAGAGGTCGTCTACTGGGGTCGATGTCCGGACTGCACCGGACCCACCATGAACCGGTCACATCCGTGATCACAGCCCAATTCATCACCATCTGAAAGGAATCCTGTGACCTCTGACAGCCGTCCCCCCAATCCCGATTCCGGGACCAAGAGCACCAGCGAGAGCGAGAATCCGGCGATTCCATCGCCTACGCCGAAGGCTCATGCCCCGCTGACGAACAAAGACTGGTGGCCGGAACAGATCGACCTGTCGGTATTGCACTCGCACACCTCGAAATCGAACCCGCTCGGCGCCGACTTCGACTATGCGAGAGAGTTCGCCAAACTCGACGTCGACGCGCTCAAGGCCGACGTCATCGCATTGATGACCGACTCGCAGGACTTCTGGCCCGCTGACTACGGCCACTACGGGGGCCTGTTCATCCGGATGAGCTGGCACGCCGCCGGCACGTACCGCATCTTCGACGGTCGCGGGGGTGGCGGCCAAGGTGCCCAGCGGTTTGCTCCCCTCAACAGCTGGCCGGACAACGCCAACCTCGACAAGGCGCGTCGACTGCTCTGGCCCGTCAAACAGAAGTACGGCAGCAAGATCTCCTGGGCTGACCTTTTGGTGTTCGCAGGGAACACCGCCCTGGAGTCGATGGGATTCCAGACCTTCGGATTCGGATTCGGACGACCAGACATCTGGGAACCCGAGGAAGTGTTCTGGGGTCCAGAAGAAGAGTGGCTCGGCACCGATAAGCGGTACCAGGGCGAGCGTGAACTCGCGCAACCCCTCGGCGCCACCACGATGGGGCTCATCTACGTGAATCCCGAAGGCCCAGAAGGCAAACCGGATCCAATCGCCGCGGCCCAAGACATCCGCGAAACGTTCAGCCGGATGGCGATGAACGACGAAGAAACCGCAGCCTTGATCGTCGGTGGACACAGCTTCGGGAAGACCCACGGCGCCCACCCGGCCGATCGGATCGGACCCGAGCCCGAGGCCGCACCGATCGAGCAACAAGGATTGGGTTGGAAAAACGGCTATGGCAAGGGTAAAGCCGAAGACGCCGTCACCAGCGGACTCGAGGTCGTCTGGACATCGACACCCACGCAGTGGAGTAACGGTTTCCTCGAGATTCTCTACGGCTACGAGTGGGAGCTGACGAAGAGCCCGGCCGACGCTTGGCAGTTCACAGCCAAGGACGGCGCAGGCGCAGGCACAATTCCCGACCCATTCGGCGGACCGGGGCGAGCCCCGACAATGCTGGTCACGGACGTCGCGCTGCGTGAAGACCCGATCTACGCCGAGATCACCCGCCGCTGGTTGAAGAATCCTGAGCAGCTGGCCGAGGCGTTCGCCAAGGCCTGGTACAAGTTGCTCCACCGCGACATGGGGCCGATCACCCGCTACCTGGGTCCCTGGGTTCCCGAGCCGCAGCTGTGGCAGGACCCCGTTCCGGCCGTCGACCACCCGCTGGTCGATGACCAGGACATCGCTGCACTGAAGGGCAAGCTGACCGATTCCGGACTGTCGGTCTCTCAGTTGGTCAACGTGGCATGGTCGTCGGCGAGCAGCTTCCGCAGCACAGACAAGCGTGGCGGCGCCAACGGTGCACGGATCCGTCTCGAGCCGCAAAAAGGCTGGGACATAAACGAACCCGCCGAGTTGGCCAAGATCTTCCCTGTCCTCGAACAGATCCAGCAGGACTTCAACGGTTCGGCTTCGGGTGGCAAGAAGATCTCCTTGGCCGACCTGATCGTGTTGGCGGGTTCGGCCGGTATCGAAAAGGCGGCCAAAGAAGCCGGTCACGCCGTCACGGTGCCATTCACGCCGGGTCGGACCGATGCTTCTCAGGAGAGCACCGACGTGGACTCGTTCTCGGTCCTCGAGCCCCGGGCCGACGGATTCCGGAACTACTCACGCAGTGGTGAGAAGATCAATCTGGAAACGCTGTTCCTCGATCGTGCGTACATGCTCGATCTGACCGCTCCGGAGGCAACCGTGCTCGTGGGCGGCCTACGATCCCTCGGCAGCAATCACGCCGGTAACAAGCATGGTGTGTTCACCGACCGTCTGGGAACCTTGACGAACGACTTCTTCGTCAACCTTCTCGACGGCAGAACCGAGTGGAAGCCATCGGAAAACGACGAGAATGTCTACCAGGGCACAGATCGGTTGACCGGCGACGCCAAGTGGACTGCGACACCGGCCGATCTGGTGTTCGGTTCACATTCACAGTTGCGCGCTCTGGCCGAGGTCTACGCACAGGCCGATGCCGATGAAAAGTTCGTCAACGACTTCGTCGCGGCGTGGGTGAAGGTCATGAACAACGACCGCTTCGACCTGAGCTGATTCTCGACCGAAGCGACAGCACCCCGCTTGCCTTGTGGCAGGCGGGGTGTCGTCGTTGTGTTAGATTCAGCCGGTCCTAGCGACAGCGAAAGAGGAAGCCGGTGAAAGACCGGCGCGGTCCCGCCACTGTAATCGGGGATGCAACTTTCCATCACGGCCGCGACCCATTGGGGTTGTAAGGCGGAAACGAGCAATGATCCGAGAGCCAGGAGACTCTGCGTTGCCGCACCTTTCTGCCCGGGGCGGATTTCCCCGAGAGAGGCGTCATCGCCATGCGTGTACGCAGTGCAACTCACCGAGTTGCGTTATCCCCCGCATGCATCACCGAACTCGATGTACCCGGCGTGCTCAGCGGGGCATCCCGCGGATCGTATGTCGCCCGCCTTCGACCGTGGCCGGATGCGCTGTGACCCACATACGATGGTGGTTCGACATCGACGCGGAGCCAAACCATGGATGATGCGAACGCCCCCGGCCGGGACAACTCGGATGTTGCCTCGATGCTCGCCCAGGTGGCCGAGTCGGGACCGTACTTCACACTCGGTTACGGGCCGGTGTCCGACAGGGACTGGCAACCCACCGCCACACTCCGAGAACCTGATACCCGCGACCGCCTCGTCGCGGAGGTCGCCCTCGCGCTGAACGTCGACGAAGAACGCGTTGCCGCCTCCACAGTCTTCTTCGGATATGCGGCACGGTTGTGGTCAATCGCGGCAGGAACCCGTCTGGACGACGGCCGCTGCATACACCTGGGACCTGATGAACTGTTGTGGCGCAGCATCAACGGATCACTACAGCTTCACGTCGAAGAACCACGAATGGGACGATCGGCGCGGACCGAGGTACTCGACAGCCAACTCGACCCCTGTATCGATGCCTGGCGAGACATCGTCGCACCCGGATTGTTGTGGGGCAACACCACATCCGCGTTGCTCGGCGCCGCCCGGATCACCGGCGATATCACGTCCCGTTGGGTCGCCGCCCTGCTCAACGATCCTCGTCTTCAGCTCACGGTGGATCCGGTCACCCATCGCCGACGAAGCTGCTGTCTCTTCTACCGCACGCCCACCGGAGGCGTCTGCGGAGATTGCCCATTCCCCTCGCCACCCACTACCGGCCCAGCAAAGGAAATACCGTGACCGTCAGCTTCTCACCGCTGATCGTCATGCTGCCCACACCGTTCCTCACCAATACCCAGTCGCTCACCGGGCAACCCGTCTGAGAACACCTCGCACTGCGGGACCGGGTCCGTGCCGACTTCCTCGGTCTCGAACCGGATCCGCTCGACCGTACGGGACAAGGTTTCCGGCGCGGTTAGCCGATCCGGGCAATCCCCCTGTGCCGCCGACTATATTCTGATCGCTTTCGTATTCAGATCAGGGATCGTCCAAGGGGTGGGGAAATCGATGAAGATTCGTTGGCTCGCGGCTGCGGTGGCAACTGTTGCTGTGTTCTCGAGTCAGGCCGTTGCCGGTGCGGCTCCGACAAAGTACCCCGTGCAGTGGGATTTTCGAGTGGCCATCCCAAAGATCCTCGATCAGACCCTTGATCCGAAGTGGGCCCCGGACGGCGCCAATGACCCGAACTGCAAACTTCCCGCTCCAAGGCATCGACGACATCGAAAAGTCAGGGCGCGAGGTGGCGGGCAAGATCGATGCCATCATGCGCAAGACCGGCGCCAAACAGGTCGACCTGGTGGGCTGGTCGCAGGGTGGCGGTTTATTGCCGCACTACTACATCGATTTCCTCGGCGGAGACACGAAGGTGGACAAGGCAATCGGGATTGCGCCCCGGCAATCACGGACCGGGCCGGAATGCGCCATGAAAGGTCATGGGGACGTGATGACTCAGGTTGATCGACGCAACCGGTCCCCTATCAGGATTGCGCGCCGATAGGACAACAACTCGGGATCGCTGGTGTGCGGGTTGGTGTTCGAGCGAGAGCAACCAGCCGTCACCCTCCGCGCCCGAGGTGTCATCCGCCGCGAAGAGCGGCTCGCAGATGGTGTCGCCGGCGGCGGCGACATATCTGGAATGGGTTCCGGTGCGGTGGTCGATGGTGGTGATGGAGTCAGGGTTCCCACCAGAGGTCGATGCCTCGGCAAGGTACGAGAACCGGTGGGCCACAGTGGCCTGCCGGTGATCGAGTTGCGGAAACTCGCATCCGACGTCGTTGAGTTGCTCTTCGGTGACTTTGCGTGTGCGGCGGTTGATGGTGAGCCGCTTCAGGGTGCCACCGAATGCCGGACCGGGGTTGTCCCGGAAGTTGTGAAGATGCTCGTTCCAACCCTCCCAGCCCGAATCCTGATCGTGCGCAACAAGTTCGACAACGGTCTCGGTGTCGCTGTCATAGGCATTGTTGACGTGGAAGTGGAACAGCGCGTCGTGATCGATACTGATCGACTCACCACCGGTACGGGGAACCAGGACAATCCTCGTCCCTCGGCGCGGCTCGAAGGTCAGAGCGTCGTCGATCGGCCGCAGACCAAGAATTGCCGGAACAGGGTTCTTTACAACGATCGGATCGATGATGAATACAAGGTACCGCTGGGTGAGGGCAAAATCGTGGATGAATCCGAGCCGAGAGATCGGGACACTCTGAAGCTCGGTGATGCTGCTGTCACCCGGCGCGAGTCGGTAGCAGCGGATCATCGGCCGCGGAAAGAAGTCGACGCCGAAGTTGAAAGTTTCGCCGGTTGTCGGATCGGTTTTGGGGTGAGCGGAGAACGCGCCGAGGCGCTTCAGTGCTCCATCAAAGTCGTCGGGGCCGATGGTTTCCAGGGTCTGCGGGTCCAGTTGATGCGGCCGACCGCCCTCCCACAACGAATACAGCTTGTTGTTGTGCAGCAGGACATTGGTGTTGGACATGTTCGCCGGGCCGCGCAGCGCATTCGCCACGACTCCGCCGACTCGCTGGGTCCCGATGCCCCGGGGTGGCCGCGCCGCCCGGTTGGCGCGTGCATACGCCCGGGTACGAACATACCGATTGCTGTAATGCACTCCACCAGAATCGATTTCGATTCTCGAGACCATTCCGTCGCCGTCGAAGATGTGGTTGACCGGATGTCCGCCGACATCGAGACGCCCCGGCCCGATGCGGTAGAGAACGCCATTGAGATCGGCCGGAATCTGCCCCTCGATGTCGTTCACCTGATAGTCGAACTCGACATGTTGGGAATCCCACGGGGAGCGTCCCACATCCGTAGCGGTATCAGTCAAACGTCCTGTCGCAGATACACCCATCCATGCAGGGTCGCACAGCTGAGACGGATCATCAAGAGCGTCTCAATGCGCCGGATGACCGCACCCCCCGCAGCGCCCAGGGCATCAATCCAGACAGAACTCGTTTCCCTCCGGATCGGTCATGACGATGTGGCCGGTGCCGAGCGGCGGGTCCGGCTCACAACGCTGGATCCGCGACGCCCCGAGCGTCACCAGCCGGGAGGATTCCTGCTCCAACGCCGCCATTCGCTCGTCACCGGTCAATCCTGGAACCGCGCGAACATCGAGGTGGACTCTGTTCTTGGCGGTCTTACCCTCTGGAACGCGCTGAAAGAACAGTCGTGGACCCGTTCCATCCGAACTGACCACGGCCGAGGCATCGTTGCGCCGGTCCAGTGGAATGTTCATCGCTTCGAGCGCTGCATCCCAGGAATCGAAGCCCGGTGGCGGGGCCTGGAGCTCGTAACCGAGCACGTCCGCCCAAAACCCCGCCAACGCAGCCGGATCTCCACAATCAAAAGTCACCTGAAACTCGCGGCTCATCGCCTTCGCCCCTTTGTGTTGGTGTGCAGTGTCACCACCGGTCACCCAACCGGCGGCGAGTCCGTTCAGACTTCACACTTGCACACCACAAGGACAGATTCGGTCCGCAATCCTGGGTGAAGTGAGCTTATTTGTAGTTCGGGTTGTTCCCTACCGGCATGATGATGTTGATCGGCATCCTCAGTTCTGACATGTAGAACAACACGAACTGCCGGAGGAACTCGTCGAACAACCAGTAGGCCTCTTTGGGCATGCCCACGTCGAGCAGCCCCTCACGAACGGCAACATATGGGCCCCAGGCGGTTTCGAGCAGCGGAGTCCATACCGGTTCGGTAGGAAGCCGAAGCCAGTCGCCGATCTTGTTGCCCAACATGAATCGGGTCAACGCTCCGAGGATCGGCCGACTCAACAGCGTCAGATCGAGGTTCATGCCGAGATCCAGGAGCATGTCTGCGAGTTTGATGCCCTCGGGCGTCGGCGCGAGAATCGGATCGAGCACCTGTTGGGCCTGCGTTTCCGCCGTGGCCCACGAGTTCGGAATGTACTCGTCCTTCACACCGAGCAGATGGGCGCTCAACTGCCAGGAGTGCAAAAAGCCCTCGGATTCGTCTGCCGCGATGGGCACACCCCAGCGTTTGAAATTCCGCATCACCGTGGTCGGCAGACTGTGCCACGTCACCATGATGTCGGCCTGACTGATGGGTACCTCTTCCGATGCCGAGTTCACCCAATGCGGAGACTGGGGCAGCAAGTGCCGTACCGCGGCATGCGCCAACCGGGTCTTCACGCAGGTGACCACCATCTCGCCATCAGGCTGGTATGCGTTGAGGGATCCGATGTCGTAACCGAGTTTCGCAGTCTTGGTGATGCGGTCTTTCATGTCCGCACCACCTTTGGAGTAGTACACCGCTCGGGCTTCGCGCGGAATGACGGTGCTCATCATGCCGCTGGCAAACCCATAGATCACGCCGAGATAAGTACCCCGCTTTTGGTTGAATCTGACTGCGTCCGCGAGCTTTTCCTGGTCGCTCCAGGCCGGGAGTTGCCGTGCATATTCCATGAAGTCACGCAGATCCGCGGGCAAACCCTGCGGGAGGGGCTGTCCGTTCTTCGTCCAATGACGCAGCAGTTCATTGACTTTCTGCACCTCACCACGGTCGAACAGTGCCGCAACTACGGGATCGGCCTCGACATCCCACACACCGCGCGGGTCGGCACCGGCACCCGTTCCGGGCACCGATCCGGCCGGCGACCATGTCCACGGCGTGGCGGGAGCGGCCAGCGCAACTGCTCCGGCGGCCCCGACGACGCCACCTGCCTTCAGCAAACTGCGCCTGTTGAGATTGTCCATTGTCGGTTGTCCCCATCCCTAATTCTGTTGCAGTGAAACACAAAGCGTTTCCTTGTATCATACCTATCAGAGTGTGCCGCACATCACAAGTGAGCCCGGGCTGGAATATGATCGTGATGAGACCGCGACACCGAAAGAGGAGGGCTAGTGGCATCTGCGCCGACCGACAGCCCCCGATCACCCGAGCCCAGATCCCTGATCGAACGTGCGTTTCACCAGGCACTCGAACAAGCGGACAACGGCGATCGAACCCGAACCCGCCTGCTGGACGCGGCATACGAACAGTTCTGTCGGATGGGCATTCAGCGGTCGTCCATGGAGGATGTCGCGCGCCGGGCCGGGCTGTCCAGGATCACCGTCTATCGCCGATTCGCCACCAAAGACGAACTGGTCGAGCAGGTGATTCTCCGGGAGTTCCGACGATACTTCGACCGGTTTCTCGTCGACATCCAACAAGCCGAGTCCGCCGCCGATCGTGTGGTGCTGGGATTCGTGAGCTCACTTCGCGCGATTCGCGGCAATCCGATGATCGGCGGCCTCATCTCGGCCGAACCAAACCTCGTCGCCGGTTCGATGATCGGCGACAACGGGCTGATGCTGGCCACCGTCCGCCAGTTCCTGGCCGCCCAGCTACGTCAGGAACAGCGCGCGGGTAACGTCTCGACCCGCCTCGACACCGATCTCGTGGCCGAGATGATGGTACGGATCTCGGCGTCCTTCCTGGCCATTCCCAGCCACGTCGTCGACCTGGACAACGACGACGAACTGGCCGCAATCGCCTGGCAGTTCCTGGTGCCCATGCTCGACCCACCCGCCACTTCGAGCTGATCGTCGCCGATGATTTCGGCCGCATCGTGCGGTCTACATCGTCGAATAGGAAAACCCGGGTCGAACGGAAAACCCCGGGTCGAAACCGGTATCCACACGGCGGCGACGAAAGGCGTATCGGCATGGCTGCACTCGAGGGCAAGGTCGCATTCATCACCGGAGCCGCGCGCGGTCAGGGCCGAGCCCATGCCGTCACCCTTGCCCGCGAAGGTGCCGACATCGTTCTGTGTGACATTGCCGCAGCGGTCGAAGAGGTCGATTATCCGGGGGCCACCCCCGACGACCTCGCGGACACGGTCAGGATGGTCGAATCTCTCGATCGTCGCTGCTTGTCGGATATGGCAGACGTGCGGGACCTGATGGCACTGCAGGAGCTCGTCGACCGCGCGACCGCCATGTTCGGCGCGATCGATGTGGTTGTGGCCAACGCGGGGATTGCCAGTGCCGGCCCGATTGCGACGATGTCGCCACGGCGTTGGCAGACCATGCTCGATGTAAATCTCACCGGCGTCTTCAACACATTTCGGGCGACTCTCCCCCACATGATCGATACTGGCGCGGGCCGACTGGTGGCCACCGCATCGATTGTCGCCGGCACCGGGGCAGCCAATTCCGGCCACTACGCCGCCGCCAAAGCGGGGGTTGTCGCTCTGGTCAAGTCAGTGGCATACGAGGTTGCCGAGTACGGGATCACCGTGAACGCCGTACTTCCGTCCGGCGTCAACACGCCGATGATCCACAACCCGTCGACGTACCGAATGATTCGCCCAGATCTCGACGAACCCACCTCCGCCGATGTCGAATCCGTTTTCTCCCAGGGACATCCACGGCCTGGACTTCTCGAGCCCGAAGACGTCGCCAACGCGGTTCTGTATCTGGTGTCCGACCACGGACGGTGCAAATCAGGCGAGTCCATCATCCTCTCGAACGGCCTGCAGTAGCACCGAAAACGGACTTCAATCACCTGAAAAGATCCATCTTCTCTGTGAATGAGAGTATCATTCTCATAGGCCTGCCCCCGGGCACTGCTGCCCAGTACGAGAGGACTCTGATGAATATTGACGACATGGTGATGGTCAGCATCGACGATCACGTGGTCGAGCCCGCCGACATCTTTGAAAAGCACTTCCCGAAGAGCCTCATGGATCAGGCGCCGAAGCTGACCGCCAATCCGCGCAATCCCAAGGTCCAAGCCTGGCTGTTCCAGGACAAGGTGGTCGGTAGCTCCGGCCTCAACGCCGTTGTCTCGTGGCCGAAGGAAGAGTGGGGCATGGACCCCACCGGATACGCCGAGATGCGGCCGGGCGTCTACGACATGGACCTGCGCGTCCGTGACATGGATGCCAACGGCACCCTCGCGGCCACGCTCTTTGCCACCTTCCCCGGCTTTGCCGGAACCCACCTGGCAAGCCTGCCCGACAAGGCCCTGTCGCTGGTTGCATGCCGGGCGTTCAACGACTGGGTGGTCGGCGAGGTCCCCGACGCCCATCCCGGTCGCTTCATCCCGCTGGGTATTCTCCCCTTCTTCGACATCGACGAGTCGGTCAAAGAGGTCCACCGCCTTGCTGCCATGGGATGCCGGTCGATCAGCATCCCGGAAACCCCGTACGGGTCGGGTTTCCCCAGCTTCGAATCCGGTTACTGGGACCCGATCTTTGCCGCATGCGTGGAGCACGGCATCGTCCTGAGCCTGCATATCGGTGGCGGCTTCGGCCTGATCCAGCGGCCCGAAGGGTTCAACATCGACGACATGATGGTGTTGACACCGCTGATCTCCACGATCGCGGCCAACGATGTCATGCTCAGCGGCGTATTCCTGAAGTTCCCCGACCTCAAGTTCGCGATGAGCGAGGGTGGCGTCGGCTGGGTTGCACCGTGGCTCGATCGACTCGAACGCCACGTGGTCAACCAGTCGTGGACAGGTAAGAGCTTCACCCCCAAGGGGATGTCGCCCACCGATGTGTGGAAGAAGAACTTCCTGGCCTGCTACATCACGGAACCGAGCGGACTGAACAACCGCGACCACATCGGGATCGACACCATCGCGTGGGAATGCGACTACCCGCATTCGGACTCCACCTGGCCGTTGTCGCCGGAGACGCTGAAGCCGGAGCTGGACGCCGCCGGACTCACCGACGAGGAAATCGACAAGATCACCTTCGGAAACGTCGCCAAGTTCTTCAACTGGGATCCGTTCAAGCACACCCCACGCGAACAGGCGACCGTCGGCGCACTGCGCGCACGAGCCGAAGATATCGACACCAACGAGACGTCCAAAGAGGAGTACCGCCGACGCTACGAGCTCGCCAACACGTAGAGGCAGCGCTTCGTGTCTGTGGCCCATCGGATCTGATCCGGTGGGCCACACGCATGTGGCCGATCGGCGGTGACCACGCCGGCGATGACCGCCTCCTGCGCATTCGCCGCTAGCCTGGTCGGGATATGACTGAGCAGAGCTTGCCCCATCTCCCGTTCCCAGTGCGTCGATGACACGTCTGATGGTCTTTGCGGTTGTGGCCGCGCTGCTGACCTACTGGTTTCACCGCAGGCTCGTCCGGGCAACCAAGCTCGCACGTCCGTGGTCGATTGTCGTCGACAGTGCACTTGCCCTCCTGTGGGTGCTCGCGGTCATCGGGATGGGCAGCGGCGATCAATTCGACACCTCTTGGGCCCGGCCACTCGGATTTGCCGGGTGGGTGTGGCTCGGTGTCGGCTTCTATCTGATCCTGGGCCTGCTCCTGATCGCTATCGGATCTGCGTTGTCCCGATTGATCGGAGCACTGCGCAGACGTCGGTCGAGCACTGGCACCGACGAGTCGAGTGATGGTCGGACAAGCGGAGACACACGTCTATTGGTGGTGCGCGTGACCACCGCCGCGGTTGTCGTCGGCGCGCTGGTCACCACGACGTACGGCGTAGTTGTTGCGGCACAACCGAAGATCGTCAATGCCTCGGTGGAACTCCCCCGACTGCCCACGCAGTTCGACGGACTCAAAGTCGCGCTGGTATCGGATCTGCACGTCGGGCCTGCTCGCGGCGTCGGGTTCACCAAACGAGTTGTGAAGCTCGTCAACGAACAACGGCCGGATTTGATACTCATCGCCGGCGACCTCATCGACGGCACCGTCGCCAATGTTGCCGCCGACCTCGAGCCGCTCGCCGACCTGTCCGCACCGTTGGGTGTGTACGGAGTCAGCGGCAATCACGAGTTCTATGCCGACGACGGTGGACGCTGGCTCGATGTGTGGGATCGGTTGGGAATCCGGACCTTACGAAACGAACGGGTATCGATCGAACGAGACGGCGCGAGCATCGACATCGTCGGTATCCACGACTACAGCTCGCCGCAACCCTACGAACCGGATCTTCCGGCTGCGCTGGACGGTCACGATCCCGCCACCTTCACGTTGCTGGTGGCACACGAACCACGCCAGGCGTTCGAGGCGTCAGACCTCGGGATCGACCTGCAGGTGTCCGGGCACACCCACGGCGGCCAGATGTGGCCATTCAATTATCTCGTTGGCCTGCAACAACCTTCGGTATCAGGGTTGGACCGGGTCGGTGACACGGTTCTGTACACGACGCGCGGCGCCGGCGCCTGGGGACCCCCGGTGAGAGTGGGAGCGCCCCCAGAGATCACCATCCTCGAACTACATCGCGAAGCCTGAACGACGGCGTCGTCGCGGACCGGGGTCAGCCAAAGTGGAACGCCGCCAACCTCCGCCACTCGTGTTTCACTGAATCCATGGCCACTCAGCTCCCCACGGACCTCGTCAACGCCCAGCGGGCGATATCGCGGTACGGCACGGCCGGGCAGTTCTGGCTCGACGCGATGTGGTCTGCCGATCCGCTTGCCGATGCGGTGGCGCGTGACGACTTCAACGGTTCATCGGCCACCACCGCGGTCCGGGCAGCACTTACCGAGGGCATCGAAGCCGTCGCGGATACACCGGAGTCGCTTCGGGAGCTCTTCGCATTCCTCGACGACGAGCCCGAGTGGGTCGACCACGCCCGCCTCGATCATGCAGCCGATGTGCTGGTCCGCCATACCGCCGCACTGGGCATCGTCCTGGGTGCGGCATCCCTGGTCCGCGGGGCCGGCAACACCATCGCAGGCAAGCCTCTCGCCCTCACCGGGAGATATACGTCGATGCCCGCGATCCGTTCGGTCGAGGTCGGTGAGTGGTTGCGGGCGGTGCTCACCCCGGGCGGCATGCGCCGCGGAGGCAACGGTTTCGCGTACACCGTCCGGGTCCGCGTCATCCACGCACACGTCCGGACCGGTTTGTTGAGCCAGGGTCTCTGGGATCACGCGTCATGGGGTGTCCCGATTCCGCAGCCGTACATGGCATTCACGCTCGCGGAGTTCGGACACATCGCGCTCGAAGCCATGCACAAGGTCGGCGTCCGGCTGACGGACCACGAACTCGACGACATCTACCATCTCTGGCGATATGTCGGCCACGTCATCGGCGTCGACCCACGGATCAACCCGCATGACGAAGCCGACCACGTCCGCATCGAGGAGCTCTACCGACTGACCTCACCGGGTCCTGGCGACGACGACCGCGACTTTGTCACCGCACTCACCTATGACTACCTGGTCCCCGAACTGGCGAACCTCATGCCGGGACCGGACCGCATTTCTCGACAGGTCGCCGGGCGCCTGATGGAGTCACTGTCGCGCGTGTTCATCGGTGACGTCGCGGCAGATCACCTGGGCATCCCCGACGGCAGACTCAAATACGTTCTGGGCACGATGAGCCCGCTGCTCGCGCTCGGTGGCCGGGCCCGACTGGTTCTGGCCGGCGGACGGGACAACCTCACCCGCCGCGGGTACCGGCAGCGTGATGAAGAGATGACACGGATGCGCACGCACTACCGCGTGACCCACGATCTGGTCGACGCGGCACCGCACACCACCGGCGGGTACGCGATCTGACCCGTCAGCTCACCGGGGGTGGAGCATCTGCCAGAGCACCCGGTTCGCCATCCCATCGGTCCAGGGACACGATGTCGCTCAGCGGCTTTCGACGAACGAGGCCGTGCCGTCCCCGCGGCCATCCGACCACCACATGTCCTGCGATGATCCAGTCCGCCGGGACACCGACCGCCTCCCGGAACAACGGTTCACCTTCGTACGACGCCCAACCGGTGAGGCAGGCCCCCAACCCCTGGGACCGGGCGGCCAGCAGAAAGTTCTGCATCGCCGGGAAGATCGAGCCGCCGAGCAACAACTCGGAGGCGGTGGTGAAATTCTGCTGAACAAAGAGCACCGATGTGAACTCACCGGCCCGGTCGTGCAATTCGTACGTCGCCCGGTTCGTCCGCGCACGACGACTGTTGTCGTCGTCGGCGGGCCGCGACATCCCATACACCGGCTCGATCACGTCGAGTGCGTGCTTGGCGGCCTTGCCGACAACAACGCGCTGCTCCGGTGAGCGCAGCACGATAAACCGCCAGGCCTGCGCATTGGCGCCCGAAGGCGCCCAGGAGGCGGCTTGCAGGCAACGGGCCAGCGTGGCGTCGTCGACAGGTTCGTCGGTGAACCGCCGGATCGCGCGAGCGGTCGACATCGCTTCCCAGACATCCGTCGTCGTCTCACCCATGCAAAACTCCCTACCCGTCCCTGACCGGCCTGACCGGGACACGCCCGGCGCGGCGAACTGCCCGACATTTCAGTGATTTGTCTTCGCCACCCTCTCATGGCGCGTCATCGGTGCTCACACCACCGGGCACGACCAGCGCGGATCCGAACGACATCCCCCTTCGGAACCGGTATCACCCGAATCTGATCATCACCGCCACAGAGGGTCCAGTACTGTTATCAACTGACACTCGCTCCGCAGCCCTCGTGCACACACGAGGGCTGCGGACATATCTGGAGGAGCAAGGATTTCTTTGTACTCACCAATTGATGCCGCCATAGACGCATTCCTCAACTCGACTCCGTGGGCGATGGAAATCCTTCGGTTCTTCCTTGCCGGATTGCCGTGATCCACAGCTGATCGGGCACCAACGTCGCTGCCCCCACCCGTAGTCTTCCGGCCCCGCAACATCTCACCGATGTTGCGGGGTCGGCTCGTTTCAAGGTCAGCGCGATCCCCGCACGCCGTGGTAGATCCCGCGCCGGACGATCCAGGGTTGCAACACCCGGTCGATGGACCACGCCGGGAATCGGAAAGCGTGACCGGTCGGTGCAAAGACCTCCAGGCCATCGGCTTGCGCCCCGAGTACCGAGCCCCACCGATGGCTCTTCGGTCGGTAAGACTTGAGTCGACGGCCTTCGAAGTGGGCCCGGACGTTGTGCGCGACGAGACGATCGGCCCTGTTGCGGGCCGACGTTCGTAGCGCGTCGGTGGCGGCGACATCGCCGACGGCGAACACCCCGGTATATCCGGGGACCCTCAAATGGCTGTCGACCCGCACGAATCCGCTCTCGTCGAGGAACTCGTCGGGCAACCATTCGGTGTTCGGACGAGTCCGTCCTATCGCCCACACGACGGCGTCGGCCTCCGAAGGTGGCTGGCCCGTGGTCCATCGAACCGGGTCGTCGATGATCCGGTCGCAGTCGAACCCGTCGGGCACCAACGCCCGGTGCTCGGGATGCAGGTGGACTCCCAGGTCAACCAGTCGGCTCCTGACGCGCCGCCAGGCACGGGGGTGATGGTGCGGCAACGCGCGCTGCCCCGGGTAGTGAAGATCGACGCGGGTACGTGGCCAGCGAGCGGCGATATTTGCGGCGCAACTGACCGCGGCCGCACCACCACCGACGACGACGACCGAGCGCGCCCGCGCGATGGTGTCGTGTGTCTGCTGAAGGTCGTCGTCGATGTCCGTGCCGGACTGGACCGTGGGACGCCGCCAGAACCCGTTGGTGACACCGGTTGAAATCACCAGTGCGTCATAATCTTCGACCCACGCCGACCCGTCCGGGCCGGAGATCGTGACGTGCCGGGCTCCGACGTCGACACCGGTCAGGGCTCCGTGGACGGTTCGCACGCCGTCCAGGCCGCGAAACCTGTCGAAATCGACCCGATAGTCCCGGGACCAGGAGTCCGGACGACTGATCCGCAAACCCAGTTCCTGCCCACTGAGCAGGCCTGGCTTGACCGATATCCCCACCACGTCGCAACGCCCCGCGAGGTGGATTGCGGCCAGGACGCCACTGTCACCCAATCCGGCGATGACCACGCGCCGACGGCTCACACCGTCACCTTCCGTTGCGGCCGTGGGACAAACCGGGATACTCGATCGATCACATGCTGGTATCCCGGGCGGCGCTGCAGACTGCGCTCTTCCATCATCGGGATACTGGCCCCGAGGAACATCGCGAGCATCGCGGCAGCACCGACGAACAGCCACCACACATCCGCGGGCGCGGCGGCAACACCGAACAACGCCAACGCACACCAGAACATGAACTCTCCGAAATAGTTCGGATGCCGCGACCAACTCCACACACCCTGATCCATGATCTGACCGGGGCCTGAGCTGCCGACGTACCGACGCATCTGACCGTCGGCCACCCATTCGAGGAGGACCGCGGCCAACCCCAGCGCACACGCAAACACGCTGAGCCACAACAGGTTGTCGCCCCCGGTGGTCACAGCGACATAGACCGGGAGCATGCCGAGGAACACCTGAGCGGTCGGGATCAGGTGGATCGCCACCAGATCGGTGACAAACCCGAACCGGCCGGCCCGGGCCCGCAGCATCCCATATCGCCAATCCTCATGATGCAGGCCGGGAAACGACTGAGCCCAGTTCGCCGTCAGCCGGATCGCCCAGAGGACCACCACGACCGAAACAAGCCAGCAGTGAATCTGATCGACGCCCAGCCCGCCGGCGAACCACCAGTAGAACAGCAACAGCGGCGGGACCACACTCCAGTAGGCGTCATAGAAACTCGAGTTGCCGTACCACCGGCTGAAGGCGAAGATCACCAGGGTTCCGAGCACGTCGGCGATCAAGGTGTCGAGCCACAAGACGTCGGTCCGCGGACCCCACCCGAGCCAGGCACCCGCGAGCACCAACGCGATCAGATAGGCCACGCCAACCCGGACAAACGAAGCGCTCCTGGTCACCGCCCCGATACTGCCACCGCACGTGCACATTTCGACCCGGAAGCACCATCTTTGCCCAATCAACCGGCAAACGCTGTATGGTGAGCCTGCCCTAATCCCCGCCCCCGAGTCGTTGATGTGAGGAAGCCCTAGTGCACTGGAAGAACCGCCGTTCGGCCGTATCAAAGATTGTCATCGCGTCCGCGACGGTGGCCGCTCTCGTCGGAGCCTCGGCGTGCTCCTCGCCCGACGAGGACAACGACACGTCGGCAACGGTTTCCGCAGAGCCCGGCGCGTATCCCGTCACCATCGAGCAGAACTTCGGTTCGGTGACCATCGACAAAGAACCCACTCGCGTTGCCGCAGTGGGTGTCGGCGACGGCGACACCCTGCTAGCGCTGGGTATCGTCCCGACCACGATGAGCCCGTTCAGCGATCCTGAGGCCAAACGTGTCACCGAGCCCTGGAACGAGGATTTGATCGGCGACAACGCTCCGGTCGTGCTGGCCGAAGCGAGTTCCAACCTCGGCGCCGAGATCCCCAATATCCTGGCAACGAACCCCGATCTGATCGTCGCGGTGAACAGCTCGGTGACCAAGGAGCAGTACGACTCCCTGAGCAAGGTCGCGCCGACGATCCTGCGTGAGGCCCAGTACCCGGACTGGCAGGTGCCGTGGCCGGCCGCCGCGACGCAGATCGGCAAGGCCGTCGGGATGCCCGAGGCGACCCAGAAGCTGATCGACGAGACCGAGCAGGTCTTCACCGATGCCCAGACCGAATACCCCACCATCGTGGGTAAGAAGGGCGCGGTGATCACCAACGGAACCGACGGTGGGGTCGCGATCTACAGCGACACCGACGGACGTGGCCAAACGCTGGCGGAACTGGGTATGACATTCCCGGCCGAACTCGTGCCGACGATCACCAGCGGTTTCTACGGTTCGATCTCCACCGAGAACCTCAACCTGCTGAACTCACTCGACAAGGTCGTCGTTGTCGACTGGCAGGGATCCAACGACAAGCTCAAGCAGAATGCCGCGTTCATGAACCTCGACGTCGTCAAGCGCGGTGGGGTCGTCTGGGTGGACCAGGTCCTCGGCGGCGCGATGTCGGTCCCGTCCGTGCTCACCATCCCCTACGTCGTCGAGCAACTGGCACCGCAACTCGCCCAGTAGTCCAGTAATCCAGTAGTCACGACCAAGCTTTTCCACACACGTCCCCGGGTTCGCGTATGCGCAACTCGGGGACGTGTGTCATTTGTGGACTTACGCTGGTCCCGTGGCCTACTTCGTCACCGGCGCAACCGGGTTCATCGGTCGGCATCTTGTCGGGCAGCTCCTCGACAACCGTGTCGGGACGATCTTCGTCCTGGTACGCAACCGATCTCGGGCCTCACTCGACCGGCAGATCCGGATCTGGAGCACGGACCGGGTGATTCCGGTGGTCGGTGACCTCCAAGAGGATCTACTCGGTGTCGACGACACGTGGATCGATGAACACCGGGGCACCATCGATCATTTCTTCCACCTCGCCGCGATCTACGACATGACCGCCTCGGACGAGGCCAACGAAATGCTCAACGTCGGCGGCACCCGGGCGGCACTGTCGTTGGCCGGTACACTCGAAGCCTCGTGCTTTCACCATGTTTCATCGGTCGCAGCCTCCGGTGACCACCGGGGCGTCTTCGACGAGACGATGTTCGACGAGGGTCAGGGTCTGCCGTCGCCTTATCACCGCACCAAGTTCGAGTCGGAGCGGATGGTCCGCGAAGAGTCGGCTGTTCCATGGAGGGTCTATCGCCCGTCCATCGTGGTCGGCGACTCCGAGACCGGCGAGATGGACAAGATCGACGGACCCTACTATTTCTTCCCGGCGATCAAGCGGATCCGTGACCTGTTGTCTGCCGGCATCCCCCTCGTCGCGATCGACCTCGGAGACACCAATCTCGTACCGGTCGACTACGTTGCCCGCGCCATGGATCACCTTGCGCATGTACCCGACCTGGACGGCCAGGCCTTCCACCTGATGAATCCACAGCCGCAGAACACCGTGCGCATGGTCAACAGCTTTGCCGCCGCGGCGAAGGCACCTCAGTTCGCTCTGCCCCTCGACCGGTCGGTCACCGACCGCATCCCGACCCAACTCCTGCCGCGGGCGCTGCAACCGGCAGAGCTACTCGGCACCGCCCTGCGCTTCGGTGCGGTCCGGTTCGCGTTGCGAGGGACCGTAGGAAGACTCGGAATCCCACCAGAAGTGTTGGCCCACGTGTCTTTTCCGGCGGTGTACACCTCCGCTCGGACGGTGAACGCACTGCAGGGTTCTGGCATCACAGTGCCCGACCTCGACTCCTATGCATCGGGGTTGTGGGCGTACTGGGAGCAGTTCCTCGACGATTCGATCATCTCCGACCGGCGCACCGTCGACGCCCTTGCCGGACGGACCGTGGTGATCACCGGGGCATCGTCGGGTATCGGCCTGGTCACCGCGGTCAAAGTCGCCAAGGCCGGCGCCATCCCGATTCTGATCGCACGCGGTATCGACAAGCTCGAAGCCACCAAAGATCTCATCGAAAGTCAGGGTGGAACTGCGCACGCGTACGGCTGCGATCTATCGGATCTGGACGCGATCGACGCCCTCACCAAACAGTTGAGTCTGGATTTCGAGCGAATCGACTTCGTCGTCAACAACGCGGGCAGATCGATCCGCCGGTCGCTGAAACTGTCCGAGGACCGCTTCCACGACTTCGAAAGGACCATGCAGCTCAACTATTTCGGTGCCATCAGGCTGGTCATCGGGTTGCTGCCGACAATGCGTCAACAGGGGTGCGGCCACATCGTCAACGTCTCATCCATCGGAGTTCAGACCAACCCGCCGCGATTCAGCGCCTACGTCGCCTCCAAAGCCGCCCTCGATTCCTGGTCCAACGTGGTCTCGTCCGAATTATTCGGCGACGGGATCTCCTTCACCAGCATTCACATGCCACTGGTCCGCACACCCATGATCGCGCCGACCAAGATCTACGACCGGTTCCCCACGATCAGTCCGGGCCAGGCCGCGGACAAGGTCATCGCTGCCCTGGTCGACAAGCCACACGAGATCAACACCAAGGTCGGGAACCTCGGAGCGCTGGCGCACACCCTCACGCCCAAGCTCGCATTCCGAATCCTCAACCTGGCTTATCAGGTCTTCCCTGATTCAGCAGCTGCTCGCGGCGAGGAGTCGGGTCGACGCGAATCCGAGCAGCTCATCCTGGCGCGCGTGCTCGGCGGCGTTCACTGGTAGGCCTATATCCAGGTCCGTGCCGGGGTGGCCACCGCGGCCGCCCCGGCACATCACTCCTCGGTCAGGTCGGGGTCAGCCGATGAGCTTGGCGAGCAGGGCGGCAATTGTCTGGGGGCTCAAGCCCAATCCGGAGAGCAGGTAGTTGTACACAGAGCCGTAGTCGGCCTGCAATTGTGTCAGTCCCGCTTGCAGGTAACTCTCATCCACGTGGAGCAGCGGCGAATAGAGCGCGACTGCCTCGGGCCCGCGCGCGGCCCCGACCCCAGCGAGCTGACGCTCGATCGAGACTGCCGAATACTCGTTCGTCAGTAGGTAGTCCGACATGATCGTTTGCGGCGAGACGCCCGCGAGGCTCTGGAGAACGGCTGTGGCCCAACCGGTGCGATCCTTGCCCGCGGTGCAATGAATGACCTGCGCGCCAGGCGTAGTTGCCAGATCGTTGAAAAGCGTGGTGAAACTCTTCCTCACCTCGGCATCGGTCACGAACTGTCGATTCATGTCCTCCATGAAAGCGACCGAGTCCGCAGGGGTCTTCAGCTGGCTCACCTGGCTCAGCATGTCGCCGGCCAGGGTCGGGAGCCAGGTCCGGGTCGCACCGTCTGGCAGGCGGTCCGCTTTGCCCTCGATTTCCGGTGCCGTCCGCAGGTCATAGACCCTGGTGATGCCGAGCGTATTGAGCGTCGCCAAATCGATGTCGCTGGCAAGCAACGCATTCGAACGATAGATGGTGCCCCGATTGAGTTCGAGACCCCCGATGCCCTGGTAGCCGGCAGGCGAACCTGCAATGTCACGGAAATTGTCGACAGAGGTCAGGACTGGGGTGGCCGGGATCGAAGGCGATTCCGATGAGCCGAAGCCGAGCCCGCCGACCGGATCAGCAACCGGGGCTGCGAGCGCAGCCGGTGAACCGAACAGCAAGAGCGAACCTGCCACTGTGAGGGTGATGGCGAGACCAGTATTCCGGCGATGGGCACCGGCAAGAATTCGAGACAACTCAGGTTCCTTACGTAGTCGAAGAAGTACGAGCGGAACATATCTGGGTTCAACGTCCGAGAATTCGAATTGCAGACAACAACAATTTTATTCTCACGCGCAGCGCCTGGTGGCCCACACTGGGGCAGTGCGTCCTGTTGGGCTGAGCGTCGACCGAGCCCGACACTCGGAGCATCACACTTTCGTAGACGAGAATGCCATTTCCGTATAGTGTGAATGGATAGCCCCGGTCCCTCCGGACTCAGGTGGGGCCCCAGACCATGGAGGACGGCTCATGACGAAGGCGCTCGCGCCCGACGTTTCAACTTGGCCTGCGGAAAATCCGCAGCTCATCGGCAGCAAATGCGATGCCTGCAACGCAACGACCTGGCCGCGCCAGGATCGTTGCCCACGCTGCAGCGGCCCGGACATGTCGGATCTACTCTTGCCCCGGCGCGGCAAACTGATCGCCTTCACCACCCAGGGATTCGTCCCGAAGCTTCCGTACGCGGGCGGCGAGACGGCGGCAACCTTCGAGACCTTCGGTGTCGGCCTGATCCAGCTCGACGACGTGGTTCGCGTCGAAGCGCGTCTGACCGAAGCGGATCCGGAGAAGCTCGCGACCATCACGGACGTCGAACTGACCTTCATCCCCTTCTACACCGAAGAAGACGGCACCGAGATCATCACCTGGGCGTTCGCGCCGGTGGCAGAGAACAGCTGAGCGAGGAGAGGCGAATATGAACGACGTTGCGATCATCGGCGTGGGTTTGCACCCATTTGGCCGATTCGGCGCCAAGTCAGCAATCGAAATGGCTGCCGACGCAATCCAACTCGCACTGGCCGATGCCGGCGCAGAGTGGAAAGACATCCAGTTCGGCATCGGCGGTAGCTACGAGGTCGACAACACCGACGCCGTCACCCGGCTCGTCGGTCTGACCGGCATCCCCTTCACCAACGTCTTCAATGCCTGCGCCACCTCGGCCAGTGCGATTGAACAGACCGCGGACGGAATCCGTTCCGGCAAGTACGACATCGGCATCGCCGTCGGCACAGACAAGCACCCCCGCGGTGCTTTCACCGCCGACCCGGCCATGCTCGGCCTTCCGGCCTGGTACGCCGAGAACGGTCAGTTCGTCACCACGCAGTTCTTCGGAATGAAGATCAGCCGGTACATCCGTGATCACGACATCTCGGTCCAGACCCTCGCAAAGGTGGCGGCCAAGAACTACCGCAATGGTGGGCTCAATCCGAAGGCCTTCCGCCGCACGCCGATCAGCGAAGAAGACATCCTGGGCGCCCAGATGCTCAACTACCCGTTGACGCACTACATGTTCTGCGCACCCGACGAGGGCGCCGCTGCTGTCATCATGTGCCGCGGCGATCTTGCTGCGCGTTTCACCCAGAAGCCGGTGTTCCTGAAATCGACTGCCATCCGTACCCGCACCTACGGTGCATACGAGGTGCACGCCACCTGGGCCGCAGTCGATGAGGATGTCTCGCCGACCGTCTACGCGTCCAAGGCCGCCTACGAGATGGCAGGCATCGGACCCGAAGACGTCGATGTCATGCAGCTGCAGGACACCGACGCCGGTGCCGAGATCATCCATATGGCGGAGAACGGCTTCTGCGCCGATGGTGATCAGGAGAAGTTGATCGCCGAGGGTGCCACGGAGATCGGTGGTTCGATGCCGATCAACACCGACGGCGGCCTGATCGCCAACGGTGAGCCCATCGGTGCTTCCGGTATCCGCCAGGTCCACGAGCTGGTGCTCCAGCTTCGCGGACAGGCCGGTGACCGTCAGGTGCCCGGCAATCCGAAGGTCGGCTACGCCCAGGTATACGGCGCACCGGGAACCGCTGCCGCATCGGTCCTCTCGCTGTAATCAGGCCGCAAACGCTCCACCTGTACGAAGACGCTCCACAAATTTGTGGAGCGTCTTTGTATTTGTGGAGCGTTTGCGGGTCAGTCGATGACGAGTGTGGGTAAGCCCAGCGCGCGGTCGCGGACCGAGAAGACCCGGGTGCCGGGTTTGCGACCGGTCCGCATCTCGCTGACGTCCACATCGGCGGCAGCAAGTCGGCGATGGGTCAGGTCGATGTCGGTCGAGCGCCATGCGATACCCCACAGGGTCGTCGCGGCAGCCGTCGTCGAACTCAGATCACCTTGTCCGACAACAACCTCCACGACCATCGCGGGGGCGCGGAAGAAGAGCTGGTGGATCTTTTCGTGGATCGACTGCTCCAGCCGAAAGTCCATGCCGAGGGTGGCGCCGAACAGCGCCACGGCGCTATCGCGTCCCGCAGCATTGAACACGAGGTGGTCGACGGCGGTCAGCTCCGAACCAGTAGCCGGTGCAAGCTGCGCGGCATCGATCACGCCGACGGATGATTCGGCGTCGGCCTGCGCCCGACCCGCAGACGTCTCGGTGAGCGCCAGCCCGCGCCTGCGAAGCAAACGGGTGGTCGCGGCGAAGTCAGCGGTGCCGAACAATGCCCGATGCGGTGTCGTCCCCGAACTGTCGCCACATAATTCGATCAGTGCGTTGTCGACCGTCAACGGCGCGCCTTCATCGATCCCCAGCAGCCGCTCATAGGCCCGCCGGCTCGCATCGACGTTCTCGGTCGAGACGACAATGACCGATGGCGGTGCGTCCGGCGCCTGCTTTGAGCTCATCGACCATTCCTACCATCGCATGCTCGACACCCCATTCGGCCACACCTGCGCCAAGTAGGATTCGCACATGACTCTCGATCATGGCGATCCCGGCGATGCCCCCTCTGTTCCAGCACCCCTGACCGAGGTTGTGGACTCGACGCGTCCGTCCGCGGCCGAAGAGGCCCAGACGATTGCCGCCTCGACCAACGCCGGAACACTCGCCAGCCTGACCGCCGATGGCGACCCCTGGGCGTCGTTCGTCACCTACGGACTGCTCGGTGGTGCACCTGTCCTGTGCGTGTCGAACATGGCCGAGCACGGCCGGAACCTGGCAGGCAATCCGCGGGCGAGTATCGCCATCGTCGCGCCCAACGCTGTATCCGACCCGTTGGCGAGCGCGCGGATCACCCTCGCCGGTCATGTCGAACGACCGACCGGTGACGAGTTCGCCGCCGCCCGCGAGGCGCATCTGGCCGCGGTCCCGGCCGCGAAGTATTACGTGGACTACAGCGATTTCGCACTCTGGATCCTGCGGGTCGAGCGCGTTCGGTGGGTGGGCGGTTACGGACGGATGGATTCGGCGACCGCGCAGTCCTATCTGGCTGCGACACCCGATCCGGTGACACCGGGTGCCGCACGCGCCATGGAGCATCTCAACAACGATCACGCTGATTCTCTGGTCGAGATGGCGCAGGGACTCGGCGGATTCCCCGACACCACCGAGGCCACCTGCACCGGTGCCGACCGCTACGGTCTCGACCTCCGCGTGGTCACACCTCGCGGAATCGCGTACACGCGAGTCGGTTACTCCACACCGATCACCGCAGCAGCCGATCTGCGGATGGCGACGGTCGATCTGGCCAAGCGGGCGAAGGCGGCCCTGACGGATCCGACTGCCGAAGGCCGGCCTTCCTGACGCTGGTGGGCGTACTCCCCCACCATCTCTGAGCGCATCGGGTGAATGTCGCCTGCTCGGTCAACCCGATCATGGCGGCCAACTGTCCCATGGGCATGTCAGTGGTGGTGAGGTACCGGCGCGCCTCTGTGCGGCGCACCGAATCGAGTATCGCGGAAAACGACGTGCCCTCAGCCGCCAACCGACGCTGCAACGTTCGCGGGTGTGTTGCCAATAACCTTGCCACAGAACCGATCTCGGGTGGTGCGGTCCCCAGGACCTGTTGTACCGCCGCCCGCACCCGCGGGGCCGTTGCCGCACCGGCATCGGAAACCTGCTCCGCAAGGAACGCTCGCGACAACATCCGCAGGTTCTCATCGGCGCCGGCAAGTGGCCGAGACGCAATGCTCTTGGGCACACGCAGCATCGCCGACTGCCGGTTGATCCGGACCGGCACACCGAAGAAGTCCTCGTAGCAACCGAGTGGCGCAACGGGTTTATACGGCAGTTCCACCGTCCGAAGCCCATAGCTGCCTCCGAGTAGTCGCTCGATCGAACGATGAAGGAAACCGAGCCCGAGGTCGGTGCCCTGAATGGTCGTCTCGACCCCGGCGCGAGGTCCGTATCGCAGTGCAACCACGCCCGCGACCCCATAGGGATCGGTTTCGAGCGCCAGACTCAGCGACTGGGCGTGCACGAAGAGGTACCTCGACGTGCATTCGAGCGCGTCGGTCAGCGTCGAAGAGTTCGCGATCGCCAGTGCCAGCGGTCCGAGCATGCCCAGGTCCTGCCGCGCGGCCAGTCGGAGGCCCAGATCCGGACAGGCCAACTGCTGTGCCGCGATTTCGAGGGTCCGGGCCATCGCGAGATCAGATACCAGGAGGTCGTCGCTGTCGAGCGCGGCCGCCGGCAGGCCCGCAGATCGTGCGATGTCTTCCGCGTCGCCGCCGAGTTCGGCAGCCAGTGCCCGAAAGCCCCGCAGACCGGCCGATCGGATCACGGACATGTCGTCCATGATCAAATAGTTGTCGCACAGAATCAAGTACCGGATGTCGGTAGTACGGAGACTGGATACATGTCGATCTCACCAAATGGCGGTTCCACGCACACCGCGCCAGAAGCGGATCTCGACGTCGTGATCATGGGAGCAGGGCTGTCCGGGATCGGTGCGGCGTACCGTCTGCAGACCGAATGCCCCGGATTGTCGTACGCGATCCTCGAAGCACGCGATGTCATGGGCGGAACCTGGGACCTGTTCCGGTATCCGGGCGTTCGTTCGGACTCCGACATGTTCACCCTCGGATACCAATTCCGCCCGTGGCGCGATGCGAAGTCAATCGCCGACGGAACCTCGATCCTGCGATACATCCAGGAGACGGCTGACGAGTTCGGGATCGACGACAAGATCCGTTACCGCACAAAGATCGTGGCCGCCGACTTCTCGACCGCCGACGCGCTGTGGACGCTCACGACGCACGAGCGCGACGCAGTCGGTGCCGTTGTCGAGCAGACCCTGCGCTGCCGGTTCCTGTACTCCTGCGCCGGTTACTACAACTACGACAAGGGCTACTCACCGGACATTCCCGGTCTCGACACGTTCTCCGGAGCCGTTGTCCACCCGCAGTTCTGGCCCGAAGACCTCGACTACGCCGACAAGCAGGTCGTCATCATCGGCAGCGGCGCCACCGCGGTGACCCTCGTCCCCTCGATGACCCCGACTGCTGCCCACGTGACGATGCTGCAGCGTTCACCGACCTGGATCAGCGCGGTTCCCAGCCGCGACAAGATCGCGGACAAACTCCGTGCCGTCCTGCCCGCGCACGTTGCCCATCGACTGATCCGCACCAAGAACATCCTGTTCGCCATCGGCGTCTATCAGTTCTGTCAGCGGCGACCGCAAGCCGCCCGCGCACTGTTGACCAAGCTGAGCACGAAGATCCTCGGCGATGCCGCGCTGGTGGCCGAGCATCTGACCCCGTCGTATGACCCGTGGGACCAGCGACTGTGCGCCATTCCCAACGCCGATCTGTTCAAGGCGATGAAGAAGGGCGACGCGGAGATCGTCACCGACCGCATCGATTCGGTTCTACCCGAAGGCATCCGCCTCGAGTCGGGCCGGTTCCTGCCCGCCGATGTGATCGTCACCGCCACGGGCCTCGAACTCCTGGCTTTCGGTGGCCTCGACCTCCGGGTCGACGGCGAGGAAGTCGAACTGTCGAAGCAATTCGTCTGGCAGGGCGCAATGATCAGCGGCATTCCCAACTTCGCCATCTGCATCGGCTACACCAACGCATCGTGGACCTTGCGCGCAGACCTGACGTCACGACTTGTCTGCAAGGTCCTGAACTTCATGGACCGCAACAACTACGCCGCGGTGGTCCCCAAACGCGACCCCACGCTCACCGAACGCCCCCTGCTCGACCTGGCCTCGGGCTACGTCCAGCGGTCGATCGATGCGTTCCCCCGCCAGGGCGACCGCAGCCCCTGGAAGGTCCGGCAGAACTACCTGCTCGACTCCGCGACCACCTTGCGGTCAAATCTTGGCAAAACACTGCATGGCACACCGAGATCACAGATCACTTCGCCCCCACGATCTCCTGCCGTACACCGCTGATCACATCGTCGAGGTCGAGCCCGTACGTCGGTCCTGAGGTATCCGCGTACGCCGACAATCGTTCGGTCGCCCGCTCGAACAGTCGCATCGCTCCGCGGTGGTTACCTCGGGCCTGATGGGTCAGAGCCACACAGAGCTGCGCGAGGCCCTGCCACAGGTCGTTTTCGGCGTCGGGGCCCGTCTTCCATCGGACCTCGTACACCTCATGTGCGGAAAAGGGCCTGCCCTGTTCGAGTAGTGCGGTGGCCATGGCGATGGTTTCTGCCGGTGGAAGTGGCTCCTCCGACACCGGTTCCACGCCCGCGGCCCCGTAGGCCAGTGGCCGCCCCAATGCATCCCGTGGTCGTGCCTGCCGTGCACGACCGTCCGAATCCCGGTCACGGTTGTCGGTCATGTGTCATCACCTCGCCCTGCAGTTTGTTCCTCACCTTCCACGGGTGAACTTCTATCGTGACGCACTCCCACAGTTGCTGATCGGTTTACGCTGATGGCCGGCGCGTCGATGATCGGCGCATTGATCTGCGTGCGCCGCCGTGTAGCCACCGACTATTGCGAGGCGCCACCATGGAATCAACCATCAGCGACGAACCGCTCGACGCTTCAGAACGCGCCGAACTTCTGCGGTTGCGACGCGAGCACGCGGCCGTATCAACCGCGAAAACCGCTGACACAACCGACGGACGTGGCCACCGCGGTCTGCGCTGGACCGCTGCCGCAATACTTCTGGTGCTCGTCGCAATACTTGCCTACTCGTCCGTGGTCGCACGGTTCGCCCGCGCCGAGGTACTCGACACCGACCGATATATCCAAACGGTGGCGCCACTGGCCGAAAACACCGTTCTGCACGACGAATTGGCTGCGCAGATCACCGACGCGATCATGACCCGCGCCAACATCGAGCAGGTCACCACCGACGCCCTGAACGCACTGACCGCGAACGCTCCGAACGTTCCACCCGCGGTGACCGGTTTGGCCCCGGTGCTCACCCAGCAGGCTCGATCGTTCATCGATGAAACGGTGCAGCGCCTGCTCGCCTCGGATCAGTTCAAGACCCTGTGGACCGCCGCCAACCGGCGGGCCCACGAGAATCTGGTGGCGGTCTTGACCGGGGATACGGCCAAGGCCGTACAGATCGACGATGAAGGCACCGTCAGCATCGAGCTGAAACCGATCATCGACAACGTCCGCACCGCGCTGGTCGACCGCGGATTCTCGTTCGCCGCGAACATCCCCGATATCAACAAGTCCTTTGTGATCTTCCAGTCGCCCGATCTGGTGAAGGCCCAGCGCGCGGTGTCCGCTCTGGACAAGGCCGCCACCATCCTGCCGCTGATCACCCTGCTTGTTGCGGCGGCGGCGATCTGGGCTGCGCCCAACGGATCTCGCCGACGGACGTTCTCGTTGGTCGGCGTCGCCATCGCCATCGCGATGGCGCTGCTCGCCGTTTCGATCAGCATCGGACGGTCGGTGTACCTCGACGCCATCCCCCCGGATGTCATGTCGAGCGATGCGGCCGCGGTGCTGCTCGACACCATCGTGGTGCCGTTGCGCACCAGCTTGCGTGCCGTTGCAGTTCTGGGCATCGTCATCGCCCTGATCGGATATCTCTCCGGATCGTCCGCCTCGGCGGCCGCGATCCGCCGCGGATTCAGCAAGGGGATGAACGCCACGCGCGGGAACGCCGGTGGGCGCGTCCCGCACCCGGCCGAGCTGTTTGCGGCGCGATTCCGGCTTCCGCTGCGCATCGGAATCATTGCGATCGCGATCATCGTCCTGGTCTTCTGGGATTATCCCTCGGGTCTGGTGGTGATCATGACCGTTCTGATCGCCGTCCTCGCACTGCTCGCGGTCGAACTGCTCGCCCGTCCTGCCATCGGCTATGCCCCGGCCGAGTCCGGCCCCGGATCCTCCGACCAAATCCCGCCGGCAAGTTCGGTCGGGATCGACAAGCCTGCCGATTGATCGCATATCGTCTCTCCCATGAGCGTCAACGAAACGGAGACGGTATGAAAAAGCTTGTGGCACTGGTTTCCTTTGTCAGCTGCTTGTTGTTCGCAGCGGCCTGCAGCAGCGAGGAGGTCCAGGATACAACCGAACAGGTGCGCAGCAGCGCTGAGCGGGCCATCGACAGTGCTTCCACTGCCGCCGGCAACGTCCAGGACAAGACGTATACCGAGGCCCTGAAATCTCAGGACGCAACATTCGGCAACACTGATGAGCAGATCGCCGCCGCGCGGACGGTGTGCGATGAACTGACGAACGGGACGAGTCTGAACGACACGATTACCTTGACCGCCGACGCGACCGGCCTGAGCGACTCGAAGTCGCGCACGTTGATCAACATCGCGGTCCCGATCTACTGCCCGGGCAACGTCGGCAAACTCACCGGCAACTGAGTACATGAGCTGAACGCCCAACAACTCACCGGCACAACATATGCCGCGCGCTGCGACCGGCCGCGTCCGGTCGCAGCGGGCCACGGCCACGTATACGATCACCGGATGCTCGGGAATTTCGGCAAACAACTGCCAACACGATGACGTCGATTCTGATCGCCATGCTGGTGATCGTCAGCTGGTCCCTGATCGCGGGTCGCATGGCACGATTCCGGATCTCCGGACCATTCCTGATGGTCATGGCAGGCATCGCGATCGGACTGACCACAAACAACGACATCGGAAATGCACTCGACACAGTTGTGGCCGAACGAATTGTCGAGTTGATCCTGGCGGTGCTGCTGTTCGTAGATGCCACCGAGGTCAAGGGTGGCTACTTCGCAGGCGAACGCCGAATCTCGCTTCGGCTGTTGCTGATCGCGATGCCGCTCTCGATCGCAGCGGCCGTGCTCTTGGGTGTTGCTCTACTACCGAGCCTGTCTGTCGGTGTCCTTCTGCTCATCGCATGCATCATCATCCCGATCGACCTGGCACCCGCATCATCCATCCTGCGAGATCAACGCATCTCGCCGCGGGTACGTCACCTCCTGAATGTCGAGAGTGGCTACAACGACGGAATTGTGGCGCCGCTCTTCATTTTTGCCCTCACCCTTGCCGGTGACCACTCGCACGCACAGTCTCCGGCTGACGCACTCGAGACCGCGCTGCCCGCGGCTCTCTCGGCGGTTGTTGTCGGTGCGGCTGTCGGCTTCATCGCTGCCTGGTTGAGCAACCAGTCCGTGAGTCGCGGGTTCGCCACCGAGCAGTCGATCCGGATCAGCCTCGTCATCTTTCCGCTCTTTGCCTACGGTTGCGCACAGCAGGTGGATGGCAATGGCTTTGTGGCCGCGTTCATCTGCGGTATCGCCTACAAGGCGACACGCAAGGACGGGCCAAGCGACGAAGAACTCTCACTAGTCGACGACGTTGGTGCTCTCGCCGCGCTCACCATGTGGTTTGTGTTCGGTTGCGCGTCGGTCCTGGTTTTCGAGTTCGAATTCGTCTGGCAGATCATCATTCTCGGTATCGCCGCGCTGACCGTTCTGCGAATCGGGCCGGTCTACCTGTCTCTGATGGGCACAGACCTGGGCCGCGTCGATCGATTGGTGATCGGCATGCTCGGCCCGCGCGGTACGGCGTCCATCGTTTTCGGGCTCCTGGCGTTCAATGCCCTGGACGGCACGATCGCCGACGACACCCTGTACGCGATGACATTCACGGTGATGGCCAGCGTGGTGATCCACGGCGTCGGGTCCAGTGTGGTCGCGCAGTGGCTCGAGCGTCGGGGACCTCATGTCGACGTCCGCGAGCTCACCTGACCGACGGCAACACATCTACGACAGTCACGCCGTTCAACGCGGCGGTCCACCGCTCGTATCGGGGTCGGTCGCGAGTGACTCGATCTCTTTGCGGATCTGCGCCACCCGTTCGCGGGCCTGCTCGGTCTCCTGCTCCGACGCCGCGACATGTTCTGTTGCGACCCGCTCGGCGCGGCGGGCGAATTGGAGTTCTTGTTCGGCCTGCGTCAGTTGCCCCCGCAGTTCTTCCACCCGAACCGATGCGTCTTCGACGGCCGTCTGGGCCCGGTCGGCCTCCTCTTGTGCTTCTCGGGTCGTCCAGACCGCGGTGCGCTCGGCTTCCTCCGCCGCAGCAAGCTGTGCCCGCACCGCGTCGAGGGCGTCGTCTGATGCCTTGTCGCGAGGCGCACGGGTGGGCGTGCGCTTGTGTTCGCTTCCGCCGACCAACGTCAACCCGGCCGGACCCATCCCGCTGTAGCTGACTGCGGAGAGCAATCGACCGGCACGGACCAGTTCTCCGATCTCGGGATCGGCCAACGCCGCATGCAAGGACTGACCGACCTCCCGGAGCGCGGTCTCACTCGCCTGATGCCCGTTGCTTGCGGCCAGTGACCCGGCTTGCCGGGCCAGTGCACGCACCACCTGTTGGCGTTGGGTGGTCAGGGTCCGCAGGTCGTCGCCGGCCAGATGGCGCTGGGCTTCGCGCATCGCTTCACCGAGGTCGAGCAGATTCTCGACGTCGTCGGAGTTCTCCCGGGACAGGATGTTGACCATCCACGCGACGGTGGTCGGCCGTCGCAAGCCGGCGATCTTGTTGGCGAGCGCCCTATCCCCGGCGGCGCGTGCTTCTTTGGCCCTGACCGTGCGGATCTCGACGAAGTCGGCCGGTTCCAGACCGTACAGTTCGTCGGCCACCTCGTTGATGTCCACTGCGATCGCCCCTGCCACTGACCTATGAGTCGGCGGTCACCTTACTCAGGAAGAACACCGGGATCAATCGTTCGGTCCGCTCTTCGTAGATCGCAAAGTTCGGCCAGGTGTCGAGCAGGATCTTCCAGACCTCGTCCCGCTCAGGTCCGGCGACCTCTCGCCAGTTGACCTTCAACGTCTTTCCGCGGTGCACGATCTCGGCCGTCTTGCAGGCCCTGATGTTGAGCACCCAACTGGGCATCTCCGGATTTCCGAAGTACGAACCGGCAATCAGCCAGCCGTCGTCTTTCAGCGCGCACAGCAACGGGGTCGACCGAACGGTCCCGGTCTTTCGTCCCGGCACCCGCAAAACGATATTGGGAAGTCCGGCGATGTCGAGCACACTGACTCGCCCCCTGGTGAGACGCTGCAGACCCACGTCCGACTTCTCGATCAGCGGAAGCATTTTCGGCATCCACGAGAGCGCGCCAATCTTTACCGCCAGCGGCGTCAGTATCCCCACCGGCACAGGCTACCCACTCCGACCTCTACCCACCGCATCAATCGGCCGCGGAGCCGGCGCGCTGGTGAGCGCACCGGGTTCCGCGGCGGAATTCGGTGCGTGTTGTCAGCTGTTGGCACCGACCAGAGCGTTCGAGCGCTTTTTGTCGGCGGCAAACCAGCTCACCTTCGTGCCGAGGACTGCGTCGACGCTGAACTTTCCGGCACCCACAACGGCGAGTAGCAGCGCGCCCATGCCGAGCGACAGGACCAGCTCGTATCCGCCGTCGGACGCCCAGATGCCGTTGTCGATGTGCGTGATGAAAAGCGCACCGAGCATGTCGAGGAACAGCAGAGCACCGACGATCGGGGTCAGGACGCCGGCAATCAGGGCAATGCCACCGAGGATCTCGAGCCAGGTGACCAGGAAGGCCGACACCGGAGCAAGCGGCACATCCATCATCTCGAAGCCGGCTTTCGGTCCGGCCCATCCGTTCTGCTGGAACTTCTGAAGTCCATGCGCCAAGAAGACGACGCCGAGACCGATGCGTCCAACCAGGATGCCTGCGTTACGAATGATGGGGTTACTCATTGTCTGAACTGCCTTAATGTGCGGAGTTGACTTGACGTATCAAGTTGAGGGTACGAAGAATCAACTTGATGCGTCAAGTGATGCGTCAAGCACTCCCGGCCGTAATACACTTCGACAATGCAGAGCGGGCCGGAGCCGAAGTGGCTCGACGACGAAGAAATGGACGCCTGGATCCAGGTGGCGACCGCGTTGGCGCGCCTGCCCCACGCACTCGATGCACAACTACTGCGCGACGCCCAGCTCACCCACTTCGAGTACGAGGTGCTCGCGGCCTTGTCCGAGGCCCCCGATCGCACGCTTCGCATGAGCACACTGGCCGAGATGTCCTATGGCTCATTGTCCCGACTGTCCCACGTGGTCACCCGCCTGGAGAAGCGGGAATGGGTCAGGCGGTTTCCGTGCCCGGACGACGGTCGATTCACCAATGCCGTTCTGACCGAAGCCGGTTGGGACAAGGTGGTCGAAACCGCGCCCGGGTATGCCGCCAACGTCCGCTCCCTGGTCATCGATCGACTCAGTCGCGCCCAGCTCCGCCAACTCACGGCGATCGGCAAGCGGATCAACGCCGACTCGCCACCACCACGCCGAACAACGTCTCCCTGAACAGGGAGATGATCAGGGCGCCAGGGTCATCCAGTCGGTGAACCCGGAGGGGTCGTGCCGCCCGAGCGCACCATGTTCGAACAACCCGAATCCCTCCACGCCGTCAGCGCCGGGCCCGGTGCACAGCGCCCTTCCGACATGGTCGATGACTCCGAACATCATCCGGCCGGCAACCGCGGCGTCGGTGACGTCGTAGCTGACCCGTTCGACGAACTTCTCCCCGTGCCAGGTGCCGTGAATCCAGTCGGGGTCACCGCCGTATCCACCGCCGACATGTATCGGTACCGCCAGCCGAGATTCGATCTCGAGTATCAGCGGGGATCCGTCGGGCGTGGTGCATTCGATGGTTGCCCCGGTGGGGATCCGGGTTCCGGAGGCGTATCGGATCGTCACCCGCGGCCAGCCGAGTTGTTCGGTGCGCCCGTCGGACCACACCCGGGTGCAGTCGTTGAGTATCCGATGCCCGGTCGGGTCCTCCTGGATGATCAGAACGACCGCGAAGTCGTCGAAACGCAGCGGCACATACAGCCACCACATGCCTTCAAATGGCGGATCAGCAGGCCGGCCCGGCGGTTCGGACTCCCCGACCGGCCGGATACCCCAGGAGCGATCGCGAGTGCCCACCCACGTCGACGGATCGACGGCGATGTCGGTGCCGTCGATCGACAACGTACCGCTCCACGTGCCCACTTGGGCAAACCGTTGCGCCTGCAGTGTGATTCGACTGCCGGTGCGCATGATGTGCGGTTGTTCCTGCAAGACGTCGAACGAACCCTGCCACGTCATGTCCATCGCGATACCCTCGGTGGGCTCGAGGATCAGACGCAAGGTCCGCAACGGTTCGACCACCTCGATCCGATAGCCGTTGACGTGCTGGTTGAGCCGATCGGAGTCGATGGCGTCTCCGAGATGTACCGCGGTCTGCACGTCACCTCGCCGCACTAACACAAAAGCATCCTTGGTGCCCAGATTCGGGTAGTAGCCCGCACCGGTGATCACAAATATGTCGCCGGTGCGGTCGTGGGCATTAAAGTAGCTGCGGTCGTAGAAGTTTCGATCACTCGAGTCGACGAGTCCGATGGGTAGAGGCGTCTGATGAATGGGGTACTCGTCGAGCGGTCCGATCACTGCACTTCCCCTTTGCCGGTACTGATGAGTTGTTCGAGGAGCGCCCGATGATGGAACAGTCCATCCACCTCGTCGGGCATCTCGATTTCGCCGAAGTGCACCTGCCGGGCCCCGGTTCGCATGAACACACAACCCCAGATCACCGCGGCGTACGCGTAGAACCAGTCGAGGTCGCCCACGGCTACGCCGGTCAGTTCGGTATACGTGGAAATCACATCGTGTTCGGTCAGGGTGTCCGGCATCCCGGGAACTCCCAGCGTGGTGGCAATGTGCTGAAATACGTTGTGCGCAAAAATCATCCATGCGATGTCGAGCTCACGTGGACCGACGGTCGTCATCTCCCAGTCGAGTACGGCCACCGGCGCGAAGTCTCGATATAGCGTGTTGCCCAATCGCGCATCACCCCACAGCAGGACCGGCTGCGCCGCCTCGGCGTCCGTGGGCCAGTGCTCTTCGAGCCAGTCGAATGCCCGCTCCAGCAGCGGCGATCTACCGATGTCACGGGCAGCGAACTCATACCAGGATCTGCACCAGTTGACGTTGTGCCGCAGGGCGCTGTCACCCGCAGCGCCCTCACCGAGAAAGCCGAATGTGGTTTCTGCGTCCGGTATCGAGTGCAATTTCGCGATGACGGCCACCGTGGCATCTTGCACGGCTCGCCGCTCCGTCGCCGAGGCATCGTGGAACCAGTTGTCACCGAACGTATATGGCAACACATCGGGTGGAACGATCCCGTCGACGTGGTCCATCAGGAAGAACGGTGTGCCCAGGACGTTGCCGGTGGGTTCCATCCAGTGCACCTGCGGCACCGGGATGTCGGTCAGCTCCCCCACCAGACGCATGACCTCGAATTGGTGGTCGAGCCGATACTCGGGAAAGACCGGTATATCCTCGTCGGCCGGGGTCACTCGCGCCACAAATCGGCGCGATGTGGTTTCGCCGCCCTGGTCCCAGGTGGCGGTGAGCACGATTGTCTCCGAGGACATCCCGTTGCTGTCTATGCCACTGTCGAGGACAACCGAAGGCGTGACCCCACCGGGCAGGACCGTCGACAACCAGGCGGCGAGGCGCCGGGGAAGTGTGGCCGCATCCCGACTCGAACGCGTCAACTTCATGTCTGCAAGTGGTCGGTCAGCTGCCACCGATATACCTCCGGAAGCTTGCGCGCCTCGTCCAAAATGTGACGCAGATTACGATACGGCTGGTTGCGTAATGAAAGCAGAGTGCCCAACGCGATGACAGGGATTCGCTGTTTTCCTCCGCCATCGCACCTGCAGCATCCCAACTCGAAGGACGGTAACGGTGCCACTACCCGGTGAACCACTGGAGAAACTCGGATTTCTCACAATCGGGCGATTCGATCCGGCCCACCCGGCCGACGGCCATGAGTCGACCCTGAGAATCATCGAGCTCGCCGAGAACCTGAGATTCGACAGTGTCTGGCTGCGACATCGTCATCTGCAATTCGGGATCTCGTCACCTGTTGCGGTCCTTGCTGCCGCCACCCAGCGGACCAGCCGAATCGATCTCGGCACCGCTGTCATCCCACTCGGTCTCGAGAATCCCCTGCGCCTGGCCGAAGACCTCGCCACGGTCGACATCCTCTCGGGCGGCCGACTCAATCCCGGCGTTTCCGTCGGTACTCCGATGCGCTATGACAACTTCAAGACCAGCCTGTACCCCGAGACGCACGCGATCGAGAATTTCAGTAAGGACCGCGTCCGCCGGCTCATGGACAACGTACGCGGTGTCCCGGTCAGCGACTTCGAGGGAACCGTTGGGATAGAAGAGTTCTCGCGCATTGTCCAGCCTCACTCCCCCGGACTGATCGACCGTCTCTGGTACGGCGGGATGTTGTCGTCGGCGATCTGGGCCGGGCAACAGGGTCTGAACTATCTGACCAGTTCGGTGGTCACCGCCGAGGGTTCGGACTCACTCGATTTCGCAACCATTCAGGCACAGCACATCGACGCCTACCGCGCGCACCATCGACACCCCAAGAAAGCCCGGGTGTCACAGGGTTTGGTCGTGATCCCGACCGACTCGGCCACACCCGAGCAAATACGGAAGTACCGGGCCTACGCCGCGGCACGTTTCGACCGGACGCAGTCCCCGCAGGGCCCGCGCAAGATGCTCTTTGCCCCCGACATCGTCGGCACCTCGGACGAGATCGCCGATGTGCTGTTCTCCCATGCGGGATTCCAGCGGACGCAGGAGACAACCTTTGCGTTGCCGTTCTCGTTCGACGATCCCGACTACCTGCAGATCCTCACCGACATGGCCGGGCACCTCGGCCCGAAGCTGGGGTGGACACCCGCAGCCGGTTGACGACCCGCCCCCATCACGCCGCGGCAGACCGATGAGTTTTCGGCATCGGTGCGGTCAGACCCGATGTAGGGATCAAACCTTCAACGGCGGGCCGACCCGTCAGAAAGGTGTCGAGACCATGTCCGATGACACCGCGCAGATCCGCACACTCATCAACCGTTGGGCCGAGGCGATCCGCGCCGGCGACCTGGACGCGGTTGTCGCCGACCATTCCCCCGACATCGTCATGTTCGACGTTCCACCGCCGGACAACGGCGTCCGGGGTATCGACGAATATCGGCAGACGTGGCCCGAGTTCTTCAAGTGGCAAGCCTCCGGGGCAACCTTCGACATCGTCGACATGAGCGTCACCTCCGGTACCGACGTCGCGTTCGCGAACATGTTGCTGCGCTGCGGTACCGCCGAAGATCTCGTCGAGAATCCCGATCGGCGACTACGACTGACCATCGGGTTGCGCAAAGAGAACGGCCGCTGGACGGTGACACACGAGCACCATTCATTTGCCATGGACATCGAATAGCAACTCTGGAGATCACCTTCTGCATCTGCAACCGTTCAGTAAAATCACTGGACGTGATCGGCCACTGCGATAAGGGGACACCCGATGAAATCAGTGAATCCGTACTTGAACTTCAACGGCAACACCGAGGAGGTTTTCACGTTCTATCAGTCCGTGTTCGGTGGTGAGTTGATGCTGGCCCGCTTCAGCGACATGGATTCCGGCGACATGGAAATGACCGAGGAACAGAAAAATGGCGTCGCCCACGTCGCGTTGCCCCTCGGTGACAGCGTGCTCATGGGATCCGATGTCCCCGAGCAGATGGGCACGGTCTCCGCGGGCACCAACTTCATCGTGTCGGTCGAGGCCGACAGCGCCGACGAAGCCGATCGGCTGTTCGGCGGTCTGTCCGCAGGCGGTGACGTGTCCATGCCTCTGGACAGGGTCGAGTGGGCCGAACGCTTCGGCATGTGTACCGACAAATACGGCATCCAGTGGATGGTCGGCTACACCGGCAACGTCGAATTCGGCAACCCGTAACCGCGGCCGGGCGCCCGGTCAGCTCTTCGACAACTCCGGCGTCTCGAACTCGCCTGCCTCGTCTTCGTCGGTCTCGATGGGTCCGGTGAACTGGCTGTTGTACAGGCGGTAGTAGGCACCGTGGGCAACGAGGAGTTCATCGTGTGAACCCTGCTCGACGATCCGGCCCCGCTCCATCACCAGGATCGTGTCGGCGTCCCGCACCGTCGACAACCGGTGGGCGATGACAAAACTCGTGCGATCGGACCGAAGTGCGGCCATCGCCTTTTGGATCAGGAGTTCGGTGCGGGTGTCGACGGAACTGGTTGCCTCATCGAGGATGAGCAAGGTCGGCTTCGCCAAGAACGCCCTGGCGATCGTGATGAGTTGCTTCTCACCGGCACTGACGCCGCCACCCTCTTCATCGATGACGGTGTCGTATCCCTGGGGCAGAACCCGCACGAAGTGATCGACGTGGCTGACGCGGGCGGCTTCCATGATCGCCTCGTCGTCGGCGTCAGGATCACCGTAAGCGATGTTGTCGCGGATGGATCCGCCGAACAACCACGAGTCCTGCAGGACCATGCCGGTCCGCTCACGCAGATCATCACGGGTCATGTGTGAGGTGTCCACACCGTCGAGCTCGATCCTCCCGGAATCCAGATCGTAGAAACGCATGATCAGGTTCACCAGCGTGGTCTTGCCCGCACCCGTCGGACCGACGATGGCCACCATGTGTCCGGGTTTGGCCACCAGCGACAGGTTCTCGATCAGTGGGCGGTCGGGTACGTATCGGAATGACACGTCCTCGAAAGTGATGAGCCCCTTGCTGGTGGCCGGCGACTCGGGCATCACCGGATCCGGACTCTGTTCTTCGGCATCGAGGATGTCGAAGATCCGCTCGGCCGAGGCCACCCCGCTCTGCATCAGGTTGACCATCGACCCGATCTGGGTCAGCGGCTGGGTGAATTGCCGCGAGTACTGGATGAATGCCTGCACATCACCCAGACTCAGCGACCCCGCTGCGACCCGCAATCCACCGACCACGGCGATGGCCACGTAGTTGAGGTTTCCGAGGAACATGATGGCGGGCATGATGATTCCGGAGATGAACTGCGCTTTCCAGCTGGCGCTGTACAACTTTTCGTTGCGATCGTCGAACCGCCGCTCGACATCCTCCTGCCGACCGAACGCCTTGATCAGTTCGTGGCCCGAGAAGGCCTCTTCCACCTGGCCGTTGAGCCGGCCCGTGTTGGACCACTGCTCCATGAAGTGCGGTTTGGATCTTTTCGCCACCATCGCGGTGACCATGACCGCCAAGGGAATCGTGACGATCGCGATGACCGAGAGCAGCGGCGAGATCCAGACCATCATCACCAGGATCGCGATCACCGTCAGAACGGAATTGAGCACCTGGGCGATCGTTTGCTGCAGGCTCTGCGAGACGTTGTCGAGGTCGTTGGTGACCCGACTCAACATATCGCCGCGCTGATTGCCGTCGAAGTACCGCAACGGCAGCCGGTGGATCTTCGCCTCCACATCGGCGCGCAACTCACTCACGGTGCGCTGGGTGAGCACGTTGAGTACACGGCCCATCAGCCAGCTCAACACCGCGGATACGAAGTACAGGACGAGAACCAGGATCAGGACCCGAGCGACGTCGCCGAAGTCGATGCCAACGCCGGGCACGAGATCCATCGACGACACCATGTCGGCAAATGTGTCGTTGCCCTGGTCCCGAAGTGTGGCGACCGCCTGGTCCTTACTCTGGCCTGCAGGCAACTGGTCGCCGATGACCCCGGCGAAGATCAGGTCGGTGGCATGTCCGAGCAGCAGCGGCCCGACAGCGGTCAGGACCACCGAGGTGACCGCGAAGAGCGCCATCACACCCACCGCCAGCCGGCGCGCGACCAGCATGCGCAGCACCCTCTTGACGGACGGGCCGAAGGACTTGGGTTTCTCCACCGGTACGGCGCCCATCGACGGTCCGCCGCCACCTCCCGGCCGCGTCATGCCCGTCCCTCCACCGACAGCTGCGACTGCACGATCTCCGCGTAGGTCGGGCAGGTGTCGATCAATTCGTCGTGCGTACCGATCCCCACGACCGCACCACAATCGAGGACGACGATCTGATCGGCGTCGGCGATCGTGGTGATCCGCTGCGCCACGATGAGAACGCAGGCCTCACGGGTTGCCGGACGCAGAGCCGCCCGCAGGCGCGCGTCGGTACTCAGGTCGAGTGCGGAGAACGAGTCGTCGAACAGATAGATCTTGGGTTTTCGGATCAGAGCGCGGGCGATCGCCAGACGTTGCCGCTGACCACCGGACACCGTGGTGCCGCCTTGGGCGACCCTGGTCTCGAGTTGATCGGGCATGTCCCGGACAAAATCGGCTGCCTGGGCGACGGTCAACGCTTCCCACATCTCTTCCTCGGTGGCATCGTCCTTGCCGTATCGCAGGTTGGACGCGACGGTCCCGGAGAAAAGATAGGGCCGTTGCGGGACCAATCCGATTTCCGCCCGCAGCACGTCCGGGTCGAGATCACGGATGTCCGTGCCGCCGACGAACACTTCGCCGCCGGTGACATCGATCAGCCGCGGCACCAGTGAGAGCAAAGTGGTCTTGCCCGCACCCGTCGACCCGACGATGGCGGTTGTGGTTCCCGGGCGTGCGGTGAAGCTGATGTCACGCAGAACCGGTTCGTCGGCGCCCGGATATTGGAAACGCGCCGCGCGCAATTCGACAAGCCCGGCATCCGCGCGCATCGGCGTCGGGTCGGTCCGCGGAACCACCGACGATTCGGTCTCCAGCACCTCGTAGATCCGTTCGGCACATACCGCAGCCCGCGGCGCCATCATCGCCAGGAACGACGCCATCATGACGGCCATCAGAATCTGGGTGACGTAGGCGATCATCGCGGTCAGGGCGCCGATCTGAACGCTCCCGTCCTCGATCAGGTGGCCGCCGAACCAGATGATGACGACGATGGTCACGTTGGTGATCAGCAGAACCGACGGGAACATCAGTGCCATCAGCCGTCCGACGTACAGCGACGCGTTGGTGAGATCGTCGTTGGCCCGGGAGAATCTGGCGCGTTCGTGCGGTTCGCGGACAAAGGCGCGGACCACACGGATGCCGGTGATCTGCTCGCGCAGGACCCGGTTGACCACATCGATGCGGGTCTGCATCGCGCGATAACCCGGCACCATCCGGTAGATGATGTAGGCCATGCTCACCCCGAGGAAGGGCACCGCGACCACGAGAACCCAGGCCAGTGAGCCGCCAACCCCGATGCCGAGCACGATGCCGCCGATACACATGATGGGCGCGGTCACCAACATCGAGCAGGCCATCACCCCGACCATCTGGACCTGCTGGACGTCGTTGGTCGTTCGGGTGATGAGCGATGGCGCACCGAAGCTTCCGACCTCACGGGCCGAAAAACTGTCGACCCGATGCAGGAGGTCGTGGCGGATGTCGCGGCCGGCTCCGAGCGCGGCGCGGGCACCGAAGTATGTCGCCGCGATCGAGGCGCAGACCTGGACCAGCGAGACCGCCAACATCCATCCACCGATCCGCATGATGTAGCCCGTATCGCCCTTGGCCACGCCGTAGTCGATGATGTCGGCGTTCAGTGTGGGCAGGTACAACATCGCGGCGGTCGCCACCAATTGCAGTACGACAACACACATCAGCTGGGACCGATAGGCACCCATGTAGGTGCGTAGCAAGCGGGTCAACATGGGGCAGTCACATGTTTGACGTTAGCAAGCCTGCAGATCCATCCTCACCTGGATTATTCGTGAGTCCACGGATGTCCGTTTGCAGAGGCGTCCATGAGGTTCACCTCCGCGGTTCACTTCCCACGGCTCACCGAGCCCATGGCGGCGCGATCACCTTGCCATCTGCGGTGGTGGCCAGCAATCCCGCGGTGGTGCTCACCCACACCGATGCATCCTCTCCTCCACCATCGATCCTGACCTCACTGTTCGCGCCGACCACGACGACATCTGCGGTCCGCGCGCTCGCGGGGACACCGTCGAGTGTCACCTCCAGATCCCCGTGCAGGATCAGCAGGACCTCCTCGCGATCCGGGCGGTGCGCGACACCGACCTGGCGAGCCGGAACCTCCAGGCGCCAGGCACAGAGTTGCTCGCTACCCCGGGTCGGATTCACATACGCGCGAAAAGTGCTTCCGTGCATGGAGAAAACCGTGGCATCAGTAGACGGGATGATCGGCATGGGAGGCCTCCTGACTGAGTAATAGACAAGTCACTTGACCATATAGACAAGAAGCTTGTCTGTCGATGGCATACTGCTCCACATGACTGACAGCGACTGGCAATCCGCATCGGCCCTACTCAGGCTGTCGGCGCAATTGGTCGACGGGATACAGGACGGTCTGGCCCGGCGCGGTTTCACCGACGTCCGTCCGGTCCATGGATTCCTCTTCGCCGCAGCATCATCGGGGCCGACCACGGCAACGGACATCGCCGAACAGCTTCAGGTGACCAAACAGGCCGCGGCACAACTCATCTCATACCTGGTCGAGCGCGGCTACCTGACAAAAGAGGCCAGTGCGCTCGACCGCCGCATCCAACTCATCGAACTCACCGCACGTGGACATGCCTGCACCCAGGCGGCACAGGAATCGGCCGAAGAATGTGTCGATTCGTGGCACGGACAACTACCGCGCAAGGATTTCGACGCGCTCGTCAGGTCGTTGAACGTTCTCGCCGGACCCGGACGGCTCCGCCCGAGCTGGTGATCTCAGCTGGTGGTGCGGGTCCGAGCGGGTGCAACCCCCAGGAAATCCTCGAGGATCTCCACAACCGTCAGCGGAGCCTCGGCATGCGGATAGTGTCCGACACCGGGCAGGACCTCGAGCCGACTGCCCGGGATGGCCTCATGTGCGGCGTACCCGTGTGCGACCGGGATGATCTTGTCTGCGTCGCCCCAGATGAGCAACGTCGGCAGCTCCGAGTTCAGGTACAGCCGATTCATCGCGCTGACCGCCTGTCCACGATGATCGACCACCGAACGCAGCGTCCGCAGGAATGCCTGCCGTGTCTCGCGGTCGGCGAGCGACGAATAGGACCGCCATGTCTCAGCGGTCCGCGGCGACTGGATGCCGACCGAGCCCAACCATGACCCGATCTTGTTCCCGGCGGCCAGCACCGGTTTCGGTGCGATGATCGGCAACACGAGTTCGGCGCCGGGCGCTGCCAGGAGCCGCAGGGTCCAGTTGACGTCCGGACCGAGTCCGCCGCTGCCGATCAGGACAAGGCGTTCGCAGTATTCGGGGTGCTGGTAGGTGAATTGCATGGCCACGCCACCACCGAGCGACTGGCCGATGACCGTGACCTTGTCGATGCCGAGTTCACGCAGCAGATCCCGCAGGGTCGCCGCGAACGCACCGAGCGAGTAGTCCCCGCGCGGTTTGCCGGACTCTCCGTGGCCGGGTAGATCGGGTGCGATCACACGGTGGGTGCGGGCCAGGAGGGGCGCCACCGCCCGCCAGGTCGTCGAACTGCCTGCCATCCCGTGGATCAGCAGGAGTACGTCGCCTCTCCCCTCGTCCTGATACGCAATGCGCTCGCCGTGCAGGTCTATGTGGTGGAGTTCGTTCATGTCGCCTCCCATTGGGTTACTGCGTGACCCGGAACCAGACATTTGTCGGCTGTGGCGCGTGGGTGGGTCTGGTTCGTGCCGGCTTGACCGGGATTGACCCCCGGAGCATCGAACAGCCTGACACTCCTCACCCAACAGTATGGGCGCAATACGGGCCAGCGGCTCATCGACCTGCCTTCGCGAGTTCCGGATGCCCGGTCCAGGTCGTCGACAAACGTGATTCCCGACATACCTCCGCCACCGCGGGCAACCGGATATACGAAGACGAGCCGCATATTGCAGCTCGTCTTCGTATATCCAGCTGGTTTTGCAGCTGGGTGTCGTGCGGTAGGTCAGGCGTCGACCAGATCGCGCGGTGGCGTGCCACCCTCGCGCATCGGATCTTCGTCGGCCGCGATATCGATCGTCTTGCGCAATGGGCGGTTCGGAAGGAACGCCACTGCGATCAACGCAACCACGGCTGCGGCCGCAGCGATCAGGAAGATCGCACTGGTGGCGTCGCCGTAGGCCGCTCGCACAACCGTTTGAACCGGATCGGGCAATGCACCGATGTCGAGATTGCCTCCCGACGAACCGCCCTGGATGCCCAGTTTGGACAAACCTGACGCCGACAGATCGGCGACGCGGGTGGCCAACACCGAACCGAGAACCGAGACACCGACCGCGCCACCGAATGTTCGGAAGAACGCGACGTTGCTCGAGGCGGCGCCGATGTTGTGAACACTGACCGTGTTCTGGACGACGAGGACCAGGTTTTGCATCAGCATTCCGGTGCCGAGTCCGACGACCATCGTGAACGCTCCGACGAGCCACAGGTTGGTCGCGTGATCGATGGTCCCCAGCAAGCCGAAGCCGATGATCAGCAACGTCGAACCGACGAGCATGTACGGCTTCCACTTACCGAAGCGACTGATCAGCTGACCCGAGCCGACCGATCCGATCAGCATGCCCGCCACCATGGGTATGGACAGCACGCCTGCAAGTGTCGGCGAGAAACCGCGTGCGGTCTGGAAGTACTGGCCGAGGAAGGTGGTCGCACCGAACATTCCCAAACCGACGGCGATCGAGGCGATGATGGCCAGGCCGGTGGTCCGCTCGACGACGATCTTGAGCGGGATGATCGGCGACTTCACCTTGGATTCGACCATCACGGTCGCCAGCAGCAGCAGTACACCACCGGCGACGTACATCGCGGACTCCTTGGAGAGCCAGTCGTAGTAGCCGGCCTTACCCGCAAACGAGACCCAGATCAGCAGGACGGAGATCCCGGCGGTCAGCAACGTGGCGCCGAGCCAGTCGATCGAGACGTCTTCCTTGCGATCGGTCTTGATGTGCAGCGTCCTCTGCAGGAGGAACAGCGCGATCACCGCGAGCGGCACACACACGAAGAAGCACCAGCGCCATCCGAGCGGACTGTCGACGATGACACCACCGAGGATCGGACCACCCGACATCGACACGGCCATCACCGCACCCATGTATCCCGAATAACGACCACGTTCACGGGGCGAGACGATGCTGCCGATGATGGCGACGACCAGCGCGGTCAGACCACCCATACCGACACCCTGAATCACGCGCGCTGCCAACAGAATCGGCACATTGTGTGAAAATCCGGCGATGATCGACCCGACGACAAAGATCACCAGCGAGCTCTGGACGAGCACCTTCTTGTTGAAGATGTCGGAAAGCTTGCCCCAGATCGGGGTCGAGGCCGCATTGGCCAGCAGCGCTGTGGTGATGACCCAGGCATACGCCGTCTGCGAGCCTTTGAGGTCGCCGATGATGGTCGGCAGGGCCGTCGCGACGATCGTGGTGCTGAGCAATGCGGTGAACAGACCCGCGAGGAGCCCGATCATCGTCTTGAGGATTTGTTGATGTGTCATCGCCAGCGGATCGTGCTTCACCGCCGCCGTCGTCGAGCTAGACATAGATTTCCTGGCTTTCCTTGCGATTGGACGCGGGGTGATTGGACGCGGGGTGATTGGACGTCGGCTCTGACGGTCCGGTCCGATGCGTGTGTTCGTTGAACGATTGTTTGAGTCGTTGCACCGCAACCCTTGCGACTTCGGCGTCGGCTTCGGGCCAGTCGGCGAGCACCTTCTGGAGTTCACGAGCGCGCGTATCGCGGTTGCGGTGCAACAGTTCGTGCCCGGCCGGCGTCAGCGATATCTGGGTCGCACGGCCGTCTTCGGGATCGGACTGCCGGACGACGTACCCGCCGTTGACAAGTTCGGTGATGTGACGACTGAGCGCAGATTGACTCAGACACAGGTCCGTGGCGAGTTCCGTCTGCCGGCAGGGTTCGCCAGCGGCCAGTGCCGACAGCACGCCGAGACCGCCCTGGTGAATCTCGCCGTCGTCTTCGGACGCAAGCGCTCTGCGCATCATCCGACCGAGCAGGTGTAGATCGACTATCAACGCACGGGCTGTCTCAGTGGACATGGACATCGCGACTCCCCCCTTTACTAATTAATTGCGCTACGCAACTATATGTAAGTTGCATGTAGAAATCAACTAAGTGCACATGGCAGATATTCCTGCCCCCTATGCAGAGCGGGACCGTGAACCGGCCACCCGGTCCGCGGTCCCGCTCACCACGCGTTGTTCAGAGGCAGCCGACGCCCGTCATGCGGTGACCACACTCGGAACGATGTCGTAGACCTCTTCTGCCGGAACCGCCATCACACGGTCCGCCATTTCCTGCTTGACCACGACCAGACGCGCGTCCTCTTCGGCGCTCCGGGTGGCCTTACGCGAGAGGGTGATGTACTCGTCGACGACGAATCCGTCCCGGATCACGAGCGTGACGCTCTTGCCGCGATATTCGAGTTGGAAGACGTAGATCTCCATCGTCATACCGCGTTCCGGCCGCTTCAGGGTGCCGTCGACCGTGTACCGACCCTCGGTGACCGCCCGGGTCACGAGTTCGAAAGTGTCCCGCACACCGGGGCCACCGTGTGAGGTTGTCACCACTATCTCCCGCCGTTCGACCGGCCCATCCTTGGCCAGCGCAGGCAGCGCTCGTTCCAGAACTTTGTAGGCGTGCGCAACGCCACCTGGCGCGAGTGGACCGTGATAGCGCAGCGCGTCGTCGAATCCGAACTCGAGCATGGTGCCCTGGTCGATCACTTCGAGGGAGTTCGTCATGGTGCGGTTCTCACAATCTTGTCGAGCGCTTCGGCAGTCCGGCAAATCCCCGCGTCAGCTTACTGTCCGTATTCAGCGATCGCTGTCGCCGGTCGAACTAGTCGCGCGCAGCCTGTCGCGGATAGCCGCGGCGCACGGTTCTGTCGAGAACTCCGAGCGTGCTGGCCAAGGAGTTGGTGTGGATCACCGGGAAGATGTTCTTCTCTCGCCATTCCGGATGGATGTCGGACCAGTCGTAGAACGAGATGACCTTGGTCGCACCGTCGGCCGCCGGTTCGAGCCGATACCCGTAGACGTGACCGATCTGCGGTCGCAGACGACCGAGAATCGTCCAGGAGACCTCGACGTCGGGGACGAACGTCTTGATGGTCACCGTCACGTCGTACTCCCCAAGAGGAAAGTCGCCCAACGCTTCCCGGTCCATATGCACCACAAACGAGTCGCCGACAGCACGCACGCGCTCACCGGTCGCGTCCATCAGCATCCCCGACGCATCGATCGCGACGTGCCCCTGCGGATCGGTGAGGACGGCAAAGATGTCAGCGGCGGTGGCGCGAATCAAGCGCTCGGATTCGATTCTCTCGGACTGCGTTTGTTCAGTGGTCATACAACAGGCTAGCCAGGCGAGCCGGGCCCGAAACACCCCGCAACGGGGTATTGCCCGATCTTCGAGAGCCTGGCAGCATCAGGTGATGGCTGGTCTACTGAGCGAATCCGACATCACCAAGGCCCTCGCCGACCTCACTTTCTGGTCGCGTTCCGGAGATTCGTTGACCCGCACGATCGAATGTGCGGATTTTCCGGCAGCGATCACGTTGGTCGACCGCGTTGCCGAGGCGGCCGAAGCCGCCGCTCATCATCCGGATATCGATATCCGTTGGCGCAACGTCACATTCACCCTGAGCACGCATTCAGAGGGCGGGATCACCGGCAAGGACACCATGCTCGCCCACCAGATCGACGATCTCGCCCCCTGACATCGCCTCCCGCTCAGCGCGCGGAGAGCGCCGCGTATCGGGCGATGTGCTGATCGGCCGGACCGAACTCGTACTCGATCGCGGTGAGTCGCTTGAAGTAGTGTCCGATCGCCAATTCTTCTGTCATGCCCATCCCGCCGTGCAACTGGACCGCATTCTGGCCGATGAACCGCGCCGAACGTCCGATGGTGGCCTTGGCCGCCGAGACCGCCAATGATCGCTCCACCGGGTCGGCCTCGAGATTGAGCACGGCAAGGTAGACCGCGGCGATGGACTGCTCGACCTCCATGTACATGTCGACCATCCGGTGCTGCAGCGCCTGGAAGCTGCCGATCGCCTGCCCGAACTGCCGACGCTGCTTTGCGTATTCGACGGTGTCCGCCAGCACCTTCCGCATCAGACCCACCGCTTCGGATGCAACTGCCGCGGTGGCCTCGTCGACTGCCCTGTCGATCGACGCCCAGGCACCGCCCTCCGCACCCAGCAGGGTATCGGCGGGCAGTCGCAGGTCGGTGAACGTCACATCGGCGGCTTGACGATCGTCGATCGTGCGGTAGGCGTGAGAGTCGATCCCCGCAGGCAGATCGTCCGGGTCGACATCGACCACGAACAGAGAGATGCCGTCGGTGTCCCGCTGCGATCCGGAGGTGCGGGCGGTGACCAGGAGATGGTTGGCCAGCGGCGCGCTGGTCACCACCGTCTTGACCCCGTTGATCACCCACTCATCGCCGTCTCGGCGTGCCGTGGTCGCCACATCGCGGTAGCTGTGACCCGACGTCGGCTCGGTCGCGGCAAACGCGGTGATCGCCTTACCGGCAACAATGTTCTCGACGATCTTCGCGGCCCGGTCGCCGCCGGCCCGCCGGAGCAATCCGGACCCGATCACCACGGTGTCGACAAACGGTTCGACAACCAGCGCGAATCCGAGAGCCTCGGTGACGATCATGAGCTCGACGGGACCACCGCCGAGTCCTCCGTCCTCTTCGGGCAGGGTGGCACCGAGGATTCCGAGCTCGTCGGCAAAACCTGCCCAGATCGCCGGTTGCCAGCCGGCACCGGTCTTGGCCGCTGCGCGACTGCTCTCCAGGCCATATCGCGTGGCCAGGAACTTGGTGAGTCCGTCACGAAGTAGTTCCTGCTCTTTTGTCAGGCTGAAGTCCATCAGAGCCCCAATGCTGCTTTGGCGAGAATGTTTCGTTGAATTTCGTTGCTGCCGGCGTAGATCGAGCCCGCCCGGTCGTTGAAGTAGCGCAAAGGCGCCACCGCCTGCCACTGCTCACCACTGACATATCCGCCCGCCGGTTCGGAGAACTCCGCGATCGGGCCACCTGGTCGGGCAGCGTGCGGCTGGTACACCCGCCCGCGTGGTCCCGCGGCCTCGAGGGTGATCTCGGTGAGCTTCTGGCTGAGTTCGGTCGCGAGCACCTTCAGCATCGACGACGCCGGTCCGGGATCCTTACCCGAGGCCATCGCCGACAAGGTTCGGTATTCGAGGATCTCGAGGACCTTCGTCCGGATCTCGGCCTCGGCGAGTTTCGCGGAAAACGCCGGATCCTCGATGAGCGGACGGCCATCGGGTCCGGGCACACCGGCGGCCGCCTTGGCCGCCGACTCCGCCATGACCTGTAGCGCGGGGGCCGCCGCCGCCCCACCACGCTCGAAGACCAACAGGTATTTCGCGACGGTCCAGCCGTCGTCGATTTTGCCGATGACGTTGGACTTCGGCACGCGTACGCCATCGAAGAAGACCTGGTTCTGGACCTGTTCGCCCGACGTCATCACCAACGGGCGGACTTCGATGCCCGGTGAGGTCATGTCGATCAGCAGGAAGGTGATGCCCTGCTGCTTCTTCTCATGCTTCGATGTGCGGACCAGGCAGAACATCCAATTCGCCTCGGCCGCATGGGTTGTCCAGATCTTGCTTCCGGTGCAGACCAGATCGTCACCCTCGTCGACGGCCGCCATCGTCAGTGACGCCAGATCCGAACCCGCCTCTGGTTCCGAGTACCCCTGGCAGAAGAACACCTCGCCGGTGAGGATGCCCGGCAGGAAGAAGTCTTTCTGTTCCGCGGTCCCGAAGGCGGCAATGGCATGCGAGACCATCCGAATACCCATGGGCGACAGGGACGGTGCACCCGCCAAGACGGATTCACGGCTGAAGATGTAGTGCTGGGTCAGACTCCAGTCGCACCCTCCGTGTTCGACGGCCCAGGCGGGCGCCGCCCATCCACGCTCGTTCAAGATGCGCTGCCACTCCATACTCGCCTCATGCTCGGAGTAGACACTCGTCATGAGGCGACCCGCCTGGCGCAGATCGGGCGTGAGTTTCTCGTCGAGGAAGGCAACCACCTCGTCCCGGAAGGCCGCGTCGGCTTCTGACCAATCCAAATCCATGTGTGCTCCCCCGCATTGCTCCGTCTCGGTTGACCGACACGGCCACCAGAGACAAAATCTACTTATGTCTCAGGGAGCCGTCAACGGTCGCGACGCGGCGTCTTCACGCCCGACCCGAGACGACGTCATCGATCTCGCCCACAGCTGGTTTCGCGATGGCCGGCGGGTCGACGTCCAGCAACTGTCCCGCGAACTCGGTATCGGCCGCGCGACCATCTACCGGTGGTACGCAGGCCGTGAGGTGATCATCGGAGAAGTCGTGTGGCGCATCGTCGCCGAGGCGTTGCGCCGAGTGGAGGACCGCGAGGGATACCCCGCCACCGTCGAACGATTTGTGCACAATTTCGGCGAGATGGCCACGGCCGTGCGCAGCTACCGCCCACTCTCACGTTTTGTCTCCGACGATCCCGAATATGCGCTGCGCGTACTCAGCACTCGTTACAGCGTGGTTCAGGGGCGACTCATCGAGTGGAATGTGGTGCGGCTACAAGCGATTCCCGAGATCGGACCGCACGTCGACATCACCGCACTGGCATATGCGATCGTGCGCGTCGGCGAATCGTTCATCTGGAGTGACATGATCACCGGCCAACCGCCCGCCCCGAAGCAGGCAACAGCGATGGTCGAACTCCTGCTGGCAGGCGCCTGTTCCACCACTGCAAGTCGCCGACCACTCACGAGCAGCTAGCGATACCAAACGAATAATGCCTGGTCCAGGCAGTGTCATTCGGCCAAAGCGGACATTTACGGTGTTAGGCTCGCTCAGATCCAGGCCTAAGCCCGATACCTGACGGCTCCCCTGGCGAAAGGCGAACCAGGGTGCAGAAATACCACCGCAGGCGGGCGAAGCTGTGGACGCTCAACATTGCCTTGATCGCGCTGATCCTCACGGCCTGTGGCGCCGAACGGCCCGACGTCCTTCTGGGCTATGTACAGCCGGCTGATCCGAACGCCGCCGCCGCCGTCGACCGATCCGGTTCGGACACGGGCACTTCCGACAACGGCGGACCGGTGCGAACCGAGAGCAATGTGCCGATGAGGAAACTGGTTGCCGGAGAAAAGCCACCGCAGTTCGTCCTCTTCTCGTTCGACGGAGTCGGGGTGTCGGAGAACTGGGACCTGTTCCTCGAGACCGCCAAGGACGTCGACGCCCGCTTCACCGCGCTGATGACCGGCCTGTACTTCCTCACCGACGACAACAAATCCGAATATCAGGGCCCTGGATACAAACCGGGTGAATCGGCCCTGGCATTCGGTGGCACCGACGAAGAAGTCATCGAACAGGTCGAGTACCTGAACAAGACCTGGTACGACGGTCACGAAATGGGCACCCACTACGTAGGACACTGGTGCGCAGGCACGAAGAATCCCGGCAAGGACTGGTCGACCGCGGAGTGGAACCACGAACTCGATGAGTTCTTCCACCTGATGAGTGACTGGAAGACCATCAACGACCTGCCGAATGCGCCCGACCTCGCATTCGGAACCGATGTCGTCAAGGGTGGACGCACACCCTGTCTCGAAGGCGGTATGGGTCAACTGTTTCCGGCTCTCGGCGCGCACGACATGACCTGGGATTCGTCAAAGGCGGCACGCCAACCCGGTGTCTACTGGCCGACCAAGGTGGGCAGTGTCTGGGAGTTCCCGGTTCCGTATACGTGGTCGCCGCCGCTCAATCACCGGCAGACCGCGCTCGACTACAACTACTGGTACACCTTCAACAAGGCAAAAGACCGACCCGGCGACGCCCCGGAGATCCGTGCGATCGTCAAACAGTCGTACGACTACATGTACAAGCGGGCATACGAGGGGAATCGTGCCCCGCTGGTGATCGCCAACCACTTCAACGACTGGAGCGGGAACGCCTTCAATCCCGCCACCGCGGACTTCATGAGCGAGGTCTGCGACAAACCCGAAACAATCTGTGCGACATACCAGGACGTCATCGCCTGGATCGAATTACAGGATCCGGGCGCATTGGAATCATGGATCGCCATGCCGCCGGTCGCGGTGGACGCCACCAATTGATTCCCCTTCCACAATGATCCCGATTCAGCAGTCCTTCGATGAAAGGCACCCCATGCGTCACCGCTTGTCCGGCCCGGTCGGCCTCCTTGCCGCACTCGCCCTGTTGCTCACCGGATGTTCGGACGACAGTGGCACGGCTGAGCCGACCTCATCCGTGGCCGTCGCCCAGGATTCCGCCGTCCCATCACTGGACGAGATCACCGTCCAACGGATCGACTACCCGACGCTCGACGGCACCGACCCGGAGCAGAATTGGGGCGACCTCTACCTGCCCGCCGGTCCGCAGGAGGTCGACGCCATCCCACTGGTCGTCCTGATCCACGGTGGTGCCTGGCAAGCACAACTCGGTGCCGGTCTTTTCGATCCGCTCGCCCGCGACCTCGCAGGCCGCGGATTGGCGGTCTACAACATCGAATACCGACGGGTCGGATCCGGCGGTGGCTGGCCGACGACCTTCGAGGACGTCTCCCAGGCACTCGACAACGTCGTCGAGATCGACAAGAAGTACCCGCAACTCGAGACCGACGACGCCTTGGTGGTCGGGCACAGCGCCGGAGCGCAACTCGCAGTGTGGGGTGGCACCAGACACCGTCTCGACAGCCGGGAGGTCGGTGCAAATCCGAAGTTCCGGCCCACCAAGGTCATTTCGCTCGCCGGACCGCTGGACATGGTGCAGGCGGTCCGCAACGGCGACGATCGGATCGTGACCGCGCTCGGTGGTACCCCCGCCCAGTACCCCGACCGCTACACCGAAGTCGACCCCATCCAGAACATCGACCCCGAGACCCCGGTGATAGCAGTGCACGGCACGAAGGACACCACGGTGCTGCCGTCGCTGTCCCAGCGTTATGTGGACGCGGTGCACCGGGAAAACGGCAGTGCACAGTTGATCCTTTTCGAAGGCGAGGACCACGGTTCGATTGTCACGTCGGGCCGACCGGTCTACACGCGCGTCCTCGACATCATCACCGACGCAGCCGACAAAAGTGCAGACCAAGTCGCCGAATGAGCGATCTGCCCGTCACTTCACGACTGCGGTGACGAGCAGGTACTCCCACTCCATCACACCGTCATCATCAAGGGCATTGCGGGCGAGGTCGGCCAAACCGGTGTCCAGAGCCGCTGTCGCCTCAGCGTTTTCGGCGTTGGCCTTGTAGACCGCAATCGTGGGACCGTAAGTCGCCTTGAAGAACTCCCGGAACTCTTCGGGGGTCTCGAAACGGTCCACCTTCAATGTCTGCCTCACCGCGGCGACGTCGGCAATCCGGTCGCCGAAAAGCGTCCGTACGTGGTCCTCCTGACCCCACAACGGCGGCGGCTGCGCACCGGGAGGTGGTGGCGGTGCATAGGGCTTCATCGTCGCGAACATCTGGCCGATGAACCCCTGCGGAGTCCAATTGATCAGCCCGATCCGTCCTCCGGTGCGGCAGACCCGGACGATCTCATCGGCGGTCTGTTGGTGGTGTGGTGCGAACATCGCACCGACGCATGAGATCACGACATCAAAGCTGTTGTCGTCGAATGGAAGTGCTTCTGCATCTGCTTCCCGCCACGTGAGTTCGACCTGGCGTTCGGTGGCCAGTTGTCGCCCGGCCGTGAACAATTCGGGGGTCAGATCGCCTGCGACCACCGCGGCACCGGTTTCGGCAGCGGGGATGGCTGCGTTACCCGAACCCGCGGCGACGTCCAGTACGCGCTCGTTTGCGCGGATTCCCACCGCGTCGACCAGCGCCGGACCGAGGTTTGCGATCACCTCGGTGGCGACGGCTGGATAGTCACCGGACGCCCACAGCGCTCGGTGCTTTATCTTGATCGGGTCTGGGGTTGTTGTTCGTGTTGCCATCTCCGGACTCCTTGGTCTGAGGTAACGGTTTGTGGATCTCTGACGTCTTCGATGTTGCAACCACCTCACCGCGTCTTCCAGTTCCAGATCTGTATCGGTTCAGGTTCTGAATCTGTACTGGTGTGTCGAACGGACTGGGTGTGTACTGGCAAGGACAACGCAAGGAGTCCCGATGTCTGGATACGGTCAGTTCTGCCCCGTCGCCAAGGCCATGGAGGTTCTCGACGAGCGGTGGACCCTACTGGTGGTGCGTGAACTGCTTGCAGGCAGTAGTCATTTCAACGAACTGCGGCGCGGGGTCCCGAAGATGTCCCCGGCGCTGTTGTCGAAGCGACTGCGGACGCTCGAACGCGCCGGGATCATCACTCGCGAGATCGATGGCGGCAGAACAGAATATGCGCTCACCGAGAGCGGAAAAGAGTTGTCGACAGTCGTCCAGGCGCTCAATTCGTGGGGCATGCGCTGGATCGGTGAGCTCGGCGAAGCCGACCTCGACCCGCACCTGTTGCTGTGGGACATTCGCCGCACAGTCCCCGTCGAGCAGTGGCCGCGCTCGCGGACGGTGGTGGCCTTCCGTCTGGCCGGAGTCCCGGCCAAGGCTTCCCGGTGGTGGCTGGTGGTGTCCGGGGGTGACGTCGATGTATGCGACTACGATCCCGGTTTCGACATCGATGCCACCGTGGACGCGACGCTGCGGGACCTGACCGCGATCTGGCGTGGCGATCGCTCCTGGAACGCTGCGCTGAAGTGCGGCGACGTCGAGATCACTGCCGCGCGCGACATCCGCAGTGGGATACCCGACTGGATTGGTCAGGGCCAGATGTCACGGATCCCGCGGCCGGTCTGAACCGTAAGCACTGGCCGGCGCCCTCAGTGCGTCAGAGAATCGAGGCCTCTTCGCCCACCTGAACGGTCCGCGCAACGAGATCGTCGACAACCTGCCTGGTCAGCCCACCGTCCCGCGAAGCGTTCCGGGGATCATTCAGCAGGCGCCGAACAATTCCCTCGCCGATGATCGTCAGCCGCCACAGGGCCATCGTGTGCCAGTACCCGATTTGGCCGACGTCCCGTCCTGTCGCCTCGGCGTAGGCCTCGATCAATTCGGCACGCTTGGGAAAGCCCGGTGCGGTGGGCACCGTGAAATGCCCGGTCAATCCGTCACCGGATTCCGGCCAGAAGGCGAGCAGGTTGCCGAGGTCGGCCAGCGGCTCCCCCAGTGTGCACAACTCCCAGTCGACGACACCGACCACCTGACCGTGTTGCGGCGATGTGATGACGTTGCTGAGGTGGTAGTCGCCGTGCACCAGCGTCAACTCGGCCTGCTCGGGAGTATGGTCTGCCAAAGCCTGTGCCACAGAGGCGATCTCCGCGACCTCACGGGTTTTCGAATGGTCCCATTGCGCACTCCAGCGCTTCAGCAACCGCGCCGCATAGGGTTTGTGACTGGCCAGATCGGACAGCCCGGTGGCGTCGAGGTCCACCGCGTGGATGGTTCCGAGTGCGCGGGGCAGGCTCAGTCCGATCTGGCGGCGCTGGTCCACCGACAAAGCTGCCGCTGCCTCCGGATTGTCGATGACCGCACCGTCGATGAAGCTCATCAGAACCAGCGGCGCATCGGTGATCGCGGGATCAGAGGTGGTGGCGATCATCTCCGGCACCGGAACCGCGGTGTCGTGCAGTGCCGACATGATCCGATGCTCACGCAGTACGTCATGGGCCGATGCGAGCAGCGTGCCCAACGGCGGCCGTCGCAGGATCCACCGGGAGCCGGCTGCATCCTGGACCCGAAACGTCAGATTCGACTGACCGTTGCCGACGCGGTCGAACGAGATGGGTTCTACGGCGCCGATTCCCAGACCGGTGATCCAGGTGGAGACGGCGTCGGTGTCGATCCCGACCACACCACTCACGACTGTGCACCGATCTTCCGGTACCGACCGAGTTCCTGACGCGCGATCGTCCGTTTGTGTACCTCGTCGGGACCGTCAGCCAAGCGCAGCGCCCGCAGATGGGCGTACATGCTCGCCAGCGGGAAGTCATCGGAGACGCCACCACCGCCGTGGACCTGAATCGCGCGGTCCACGATCTTCAGTGCCATGTTCGGGGCAGCCACCTTGATCGCGGCGATCTCGCTGCGGGCCGCTTTGTTGCCGACGGTGTCCATCATCCACGCCGCCTTCAGCGTGAGCAGACGCGCCATCTCGATCTCGATCCTGGCCTCGGCGATCCAATCCTGGATATTCGATTGCGCAGCAAGCGGTTTCCCGAAGGCGACGCGCAGGGAGGCTCGGGTGCACATGAGTTCCAGAGCCCGTTCGGCCATGCCGATCGCTCGCATGCAGTGATGGATACGGCCCGGTCCGAGCCTGGCCTGCCCGATCATGAACCCGGCTCCGGCGCCCGCGAGCACGTCTTTGTCCGGCACCCGGACGTTTTCGAACAGGACCTCGGCGTGGCCTTCGCGGTCCTGATAGCCGAAGACCGGAAGGTTGCGCAGCACTGTGACTCCCGGCGCATCGATCGGAACCACCATCATCGACTGCTGCGCGTGCACCGCCGCGTACGGATCGGTCTTGCCCATCACGATCAGTACCTTGCAGTTGGGGTGCAGGGCATTGGACGTCCACCATTTGCGGCCGTTGAGGATCCAGTGGTCACCGTCGGGCTGCATGCTCATCTGAATGTTGGTGGCATCGGAACTGGCCACAGCGGGTTCGGTCATCGCGAACGCGGAACGGATCGTCCCGTCCAGGAGCGGAGCGAGCCATTTCTCTTTGTGCTCGTCGGTACCGAACAGACTGAGCACTTCCATGTTGCCGGTATCCGGAGCCGAGCAGTTGCACGCCTCGGGTGCCAGCAACGCACTGTGACCCATGATCTCGGCCAGCGGTGCGTACTCGGAGTTGCTCAGGCCCGGTCCGAACCGGGGGTCGGGATGAAAGAGGTTCCACAGGCCACGTGCTTTGGCCTCGGTTTTGAGTTCTTCGATGATCGGTGGATCAAAATGCGGGTCGCCGGATGCACGCATCTGCTGGGCATAAACCTCCTCAGCCGGATAGATGTGTTCGTCCATGAAGGCCAGCAGGCGCCCACGATAGTCGGCGCAGCGGTCGGAGTACGCAAAATCCATTGCCACATACCTACATTCGTTGTCGTCGGGCGATTGGCGTCAGTCCCCGTCCGCGACCAGGTGGCGCTGAAAGCGCCGCATGCCTGCGATCCACCGGTCGTAGTCGGAGCCCTTGTTACGGTAGAAGTCCAGAACCTCTGGATGCGGCAGAATCAAGAATCTCTCATCTGCCATCGCTGCCAGCACCTGATCGGCCACATCCGCCGGACTGAGCACTGCACCGGATTCGGTCACCGCCCGCGCAGCCACCGACGCACCTGGTGTGTCCGTCTCGAAGCCCTCGCGTAGCAAAGCGGTCTCCACCCCCATCGGACACAGACAGCTGACCGCGATCCCCTGATCGCCGTAGGTCACCGACAACCACTCGGCAAACCCGACCGCCGCATGCTTGGTCACCGAGTACGGCGCCGAACCGATCTGGGTCAGCAGGCCCGCCGCCGATGCCGTGGACACGAAATAGCCGCTGCCGCTCTCCAGCCACCGCGGAACCAGGATCCGGGCAGCCCTCACGTGCGCCATGACGTTGACGTCGAGTGCCACCTCCCAGAGTGCGTCGGAGGTGTCCAGACCCAACCCCGCGGTGGTTCCGGCGTTGGCGAAAAAGATCTCGACAGGCCCCAGCTCCGCCGCGGCTCGGCCGATCATCGCCTCCAGGACCTCAGGGTCGGAGACGTCACCGCCCATCGCGATCGCGCGGCCCGGATGTGTCGCGGCGATCTGTGCCGCCACAGCGTCGGCGGCCGGAGCGTTGAGGTCTGCGACCAACACACTCACATCCGCGGCGGCCAACGCCCGAGCCAGGGCCGCACCGATTCCGGCGCCACCTCCGGTGACAACGGCAACTTTTCCTGCGATCTTCACCCAACCGATGCTAGAGGCCCCACCGTCGAACGGGCCCAAAACGCTGCCGAAGGTGCCGCAATTGCCGCCGGCCGGGTCGAAAATACACTCAAACCCTCGAACCATTGAAGGTCCGTGACCGCGTGATTGTTATTTCCGCCCGCTCGATTGCTATTTCGGCACGTTCGGCGGTTTTATCGGCCGTCCGTGGATTGGGGTGCTATTTGGCGGCGCAGGGTGGCGCAGTCGCGTCTTCGAAAAGCGGAGCGCCCAGGGGTTCGAGATAGACGACATCAAGAATCACCGGCACTTTGCCGAGGTTTTGTCCTTGATGGACATTGTCGTCGCCTGCGGGCTCGTTGATGAGTTGTCCGGTCTTGTAGATCACCGGTTTACAGTCCGGCCCGGGGTGAGTGAGTGTGCCTGCCTGCACGATTCCCACGACTGGACCGTCGTGGTAATGCCAGCCGGTCGTTCCACCAGGGGCAATGGTGATCTGCTTGGCCACGGCATGCAAACCATCGGGAATGAAGGGCAAGAGATCGGCGGGGATCTCGATATCGGCAAGCGTCACCGCGGAAATGCCCTCACCGGGTGTTGCATTCGCGGTGGTCGGCACCATCAGTGCGGCGCAGGACAAGGCCGCCACCGCAGTTACCGACCGGATTAGTTTCATCATCAGCACAGAGTATGCGGGATTGCCGCAGCTCACCCGGCTTCGAAAGAAAACAGACACCACCCTTGCTTCCCTTCATCTCCCGCTGCTTTCCTTGCATCCCTTTGGATGGGGACATACCGCACGGCCGCGCGCTTACAATTCGATCGATCATTGTCCGCCTACATATTTCGACGAGCCGAGGAGTGCCGTGACATCGACCGTCCGCCGGGTGCCAAAGATCGGGTTGTTCACCCGCAACGCCCTGGGAACCTCCTCAGCCGAGGCATTCATGATCATTGCGATCGCCACCATCCTGGTTACCAGGGCATATCTCTGGTTGACCGACTACCCGCAGGTCGGTGGCGGAAGCCTTCACATCGCTCACGCCCTGTACGGCGGCGCATTGATGATGCTTGCGCTGCTGGTGAATTGGTGGTTTCTCGGCAACGGGTCACGGATGGCCACCGTGTTGTTCGGCGGTATCGGGTTCGGGCTCTTCCTCGACGAGGTCGGCAAGTTCGTCACCAAGGACAACGACTACTTCTATGGACCGTCGGCGGAGATCATGTACGTGCTGGTGGTTGTCGTGATCGTCATCGGTCGGATCATGAGGGAGATAAGGCCACTGAGCGCGAACGAGAACCTCGCGTCCGCGGCCGCCATCGCCGCCGACGGTGTGGCCCGCGGGCTCCAGGCCCACCGCCGCGAACTCGCTCTACGGATGGTGGAACGAGCGGAAGAACTCGACGCCGACCCCGAAACCGCACGGAACATCCGCGAACTGCTCATCAGCGCTCCCATCGCATCGGCCCGACTCCACGCACTGCAGCAGTGGGCACCGCGGTTGATCCCGAAATTCCTGCTCAATCCGCGGTGGCTGCCCATCATGTGCTGGTTGCTGGTCTTCTCGGCATTTGTCGCATTGATCTTCACCGTCGTCGGACTGACGGTCGACGGCTCCTACGAGAGCGACAACGTGGTTCTCGACCTCGATGGAAGGGATGCAGCCGGCGCCATCTCTCTGGTGAGCGCCATCGCCACATTGGCGCTTGCGGTACCAGCGATGATCGCCCGCAATCGCACTGACAAACTCTGGCCATTGCAGTTCCTACGTTATGCCGCACTGATTTCCACCATGCTCAACGCCTTGGTCGACTTTGCCACCGAGGGGTTCGGGGCGCTCGTGAGCCTGGCGGTCGGACTGTTCACGCTGGCGATCATCTCCTACCACCTCGATCTGCGAGCGCGCGCCGCGAGCCCGAGAGCACACGCCGAAGCAGTCGCTGCAGCCGACGAGGCCGACGAGGCCAACGAGGCCAACGAGGCCAACGAGGCCGACGAGGCCAACGAGGCCGACGAGAAGTCCACACCGCCCGAACGTGTCGGCTGACCACCGACCTTCGAAGTAGTGGGCCGGCGACTCTGGCGCGCGTAACTCGTTGCCCCACAACGAGTACGCCGCATCGGGGCCCGAACCATTACTCGAACAAACATTCGACACGTTCACGTTCTCCGGGGTAGACTGGTTGAAAGATTTCGATCAGATCTGCTGGGGGGCATGATGACTGACGATCCATCTGATGAAGTCGGGGTTGATTCTTCGTCGGTGCCGGTGTTGGTGCGTAAGTACCTCGAGTTGGAGTTGCTCGTTGCCGATATCGCGGACTGCGCTGATTCCGATATGTCTGGGGCGGAGGTCAATGAGCTTGTGCGGGCGCATGAACGGATAGTTCGTAAGCTCGAGTTCACCGGGGTGCGTCACCTGTTGCGGGTTTCGGATCGGTCATCGTTTACCGAAGCCGGGTATTCGTCACTGTTCGGTTTCACCCGCAGCGAGTTGCGGTTGACGAAAGGGCAAACCTCCTCCCGGATTCGCGGGTTGGAAGCCGTCGGGCGATTCCTTACGATGCAGGGGCAGGAGTTGGCGCCGAAATGTCCTGCCGCTGAACAGGCCTGGTCGAGTTGTTTGATCGGGGCAGCGCATATGGATGTGATGTTGGATGTGCGCAAACACATCGGTCAGCGTCGGATTCGGCGGTGTATGACGTGGTCGATCATTGGATGACCGAAGAGGCCGTCGGTCAGGACCCGACGCAGTTGGTTGCGTCGGGCCGGCAAGTGCTGGCGCGGGTCGATCCCGATGGCCGGTTGACCGACGACAGCGATCGAGCCCGCAAACGTTCGGTGGGAATCGGCGATCAGGGTGTGGACTTGATGGCAAAAATCTCGGGCACGCTAGATCCGGAAACCTTGGCGTTGTTCAAGACCGTGATGGACGTCTGGGCCGCGCCCGGGATGAACAATCCGGCCGACCCCAACTCGCCGAGCGGCGCAAGCGATGATCCGAAACAAGATGCCGAGAACCTGGCGGCCCGCTCCGACAAGTACCTCGCCGTGTTGTTCGCCTGGGATCGCGGTTGCTCGCACCCTGGCTGCTCCAATCCGGCGACGTGGGTGGAGATCCATCATCTGATTGCCTGGATCAACGGTGGGCTGACCGACATCGACCTGATGGGGTCAGCGTGCCCGTCGCACCACAAGTTGGTGGGCGATGGTCCGGGTCAGTGGCAGACGGTGATGATTACCGAAGGCCCCAACAAAGGCCGGGTCGGGTGGATACCACCAGCGTCGGTGGATCCGGAACGTAAACCGAGAGTCAACCGCGCCCAGCACGTCAACGAAACCCTCGCAGCGGCCTGGCAGAAAGTCCTCGCCGACCGCCTGGACTCACTCGCCCAACATCGACAAGAACTCGCCCTCGATCGCGGCAACAGCAACGGCAAAACCGAAGCTGAACCGGGTATCGAGAACCCTGAACAGGTCGAATAGGACCTAGCCGAGGTCACGCGCCAGTGCTCGACCGGCCGCGCGACCGGAGAAGATGCAACCACCAAGGAAGGTCCCCTCCAGTGCGTTGTAGCCATGGACCCCGCCGCCACCGAATCCGGCGACCTCACCTGCGGCATACAGACCGTCGAAGGCACTGCCGTCATGGCGGATCACCTGCGAGTCGAGGTTCGTCTCCAGACCACCCAGGGTTTTGCGTGTCACGAGGTGCAGACGGACCGCGATCATCGGACCATATTTGGGGTCTTCCAGGCGGTGCGGCGCGGCCACCCGAATCAGCTTGTCGCTGAGGTAGTTACGCGCGTTACGGATCGCCATGATCTGCATGTCTTTGGTGTAGTTGTTGTCGATCTGACTGTCGCGCGCGCGCACCTCGGCGGCCACCTGGTCGAAATCCAACTGTGGTCCGGGGGTGATCTCGTTCATGCCCGCCACCAGATCTCGCAGATTGTCACGAACCACGAAGTCGGCACCGTGTTCCTTGAATGCCTCGACCGGACCGGTTGCTCCCTTTTTCACCCGCTGCAGAAGCAGTTTGAAATCTTTGTCGGTGAAGTCAGGGTTCTGCTCCGAGCCAGAGAGCGCGAACTCCTTCTCGATGATCGCCTGGGTGAGGATGAACCAGGTGAAATCGTGGCCGCCACGGGTGATCGTCCCAAGCGTGCCCAGCGAGTCGAATCCGGGGAAATTCGGTACCGGCAAGCGTTTTCCGGTCGCATCGAGCCACAGTGACGACGGCCCCGGGATGATGCGGATCGCATGATCGGGCCAGATCGGATCCCAGTTCTGAATTCCTTCGGTGTAATGCCACATCCGGTCACGGTTGACCACGCTGCCGCCCGCATCTTCGGTGATCTGCAGCATCCGGCCATCAACATGGGCGGGCACGCCGGTGATCATGTGCTCGGGTGCCGGACCCAATCGATCGGTGGGCCAGTTCTTCTTCACCAACTCGAAGTTGCCGCCGATGCCGCCGGAGGTGACGACAACCGCCTGCGCTCGAAGTTCGAAGTCCGATTCCCGTTCCCGACTCGACGACACCCCGCGTGGCTGGGTCGACGGGACCAGCACCGTCCCCCGGACACCTACTGCCCGTCCGTCCTCGACAATGATCGCGTCGACCTGATGTCGGTATTTGAAAGTGACCAGGCCCTTGGCCGCACCGGCGAGGACGGGCTCCCGGAAGACCCGGACCACCTCGGGACCGGTACCCCAGGTGATGTGGAAGCGCGGTACCGAGTTTCCGTGTCCGCTCGCCGATCCGGAACCGCGTTCGGCCCATCCGACCGTGGGCATCACCTTCAGGCCCAGTTCGTGAAGGTATGAACGCTTCTCACCGGCAGCAAAATTGACGTACGCCTCGGCCCACTGACGTGGCCAATGGTCTTCCCGATCTCGATCGAACCCAGCCGACCCCAGCCAGTCTGCCCGTGCAAGTTCCACAGAGTCCTTGATCCCGAGTCGGCGTTGCTCCGGCGTGTTCACCATGAACAGACCGCCGAGCGACCAGAACGCCTGTCCACCGAGGTTCTGTTCGTTCTCCTGGTCGACGATGGCCACTCGTTTGCCGGCCTTTACCAACTCGTGAGCAGCGACCAGACCCGCCAGACCCGCGCCGACAACGATCACATCAAATTGCTCGGACACCCGTACACCCCTGCCTGCCATGGTTCATCACTGAAAGACGCTTCGGAGTTCCTCTACGCCCCCTGTGAGCATAGGGAAGGACTTGCAGTGTGTTGTGAACACGAGCCCTTTGCGTCCATCCAGGTCTCATCGAGGCGCTACGCGGGCGATACTGGACCGGTGGCAACCAAGGATTCTCCGGACGATCCCGACCGACAACGTTTCCGCACGCTGGCCCAGGCCGCCCTCAATGCCGATCGAACTGTGGGACAGATGGATTCGATCATCGAAGGCCTCGGGTCGGCACTGACCGACTTCGACCGGGCGATGACCGGATTCGACACAACGCTGGAGAGTCTCAGTGGTGCCCTCGACGACTTCTCGGCGACACTGTCCCGGGTGGATGCGATGGTGACGAACATGGTCGGCGTTGTCGAGAGGATGGAGAAGATTGCCGGCCGGGTCGAAAACATCGTCGATATCGCCGAAAAGCTGATGGCCCCGGTGTCGTCCGCCGAATCCATGGTGCGCGGACTGTTAGGACTGCGGCGGCGCGCCTGAAATGAACGATCAGGCCGTCTCGGAGGTCGCGTCGCGCAGGTAGTCACTGGGGGTGCGCCCGATGACTGCCTTGAACTCGCGCGCCAGATGGGCCTGATCGGAGTACCCCAGTTCAGCCGCCACATCAGCGATCGTCGCGTCACCTCTGCGTAAGGCCATCGCCGCATCCTGTAGTCGACGCCGCTGGATCAGCCATTTAGGGCTCAGCCCGGTGCAATGCACTGTCAGGCGCTGCAGGGCGCGGGTCGACACGGCGACCGCCGCAGCAAGGTCGGCCACCCGTCGTGGTCCGCCATCGTCCTCGACAAGGTCGATCACCCGGTTGATCAGAATGCCTTCCTCATCAACCGACCATCGTTGAGCCCACCGCTCGTACAACTGGGCCGCCTGCTGGTATCTGTCCTCTGGACTGCGATCTTCAGCGGTCATCGCCGCTCGGACCGAAGCGGTGAGGTCGTCGTCGCCGGGGATGGGCAAGGGCCTACCGATCGGCAACGCCGGGCCCGACCGTGATCCGGGGGCCATCGACCGACCGGTCATCACGGTGATCGCGGCCGGACGCAGCAACACCCCGGCAGCCCACCCGCGGCCCTGCAACTTCTGTTCGCTGGTCCCCTGGCTCACGCAATACAGTGCAGCCCGATCAGGTTCGATCACCACATTGCCGCCCGGATGTTCGAGTACCGGCTGCAGCACCGGCATGTCGAGGTCCCAGACCGCGATCCACACGTGCCGCAACAGGTCGCCGGGCGACAACGGTATTCGGTGTAGTCGCACGCCGTCGCGCCCGGGATTCAGTTGGCCCCTCGGCGGTGTGCTGACGGGGTCCATCTTGTCGCGTTTGTTCAAGCCTGCCCCCTGCACCCACGGTCAGCATGGATTCCATGACAACTACGACTGCAGCTCACGGACAACACACAGAACACGGTGTGCCACATGGCTTCACCTCCCTGACCCCGTTCATCGTCGTCACTCCTGCCAAAGACGCCATCGCGTTCTACCAAGACGTCTTCTCTGCCACCCTCAGCCAGAGCACCGAGTTCCCCGGACCGGACGGCGAGCAGATCGTCGCCCATGCCGTACTCGACTTCGACAACGGCAAGTTGCAGCTCGGCGATCCCGATTCCCAGTATGGCCTGATCCCCCGACAGTCCGGTGATTCCGACTGCTACTCCCTGTCGGTCTACGTTGCGGATGTCGATGCGGTGCTCGCTCGGGCCATCGAACTGGGCGCGACCGTGCGCGAGTCGGCACAGACGTTTGTCTCCGGTGACCGCTTTGCATCACTCCGCGACCCGTTCGGCATCAGGTGGACGGTGATGACACGGGTCGAGGACATCTCCGACGAGCAGAGTGCTGCCCGGGTAGCCGAATGGGCGGCCCAACAGGGCGCAGGAGCGTAAAAGCGTTGCCCGTGCTCGGGCAAGGTGGAAGCATCCGCTTCATGATCGAAGATCTGTTCTTCGCCGCGCATGTGGGCTTGCCCCGCGAGGCACCGGGTTCCGAGACGACGACCGAACTCCTGTTTCGCCTCGCTGCTTTCCACACCGCTTCGGCCGGGGATCGTCCACTCCGAATCCTGGACATCGGCGCAGGCACCGGGCCTGCCACCATGGTTCTGGCAGGCCTCGGTGCGCATGTCACCGCCATCGACACCCATCAGCCATTTCTTGACGAACTGGTCTCGAAAACCAAGGCCGCAGGCCTACGCAGCCAGGTGACGGTCTCGAACGTCTCGATGGAAGACCTGAACTACCCCGATCATTCCTTTGATCTGGTGTGGGCCGAAGGTGCCGCCTACATCATCGGCTTCGACAACGCTCTGACGTCGTGGCGCCGCCTTTTGGCGCCGGGCGGTGCGCTGGTGCTGACCGAGGCGGATTGGCTCACCGGGACACCGTCGGCCGGCGCCACCGAATTCTGGAACTCCGCGTATCCGGAAATGCGAACGACCGGCCAAAATGTCTCCGCGGCAATCGAACTCGGCTGGACGGTCGCAGCCACCTATCTCCTGCCCGAGACCGACTGGGATGAGTACTACATCCCCTTGGGCTTGCGGATAGACGAGCTCAGGCAGGAGTTACCCGACGCGTCTGCCGATCTCGACCTGGTCGGTCAGGAGATAAACGTCCGAAGGGACCACGGCACCCACTACGGTTACACCGGGTACGTCCTACTTCCCAGGGAGGTCAGCCGATGAGCGGTCCCGAAACCATTGCCGACAGATATGCCCGCCGCGCCACAACCTTTGCCGCGGTGATCGCCGCAGCGCCGCCGGACCGCTGGTCTTCGCCATCCCCGTGCGCCGAGTGGACCGCGGCCGACGTGCTGCAACACATCGTGGACATGCAGTCCGCGATGTTCGCTCCCCTGGAGCAGACACTGTCACCGGCACCGACCGTGGACGCCGATCCGCTCGGTGCGTTCAACCACGCCCGCGCTGACATCGAACGGGCCCTTGCCGATACCGCAGTCGCCGAGTCCACGGTGGAGACGCCCATGGGGCCTTCCACGTTCGCCGACCACGTCGATGGAGTCGCAAGCGCCGACTTGGTGGTCCATGGATGGGATCTGGCACGTGCGCTCGGACTCGAACACCGAATTGATCCTGCCGAGGTCGAAGCGGCGTGGCAGGGCGTCCAGGACATGCCCGACATAATGCGTGTACCGGAGGCTTTCGGCCCCGGCATCGTCGTGTTCGGACCGATCGTGGACGTACCGGACACCGCTCCCCTTCACGACAGGCTGCTCGGACTGCTGGGCAGGGATCCGCACTGGAAAGCGCCGTAGCCGGATCGAATCCCTGCGTAGCCTGGACAATATGGGCATTACGTACACGAGCACGGTCTCCACACCCATCGACGAAGTGTTCGCCTGGCACGGCAGGCCAGGAGCTTTCGCGCGCCTGTCACCACCCTGGGCACCGCCATCACTGGTGAAGGAAGCCGACTCGCTGGAGGACGGCACCGCCGTGCTGTCGTTCGGATGCGGCCTGAAGTGGGTGGCCCGACATCAGCCGACGCGCTACCACCCACCGAATCAGTTTGTCGATCAACTCGATTCGTGGCCGCTGCGGTTGGTGATGACATGGACCCACCACCACGGTTTCTCGGAGATCGATCCGCAGACCACCAAGGTGACCGACACCGTGGACACCGCTGTCCCGACGGCACTGCTGCGTCCGATGTTTCGTTACCGGCACCGGCAATTGGCCGACGATCTGGCCGCCCACGCCTGGGCGATGCCGTTGGCCGGTAAACCCTTGACGATCGCCATGACCGGCGCGTCGGGACTTGTCGGAACCGCTCTTCGAGCACTGCTGACCACCGGCGGTCACCGCGTCATCTCCCTGGTCAGACGCGCCCCCGAGGGCCCCGACGAACGACGCTGGAACCCCACCGATCCCGCCGACGATCTCTTGGCGGGTGTCGATGCCGTGGTGCATCTGGCCGGCGCGTCGATAGCCGGGCGATTCAACGACGGACACAAATCCGCGATCCGGGACAGCAGGATTGAGCCGACAGCAGCACTTGCACGTGTTGCCGGCATCACCGACCCCGCCCCGACTTTTGTTTGCGCGTCGGCCATCGGGTTCTACGGCTACGACCGCGGAGATTCGGTACTCGACGAAAAGTCCTCGCGCGGAGACGGTTTCCTCGCCGACGTCGTATCCGACTGGGAAGATGCCACGTCACCGGCAGCCGCCGCTGGAGCGCGGGTGGTGAACGTCCGGACCGGAATCGTCCAGGCAGCGGAGGGCGGAACCCTGAAGTTGATGCGACCGCTGTTCACCCTCGGACTCGGCGGGCGGCTCGGCGATGGAAACCAGTGGCTGTCCTGGATCGGCATCGACGATCTCATCGACATCTACTATCGCGCGATCGTCGACGAACGACTCTCCGGTCCGGTCAATGCGGTTGCGCCGAACCCGGTCCGCAACTCCGAATACACCTCCGCGCTGGCCGGAGCGGTACACCGGCCTGCGATCATCCCGGTCCCGAGCCTGGGCCCACAGGTCATCCTCGGATCAGAGGGTGCCAAAGAACTGGCGCTGGCCAATCAGCGCGTGAGCGCCGCACGTCTCACGGCGGTGGGCCACCGGTTCCGGATGACCGAGATCGACGAGGTGTTACGTCACCAACTCGGTGGCGACCCCGACCGGCCCGTCACCGAGTCGCGAGTTCGGACTTGATCGCCGCGGCGAACCCGTCGACGTCCTCGGGTGTGGTGTCGAACGAACACATCCACCGAACCTCGGCGGTGGCCTCGTTCCAGGTGTAGAACTTCCACACCGAACGCACCCGCTCCGCCACCACCGGATCGAGCGTGGCAAACACCGCGTTCACCTCGGTGGGCTGGGTGATCGTGAGGCCGGGCGTCCCGTCGAGCAGACCGCGAAGCCGGGTGGCCATGGCATTGGCGTGTGCCCCGGCCCGCAACGCCGTGCCGTCGTCGAACAGCGCCAGCAACTGCGCCGAGACGAAACGCATCTTGCTCGCCAACTGCATGCTGAGCTTGCGGATGTAGTCGGTGCCGGTTACCGAGTCGGGGTTGATGACAACCACGGCCTCCGCCCCCAATGCACCCACCTTGGTCCCACCGAGGCTCACCACATCAACACCCGCGGCAGCGGTGAACTCGCCGAGCGAAAGACCCAGCGCAGCAGCAGCATTCCACACTCTGGCACCGTCGACGTGGACCATCATCCGCTGCCCGTGGGCGTACTCGCAGATGGCCGCGATCTCATCGCGCGAATACAGGGTTCCGAGTTCGGTCGACTGGGTCAGACTGACCGCCAGGGGCTGCGCCCGATGCACATCACCGAACCCATATGCCTGCGTCGCAATGGATTCCGGTGTCAGCTTCCCGTCACTCGTCGGCACCGTGAGGAGTTTGATGCCACTGACCCGTTCCGGCGCACCACCCTCGTCGTTGTGGACGTGCGCGGACTCCGACACGATCGCCGCACCCCATCGGGGCAGCATCGCCGTCAGGCTCACCACGTTGGCGGCGGTTCCGTTGAACACCGGGAACACGTCCGCCCGCGCACCGAACTCGCGGCGGACCACACGTCTGAGCTGCTCGGTATAGGCGTCATCACCGTACGAGGGCTGATGTCCGCCGTTGGCCGCCGCCAGTGCGGCGAGCACCTCGGGCAGCATTCCGGCGTAGTTGTCCGACGCGAACGCCCGCCACTGCGGATCGTGTAGCTGATCCGCCGGTTCCGACATGGATGTCATCCACCAAACCTTTCCGTCCTGATCGTGTTCGCGGGGTATTCCAGGTCCAGCAACCACCGGGCACATTGTTCGACGAACGCTGTCGGTCCGCACACCCGGAACTCCGGCTGTTGATCCACCGGGATCACCAACGATGCCAGTTCATCCGATGTCAGTCGTCCCGGTCGCCGGTGGGCATCCGCAGGCGCACGACGGGTGTACACATAGTCGACCTGCAGACGTCCAGTCGAGCTCAGCTGGTCGAGTTCGGCCCGGTAGTAATCGTTTTCCGGGCTGCGCACCGAGTACAGGAGACGAAACGGCACCGTCGTGCCTGCCTTTTCGCGCTCCCGGATCATCGACATCAGCGGCACCACACCCGAACCACCGGCGATCAATTGCACCGGTGCCGGATCCGCGGGGCGCCAGACGAACCAGCGACCGATTGGTCCGCGAATCTCCACCTGATCACCGACTTCGAGATCTCCGATGAGGTAGGGCGACACCTCGCCGTCGACGAGTTCTTGCACCGTCGTCTCGAGGAAATCATCACCGAACACCCCCGCCACCGAGTACGACCGCACTGCCTGGTAGCCGTCCTCCGCGGTCAAACGGATGTCGATGTGCTGGCCCGGTAACACCCGACCACGGCCGGGCACCTGTAGTCGGAGGGTCCGGGCGGTCGGCGTCTCCATCGACGCCGCGACAAGCATCGCCGGCCGCCAGCCGTTCACCAATACCGTTCCTCTTTCCACGGGTCCCCATGGTTGTGATAGCCATTGCTCTCCCAGAAACCCGGAACGTCCTGCGCCATCTCGGTGAGCCCACTGATCCACTTCGCGGACTTCCAGAAGTACAGGTGTGGGATCAGCAGTCGCGCCGGCCCACCGTGTTCGGCTTCGAGCGGCTCCCCCTCAAAGGTGTGCGCAATCCACGCCTGCCCGTCGAGCACATCCTCCAACGGGACGTTGGTGGTATATCCGCCATGGCAGTGGGCCATCAGGTATCCGTCGGGATCGACCTCATCGCCGAGGAGGACGTCGAGCGACACACCCCGCCACATCGTCGCCAGCTTCGACCATGCCGTCACACAGTGGATGTCAACCGTGATGTCTTGCTGCGGAAGCGACATGAACTCGTCCCACGACCAGCTCTTGCGTTGCCCGTCGAGCAGGCTGACCTCGAAATTCCATTCCACCGGGTCGATCAGCGGTGTCGGACCGGCCGACAGAACCGGGAAGTCACTCGTCAGATACTGCCCCGGTGGGAGTCGTTCGTCCTTTTGTCGGCGACGGGTCCCGAAACCCTTGTTGATGATGGCCATGCCTGCCAGTGTGCGCTGCCGGGCCGCCTGCCGCAGCCCATCATCGACTCAGTCCTCGTGCTGGGCCGAGTTTTCGCGTTGGTCGGTGAGGACCTGACGCAGGCGCTGCGTGTCGTCGGCGGTCCAACCTTCTGGATCGAGGATGGCTGCCCACGAGTTCGCGATATCGGCGTGGAAGGTGTGTCCATGGCCGTCCGGCACGCTGTTGGAGTCGGCCATGTCGGCCGACACCTGCAAAAAGGTCACCAACGGAATCCAGCGAACACTGTCGAGTACGTCGTACCCACGCGACTCGCGGAGCCAGTCCGGCTTACGAAGCGCCAGGCTCGGCGACCACCAGGTGATCGGGTCCGACGGATGCTGCAGGTACACGATCCGCGGCCCCGGCCACGACGCCCCCGGAGACTCGAGATCAGAGGCCCGGGCAACGAACCGCGCCGTCTCCCCATCTCCGTACACCGGCAACCATTGCGGTGAACCGGGTTCCCGGTCGTCGGTCGTCTGTTCCCAGATCTCGTTGGTGTAGGTGGGGCCGATGAACAGTGCACCGTCGGTGCGAGCGGCGATGTCCTCGACTCCGCTGAACGCACTTTCACCACCGAACGAACCGAGGCTCTCGCCGAAGACCACCAGCTTCGGACGTGAATCCTCGGGAAGCGCGTTCCACTTCGCATACACCGCCTCGAACAACGCACGTCCGGCCTGGCGAGCCCGTTCCTGGTCGACGAGGAACGAGATCGGACTCGGCAGGTACGAATACTGCATCGACACCACCGCGGTGTTGCCGTTGTACAGGTATTCCAGTGCGCTGACGGTACTTTCGTTGATCCACCCGGTGCCCGTGGTGGTTCCGACCGCGATCACGCCACGCTCCAGGCCACCGGCACGCACGAGTTCGTCGGCAGCGAGTTCGGCTTCGGGCCGATACCCGTCAGCTGAGGCCAGTCCGGAGTAGGCGCGGATCGGTTCCGTCGCCTGTGCATTGTTGAACGCCGACAGATCTTCGACAGACGGGCCGTTCGAGACGAAGATCCGGCCCTGGCGTCCGAGCGAATCCCACGTCACCAGCGAGTCGGGTCCACCCGAACGATACGTCGACAACGGAGGTTCGGTGTCGGGGTCGGTTTCGTTGTTGATCGCCGCAAAGCTGTCGTTGAGACTCGACATCACCACGCGTGTGACCACACCATTGAGCACACCGACAGTGATCACGACTACCAGAGCCGCAGCGACGAATCCCGCGATCCGTGGCGGCACAACACGACTGACCTTCGCCGACACCCATCGCGTCAACCGCACAAATGCACGCCCGATGGCAACAAACAGCACGAACGCCACCGCTGCGAGTACGACCAGCAGCGGATAGCCTTTCGCCGAAAACGACTCGACGTCCATCAGATCCCGAAGGTCGTGCTGCCAAAGACCAAATGAGACGAGCATCAGAATCGTACCGATCAGCGCGATGGCCGCGAGGGCAAACCAACCGATTCGTTTGTACTTCTCAGGGACTTCGCGCATACCGAGGTAGCGGATCAACATCGAAACAAGCACGCCGAGTCCGTAACCGAAAGCGCCGGACGCACCGCTGATGACACCTTGGAACAGCGCGCTCCGGGGAAGCAGCGAAGGAGTCAACGAGAACCAGATCGCAACCAAGGCAACGACCAGCCCGCCGAAAACATATCGTCCTGGCACAACTTTCGACCAGCGCAGTGTCACTGTGCCTCCGTATTCAACTCACCCGAATGGTGAATCCTCAGAAGCTAGCAGGGGCATCTGCACACAAGCAGAACCGGTTACTTGGTTACTACTTCCTTCTTCTTGCTACGGCCACGCATCATCAGGATGCCGACCACCCAGCCGACGACAAAGATCATCAGCAGGGTGAACCAGAGCGGTGAGGTGACATCGATCCAGAAAAGCGTGATGGATGTCGAATCACGATTCTGAAGCACAAAGATAACCGCGATAATTGCAAGAATCAGGGCAGCCCAGCCGGCCGGCGAGACCTTGGAGAAGATGTTGGAAGACGACGTGCCTGCACTTTTGGACATAACGTGACAATAGTCCGTCGACCGGACAATTCGGCACGCTCCGGATAGACGAAGTTGTGCCAATTTCGCTGCTTGCGCCATCGAAGATTGTTTCGCCGGGCACCGCGTTAGGGTGGCGGAGTGCCCCATCCCAGTTTGCTCTGTATCCACGCGCACCCCGACGACGAGGCGATGTGGACCGGTGGAGTGCTGGCACATTGCGCGCAGCGTGGTGGACGCACCGCCGTGATCACGTGTACGTGGGCAGAAGGAACATTCCGTGGCCGCGAACTCGAGGCCTCGCTAAAGCTCTTGAAGGCCGGACCTCCCCTACTGCTCGGGTACGCAGACCGGCCGTTTCCCGAGTCAGCACCAGACCAACCGGCGTTCTGTGATGCACCCTTCGACGAGGTGGTCGAAAAGATCGTCGCCCACATCCGGCGATTCCGGCCGGACACCATCGCGACGTATGACCCACTCGGTGTCTATGGGCACCCCGATCACGTCCTGGCGCATCGGGCGACTGTTGCCGCCATCGGCGCGGCCGCGTTCGGTCAGTTGTATCCGGAAGCGGGTGCACCGTGGCGGACCCGGCTGCTCTATCTCGCGACGATGCCCCACTCGGCCGCCCAAGTGCTGTGGCCGGAGGTTCGCAAAACGGGCGGACCGGCCGGACCGTTGCCGGGGATACCCGACAACACCGTGGACACCACCATCGATGTGTCGGAGTGGCTCGACATCAAATGGAAGGCGCTCCAAGCTCACCGCTCCGAAATGGACCGCGGTGGCGCAATGACGATGCTGGCCGAGCTGCCCGAGAAGACCCGCCGCCAGGTGATCCGCAATGAGTGGTTCCTGCGGATACCGTTGGCTGCCGATCCCCTGGACGCCCTGGATTTCTCCGGGCCGGCCGATTCAGCCGACGGACGTCCGTAGACCGCTGGCCCGCAGCACTTTTCGTTCGACACCGGCGCGGATGGACTCTTCTGTACCGATGAGCCGCACGTGGCCGCTGGCCCGGGTGATCGCCGTGTACAGCAGCTCCCGCGTCAGCAATGCGGAGCGATCCGGCGGTATCACCACCGACACCGACTCGTACTGAGATCCCTGGCTGCGGTGAATTGTCATCGCATACACCGGGACCGCCGCCACCAACTGCGAAGGATGCAGCATCTTCACCGCCGATCCGCGCCGGAACGCGACCATCAACCGTCCACCGCTGCTCACCACCACGCCGGTATCTCCGTTGAAGATGCCGGTGTCGTAGTCGTTGGCCGTGACCAACAACGGCTGGCCGGGGTACCAGTCCTGCGCACCCGCGGTCGTCCCGATCCACTCCATCGCCTGCCGAGACCAGTGTTCGACGCCCGATGTGCCTTCGCGGTGCGCACACAGAAGGCGGTGGGTGTGTAGGCCCGCAAGGGCGGTCTGCGCGTCACCCCGTGCACCTGCACGTCGCATCTGATCGGCGGTGGTGACGATGTCATCACGCACCGACCCCAGGTCACCGGGATCGACCAACTCGAACTGGCTGTGCCCGGCCGCGAGCAGATCGATCACCGAATCGGCGTCGCCGTCACGAACCGCAGCGGCCAGACCTTTGATCTGCTCGCCGAACCGGCGCACCTTGGTCAGCCTGATGACCCCTCCCGCCAACCGCGACCTCTCGTCGGCGTCAAGGGCATCGGGATCGCTGCGGTCGTCCACCAGATCCGGTTCGATCAGTGTCTTGAGGATCGGGTTGATCTGCTCGGTGACCGGCCGATAGACCAGATCGGCCAGCACGGCACCGGCGTCGACCGAGGCGAGCTGATCGGGATCACCGACCAAGACCAGCCGCGCCTGGGGCCGCAACGCGTCGAGCAGTCTGGCCATCATGGTCAGTGAGACCATCGACGTCTCATCGACGACCACCAGTTCATGCGGCAGCCGATTGCCCGAATCATGCGCAAATCGACTGCGGCTCCCCGGTTTCCAACCCAGCAGACGGTGCAGGGTGGTCGCGGTGAGGTCGGTTGGCAAGCCCAGTTCATCGGCCTGCGACCGCACCGATTCTTCCAGCTGGGCTGCTGCCCGGCCGGTCGGCGCTGCCAGCGCCACCCGCAAGGAGGGACCGTATTCGTCGAACATCAACGCCAATACTCGTGCGACCGTGTGGGTTTTGCCGGTGCCCGGCCCACCGGCGATCACGGTGGTCCAACCGGCACTGGCCAACGCGGCAGCGATCCGTTGCCGATCAGGTCCCTCATCGGGAAAGTGCCTCCGCAGACCGGTGAGCAGCCGATCGGCATTCATCTCCGGGTGGCTGTGTGTTCGATCGTCGAGGAGTTCACGAATCCGCTGCTCCTGCAGGAAGTACCGCCGCAAGTACAGCAACGGGCCCTCCGGCGTCCGGGCCAGGTGCAGTGGACGTAGCGGACCGGACGCCGATCCGGTCACCAGCGGACTGACCTCGAGTGCAGCGACGACCGCTGCCGCATCCGGCCACGGCAGCGAATCGGGGTCGACGCCGAATTCGTCCTCGTCGATGGCGACCTCGGACAGCCGGTTGATCTCGACACAGACCGAACCCAATCGCACGGCCCGGACCGCAAGTGCGGTCGCGAGCAGAACATTCGGATCGATATCCGCCTTGCTCAGACCCGCCAGCCGTTGCGCCACATGCACATCGGCAGTACTGAGCACACCGGCGGCGTTGAACGGCACCAGTGTGGGATGGGCATTGACCGCAATCCGCGCTTCGTACTGCACCGTCACAGCTGCACTGTCCTTCCGGCGATCAGATCTGAGACCGCGACGATCAGCGATGCCGGCGGATGCCATTGGAAGACACCACATCCGGCTGGGGTGTCGGGACCGATCATGCCCCGGACGAAGTGGTACTGGGCGCCGGCGAGATTGACCTCGGGGTCGTACCCCGGTAGCCGCCACCGCAGATATCGGTGCAGGGCAACCGAATAGAGCAGCGCCTGCAACGGATAGTGCGAGTTGATCATCTCGCGGGCCATCCGCTCCGGCGTGTAGTCGAGCGCACTGAGATCCCCACGTGCGGTCCGGTTGGTCTTGTAATCGACGATGACGAACCGGTTACCCGGCAGTCGCAGGACGGCGTCGATACTGCCGACAAGGAATCCGCGCAGCGGGGGCGCCTGCACGCCGCGCAGGTGCTGCGGATAACCGACGAGCAGGTCGTCGGCCGCCAGATGGGTGTCCATCAGATCGCTGATCGCGCGCAGCGTGGTCGATTCGTCGCCACCGAGCGGAAACTCGAAGTCGAGTTCGGCCAACCGATCCCTGGTCGCCAGCTGCCCCAGGGTTGTCTCCGGCTGCAACCCGAGCGGTGTCCGCAGGACCGCAAGCAGTGCGGTCGAGAGCACCTCGGGATCGGCCTGCGCCATCCACATCGCCACCGCGTCCCGGCAGCGCGTTGCCACCTCGGCCGCCAGGTCGGTGGCGTCGGTGTCGATGACCTCGAGCACCTCGTGGACCAGGGTTCCGAATGCCGCACCAAAAGGCAGGGTGTTCATCAACGACGGATGCGGCAGGTCGCCTGCCCCGTCGGTGACCGGGACGTCCAGTGGCTCGGTGACCTGCTCGTCGGTCTTGACCTCCGACTCCGGTTCACTGGCCACCGCCGGTTCATGATGCGTACCGGCGACCAGGGCCGAATACGACGTGCGCCGCCAGGTGTGGTCGATGTGGCGGGTGAATCGCGCCACCGCGAGTTCGCCTGTTTCGGCCCGTTGCGGCACCCACGGTAGGTCGCCCTCTGTCCCGTAGTCGGCCGGTTCCACCCGCACCCGGTCGCCGGCGGTCTCGCCCCAGGCCGTCAGGAATTGGCCTACCTTCGCGTCGTCCGGCACCACCGGTCGCGGATCGGGATTCGACCGGTCGCGGCTGAAGAGCAATCGGTGCAGTGGCGACGACCGTGCCGAGGTCCCCGGCGCCCACCACACCACGACCGCCGATGCCGCGCGGGTCAACGCAACGTACAGCAGTCGCAGCTCTTCACCGTTGTCCTCGGTCGCGGAGGCCTCCCGGCGATCGCGGTAGCCGGGTGCATCCTTGCCACCGATGTCGAGCAGTCGCTTGCCCGCCTCATCGTGAAGCAGGAACGTGTCCGGTGAAGGATGTTGCGCCCCGTCCCAGCCATACGGCACATAGACGATCGGGAACTCGAGCCCCTTGCTCCGGTGCACGGTGAGCAGCTGCACGGCCGCGGCGTCGCTGTCGAGGCGCCGGCTCTGGTCAGCCTGATTGCCGGACGTCGGGTCGTTGATCAACTGTCCGAGTCTGCGCACCAATGCGGTCAGACCCAAACCCTCCTCAACCACGGCACGATTGCAGAGCTGGGCCACGTGGGTCAGATCCGTGAGCCGACGCTCCCCACCGACCACGGACAGCACCCGGCCGGGCACGTCGCGAACCCCTGAGAGATGTTCGTATACGGCCGCAAAACCCGACTCGTGATAGACGGCGACCAGTTCACGGATCAACGCGCTGATGTCAGCGGTCAGCCCGTCGGCACCGGAATCCAGTTCTGCGGCGGTCCATCCGAGCAATGGCGTGAGTGCAGCCAATCGGATACGCGCGCTTCGGCTGGGTTGTTCCATCGCCTGCAGCAGCCACAACCAGTCGAGCGCACCCTGCGTGCTGTAAACACTGGTACCGCCCGCCAGCACCGACGGCACTCCCCTACTGTCCAGCGCCGCCTGGATCATCGTGAGGTGCCGATGATTTCGGACGAGAACGGCGATGTCGCCGGGTGCCACCGGACGTTCGCCACCGGCGCCACACAACGGCGTCCGGGAATTCAGCAGTCGGGTCAGGTCCGCGGCGACATCATCGGCCACCGAACGTCGCAGCCGGTCGAGCGCGGGGAATCCGCTCTTGCCCATCGGTCCGTGGCCCCGGCGGTTCAGGTATCGCAGTCGCAATGGGATCTGGCCCGGCAATCGCGACTCGGTATGTGTGGCCCCGACCTCATGCACCACGATCTCGGGGCTACCCAGTGCCGCACCGCCATAGACACGGTCGAGCGCCTCGACCAGATCGGCATCACTGCGCCAGTTGGTGGGCAGTGCCTGATGGTTGTCGGCGGCCCGAACGGCTTCGAGGTAACTGAACACCTCGGCCCCGCGGAACGCGTAGATCGACTGTTTCGGATCACCCACCAGCACCAGGGTGGTGTGCCCGTGAAAGGCCAACCGGAAGATCGCCCACTGCACCGGGTCGGTGTCCTGGAACTCGTCGACCAGAACCACCTGGAATCGGCTCCGCACCCGACGACATGCCTGCTCGCCGTGCTCGGGGTCTTCGAGCGCATCGCGCAGCAGGATCTGCAGGTCGTCGTAGTCGCGAATGTTCGTCTGCCGCTTGCGGCGCTCCACCTCAGCTATCACCGTCTTCGCGAAGTCGATCCGCTGATACTCGTCGGTGTCGGGGTCGGTGATGGGAGACAGCTTCGCCTGCCGCTGGAAGACCGCCTGCCTGCAGAAGGAGTGGGCCTCGACCAGACTGAACGGCGCTGCGCCGTTTCCACTGAAGCGATGCAGGTACAGATCGTCGGTGACCTCGGTGATCAGGTCACTGACATCTTCGACAAGGGTGATGTCATTCTCGAAATCCCCGGCCACGCCGAGTCCGTCGAGCATGCGGCTGCAGAAAGTGTGAGTGGTGGCGATGGTGGCCGCGTCGAAGTCGGACACCGCATCTGCCAGGCGTCTGCGCCGTATCTCGACCTCGCCCGGCGATCCCGCGGAGAGCATCGCAGCCAGCGGGTCGTCCGAATCCCTCGCGGCCGCAGGATCGGTCAGGGCAGCAGCGAGCGAGGTCAGCCGCAGTCGTGTGCGTTCACGGAGTTCGGCGGTGGCGAAGCGGCTGAATGTGACCAGCAGAAGGTCGGACAGCGGAACACCGTCTGCGACATACCGAGCAGCCAAACCAACGATGGCATAGGTCTTTCCGGTACCGGCACTGGCTTCGAGCACGGTGGTGCCGGAAGGCAACGGTCCGGTGATGTCGAACGTGACCGGCGCGATGGGACTTTGGATCATGTCTCAGCGCACCTGTTCCGAACCCAGCAAGGGCGTCCACAACCGCATCGCGCCTGCCGCGAAACGAGATCCCTGCTCATCCCAGTCCTTTTCCTCTGCGACCGCCGGTTCGGCGATCACGGCCGAGAAATCTCCCTCATGCAGGTACCGGACGTAGACGTCCTGTGCGTCGCCGCCGAACTTGTTCATGAAGTTCTTGTCGGCTGCGTCCATGGCCAGAGCGGTGTCGTCGCCACGATGGCGACGGTCTGCGTACTCGGCGGCAGCGGCCGTCGGCAACGGAAGTGGCGACTGCAGACCTCGATCGCGCAGGTCGACGATCTGACGCAGCACAGCAATCGGATTCGGCGGCGCTGCCAGTGTCGATCGCCGGACGCGGCCATACGATCCGCGGCCGACGACAACGGAGCTGCTGACGTCGGAGCCGGACGCAGCCAGCGCCAACAAGCCGACCCACGCGGCCAGGCGGTGTTTTGCCGCCAGCCGGGAGTAGATGGTCCGGACCAGCGTCCCGCGATGAACCGACGGGACGGTGCCGGTCAGCCGCCGGTTGTCGCCCAGATCGATGGTCACGTCGATCACGTCGGGACGGGTCTCATAGAGGGGTGCCGCCACAGTCACGAGGGACTCGACCAGACCGGAGATCTCTCCGAATACCTTCGCGCCCAAGAGAAACGGCGGCAGGGTTCCGCGGCGTAGTTCGGCACCGCGCAGCGCCTCGGCGTCTGCTCCACCAAGCCGGGCCTGCAGCATCCGATCGCCGATCGCCCATTTGCCCAGACCGTCGATGTCGGCACTGAGCACATCGTTGAGCTCTTCGTCGTCGCCGGGCAGGTACATACCCAGCCGTTGGCGGCAGAATGCTCGCATCGGGTGCTCGACAAAGGCGATCAGGTCGGACAACTCCACATCACCGGAGGTCTGCGGCAGTGGCTTCGGCAGAAATCCGGGTTCGCAGACCTGAACCGATTGGGTGGCCACGGCCCCGGCAAGCGCCGTGCGATCGAAGCTGAGGGGCTTCTCGGCAGCAAAGTTCGCCGGGTCGAAACCGTGCAACGGATGTGACGTCGACACTGTCGAGCCGTCGGCCAGCATCGCATCTGCGGTGTCGAGTAGTTCGCCCACCGGGACCGCAGGCGGCCTGCGCAAACCGGTCACGGGGTCGGTGCCCGTATACAAGATGATGAGCTTGTCGATCGCCGACATGGTCGCATCGAGGAGCAGCTGACGATCCTCACTACGGATATCCCGTTCTCCGACACAGGGATTGCGCGCCAGGATGTCGTCGCCGTTGATACCGCCGACACGCGGGTAGCTCTCGTCATCGAGCCCCAGCAGGATGACGACCCGGTGCGGCACGGCCCGCATCGGGACCATCGTGCACACCGTCAGTTCACCGGTCCGGAAGTTGGCCCTGGTCGGACGCCCGGCCAGCCGATGCGACAGCATGGCCCGGATGTCGGCGAGCCGCACTGTTGTATCGCCGCCGTGTTCGGTGGCCGACGACAGTTCCCGAAGCGCCTGACTCCGCTGCCACGCGTCGGCAGGGCGTACCGCGGTGAGCAGATCCAGTGCGGTCGCCAGATTCTCTGCCCACTGTGTTGCCGGACGCGGACCACGCAAACTGGTCAGCGCAGTGTCGAGCCGGCTGATGAACTCGGCGAATCTGCCTGCCAACTCGACGTCGGCACTGTCCACGTCATCAAGCGGCAGTGCGGTGTCGAGCCAGCCCAGTTCCGTCTCGTCGGCGGCCACACCCAACAGGATCCGGTCGAGTCCGGCGTCGAAGGTGTTCTGTCTGAACCCTCCCAGCCCGAATGGTTTTCGTTGGTTGTCGTTGATCCCCCAGCGGGCTCCGGATTCGGCGGTCCATTGCCGCAGACGTTCGAGATCATCGTCACCGAAACCGAATCGGCTCCGCACCGGCGGCGTGTCCAACAGGTCGAGTACTTCACTCGCCTTGACCCGACCCCCGGCCAGCAACAGCAGGTCGGTCATCACATCCAGGAGCGGGTTGGTCTGGCGCAGTGCCCGGTCTGCCAGGCGTACGCGCAGTTCGTGACCGGGATGCGCATGACTCACCTGGCCGAATGCGGCCCGGATCAGCGGCGCGTGGGTTTCGACGTCGGGGCACATGACGATCACGTCGCGCGGATCGAGTGTCGGATCGTCCTGGAACAACCGCAACACGAGTTCGCGTAGCACCTCGACCTGACGCGCGGCACCGTGACAGGAATGGACCTGAACACTGCCATCTGCCTGCCCACTGGGTTCCGCGACCTGATCGGCGCGAAACGCATCCTGCAGACGCTCGAGATGCGTTCCGCCGCGGGCATGTACGTCGGTGTGGTGGACATCATCTGCGGCAACGGCGGAGAGGTTGATCTGGAGTTCGCGAACCTCGCGGGACAACGACGCCAGCAATGGATGTTCGATGTCGCGCACAACAACCTCGCTGCGACGGATGGGCGCGTTCTTCGACTGCAGCTTCTTCCACATCGCCGGACTGGCATGCGGCAGAAAGAGATTGATGTCGCGATGCGCACCGAGGGCAGCCAGGACCTGCAACTGCTCGGCGCTGAGACGGGTGACGCCGAACAGGGAGATCCGCTCGGGCAGATCCACCACATCGGATCGATCGAGCAAGCTCGCACAGACCTGTTCGAGCCGTTCGGGAGGACTGGGCGAATCGATGCGCTGACGCAGCAGTCGCCACAGATGGGCCTGCCACCGCTGATCGGGATCGAGTGGCTCGCCGGCACCATCGGTGTCGTGTCCGTTGTGCCAGTCGTTGATCATCTGCGGGCGATGGGTTCCATATCCCCGGAACAGGGCGGTCAGGTGCTCCGCGGTTCCGTATCGCCGCCCGATCCGGAAACCCGGCGACTTCGAACCGACCTTCCCGTCGGACGAGTGGCCCAGGTGCCGGGCAAGGATCGCGCAGGCCGGATCGTCGACGGCGTCGTCGATGACCGACAGCAACGTCCACAGCATCCGCCCGGTGGACCACGGGTCGTCGTCGAACTGACCGGATTCGACACCACTGGCCTGCGCCATGACGTCATCGACCAGCGCGGCCGGATGGGGAAAGAGTATGTTGGCCGCGATACCGTCGGCCCCGCCGCCGGTCGCACCCAGTCGGGTCGACAACTGCTGCGTCAGCCACCGTTCGACACCTTGCGCAGGTACCGCAACCAGTTCTCGAGCAAACGGATCCGACGGCACGGTCGTCAAGATGTCGGCGAGCGCGGTCACCAACGTGCTGGTGCGCTCGGCGCGGTGCAGTCTCAGCACGCAGGGCCCCTTCCGGTTGTCATCCCCGGTGTATCACGAATGCCCGACACCCGAGGCGACCACGAGACCGTGATCAGGACCGACGGCGCAGTGGAACGGGATCAGCGGACTTCGATTTCAGAAACACCCGCATCTCGTCCGAGATCTGCAGAACCTTGCCGGTTTCGGAATGCACTGCCACGACGGTGGTTTCACAGAGGGCGACAACGTTTCCCGCTGCGTCGGTCAGTGAACTGCCGAAGTCGAAAGACGAGCCTCCGAGCCGACTCACCCAGACCTGCGCGGTGACGGGCTCAAGGGTGTAGAGCAAAGGCCTGACGAATTCGATTTCCTGCCGGGCGACGTGGATCGCGACCGCACCGTAGCCGTCGCGGATCCAGCCCGACACCGCGCGCACGCGGGCTTCTTCGAAGAGCCGGGCGAACTGCACGTTGTTCACATGGTTGTTGACGTCCATATCGCCCCACCGCAGCTGCAGTGAAACCTCGGTGGCGCCTGTCGTGTCACTCACCGATGTCACAGTAGTGGTGACGATCCTCAGAAGTCGAAGCGGGTCTGCCCGTGCGGATCCTTCTCGAACGCGAATACTTTCTGCGGTGTGACGCGGTACACCAGGGCAAAATCGTCGCCGGTTCCGAAACCACCCTCCGCGGGCTCAAAGGCCCACGCGTCCCCGTATTTGTCGAAGTAGGCCTTGGCAATCAAGGCCAGCTCCGCCTGACCGGTGACCCGCTGCGAGGTGCCCTCGATCACCACGTCGCAGCCGCACTGCCAGGTGTTCACCCCGGTCGTGACACTGACCTGATCGTTGACCGCGAGGTTGTGGACCTTCTGCTCATCGGGTCCGCTACAGAAGTAGAAACGGTCGTCGGACCACACCCCGACCAGCGGCGTGCCATGCGGCCGGCCGTCGCGGCGCACCGTTGTCACCCAATACAACTCGGCCCGTGCCAGGATCCCCGATATCTGTTCCCAGTCGGCGGCCACCGCCCCCGGACGACTGAAACGATCGTCGAATCGTGCGGTCGGGTGAACTCCCATGGTGTCTCCTCAGGTCGGGCGTCCCTCTGCCATACCGACCACGGCCACACCGAAAAATAATCGTTGATCGAATCCGCTCGCCCTACATCGCGCCGCGCGCCGAGAAGACCCGTGCCCACAACCGGACCGGCAGCAGACGCGCCACCTTCATCAATGCGGCCATCGGAACCGGGAAGACGATCTCCATCTGACCACGCTCGAGACCCCGGCAGATCGATTCGGCGGCTTCGTCCGCCTCGATGAGAAACGGCATGGGAAACGTGTTCGACTCCGTCAGACCCGTCTTCACGAAACCCGGGCAGACCGTCACGACCCGGACCCCCTTCCGGCGCAGCGCAACACGCAGCCCTTCGAGCATGTTGATCTGCGCGGCCTTGGTGGCGCCGTAGGCCTCGGCGCCGCCAAGTCCGCGATAGCCGGCCACCGATGCGACACCGACGATCGTGCCTGCGCTCTTCTCCACCATCTGTGGAAGTACGGCCCCGATGCAGTTGTTCATGCCGAGCAGATTCACCTGCACATGGCGCTCGAACAGGTCACGGTCCCACTCGGCGGCGTCCATCTGTTCCCAGAACCCGGCGTTGATGATCACCACGTCGATATCGCCCAGGGCCTCGCGCACGTGCGCGGCCGCCGAATCGACCGAGTCACGGTTGGTGACGTCGGCAACCGCGACGGTCATCGCCGATCCGGCCACCTCACGCAGTTCGGTGTCACGGCGGGCCGAGATGGCAACGTGGGCATCTCGTTTGACCAGTGCCCGGGCGGTTGCCGCGCCGATACCGCTCGACGCACCGATCACCCAGACCCTCTTCCCGGCCAGGTCCACTGTCATATCAGGTCACCTCCGTATCTGTATCTGGCTGACCTGGAGATAGCCCGAGGCAAATCCGGCCTCGCAGTACGCCAGGTAGTACTCCCACATCCGCATGAAGGTCTCGTCGAAACCCAACTGCGTCACGGTCTGCCGGTGCCGTGTGAACGACGCCCGCCACCGGCGCAGTGTCTCGGCGTAGTCCTGACCGAAGTCGTGACGCTCCGTGACCCGCAACGTCGTGTGCTGCGCGAGCGTCTTCTCGATGGCCTCGAACGACGGGATCAGCCCGCCTGGGAAGATGTACTTCTGAATCCATCCAAACGATCTGCGGGTGGCCAACATTCGTTGATGAGGCATCAGAATCGCCTGGATGGCAACCGTGCCGCCGGGCGCCAACAGCGAATCGATCTTGCCGAAGTACGTCGGCCAGAACTCCTCGCCCACCGCCTCGATCATCTCGACAGAGACGATGGCGTCGAATACGCCGGTCACCGCCCGATAGTCCTGCAGCCGAATAGCGACCATGCCCATCAGACCTTCGGCGCTGACCCGCTCCTTGGCCATTTCGAGCTGTTCACTCGACAACGTCACCGTGGTCACGTGAGCGCCACGTCCTGCGGCCCTGATCGCCAGCGCTCCCCACCCGGTCCCGATCTCCAGCACCCGACTACCGGCCTTCACACCGGCCTGGTCGAGGATCGCGTCGAGTTTGCGGTACTGGGCCTGCTCCAGGTCCTGTGAGGCCGGTGGACGTGCCGGGTCGAACATCGCCGAGCTGTAGGTCATGGTCGGATCGAGGAAGGTGGCAAAGAGGTCGTTGCTGAGGTCATAGTGTGCGCCGATGTTGCGGCGCGAACCCTCGGGGGTGTTCTTGTGACGGTGCGGGATCTTGGTGTCGACGAAGATCCGCAGCTTCCACCAGGGTTCCGGAACAAGCGACGTCAGCCGCGCCGCAAACGGGGTCAGCGCCTCCCCCAGATCGCTGCCGTCGGCGACCCGCCAATCACCTGCCATGTACGCCTCGCCCAGCCCGATCTTGGGATTGTGGCCCATCCGTTCGTGCAACGACTTGGGGCGAACCACCTCCAGGCGCGGGCCGGACGCATCGCCACCGCCGCGGACCGTGCCGTCGGGATAGCTGACCTGCACCGGTGTGCGCCGGACGGCCTGGTTGACGAACAGCCGGGCAAGACTGGCCAGAAAACAGACACCACCGAGGATCGGTCGCCGCAAACAGAAAGGCTCGGCAAGCTCGGGTAGCTGCGCCGGCTGCGCCAGGTCGGACATTAAACTCCTTCAGGCGGTGTATGCGCGGGCCGGGCCGCGACCGGGAGACGGCGAAGCCACAACCACACGCCATGGATCGCGATGAGTGCGGAAACGCGTTGCGGCATGAGCGGATTGGTGATCAGGGTGCGGATCAGCAGACGTGATGTGTACGCGGCCGGGCGCCCGTCGAACCTCGCGGTGAACATCGATGTGCCTGCGCGGAGCAGACTGATCGAGACGCCGACCGACTCCGGATCGAGCCGGACATTAATGTCGTAGTCGCCGGAGACGTCGTTGAACGGTGAGACGTAGAAGTGCTTCGGCACCTGCGTCCGCAGGTTTCCGACTATCGGTTCGGGCGGGGATTCGGGCTGGGATCGAGGCTCGAGCAGGTAGGCGGTGCGCTCACCGTAGGTGTTGTGCACCTCGGCGACGACCCCTCGCAGAGTGTCTCCCGAACAGCACCAGAACACGGTCAACGGATCGAAGACGTATCCGAGCACCCGAGCGTTCGCCAGCATCAGCACCCGCCCGTCCGGGCCCAGATCGACACCGTGCACTGCCAGGTAGTTCGCCACATTGCGTTTGATTCGGAGCAGTTGGGCAGCCTGATCGGACAATTCGGCACGCGGTCCCGGATCTCCGAGGTGATCCTTGGCGTATATGCGGGCAAAAGGACGCAACGCCGCAGGAATCGGCGGTGGCTCATCGAGGTCGACCAGCCATTGGTACACACGGTGATCGAAACCGTGCCGCAGAGGTGTCCGCCGCACATGCCGCACCCGCCCCGGCACGAGCGCCGGCGTGGGTGGCAGTACCGCCTCGGCTTTCATACCCAATCGGCCCCGAAATGCGCTGCGGCCGCGACACCCGAACGAACACCGTCCTCGTGAAAGCCCCAGCCGTGATAAGCACCGGCGAACGCCGTTTGCGCGGTACACACTTCCGGCAATTGCTTCTGTGCGGCAACAGCTTCCGGCGTGTACACCGGATGTGTGTATGCCATGGATGCGATGATCGAATCCGGTTTGATCCGATCCCTGCCGTTGAGTGTCACGTAGTACTGCGTTGGTCCGGGTAGGCGCTGCAGGCGGTTCATCCAGTAGGTCACCACCGGCGCGGCGTCGTCGGCACCCACCTCCGGTGTGAGGTAGTTCCAGCTGGCACCGGCCCCGGCAACGGTCGGCATCAGCGAGGAATCGGTGTGCAGGATCGTTTCGTTTGCCGCGTAACCGAAGGCTCCGAGGACCTGCTTTTCGGCTTCTGAGGCATCTGCCAGCAGGTCGAGGGCCTGATCGGCATGCGTCGCGATGACCACTCGGTCGAAAACCCGGTCCGGGCGACCTGGCGCACTGATTCGCACACCGTCGTCGCCTCGCTCGATACGTGTGACAGGGGCCCCGGTCGTGACGTCGTCGAGGGTCGCTGCGATGCGGTCGACATACGTGCCGGAACCGCCGTGCACGGTGTACCACTGCGGCGAACCCTTGACGGTGAGCATCCCGTGGTTGTCGAGGAAGGCAAACAAATAGCGCGCCGGGTAGTCGAGGGATCTCGCCGAACCGGTCGACCACACACACGACACGAGCGGGATCGCGAACATCCTGATGAAGTGCTCCGAGAATCCGTGCCGGGTCAGGAACTCGCCGTACGTACTGAGGTCCTCGTCATCGGCGTCGGCAAGGTGCGCGGCGGCGGCCCGATGGAAGCGCTTGATCTGCAACAACATCCACACGAACCGGGGATCGAGGATCCGGCGCCTCTGGGCAAAGATCCCCGGCAACCCGCGACCGCCTGCGTATTGGACACCCGAGGACCGGTCGTTGATGCTCATGCTCATCTCGGTCGGCGCCACATCAACCCCCAACTCCGAAAAGAGCTTTCGGAGCAACGGGTAGGTGTCGTGGTTGTGGACGATGAATCCGGAATCGACGCGAACGGCCGCGTGCCCGGAGCCCAGGGTATGGGTGTGCGCATGGCCACCGAGGCGGCCGTCGCCCTCATAGAGCGTCACCTGATGGTTCGTGCGAAGCAGATATGCGGCCGTGAGTCCGGACACACCGGACCCGACCACCGCCACCGTCGTCATACGAAAACATTTCGAACGCCGCACCACGTCAGTGTAGGTGCTCAACCCATCACACCAGCTCAGCTTCAATCGGTCACCGGTACACCGCCCTGACCCAATGCCTCCCACCAAGCGCCTCGGAGAATGTATGGTGCCACGCAAGCGCGCTTTCGAAACGGGGAAATTGTTGATCATCGAGACCGACCGCCTGGTATTGCGGCCGGTGTCGCATCGCGACACCGACCACCTTGTGGAACTCGACCGCGATCCAGCGGTGATGCGATATGTGACCGGCGGTACGCCGACACCACGCGAGGTGATCGAAGAATGGACGATCCCCCGAGCTGTGGCCGAGGCGACACATCGCAGCGGTGCGGGACTGTGGGTCGCCCTCGACCGGCTCGACCTGGTGGCTGCGCGTTCGGTGGGCCACCCCGAGCCCGCGAGCAGCTTCATCGGCTGGTTCGCCGTCCGCGCACCTCGTCATTCACCCGAATCAGAGTTCGAGCTCAGCTACCGGCTGCGCCGGAGCATGTGGGGTAAGGGGTTGGCAACCGAAGGTGCCCGCGCTCTCGTCCGGCTGGCATTCGACGACTTGAAGGTCAGCAGGCTCTTCGCAGGCACGATGGCGGTCAACACCGCGTCCAGGCGGGTGATGGAGCACTGCGGCCTGCGTCTGGTCCGTCTGCACGACTGCGCCGACACCACGATCGCCGGGTCCGAGCGCGGCGAGGTCGAGTACGAGATTCTCCGCACCGATTGGGAAGCAAACAACTTCGCGTGGGCGCAGGCTGCGCGCACCAGCACACATCTGATCGCCTGACCCGGCGGTCTTTACCCGACGATGCGGTCGGGTGCACCTTGGCGCGACCAAACCCCGGCCACCAACTACCGTAGGCATGGTGCGGATCCCACCACTCCCCAGAGATCCCGGCCGCAATTCGCCAATTGACAGGAGATGGTCATGAGCAAGGAGACTGCAGTTTCGACCCGGCACAAGGTGGTGGTCATCGGCTCCGGCTTCGGCGGATTGTTCTCGACTCAGCACCTGAAGAAGGCCGATGTCGACGTCACCTTGATCGCGCGCACCACCCACCACCTCTTCCAGCCGATGCTCTATCAGGTCGCGACCGGCATCATCTCCGAAGGTGAGATCGCTCCCGCCACCCGCGTCATCCTGCGCAAACAGGCGAACGCCAAGGTTCTGATGGGCAACGTCGAGAAGATCGACCTCGAGAACAAGGTGGTGACCTCACGCCTCCTCGAACGCATCACCGAAACCCCGTTCGACAGTCTGATCATCGCGGCCGGTGCTGATCAGTCGTACTTCGGCAACGATCACTTCTCGCAGTTCGCACCGGGCATGAAGACCATCGACGACGCCCTCGAACTGCGCGGTCGCATCCTGGGCGCCTTTGAACAGGCCGAACTGTCCGACGACCATGAGGAACGGGCCCGGCTGCTGACGTTTGTCGTCATCGGAGCGGGGCCGACCGGTGTCGAATTGGCCGGGCAGATCTCCGAGATGAGCAACAAGACACTCAAGGGCGCCTTCCGGAACATCGACCCCACCGAATCCCGGGTGATCCTGCTCGACGCGGCTCCGGCCGTCCTCCCGCCGATGGGCGCCAATCTGGGCACCAAGGCCGCCAAACGCCTGGAGAGCATGGGTGTTGAGATCCAGCTCAACGCGATGGTCGTCGACCTCGACTACGACGGTTTGCTGGTCAAGGAGAAAGACGGCACCACCCGACGCATCGAATCGCAGTGCAAGGTGTGGTCGGCCGGTGTCGCGGCCAGCCCGCTCGGCAAACAGCTTTCCGAGCAGAGCGGCGTCGAACTCGACCGCGCAGGCCGCGTCAAGGTGCTGCCCGACCTCTCGATTCCGGGCAACCCGAACGTCTTCGTCGTCGGCGACATGATGTCGGTCGAGGACGTTCCGGGCATGGCGCAGGGCGCGATCCAGGGCGGCAAGTACGCCGCCGACGCCATCAAGGCCGGGCTCGCAGGCAAGACGCCCGAAGAACGCGAACCGTTCAAGTACTGGGACAAGGGATCGATGGCCACGATCTCGAAGTTCAGCGCAGTCGCGTCCGTCCCGGTACCAGGGTTCAAGAAGAACATCGAGACCGAGGGCTTCTTCGCCTGGCTCGGCTGGTTGCTGCTGCACCTGGTGTACATCGTCGGATTCCGGAGTCGCCTGAACACGATTGTCGACTGGTCGTTCGCCTTCATGACCAGGGGCCGGTCGCAGCTCACGATCACCGAGCAGCAGACGCTTGCCCGCAACGCGCTCGACCGCCTGGCCCAGCTGGAAAAGGCTCAGAACAAGAGCGACGATGTCGCCGGACCGCCCAACAGCAAGCCGGTTCTGTCCGATCCGGTGCCCGCCACAGACAGCAAGGTGACAGATACAAAAACATCGGGCACGCCCGAAGGCACGAAAGCTTCGGGGCCGTCCGAAGGCGACGCCAAACCGGCCGCCAGCTAGTTCAGCAGGCCGCCAGCTCGCCGGCAAGACGCTCCGCGGAGGGCATCGTGTCGGCGAGCACCGTGGTCAGACTCCCCCCGGCAGCCGGCCGCAATCGGGTGGCCGCCGCGGTGGGATGGACCACATCTGCGCGATCATCGGGATAGCAGAATTCATTGATCAGCACGGCCGGTGCTCCCAGTCGGTCGTGGGTGGTCTTGCCGAGTCGCAGTTGGTGCCGAACTGCCGCGGTGCCGTCGACATCAGCGCTCAATCGCCCGGACCAGGCACCGTCGTCCTCACCGAACCGGCCGATCTGCACACGTTCACAGATCCGGACCGTCCCCGATCCGGCGATCGACACCGTCGTATTGCTGTGATGGACGGCATGCGCCGCGACGATCGTCGGTAGCGGATCGATCACCAACTCGGCGCCATCGGCCACGCTGATGTGCCAGTTCAGCTGCGACCGCGGCTCGCCGCGACTCGGTAGTGCCAACGTGGCAGCCACGCTGAACAACGTCAGCCGCGACCCGCACGCGACGTCCACATGGATGTCGATGGTGTCCCCGCCGAGCGGCGTCGCAGCCGTCGAGATCAGGTGCAACACGTCGACGCCGGTCTGACGTGCAGCCAGACCGCCGTTGGCCCGGATGCGCGGAGATCGCCCTTTCGCGGTCTCGAGATATACCTCGGTATGCATCGAAGACAGGTCAGAGCGCCGCGGCCAACTGCTCCCGGACCCAGTGCAGTACATCGGTCGCGGCCGGATCGTCGGTCAGCGAGATCAGAACCGTCGGGCGACCTTCCCGCACCCGCTCGGCGTCGTCGCGCATCACCTGGAGGTTTGCGCCGACCATCGGCGCGAGATCGGTCTTGTTGACGACCAACAGATCCGAGAACGTCACGCCGGGACCACCTTTGCGCGGCACCTTGTCGCCGCCTGCCACGTCCACCACAAAGATCTGGGCGTCGATCAGACCGGTCGAGAATGTCGCGGTGAGGTTGTCGCCACCGGATTCGACGAGGATGAGATCGAGCGGTGGGTTGGCCTCGACCAGGTCGTCGATGGCGTCGAGGTTCGCGGTGATGTCGTCGCGGATGGCGGTGTGCGGGCACCCGCCGGTCTGGACCGCGGTGATCCGCTCGTCCGGCAGTACGGCGTTGCGACGCAAGAAATCGGCGTCCTCGGTGGTGTAGATGTCGTTGGTCAACACCGCCAGCGACAACTCGTCTCGCAACTGCCTGCACAGTGCGGCAACCAGTGCGGTCTTACCGGAGCCGACGGGGCCGCCGATGCCGATGCGCAGTGCCTCGCCCGGCACCCGATTCCGTTTCGGCCGGGCATGGTCGTGCGTATGCGGCGCTCCGTCGATCAGATGCGGTGGCAAGAGCTGTCTCCCTTTTTGTCTGCTGCGTGGTGGTTGTCTGCTGCGTCGTGGTTGTCTGCTGCGTCGTGGTTGTCTGCTGCGTCGTGGTTGTCTGCTGCGTGATGGGGCGGTCTATCGGGTGCCGGTCATGACGCGAAGAGCGGCATCGGCCGGAGTTCGTGCCGCTGAGCAAGTACATCAAGAAATGGATCGGACAGGTCGGCGAGCCCCTGCGCAGCCTGCGACGCCGTCTGCTCACACAGCTCCGTCAGCTGCACACCCAACAGGGCGACGTCGCCGGGATCGAGCGCCAGCAACCGCTGACCAGCTGTCGCAGATCCGGTCATGGTTGTGTAGATGAGCACCATCGCACTCTCATGCGGGTTCAATCCGGCCGCCCGCGCGACCTGACCGCTCACCACCGGGAGATGCGGACGTGCCGGGAGCAGACCCCAATCCTGCTGGGGCCATACCTTTTTGCCCAGACGCAGCATGCCACGCCCCTGTGCGCGCGAGGCCCGTCTGGCCGCAGCGGACGGCGTGCGTGCATCAGCCTCCACCTCGGCCTGCGCAACGTCGATGGTGCCGGCGACCACGGCAGCGGTGATCGATGCCGCGACAAGACCGGCGGTACTGACCCGACGCACCAGGAAGTCGCGGAGGCCGTCGAGGTCGCGAACCGATCCGGAACTGATCGCCTCCTCGAGTCCGCCGGAGTGGACGTGACCACCCACCGGCAGCCGTGAGTCGGCCAGGGTCAACAGCATTCCCAGATGCCTGGTGGCTGAAGGACTCTCGGGTGAGGTCATCAGAACATGAAGTATCGCTGAGCCATCGGCAGAGCGCTCGCGGGCTGCTGATCCCAGACCTCGCCGTCGATGGTGACGGTGAACGTGTCGGGGTCGACGCGGATCTCTGGTTGCGCACTGTTGCCGGGCATATCGGCCTTGCCGATATGACGCACATTCTTCACCGGCACCAGTCGGCGGTCGAGGCCCAGTCGATCCGGGAGCCCGTCCTCGATTGCCTGTGGCGCAACAAAACTCAACGACGTGGCAGCCGCGACACGCGCGGACGCACCGAACATGGCCCTTGGCAACACCGGTTGCGGCGTCGGGATCGACGCGTTGGCATCACCCATGGCGGCCCACGCGATCGCACCACCCTTGATCACCGCATGCGGCCGGACACCGAAGAACGCAGGCTCCCACAGGACCAGATCGGCGAGCTTCCCTACCTCGATCGAACCGATTTCGTCGTCCAGACCATGGGCCACGGCAGGGCAGATCGTGTACTTGGCCACGTACCGCCGGGCTCGGTGATTGTCCGCGGCCCCATCCCCCGCCAACGAACCGCGCCGCGCCTTCATGACGTGCGCGCTCTGCCAGGTTCGCAGGACCACCTCACCGATCCGGCCCATCGCCTGCGCATCGGAACCGATCATCGAGATCGCCCCCATGTCGTGCAGCAGATCCTCGGCGGCAATGGTCGATGGCCGGATCCGGCTCTCTGCGAACGCAAGATCCTCGGGGACACTGGGATTGAGATGGTGACAGACCATCAGCATGTCGAGGTGTTCGTCGAGGGTGTTGACCGTGTGCGGCCGCGTCGGATTCGTGGAACTGGGCAGGACGTTCGCGTAGGACGCCACCGTGATGATGTCCGGCGCATGCCCGCCACCGGCGCCTTCGGTGTGATACGCGTGGATTCCGCGTCCGGCGATCGCCGCGACGGTCTCCTCGACGAACCCGGCCTCGTTGAGGGTGTCGGAGTGCAGTGCCACCTGGACACCGGATTCATCGGCGATGCGAAGACAGGCGTCGATGGCCGCCGGGGTGCTGCCCCAGTCTTCGTGGAGTTTGAAACCCGAAGCACCGGCGCGCAATTGCTCGCGCATCGACTCCAGGCTGACCGTATTGCCCTTGCCGAGCAGCACGATGTTCAACGGCCAGTGATCGGTGGCCGACAACATCGAGGCCAGGTGCCAGGCACCTGGCGTGACGGTTGTCGCCTTGCTGCCTTCCGCCGGTCCGGTGCCACCACCGATCAAGGTGGTGATGCCGTTGCCGAGTGCCTCGTCCATGATCTGCGGGCAGATGAAGTGCACGTGGCAGTCGATACCGCCGGCTGTGATGATCTTGCCGTTGCCTGCGATGATCTCGGTCGACGGGCCGATCACGAGGTCGGGGTGTACGCCGTCCATCGTGTCAGGGTTGCCCGCTTTGCCGAGTGCGACGATACGTCCGTCACGAATTCCCAGGTCCGCCTTGATGATTCCCCAGTGGTCGAGGATGACCACGCCGGTGATCACCGTATCGGGGGCACCTTCGGCACGTGTCGCACGTCCTTGCCCCATCGACTCGCGGATGACCTTTCCACCACCGAAGACCGCTTCTTCGCCCGCGCGCCCTGGACCACCGCAGCGATCCTCGGTGACCTCGATCAGCAGGTTGGTGTCGGCCAGCCGGATCCGGTCGCCGACCGTGGGGCCGTACAGCTCGGCGTAGCGCTCACGACTCAACGATGCCATCAGGCGTCCAGCCTTCCTGGCGGGTTCGACGAGATTCCATGGACTTCCCGCGTTCCGGCGATCGGGACCAGCTCGACAGTTGCCGAAAGTCCCGGCTCGAACCGAACGGCGGTGCCTGCGGGAATGTTCAGCCGACGGCCGAACGCGATGTCGCGATCGAAATCGAGGGCGGCATTGGACTGCACAAAATGCACGTGACTACCGACCTGCACCGGACGGTCGCCGCTGTTGACCACCACGACCTCGAGCACGTCAGCACCCTCGTTGAGGATGATCTCGCCTGGGGCACAGAGTATTTCACCTGGTATCAGGTTTTGCTCAGCCATCATCGATCCTGTCACGAAATCGGATTGTGGACGGTGACGAGTTTGGTACCGTCCGGGAATGTGGCCTCGACCTGGACGTCGTGCAGCATCTCGGGGATGCCGTCCATGACCTGTGCGCGCGTCAGCACCTCGCGACCCGAGGACATCAACTCGGCAACCGACCGACCGTCGCGAGCGCCTTCGAGAATGTGATCGGTGATGACCGCAACCGACTCGGGGTGATTGAGGAGCAGGCCGCGTCCCTGTCGCCTGCGGGCAAGATCGGCCGCGTACGAGATCATCAGTCGCTCTTGTTCATGCGGCGACAGACGCACGGTTTCCTCCTCGATGACACAGCCGACGGACAAGTATGTCCGACACATACTGCCACGCAGACCTTTGGGCGGCGCGTCGAGCATTTCATCCACGCACTTTCAAGGCCGGTCACGCGCAGGCCCGGAAGGTTGTCGACGCCTCGGATCAGGGCGTTCGGGCCTCCAGGCCGCAACGTCCGACTCCGCACGCGACGCCCCACGAAATCGGCGGCGGTGCAAGGGGTTCGGTGCCGTGGCACCCACCGGCGAGGATCTCGACCGTGGCCTTGCCGGTCAGCGCAGCACGCCACCACTTTGGCGTAGTGCCGCCAGCGCATCGGCCGAACATCGCGAACCGACGGCGAGAACGTCGGCTTCGGTGAAGGCACCGGCTGCGAGTCCGCGCAGGATCACAAGGGCCAGCGACTGCGCTGTGGCCGGCTCGTCGATGAACTCCGAACTCTGCCGGTCGAAATACGCCTGCAACCGCGTCGCCGCGGGCGGCATCGCCTGGCGGAAGAACGCAAACACCGCGAGCCAACGCGTCACCAGGTGACCGGGGTGCATATCCCAGCCCTGATAGATGCCGTGTTCCAGCCCGCGGGTCACGAGCCGGTGGTGCCTACGCAGCGCCGCCTCGACCACCTCGGGTGCGCCCACCGGCGCGATCTGGGTGGAGCCATCAGAAACCCACACGCCCGTCTGAGCCGCCGCCACCAGCATGACCGCCTTGGCATGGTCGGCAACCGGATGCTCGAGCGACTGCTGCGCCGAGACGATGCCGCACGCTGCGCTGTAGTCGTAGGTGCCATAGTGCAATCCGGTCAACCGCTCACCACCACGATGGAGCGCGTCCGCAACGGTCGCCCGCCCATCGGCACCCAGGACCGCCTGCGGGCTCTCGATCTGCAATTCGAACCGGAGCACCCCCGTCGGCAACCCGTGCGCCCGTTCGAGTTCCTCGCAGATCATGAGCACCGCATCGACCTGCGCCGCGTGCCGCAACTTCGGCACGGTGAACACGAAACCAGCCGGGACGCCCCCGGCACTGTCCAGCACCATCTCCAGCGACCGCAGCCCGCGAGGCCGTTCGGCGACACCCAGGCCCTTGCATCGAACGCCGAAGACGCGAGGTGCGGCGTCTCCCGCAGCCGCCCAGCGGGCGAGGGTTTGTCCTGCAGCGCGGGCATGTTGGTCCTCGACGTCATCGGGACGCCATCCGTAGCCGTCCTCGAGGTCGATCCGCAAATCCTCGATCGGCCGGATTGCCAGGCGATCACGGACGAGGGGCATCACGCCGTGTTCGTCCAAATCTGCCAGGACCGCCTGCGCACCATCGGCGATTCGAAGCGCTTCGGCACCCCAGGCCGCCGGCGTGTCGATCTCCACGTCGGCCGCGCCGATGTAGACGGTATGGGCCGGCTGCTGCTGCAGTAGGCGGTCGCCCGCGAAATCCCGATCCAGTTCGGCATCGACGGCACCGAGCACCGCATCGATACGCTCCCGCGCCGGTTGCGACATCCCGATGTGGGTCGGTCGACTCGCCTCGGTCATGGGTTGCCTCAGCCTTCAGTGATGTTCTGGAGCCGGACGCGTCCCTGCGCGATCAGCTTTCCGTTCTCGTCGGAGATGTCGACCTCCCACAACTGCTGGCGCCGACCCCGGTGGATGGGCTTCGACTTCGCGGTCATCGCCCCGGTTGTCACCGCACGCAAGAAGTCCGTGCTGTTGTTGACACCAACCACGTGCCCCTGAGCGGAGACGTTGGCGTTCAACCACACCTGGCCCGACATGCTCGCCACCGATTCGATCACCGAGCAGTAGACGCCGCCGTGGACGATCCCGAACGGCTGCAGGAGCTTGTCGGTGATCGTGAACTGCGCCGAAACGCCGTCGGCGTTCGCCTCGACGTAGTGAAGTCCCAGTTCGGCGTCGAACCCTCGGGCCGTCCAGCTGGTCGGATCGAACGAGCTGGGATCGGTGGTCTCTGTCACGGAACAGATCTCCTCTACGACGGGCCGCGCTTCGAGGACGCAGCGATGCGCCCTCAAGTTTGTCAAAGTTCGGCCGCGGCTGCCCCGGAGGGTTCGCCGCCCCACTTTCGGTGCTCGCCATCATGTCCCGAAAACACAGCAGGCCCCACCTTGTCGGTGGGGCCTGCTGTGGCGTGGACCGGGGGTCTCTGCAGCCCTCAGGACGCTCGCGCGGTCCTCGTAAATAAGAATGTAGGCTAGCCTTACCAATGTGTCAAGCGTCTCGGGAGAAAAATTATGGAGATGGGCGTTGAGCTGATTGATGAGAAGAAAAGTAAAGTGAGAAGAATGAACGGGTTGGGTGAACTCGAGCGAGTCATCATGGACAATTTGTGGTCGTCGGACGAGCCACAAACGGTGCGTCAGGTACACGCGGCGCTCTCTGCCGACCGCGAACTGGCCTACACGACGGTGATGACCGTGCTGCAACGATTGGCCAAGAAGCATCTGGTCACACAACTCCGCGACGACCGCGCGCACCGCTACTCCGCAACGCATCCACGGGAGCACCTCGTGGCCAGTCTGATGGTCGACGCGCTCAGCGAGGCCGACGAAGCAGGTTCACGTCAGGCCGCCCTTGTATCGTTTGTGGGACGAGTCGGCGCAGACGAGGCAGATGCATTGCGACGCGCCCTCGACGAATTGGAATCGGCACGTGGAACAGACCGCGAGCCTCACCGCCTCACTGACCAGTAGGAACACCTTGTTGTGAACGCGTTAGTGTTCGGGATCGTCGCTGTGATCCTGGTGTGGCCGGCTCCGAGCTGGCTCGCCGCTGCCCAGTGGCCTCTTCGTGCACCGCGCGCTGCCATGGCTTTATGGCAATCGATCGCGCTCGCGGCCGTGCTGTCCGCGTTCAGTTGCGGTCTGGCCATCGCCTCCAACATGCTGACCCTCGATGAGCAGGGTCGACCCATCGCCAACCCGATCGAGGAAGTGGCGAGTCTGGGCATTGTTCTCTGGACCATCTATGTCACGGTTTTCCTGCTCACCCTCTTCGTCGGCGCGCGCCTGATCTACAGCGTCATTCGCGTTTCCATGCGCACCCGCGCCCGCCGGTCGGCCCACCGCCAGCTGATCGACCTGCTCGACCGGATGGATCGGTCCGCACCCGACAGCCCACTGAGCGCTCGCGACGTCCGGATGCTCGAGGTCGATCAACCGATGGCCTACTGCCTGCCCGGCCTCCGACAGCGTGTTGTCCTCAGCGAGGGCACGGTCGCACGTCTGACCCGCGACGAACTCGAAGCCGTCATCAGTCACGAACGCGCACATCTGCGCGCTCGCCACGACCTGATCCTCGAAGCGTTCATCGCCGTCCACGACGCCTTCCCGCGCTTTGTCCGCAGTCGGTCGGCCCTGGGTGCGGTGCAACTTCTGGTCGAACTCCTCGCTGACGACTCCGCCATCCGAACCACCGGTCGCAAACAGCTCGGCCGGGCCCTGGTGGCCTGCGCAGATTCGGTCGCGCCGAGCGGCGCCATGGCGATCGGCGGTCCGACCACGCTCGCACGGGTCAAACGCCTCTCCGACACCCGCCCGACGATATTGATCTCAGCCGTTGCGTACGTCGTGGCGGCTGCGATTCTGGTCCTGCCCACCCTCGCCGTCGCGATTCCCTGGCTCAACGAACTGCGCCGCCTCATCGAGAGCTGACACACCGCAAACGACCGAATCCGGCGAAAATGGGGTGATCCGGGCGCTGCCGGGACCTCCGACCTTCGTCATCGTTTCCTTCGTCATATGGTGTACCAATGACTGATTCAGCTGCTCGCGCCCAAATCGGGGTCACCGGCCTTGCGGTGATGGGTTCCAACATCGCCCGCAACTTCGCCCGTCACGGTCATACCGTGGCTCTTCACAACCGCAGCATCGCCAAAACCGATGCCCTTGTCGAGAAATACGGCACCGAAGGTGATTTCGTCCGCACCGAGACGATGGCAGAGTTCGTCGGTGCGCTACAGAAACCGCGGCGCGTGCTGATCATGGTCAAGGCAGGCGACCCCACCGATGCCGTGATCGAAGAGCTCGCAGGCCTGATGGAAAAGGGCGACATCATCATCGATGGTGGAAACTCGCTCTACACCGACACGATTCGTCGCGAAGCCGCCATGTCCGCACGTGGCCTGAACTTCGTCGGCGCCGGCATCTCGGGCGGTGAAGAAGGCGCACTCAACGGTCCGTCGATCATGCCCGGTGGCCCTGTCGAGTCGTACAAGTCGCTCGGCCCGCTCCTGGAGTCGATCTCCGCGCACGTCGACGGCGAGCCCTGCTGCACCCACATCGGCCCGGACGGGTCCGGCCACTTCGTCAAGATGGTCCACAACGGCATCGAGTACGCCGACATGCAGCTCATCGGTGAGGCCTACGACCTCATGCGCAAGGCACTCGACATGCCGGTCAGTGAAATCGCCGACGTGTTCCGCGAGTGGAACTCCGGCGACCTCGACAGCTACCTCGTCGAGATCACCGCAGAGGTGCTCAGCCAGGTCGACGCCGAGACCGGCAAACCACTCGTCGACGTCATCGTCGACGCCGCAGGCCAGAAGGGCACCGGCCGCTGGACCGTGAAGTCCGCACTCGATCTGGGCATCCCGACCACCGGAATCGCCGAGGCCGTTTTCGCCCGCGCGCTGTCGAGCGCCACCGCCCAGCGCAAGCAGGCGCAAGGACTGGCGTCGGGAACCCTCTCGGCCGCCCCCACCGACAAGAAGAAGTTCGTCGACGCCATCAACCGCGCGCTGTACGCCTCCAAGGTCGTCGCCTACGCGCAGGGCTTCGATCAGATCGCCGCAGGCAGCAACGAATACGGCTGGAACGTTCACCCCGGTGACCTCGCCACCATCTGGCGGGGCGGCTGCATCATCCGGGCCAAGTTCCTCAATCGCATCCGCGAGGCCTACGCCGAGAACCCCGAACTGCCGAGCCTGCTGCTGGCGCCGTACTTCCGCGAAGCGGTCGAGAACGCCGTCGACAGCTGGCGAGAGGTGGTTGCCACCGCGACCACCATGGGCATCCCGGTCCCGGCCTTCTCGTCGTCGCTGTCGTACTACGACGCGCTGCGCGCCGAGCGGCTGCCCGCCGCCCTGACACAGGGACTGCGTGACTTCTTCGGTGCGCACACCTACCAGCGTGTCGACAAAGAGGGCGCATTCCACACCCTCTGGAGCGAAGGCCGCACCGAGATCCAGGCCTGATCTCACCTGGCCAGAGCCAAACGCTCCAGAAACACGAAGACGCTCCACATATTTGTGGAGCGTCTTCGTACAGGTGGCGCGTTTGCGGTGGTCGTGCCCGATCTTGCGTAGAGTTGACATACGTGCGATTCCTCGATGATCACCTCCCCGGCCATGACCTGACGTACGACGACGTCTTCGTGGTGCCCGGTCGCTCGGACATCGCGTCACGATTCGACGTCGACCTTTCTTCCGTCGATGGTTCTGGCACCACCATTCCGCTGGTTGTCGCCAATATGACGGCTGTGGCCGGACGCCGGATGGCAGAGACCGTCGCCCGCCGCGGTGGCCTGGTCGTCCTGCCACAGGATCTGCCCATCACCGCGGCCGCGGACATGATCTCCTTTGTCAAAGGACGCCACCTCGTCGCGGACACCCCGGTTGTCCTGGGCGCCGATGCTGCGATCTCCGATGCGGTGGCGCTGCTGCCCAAGCGTGCCCACGGCGCCGTGGTGGTACTCGGTTCCGACGCCGCGACCCCGATCGGCGTGGTCACCGAAGCATCCTGTGCCGATGTCGACCGTTTCGCTCGGCTGACCGAGGTCCTCGACCCCGACTTCGTGTCGGCGCCGGTGGCGACGCCGCCCCGTGAACTTTTCGAGCTGCTCGATGCCACGCATTCCGATCTGCTGGTGCTCACCGAGGCCGACGGCTCACTGGCGGGAGTTCTGACCCGCATCGGAGCCGTACGCGCCGGCATCTACGAGCCCAACCTCGACGCCAACGGCCGCTTACGGGTCGCCGCAGCGGTCGGCGTCAACGGAGACGCCCGCGGCAAGGCGATCTCGCTGGTGCAGGCAGGGGCCGATCTCATCGTCGTCGACACCGCACATGGCCATCAGGAAAAGATGCTCGTCGTCCTCGAACAGATCGCGGACGCCAACCTCGGCGTACCCATCTGCGCGGGCAACGTGGTGACGGCACAGGGAACCCGCGACCTGATCTCTGCAGGGGCGGACATCGTCAAGGTCGGTGTCGGACCCGGCGCGATGTGCACCACCCGCATGATGACCGGGGTCGGCCGACCACAGTTCTCGGCAGTTGCCGAATGTGCTGCTGCGGCAAGAGAATCAGGTGCCCACGTGTGGGCCGACGGCGGTGTTCGACATCCACGGGATGTGGCATTGGCGGTGGCTGCCGGAGCATCGAATGCGATGGTCGGCTCGTGGTTTGCCGGAACCCACGAGAGCCCCGGCGAATTGAAATGGGATCAAACCGGACTGCCCTACAAGGAGAGCTTCGGTATGGCCTCCAAGCGTGCGGTCGCCGCGCGCACCGCGATCAACACCTCATTCGACCGCGCCCGCAAGGCGTTGTTCGACGAAGGTATCTCCACTTCGCGGATCGCGCTGGACCCCGAACGGCCCGGTGTCGAGGACCTGATCGACCACATCTGCTCAGGTATCCGTTCGACGGCAACGTATGTGGGCGCACGCTCGCTCGAGGAACTGCACGAGAAAGTGGTCCTCGGTGTTCAGTCAGCGGCCGGCTTCGCAGAAGGACGGCCCCTGCCCGCGGGCTGGTGACCCGATAGGATCGAATCGACATCCAGGCGATCATCACTCGCCTGCTCCCCCTGAGTTTGGAGGCCGGATTGGTGCCCATGGCACCTCGAGACGTCACCCACAGCGGTGATCGTTGATGCAAGCGCTGATCCTGATCGGCAGTCTGCTCGGCTTCATCGCCCTCACCCTGGGTACCGCACTGTTCGTCGCGGCCGAGTTCTCACTCACGGCGCTCGAACGGTCCACGGTCGAGAACGACGTCCGGACCAGGGGCGACCTTCGTTCGCGGCAGGTCAGCCGGGCACACAAAACGCTGTCGTTCCAGCTCTCCGGCGCCCAGCTAGGTATCACCATCACCACCCTGATCACCGGCTACATCGCCGAACCGGTTCTCGCGCAGCTCTTCGAGCCGCTGTTCGAACTGATCGGAATCCCCGACAGCGCTGCGGTGGCGACCTCACTGATCCTGGCGCTGGTCATCGCGACGTCGCTGTCGATGGTGCTCGGCGAGCTCATCCCCAAGAACCTTGCGATCTCCAAGCCGTTGCCGACCGCACGTGCCACGGCCGGGTCGATGAGCTTGTTCTCGGCGACGTTCCGGTGGTTGATCAACACACTCAACGGCACCGCCAACTGGTTGGTCCGCCGGTTGGGCGTCGAGCCCGCGGAGGAACTGCGGTCGGCCCGATCACCGCAGGAACTCGGATCGCTGGTTCGCAATTCGGCTCGTCAGGGTGCACTCGACCCTGGTACCGCCGCACTGGTCGATCGATCGCTGCAATTCGGCACCCTCACCGCGGAAGACCTGATGACACCACGTGTCACCGTCGAGACACTCGACATCCACGACACCGTTCGCGATCTGATCCTGGCGTCGTCGCGTACGGGATATTCCCGGTTCCCGGTGCTCGACGGCGGCGACCTCGACAACATCAGTGGCGTCGTCCACGTCAAACAGGCGTTCACCGTACCGATGTCCCAGCGCAGCACCACCGAATTGCACACGCTGGCCCGCGCGGTCTCGGTTGTCCCGGCGAGTCTCGACGGAGACTCGCTGATGGATCAGATCCGCGCCGACGGCCTCCAGGTTGTCGTTGTGGTCGACGAGTACGGCGGGACGGCAGGCATCGTCACCACCGAGGACCTCATCGAGGAGATCGTCGGTGACGTCACCGACGAACACGACGACGAAGAGGCCGACGTCCAGCGGGACGGCGACGGGTATCTCCTCAACGGATTGCTCCGCATCGATGAACTCCTCGACGCGATCGGTTATCGCGCACCCGAGGGCCAATACGACACCCTCGGTGGTCTGTTGATGTTCGAGCTCGGCCGGATCGCCCGCGAAGGCGACATCGTCGACCTCCCGGTCCGCTACACCGGAACCGACGATGACGACGACTCCTCCGAGCACGAGCCCGAACAGCGTTGGCGTGCCCGCGTGGTGCGGATGGACGGTCGCCGCATCGACACCGTGGCCGTCACCCCGCAACCGGAATCCGACGAGCCGGAGGCAACCGATGAGTGATCTGTGGGGCGTCGTGCTCACCGTGCTGTTGCTGGGCGGTAACGCCTTCTTCGTCGCCGCGGAGTTCTCGTTGATCTCCGCGCGGCGCGACCGTCTCGAAGCCCTGGAAGAGCAGGGTAAACGTCGTGCCCGCACGGTGATCGAAGCCGGCGAGCACCTTTCGCTGATGCTGGCCGCAGCGCAATTGGGCATCACCATCTGCTCGATCCTGCTCGGCCGGATCGGCGAGCCCGCGATTGCGCACCTGATCGAAAAGCCGCTGGAACTCGTCCACGTTCCGCACGAACTCCTACACCCGATCTCGTTCACCCTGGCGCTGTCGCTGGTTGTTGTGCTGCACATCCTCCTCGGCGAGATGGTCCCGAAAAATCTTGCGTTGGCAGGCCCGGAGCGATCGGCCATGCTCCTGGTCCCCGCCCATCTCATGTTCATCAAGCTCGCCCGGCCGTTGATCGCGTTCTACAACTGGGTGGCCAACCTGTCGCTGCGTCTGCTGCGGGTCGAGCCGAAGGACGAACTCGACTCCACGGTCTCGGCGAATGAACTGGCGCAGATGCTCGGCGAGTCCCGACGCGAGGGTCTGATCGACGAAGAGGAACACGCCCGGCTCACCCGTGCACTCCAGACGTCGGGCCGCACCGTACTCGAGGTCGCGATCCCGCTCATCGAGCTCCGTAGCGTGCAGGTCACCGCAGATCCGAAAACCGGACGCGTCGGGCCCACCCTCGGTTCGATCGAGCAGGCCGTCATCGACACCGGATTCAGCCGCTACCCGGTCCGCGGAACCGATGGCACCTACACCGGATATCTGCATCTGAAGGACGTGCTCGACGAGATCCTCGATGACGCCGTCGGTCCCGACAGCATCATCGGTGTCGACAAGATCCATCCGTTGCCGGTTCTGGCCGACAAGACCGCCCTCGACGAGGCCACCAACGCCATGCGCCGCACGAGCTCGCATCTGGCCGCGGTGGTCGACGACAACGGCCGCACGGTCGCGGTGGTTGCCCTCGAGGACCTCGTCGAGGAGTTCGTCGGGACGGTGCGCGACGAGACACACCGGGTATGACCGCACCCGGAGTGCTCGTGGACCGACTCCTCGAGTCGCAATGGCAGGCCACGGCCGCCGAGCACCGCAGCCGAATCGATGATCTCCTGCGAAGCCATCCTCCGCGGTACACCGATCCCGAAGCAGGTGATGTGGTGCATCCGGTGTGGGGTTTCATGTTCACGTACTACAGCTTCCGGCCTGCGCAGCTACGTCGTTGGCACCCCGGGTACGGGGTCGGACTGGACGGCCGGGGCTCGCGGCGATACCTCGATTACCGCGGTTACGTCCGAAGTGCAGACCTCGTCACCGTCGGCCGCGACTTCCTCGACAAACGCCGCGAGACGCTCGACTACATCGTCGATCTGCTCTCGGCCACCGCCGACCGGACGCCTCGCCTGAACTGCTTCGGGATGCACGAGTGGGCGATGGTCTATCAGGCATCACCCGAACAGATCCGACATGCCGGGGTTCCGTTGCGGCTGAGCCCTGCCGAGACCGATGACGTGGTCCGGTCGCAACCGCCTCGCTGCACCCACTTCGATGCCTTCCGGTTCTTCACCCCGCCTGCAAGGCCACTGAACCTCACAGTGTTAAATCGTCATACACAGCCCGAGTTCGAACAACCAGGCTGTCTGCACGCCGGCATGGACCTCTACAAGTGGTCATACAAACTGGCACCTCTGCTCCCGTCGGACGTCGTCGCCGACGCATTCGATTTGTCGCTACAGCATCGCGAGATCGACATGCGGGCAAGCCCGTACGACCTGTCAGAGTTCGGCATGGCGCCGATTCCGATCGAGGAACCGGCGGGACGGGCGGAGTACGTCCGCGTGCAGTCTGAGCTCGCACGTCGGGCCCAGGGACTACGCACCGACCTGATCGAACGGTGCCGCCGCCTGACCGGGCGGACCGGTCACAACTGATCTGCGGGGCAGATGATTCTCCCCGGCTCGATCCACTACTTACCAGCGAGTAACATATGCGGCATCAGTGCCCTTGATCGAAAGAGAGTGAGGCCGGTTATGGCTCAGCGCGTCACCGTCGACGGCGGCTTGCAGGTTGCGTCGGTTCTGTACGACTTCATCAACAACGAGGCCCTGCCAGGCACCGGAGTAGATCAGGATGCGTTCTGGTCGGGCGCGGCGGCAGTGATCAACGACCTGAGCCCGCGCAACGCCGAACTCCTGGCGATCCGCGACGACCTCCAGGCCAAGATCGATCAGTGGCACCGCGACAACAAGGCGGCCACCCCGGCCGACTTCGACTTCGCCGCCTACAAGGCGTTCCTGACCGACATCGGTTACCTCACACCGGTTCCCGCCGATTTCCAGATCACCACCACCGGCGTGGACATCGAGATCACCACCACCGCCGGACCCCAGCTCGTGGTCCCGATCCTCAACGCCCGGTTTGCGCTCAACGCATCCAACGCGCGCTGGGGTTCGCTCTACGACGCGCTGTACGGCACCGATGCCATCCCCGAGGCCGACGGCGCCGAAAAGGGCACCTCGTACAACAAGATCCGCGGCGACAAGGTCATCGCGTTCGCCAAGAACTTCCTCGACGAGGCCGTTCCCCTCGAAAACGGCAAGCACGCCGACGCCACCTCGTACGTGGTCGACGGTGAGACCGTTGTGGTCAGCCTGGCCGGCGGCGCGTCCACCGGCTTCGCCGACCAGGCAGCGTTTGTCGGGTACACCGGCGAGGCGGCGAAGCCGTCCGGAATCCTGCTGCGCCACAACGGCCTACACCTGGAGATCCAGATCGACGCCGACTCCCCGATCGGCTCGACCGACGCTGCAGGCGTCAAGGACGTTCTGGTCGAATCGGCCATCACCACCATCATGGACTTCGAGGATTCGGTTGCCGCGGTCGACGCCGATGACAAGGTGACCGGCTACCGCAACTGGCTCGGCCTCAACAAGGGCGATCTGTCCGAAGAGGTCACCAAGGGCGGCAAGAGTTTCACCCGCGTCCTCAACCAGGATCGCGCGTACACCGCACCCGACGGTTCCGGCCTTCTCCTGCACGGACGCTCACTGTTGTTCGTGCGCAACGTCGGCCACCTGATGACCAACGATGCAATCATCACCGCCGACGGTTCCGAGGTTCCCGAAGGTATCCTCGATGCCCTGTTCACCGCGCTCATCGGCACCCACGGCATGCAGACCCACCCATTGCAGAACTCGCGGACCGGGTCGATCTACATCGTCAAGCCCAAGATGCACGGCCCCGATGAGGTCGCGTTCACGGTCGAACTCTTCGGCCGCGTCGAAGAGGTCCTCGGCCTGCCCACCGGCACGCTGAAGGTCGGCATCATGGACGAAGAGCGTCGCACCACCGTGAACCTGAAGGCCTGCATCAAGGCCGCTCAGGACCGTGTGGTCTTCATCAACACCGGATTCCTCGACCGCACCGGCGACGAGATCCACACCTCGATGGAAGCCGGCGCCGTGGTGCGCAAGGCAGAGATGAAGTCGCAGAAGTGGATCAAGGCCTACGAGGACTTCAACGTCGACACCGGTCTGCATGCAGGTCTGCAACACAAGGCGCAGATCGGCAAGGGCATGTGGGCCATGCCCGATCTGATGGCCGACATGCTCGAGCAGAAGATCGGCCATCCGAAGGCCGGGGCCAACACCGCATGGGTGCCGTCGCCAACCGCAGCCACCCTGCACGCGTTGCATTACCACCAGGTCGACGTGTTCAAGCGCCAGGACGAGCTCGCCAAGCGTGAGCCGGCGTCGGTCGACGACATCCTGACCATCCCGCTCGCCCCGAACACCAACTGGTCGGACGAAGAGAAGCTCGAAGAGCTCGACAACAACTGCCAGTCGATCCTGGGCTACGTCGTCCGCTGGATCGATGCCGGTGTCGGTTGCTCGAAGGTGCCGGACATCCACGACATCGCACTGATGGAAGACCGTGCCACTCTGCGGATTTCCAGCCAGTTGCTGGCCAACTGGCTGCACCACGGCATCGTCACCGAGTCCGATGTTGTTGCCGCGCTCGAGCGGATGGCACCGGTTGTCGATCAGCAGAACGCCGGGGATCCGACGTACCGGCCGATGGCTCCGGATTTCGCCTCGAACATCGCGTTCGGTGCCGCCAAGGAGCTCATCATCGAAGGTGGCTCGCAGGCGAACGGCTACACCGAGCCGATCCTGCATCGTCGTCGCCGCGAGTTCAAGGCGGCGAACGCCTGACGGTTCGGCTGATCATCAGCCGGGTCATCCGCACGGCCCACCCGCTGTGTGACCTGTCGCACGAACAACAGCGCAGCGCATAGACTGCCCAACGACAGCTGCCGCCTTCCGGACCGGTGACCGATCACCGGTCCGGAAGTGTGCGGGTCCGGGTTGTCATGTCATACGTGGATCGGGGTGTGTGTGGGCGAGCATCGCAGAGCCGGCGGCAGTAGAGGTGTCAGCCGCGGCCTTCTGGCTCTCATTGCCTTTGTCGTGGTGCTCGTGGCCGGCGGCGTTCTCTGGTCGATGTTGGGTGACCGGATCACCGAACAGGGCCAAAATGCCGCAAAACGCTGTGTGGAAGGCGATCTCACGGTCGCGATCGTCAGCGATCCAGGGTTGACCGAACCGCTGAAGTCCGTCGCCGCCGAATACAACGCCACGAAACCGATCAACCGCGACTGGTGCGTGACCATCGATGTGCGTCCGGCCGATGCGAAAGTGACTCTCGAGGGTCTGACCGGCACCTGGGACCAGGCATCGCGCGGACAGTATCCGGCGGCCTGGATCCCGCAGTCGTCGGTGTGGAGTTCACAGCTGTCGGTCGCCAAGCCGGAGATCGTAGACGGCACGCCGGAGTCTCTGGTGACATCGCCGGTGATGCTGGCCATCCCCGCCGCGGCGAAGGAAGCGATGCAAGGCAACCTCAGCTGGCTCGAAGTCCCCACCCTGCAGCGGTCAGAGGCTGCGATGGAACGGTTGGGGCTGCCCGGCTGGGGAACATTGAAGATGGCGATGCCGACGGGTCCACAATCCGATGCCACCGCGCTCGCGGCCCAGGCCATCGCGATGGAGGTCTCCCGGACCCCGAGAGGCGCCCTGACCGTGGAAGACGCGACCTCGTCGCTGGTGACATCGACCCTGCAAACGATGCAGTCCGAAGCACCTCCGACCGACCTCGGGTCGTCCGAGAGTGGTGTGCAGATGATCGCGCAGGAAGCGAACCCTGCGACCGGGGCCATCCATGCGGTACCGATCACCGAGCAGCAGCTCTACGTGCTCACCAAGGACGGCAGCAACGAGGGTGTCGTGTCTTTGCTACCGACCGGCCCGACTCCGATGGCCGACTTCCCGGTGATCACGTTGACCGGCGAACAGGTCGACGTCGCGCAGCGTGATGCCGTCGACGAGTTCATCAGCTACGTGCATTCACCGGAACACATCACCGCGCTCACCCAGTCAGGTTTCCGTGGTGGCGGTGCGCTACCGGCGCCGACTGCGGCCGTGGACTTCCCGGAGACACCGTCCCCGATGCCCCCGCCGCCGGCAGAGGCTCAGAACGCCATCACCGACACGCTCACGCGCCGCAGCTGACGCCCGGTCGACCAGGCCACTGATCGACCGGGCGGCAGATCGGTCAGGCGAAAGCCTCCACCGGTGGGCAGCTGCACACCAGGTTCCGGTCGCCGAACGCGCCGTCGATCCGGCGCACACCCGGCCACACCTTGGCCCGCCCGCCTGCGGACGGCAGCCCGTTCGGATAGACGGCGACCAGGCGGTCATATCCGTGCTCCCACTCCCCGACCAGACATTCAGCGGTGTGGGGTGCCCCCCGCAGCGGGTTGTCGTCCACTGACCACTGACCGTCTTCGACCTTGCTGATCTCGCCGCGGATCGAGATCATCGCATCGCAGAAGGCATCGATCTCGTCGAGATTCTCGCTCTCGGTGGGTTCGATCATCAGAGTGCCTGCCACCGGGAAGCTCATGGTCGGCGCATGGAATCCGTAGTCTGCCAAGCGTTTTGCGACATCATCGACGGTGACGCCGCTGCTTTTGGTCAGGGGACGTAGGTCGATGATGCATTCGTGTGCAACCCGATCACCGGCGCCGGTGTACAGCACCGGGTAATGATCACGTAGTCGGGCGGCGATGTAGTTCGCCGACGCGATGGCGGTGAGTGTGGCCTGCCGCAGCCCTTCGGCACCCATCAATCGGATGTAGGCGTAGGTGATCGGCAGGATCGATGCGGATCCGTACGGCGCTGCCGAGATCGTCAGTTCCCCTGGCAATTCGTCGGCAAGCGGATGTCCGGGCAGGAACGGTGCGAGGTGCTCGCGCACACCGATCGGTCCGACACCCGGGCCACCACCCCCGTGCGGGATGCAGAAGGTCTTGTGCAGGTTGAGATGGCTGACGTCACCGCCAAACCGGCCCGGACGCGCCACTCCGACAAGAGCATTGAGGTTGGCGCCGTCGACATAGACCTGACCTCCGGCGTCGTGAACCGCGGCGCAGATGTCACCGATCTCGTGCTCGAACACGCCGTGGGTGGACGGGTAGGTGATCATGATCGCCGACAGTTCGGCGGCGTTCGCATCGATCTTGGCGCGCAGATCATCGACATCGACATCACCGTTCTCGCGGCAGGCGACCACCACGACCCGCATCCCGGCCATGACCGCGGATGCGGCGTTGGTGCCGTGGGCACTCGACGGGATCAGGCAGACCGTGCGGGCGTCGTCGCCGCGACTGCGGTGGTACTCGCGGATCGCGAGCAGTCCGGCGTATTCACCCTGCGAGCCGGCATTGGGCTGCAGGCTGACGCGGTCGTAGCCGGTGATCGCGACCAGCCACTCCTCGAGCGAGGCGATGATCTTGCGCATCCCCGTCACCTGATCGGCGGGCGCAAACGGATGAAGCCTGGCGATGGTCGGCCAGGTGATGGCCTCCATCTCGGCGGCCGCGTTGAGCTTCATGGTGCATGATCCCAGCGGAATCATGCTGCGGTCCAATGCGATGTCTTTGTCGGCGAGGGTCCGCAGGTAGCGCATCATCGCGGTTTCGGTGCGGTAGCGGTTGAACGCCGGGTGCGTGAGGAAGTCCGAGGTCCGATCGACAACCCCGGCGCAGACCGGCTCGGTTGCGGTCACTCCGAAGGCATCGAGGACAGTTGCCACGTGTGCGTCGGTGGTTGCCTCATCGCAGGAGACGGACACGTGATCGGAGTCGACAAGTCGCAAATTGATTCCGCGTGCAGCCGCGGCGGCGACCACCGATTCGGCGTGTCCGGGGACATGTGCCAGCACGGTGTCGAAGTACTTGGCGTGGACCACTTTGTCGCCGAGCGCGGATGCGATCGACTCGGCATGACCGTGGACCCGCCGGGCGATCGCCCGGAGTCCGTCGGCGCCGTGATAGCTGGCGTACATCGCGGCAAGGATCGCCAACAGGACCTGCGCCGTGCAGATATTGCTGGTCGCCTTCTCCCGGCGGATGTGCTGCTCGCGGGTCTGCAGCGACAACCGGTATGCGAGGTTGCCGTCGGCATCTTTCGAGACCCCGACGAGACGGCCGGGAAGCTGACGCGCGTGCTTGGCGTGCACCGCAAGGTATCCCGCGTGTGGACCACCGAATCCCATCGGCACACCGAAGCGTTGCGTGGTGCCGAAACAGACGTCGGCACCGAGTTCACCGGGCGGGGTGATCAGCGTCATGGCCAGCAGATCGGCTCCGACCGCAACCAGGGCGCCGCGTTCATGCGCTGCCTCGATGAGTGCCGCACTGTCGATCACCCGGCCGGAGGCGGTGGGCGTCTGGGCCAGGACACCGAAGAACTCACCCTCGGGCAGCCCCTTGGTCAGATCAGCGGTCACGACCTCGATTCCGAGTGGCTGCGCGCGGGTGGCGATCACCGCAGCGGTCTGCGGGAAGAGATCTGCGTCGACCAGGAAGCGCGGCGACTTGCTCTTGCCTGCTCGCCGGAGGAGCGTCATGGCCTCGGCGGCTGCCGTCGACTCGTCGAGCATGGAAGCGTTGGCGACCTCCATACCGGTCAGGTCGGAGACCATCGTCTGGAAGTTGAGCAGTGCCTCGAGACGGCCTTGGCTGATCTCGGGCTGATACGGCGTGTACGCGGTGTACCAGGCCGGGTTCTCGATGATGTTGCGGGTCAGCACCGGTGGCGTCAGCGTGTCGTAGTAGCCGAGGCCGATCATCGAGGTGGCAACGGTGTTCTCACCGGCCAGGCCGGCCAGTTCGGCCAGGATCTCGTGTTCTGAGATGGCGGGCGGCAGCACGCCAAGACCGTTGTCGTCCGGGGTGTCGAGAATCCCCGACGGCACCACCTGGCGAGCTAAGTCGTCGAGTGAGGTCGCGCCGACAAGTGTGAGGATGCGGTCGAGTTCGCCTGCGTCCGGGCCGATGTGGCGATCTGTGAAGGGTGTGCCGGTCATGGATAGGACCTCCGCGGTGGTCCGCCACGAGAGCCGACCACGTGTAGTGCCGACTGTAAGCCGGACGCCGGTCCTCCCCCTCTGTCCTATCCTGCAAGGCCTGTGCCCGCAGAACGCCTGAGAGATTCAGCCGCGGCGGACGCGGCCTTTCACCATGGGCGGACGGATGCTGCCGTCACTCTCCAGAGACGCCGACGTCGACACGGTCCTTGATGCCTGAGAGTTTGACGGAGAGGTATTGCTCCTTCGGCGGCCATCTCGAGGATGGCTCTCTCCCGTGTCGCTGCGACGCAGACCCAGTGTACGGGCAGATGTCCTAGCCGGTGCGACGGGCGCGGCTCTTGCGGCGCGACGCCAATTCGTCCTCGGGTGCAGTTTCTGTCACGCCGCCATCGGCGCGTTCTGCCGGGAAGTCTGCGATGGTTCCGGTGAGCTCGCGCATCGCGCCACTGACGGCGATGCCGAACACGCCCTGACCGCCCTGGAGCAGGTCGACAACCTCTTCGGCCGAGGTGCACTCGTAGACGGTGGTGCCGTCCGAGAACAGCGTGATGCGGGCCAGATCCTCGACGCCACGCTTACGCAGGTGGTCGACGGCGACCCGGATGTTCTGTAGCGAGATCCCGGTGTCGAGCAGACGCTTGACGATCTTCAGGACAAGGATGTCCTTGAACGAATACAGGCGCTGGCTACCAGAACCGGCGGCGCTGCGGATCGAGGGCACGACCAGTGATGTGCGGGCCCAGTAGTCGAGCTGCCGGTACGTGATTCCGGCGATCTGGCAGGCACTGGGAACCCGGTAGCCGACGAGTTCGTCGGGCACGGTGTCGTTCGGGAACAGCCCCGGTGCGATGTCAGCCAGAGAGCCTTGACCTGGCTTGTTGGAGCCGCCGATCGCAGTGTCTGTCTCGGGGGACGCATCGTGCGTCCTGCGGTCGCCGTTCTCACCGTCGTGTGGCTGATCGCCCACTGGGTTCTCCTCGCGTGCTGGTCGGTGACCGCCGGTGTGTGTTACCTGGCTCCGACGGGCCAAGTTTACGCGCACTGACTGATCAAAATCACATCTCCGCAACTTTCGCGGGTATGGGAAGACCGTATGGCCGCAGCGGGTCCGGATCAACGCGACTCGCTGTAACCCTTAACCTAAAGTTGAGCTTTAGGCGTTTTGTGACCCCACAGTTTCCGTTCCGTGACCAGACTCGCCAGACCCAAATGCGGGCACCACGAGCGGATCCGTGCCTTGCCGCGATCCGCCGGTTGTGCCCGCCAGAGCACGGGGCTATGCCCCACCAGATGCTTTGAAATCGTCCGGCGACACCGAGTCGAGGAACTCCTTGAACTTCTCGACCTCGTCTTCTTTGACCTCGGCCGTGGGCTCTTCGTCGTCCGCATCTTCCGGATCATCCGATGGCATCAGTAGACCGGCTTCGGCAAGCACCGATTCCTCGGCGTAGATCGGGACTTCGGCGCGAATCGCGATGGCCACCGAGTCCGACGGCCGGGCGGAGATCCGCAGGTCTCCGGCGAACACCAGGTCCGCGTAGAACGTGCCCTCTTGCATGTCCACGATCCGAACCTCGAGAAGTTCGTGGCCCAGAGCACTGATCAGGTTGACGATCAGGTCGTGGGTCAAGGGACGGGGAGGTTCAACGCCCTTTTGCCGCAGGGCAATTGACGCTGCTTCGCTCTGACCGATCCAGATCGGCAGGTAACGTTCTCCGGCGGTTTCCTGTAGGAGCAGCACCGGTTGACTTTGTGGCGGTTCCACTCGGATACCTACTACGCGCATTTCACTCATGCGGTCGGCCCTCCCAAGCTTGTGTGGGCGAATGCTTCACCGCCCTAATCCTATGGCAAGGATGCCCGCGCGACGACCGAGAAACTCCGGACCGGTCCGGAAGATCGGGTCTTCAGTCGAGAACTTCGCGTACCGCTTGCTTGACGAGCTGCGTGTGGAGGGTGACGGACAGTGCTGCGATTTCTCGCACCATCTCCTCGGCGCGATCACGGGCGCCGGTCCCTTTGCCCTTGGCGATCGGGTTGGCGATCTGCGCGACGAGTCCCGCCTCGCGATCGGCCGAGACCTTGAACGCACGCAGGTGTCGCGCCCCGACACCGAAGTTGGCCAGCGCCGATGCCGCCGTCACCAGCCGCACCGCGTCTTCGTCGAAGAATCCCCGCGGTCCTGGAACCAGCAACCCGTTGTCGACGAGTTCGGTCACAAACGCGGAATCGACGCCGGTGCGTTCGAGCAGTGAGTCGCGGCTCAGACGCCCGCCACCGTTCTGCGAGAAATCGGTGGCCGGGGCCACCCAGTTCTTTGCCGACGACAACAACCGGGTACCCGCCGGGGCTTCCGGACGGGTACCGCGGTCGATCTCGTCGAGTTGTTCTTTGATGACTTTGAGCGGCAGGTAACGATCACGCTGCGCGGTCAGGACAAACCGGAGTCGTTCACAGTCGGCGCGACTGAACCGGCGGTATCCGGACGGCGACCGCTGCGGGGTGACCAGACCTTCGGATTCGAGGAACCTGATCTTCGAAATCGTCACGTCGGGGAATTCTCCGCGCAGCTGATCGAGGACCGAGCCGATAGACATCGATCCTTCAGAATGCTGCCCCGCCGCCGGTGAGGTCACGCGTCCGCGGAACCTTCGTCACTACTGGGACCGGTCAGGAACACCAGGCGGAACTTGCCGATCTGAACCTCGTCGCCGTTGGCGAGCACAGCGGAATCCACCGGCTCACGGTTGACGTACGTGCCGTTCAGGCTGCCGACGTCAACAACCTGGAACTCGTTGTCGCCCAAGCGGAACTCAGCATGTCGACGGCTCACGGTGACGTCATCGAGGAAGATGTCACTGTCGGGGTGCCGACCGGCCGAGGTGGTCGCCTGGTCGAGCAGAAAACGAGAGCCGGCGTTGGGGCCGCGCTTGACCACGAGCAATGCGGTGCCCGCAGACAGCCGTTCCACACCGCTGTCCGCGGATGTGGCAGAACCACCGGTCGATTCCATCTCTTTGATGAAATCGGCCCGGAAGACCGATGTGGTCTCTACCGGAGCTTCGATGTCCTTCTCGTTGTCGCTCACCAATTCTCCTTCTTCGTAATTGTCCCCGCGGCCCGGATTCGAGCCTTGTTTTTCCACGGTGATTGCGGCGGCGTTCGGCGGTCCAACTACTGACCCGCCGAATCCGGTCTCATCGAGTGGATTGGGGCATTACCCGTGACTTAGACCGTACCCTGCCACGGGCCACACATGCATAAACCCGCTGCATACTGTGCGTGTGAATCGAGCGCCGCCGCGCTTCGCCGGAGTGCTTATCCGGACGTGATGGCGGCGTAGCCGGCCGCGTCGAGCATTTCGCTCACCAATTCATCCAGGTCGTCGTCGGCACCGACGGTGATCTCGACCAACCAGCCACGCTCGTAAGGCGCCGAATTGACGAGGTCGGGGCTCGCCTCCAGATCTTCGTTGATCGCCGAGATCACGCCATTGAGGGGTCCGAAAATATCGGACACACTTTTCGTGGATTCGACCTCGGCAAACGATTCTCCGACCTCGACGACGTCATCGATCGCCGGCAACTGGACGAATACGACGTCACCCAACTGATCTTGTGCGTAGTCGGTGATCCCGATCCGAACCGTACGGTCGGACACCTTCTGCACCCACTCGTGTTCGGCGGTGTAGTGCAGATCGTCAGGAGCCTGCTTCTGGGTCACGTGTGTGCTGCCTTTCGCCTCTACACATGGAACATCGTCTGTTGTGAGAATCTAGCGCACCGGGGGCAGTGCACGAACAACCAGCACGGCTTGCACCCAGTACAGAACAAACGACCACACATACATCCCGGTACCCCAGATCAGGAAAGCCCAACCACAGGGGTAGACGATGTCACCGATGATCGAATCCAATTGCCCGGCAATGATCATCGGGAATCCGTACATCAACGCAAACGTCGCGGCTTTGCCGATGTAGATGGTCGGGAGCGCGGTGATCCCCCGACTCCGCAGCAACGGCGCCGTCGCCAGCAACAACAGGTCGCGGCCGAACAAGATCGCGACCAGCCACCACGGGATGATGCCGCGGATCGCGAGTCCGATCGGTATCGCGATCATGTACAGGCGGTCCGCTGCCGGATCGAGCAATGCGCCCAACCGCGACGATTGGTTCATCAGCCGCGCGATCTTGCCGTCCGCCCAGTCCGACAGCCCTGCGAAGAACAGGATCGCGAACGCCCAACCGTCGGCCTCTTCGGCCAGCAATACCCACAAGAAAACCGGTATGAGTATCAGCCGCAGTCCACTGAGCAGGTTGGGCACAGTGAACACCCGATCCGACTCTACGACCGGATCCGGATCGGTCTCTTCCATGACGACCAGCCTGTCATACCCCGGTGCGAGGGCTCTTCGGCCCGCGCTACCGGAAGATGCCGACGATGCCCTGGAGCGCCTTGGCACCACCGGACGAGAACGGACTGTCGTGGACCATGTACGTCCAGGTGGTGGTCGAACGCCGCAGATCGGCCTGATCCAGATCGATCCCGTCCGCGGTGATGACGGCCTCCCGGAATGTCTTGCGCGCATTCTCGACGGCTTCGCCCGGCAACTTGCTGAACTCGCCGAGGATCAGCTTGTGGAACTCGTCCAGCGGCGATTCGCGGCCGATGGAACGCAGGTGGATGCTGGCGCGCACATCAGAGACGTACGCCAGGTGATCGGCCCATGCCCGGTCCAGGTGGAACAGCATGATCTCGCGCGCTGCCTGCTCGAGAACGTCGTGCGGGACAGGCTCGGCCGCCGGGACCGGGGTCTTGGCGCTGTCGACGGTGACTTCGACCGACCCTCCTTCGGAGTTCACGGCAGCAGCCTCCTCCGTCTTGGCCGTGTCGGCTTTCCCGGCCGTGTCGGCTTTTTCGGTCTTGACGGTCTCTCCGGTCAGTTCGCGGTAGCGCTCCGGCTCGGTTTCCTTGAACTCCTGCAACGCGGCATCGGTGGTGAGAAGGCTCGTGCGGCGTTTGACGATGATCTCGCGCTGCTGGTTCACCAATTGGTTGTACCGCCACGTGTTGGCATGCAGTTCGAGCATCACACCCTCGGCGATCCGCTGGGCCTGCTCGATGATGTCCACGCCCTTCGACCCGAGCGATCCGTCTTCCGATGAACTGACCGGATCGCGCTTGAGGGTCAGGTTTCGGGTGACCAGCGGATCTTCGACGCTCGAGAAGAACACTGACCGACCGGGATCGCCCTGTCGTCCCGCGCGACCGCGGAGCTGGTTGTCGAGCCGCTCGGTGTCGTGCCGACCCGTTCCCACCACGCACAGGCCACCTAGTTCGACGACCTGGTCACGCTCCGGGCTCGACTCGCCTGCATCTTTCTGGCCCGCCGAGCCACCGAGCTTGATGTCGGTACCGCGTCCGGCCATCTGGGTGGAGACGGTGACAGCACTCTTGGCACCCGCCTCGGCGATGATCTTCGCTTCTTGTGCGTCGTTCTTGGCATTGAGAACGACCGACTCCACGCCCGCACGGCCGAGTAGATGGGCAAGTTCTTCGGATTCGGCAACGTCGTGTGTACCGATGAGAACCGGTTGTCCGGTCTCGTGGATCTCTTTGACGAACTCGACGACGGCGTCGGCCTTGTTCGACTTGTTGTCGTAGACGCGGTCGACCTCGTCGACGCGGATGTTCTTGGTGTTCGGGGGGATCTGCGAGACGGCGAGCTCGTAGAACTGCCGCAGCTGCTCGCCGGCGGCGACCGCGGTACCGGTCATTCCGCAGACCTTCGGATAACGGCCGATCAAGGCCTGCACCGTGATCGTGTCGATGACCTCACCGGAATCTGTCTGTGCGAGGCCTTCTTTCAGCTCGACTGCCGCCTGCAGGCCGTCCGGCCAGCGCTGGAGTTGGGCCACCCGGCCGCGGGAGGCGTTGATCAGGTGGACGCCGCCGTCGCGAACGATGTAGTGCACATCGCGCTCGATGAGGATGTGGGCGTGCATCGCAACGTTGACGTGCACCAGTGTGGTGCCGACGTGCTCCTCGTCGTACAGGTTGATACCGCCGAGCTCACCCTCGATGAAGGCGGCACCTTCGTCGGTCAGGTAGACGTTGCGACCCTCGGCGTCGATCTCGTAGTGGTTCTTCTTGAGTTTTGTGACGGCGTCGTGGATCGGCTTGTCCGGCACTTCACCTATCGCCGAACCGGCCAGGATCAGGGGCACCAGCGCTTCGTCGACGAGCACCGAGTCGGCTTCGTCGATGATCGCGACGTCGGGCTTCGGCGAGACGAGATCTTCGGGGCGGGTGACGAGTTGGTCGCGCAACACGTCGAACCCGATCTCGTTGACCGATCCGTAGACGATGTCGGAGTCGTAGGCGGCCTTGCGCTCTTCACGGGTGGAGTTCTCCGACACCGAATCCGAGACGATGTGGAAGAGATCGAAGAGCGGCTTCATCCACTCGGCGTCACGGGTCGCCAGGTAGTCGTTGACGGAGATGACGTGGATCCGATGGCCTTGCAGCACAAACCCGATCGCTGCGATGGCGCCGGCCAGGGTTTTGCCCTCACCGGTGGCCATTTCGATGACATCGCCCTCGAGCAGACGCAGCGCGCCCTGGAGCTGGACGTCGAAGGGCCGCATGTCCAGCGTGCGATCTCCGGCCTCACGGGCCAGTGCCAGGAAACGGGCCCGGTCGTCGCCTTCGGGATCGGTGATGTCGAGCTTCTCCGCTGTGGCGGCGAACTCCTTGTCATCGAGGTCGGCAGCCCACTTGTCGTGAGAATCTGCCTTCTTGATGAGTGTCAGGGACTTCGACTGGTTGCGCGAGGATTGTGCCCCCAGCAGCCGCCACATGTTGTTCGTGAGCTTTCCCACCGAGCCGTACTCCTTAGTCCATCTGACAAAACTGCCGTGCTCCACCGTACGCGGAAGCGCTATCGCAGTAACCGTACGCGGCGGGCTGCGGCGCGGCCTCGGGCTTTGCCACTTCCCTGCTGGTCACAGTGACCATAGGATGCGAACGCTGACGGAATTCGAGGCGGAAGGTCTCCCATGGGCGCAGGTCTCGGTGGCGGTGCGGTGGGGTCGTTGGTGTTTCGCCAGACGGGTCGGGCGGTCGTCGCCGGCGCTCTCCTGGGATGTGGGGTCGGCCTCGGCGCATACAACCACTGGGCGGTGGCCTTGGCAGTGGGTGTTCCCCTGTCCATCGCGGCAGTCGTCGCAGCGCCGCGACCACGACGCATCGACGGTCTGGTCGCGGGCGGTCACTCCACACTGAACGTCCCGGTCGCTGTCGAGGCGCTGACCCGGTCGAGCCTGGACGCCTCGAACATCCAGCCGACGCTGGTCACGGCGACCATCTCGCCGCCAAACGACACCGATTACCGAGCGCGTTGGCTCTCGGCGATGCCCAAGGGCATGGCCGAGAATCTGTTGCACAACGCCGACAATCGTCTGCCGGAGGCTTTCATCCCGCCGCGTCCGAGCTCGGTTCTGCTGGATCGAGGTGACGAACATCCGGCCGAGGACATCGAGTTCGGCGATCATCCCGCCAAACGAACAGTGTTCCTTCCGGTGATCACCATCGCGGTCGCCGCCGCCCTGTTCTTCGGGGTCGGCACTGGTTGGCATGTCTCGGTTTCGTTGCCCGACAACGGATTGAGCTCATCGATGAGCGATGAGTCGCTCGGGGCTCCGCAGGAACGGATTAATGCGATGCTGGCCCAGGTCGAGGCGCTGGGTCCGGCGGCGTCGAGCAACATCTTGACGCTGGATCTGGGCACCAGCGGCAGCGATCGGATCCAGGTCTACGACCCGGCCACCGGCGAGAGCATCGGCATGAGTTACTCGCCGAGCAGCGACAAATGGTACGGCCCGGACCGATCGAGCACTACGCAGCGATCACCGCGCACATTCCGGGCAGCCGATCTCTCCGGGATGCAGTTCACGACGATCGTCGAGCGGATGGCCGCGGCGTTGCCCGAACAATCCCGCGAGTTCCAGTCGATGACGATCTCGCGTTCCGGTGACAATCTCCCGGTTCTGGCCACCGCGACGTTTGGCGAGGACTTCCGGATCGAGGCCCAAATCCAGGCCGATACCGAAGGGAACATCGCAACCTGGTTCGACCCGGCCGACTTCGCGGCCGCGATGACCCAGGCACAACTGGCGATGACCAAAGCCGGTCTACCAACCGATGTTCCGATCATCGACCGTTTCGAGATCCGCGGAACGGTGACCGGCACACCCAACATCGGGGCAGGCACGATCCAGAACTCGGGTGGTGTACTGATCGACTTCACCGCCCCGGACCGCACCGGTTCGGCGAGTATCGTCCCGGGGTTCTTCGTGGCAATGAGGTCATCGGAGAACACCTCCGGTCAACTCAGGGAAGGTTCCGTCACGTTCGACAGCCTGCCTGCCGACACGTTCGATGCAGTCCGGGACGACCACATGCGGCGCAACCAGGTCGAGGCCGTCGACCGTGCCGCCGTCGACATCCAGACCTCACATCAGTACGTGCTGCAGGACTACCGGACAATCATCTCGGTGAGGGTCGGACAGGACGACGAGGTGGCCTACTACAGTCTTGACGGACAGTTCATCCCCGAAGACTGAGATGGCCAGCGGCGGAGCGCTACTGGGCTTCGAGTGCCCGCCGCCTGCCCGCCTCGATCTCGTCGAACGCCTGCTGCTGCGGATGCACACTGCCCCGGTCTGCCAGGTCGGTGACGATCCGGTGGATACGGTCGAGATAGTCGGCCTGCTCGCTGCCCTCAGATGTTCGGGCGTTCTCCAACAACGACAGCGCAGTAGAGAGTTCCTGCTGATCACCCGCATCCAACAGATCGGATCCGATTGCGCGACCGTAATTCTCGCATTCGGCCCACGCCTTACCTGCCTCGGTCACCGCTTGCTGGTACTCGTCGGCACGATCAAGACTCATCGGAAATTCGTCGCTCCGTAGGTCCTGCGCCCGGGCCAGCGCGGTGTGGAAATTGGCCACCGATTCGACCGAGACGTCGGTGACGGCCGGATACCGCAGCACCAGTTCGGGTTCGAGTTCGTATTGGGCGTAATCGACCAGAATCGCATCGTGTTGGCGGCAGGCAGCCTGCCACAGTCGTTGCGCCGCTTCCTTGCTGCCGGCGTTGGCAATTCGGGGAACCGGTCGACCTGCCTCGGGGTCGGCCGGACGATAGTCGGGCTGTGCGGCCGCAGGCTTCACAAGGCGGCCGGAAACGCGGCCGTCACCGCCGATCCCGATCAGCACCTTCCGTTTGGCAGGCTGGCGCGCACGCAACCGGGCGAGCACCTCGGCCGCCGCCGGATCCGATTCGATGACGGCAACCTGCCACTCCTGATCCGGGTTGCTCGCAAACCGGAGCTGCAGATAGCGGCACCCCTGGACGCGGAACTGATCGGTGCGGCTCGACCGCGACATCGACGTGTCGGCGGACAACTCGGCACTTTGCTTGACCGACAGCAGATCGTCCAGCGGAAACGAGTTGATCGCCACACCTGCGTTACCGAGGTGCACCATCGCATCGTCGACCGTCACGCTGACGGCGGGCAGGTCGATCACTCTGCCGATCGCCGCAATGAGCAGCCCCAGGCCGAGCGTCGCGATGACCGCGGCACCGGTGATCGCCGGATCGACGTCGGCGATGGTCAGTACAACCAACTCGATCATCGCGATGATCGCCAACGCACTCGCAATGGTGGCAAGCCGGTTGTGCACCGGTCGCCGGTATTCGGTCCGACAGGTGACCGATACCGGACCTGAGCTGCTGGCCACGTGACGTCCTCCCCCGGGGTCCGATGCACACGACGGGCAACGGTTGATCGGACTTTACCCTCTCAGGCCAGTGCATTCCGGACGATCGGGGCGACCTTGGTGCCATACAGTCCGATGCTGCGCATCTTGACCTCGTGCGACAGTGTCCCGTTGCTGTATTTGAGGTCGAACCTCGTGACACCCATCGCGTTCACATTGCGAATGATCTTGGCCGCCACCGTCTCAGGTGAGCCCACGTACACCGACCCCTCTGGCCCTGCCGACTGCTCGAACTGGTCACGGGTGGGCGGCGGCCAGCCTCGTTCGGCGCCGATTCGGGCCATCTGATCGCGATAGTGCGGCCACAGTTCGTCTCGTGCGCCCTCGTCGGTGTCGGCGAGGTGACCCGGCGAATGCATCGCCACCGGAAGCAATGGCTTGTCGAATTCCTTCAATGCCCGATGGTAGAGATCGACAAATGGTTTGAATCGGAGTGGTTCGCCGCCAATGATCGCCAGCACCAATGGAATTCCGTACCGAGCGGCTCGGACGACCGACTCCGGCGACCCACCGACACCGATCCACGTTCGTACGCTGCCTGCTGCGGTCTTGGGATACACCTGTTGGCCGGTCAGCGGCGCGCGTGTCTCACCGGACCAGACGATCGGACCCTCGTCGCGCAAGGCCGCAAAGAGGTCGAGCTTCTCGGAGAACAGTTCTTCGTACTGACTCAGGTCCAACCCGAACAGTGGAAACGATTCGGTGAACGAACCCCGGCCCAGAATAACTTCGGCGCGGCCTCCAGAGATCGCGTCGAGAGTGGCAAATCGCTGGTAGACCCGGATCGGGTCGTCCGAACTGAGAACGGTGACCGCGGTTCCCAGCGCAATGCGGGATGTGTGTGCGGCAATCGCGGCGAGCACCACCTCTGGAGCCGACACCGCAAAATCCGCGCGGTGATGCTCCCCTACTCCGAAGAAGTCCAGACCCAACTGGTCGGCGAGAACCCCTTCGGCAACCACCTCGCGGATCACCTGGTCGTACGGCACGAGTTCACCGTCGGGGCCTGCGGTCCGGTCACCGAACGTGTCCAGTCCCAACTCGATGGGAAAACCCTGTTCCGACCTGCTCATCCCGCTCACCCTTCTCCTGACACATGCTTACATCGCGACAACCTCCGAACCTCGGAGAATGCACCTGATGGTGCTTAAACTACTCGGGTGAGCGTGCGCCGGTATTCGCTGTTCGGAGGCCTGTCGGCCACCATGGACGGCGGCGGCGTGGCCATCGGTACCCGGAAGCAACGAGCTCTTCTTGCGCAGTTGATTCTCGCCGACGGACATGCGGTCACAAGCGATCGACTCATCGACGGAATCTGGGGCGATGCCGCACCTGATCGCGCCGAAGCCTCCCTCCAGGCCTACATCTCAGGCCTGCGCAGAATCCTCGAACCCGATCGTGCGCCGCGCGCCCAGCCGAGCGTCCTGGTCACCAGGGGCTCCGGATACGTATTGATCACTGCCGATGACGATGTCGACCTGCACCGATTCAACCGCGACATCGCACTGGCCAGGGATCTGCACTCTCGCCATGAATTCGATTCGGCGGCAGGTGCATTGCGGTCGGCCCTCGACGTGTACGCACCGCTGCTCCCCGAGTTCGAAGGCCTCTCGTTTCGCGACGGGGCCGCCGAACACGTCGCTCGACTCCACGGTGTCGCACTCGAACTGTCGTTTGAGATCCGCCTCGAACTCGGCGAGACCCAGCTCTTGGCAACCGACGTCGAACAGGCACTGGGGGCTCAGCCCCTCAACGAAGGACTCTGGGCCCTGCTCGCCATATCCCGATACCGGATGGGTCGGCAGTCCGATGCTCTTGCGGCGCTTGCCGATGCCAGACGGATCCTGTCCGAGCAGATCGGTGTCGATCCGGGGCCCACACTGCGCGAACTCGAAAAAGACATCCTCGCCCACGCCCCGCATCTCAACCCACGTACCCGACTCGTGAGGACCGCGGCGGCAGGCGCGGTATCTGGGGATCAGCCGACGGCGGCGGACTCCCAGGACACCCCGCCGAGGCCGGACACCGCACTGCCGCTCATCGGCAGACTCGATGAGCGCGCGCGTATCGACAACGCGATCGTCGCCGTGTCCGGCGGCGCCGGCTCGGTGATCATCGTGGAAGGCGAGGCCGGTGCAGGCAAGACCACGTTGATCGCCGCATGCGCCCAGCACACGCATCGCCCCGGCAGCCCGTTGACCCTGTGGGGACATTGCCTGGAGGGCGGCGCGGCACCGGCGATGTGGCCCTGGGTCAAGATCCTGAACGATCTCGTGCCGCACCTGACAGATGCTGAACGGAACATGTTGTCCGGCAACGAACTCGGCGAATTGGTCGACGGCCGGGACACGCTGTCACCGCAGCTCGAAATACCCGATGCGACAGCCAGATTCAGACTCCACACGCAGGTGGCGGCTCTGCTCGCGCAACTGTCCGGGCGTACCGCACTCATCGTCGTGCTCGACGACATCCAATGGGCCGACAGCGCATCACTCGAACTCGTCACCCACGTGGCCAAGGCGCAGCTCTCGCAGTTGGTGGTGATCTGCGCGATCCGTACCGGCGACGGGGTCCGTCGCGAAACCGTGCGCAACACACTGGCCGAGCTCAGTCGTCTCCCGTCGCAGCTCCGTATTGCCGTCGGCCCGCTCGACAGCAACGCCATCGGCGAACTGATCCACCGTGAAACCGGCAGCCGTCCGGTCCCCGAGGTTGTCGAATCGGTGAGACGGCGCACCAAAGGCAACGCCTTCTTCGCCCGCGAACTCGCACGCACCCTTTCCGACGACGGCGAACTCTCGCCGATCGCCGCGGCACCCGGCGGCGTGCCTGCCGGCGTACGAGACGTGGTCCGGGGCCGGTTGGACCACATGCCCGCTGCGACGATGGAACTGCTGGAGGTCGCGGCGCTCATCGGTAAACGGGTCGACCTCGAACTGCTTGCCGGTGCCGCGTCCATGCCCATCGAAACCGTGCTGGACACTCTCGAACCGGCCGAGGAACACTCGGTGATCGAAACCGGCCCCGACGATCCGTACACCGTCTTCTTCGCCCACGATCTGGTGCGCGAGGCGATCGTCGAGAGCATTCCACCACTGCGGGCCCGGCGTCTGCACATGAAGATCGCAGGCCACCTCACCGAATCCGGCGGCACCCGACTCGGAGAGCTTGCCCATCATCTGTGGTCGGCAGGCCCGCTCTCGGAACGCCAGGTCACCGCGCGCGCCCTGTTGGCCGCAGCACATGAGTCGCTGATGCGGTTCTCGTACGAATCCGCCGAATGGCAGTTGGGGGCGTGCAGTTCACTCGCTCGCGCTGATGGTGACCAGCGGCTCGAACTCGAAGCGGTCGGCCTCCTGGTCTCGGTCATCGGTGCCCGGGACGGTTATCTCGCCGCCGCCACCGAATATCTCGATCGTGGTGAAGAACTCGCGGCGTCCATCGGCGATCTGCGCAACGTCGCCGACTTCAGATACTCCCGGTGGGCATCCTATTCACAGTCACTGGCTCTCGATCGTGCGCATGAGCTCGCGACCGAGATGTACCACGCCGCAATGGAATCCGACGACCCCGCGATCGGGATCATCGGATATCAGGCGTGGGGCGTGAACGAGTGGGACCGGGGCAAGATCGGGAGTTCATACAGATCCCTGGCCCACGCCCAGGAGATCCGCAAACAGTTGGACCAGACCGCGATGCACGGGCTACAGCATGACTGGGATCTGCTCGGTTATGCGTTTTTCGCCTGGATGACCACGATGCACATCGGTGTCGCCGCCGGACGGGAGAGCTTCCGACGTTTGATCCACCAGACACCGGACGCATACGGCCGCAATGCCGCAGGCAGTTTTGCGATGCTGGCCGGTGCGTTGGCCGCCGATCCGCAGTGGACGGCCGATACCGGTCGCGCCTGGATGGCTTCGGTGGCGGACGGGCCATTCGACTTCCTGCGTGCGTTCAGCGAGTCGATGTACTGGTGGGCCGAAGTCATACTCGGCAACCGTGAGCAGGGCCTGCAACGCCTGCGCGATCTGCGCCCCGCCGTCGAGGCCGGCCCGAACACAGGTGGTTCCGCCTACTACGGCCTTTACGCCGAGGCCGCGCTGGCCGCGGATCGCCTCGACGAGGTCGCCGAATTGCTCACGGCCGCCGAGCAGCACCTGCAGACTTTCGGCCAGCGGTATGCCGAACCGCATCTACACTTCACCAACGCCCGGTATCGATTGGCGATCGGGGATCTGGAATCCGCGCGCTCGGCATACGAGAAAGCTCGCCATCTCGCTCGCAATCAGGAATCGACCACGCTGCTGCAACGTATCGAGAGTTTCGGCCCGAAGTTCGTTCCGTGAGCCAGTAGGCTTCATCAATGGGAAAGACAGGATCCGGGAGCAAGAGCAGCGGCAAGAAGAAGAACACCAAGCCGAAGAAGATCCCCAACGACATCTACGAGGCCGAACTCTTCCGTCTGCAAACGGAGTTCGTCAAACTGCAGGAGTGGGCCAAGGAGACCGGAGCCCGTGTGGTTGTCGTCTTCGAAGGCCGCGATGCCGCAGGCAAGGGCGGCACGATCAAGCGGATCACCGAATACCTCTCCCCTCGCGTGGTCCGGGTCGCCGCACTGCCCGCACCCACCGACCGGGAACGAGGTCAGTGGTACTACCAGCGTTATATCGCGCATCTTCCGGCGCCCGGTGAGATCACCCTCTTCGACCGCTCGTGGTACAACCGGGCCGGCGTGGAGAAGGTCATGGGATTCTGCACGCCACAAGAACATTCGCTGTTCCTGCGCCAGACGCCGATATTCGAGCAGATGCTCCTTGATGACGGGATCATCCTGCGCAAGTACTGGTTCTCGGTGTCGGACGCCGAGCAACTGCGACGCTTCCGGTCACGCCTCGATGATCCGGTGCGCCAATGGAAACTGAGTCCCATGGACCTCGAGTCGGTCTATCGCTGGGAAGACTATTCCCGCGCGAAGGACGAGATGATGGTGCACACCGACACCCCCAACAGCCCCTGGTACGTCGTCGAGTCCGACATCAAGAAACACGCCCGGATCAACATGATGTCGCACCTGCTGTCAACGATCGAGTACCACGAAGTCGTGAAGCCGAAAGTCGAACTGCCAGAACATCCCATCGACACCGGCACCTACCAACGACCCTCCCGGGAGATCAGCACCTACGTCCCGAACCATGTGGCCGAACTGATCGGTGACAAAGAGGACTGACGGGCCAGCCGAGGACCTCTACAGATGCACACGGTCCAGTCATAAGCACACGGTGCAACGTGTGCTTATGACTGGACCGTGTGCTTCTGTGGTCAACCGCGGTTGCGGGCTTCCCACACACGCATCGCCCCGAGATATCTGCCGGTGATAAAACTCTGGCCGTACCTGCCCAACGGGCCGGCGAGCCGGGCAGGCAGGGTCTGTGGACGCGAGAATGCCGTCACCGCAAAGACCACAGAGTTGTTGTCCCGCAATTCAACACAGAAGAGTTCTTCCCCCGATTCGGGGTGACCGACGAGTGTGCCGTAGGCAAATCCGCGGCGGTCGGGTTCATCGATGACGTACACAACCCTGACCGGGGCTTTGAGCCTCAGCGGCCCGACCCCGACCGCAACCCGGGCGACGGTACCTGCCTCGATGGCCTCCGCCGACGCGAAGACCCGTATGCCGGCACCGAGTTGTACCTGCCAGGTTTCGATCGCATCGGCGATTTCGGTGAAACACTGCCGACCAGATCCGACGACCACTTCCCGGTGCATGTGGTGATAGCCGCCTGGGAGCGCAGACCGGGTCGCGCCGATTTCCGGATAGCTGTACGCCATGCCACGCAACCGCGTGGCGATGTGCGACTTCAGCGGCCTGGCGCTGCGACCGGTCATCTCATGAGGTTACCGACGCCGACATAATCGGTGGACGGTACCTACGACAGAAGCCTACGGTTGCCCGGGCCGTCGACCGATGGCCGACAACGCAATCAAGGAACCATCATGAACACCCGCTACCCCGTTCCGCTTTCCGGCGCAGTCGCCTCGACCCTTCTGTGGGTTGACGAGGCGTCTGTCGAGGTGCAGGCCCGCGAGCAGCTACGCCGGGTGTCGGCTCTCCCGTGGGTGCACGGTGTTCGGGTGATGCCCGATGTCCATGTCGGCAAGGGCGCGACAGTGGGTTCGGTGATCGCGATGCGCGACGCGGTCTGTCCGGCTGCGGTCGGCGTCGACATCGGTTGCGGAATGGCAGCTGTGCGAACAGATCTGGTCGCATCCGATCTTCCCGACGACCTTTCCGGACTGCGTTCGGCCATCGAGGCAGAGGTCCCCGTGGGATTCCGCGCCCACAAGCGGCCGGTGAACCTACGGGGGATGGATGTCGGTGGCGGCTGGGGTGATTTCTGGTCCCGGTTCGGTGACCTCGATCGGAGTGTCCAGAACCTGGATACCCGCGCCCACACGCAGCTCGGGACACTCGGTGGCGGTAACCATTTCATCGAGGTCTGTGTTTCCGAGGGTGATTCGTCGGTCTGGGTCATGCTCCATTCCGGATCCCGGAACATCGGGAAATCGCTCGCGGACCAGCACATGCAGGTTGCCGCAGGTCTGCCGCACAACGCCGATCTCCCCGACCGCGATCTTGCCGTGTTCCTCACCGGAACCCCGGAGATGGATGCGTACTGTCGCGATCTGACCTGGGCCCAGGAGTACGCGGCGAGAAATCGTCGGGTGATGCTCCAACTGGTGTGTTCGGCTGTACGGGAGTCATTTCCGACGCGGCCGGTGCAGTTTTCCGAACCGATCTCCTGTCACCACAACTACGTGGCGACCGAGGTGATCGACGGGATCGAACTGTTGGTGACCAGGAAGGGTGCGATCCGGGCCGGGTCGGGCGAGCTGGGATTGATCCCCGGATCGATGGGGACGGGCTCCTACGTCGTGCGGGGTCTCGGGTCGCAGGCGTCCTTCTACTCCGCGTCACATGGGGCGGGGCGGAAGATGAGCCGGACCAAGGCCCGAAAGATGTTCACCGCGCAAGATCTGGTCGCACAAACCGAGGGCGTCGAGTCCCGCAAGGATGCCGGCGTCGTCGATGAGATACCGGCCGCCTACAAGGACATCGATTCGGTGATCGCCGCGCAGACGGACCTGGTCGAAGTGGTGGCACACCTCAAGCAGGTGGTCTGCGTCAAGGGCTGAGCGGGCGACCGCCACCCGCACATACGTTGTGGGGCACTCCAAATCGGGTGCCCCACAGCGTCATCGCCTGTCTAGACGGCAGCGACATCGATCGTCTGGGTCAACCGGAAGCTGTTGCCCGAGGGATCGCGGAAGCCGGCGTCGATCCCGTACGGGCGCTGTTCGGGCAGATCGGTGAACTCGACACCGCGCGCCGACAAACGCTCGTATTCCGCCCGACAATCTTCCGTGGTCAGGAATACGGCGGTGGCCAAGCCTTTGGAGACCAGTTCCAAGATCTCGATCCTGGCCGATTCGGTCAGCATCGGCGGACCAGGGACATCCATCAACACGATGCTGACGTCGTCCTGCCCCGGCGGGGACACCGTCAGCCACCGGAATCCGTCCATCTCGGGCAACGACACGTCTGCCTGGACCTCCATCCCGAGCTTGTCGGTATAGAACTTCAAGGCCTCATCCTGGTCGTGAACCCACACCTGCGCGCTGGCAATTTTCAACATCGTGACCTCCCGTGACTGGTTGTTCGAATCGGTGGTTCGAACGTAACCCCGCACAACCGTCCCGGTCTTCTCCCCTTGTGCTCTATCCGATGCGACTATCCGGGGATGGCCGGCCGAAGGTGCGCACCACACACGTCGGAACCATGATCCGCCGCGCTGCGGGTGGACGACTGGCGCGATACTGCGCGGGCGTCTCACCAAATGTCCTCTTGAAACTCGTGGTGAACGAACCAACACTGCGAAGACCAACTGCCACACAGACATCGGCTACCGAATAGTCGGTGTTGCGCAACAGTGCCGCAGCCCGTTCGAGCCGGCGGGTCTGCAGATATGTGTGCGGCGACTGCCCGAAAGTCTTGGCGAATGACCGGGTGAAGTGGGCGCGCGACAACCGCGCCGCGGCCGCCATCTCCTCGACGGTCAGTGCCGTCGAATACTCCGCGTCGATCAGATCCCGGGCCCGCAACAGATGCCGGGTTGTCGAAACACTCGCCACGGCCACCACTATGGCGGATTTTCGGCACGGCGGCCACGGATACCGAACACCGTGAACACCGCCGCGAGTGCGGCAACGATCACCAGCAACGTGAGGCCGACGGTGTAGCTGTGATCGGCCTCGTTGTATGTGGCTCCCATGACCAGCGGCGGGAAGAAGCCGCCGAGCCCGCCTGCGGCACCGACGATGCCGGTGACCGCGCCGACCCTTTTCGCGGGCGCTTCCTTGGCCACCCAACTGAACACCGAGCCCGAGCCCAGACCCATGCACACCGCCATCAGAACGAAGTTGATACCGGCCGGGATCTCGACCGGCGGCTTGGTGATCATCCAGATTGCCAAGCCCGCCGCTCCGATGGTGGCGATCACCGTGATCAGACGCGCACCGAAACGATCGGACAATATGCCGCCTGCGGGCCGCGCGATCACTGCCGCGAGCGCGAATCCGGCGGTTCTGGTACCGGCGCCCTCCAGGTCGAACTCGTAGACCTCGTTGAGGTAGGTGGGCAGGTAGGTCGAGAACGCGACGAAGCCACCGAACGTCGCGGCATAGAGAAAGCTCATCTCCCAGGTGATCGGCAGTTTTGCGGCACCGATGAGTTTGGGGACCACGGCGTCGTGGTTTGACGACCACCGAGGGGAATCGCGCATGAACATCCAGCAGACCGCCGCCATCACCACGAGCGCGGCGACGATGATCAGATGTGTTGTCACATAACCGAACCAGTCGACGAACCGGGGCGTGAAGAACGCGGAAAAGGCGGTGCCGCCCATTCCCATACCGAAGATGCCGGTGGCAAAACCCCTGCGGGACTTGTCATACCAGGCGTTGACGAAGGGTATGCCCACCGCGAACGTGGTTCCGGCGACACCGAGGAAGAATCCCGCGACGATCAAGGTCGCGTAGCTGTCGAAATGCCCACCGATTGCCAACAACACCACAAACGGGACCGACGAGAGCAGCAGCACTGTGAACATCGACCGGCCCCCGAACCGATCGGTGAGTGCACCCGTCAGGATGCGTCCCAGCGAACCCACCAGAATCGGAATCGCCACCAGTACCGACTTCTGTGTCGACGACAAATCCAGGTCATCGGCGTACCGAACTCCGAGCGGGCCGATCAGGTTCCACGCCCAGAAGCTGATCCCGAATGCAACCGTCGCCAGGACGAGGTTGCGGGTCTGTGCACCACGGTCGATCGACGGTTCCGTCGACGTACTCATCGGTCGCGGTCCTTCGTCCCGACCGGAGCCCAGGCCCGCCCGTATGAATGGCTGCCGGAGGCCGACGTCTTGTCACGGCTGCGATAGACGATGTAGGGCCGGAACAGGTAGTGCACGGGAGCGGTCAGCATATGTACCAGTCGGGTGAAGGGCACCATCGCGAACAACAACATCCCGACCAGGACGTGGATGTGAAAACGCAGCGGCGCCTTGTTCATCGCATCGATGTCCGGTTGCAGCAGGAAGATCGAGCGGAACCAGGGAGAGACCGTCTCCCGGTAGTTGACACCTTTCTGGTCTGGAAGGGCGCCGAGCAGGGTGCAATACAAGCCGAGCAGCAGCGCCGACGTCAGGACGAGGTACATCACCTTGTCGTTGCGGGTCGTCGCCATGAACACCGGACCGGTGTGCCGCCTGCGGTAGATGAGGATCACCAGTCCGGCCAAGGTGCAGATACCGGCGATGAGGCCGAAGAACGCGGAGTTCAGGTGGTAGAGGTCTTCGGAGATGCCCAGCGAGTCGGTGAAGGATTCCGGGATGAGCAGACCGATCGCATGTCCGATGATCACCACGAGGATGCCGAAGTGGAAGAGCGGCGAACCAATGCGCAGCAGCCGCGATTCGTAGAGCTCAGACGATCGTGTTGTCCAGCCGAACTTGTCGTACCGGTAACGCCAGACGGTGCCGCCGATCAGGAGCAGCAGAACCAGATACGGGATCGCGCCCCACAGCAGGATGTCCACCGCCCTCACCTCGTCCCGGCGATGGGCAGCAGCCGCGGATCGAACGGCTCGAGGCCGACGGTCTCCACCGGTATCGGAGGACGCATCGCCAGCGCCGCCGCTCTGTCCGCGGGTGACGCACCTGGCAGGGTTGCGCACACCGACTCGAGCACGTCGGCGTACGGCGTGCCGCGGTCGAGCAACCCGAACCGGATCAGTTCGATCGCGACCCGATATCTGGTGAGCACCCCGGCGCCGACCACCGGATCGGCGCGCGCGCAGAACTCGAGCACGATGGGTAAGTGGTCAGGCAATTCGCCACCCAGATCCACGAGAAATCCGCTGTCTCGATAGAGCTGTTTGAACTCGCCGAGCGCCGCGCCACGTCGGCGGGTATCGCCGTCGGTCCAATACGAGAGGTACAGTGTACGTTTGCTCGACAGGTCGAAGACCTCGGCGTACTCGCGGCCCAGCGCGGCCTGATCCGTGGCCGCCAGATGGTCGACGAAGCGTCGCAGCGGCCCGGTGGTGGCCTGGCACTCGATCTCATTCAGTGCCGCCCTGACCAACCCGATCTTCGAGAACAATGCGGCATCGGGGTAGGACAGGCACAGCGATGCCACCTGGTGGACCACCCGATGGTCGGCGCGGCGATCCCCCGGCCACCTCATGGCGCCTTCGTCCGGTCGGGAAACAGGCCTGCGGGAGTGCCGTTTCCGTCCCAGTTCAACAGGTTCACGCGATCCGCCATGCTGCTCGCACCGGCTGCGGTGTCGCTGGTCTGACGCTGCTTGAGCGCGTGGAACGTCTCCACCGACACCGGCACCGCGCGACCACTGGCTTCACCGAACGCGGACGATTCGAACATCCCCGGGCCGCCGTCGTGGTCCAGCGAGCATGCCGTCTCCTCCAGCTTCTCGGCCTGTTCGAGGTGCGCCGTCGGAATCACGTAGCGGTCTTCGTATTTGGCGATGGCCATGAGGCGATACATCTCGTAGACCTCCTCTTCGGACATTCCCACCGATGCCGGGATGCCGGCATCGGGTTCACGTCCAAGGGTGATATCCCGCATGTAAGCGCGCATCGCGGCGAGGCGTTTGAGTACCGAGTCGATGAGGTCGGTGTCACCGGCGGTGAACAATTCGGCGAGGTACTCCACCGGAATTCGCAGTGCGTCGATGGCACCGAACAGGGTGCTCCGGTTCTCGGCGTCGTGCCCCTGCTCGGCCAACAGGTCGACGATCGGTGACAGTGGCGGTACGTACCAGACCATCGGCATGGTGCGGTATTCCGGATGCAGTGGCAGTGCCACCCGAAACTTCTTGGCCAGCGCGTAGATCGGAGAACGGCGCGCGGCGTCGAGCCAGTCGTCCGGGATGCCGTCGGCGCGCGCGGCCGCCGCGACCGCGGGATCGTGGGGGTCGAGGAGCAGATCGAGTTGGGCCTCGTAGAGATCTTGATCGTCGGGTGTGGACGCAGCCTCTGTCACCGCATCGGCGTCGTAGAGAAAGATCCCGAGATATCGCAACCGACCGACACACGTCTCCGAGCACACCGTCGGCTGACCGACCTCGATCCGCGGGTAGCACAATGTGCACTTCTCGGCTTTGCCCGACTTGTGATTGAAATAGATCTTCTTGTACGGACACCCCGTGATGCACTGCCGCCATCCCCGGCATCGGTCCTGGTCGACGAGCACGATCCCGTCTTCACTGCGCTTGTAGATGGCGCCGGACGGACAGGACGCCATGCACGACGGGTTCAGACAGTGCTCGCAGATCCTGGGCAGGTAGAACATGAAGGTCTGTTCGAAACTGAACTTGACCGCATCCTCGCAGTCCCGTCGAAGTTTGGCCACGATCGGGTCCTGATCGCCGTATTCTGTTGCGCCGCCGAGGTTGTCATCCCAGTTGGCCGACCACTTGATGTTGGTGTTCTCACCGGTCAGCAACGATTTGGGTCGGGCAACCGGGAAGTCGTCGCCGAGCGGCGCGTCGATCAGGGTCTGGTAGTCGTAGGTCCAGGGCTCGTAGTAGTCGGCGATGGTCGGCTGGACCGGACTGGCGAACAGCGTGAACAGTTTCTGCAGTCGACCGCCGGTGCGCAATCGCAGTTTGCCCCTGGAGTTCAGGTGCCAACCACCCCGCCATTTCTCCTGGTCTTCGTAACGGCGCGGATACCCCTGTCCCGGACGGGTTTCCACATTGTTGAACCACACATATTCGGTGCCGGCACGGTTTGTCCAAGCCTGCTTGCACGTCACCGAACACGTATGGCACCCGATGCACTTGTCGAGATTCATGACCATGCCCACCTGGGCCATCACACGCATCAGTACTTCACCTCCTGACTGCGTTTGCGAATTGTTGCCACCATGTCGCGTTGATTGCCTGCCGGCCCCAGATAGTTGAAGGCGTAGGACAATTGGGCGTATCCGCCGATCAGATGTGTGGGTTTGACCAGCAGCCGGGTTGCCGAGTTGTGCATGCCGCCGCGCCTCCCGGTGGCCTCCGATTTCGGCACGTCGATCGTGCGGTCCTGTGCGTGGTGGACAAAGGCCACCCCCACCGGCATCCGGTGGCTGACGATCGCACGGCACACCATCACCCCGTTGGCGTTGACGCATTCGATCCAGTCGTTGTCGGCCACCTCGATGGCTGCCGCGTCCTGCGGGCTGATCCATGCGGTCGGACCGCCACGGGACAACGACAGCATGAGCAGGTTGTCCTGGTACTCGGAATGGATCGACCACTTCGAGTGGGGTGTCAGGTATCGGACGGTGATCTGCTGGGCACCGTCCGGTCCCAGCCGGGGTTCGCCGAACAACCGGTGCATGTCCAGCGGGGGCCGGTAGATCGGCAACGACTCACCGATGTCGATCATCCAGTCGTGGTCGAGGTAGAAGTGCATGCGGCCGGTGAGTGTGTGAAATGGCTTGAGCCGTTCGATGTTCTGCGTGAACGGGGCGTAGCGCCTGCCACCGGTCTCCGATCCGGACCACTCCGGGGACGTCAGTACCGCGACCGGTCCCTTCTGGGTGTCGGCAAAGGTGATGCGCCTTTCCTCCGACCCGAGGGCAAGATCGTCGAGCCGCCTGCCCACCCGTCGTTGCAGCTTCCGGAATCCGTCGACGGCCACGGAACCGTTTGTGGTGCCGGAAAAGGTCAGGATCGCGTCGGCAAGTTTGACGTCGGTGTCGATGGCCGGACGCCCTGCTGCGGCCCCGCCCGCCATGACGCCGTGAGAGATGGCTAGCCGGTTGCTCTGCTCCGCGAGGTCGTAGGTGATGTTCTTGACGGTGAATCCCAGGCGCTCGACCAAGGGGCCCACTGTGGCCAATTTGTCGGCGATCGCGGTGTAGTCGCGTTCGACGACGGTGAACGTGGGCATGTTTCGTCCGGGCGCCCCCCGGATGCCGGCCTCCTGCCAGTCGTCCACCCGTCCGTGGGGCGCGGCGATCTCCCCCGGTGTGTCGTGTTGCATTGGCACGCTGACCAGATCTCGCCGCACCCCCAGGTGCGTCTTGGCCAGATCCGAAAACCTCTGGGCGAGAAGGTGGAACAGATCGAAGTCTGATTTGGCCTCCCACGGCGGATCGATGGCAGGCGAGAAGGCGTGCACAAACGGGTGCATGTCGGTCGCGGACAGGTCGTGTTTCTCGTACCAGGTGGCGGCCGGTAACACCACGTCCGAGAGCAGGGTCGTCGACGTCATCCGAAAGTCTGCGGACAGAAGCAGATCAAGCTTGCCTTCAGGCGCTTGGCTGTGCCACAACACATCCCGGGGCCGAGGTGTCGCGGGGTCTTCGGCGCCCATCACGTTGTGATGGGTGCCAAGCAGGTGCCGCAGGAAGTACTCATTGCCTTTCGCCGACGATCCCATCAGGTTCGACCGCCACAGCACGAGCGTCCGGGGCCAGTTCTGCGGAGCATCGATATCGGTGATCGCTGACGTCAGCTCGCCGTTGGAGAGTCGGCGGGCCACATGATCGGCGACACTCTTGTCCACGCCGTCCTCGACCGCGGCGTCGGCTTCGTCTGCGATGTCGAGGGGACTGCGATCGAACTGCGGATAGAACGGCATCCAGCCCAGACGTGCCGACTGCGCGATCGCGTCCGCGGTGTGTTCGTGTGTGAGCGTGCCCCTGGACAACGGTGACGCCAGTGACGTCGTCGAGTACCCGTCGTTGCGCCATTGATCGGTGTGCATGTACCAGTAGGACGTTCCGGCCATCGTGCGCGGCGGCCGCGACCAGTCGAGCGCGTTGGCCAAGGAGATCCAACCGGTGAGGGGTCGGCACTTCTCCTGGCCAACGTAGTGGGCCCAGCCACCCCCGTTTCGACCCATACATCCGGTGAGGATCAACATCGAGAGGATCGCGCGGTAGGTTGCGTCGCCGTGGAACCACTGGCAAATACCCGCTCCCATGATGATCATCGACCGACCGCCGGACTCGACCGAGTTGGTGGCGAACTCACGGGCCACCCGGATGGCCGCCTCCGCGGGCACGCCGGTGATCTCGGCCTGCCACGCGGGCGTGTACGGAGTACTCACATCGTCGTATCCGCTCGCCCACTGCCCCGGCAGACCGCCCCGGCCTACTCCGTATTGGGCGAGCATCAGGTCGAAGACCGTGGTGACAAGATGTCCGTTCACCCGGATCGCCGGAACACCGCGCCGCAGGACCGAGCCCGAGCCGTCGGGGGCATCGAACGCCGGCATCATGATCTCGACGTTGTCGCTGTCGGCACGACCATGCAAACTCAACGCGGGATCGACTGTTCCGAGATCGAGGTTCCACCGCCCCTCGCCGGCCTGCCCGTGGCGAAATCCGATGGACCCGTTGGGAACCACCGGCTCACCCGTGGCCTCGTCCAGGACCACCGTCTTCCAGACGCTGTTCTCGACAGGATCGCCGTGCGAACCGCCCAATTCGTCTGCGGTCAAGAACTTTCCGGGCACGAACCCACCGTCGTGTTCGTCGATATGGATCAAGAAAGGTAGGTCGCTGTAAGTCCGGACATAGTCGATGAAGAAGGGCACCGAACGCCGGACGAAGAACTCGGTGAGAATGACGTGCCCCATCGCCATCGCCAGCGCGCCGTCGGTCCCGGCCTGTGCGGGCAGCCATTCGTCGGCGAACTTGGAGTTGTCGGCGTAGTCGGGACTGACCGTGACCACTTTTGTGCCGCGATAGCGGACCTCGGCCATCCAGTGGGCGTCGGGGGTGCGGGTCACGGGCACGTTGGAGCCCCACATCATCAGATATGTGGCGTCCCACCAGTCGCCCGACTCCGGGACGTCGGTCTGATCCCCGAAGACCTGCGGACTGGCCACCGGCAGGTCGGCGTACCAGTCGTAGAACGACGTCATCACACCGCCGATCAGCTGGACGAATCGGGTCCCGACACAGTGCGAAACGATCGACATCGCCGGAATCGGTGAGAATCCGGCGCAGCGATCCGGTCCGTAGGTCTTGATGGTGTGGACGTGCGCTGCGGCAGCGATCTCGATGGCCTCGTCCCAGGACACCCGAACCAGGCCCCCCTTGCCCCGCGCACGCTGATATGACCTGCGGCGTAACGGGTCGCCGACGACGTCGGCCCAGGCGAGCACCGGGTCGCCCAGGCGGGACTTGGCTTCCCTGAACATTTCGACGAGTACACCGCGGGCATACGGATGACGAACTCGCGTAGGCGAATACGTGTACCACGAGAACGCGGCACCGCGGGGACAACCGCGCGGCTCATACTCCGGACTGTCCGGTCCCACCGACGGATAGTCGGTCTCCTGTGTCTCCCAGCTGATGATGCCGTCTTTGACGTAGACCTTCCACGAGCACGAGCCGGTGCAGTTGACGCCGTGGGTGGAACGGACGATTTTGTCGTGACTCCACCGGTCGCGATAGAAGACGTCGCCGGCACGTCCACCCTCCCGAAAAACCGCACGCGCATCGTCGGTCTCGTCCCACCGCGTGAAGAACTTGCCGAAGTCGAGGAGGGCTTGGGCAGCCGCACCCTGAACGTCAGAAGACCGGGCCATGGAAACATGGTACGAAAGTTCATGGTCCGCAAGAGTGTTTATGGAAGAGAAGAAAAAGTTCGAATCGAACTACCCGATACTGTCCGATTCGAACCCGCCGCTACCGGCCCAACAGTGACAAACGCCCCAAGAGTGACAAACGCTCAGCCGACGGCCCGCTCGCTCTCACTCCAGTACTCCTTGCGCAACGCCTTCTTATCCGGTTTCCCCAGTGCGGTCAGCGGCAGTGACTGCGCGACGATAACGCGTTTCGGCGATTGCACCGCACCCTTCCGGTCTTTCACCGCATCCTGGATCTCCGAGATCATCGCCGTGATCGAGACGTCGTCGGTCAACGCATCGCTGCGCAGCACCACGATCGCGGTCACGGCCTCACCCCACTTCTCGTCGGGAACGCCGATCACACCGACCTGAGCAACCGAAGGATGCTCGGCCACAACGTCTTCGACTTCCCTGGGGAAGACGTTGAAGCCGCCGGTGACGATCATGTCCTTGGTGCGATCGACGATGAACCAGAATCCGTCCTCGTCCTCGCGGGCCACATCGCCGGTTCGAAGCCAGCCATCCCGGAACGCTTCGGCGGTCGCCTCCGGAAGTCCCCAGTAGCCGCCCGCGAGGAGTGGACCGGCAACACAGATCTCACCTGGCTCCCCCACCGGAACCGGTTTGCCGTCGTCACCGAGCAGAGCGGTACGCAGGAATGCCGAGGGCCGGCCACAACTCGACAGTCGCTTCTCGTCGTGGGCGTCCTTGGGCAGATAGCTGATCACCATCGGCGCCTCGGATTGGCCGTAGTACTGGGCAAAGATGGGCCCGAACCGCTCGATGGCCTCGGCCAGCCGCACCGGGTTGATCGCCGAGGCGCCGTAGTACACCGTCTGCAACGACGACAGATCACGCGTGCGCGAATCCGGATGGTCCAGCAGGGCATACAGCATCGACGGAACCAGCATGGTGGCCGTGATCTTCTGCTCCTCGATCGTCCGCAGCACCTCTGCCGGATCGAACTTGGCCAGCACCACCATCGAGCCACCCTTCATCAGGGTGGGCACAAAGAAGGCCGCACCCGCATGCGACAACGGTGTGCACATCAGAAAGCGTGGATGTTCGGGCCATTCCCATTCGGCCAGCTGGATCTGGGTCATCGTCGCCATGGCCGACGCAGTCCCGATGACGCCCTTCGGTTTTCCGGTGGTACCACCGGTATAGGTGATCGAGACGATGTGGTCCGGTGCCAGATCCGCGGCGACCAGCGGTCGTGGATCGAATCGCCGGGCCTCGGCGGTCACGTCTCGTGCGACGTCGGCGAGTTCGGCCGGCACCGGCCCGAGCGTCAAGACCTGCTTGAGGCTGTCGACCCGCTGCAACAACGCCACCGCCCGTTCGACGAACATCGGCACCGGGTCGATGACCAAAGTCGCGATCTGCGCGTCGCCGAGAACGTACGCGTGATCATCGAGCGAGCCCAGCGGGTGCAGCGCGGTCCGGCGCCATCCCTGTGTCTGACCGGCGCCGATGACGAACAGCACCTCCGGCCGGTTCAGTGCGAGCAGTCCGACCGCGGTACCGGAACCGGCACCGAGCGACTCGAAGGCCTGCGCGTAAGTACTGACTTGCGCAGCCATCTCACCGCCGGTCAGCGTGGTGTCCCCCAGGAACAGAACCGGATCGTTGTGATGTCGCTTGAGTGCAGCCACCATCAGGTGGCCGAGGTGGGTGCCGCCGCGTAGGTGATCGAATTCGGTGGTCGCGTCCGCAGAATCAGTCATGCTGAACACACTAGAACGTGTTCTAGATTTGTGGAAGCATTCCGGTTGCGTGCCCGGCGAGTCCACCCGGCATGATTTGTCCCATGAGCACGGATACCGAACGCACGTCACCCACCCTGACCGTTTCCGCCGTCTGCTTCCACAACGGCGCTTCACAGGTGCTGACCGTCAGGAAGTCCGGTACCACCGCTTTCATGCTGCCCGGCGGCAAGCTCGAGGCCGGCGAAAGCCCGATCGAGGCAGCGGTACGCGAAGTGCTCGAAGAGATCGGCATCGAGATCGCGCCGCAGGACCTGACCGAGCTCGGGACCTTCACCGCCGCGGCAGCCAACGAAGCCGACACCCTGGTGTGCGGCCACATCTTCTGCGCCGAGCTGACCGGTGAACCGCAGCCTGCCGGAGAGATCGCGGAATTACGCTGGTATGACCGCACGGACACATCACCGCAGCTCGCGCCCCTGCTACGCGATCACATCTTCCCCGCGCTCATCGCCGACAAACCATCCCCGGAGAAAAATTGACCTCCGTGACCTCGGCGCGGACAGTGAAGGGATGCGGTTTCGGCATACCGAGCGCGACGATCTTGTTCTGATCCAAAAGTGGCTGGGCAATCCCCATGTCGCCCGTTTCTGGAATCACGACACCTCTGATGAAGCGGTCGAACGCGATTTCGGCGGGAGCATCGACGGGACCGAACCGTGCGAAGACTTCATCGTTCTCTACGAAGATCTCCCCATCGGACTGATCCAGCGGTACTTTTTTGCCGACTATCCAGATGATCTCGCCGAACTGGAAACCCTGCTCAGGGTGCCCGAGTTCGCCATGTCGATCGACTACTTCATCGGCGAAGCCGAGATGACCGGCCGCGGCTACGGAACGCTGATGATCCGCCGAATGGTGGAGATCTGCTGGGTTGATCGACCCAAGACCACGGCAATCATCGTCCCGGTGGCCGTCACCAATCCCGCGTCGTGGCGAGCTCTGCTGTCGGCGGGCTTCACCCAGGTCGCCACCGGTTACCTCAAACCGGACAATCCGATCGACGACGGACAGCACCACGCCTTCCGCATCGACCGGCCGTCCGGTCGCTGACACCACAAACCGGACAGGTTGGGGCCGGACGCAACCAATCCGTAACACCCGGTCAACTCTGCTTTCCATCGTCACTGCGACGAAACGAGTCCGTTACCGACCGTTCGTAGAGTTCGCAGGTCAGGGCTTATTGCACCAGTGAGACCCGCGAGAAGGGCAATGAACGAATGAGCGGAAACAATATCCGGCTTGCCGCCATCACTGCAGTCGAGGCGTACCAGCCTCCTCCGGTCAGTTTCGATATCACCGAGGCGCCGGGAGACATCTTCGGCGCAAACGTCTTCAACAAGTCGGTCATGATGAAGCGGCTGCCGAAGAACGTCTACAAGTCGGTGATCTCCACCATCGAAAAGGGCAGCAAACTCGACCCGGCCGTCGCCGACGCCGTAGCGTCCGCGATGAAGGACTGGGCGCTCGAGAAGGGCGCCACCCACTACGCCCACGTCTTCTATCCGCTCACCGGGCTGACCGCTGAAAAGCACGACAGCTTCCTCGAACCGTCGAGCGACGGCTCGACTCTCGCCGAGTTCCAGGGCAAAACCCTGATCCAGGGTGAACCAGATGCCTCCAGCTTCCCGAACGGCGGCCTGCGCAACACTTTCGAAGCCCGCGGCTATACCGGCTGGGATGTCACGAGTCCGGCTTACGTGCTCGAGAATCCGAACGGCAACACCCTGTGCATCCCAACCGTGTTCGTCTCGATGACCGGTGAAGCACTCGACCACAAAACCCCGATTCTGCGCTCACAGCAGGCCATGGGTAAACATGCGGAGCGGGTGCTGAAGCTGTTCGGGCACGCCAATCCCGGCAATGTCGTCGCCTTCTGTGGACCGGAGCAGGAATACTTCCTGGTCGATCGCCACTTCTTCCTGGCGCGTCCCGATCTGCTCAATGCCGGGCGAACTCTGTTCGGCACCAAACCCCCCAAGGGGCAGGAATTCGACGACCACTACTTCGGCGCTATCCCCGAACGAGTACTCGGCTTCATGATGGACACCGAGCGCGAACTCTTCAAGCTCGGTATCCCCGCCAAGACTCGTCACAACGAGGTTGCACCGGGCCAGTTCGAGATTGCGCCGATGTTCGAACGCGGCAACATCGCGGCAGACCACCAGCAGCTCCTGATGACGACGTTCAAAACGGTCGCCAAAAAGCACGGCATGGAATGCCTCTTCCACGAGAAGCCTTTTGACGGTGTCAACGGTTCGGGCAAGCACGTCAACTTCTCGTTCGGCAACGACAAGTTCGGCAGCCTCCTGGTACCCGGCGACACCCCGCACGAGAACGCACAGTTCCTCGTGTTCTGTGCGGCCGTCATCCGGGCGGTGCATCTGCATGCCGGGCTGCTTCGGGTGTCGGTGGCATCGGCGACCAACGATCACCGCCTGGGCGCCAATGAGGCTCCCCCGGCCATCGTCTCGATCTTCCTCGGCGAGCAACTGGCCGACGTCTTCGATCAGATCGCCAAGGGTGCGGCAACATCGTCAAAGGGCAAGGGCACCATGCTCATCGGTGTCGACACATTGCCGGTACTGCCCACCGACCCCGGCGATCGGAACCGGACCAGCTCGTTTGCGTTCACCGGTAACCGATTCGAATTCCGTGCTCCGGGATCGATGCAGACCGTCAGCGAGCCCATGGTCGTACTCAACACGATCATGGCCGATTCACTCGACTACTGCGCCACCGTGCTCGAGACGGCCATCGCCGAAGGCGTCGAATTCGACTCTGCCGTACAGACACTCCTCACCGACATCATCACCGAGCACGGCGCCGTCGTGTTCAACGGTGACGGCTACTCCGACAACTGGCCGATCGAGGCGCAGTCGCGGGGTCTCCCGAACCTGAAGACAACCGTCGACGCACTGCCCGAGTTGATCTCGGAGTCGTCGATCGAATTGTTCTCCAAGTACGGAGTTTTCAACGATCGCGAGATGTACAGCCGCTACGAGATCGGCCTGGAACAGTACATCCTGACCATCGCAGTCGAGGCCAAGCTGACCCTGGAAATCGGTTCGACGCTGGTCATGCCTGCCGCCATCCGGTACCAGACCGAGATCGCCACCAACGTGGGCGCCCTCAAAGCCGCCGGTATCGAACCAGACATCACATTGCTGAACATGGTCACCGAGCCGATGAAAGAGCTGACCGCAGCTTTGGCGGCCCTGAAATCAGCACTCGGTGTCCACGTCGAAGGCAGCCTCGAAGAGGCCAAGTACGCACGGGACACCTTGCTTCCCGCGATGGCCGCGGTCCGACTCGCGGCAGACACCCTCGAAAGTGTTGTCGCCGACGATCTCTGGCCTCTCCCGACCTACCAGGAGATGCTCTACATCCTCTGATTCGCCGATCTGATCGGCTACCGACACCAACCGAGCCGCCGTACACCCTCGTGTACGGCGGTTCGGTTGTCGGTGGCGCCCGCTCTCCTGCGTGCTACTTGCTTTGCTGATGCTCCACGAAATCGAAGAGCCGGAACTCGGAGCCGGGATCGGTACGAGTCGCGGTGGTGGGCGTCCGGTTCGGGGCATCGGCGTGGATGCGCGCCACGATCTCGTCCAGGTCGTCGCCCTCGAGGGTGTAGGCCGCCATGTATCGGTACTTCGGGTCGTCTTCCCGCGAGCGGTACCGCGTTGCGCTCTGAACCCCTTCCAGCGACAGGATCTCGGGAAGGTGATGGTTGCTGTACCACCGATTCATCTCCTCGTCCGACTCATCGTCGCGGGGGTGGGTGAAGGCGATGTACAAACCTTTGGCCATGGTGTCTCCCAGATCATCTCGATGTACTGCAGTGAATTGAATGTGTCAGCCCGGGAACGTGCCGGCGCGGGACAGTTGACCCGGGACCGTCGTGTCCAGCATCTCGCCGAGCCGCAGCGCCCCCGACATCAGCAACTCGACGTCGAGACCGGTTCGCACGCCGCTGCGTTCGAGGAGATACCAAAGATCCTCGGTGGCGATATTTCCGGTTGCGGCGGGTGCGAAGGGACATCCACCGATCCCGCCGAGGCTGGCATCGAGCGCCGACGCCCCGGACTGCAACGCGACGAGGGCATTGGCATACCCGGTGTTGCGGGTGTTGTGGAAGTGCCACCGAACCGGCAGGCCTGCCGCCTCTTTCGCTGCGTACTCCGCGAGTTCGACCACCTGCGCCGGAACGCCGACACCGATCGTATCGGCCAGCGCCACCTCGTCGGGTTGGGCGTCCACACACTGCTTGATGAGTTCGCCGACCCGGGCCGCCGGGACCTCACCCTCGAACGGACAGCCGAATGCGGCCGCAATGGTCACCGTCGTCTTGAGTCCGGCGCCTTTCGCACGCGTGGCCAGACTCGACCAGAGCGCAATACCTTCTGTGGTGGTGGTGCCCTGATTGCGAGCACTGAACGTATCGGAGGCCACCACAACGATATTGACCTCGTCGAGGCCGGCAGCGATGGCCCGGTCGAGGCCGCGCTCGTTCAACACCAATCCAATCCAGGAGACCTCCCCGCGCGGGAGGGCCGCGGCGAGCGCCTCGGCATCCGCCATCTGCGGGACGCGCCCCGGGTGTACGAAGCTGGTTGCCTCGATGCGCCGCAGACCGGCACCGACCAGGTTGTTGATGAGTTCGAGCTTGGCCCCCGTCGACAACAGCGTTGCCTCGTTCTGCAACCCATCACGGGGTGACACCTCGACGATCGTCACCGACTGGGGCTCTTTCGTTTCGCGCGACACTTCAGTTCCCATGCCCAGATTTTCCCGCAGGTTTCGAATGTATGCAAGTTGAATGTTGCAGGTGTGTAAATCGACAGAAATTGGCTCAGATAAGCCATTTTTGGTTGTCTGAGTCGAACACCCGCGATAGGATGTATGCAATCGAGGGAGGTACTTGGTGTCGCAAGCATCGCAAAGCGTGACTGATCTTCTACGCGCCAAAATCGTGGAGGGTCAGTGGAACGCAGGCGACCGGCTGGGCGAAGTGGAACTGGCAGCCCTACTCAACGTCAGCCGCACTCCGATACGCGAGGCGTTGGCACGCCTTGCCGCAGAAGGCCTGGTGGTGATGTCACCCAACAAGGGCGCCCGCGTTGCAACATGGACTGCGGAGCGGCTGACCGAGATCTTCGATCTCCGACTCCTTTTGGAGCCGGTCGCCACCGCTATGGCCGTCGGGCGGCTGTCGGACAAGGAGATCGACAAACTCGAAGAACTGGCCGGCCACATGCAGCACCTCGGCAGGGCCGATGGTGACCGGGACTTCCCGGCAATCGCACAACTGAACCGCCAGTTCCACGCCATTCTGACCGAGAAGACCCAAAGCAGCCAGCTCGCAGCGACACTCACCTCCGTCAGGCATATCAATCTCGCAACCGTGAACTACAAACACTTCGAAGAAGACGCTCTGTCCCGCAGCCTGTCTCACCACTTCGAGATCGTTGCCGCGGTCCGAGCCGGCAACCCGGAGTGGGCCGAGTCCGTGATGCGCTGTCACATACACAACGCTCGCGCCGGAATGCTCCGACCGGACACCGGACAGACATCGGGGGTCGGGATCTTCAAAGGCATTGGCGCCGTCCTGGACTGATCAGTCATATCTGACGACGACCGACAAAGGTCGTCACCACAATCCACATCCCGGGACATGCGACCGGGGTCGAATTCGTATGCCGTTCGCGCACAGCACAGCTCGATTCTCGATCGGGCTCCAACCGCAGAGGAAGTTGATATGTCCACCTCACACATCGAAGGAAACGAGACCCCGGACCAGTCGGGTCCGCTCTCCGATCTCAGGGTCATCGAGATGGGCCAGCTACTGGCAGGCCCGTTCTGCGGCCAGCTGCTCGCCGATTTCGGCGCCGAGGTCATCAAGCTCGAAGATCCGGGCAAGGGCGACCCGATGCGTCAGTGGGGCCGCGAGAGCTCGCAAGGCCAGTCGCTGTGGTGGCCCGTTGTGGCGCGCAACAAGAAGTCGGTGACCTGCAACCTCCGCACCCCTGAAGGACAGCAGATCGCCCGCGATCTCATTGCCTCGGCGGATATCCTGATCGAGAACTTCCGACCGGGAACCCTCGAACGGTGGGGCCTGAGCTACGAAGAACTCAGTGCCGTCAACCCCAAACTGATCATGGTGCGCGTCACCGGCTACGGCCAGACCGGTCCATACTCACCGCGTGCGGGCTACGGCTCGATCGGCGAGGCCATGGGCGGATTGCGTCACATCACCGGCGATCCGGACAGCCTGCCCAGCCGCACCGGAATCTCGATCGGTGACTCGCTGGCTGCGGTGTTCGCCACGATTGGCGCATTGGTGGCCCTGCACGGCGTGCAGCGAACCGGCCGCGGACAGGTGGTCGACTCGGCGATCTACGAAGCCGTGCTCGCCATGATGGAATCCACTGTGCCCGAATACGAATTGACCGGTTACCAGCGCGAGCGCACCGGGTCGATTCTCCCCAATGTCGCGCCGAGCAACGTCTACCCGACCGCCGACGACAGCAGCATCCTGATCGCCGCCAACCAGGACACCGTCTTCGCACGCCTGGTTGATGCCATGGGTCGGCCCGAACTGGCATCCGATCCCCGGTACTTCAATCACACCGAACGTGGCATCCGGCAGACCGAACTCGACGACCTGATCGCAGAGTGGACGCGCACACAGGAGTCCGAGAAGTTGCTGGTGCTCCTCGAGGAAAAAGGTGTGCCCGCCGGACGGATATACCAGGCCCGGGACATGATGAACGATCCACACTTCATCGCCCGCGAGGCGATTGTGAAGGTGCAGCACAAGCTGTTCGGCGAGTTCCCGGTGCAGAACGTGGCACCGAAACTGTCCTCGACGCCGGGCTCGATCAGGTGGCTCGGCCCGGAACTCGGCGAGCACACCGCCGAAATCCTGACCTCCGCGCTGAACCGGACAGCACAGGAAATCGCGGATCTGCGCAGTTCAGGCGCGATCTGAACCGTTTGGTCCAGATGTAACGCAGCCGCAACCACGTCTCCATTTTGTATGCAAGACTAACTAACCAAGTACTCCCGCTGCGACATTTCATCGTAAGAATCCGCAACACGGGATCGTAGAGAGGACCGATTTACATGCCTGCATGGAAGCAGAACACCGCAGCCGAATTGAGTGCCGAATCGCTGGCGGCCCTGATACGCAACGAGATCCCCGCGATCCGCATCGAAAACTTCGCCACCGCTGACGAATGCGCCGCGTTCTCACAGGCCGTACACACCTCCCCCGACCTCAAGTCGTACAGCGTTGCAACACCGACCCACTACCTCGGATTGGTCATGTACGAGTACCGCCAGGATGGCGGCCGCAAAGCCGAATTCTTCGACGCCGTGCCGGCCGCCGTTGCCGCGCAAGAAAAGCTCTACGCACAATCGGTCGATGTCCCGGAACGCTTCCGTACGATGCTCGGCGAGTACCACCCGCACGGCGAAATCCGCGTGCCCACCGAGCCGGGGTTTGGCGATTACTGCCCCGTCGTCGTGCGCATCGCCTCCAACGGCGTGCACTTGCACGCCGACTACGCCCCGTACAACTCGCCCGACTGGGCGATCGGCGAGATCGAGGACCAGATCACCTGGAACCTCTACACCCAGTGCCCTTCCGCAGGCGGCGAGACCACCGTCTACAACAGCCCGTGGATTCCGGCCGAAGGTGAAGATCCCGCGCGCGGATTGCCCAGCGGCGACATCGAATCCGACAGTTCGATCGAAAGCTTCACCTTTGCACCGAAGGTCGGCGAGGTTGTTCTGTTCAACCCCCGCAACCCCCACAGGATCTCGGCAGGCGAAAACTCCGCCGAGGGTCGGGTGTCGATCGGATCGTTCCTCGGCACCAAGGACAACGACCTCCTGATGTGGTCCTGACCCCACCATCACAGTTCGAAGCCCAAAAAGTTCTACAGCCCAACAATATTGAAGGAGAAACCATGGCGATCGACATCGAAGATCGGATGATCAAGCCCAGCGGACGCTTGTTCACCAAAAACTCGGACATCCCGTCGGATCCGGTCAGTTTGATCGAGGACACCGTCGAAGAGGGTGAACTGACCGTCCGCGCGCTGATGGTCGGCCAGGACATGATCTTTGTCGAGGCCTTCAAGGGCAAGGGCATGGTCGACCCGATGCATCAGCACGACGATCACGAGTCCATCGGATACTGTCTGAGCGGCAAGCTTCGCCTGGTGATCGGCGGCGAAGAGTTCATCGCAGAGGCCGGCGACACCTGGCTGCACCCGCGCGGAGTGCCGCACATGAGCGAAGCCCTCGAGGACACCATCCAGCTGGAGATCAAGTCCCCGCCCCGTAAGACCTGGTACACCGACGCCGAGCTCGCCGAGCGAGCAAAGCGGTAGGCCCCCAGACCTGCCGAAAAACCTTCCCCCCCAAGGTGATTTCGGCGGACGAGCAGCGCCCCGGCCTCGGCCGGGGCGCTGCTTTGTTTCCCCGGTACCACCGGCACAGCAAAGCGGGGCCCTTCGAATGCGCGAACATTCGAAGGACCCCGCTGCGCGAGAAGGTGCGGGTTACCTGTTGTTACGCAGCGCCGTTGGTGGCACCCGAACCGGCCAGTGGGCCGATGGTCTCACCGGTGATGTACTTCGACTCCGGCGAGACGAGGAATGCGATGGTCCGCGAGACGTCGATCGGCTCGATCCACGGCACACCCATCGGGTTGATGACGTATGCGGATTCGATCTGTTCGATGGTCGGGTTCTCGATACCCGGCAGGAACAACGCCTCGCACGATGCGTTGCGGATCATGTCGGTGTTGACGTTGGTCGGGGTGACAGCGTTGACGGTCACGCCGGACTGGGCCAATTCCATTGCCGCAGACTTCACCAGGCCGATGACGCCCCACTTGGCGGCGCAGTAGTGGCCGAGGTTGTTGAATCCGATGTGCCCGCCACCCGACGAGGTTGCCACGACACGTCCGTAGCCTGCCTTCGCCATGTGCGGCAGTACCGCGCGGAAGGAGTTGAAGACACCCGTCAGGTTGATGTCGACGGTCTCACCCCAGACCTCGGCGCTCATCTCGGCAACCGGCACAGCGGTCATGATGCCTGCGTTGGCGAGCAGGATGTCGATCTTGCCCCACTTCTCGACGACCTCGTCGGCAAAGGCGATGAGCCCGTCCAGATCCCGCACGTCGATCTGGCGCGCCAGAACCTTACGTCCCAGCCCTTCGATGAGGCCGACCGTCTCGTCCAGATCAGCCTGCGTGGCCATTCCGTACGGGGTGGTTGCGTTGTCTTTGAGCGAATCGATGATGACGATGTCAGCACCCTGTTCGGCGAGATGAACCGCATGCGAGCGGCCCTGTCCACGCGCTCCACCGGTGATGAAGGCGACCTGTCCGTCAAACTTACCCATGTTCAAATCCTGTTCTCATTGATGATCATTCGGTCAAAAACGTTGGAGCCATGCTGGTTACTTGATCGCGGACACGCCCGCGGTCGCCACCTTGATGTCATCTTCGGTCGTTCCACCGCTCACTCCGATGGCACCGACGAGTGTTCCGTCGACCAGGAGCGGAAGTCCGCCGCCGAAAGGCGTGAAGCCCGGGATTGCCGTGATCGATCCGGCAAAAGACGGACTCGCTGCGCCGGCATCTTCCCACATCGACGTGGGCTGACCCATGCCAACAGCGGTGTACGCCTTGCCTTTTGCCATCGGCTCGGCCATCAGTGGACTGCCGTCCATCTTGATGTACGCAATCATCTGACCTGCATGATCGATGACGGTCACAGCCATCGGGACATTGATCTCGATGGCCTTGGCACGAGCTGTCGCCACCACGGCCTCCGCGTCATCCAAGGTCAAGACCGTTCGTTGAGTGGCCATGGCTGCTCCTTCTCCTCGCGGGGGGGTCGACGATCCACCTGAGGTGGTCATGCACCGCTTGCTTTGCTTCATGTGATCGAACTGCACACAATTATGACTGCACAACCGTCCAAGGTCAACCATTATGTATACAACCTTGTTTAGATCATTAGCGCAGCTCAGGAGCATAAAGGGCCTTTCCGCAGGCCGGATTCATGGGCTTCTTCTAGTAAACTCCCTGTAAACACGTGTCTCTACCGCTATTGTTTCGTGACGGAACTGCCGTAGCTTTCGTTAACGTGCGGCAACACCGCATCTCGCGATGTACACAGAATCAGTTTTGGCACACCACACGTTGTGTGCAATCCCCAAAGGAGTCTCATGGTTGACGTACTCGGCTGGCGCAACGTCTTCGGCGTTCTCGCACCTTCGACGAATACGGTCGTTGAGCCGGACTACTACCGCATGACAGTGCCCGGGGTGACCCCCCACGTCGCACGGATCCACATCCGGAATCAAACCCTGACGAACAACGAAGACTTCGAGGGCCTGCTCGACCAGATCCGTGCCGAGATCAATGCGGCGTGCGAGCGCGTGCTGACCTGCGATCCGGACTACCTGGTGATGGGCATGTCGGCTGAAACCTTCTGGGGCGGAATCGAAGGCAACCGACTGTTCACCGAGCAGATCGAAACCTTCTCCGGCAAAAAGCTGGCCACCGGTGCTGATGCCGTACGCCGCGCGCTCGACCTCTTCGGTGCCAAGCGGCTCGGTGTCATCACTCCGTACCAGCCGATCGCCGACGACATGGTGCGCCTGTTCCTCACCGAAGCCGGATACGACGTCGTCAATCTCAAGGGTTTGAAATGCCCGTCCGCGGTTGACATCGCGAGGGTCTCCGAAGATACATTGCGGCAGAGCATCCTTGAGGTCGACGGCCCCGACATCGACGCGATCGTGCAGGTCGGCACCAATCTGTCGATGGTTGGCCTCGCCGACGAGGCCGAGCGTTGGCTGGGCAAACCGGTCATCGCCATCAACGCTGCCACCTGGTGGCATGCGCTGCGCACCAACGGGATCACCGATCAGGTTCGCGGCTCCGGAAGCCTGCTCCGCGAGCACTGAATCCACACCACTGCTCCACAGCTCCGAAGAAGCATCAACCCCCAACCCGAATACCAATCAGGAGGACTTCGTGAAGAAGACCGCATCGTGGATGGTCACAGCGCTCGCTGTGGGATCCCTACTTGCCGGATGTACCAGCGCCACCGACGACAGCAGCAACAGCGGCTCGTCGAACAAGGCGGCCGGCAATGCTGAATGCACCACCGCCACAACAGACTTGGTTTCGGCTGCCAAAGAGCCCGCACCGCTGGTGGCCCCCAAGGCTCCCCTGGATCTCGCCGCCGCCAAGGGCAAGAGCATCTGGATGATCAATGTGGTGACCAACGAGTTCACCACCGCCGCCACCAACGGCTTCAACGAGGCTGCCGCGGCAGCCGGCGTCAAGACCACGATTTTCGACGGTCAGGGTCAGACCAACAAGTTCAACGAGGGTGTGTCACAGGCAATCGCTCAGAAGGCAGACGCCATCGTGCTGCTCGGTGTCGAACCCGCTCTGTTGGCCGGCGCCCTCTCCGATGCCAAAAACGCCGGGATCCCGGTGATCAACGCACTCTCCGGTGACGCCAGCGCCCCGCTGGCAAATGGCGTGTTCTCCAACATCAGCGCCGATTACACCGCCGATGGCGCATCGCTTGCCGCGTGGACGTTGGCCGATTCGAGTTGCACCGCAACGACGGTTCTCGCACAGCCGACCGCCATCGAGATCTACGAGAACATGGCCAATGGAGCGAAGGGCGTCTACGACGAGTACTGCCCCGACGACTGCAAGCTGACCGCCCTGGACATCGACCTGGCCAACGCTGCAACAGATCTGCCGCAGAAGGTGCAGACCGAGATGACCCGTGACTCGAAGACCGACTACATCTTCACCGCATGGGACTCCGGCGTCACCTTCGTCGAGCCGACCGTTGCGATGAAGAACCCGAACGCAAAGATCCTCGGCCGTGACGGGATCGCCTCGAGTCTCGACGCCATCCGCTCGGGCAAGGGCCAAGACGTGACCGTGGCGGCACCGCCCGAGGCATGGCTCGGCTGGACGATGCTCGATGACGCGATTCGGGCGATCACCGGGGCGCAGCCGTCCGGAGTCGTCATCCCGACCCGTCTCATCGACAGCACCAACGTCGGTGACTCAAATGACGCAGTGAACCCCAACTACACCGATTTCCAGGCCGCCTTCACCGAGGCCTGGGCGAAGTAGCCGTCGCCCTGCGGGCATGGACATGCCCGCGGCCACACACACCGGAGAAATCATGAGTAATGACCTTGGTGCCGTAGTCGCCCCGTCCACGGGCAACGCGGCAACTCCCAACAAGCCGGAAAAGCCGGCCAACACCCACAAAGTTCGTCAAGGTACGTCGATCGTGGAGCGCTATGCGCTTGTCGGTCTGTTGGTGCTGGCGTTTGCGATCTGCGCACTGTTCCTGCCCGAGTTCAGGTCGACGGGCATCGTCTCGGCGATGATCAACTCGCAGGCCATCATCCTGCTGTTGGCACTGGCCGCCACCCTCGCACTACGGACCGGGGACTTCGACCTCGCGATCCCCGGCGTGATGGTGACCAGTGCGTGTGTGGTCGCGGTCATGTCGACCAACGGATACTCACCCGCGGTCGTCATCCTTGTCGCCCTTGCCGTCGGCGTGGTGGTGGGATTGATCAACGCCCTACTTGTCGTCAAGATCGGCGTCGACTCGTTCATCACGACTCTCGGCATGTTCACCGCACTGTCCGGAATCGGCTATGCCATCACCGATTCCAAGATCGTCACCGGCGTCCCGGACTTCTATGTGGAGCTCTCGCGGGCAAAACTGATGGGCCTGCCGATGACCACCTGGTACGCCTGGATCTTCGTGGTGGTGTTGTGGTTCATCTACCAGCGCACGCCGGTGGGCCGCTACATGCTGTTCATCGGAGGCAACCGGGACGCTGCACTGCTCGCCGGTATCTCTGTCGCCCGTATCCGCACCGTCACCTACGTGGTGTCGGGTCTGGTCGGCGCGATCATCGGAATCATCCTGGTGGGCAACCTGGGCGCCATCGATCCGGGCATCGGTAACCAGTACCTGCTGGCGCCTTTTGCCGCGACATTCCTCGGCGCCACCGCGATCACGGTCGGTCGCTTCAACCCGATCGGCACGATGGTGGCGGTGTACCTGTTGGTCGTGGGCATCACCGGCCTACAGCTCGCCGGCGCGGCATCCTGGGTCAGCCCGCTGTTCAACGGCTTGGCTCTGATGATCGCGGTCGCACTGGCCAAGCTGGTCGGCAAACGGCGGGGCGCAGCGAAATGAGCACGGGCCCGGCACTCGAGATCGAGGATCTGTCAAAGCAGTTCGACGGAAACTACGCGTTGCACCCTCTGACCTGGCAGGTGCAGCGTGGCGAGGTGCACGCACTGGTTGGTCAAAATGGAAGTGGCAAGTCCACTTTGATCAAGTGCCTGGCAGGTTACTACCGGCCCGAGACCGGCCGGGTGAAGCTGTTCGGCAAGGAGTTGGACCTCCCGGTCCACAACCCCGCCGACCACGGCATCGCCGTCATCCACCAGGACCTCGGTCTTGCACCGGAGATGACCGTGCTCGAGAACATCGGAGTTGCAACCGGTTACGGCGCGCGCAGCCTTGGCTGGGTGCAAGACCGTAAGGAAGCAAGAGCCTGTCGCGAGATCGCTGATCGAATCGGCATCGAACTGCCGTTGCACACGATGGTCTCCGATCTCAGTCCCGCACAGCGCGCACTTGTCGGTTTGGTGCGTGCGGTTCGGGCCCTGGGTGACGGGCACGAGGGTCATCTGTTCATCCTCGACGAACCGACAGCCTCGCTCTCACACAGCGAAGCCGCCCAGGTCACAGCAATGATGCGCAATGTTGCCGACCTCGGTTCGAGTGTCATCTTTGTCAGCCATCGTCTCGGTGAGGTTCTCGACGACTGTGACAATGTCACTGTGCTGCGCGACGGTGAGCGGGTACTGACCCGGTCCACCGAGGGGCTGACCCGCTCCGACCTCGTCGCAGACATCCTCGGACGTCGATTGACCGAGTACTACCCCGATCCACCCGCAAAGGCCCAAAAGCCCACACCGCAACTGGTTCTCGAAGGCGTCAGCGGCGGAGTTGTCCGTGACCTGTCGGTGACCGTCCAGAGCGGCGAGATCGTCGGGTTCACCGGCCTTGCCGGGATGGGTCATGAGGAACTCCCCCTCCTGCTTGCCGGCAAGCTGACACGCACGGCGGGAACGGTCACCGTGAACGGGACGGACGTGCCCGCGGACAAACCCCGCGCGGCAATCGCGGCCGGGCTGGCATTGGTTCCGGGAAACCGTCATCGCGACGGTGTCTGGCTCGATGCGTCAACCGTGGAGAACGCGACGCTTCCCGCTCTGGGCAAATACACCAAGTTCGGTCTCCTGACGAACTGGCGCAAGGAACGCGAAGATGCACTGGAGCTGGTCGAGAACTCCGGTATGGTTCCTGCGCAACCGTATTGGCAGGTTCGCCAGTTCAGCGGCGGCAATCAGCAGAAACTGGTGTTGGCCAAGTGGCTGCAGATGAAGCCCTCGGTACTCCTCCTCGACGAACCCACCCAGGGCGTGGATGCCGGAGCCTCCCGTCAGCTGCTCGATCGTGTTGCCGATCTGGCTGCCGACGGCGCATCGGTTGTGGTCTTCTCCGGTGACCACGAACAACTCGCGGCGATCTGTCACCGTGTGTTGGTCCTCCACGACGGGCAGATCGTTGCGGAACTCCCGCAAGCCGAGCTGAGCGAACAGTCCCTACTCGAAGCGTGTGAGCGGGCAGTCGAGGTTTCGGCGTGACCGAAATCGGTGCGATTGAAAGGCCGGGTGTCGACAAGTCCGGCGTCACCAAGCATCAGGACTACGAGCAGGCAGGATTCGGCGGCTCACTCGGTTGGGGCCGCCGTCCGGCACTGGTGATGATCGACATGCTGGAGGCCTATTTCCGGCCGGGATCACCACTGTGCCTGCCTGATCCGACCGTCATCGAGCGGGCTTCGACATTGGTGGAAGCCGCCAGAGCTGCCGGCATCCTCGTTGTCCACACCCGGGTCGAATATGCCCCCGGGCTTGCGGACGGAGGACTGTTCACCAAGAAGGTCGCGGCCCTGCGGTTCCTCGAGGCCGATCATCCAGATGGGTTGGGCACCTTTGTGCCACAGCTGATACCGATCGCGGGTGAGATCGTTGTTGTCAAGCAGTACGCGTCGGCCTTTTTCGGGACCTCGTTGGCGTCAACGCTGACGGCCAACGGTGTTGACACAGTTCTCATTTCCGGGGTGTCCACTTCGGGGTGTGTACGTGCCAGCGCCACCGACGCGATGCAACACGGATTCATACCGAAGGTGGTGAACGAGGCCTGCGGCGACCGGAGCCAGGAAATCCACGATTCCAACCTCTTTGACGTCGGTGCGAAATACGCCGACATCATCGATCTGGACACCGCGATCACGATCCTGGGTTCGCTGACGCCCTGATCTTTCGCCATATCCGGTTTCGATCTGCACAACGGATCGTGAACAGTTGACGCCCGAGTTTTCCAAGCGCACATCCTGCCGGGAAAACTCGGGCGTGACCGCGTTCATGGGACACCCTCAAACCTCAAGCCGGATCTTGGGCACGCATTCGGTATGCCTCGAGCAAACGCACTCCGGTATCCGCATCGTCGACCACAACGATCTGGCGACCGCCATCAACCCGGTCGACGAGGATTCCATCACCGGACTTGAGGACGAACCCTTTGGCGCCCTTCAGGTCCCCACGAAATCCGAATCGATAGCCATATCCGCCGAAGTCCTTGATCGCGCTGACCTTGACAGTGCGGACGGCGGCGATCTCCGATGCCGGGATGATGATCTCGGGCCAGCCGACAACACTTCTGACATGCAGGCCCGCCTGGTCGACCGTCACCCGCATCCCGTACATCAGCACCGCAACGATTGCGACGGCCACTGACATAACCACGAACAACCACTGCCCGGACAACACCGCGACCAGCAGGCACATCATCACGCCGGACACCATGAGTACCAGTGGGATTCCGCCACTGAGTACCGTCCTTGTCCACACCACACGTTCGGTCGGCTCGATCCTCATCGGAACAGTGGAGCGATCCAGATCTACCGGCATCGTCCACCTCGGCACCAATCGATGCACCACAATCGCACACGCAGCACCCACAGCCAACGCGAGAACCAGTGACCACCAGGGTAGTTCGACCGCGGATACGTCGACCTTGTCACGCTGGACGCCGGTGGCCGCCAGCGTCAACGTCGCGATGAAACCTGCCAGCGCGGCGACACCACTGACGACTTGCGCGCACACCGTGTATTCCCGAAACGCCGTGGCCGCCACCACCGCTACCACCATCAGCGCGATCCCCACAATGATCAGCGTCCACATCAGGCCGGACACAGATGTGAAGCCATCCGGCTCGCCACCGGAACCCCAGTGGGTCGCGACCTGTTCGGGCAGATCATCTCGCCAGCTGCTGAGCAGCATCGTCGAAACCAGCGTTGAGATGACCGGAATCGTCACCGCCACGCCCAGCAACGACGCCAGCGGGCGCTTCGTTTCACCTGTAGGCGAACCCATTTCAGTATCCTTCCCGAACCATTGCAGCCAGATCCTCGCCACCGAGCCCCAGCTTCCGAGCGGCGGCGTACACGGCCTCGATCGCCGACCTCAGGTCGACTTCGTCCGGCACCGCGGTGTGCGTGACGACCGCACCTCGGCCCCTACGGAGTTCGACCAAACCCTGGTCGCGTAACTCCTGGTAGCCGCGCAGCACGGTGTGCACATTCACCCCGAGCGACTCGGCCAGATCGCGCGCTCCTGGAAGTCGCTCCCCCGCAACCACTTCGCCGCGGACGATTGCACCTCTGATCGCGGCAGCGAGTTGCTCATAGAGCGCCTGTGGCGCTGCCGGATCCACGCGTATCAGCACACGACCACCTTATAGTTCTAGTTGAACTAGAACAAGTCCATTCGGCGGTGGCCAGAGTTCACCACCCGTTTTCGCCGACGAACTCGCTCAGTGGACGACCTGTCGCCCACCCCTCGATCTCGAGAACCGGGCGATGCGGAAAGTCGGGAACAGGCCCCAGACACAACACCGCCACCGGTTCGGCACCGGCAGGCAGTGACACGATCTCGGCGAGCACCTGCTGTTCGAACAACGACACCCAGCCCATACCGAGTCCTTCGGAACGCGCTGCAAGCCAGAGATTTTGGATTGCGCACGACACCGAGGCCAAATCCATCTGCGGCATGGTTCGACGACCGAACACGTGACGCTCCCGGCCATCACGCAGCGCAACAACAAACAGTTCTGCGCACTCGAGGATGCCTTCGACTTTGAGTGCCATGAACTCATCGGCCCTCTCGCCGAGCGCGTGTGCGGTGCGCCGGCGTTCGTCATCGACGTGACTGTGAATCTGCTTCCGCAGGAGCGGATCAGTGATCCGAATGAAACGCCAGGGCTGCATCAGACCCACATTGGGCGCGGCGTGGGCCGCCTGCAGCAATCGCTCGAGTACCTCGACCGGTACGTTCGCACCGGCAACGAAGGTGCGCATGTCGCGTCGTTCGGCTATGGCGCGATAGACTGCCGCGCGCTCGGTGTCGGTGAACGAATGATCTTCCATCACAGGTCGAATGCCTCTCGGAGAATCGGAATGAATGCCTGCACCGCGGGGCTCGTCGGCGCGGACCAGACCGCGGACAAGTGTGCCGGGACGTCGACACCCACGATCGGGACCACTTGCACCCGTCCCCGATTATCCGCACTCATCGACTCGCTCAGGATTCCGACCCCGAGCCCCCGGGCCGCACACTCCAGCACAGCGTCCCCGGCGCTGGCCTCGATCACCACCATGGGCGAGAAAGCGGCTGCAGTGCAGGCGATGTCCAGCACCGACCGCAGGCCGGTTCCCACCGGCATCGCCACCAAGGGCTCACCCGCCAGATCGGTCACTGCGATGCGCTTTCGATCTGACAGGTGATGCCCGGGCGGCACCAACGCCACAAGTCCCTCACTGACGATCACGGATGCCTGCAATTCGTCGCCGACCGGACCCGCGGTGCCGACAATGGCGACGTCCAACATGCCATTTCGGACGTCGTCCACCAACATGTTTGAATTGGCCTCCTGGACAGCTATTTCGATGCCCGAGTAGGAACTGCGGAACTTCTCGATCGCGGAGAACAGCGGTGTGATCGTGCAGCCGACCACCATCCCGATCGACAACCGACCCCGCAAGAGCCCGCTCACGTCATCCACCGCCTGACCCACTGCGCCGACCGCAGCAAGAGCCGTACGTGCTGGGCCGAGCGCGGCCTCACCCGCGGGGGTCAGCCGGGCGACCCGGCTGGACCGATCGAACAACTGCGCACCGAGTTCTCGTTCGAGTTGCCGGATCTGGGCACTCACGCCCGACTGGCTGATCCGTACGCGCTCGGCCGCACGCGTGAAGTTTGCCTCCTCGGCCACCGCGATGAAGTACTCCAACTGCCTCAGTTCCATAACTCCAGATTCTAGTATGTGGCAGAACAATCTATTGGACTTCTCACAGGAGTCGGGCGAGGCTGGAATCACACCAACGAAAGGATGAACAATGTCACCCCGAGAGACCGCGCAGCGTCCCGAAGACCTGACTCGACTGTTTGTGGAGCGATCCAATGCCGGCGACGCCGAGGGTGTTGCCATGCTCTACGAGGAGAACGCGGTGATGGCGTATCCGCCCGGCGGGCAAACGGTGGGACGCGCAGCGATCCAAGAACTGTGGTCGCAGGTCCTGTCCCATCGCCCACAATTCCACCCCGAAGAACCCCTTCCGACGCTGGTCAGCGGCAACATCGCCCTGACCTCGACCCCACCGCGAGACGGGGCCGGAGCCCGCGCCCAGGTGGCGCGCAGGCAAGCCGACGGAAGCTGGCTGCGACTGCTCGACCAACCCGAGTTCGTCAACCCGAGTTCGTAAGAGCGGAGGGTTGACCCGTCGAAACCGGCACGGGAGGCCCCGGTAGCGTTGTGTTCATGTTGCGCACCACCATCGAGATCGAGGCCGGACACGGCGTTGCGGAAGCCTATGTAACCCGACCGGATGAGAATTCTCATCCCGGCGTCCTCTTGTATATGGATGCCTTCGGTCTTCGCCCGCGCATCTACGAGATGGCCGACCGAATTGCCGGCTGGGGTTTTGTCGTCATGGCCCCCAACGCCTTCTACCGCCACGGCACCATCGAGGACCTCGCTGTGCAGGGCGATCTGAGCGATCCCGCCTACCGTGATGAGTTCATGTCCGGCGCGATGGGCCGAGTACGTTCCTTGGGCTCGGGCCTGGCGACCGCGGACGTCGGCGAGTACGTTGATCGCCTGCTCGAGCTGCCGGACGTCAGCGGCGACGGGATCGGTGTCACCGGATATTGCATGGGTGCGGCCTTGGCGTTGCGTACCGCCGGTGCGCGACCGGATCAAGTCAAGGCTGCTGCCGGGTTCCATGGGGGCAATCTTGTGACCGACGCCGTCGACAGCCCACATATCGTGGCCAAGAGCGCGCGGGCGCGCCTGTACCTCGGGCACGCCGACAATGACCGGTCGATGCCTGCCGAAAAGATCGAGATCCTGGAACGCGCATTCGACGCAGCGGGTCTGCTGTACACCTCCGAGGTGTATCCGGATGCGCCCCACGGCTTCACGATGTCGGACATCCCTTCCTATCGTGCCGATGCCGACGAACGCCACTTCAACACCCTCGAGAGTCTCTTCCGGGAGAACCTCACCCCCTGACCCGCAAAAGCACAAATTGCAGTCATAAGCACACGTTGCTACGTGTGTTTATGACTGCAATTTGTGCTTTTGTCGCCGGCAACAACAAGAATGGGTAGATGCCAACGCTGCTGCACATCGATTCCTCCGCCAATCCGAAGACATCGGTCTCCCGCGAGCTGACCGGACTGTTCGCCACCACGTGGCTCGAGGGCGGCGAGGGCCGCAACGTCACGTATCGGGATCTGCACGCCGATCCGGTACCGCATATCTCCGATGCCGGCCTGCATTACGCGCCGCGGCTCCGGGTTGATGTCGAGGATGTGGCGCCGGAAGCCGAAGCGTTGCAGGCCGAACTGATCGCCGAGGTAACCACCGCAGATGCGGTGGTCATCGGCGCACCGATGTACAACTGGTCCATTCCGTCCACCCTCAAAGCCTGGATCGACCACATCCACGTTCTGGGAACCACCGCACCGTACGACACAGCCGATCAGCCATTCGCCGGAATCCCGGTGGTCATCATCTCCTCACGTGGCCTGGCATATGGGCCCGGCGCCAAAGACGAAGGCCTCGACCACACCGTGCCCCCGCTGGTGCAGATCCTCGGTGTAGCTCTGGGTATGAAAGTCGATGTGGTGACCTCAGACCTGACTCTCGTCGGACGGATCCCGGCCCTGGACCCGTTCACCGAACAGGCCGCCGATTCCGCGAAGACCGCGCGTGACAGGGTTGTCGAACTCGCACAACAGATTTGAGCGGCGGCGACCCAGGAATCGTTCATGGAGCCCGCGCATCGCCGTCTTGATGCGGCCTTCGTCACCGGGTAGCGACTCGCAGAGTCGCTACCCGGTCACGGCCTCTAGTTTATGTCGGCCATGGTTTTGCCGACATCAGCGAGTGTCATCGCCTTGCCATAGTCGTTCTGGTACTTGTAGGCCGGAATGTTGCAGCGATACGGACCGTTGTCAGGTTGGAAGTCGGCGGCTATCCAGCCGTCCGGCGTCACCTGCTCGACGTTGAAGCAGGGTGACGGTGCGGCACCCGGTGTTAGATCGACCGGCGCCGTGAGGCCACCACCTGTCCACGCTGATTCCTGAATAGCGGCGTCGTAGGTGCACGTCCGCGTCAGATCATCCCCGCAACTTGCCGCCGACTTGGCGAACAGCAGCCACGCAGAGAATGCTCGGATCGACGGCAACGTCAATTCTGCATCCGGCGCATATTGCTTGTAGAGGTCATGGAGCTGCTGCATCGCCGGCACCTCATCCGAACTCTCCAACGGCGCAACTCCGCCGAGTTCGACCACATTGTTCTGCTCGCCGGCAGACGTGCCCAATGCCTCGATGAACGAGTCGTTGTACGCGTTGTTTCCCGGATTGATCCAATCGAGCTTGTAATCCATGTCGGTGAGCGCACTTTCGAGCTTCGCCAACTGCTCCGGCACCCCGTAGAAGAACAGACCCTTCACGCCCTTGTTCTTGATGGTCTGCGCATAGGGCGTCCAGTCGGCGATCCCTGTCGGGGGATATGAATCGCGATAGATCACGGTGCCCCCCGCCGCAGTCAGGGCTTCTTCTGACTGATCGCCCGTGGTTTTCACAACCGGCGAATCTCCGCTGATGATCCCGATCGCTCCAGCAGATTCAGGATAGGCATCTTGGATGAGCCACTCTCCCATTCCGTAGAACGGGTCGTAGCCGGCGACCCGACTCGGCGATGCGCTGACCTCCAGGTCTGAGCCCACGGACTGTGGTTGGGCCACCTGAGCCGGGAAGCTCGGCAACCCGCACCCAAGACGTTCCTTGACGCCCAGCCCATCGAACGCATGACCTCCGCCGACCAGGGCGAAGTCCTCACGGCAAGCCGTCACCATCTGCTGGCGCACTTGCAGCAGATTCGAATCGCGGGTGGTCGCGACGATCTTGCGACCGTTGATTCCGCCCTGCTCGTTGCACCATGACGTGAAGACCTTCGCCGCATCCGGAAATTCGGAAACCTTGGTGAAGCCGATGTCCGATGCTACACCGACATGGATCTCGGTGCCGGTAACCCCTTGTGCGGGAGAACCTTTCGGCGATCCGGTGCCGCAGATCTCACCCAGGTCACCGAATGCAGTTGCTGAGGCCTCGCCAGACGCGGACGTACCGCCGCCGCCGTCGTTCTTGTCACCACTGTCGCCACTACGGCTACTACAGCCGGCGACGATCAGCGCAACGGCCATCAAAGCGATGACCGAGTGGTGTGATTTCAACTTGCTCCTCCTATGTCGAAAGGGCACATCTGCAAGGCTGTGCCATTGAATCTGCATACCGACCGCGGAGTTCCTGCGCCGCGTCGCCAATGGATCAGTCGGAGCCTGCGGCGACTACCGTCGCGACCCGCTCATGAGATAGGTGTGAACTCGAGGTGCAACTCGGTCAGACCGCGCAGGATGTAGGTCGGCTCATAGGAGAAGCGGCGGTTGTCCACCGGACCATGCTCGGTCTCGGAGATCCTGATGTCACCCATCCGTGAAAGCATGCGCTCGAGGCTGATTCGGCCCTCGGCGCGAGCGAGCGGTCCACCAGGGCACGAGTGGACTCCACGCCCGAACGCGACGTGCTCACGAACATTCGGGCGATCGATCTTGAACTGATTGGGGTCTTCGAAACGACGGGGATCGCGGTTGGCCGCGCCCAGTACGGACATCACCGTGGTCCCGGCGGCAATCTCGACGTCACCGAGTGTCGTGCTGGTGCGAGCAAGTCGAAAATCACTCTTGACCGGGCTTTCCAACCGGAGGGTCTCTTCGAGGAACAGCGTGATGCGGCTCCGGTCCTCGCGGAGCAACTGCTGCAGGTCCGGACGCTCGGCGGCAACTTTGAGCGCGGCGCTGATCAGCTTGACGGTGGTTTCCTGACCGGCGGCGAACAGAAAGGTCGCCGAACGCACGACGTCGATGACATCGGGAGTTGAACCGTCTGGATATTTGGCGTTGGCGAGGCCGGTGAGTACGTCATCGCGAGGCTCGCGGCGACGATCTTCGATGTACGTTGTGAACCGGTCATCGAGAAACGCAAGCGGGTTGTGCATCAACGGTTCGTTTTCCAACGTGCCGGGGCGCGAACCTTTTCGGGGTGCGCCGAGCACATCACGGAAGATCTCATGGTCCTCTGACGGAACACCGAGCAGGTCAGCGATCACCAACAGCGAGAACGGCTTTGCGTACTCCTCGATCAACTCGCATTTACCCTTGTCAACAATCTCGTCGAGATGACTATCTGCGAGGCGCCACATGAACTCCTCATTTTCCTTGAGTCGCTTGGGAGTCAACAGACGATTGAGGAGCCCTCGAGCGCGCGTGTGCTCCGGAGCGTCCATCGTGACCATGTGTTCGCTCAGCGGCATCTGGTCACGGAACTCCAAGATCTGAGCGCCGATGTCGTCACCTTCCGGTACGAAAGGAAGTGGAGGAAAGGGTCCCGACACCGAGTTGCAGGCCGAGTAGGTTTCCGTATCCCGGTAGACCTCGACCACTTCCTCGAGGCCGGTCACCGTGACCACATCGTGAACCGGTTCGTGCTGAACGGGGCATTTCGACCGCAAGTGGTCGTAGTAGGGGTACGGATCATCGACAATCGAAGCGTTGGTGAAGTAGTCGATCGAATCGAAGTCGGTCATGGAATCTCCCGGGATCATTGGGCTCGCCTGATGGCACTATCCCCTGCGGTCGAGTGCATTGCCGGCGCCGGCAGATCGCGTCGCGAAGAGGACTCCGCTCGCCTGACCTGGGCATATGGCGCAAGGTGTGACGAGCATAACCCCCGGAATCGATTATGTACACGAAACCGGATATTAAAATTTCAGCATCGATCAGCCGGTCCCACCGGCTCGCCATTCGTGGTGACCAAGCCCCGCGAGTGCTCAGCGGGGCAGCATGCCATACAGAAACAGCGTGACCGCGTGCTGAAGGCGCAGTTCCTCTTCCTCGGGTGAGCGGAAGACCCCGAAGTCGGCCAGCCGACCGGGCAAGACCACAACGATGGCAAGAAACTGCTCCGCCGCCAGTTCGACATCGGCGATCACGAGACCCTGTCGACTCTGGTGACGGCGTAGAGCGTCAGCGACAGCCCGATGTTGGGCTGACCACGCCATGGATTCTGGTTTGACATCGAACTCGGGAAACCGGGAAGTCTCGTACATCGCCAGCCGCATGAGTTGCGTAGTCCGCGGATCCACGGCGCGGGCAATCGCCGCGCGACCGATCGCGATGAGCGATGCAGCCACGTCGTCACCCTCGGGTTCGTGGACCACGTCTTGCTCATCAAGACGCGAAAGCGCCCATGGAATCACCGTGACAAAGAGCTCGTGCTTGTCCGCATAACGGGCGTAGAGCGTCCGCTTCGTGATCCCCGCAGCGCGCGCGATCGCTTCCATCGTGGTGCCGTCGTACCCGTGGTGAAGGAAGGTCGCAACCGCAGCTTCGCGTAACTGCTGGTCCAGCTCCTTGGCCTCGGCATGGGTCGGCCGTCCTCGACGTGTTGTCATCTGTTCAAAAATAGCGCGGATTACCGCTTCGACGTGCATCGACACGTCTACCACTACCAGGACCGGAGACCCGATTTTCTCAATAAGTATACGTCTGTGGTGCCAATACGGTTAAGTGCAGTCCACCGACAGTCCATAACTAAAGGGGAAATCAGATGGCCACATCGCTCGATACGGGGTCGGCCCTCACGAGGTTGACCAGCATGGTGGATGCGAACGAATGTTACGACGTTCCCGCAGCCGAGTTGCTACCTCTTCAGCTGGAGGCGGCAAACGAGTTGTTTCAGGATCGGCTCGGACGAATCCGACTGCTGCAGAACCGCGCTGACGAGGCCGGCATCACTGAGGTGAAGACGCAGGAAGACCTCGTCCCGCTACTGTTCGCACACACCGCCTACAAGAGCTATCCCGAGGGGTGGCTTGTGGAACAGAAGTGGGACAGGCTCAGCAGATGGCTCGAAACCATATCCACCAACCCGGTGGAAAATGTTGATCTAGAAGACGTTTCGGATATCGACGAATGGCTCGGCAGGTTGGAACGTGCCGGGCATTTTCTGTGCTGTTCCAGTGGTACCACCGGCAAGTCGGCGATGATGAACTCTTCACAAGCGGACCTCGAATGGAACCGGCGTGAGGCGATTCGCTCGTTCGCCTGGGGTTCGGGTTCAACGCCGGGCGACGGCCGCAAGCTGTATGGCCTGGCTCCGACAGCGACAGCGCCGCGCAATCTCACGATCCGTGATGCGCTCATCGATGGCTTCACGTCCCCGGACTCCGAGCCCTTCCTGTATCCGGTCCCGCCGATCACGATCGGCCAGATCACCAGCATGGTGACCTTGCGCAAAGCGATGGCAGACGGCACCGCGCGGCCCGCGGACATGGCCAGGTTCGAGGCAACCTCCGCCGCGCGTCAGCAGATCATGGAACAGGCGTTGACGATCTCGGCCGAAGCCCTTGTGATCGGCCGCAACGAGAAGATGCTCCTTTCGGGAATGTTTGCCTCGCTCTATCCGATCGCAGCGGCAGTACGCGAAATGGGATTCGGCGGCAACGACTTTCATCCAGAGAACACAATCTACATCGGCGGCGGGCTCAAAGGGGCAAACCTCCCACCCGACTACTTCGAATACATCATGGAGACCTTCAACCTCGCAGATGAGCGCGTGTTCCAGATGTACGGCATGCAGGAGATCAACGCGGCCATGCCACGATGCAGCGCCAAGCGCTATCACGTCCCGCCATGGTTGATGCTGCTACTCCTTGATGAGACGGGTGAAAATCTCCTTCCGTCGTCGACCGGAGAAATCGAAGGGCGCGCAGCGTTTTTCGACCTGTCCCTCGATGGTCGCTGGAACGGTGTCATCTCAGGCGACAAGATCGTCGCAGACTACAACCCCTGCGCCTGCGGGAACCGCAGCCCCTCCATCCGCGACAACATCAGCCGATACTCCGATCTGCCCGGCGGCGACAAGATCAGCTGCTCCGGCACCACCGACGCCTATGTTCGGGGGATTTCATGAGTATCGACCTCAATTCTCAGCCGACCGATCAAGAACCTGCTGTCGCCGCACACTTCTTTATTCGCGGCAAACTCGTCACCGACGCCTCGGTCCGGCACCGGTCACGCGACCTCGGCGTCGACTTCACCACGCCCGAAATCGATTTGGACCAGCTGATCCAACCGCGTTCGGAACTTCCGCCTCTGCTCGACGTGAAGGTCGACGACATCATCGATTTCCTGGTCGAGACCGGCGAACAACTTGCGCTGGAACGTAACCCGTATATGCAGGAAGCACTCGAACGCGTCGTGGAGACCAACCCACTACCACGTCGCGTGGTCGAAAACCTTTACCGCGGTGCGCCGTATCTACTCGAACGGGGCATGCTCACCTCGATGATCGAGTCGAACTTCGCGAACCCCGCCGCCCTCGACGGCTGGGTTTCACGAACCGACATCCACGGCAACTCCGGAGCGATCCGCGCGTTCCCACCACGCATGGTCCACATGCTGGCAGGTAATTCGCCGGCGGGCTGCGTCTCCTCGATTGCCCAGGGCGCGTTGGTCAAGGCGGTCAACCTCTTCAAGATGCCATCGAGCGACCCGTTTACCACCGTCGCCGTACTGCGCACCATGGCCGACATTGATCCCGACCACCCGGTTGTGCGCTCGATGTCAGCCATCTACTGGCGCGGTGGCGACGAAACCATCGAACGAACCCTGTACCGCCCGCAGTACTTCGACAAGATCGCAGCCTGGGGCGGCGGACCGGCCATCGACAACGTCATCCGCTACCTCGGACCAGGTCTGCAACTCGTCTCGTTCGACCCCAAGACGTCGATCTCGATGCTCGGCAAAGAAGCCTTCACTGACCAGGCGACCATCGAATCGGTGGCCGAGCAGACTGCCGAAGACGCCACACTGTTCAACCAGGAAGCCTGCCTCGCGAGCCGATTCGTGTATGCCGAAGGCGACCGCAAAGGCATCGAAGAATACTGCGCGAAGCTCGTTGAACGCCTGGGTATCGACCGCGAGACCGCCTCCGCCACAGCACCACCAATCCCTTCCGAGATGCGCGAAGAGATCGAAATGCTTCAGATGATGGGCGGCGAATACAAAGTGTGGGGCACCTTCGACGGTGCCGGCATGGTCGTGCTCTCCGATGAACGAGTCTCCTTTCACCCCAGCGGCAAGACCATCAATGTCGTCCACGTCGAATCACTCGATGCTGCAGTTCCGTTCGTCAATGTCGCGACACAGACGATCGGTATCTACCCTTACGAACGCAAAACCGCGCTGCGCGATCGACTCGCCTGCGCCGGCGCGCAACGCGTTGTCCGGCTGGGGTCCGCGGCCAAACACGTCCTCGGAAGCCCCCACGACGCCATGTACTCGCTTCAGCGCTTCGTGCACTGGATGTCCGACGAAGACGCCTGACCAAAAGATCAGCAGTTGCTGGGGCCTCCCAGGTAGAGCGCTCAGCTCGTCCCTCAGTCGAGCTGGGCACTCCTCTACCGCCAGATCTGAAAGAAGAAGCATCCAATGAGTAGTCGATGGACCGCGACCGAAGTACCTGACCAAAGCGGCCGCGTCGCGATCATCACCGGCGGCGGCGGGGGTCTCGGATACCAGACCGCACTCGTACTCGCGGGCAGCGGAGCACACGTGGTCCTCGCCGTGCGCGATACGACCAAGGGCAAGGAAGCCGCCGAACGGATCCTCACATCCCACCCCCACGCGAAAGTCTCTGTCCAGGAACTGGATCTGGCATCACAGCAATCAGTCCGAGACGCCGCGGCCGTGCTCAGATCCATGCACCCCCGCATCGATCTGTTGATCAACAATGCGGGGGTGATGTTCACTCCCAAGACCGTCACCGAAGATGGCTACGAGATGCAATTCGCCACCAACCATCTCGGACATTTCGCGCTGACCGGGCTCCTCCTCGACCACCTGCTACCTGTCGAGGGATCACGGGTCATAACGGTCAGCAGCCTGGGCCATAAGGTCCGGGCCGGCGTCAATTTCGCAGACCTGCACTCCGAACACAGCTACTCCCCGGCAGCAGCCTACGCACAGTCGAAATTGGCCAACCTCTTGTTCACCTACGAACTCGACAACCGACTCGCGGCCGCGGATACCACTACCATCGCCGTCGCGGCCCACCCTGGCGGCGCGAATACCAATTTGACCCGACACACTCCCGCGAAGCTCCGCTGGGCTCAGGACCTGGCCGCGAAGTTCCTTTTCCAGTCCGCAGACATGGGGGCCTTACCGATCCTGCGCGCCTCGACCGACCCTGGCGTGCTGGGGGCCCAGTACTACGGACCCGGTGGCTTCATGGAACAACGCGGCAATCCCGTGCTGGTCACGTCCAGCCCGAAGTCTCATCAAGTGGGCGTCCAGCAGCGGCTATGGTCGGTCTCGGAGGAGTTGACCGGGGTCGCCTTTCCGATCTGAGACACTTCCCCAGCCGAGAACACTGCCGGTCACCGGCCGGGCAACAGGGAACGGACCGCTTCGATGGAATCAGCGTCGGCGGCAGTCTTGTCCGGTCGGTAGCGGAGCACTCTGGCGAATCTGAGCGCCACCCCACCCGGATAGCGCGAACTGACCTGCACACCATCGAGCTCGATCTCGACAACCAGCGTCGGTGTCAGAAAAACCGTGTGGTCGTCCCGGTCGCGTTCGTGTTTCGGGAATTCCTCTGTCTGCCAACGCAACAACTCGTCCGTCAAACCCTTGAACGTCTTACCGACCATGATCGGGTCACCACCGTCGGGATCCCTCGCACCCAGATGCAGGTTGGACAGAAAGCCCGTCCGGCGGCCGTATCCCCATTCGGCACCGATCACCACCAGGTCCAACGTGTGCTCAGGCTTGACCTTCTGCCAGGTCTTGCCGCGTCGCCCTGCCGCGTACACCGAGTCGAGGGCCTTGATCATGATGCCCTCGTGGCCGGCCGCGAGCGCGGCGTCGAGGTGCATCTCGGTCGCGGCGAGATCCGGGGCGACCAGTGATGGGATGCGATGCTCGGACGCAACGCGGTCCAGTGCATCCAGACGACGGGACAGGGGTTCATCGAGCAGGTCGACGCCGTCGAGATGGAGACAGTCGAAGAAGTAGGGGTGCAGTAGGAGTTCACGTTTGGACGTGGCACCGAACCGGCTCATCGTCTCCTGAAATGGGCGTGGGCGGCCGGAGTCGTTCAACGCCAGCGTTTCACCGTCGAGAACCACGGATTCGCACGGCAATTCGCGAATCAGGTCGACCAGCTCAGGCACTCGATCGGTGATGTCGTTGAGTGTGCGGGTATAGATGGCGACCTCATCGCCCTTGCGATGCACCTGAATACGGGCACCGTCGAGCTTGTATTCGACACTCACCGCACCACCGAGCGCAGTGTGGGCATCGGCAAGTGAGGTGGCCGGGGACGCCAGCATGGGTCGCACCGGACGACCCACGCTCAAGGCGAACTCCCCCAGCGCTTGCGCCCCACCGCTGATCGCGGCGACAGCTGTCACCGCCAGATCACCGGACAGCATGAATGCACGCCGGACCACGTCGACGGGCAGGTCGGCCGCGACCGCAATCGCATCGGTCATCACCCCTTCGCCCGCGCCCTGCCTCATATCCCCGGTGAGTAGACGGATGAGGAATGTCTGTTCATCGTCCGTGGACGCGGACATCAGCCGCGCGAGCAGTTCTTTGCGCCGGGCCACAGACCCTGCACCGGACGTCTGGGCCAGTTCGGTCAAGAGCTGGTTGACCTCTGCAACGGTCCACGCGAAATCCGCCGCAGGCTCGGTTCGCGCGTCGGCCAGGGTGCGCCATCCGATACCCAGACGTCCCTGCGGCACTTCGCCCGACAACCACGACACCACGGCGGGGACATCGTCGGGCGCACACGCCTTGATCAGCGCCGCAAGTGCGGCCGACTTGGTCTTCCGCGACCGGGTACCGGCCACAGCCGCACTCGTGGACACAACCTCTGCAAGCAACACACAACCACGGTAGCGATCAGCACCGACACCCGATTGCGGGTCGCTCAGCTCGCCGACATGACCTCGGCGGCGGCGGACTGTCGTGGCTGCCATCCCGGCGGACCGAAGACGTACCCGAATTTGTCCCGCCACCGCGCCGCACGCCGGACATCGCCGGCGATCGCGACGTACTCGCGCGTTTCCAGTCGCCAGATGTTGTATGTGTCCACCGGCTTGGTGAGCCCGTAGTGCGGACGATGCAGTTCCCTCTGGAAAGTCCCGAACATGCGATCCCAGATGATCAGGATGCCTCCGTAGTTCTTGTCGAGGTACTCCTGATCGCGGCCGTGGTGGACGCGGTGATGCGACGGGGTGTTGAAGATGAACTCAACCGGACGACCGAGGTGCCCGATGCGTTCGGTGTGAATCCAGAACTGGTACACCAGACTCACCGAGAACGCGAAGAAGACCATCCACGGCGGCACACCCAAGAGCGGCAAAGGCAACCACATGACGATCTCGCCGCTGTTGTTCCACTTCTGCCGCAGGGCCGTCGAAAGGTTGTAGTACTCGCTGGAGTGGTGCGCCTGGTGTGTGGCCCAGATCAGCCGAATCCGATGAGCGCAGCGGTGATAGGCGTAATAGAGCACATCGACGCCGACCAGTGCGATGACCCACGTGTACCACTGGTCGGCGGACAACTGCCAGGGCGCCACGTAGGCGAAAAGTGCGGCGTAGACCAGTAGGGCAAGTGCCTTCCACAGCGCGGTGGTGACGATGGAGACCAGGCCCATCGAAATACTGGCCCGCGCATCGGCCCTCAGATAGGCGCCGGGACCTGGTCGATCAGCAACAGTCACATCCTCGGAGACAGCGGCTTGATGTGCCCCTTCGGGGCCAGCGGCCTCCCGGTGTTCAAGGATGCGGGCTGCTGCGATCTCGAGCAGCAGAAACAAGATGAAGAACGGGATCGCCAGGGCCACCGGATCACGCAACGGCTCAGGTAATGCCGTCAACACCGGCACTGCGGTGTCCATACTGGTCCCCTTCTCAACTGGTCAGACCCAGATTCACCTCTTGACGTTACACTGTGATCCAGGGTGTAACTCTTGATTGGTACGTGAGCGTACAGGACCCCTGAGCTGTGTTGGCATCATGTACGAGTGAGCATTCGCCTGGTGGCAACCGACCTCGATGGAACACTTCTCAACTCCGACCGAGCGGTGAGCGCGAGAACGGCGTCGGCGATGGCCGCGGCAGCCGAGACGGGCATCATCGTGGTGTGGGCGACCGCCCGTGCGCAGCACTCGGTCCACACGTTGGCGGCCTCCTGCGGCTTCCGCGGATTTGCGGTGGCGGCCAACGGCGCGGTCCTCCTCGACCTCGCCGACGGCACCCCGAAAGTTATCGACGTACAACCATTACCGGTACACATCGCGCACGACACGATGTCGCGGGTGCGGGCGCTGGTCCCCGGAACGGTCTTCGCTTCCGTCGGACCCACCAGGTTTGTTGCCGATCCCGATTACGCGGCGTTGTGCGAGTTCACCGATCATCATCGCGACCCGGCGACGATGGAGCTGTCTGATTCGTCCGTGCTCGACACCGAACCGATCGTGAAAATCGTCGCCCGACATCCCGAGGTGACCAGTGAACACTTGTTCCGCACGGTCGCCGCGGCAGGCATGCCGCAGGTGACCCCCACCCATTCCGGCGCCCCGTATCTCGAGATGGCAGCCGACGGCGTCTCGAAGGCCACCGGACTGTCGCGCCTGTGCACCCAGTGGGGTATCGATCCGTCCGAAGTCGCCGCCTGTGGCGACGCGATCAACGATCTGCCCATGCTGCGCTGGGCCGGGGTCGCACTGTGTCCGGCGAACGCGGCCCCGGACACACTCACAGTTGCCGACGCGGTCTTGCCGAGCAACGACGACGACGGTGTCGCGGTCTACCTCGAATCTCTCGTCGCGGGCCGCTGACACAGGTCCCGATCGACCCGACAGATCCGGGCACAGATTGTCGGGCGGCAGGTCTACCTGCGCCGCTAGCGTGAATCCCATGGAACGCTGGAATCGCGCAATGGACGCCATCGAAGACAATCTCGGCGGTGTCATCGACGTGTCCGACCTGGCTCGCCTGGCGCTGACCTCCGAGCATCACTTTCGGCGGGTCTTCTCCGCACTCGCCGGAATGTCGTTGTCCGACTACATCCGCCGTCGTCGGCTCACGGTTGCCACTGCAGCTGTGGTTGGCGGCACAGAGTCCGTCATCGACATCGCCGTGCGGTATGGCTACTCGTCCGCCGATGCGTTCACGCGGGCCTTCAAACGGATGCATGGCGTGGGCCCCGTCGAGGCGAGACAACCCGGCACTCGCCTGCGTTCCCAGCCGCGACTGACCTTTCACCTGACAATCGAAGGACGTACAGACATGCAATACCGCCTTGTTCAGAAGGATGCGTTCCGGATCGTCGGACGCAAACGCCGAATCCCGTTGGTGTACTCCGGAGGCAACCCGGCGATCATCGAATTCGAACGCAGCATCCCCGACTCGCTCGACAAGATCCTCACCGAAATCGGCGATCAGGAACCGAACGGAATCGTCTCCGTTTGCACGGACTTCGACGAGACTCGCGCCGAGGGAACGGAAATCGACTACTACCACGCGATTGCCACGAGTCGGCCCGCCCCAGAAGGCCTCGACACCCTTGATGTCGCGGCCGGCCTGTGGGTTGTTTTCGAATCCTCCGGCCCACTTCCCGAGTCCCTGCAACAACTGTGGCCTGCCGCGTACTCGGAGTGGTTTCCCGCCAACCCGTTCCGGCTCATTGATGGGCCCGAGATGGTCAAGGTCGAACTCTCCGACGACAAGCAGACCGGCACCGGGGAATTGTGGCTGCCCATCGAACCAGCCCAGGACCACAGCCCGGCCGCGCTCAGCTGACGAACACACGGCCACCAAGTGCGACCGCCAGATCCGTCGCGGTCGCCAGGTCGACGTCGACCACGTGATAATCCTTCTCGCCCGAGGCCGTGGTTGCGATGACCGACGCCAAACCGAGCCGTCGTTGAAAGATCGTCTGACACACCGCAACGCCGCTCACGCCACGCAGTTGCACAGCGTCGAACCTCCGAAAGAAGTATCCGCGCCTGCTGAACAGGTAGCCATCCTCGATCCGATGCCCGAGACCGGAAAAGTTTCCGATGGCCGCCGGATAGAGCGCCGCAGCAGCCACCACCGGTATGACGAACAGCGCGGGCGGCCAAGACCACAGGTAGACGGCCACGGCCAGCGCGGCCGCAGCGACAACCACGGGCATGAGGTAGCGGAACATGATGCGCCGCTGCGCTGCCCGCGGATGCCGGTGCAGCCAATGATGTCCGAGTCGCTCGTCACTGAGCACCGGCTGCGACAACAAGGTGTTGGCCAACACGATCGGCACGTCGCGGGTGGTCGTCGGCACCAACACCCCCGATTTGGTGTTCTGCTGATCCGCGCTGACACCCGTGAGAATCGGGACGAGCCGAGCCCCTCCGAGAAGTCTGGTCGTCAGTGCCTCGGACACCGTCACGCCACGCAGTCTGGACTGATCGACGGTGAACGAGCGCGTGGTCAGCAATCCTCGGGTGGCCACAAACCGTCCGTGCTGTTCGTACACGAGCGTGTAGTTCCACCAGGCTTCGACAAACAGCGCCGCCGCCCCGACCACACCGATCAGCACGAAGAGCCCGACGGTCGTGAGAAACCACAGCGCGAACGACACCTGCTCGAGGTACTCCGAAAAGTACCAGCCCACAACGGTGTCGGGCCTGCGACCCAGAACCTGCAGGCCCTGGTATGCAAATCCGAAAACCGCGGCCGGAGCAACCAGCGACCACACGCCGACTATTGCGTAGACCATCCACACCCACCGCAACCGCAAGACCACCGGCACAGAATCAACCGATGCCGTCTCGGCGCCACGTGGTTCAGCGCTGTCTGTACCAGCGTCGTAGGTACCGGCGCGGCGCATCCCGGCTGCCCCCAGCAGTTCCGCGCGGAGCGCGGCCGCAACGGATGTACTCACCGCATCCAGACGCAGTGCGGTGTTCCGCGCCGTGACCTGCTCCCCCGTTCCGATGGTGACGATCGCCAGCGACAGCAGACGCAGAACAGGTTTGGCGATGATGTCCACGGTCCGGATCCGGTGCAGCGGGATCCGCTGTGTACGACGGACGAACAGGCCTGAGGTGATCTGGAGTTCCGTGGCGGTCAGCCGATATCGAAATCGCAGGTACTGCAAGATGTAGAAACTCGGCACCAGCACCGCCATCACGGTCAGAACGACAAGCGTGCCTGCGACCGACGGATCACGTTGTCCCAGAACCACCCACCCGAACGCCACCGGAGCGATGAGGATGACCATCCGGATCAACGCTGCGCCGATCATCCCGCTGTCGAGGCGCTGCCAGTCTTCCTCTGCCGGAAACCGTTGGACTGGGACTTCACTCACGTGGCATCTCCGACGGTTCCCTCGGTGGCCACGGTCAGCTCGGCGACCAGGTTGTCGGCAACGTCCTTGTCGAGTCCCTGAATGATGATGTCGCCGTGGGCGGATGCCGTTGTCACCGAGACCTGCGCCAACCCCAGCAGTTGGTGCAGTGGATTGCGTTTGGCCTCCACCGACTGGATCCGCGACAGCGGTGCGACCTTCCACTCCCGTGAGAGCCATCCCGTCTTTGCGTAGACCGCGGTGTTCGTTGCCTCCCAGCGGTGGACCCGGTACCGCAGGATCGGCATCGTCGCCGACCAGCACAGGAGCACCAACCCGACGACGGCGAAGGCGATCAGGAAGCCGGGACGCACAGAGGTCCAGATGATCGCAGGCAGCAGGAGCGCGATCACACTGACGAGCAACCAGAGACCACACTCGATCAACCAGTACAACCGGGCCCGCGGATCGATGCGATTTCGTGGTGCTCGTGGCGCGCGGTCCATGCCGCACAGCCTATTCGTTCTGGCGCTGAGGCAAATTCAGGAGGCGCGCACGCGATCACGGGGTGACGATCGCAAATCCGGGGTCGGGTTCGTCGGTCAGTCCGACGATCCTGCTGATCACCGTCGCGTCGCCGTCCAGGGTGATGCCGTCGGTACCGGCACCGGCCAGCAAGCCGAGTAGTTGCGGCTTCGTCAGTGTCACCACCAGGTCGGCCGGGTCGGTCCGGCGCGTCGGGTAGTGGATCAGGACGCCGTTGGAGAGTTCCATCCGGTACGTTTCGTCGAGATCGGTGAAGTGCCAGCGTATTCGCGCCGTCACGTCCCAGGCGCGGGGTCCGTTGACGCGGATGGCGATGCTGTCGAAGACCTGCGTGACGGTGAGTGCGGTGGCCATGCCCGCCGCGCTGACTTCGGCGGGATGTGTCGGACCGTCGACCTCGCTCGCACCGACCAGAAAATTGTTCCGCCACGTCGCGCACTCCGAGCCGTAGCCCAGGCGCGTCAGGACGTCGATCAGCACCGCCTTCGCGCCGGCGTGGTCCGGCTCGGCGAACACCGCGTGACTCGCCAGCTCGGCAGCGAAACGCAGATCACCCTCATCGGCAAACCCCTTCGCCTGTGCGATGGTCGCATCGATCCCCCCGATCGCCCGGACGTACCGGGCACCGGCACCCTCCGGTGGGTGCTGCCACAGATGCGCCGGGTTGCCGTCGTACCAACCGAGATAGCGCTGGTAGATCGCTTTGACGTTGTGGCTGACCGAGCCGTAATACCCGTGGGTGTGCCACGCGGCGTCCAGGGCGGGTGGCATCTGGAAGTTCTCGGCGATCTCGGTGCCGACCAATCCCTGGTTCACCTGGCGCAACGTCTGATCGTGTAGGTAGGCGTAGAGATCGCGCTGCTCGGTGAGGTACCGGATCAGCTCATTCGTGCCCCAGGTCGGCCAGTGATGCGAGGCGAAGGCGACATCGGACTCATAGGCGAACATCTCGATCGCCTCGGCGAGATAGCGAGACCAGTTGCGGGCATCGCGCACCTCCGCACCGCGCAGCGTGAGGAGGTTGTGCAGGTTGTGAGTTGCGTTCTCCGCCAGGCACAGTGCGCGATGGTCGGGGAAGTAGAAGTTCATCTCCGACGGGGCTTCGGTGCCTGGCGTGACCTGAAAGATCATCCGCACCCCGTCGAAGGTCTCCTCCTGACCGGTGTGCGTGATGTCCAAGGTGGGTGCAATGAGCCCGACCGTCCCATTCGAAGTGCTCGGTCCGAGTCCCGCACCCAAAGTGCCGGTTGCACCCACGGGGAGCACGATCCCGGTATGGAACATCCCACGTCGCAGCATCGCGCCGCCGGCGTAGACGTTTTCGGAGACCGCGTGCTGCAGGAAATGCTCGGGTGCGACGATCGGGACGGTGGTATCGGCATCGACCACACCGAGCACACCGCCGAAGTGGTCGATGTGCGAATGCGTATAGATGACAGCGCTGACCGGACGGTCGCCGCGGTGCTCCCGGTACAGCGCGAGCCCCGCCGCCGCACATTCGGCAGACACCAGTGGGTCGATCACGACCACCCCGACGTCGCCCTCGACGATCGTCATGTTCGACAGGTCGTAGCCGCGGATCTGGTAGATGCCGCCGGTGACCTCGAACAACCCGTGAATCGCGGTCAGCTGCGCCTGGCGCCACAGACTCGGATTCGCGGTGTCCGGGCAATCCCCACTCGTTGCAGATGCAAAACCGGCCGCGTCGTAAACCACGCGACCATCAGCGGCGTGCACTTGCGCGGGTTCCAACACTGCGACCAGGCCGCGATTGGCGTTGGTGAAGTCAGTGCGATCGGCAAAGTCGGCGGACATCGGCGCTCCTCGAAAAGCTGGTGATCGACCTTTGTGGACCGCCGAAACGGCCGTGTGGCAAAAAATATCACTCACTGCGCAGGCAACATCGCCAAAGCGCTATATCGAGTCGGAAAGTTCATATTGATCCCGCATTCATCTCAGGTATACCGCCCGAATCGGCCCGGCAACCTACCGTACGACCGACCGCAACCTTGACTTCGCCTGCAGACCAGCATGTTTCGAACTTCCGTCCGCCCACCCTCGAGACCGTTCGACGATCGGTGTCGTAGCGATAATAGATAATCAATTGTTGTCGAACGAATATCCGGTTATCGCGACAGATCGGAAAAGGTGAGGCAAACTTTTGAGGACGCCTGCATGCCTATGTCAAACACGGTGTTCTCAACGCCCGGCAACGACCACAGGACAATGCGATTTGACCGTCGCCGGCCCCAAACAAGCACTGACAGCGCTCCCGCTTCGGCCTGATACAGCGCCAGAGATCGCCACAGCGGGGGTCGTCGCATTCGGCGGCGATCAATCAGCATTGTCAACTCTGGCCGGCGTCGTCGATGAGTTCGATCCGGCGTACCCGATCGTGACCCCGTAGCAGCGGTCACAAGAAATTCAAGACGTCGTCGCCCCAGGCTTCGCGCAATTCTTTGTCGAGGTCGTCGACGATCGAATCCGATCGATCGATCACCAGCGTCGCGCGCCGTCCGGGTTCGTAGGGTGGCCATTCCGGATCACCGGGCAGCCCGTTCGGAATGGCCTCGATGGCGAACGACACCCATCGCTTCAGCATGCGGGCAGACAACGCCTTACCCACCTTCATCCCACCGAGTTTGAAGGTGATGTCTTTGCTGCCGATCACCAGATTTCCCCACGTGTACGGCAACTCGGTGGCGTGTGTGGCTCCGACTCGGAGCGCCCGCAACATCGGTGTGGCCCAGTCGAACCGGTACAGGTACACCGGAGCCACCGCACTGTGTCCGTCGGCCAGCCACAGCGTCGGCATCCGAAACCCGATGTCCCGCGCCACCGCGAGGCCTGCGGCCTTGAGTTTCATCCCCGTGTAGGCCGACCCGATCTCGGCTTCAGTCGGCAGGGTCAATCCTGGCTGTTCAGTGGCGATCTCGGCGAACATCGACCGGATCGCGTCCGGCGTGATCGGCATCAGCGGCGATTTCATCCACCTGAACAGGGATGCTTCATCTTTGTTGGTTCCGATGATCAGAGGAACCGGATGGGACTTCCCCCCGCGATAGGTGGCCAACGGGTAGTCCGGCAAGAGGTCACGATCGACCGTCGGCGCAAACGCCAGCGTGCCCGGCGAGCTGGCCGGTACATCGTTGAACAACGCCTGACCCGCCGCGACGATTCGGTCCACATCGAGGTCGGCCAACGCCGCGACGTCGTCCGCCTCGACCCCCACCTTCTCCAAGAACATCCCGGCCACCCGTGCCGCGCGAGCGCTGTCGTACACCGATGTCGCCGGGGCGCTCTGAGCGATCGCCCTGGCGAAAAGCCCACGCGACGACGGAATGGTCAACAAGGTGGTGACCAGCGAACCGCCTGCCGATTCACCGAACAGCGTCACCCGATCGGGATCCCCGCCGAACGCTTCGATGTTGTCGCGGACCCACTCCAGCGCCAAGATGATGTCGCGCAGAGCCAGATTCGAGTCGAAAGTCCGCTGGTCGGTACTCAACGACGAGAGGTCCAGGAATCCCAGGGCGCCGAGACGGTAGTTGACCGTCACCAACATCACGTCACCGCCGGACACCAGGGCACGACCGTCGTAGAGCGGTTGGCTGGACGATCCGAAGACATACGCGCCGCCGTGGAGCCAGACCATCACCGGCCGACGATCGGCAGGGCCAACGGTCGACGCCGACCAGACGTTGAGACTCAGACAGTCCTCGTCCTGGATGACGTCCTGCCCGAGTCTGATCACGGGGTTGCTCGGTTGCGGTGCCACCGCACCGAACACCGTCGCGTCGGCAACATCGGTCCACGGCTGTGGCGGTACGGGCGCACGCCACCGTAGTTCACCCACCGGCGGTGCGGCGTAACGGATTCCACGCCACGACCTGGTGGTTCCGTCATCGAGTCCACGAACCGGGCCATTCGTGGTCTTCACCACGGTGCGATCATCAGTCATCTCAGGAGTCTCCGCTCGGCGCCACAGTGCCCGCTCTGGTCACAGTAGGTGATCCACAGTATGTGTTTCGAGGGGTGCTGGCCGGTACAAGCCGACGCACTGGCGCACAATATCCACCATGCCCAGCGACAACCCCCAGGCAACGGCACTGCCGATCGGTCCAGGTCCGACCACGCGGCTCAGGTCGACGAGACGTCCGATCTCCCCACGCACCCTGCAGTTCCTCTCCAAGGAGTCGGGTAGTGCGGGTCTTCTGCTCGCCGCCACCGTCCTCGCACTGGTCTGGGCCAACATCCCCGGCGAGAGCTACTTCTCGTTCTGGCACACCGAAGTGGTGCTGCAAGTGGGCAACTGGTCCACAGAGCTGGATCTGCAGCACATCATCAACGACGCGGCGATGGCGATCTTCTTCCTGGTTGTCGGACTGGAGATCAGCCGGGAGGTGACCGTCGGCGATCTCCGTGATCGCAGCACCGTCATCGTCCCGGTGCTCGGCGCGCTCGGCGGGCTGATACTCCCCGCGCTGATCTATCTGGCCTTCCAGCCGACCGGCCCGGCGGCCGCCGGCTGGGGCATCCCGATCTCCACGGATACCGCGTTCCTACTCGGAATCCTCGCCTTGTTCGGTCCGCGCTGTCCCGACCAGATCCGGCTCTTCCTGCTCACACTGGCCATCGTCGACGACATCGGCGCCATCACCGTGTTGGCGGTGTTCTACACCGATGACGTCTCGTTCGTCGCACTGGCCGTTGTCCTCGTGGCGGTCGCCGCGCTGGCCGTGATGCGGTGGGCCGGGGTCTGGATGCTGCGCCCGTACATCCTGGTGGGACTCGTGCTGTGGGCGGCGGTCTACGAGTCTGGGCTTCACCCCACGCTGGCCGGAGTCATCCTGGGTGTCCTGATCCCGACGGCCGCGGTCGAACCCGAACAGCAGGTCCGCGTCCGGGTCTATGGACGGCTGGCCTTGCAGCGGGTCGACGCGCGGCGGGCCAGACTGGCCGCGACAGCGCTGCGCGCGACCGTGCCCGCCAACGAACGGCTGCAAGACGCCCTGCACCCGGTGAGCGCGCTGGTTGTGGTGCCGCTGTTCGGTCTGGCGAACGCTGGAGTGTTGCTCAACGCAGATGCAATCTCCGCAGCTGCCTCGTCGTCGGTGACCATCGGCATCATCGTGGCCCTGGTGGTGGGCAACGGCGTGGGCATCTCGGTTGCCACCGGGATCGCACTCAAACTGGGCTGGGGGCGCCTGCCCGGGCAGGTGCGGTACGGCCATCTGATCGGTGGAGCCGTGCTCGCGGGAATCGGATTCACGATCTCGCTGTTCATCACTGATCTCGCGTTCACCGATCCAGTGCTCCGGCAGGACGCCAAGATCGGAGTCCTCGCCGGCTCCGCCATCGCCGCAATCATCGGGTCGCTGCTGCTCCGCTATCTCGGTGAGCGACTTCCGCTGTGCAGCGTGGACGATGTCGACAATCCGCCGAGTCTTCCCGACGGCCCGTGGCTCGATCCCACGGTCCGCTGACCCTGACCCTGACCCAGACCCAGACCCTGACGCGATCAGCGGTCGGTTGTTGCCGCACGCAGGGTCTCGAGATCGAAGTCTCCCTCGTACCGGGCACCGTTGATGAACAGCGCCGGTGTCGCGCGGACGCCCTCGTCGATGCCGCGCGTGTAGTCGGCCGAGACGCCCGCCTTGTACTGCTGCGCCTGCAGACCGGTCACCGCTCCGGCAACACCCGCGCGCGCGGCGTACTCGGCCAGACTGTCGTCGTCGAGATGGTCCTGGTGTGCGTAGAGCTGTTCGTGCATCTCCCAGAAGCGGCTGCCCGAGGCTTCCGCTGCAAGAGCCGCTGTCAGCGCGAAGGGGTGCACCTCGAACACCGGAAAATGCCGGAACACCAAGCAGATCCGGCCGTCGGACTCATCGACCAACTGTTTGAGAATGGGCGCGAGCATCTTGCAACCCGGGCATTGGAAGTCGCCGTATTCGACGATGCGAACCGGAGCGTCGGCGTCTCCATAGCGGTGCCGGTCTGGATTGAAATCGATCACCGGAACATTCTCACAGAGAACCTTCGTGCTCGACCACCTTTGTGGCCGCCTGCGCCCACAACGGAGAATGGACACAATCGCACCAACACCGAGGGAGCAGACAATGACGGACCCGGATCTCGCCACCACCGCGCAGGGACAGATCGACGCCGTGACGCGCACCGTCACCATCACCGACAACGGATCGGCGGTCCGAACGGTCGCGTCACTGCGTCAGGCCTACGCCACCGGGATCGATGACCTGTGGGATGCCTGCACCAACCCCGAGCGTCTGGTGCGGTGGTTTGCACCGGTCAGTGGTGATCTACGTCTGGGTGGCACCTACCAGATCGAAGGAAACGCCGGCGGCACCATCAAGAGCTGCGAGGCACCGCGCGGCTTCACCGTCAGTTGGGAGTTCGGCGGCGAGGTCAGCGAGCTGTCCGTCCGCCTCGAATCATTGACTACAGACAGCTCGCGGCTTGTTCTCGAGCACAGCGCCGACGTCGAACCCCTTCGGTGGCAGGCGTTCGGTCCAGGCGCCGTCGGTATCGGATGGGACCTGGGCCTACTCGGCTTGGCACACCATCTCGCCAACAGCGGCGCTGCACCCGCTCAGGACACCGGCTGGGCGCAGACCGAGCAGGCCCAGGCGTTCCTGTCGGACAGCAGCAGACGTTGGGCCGACGCCTCGATCGCCTCGGGGACGCCGGAGGAGCTTGCTCGCGCCGCCGAGATGCGTACCACCGCTTTCTATCTCGGTACCGGAACCCCTGACGCCTAGCCGCTGTCGGCCGGTGGGACTACCGGAGCGCGGGGATCACTTCCTTTTCGAAGAGTTCGATTCCCGACAGATCGTAGGCGGCTTCCGGGAAGTAGCAGATGCCGTACGCCAAGCCCTGGTCTTTGAGTGCGCCCAGCTTTTCGATGATCTGCTCCGGTGTGCCGACACCCGGCATGTCACGGAACGCACCCAGCGACGCTTCGGCCTTTTCTGGGCCGACGTACGGGGTCAGGCGTTCTACCAAGGTGTCCAGTCGTTGCTGCACCTCGGCCTCGGTGCTACCGATTGCGATGTTGTAGTTGGCCGAACGTACGATCGCGTCGAAGTCGGTTCCGACGTTGTCGCAGTGCGTGCGCAGAATGGCCGATTTGTGCGCAAACCCTTCGGGGGTGCCGTCGAAGTTGGTGTACTGCGCGTACTTGGCGGCGATCTTCAACGTCACTTTCTCGCCACCACCGGCGATCCACAGCGGAATACCGCCGTCCTGCAACGGAAGTGGACGGCAGATGGCGCCATCAACCTGGTAGTGCTTGCCGTCGAGTGTGGCCGACCCCGTGGTCCAGGCCTGCTTCATGATCTGCACGCCCTCGTCGAGGCGCCCCAAACGTTCTCCGGCAGAGGGGAATCCGTAGCCGTACGCGCGCCATTCGTGTTCGTACCAACCGCCGCCGATCCCCATTTCCACGCGGCCACCCGAGATGAGATCGGTGGTGGCCGCCACCTTGGCCAGGTATGCCGGGTTGCGGTAGCTCATCGCCGTGCACATCTGACCGAGCCGGATCCGAGAGGTCGATGCGGCAAAAGCAGCCATCAGCGTCCACGCCTCGTGCGTCGCCTCCTCGGTGGGAGCCGGAACGGTATGGAAGTGGTCATAGACCCATAGCGAATCCCAATCGCCCTGGTCGGCGCGTACCGCGAGGTCGCGCATCACCGCCCACTGCTCTGCGGGGTCGATACCGACCAGATCCAAACGCCAACCCTGGGGAACAAACATTCCGAATCGCATCCCCTGATCCTAGCCAGCGAAGACGACGGCCGCGCCGCACAGACTGGCCCGGATGACGGACGTGCGCCCACAATGGACCGATGCCGGAGAACAACAACGCGGACCAGCGACCGATCATCGTGATCGACGCCGCCAACGTGGTGGGATCCAAACCTGATGGGTGGTGGCGGGATCGAAAAGCCGCGACGGAACGACTTCGCGACGGCCTGGCAGATCTTGCCGAGCGTGGACTCGGCGAGCGTGGATTCACCGGAGCCGATCGCCCACACGTCGTCCTCGTGGTCGAAGGAAAGGCCCGCGGCATCGATTCGTCACCAACCGTGGAGGTGGTCAACGCACCCGGATCGGGCGACGATCAGATCGTCGAACTCGTTGCTGCCCAATCAGACCGGCCCTGCGCCGTGGTCACCGCCGATCGAGAACTCCGAGATCGTGTGACAACATTTGGTGCGCAGATCTTCGGCCCGCGCAGCGTCCGAGATTGAGTGGCCGCGCGATCGGATGCCCTTTGGCGCCACAATCTGTGCCCTGACGGCTGACTGGGAACGATTCGCGAAAGCGAGATTCACGGGTTCACTTGGGATATGGGATCGCACGGAGCGGCGACCGAGAAGGTGGCCAGTACCTCAGCCGGACATCCGGCGCCACCACAGCGGGCATCACCGCCCACGGGCCGAAATCTCGCACACCTGCAACACCACGCAGGCAACCGTGCCGTCCAAGCTTTCCTGCAGCGCGACGACCAGAGTTCGGGTTTGCAGTCAAAGGCTCCGCTGGGACACGTCCCGTGGACCGGTGATCCGGTCAGCATGTCTGCCGCCATGCGCGATCTGCTACTTCGCGGTGACACGGACAGGCTCGCCATCTCGCTCGGAATGCTGTGGGTCAGAGGCATGGTCGACACCATGCGGGTACTCAAACTCGATCCCGCCGCCTGGTCTGCCGTCCTCGCCATCCCACGGATCAAGCAGGACGCGCGGTTGGCGGCGGCCGTCGATGTGGTGGAAGGTCGAGCGCCCGGAACCGGCGGCGTTCCGGTGGATCAGGCACTCGAGTTCCGGGCCATGCACGACGCCGCGAACTGGCCGACCATCATCGGTCCCAGAGCCTCGACGGGATCGGGCGGTGTACCGAACTCCGACTCAGCGCGCTCCGATCCACGCGACGATCCGCGATACATCGACGCCTTGTACGACGCGATCCGACGAAATCGATTGCTGACCGGGAACTACCTGCTTCGCACGGTGAAACCCCGCCCGGCCGACAGAGTTCCCGGCGGTTACATCTACGTCGGCCCCAGCCATGCCGGCGACAAACCCTCCGGACTGGCATCCGACTCGGCAAAACGCCAGGCGGTGAACCAGGCGATCTGGCACGAACTCGGGGTCGGCGAGGGTTCGCAGGCCTCGATCAACACCTGGGACTCGGCGAAGTTCAGCTTCGGTCCAGGATTTGCCGCGCCGGGCCTTCTGCGCAAGGTCATGGACAACCTCGCCAAAGAGGGTCCCGAAGTCACCGACGCCCTCCGCAGAGCGGGTGTGAGTTTCGAGTCGAATACCTGGTACGTCGTCGATCCGACGAGTAAAACGGTGAAGTCCGGCGACGCTGCCCTCACCCTGCTGTCGCAGGACACCGGACTGATCAAGGCATTCCTCGACACCGCGAATGACACCGAAATGCGTCGCCAGTGGATGGAAGCCGAATGGAAAGCCATGAAAGGTGCCGGCGGTGCGGCTGCGGTGCCCGAGCAGGTCATCGCGAATTGGCCCGGCATACCGGTCATCGTCTTCGTCGCGCACTGCGTGCACTGGGGCGGATTGCGTTGGGATCAATGGAACAGCGCCGCGCAGCCAACGGTGTTCGAGATCGTCCGACGGCAGTCAAAACACGTTCCGCGACGACCGGAGGACTCACGAATCCTGACAAATCTGACTGCCCAGACCTTCTTCGGCTTCAGTGGCGGGCTACTGATGAAGGAGCTGAAATCCCGCGGCCGCCGGCAGGGTATCGAAGCGAATCTGCCGGACGATTGGGCTACGGCGTATTCGAATGCTGTTGCGCTGCCGACCAAAACATCGACTCCGGTCTTTCAGATCATCGAGGGGGACGAGTGAGCGCTACCTTTGAATGGATGTCCGCCAAGGCCCCGCCGATCGAAGAGATCGGGTTGCTGGTCAGCAAGCTGTGTTCTGAGCACCGCTTGTGGGCGACCGATGCCCGCCATCGCGTCCTCTCGCGTGGGGACGAAAACCTGGTGCTCGAGGTTGCCGACGAGTTCATCGTGCGCGTCAACGTGCAATCCCCACCGCAGCGGGCAGTCGCCGTCGCGACCGAGAGCAGACTGCTCAAACATCTGCGACCCGAGCTCGACGTGGCGATCCCCGACTTTCTCGTCACCGATGAAGTCGCAGGAGTGGTCATCTATCGAAAGCTGCCGGGACAGCCATACCTGCATTCGACACCCCATCCGTCGACACGCCACGATCTTCGATCCATGACAAGTCAACTCGGCGCACTGCTGCGCACCCTGCACCGGCTGTCCGATGAGGTCGATCTGCCGCACGACGACCATCCCCTCGAGCTGTGGCTTGTCGAGGCGACGTCCGCCGCGGCCCGGATCGACGCCTATCTCCCGGCCGGCCACCGGACCCACCTCTGGCAGTTCCTCGCCACGGCGCCACCTGTCAACCCGACCTATAGCACCTTGTGCCACAACGATTTAGGGGCCGAACACCTGCTCGTCGACCCGCCATCCGGAGCGTTGACCGGAATCATCGACTGGACCGACGCGGCACTCACCGACCCGGCCCGCGATATCGCGTTGATCTACCGGGATCTCGGACCCACCGCGGCAACCGCGGTCGCACGCATCGCCGTGATCGCGGAGCCCAGCCTTCTCGAACGCGCCGCATTTCTGGCGAGATGCAAGTGGATCGAGGACTATGCCTACGCCCTCGACAACAACGCCGTCGACACCAACGAGCCCGACGAGCCGGGACGGGCAGCGTATCTGGACAACGCACACAGCACCTTTCGGCACACGTTTGTCACCGGATGATGGGTCAGGCCCCGCGCTCGACAAGTTCTGCGAGCTGCCGCGTGACGGTCCCCCACCCATCGTGAAAGCCCATCGAGTCGTGCATCTCCCGATCTGCGCCGTCCTTGTGCATCGCGGTGGCCACATACTCTGTGCCCTCTGGATGATCGGCGAACGTGATGACCGCGGTGATGAAGGGTTCACGCGCCGGCCGCCACCCGGCGACCAGTGCGGTGGTGAACACGATGCGTTCGAGGTTGTCGACCGCGAGAAAACAGCCGCTGATATGTGGTGAGAAGTCGGCGCCGTCCTCGCTCATCTCGGTTTCGAACGCGCCGCCCGGATGCAGATCCATCTGCACGACTTTGCAGGTCGCGGGTGCAGGCAGCCACCATTGCGCAAACTTTGCGGGGTCGGTCCATGCCGACCAGACGGCGTCGCGCGGTGCCTTGATGATTCGGGACACGGTGAGGTCGAGGGCAGAATCGGTGATGGTCATGGTGTTGTCTCCTCTTTGTCATCGGAAGTGTCTGTTTGATCGGAGATGCCGCTCTGGTTGGACATGACAAATTGTTCGAGTCTGTCAGTGCGGCCTTCCCAGACCGCGCGTTGCTCAGCCAGCCAGCTTTCGGCGACCGTGAACTGCCTCTGCTCGATCGCGCAGGTTCTCACCCGCCCGGCTTTGTGCGTCCGGATCCAGCCACTGCTTTCGAGCATGCGGATGTGTTTCATGAATGACGGCAGCGCCATGTCGAACGGCTGGGCCAGCTCGGTGATACTGGCAGGCCCCTGACCCAGTCGTCCCAGCACCGCCCGACGGGTCGGGTCGGCGAGGGCTTGAAACACGCCGTTCAATTCCTGCTGATACTGAGCCATAAGGCAAACTATCAAGAACGCAACAGTGAGCGCAAGGGCTAAGTATTGGTTACTGAACCCGATACATCCAGGCCGTCAGCTCAACGACGAGAGGGTTCACCGGTTCCGGTGACCGTGGTCAGGATGAAGACTGCGTCATCGATTGCGGTGACACTGTGCCGGTGATGAGGCAGTCCACGAAGTTTACCCGCCCCGACAACAACGTCGCCCTCACCACTGGAGACCCTGATCGAACCGCGAAGGACCAGCAGGCTGGCCGCAGGTGGTGAATTATGTTCCCGGAGTTCAGACCCGGCGATCATTGCCACCAAGCTCTGCCGCAGCGGTCCGTCGTGCACAAGTATGTCGGCGCTCCGTCCGTGAGCATCGTCGCGGGCCAGATCCAGGCGCTCGGCGGAGAGCACGTCCAGGGTGGAGTCAGTCTCGTCCATACTCGAACCTCTTTCACATCGTGGCGGCGGAGCCTCAAGGGAACACGCTATCGGACCCTGAGCGTTGCACGATCCGATCGACGGGCACAAAACGGTAATCGCCCCGCCGTCTCCCCCTCATACGTGTGAACCATGGGTGATGGTGGGGCGACGAGCGTAGATTTCAGTGCACACCGCCCATCCGCCATCAATGCATTCAGGAGTCGGCCGATGAATCCGACTGTTCGCGTATTCACTGTTCTGACCGCGGCCATCACAGTCATCGGTGCCATCGCGTTCGGTGGCACCCTGTCACCCGACGCCAGGCGATCCGCCGAACCTGTTTCGTTCGCGGTCCAGCCCACCGTGGTGATCACCGGTGAGATACCAGCGACCGTGCTTCGCAATCAGTCACTGTATTGCAGTCTCATCTGCCCGTATCTCATCCAGGGTGTGACCACCGTGCCGATCGCTGCTTTCCAATCGCCCGGTGTCTTCACCGCGGCGTATGCGACCACCGGTTCGGTTCCGAAATCGACTGGCATTGCGGCACATTCGGTGACGGAGCCGGCGCACTCCGCGATGACGGGGATCATCGTGAACGATCTGACCCTGGTACTCCCCCGGGCGCAGAACGCACTCACCGTCGCCGTTGTCGAGTCGATGAAGATCGCCGGCGGACAAGACCTCGACACCGGTCGCACGCGGGTCCTCGATGCCCTCAATCAACCGATCACACCGAACCCGCCGTCAACTGCAATTGTCACCACCGAGCAGCAGGCCGCCGCGGTCGACGGTATCGAAGCAGCATCCGCGGTGCTGTTCCAAGCGCCCGAACTACTACTGCTCGGGGCAACCGAGACCGCGAACACCACGGCGGACGTGTTGGCGACCACCGGGGATGTCAACGCCGCACTGGCCACCGGCCAGGCGCATGCCGCCTACTGGGTCGAGCAGGCCGCATCGATCGTTGAACAAGCCGGCGTTCAGCAAGCGTCCGACTGAGGCGGTCAGGAGATGTTCAGCCATCTCCCGATCGACGGAACGCCATGGGTGTCAACCACATACAACAGGTACCAGCCCGGTGGAACGAGCGACGGATCACTTGGCAACTGCAGCGTCGCGGTCGCCGCTCCGGTGAACGGGATGTCGACGAGGCGTTGTTCGTTGTCTGACGAGTGCGTTGTCGCCCCCGGCCGCATCAGCGAGAATTCCCGCGGTGCCCGCTGCCCCTGCACTGTCACGGTGAGCGTGTCGCCGTAGTCGACATGATCGAGCGCAAGATCGAATGCGGGCCGCTCGGCGTGGAAGAGATACGGCGGCAAGAACATCTCGATACGCGTCTCCACGGTGCGGCGCTGCGGATTCGACCCCGCCGTGATGACTTTCCCGTCTGGGGCAAGCAAGGCCACCGAGTGGTACAGCCGCGGAACCCGCGAGGTGGCCGTGTGCTCCCACGCACCCGCTCCCGACTTCAAGAGTTCGGCAAAAGGCGGCGCGTCGTGTGCCATCTCCTCCATCCCCGAACCGCCCGTCGCGAGTACCGACCGGTCGGGCAACAACACCGCACAGACGTGCATCCGGGCATGCATGAGCGGCGGCCCGGCGATGTACTTCGGCTCCGCCTCCGACAGATCCGCAATGCGTGTATCGGCCAGAGCTGGTGCGGGACTGTGCATATCGAATCCGCCGCCACCGACGATCATCACCTTTTGATCCTGGGCGGGCGGCAGCAGGACGCTGGACGCCTGGTTGCGCAGACCTGGGTCCAGCAAGCCCTGCACCTCTGTGACATGCCCGGTTGCCGGATCCCACACACTCGGCCGCATCCCGTTGTTGCCGCCGTACTGGGCGCCGGTATAGAAGATCTTGCCGCCGATGAGCACCACCAGATTCGCGTACATGGGTATCGGCCCCGGATTCGGCAGCTTCGACCACGTTCCTGTCGCCGGGTCGTAGACCTCGGGAATCACCGACAGGTGGTTGTCGCCAAGCCCCGACACCGAGAGTGCGCGTCCATCCGGCAGGGTCACCAACGCCGGGTACCACCGCCCGAACTCCATATCGGCCGTCCGCACCCACTGCCCGGCCGCCGGATCGAATATCAGCGCGTCGGTCAGTCCGTAGAACGGGTCATAGCGCTCGGTGCCACCCGCAGCGAGGATCCGCCCGTCCGGCAGCGCGCATTGTCCAGCGCAGAACAGGTCGATCGGGGTGCCAGGGGCATCGAGATCAGGGGCCGGGTAGTGCCACAGTCTGGTGCGGAATGCGTGTGCGGCATGGGCGATCTCGTCGTTGCCGGAGCCTGCGAAGAACAGGACGTCTCCGGTATACAGCAATGCCGCGTGTACCGGGTTGATCTCGGTGCCGAAGTCCAGGATCCGCCACGCGCCGTGGTGATGGCCCTCGTCGATGTCCAAGACCAGCGGGGCGATGCGCAGCGACCCGGTACCCGTAGGTCCGGCGACGGTGAGCACCGCCAGCTCCGGCCGCGCTCCGGGATGTGGCAACAACGCCAGGGAGGCACCCTGATTGTCGTCGAAACCCCAGTCGGGCAGCTCATCCCACACACTCCATCCGTCGACGCAGTGCCCGGAGACGGTCAAACCCCACCCGACGGTGACCTGCCCGGTATTGGGCCCGTTCGGGTTGTCGACGGCCAGCACGATCAACTCCGGACGACCGTCGCCGTCGAGATCGGCCACCGCGAGACCCGCGCCCTGGTTTTCCCAGCCGTACCAATCAGGCACCCCGATCCAGTCGCCCCAGCCGCCGGCGAGCGTGCCGTCCGCACGCAGGCCCCGCCCGACGCGGAACTGACCACTGTTCTGGCCGTTCGGATTGTCGACGACGAGCACCACGATTGCGTGCGCCCCGTCCAGCATGGTCAACGCGATGTCCGCGCCCTGGTTCTCCCAACCAAACCAATCCGGGATCTGCTGCCATCCCGTCCAGCCGCCGGTGACTGCACCATCGGGCGCGAGGTTCCGACCGATTTTCAGGTAGCCCTGGTTCTGCCCGGCGGGGTTGTCGACGACCAGTACAACCAGATCCAGTTGTCCTGAGCCGTCGAGGTCCGCGAGCGCTATGGACGCGCCCTGATTCTCCCAACCAAACCAGTCCGGGATCGCATGCCAAGGACTCCAGTTGGTCGCGGTGCCATCACCGGCAACGGCATGGCCGACTCGATATGAGGCCCCGTTCTGGCCCGGCGGGTTGTCGACCAACAAGACGACGACGTCGTCTGTGCCGTCGCCGTCGACATCACCGACCGCGACCCCACAGTCCTGATTGATGGGTGAGAACCACCCTGGAACGGGTACTGCAACTCCGGCCATGACGAGCCCCCTCGACAGCGATGCGCGTTCCTCGAAGTTTAGGCGGACTGTGACGCACATCATGTCGTTCAGCTGAATGGCACCCGCGTACGGGAATTGATCGGACCACGCTCATGTTAATTGAGTCGTATGCACTCAACTCTTTAAGGGAGGCTTCCGAATGGCAGCATTCTTCGGGCCCGAAGGCCCGCGCCGCATCGACATCAGCCGATTGATGAGCAAATCCACCCAGGCCCTCGTTGCAGACGCGGCCAAGTTTGCCGCGGGTCGCGGCGACACCGAGCTCGACGCCCTTCACATCCTGCGGGTCATGGCCGATCAGGAACCGGTCCGCAGCTTCATGGAGCGTGCGGGCGCTGCACCTGCAACCGTCATCGCCGCCGTCGACAAGGGGTTGCCGAACCACGGTCCCGCGACAGGTGTCGGCACCACCACCCTGAGCGCCGCAGTGAGGACCGCGGTCTTCGAGGCACATCAGCTTGCCCAGGCCTTTGGATCGGCCTTCATCGATCCGGAGCACCTGTTCCTGGCACTCGCCGGGGATCAGGATCGTGCGGCGGGACGACTCCTGGCATCTGCCGGGGTCACCCCCGAACGCCTGCAGTCCGCCGTACAGGGCGGTTCAGCAGCGACCGAAACCGCTGACAGCGCCACCCCAGGTCTCGACAAATACGGTTTCGACCTGACCGAACGCGCACGTTCGGGCGGCGTTGACCCGGTGATCGGACGCGCCGACGAAATCCAGCAGACCATCGAGATCCTGTCTCGGCGCACCAAGAACAACCCGGTGCTGGTCGGCGAGGCCGGCGTCGGCAAGACCGCGATCGTGGAAGGTCTCGCCCAGCGAATCGTGGACGGTGACGTCCCCGACCGGTTGGTCGGCAAACGGATCGTCCAACTCGATCTCTCGAGCATGGTGTCGGGTACGCGGTACCGCGGCGACTTCGAGGAACGACTCAACGGCGTGATCGACGAGATCGTCGCGCACTCCGACGAATTGATCGTTTTCATCGACGAGGTTCACACCATCGCAGGCGCAGGTGCCGGAGCCGACGGTTCGATGGATGCCGGAAACATCCTCAAGCCCAAGCTGGCTCGCGGTGAACTGCACATCGTCGGTGCCACCACACTCGACGAGTACCGGAAGAACATCGAGAAGGATCCGGCGCTCGAACGCCGGTTCCAGCCCGTGACGGTTCCCGAACCCAGCATCGCCGATGCCATCGAGATTCTCACCGGTCTACGTGGCCGGTACGAGGAGCACCACGGTGTGCGCTACTCCGACGAGGCGATCACTGCCGCGGTCGAGTTGTCCGCTCGCTACATCGGCGATCGGTTCCTGCCGGACAAGGCGATCGACCTGATCGACCAGGCCGGTGCCCGCATGCAGCTGACCACACCCAGTGGTGACAGCGAGGCGATTCGCAAGCAGCTCGCTGCAATCGAATCCGCGAAAGAAAGGGCGGTGGCGGACGAAGATTACGAGAAGGCTTCTCAGCTTCGAGACCAGACCGCCCGGCTTCAGGCGCGTCTCGACGGCGGCAGCGACAAGCCGGCAGTTGTGCTCGACGTGACCGCCGAGGACATCGCGGATGTGGTGTCGCGGGCCACCGGAATTCCGGCAGCTCAGATGACCGAGCAGGAGAAGAAACGGCTCCGCCGGCTCGAAGACGAACTGCACGAGCGGGTCGTCGGGCAGGACGACGCTGTCAAGGCGATCGCCCGGGCGGTGCGTCGTAACCGGACGGGAATGAGTGATCCCGATCGTCCGGTCGGCAGCTTCCTGTTCCTCGGACCCACCGGCGTCGGCAAGACCGAGCTGGCAAAGGCGTTGTCTGCCTCGCTGTTCGGAGACGAGTCGAAGATGCTTCGACTGGACATGAGCGAGTACGGCGAGCGTCACACCGTCAGCCGGCTCATCGGGGCGCCTCCGGGCTACGTCGGATACGGCGAAGCCGGGCAGCTCACCGAGCAGGTCCGTCGCAATCCGTATTCGGTGATCCTGCTCGACGAGATCGAGAAGGCCCACCCGGACATCTTCAACACGCTGCTCCAGGTTCTCGACGACGGACGCCTGACCGACAGTCAGGGCCGCACCGTCGACTTCAAGAACACCGTGTTGATCATGACCAGCAACCTCGGGTCGGACATCATCTCGAGCAAGTCCGGTGGACTCGGATTCAATTCCGGTGACACCGAGGCCTCGGAGAAGCCGATTCGCGACCGGATCATGGGGCGGCTGCGTGAATCGATGCGGCCGGAGTTCCTCAACCGGATCGATGAGATCGTCATCTTCCGCAAGCTCGACGAGGAACAGCTGCACCAGATCACCGATCTGCTGCTGGAGGACAGCCGGAAACGGCTCGGCGCCAAGGGCATCGAGATCGACTTCACCGATGCTGCGGTCGATTGGATTGCCGAGCACGGGCATCAGCCCGAGTTCGGTGCGCGCCCGTTGCGGCGTTCGATCCAGCGGGAGGTCGACGATCGCATCGCCGACCTGCTGCTCGACGAGGTCCTCATCGACGGCGGCAAGGTCTCGGTGGAGGTCAACGACGGTGAGCTGGAACTGACCGTCAGCTGACCTGATCCAGGTAACCCCTCCGATCCGCTCCACATAACACGATCCGCTCCACTTGCAGTGCGCTGCAGGTGGAGCGGATCGCTGTATGTGGAGCGGATTTTCTGGGTCAGTCGGCCCGAAGCGTCAGCTCGACTACGACCGGATCGTGATCACTTGCTCGCGTCACCGCCTGCGGGGTCACCAACTTGCGTGGATCCGCGGCCGAGAAGTGGCCCGACGCGTACACCCGATCGCTGTTGGGTGGTGCCCCGGCGGTCGATTCGGTCATGCCGGCCTCGGCGAATACCTCATGTTCCCGAGCAAACTCGGGTGATCCGTCGCGGATGTTGAAGTCGGCGCCGAATATCGTCGGCCCCTGCCACGCGCCGATCGTTGCCACCACCGGATCGACTTGACGTTTCGGCTCGTCGATCCCATGCTGCGGTGGACTGAAATGCCCCGACAGCACCCGGATACTGTTGCCGCCCACGGTGCGCACCATCGCATCGGTGGCCACCCGCGGCTGGTATTCCTTCATACCCCCGAACGGTAGCCAGGTCTGGCCCAGCTTTGTACTCACCACCGCGGCCCAGGCATCAGCGGTTGCCCGGAAACGGCGGGCGGTGTTGTCGCCGAGCGCATCTCCTATTCGCAGACCTCGCGCATCGGTGATTGTGACACCGTTGAACGTCATGACGCCGGTACCTTCTCGTCGCCCGTTGACCTTGTCGATCGCCGCGGTCATCACGGCCCCGGTGGGCCTCAGACGCTTGACGAGCGCGCCCAGCGTGTCGACGAAATTCGACCGCACCGCATAGTTGTCGAGTTCCTGCAGGAGGAGGATGTCGGGTCGTTCCCGTTTGATCGTCTCGGCGAGGAGATCGAGTTTGGCCGCGGTGGCGAAGAACTTTCCGGGTGCACCCATCCCGCCATGCACGTTGAACTCCATGACTCGCAACGTCTCGGTCGCGACGGGCGTCATCGCCGGCACCGCACCTGATCCCACCGCTGAGCGCAGACGGACGCGACCCACGCGCATCCCGAACAAGGCACCCGTCGTGGCGCCGAACAACAGACCCCGACCCATCCCGAGACCCGTCGACGCACCAACGGCCGCACCAATACCCGAGCCGCCGGCAACAAAAGGCGCCTGATCACGCAATCGTGTTCCAACGCTGTCGATTGCACTGCGAATATGAGCAGGTTCGGCCAGCGCGGGCAGTGCCGCCCCGATCGCCATCGGGCAGTCCTTGACCGCATGGATGTTCTGATCCACCGAAAGCGCCATGCCGCCGCCCTCCCCTTGCTACGAATTAGCCTTTCTGGGAAGACAGACTATCGGCGGTCGGCCGCAAACCATCCACGAACACAGCGACCATGCGTTGGTTGTACGCGAGATCCTCGCCGGGGACCGGCTGGCACAGCAACGCGACTGCATGCAGCACGGTCGTCGCACTGACATCAGAACGGACCTCCCCGCCCGCGGCATCGAGCAAGGATGCGACAACCGGTTCGAGACGCTGCATGAAGTAGTCGGGCAGCGAGTCGAACGCCGGGTCACCCGAATGCAGCGCCGAGGCGAGCCCGCGCTTGGTCCCGACGAACTCGGTGTACCGGAGCACCCACTTGGCGAGCGCCTCGGTCGGCTCATATGCGTCGCGGAGCGCCACCGCAGCGTCGACGCAGGCGTCTATCCCATGTTCCAGCACCGCCGCAACGAGGTCGGCGCGGCGCGGAAAGTGCCGGTACAGCGTCCCGACGCCCACGCCGGCCAGGTCGGTGATCTCCTTGGCGGGCGCGTCCACCCCAGAGCGAGCGAAGACAGCCTTCGCGGCGTCGAGCAGGGCATCGACATTGCGCTGCGCATCGGCCCGCTTTCGACGAGGCTGCTGCGGCGATTCGTCCGACTCCACGGTGTCCATTGGTCCTCCCCCTCTTGAGCTATTTCGGAAAGACATTCCGCTTAGGTATTGCCATACCGGAAAGCTATTCCATATAGTTGTGGAAGAGCTTTCCGGTTATGGATGTAACCCTACCGCCCGAACCGCTGATCGCCATCAGATCCCACTCCATCGGAGGCATCCCATGCAGTACCGCACCCTCGGCCGGACCGGCATCAAGGTCAGCCCCTACGCTCTCGGCACATTGATGCTCGGCGCATCGATGGGCAATCCCGACCACGACGACTCGGTTCGCATCATTCACAAGGCACTCGACGCCGGCATCAACTTCATCGACACCGCGGACGCCTACTCGTTGCCCCCGCAAGGTGCGTCCGAGGTGGTCGTCGGCAAAGCACTCAAGGGGCGTCGCGAAAACGTCGTCCTGGCAACCAAATTCGGCCGACCGATGGGCGAAGATCCCAACCGGCAGGGAACGTCCCGACGTTGGATCATCACTGCGGTGGAGGAATCCCTGCGCCGGTTGCAGACCGACTACATCGACCTGTATCAGATCCATCGCCTCGACCCGCAGACCGACATCGAGGAAACCCTGTCGGCACTGACCGACCTGGTCCGCAGCGGCAAGGTCCGGGCGATCGGTTCGTCGAATACGCCCGTCTCCAACATCATCGACGCTCAGTGGGTGGCCGAACAGAGAGGACTCGAGCGGCTCCGCACCGAACAGCCGCCCTACTCGATCCTCAACCGCGGCATCGAAGCCGAGGTACTGCCGACAGCTCAACGCTTCGGAATGGGGGTGCTCGTCTGGGGTCCACTCGGGCAAGGAATGCTCACCGGCCGCGCCCGCAAGGGCCAACAGTCCGACCTGGTCCGCGCAAGCTTCTTGAAGGCCTTCAGCGATGAACGTCGCCTCGACGCCGTCGAAGCGCTCATACCCCTGTCGGCCGAGGCAGGCCTGCCGATGACGCATCTCGCGATGGCGTTCGCGATCGCCCACCCCGGCGTCACCAGCGCGCTGATCGGAGCACGCACCATGCCGCAACTCGACGATCTTCTCGCCGGCCTCGATGTGACGCTCTCCGACGACATCCTCGACCGCATCGACGAGATCGTCCCGCCGGGCACCGATATCGGTACCCTCGACCAGGCCTACGTACCTCTCGCGTTGCAACACAAAGCGCTCCGGCGGCGGCCTCTCGCTGAGCGTGGTGCCGGCCAAACAGGCTGAACCCCAATCATTCTCGTCACTGTCGTGCATCTGCCTGGTCCCGCCAACCGGCGAGCACTGCATGAACTGCTTCAGCGCCGTGCAGGTGTTCGGGCGGCGCGGGCAGCACGCTGGGACACAGCAGAAATGGTCTACTCTGTGGGCCACCCATCCCGCCGTGTGAGCCCACCTGTTCCTCGAATGCGGCGACCTCGTCGGTCTCGGACCAGTACGCACCCCCAACCATGATGTCGGCGACGTTCTCGAATGTGTCGGTCCGGCGGATCTTTTGGAGTGCGTCCGGCCCGAAGTCCACCAGTGGGTCGATGCCCTCGACGCTGCCGGTGGCGACATCCACCGTGCCGTCGGCACCGAGGACAACAGAGCCGCCCGATGCCCGTGCGACAAGCAGAAATCCGATACCGGGGTGTGCACGCAACGCATCGAGAAGTCCCGGGTGTGCGGCGTCGATGGCGTCCATGTCGGCACGGCCGGATATTGCCGGGAAGCTGATCAATCCGAGATTGCCCGATCCGAGTACCACCGGTACCCCCTCGTCTGGGGCCTGCTTCTCGGGCGTTTTCGCTGAGCGCACGCTGGCCGCGGCGTACCCGGCGCCCTCGGCACCGGACTGCTGGTCGCCAGATGTGATGACTGCTACTGATTCACCGCACAGTTGCAGAACGAGCTGTTCCAGACTCACTCCGTAGCGCTGCAGGAAGGTCGCACCCTGACTCTGCCCATGATCGGACAGGATGGCGACGTGGTAAGGCCGATCCGCCTGATCGAGCACGGCAACGAGCATCCGGACCTCCTCGTCGATCTTGGTCAGCACCTTCAGCGTTTCGGGGCGGGAAATCCCCGAGTGATGCGACACCTCGTCATAGCCGATGAGGTCCGCGTAGATGATGCTCCGACCACCGATCAGATCCCGAACAACCGCTGCCACGGTGACATCAGTGGCCAGCACCGTGGTGAACGCTCGCACCAGCGGATACGTGCCGCCGCGGGGTACGCGCGGTCGAATATCGGCGCGACGCTGATGCCACGACTGCCGCAACTCCCGTTGCACCTCGGCGACCATCCTGATCAGGGTGCGCAACGCGCTCGAGGGATCGGCGAAATACGACGAGTAGCCTGCACCACCGCCGAGGCGCGCCCCGTGCATTCGGCTCACGACAAGGACATTGTCTTCTGCACCTCCGGTGAACAGGTTGCCGCGACTGGCACCGTCGATTGCCAGAAGCCCGGGACGGTCGGCGCGTTCGAGTTCGCGGTCCTCGTTGTCACGCGGATTGCTGAAGACCTCGATCTTGCCGGTGGCCTTGTCATACCAACGAAATGCGGGCACGTTGTGGTTCGAGCCGTGCAAGATGCCGAGCTGGCTTGCCCCCGTCTGACTGCTCCAATCGGTGTGCCACGGGATCAGGGTGTGCGTCTGTCTGACCATCGCAGCCAGTCCCGGGGTGACACCGTCCGCGATGGCCCGACGCAGCACATCGTGGCCGAGGCCGTCGATCTGAATACACAGCAGTCCGGGTTCGCCGGAAACGGGCGGGTGATTGCGACGAAGTCTCTGCCTGCGCACCTGCATCAGCCGATAGGCGGTATTCGAGCGGGACGCGATCGCGCCGCCGACAAACGAGGTGAACAACGACAGCAGCGTCGCCATCAAGACTGCATCCCAGGCTCTTTCGACCGATGCCACCGGGACGATGTACAGCGTCAACAGCATGATTGCGCCACTGGCGAAGAAGACCAACAAGAAGAGCACCGCTGGCCCGACCCATGACATCAGCCGAACGAACAGGGGCCACAACACTGCGCTGAGCACACCGAAGACCAGCGCAACCAACAACGCCGACGGCAACTTGGACAACGCCGGGATCCCGATGTTCACCGAATCCAGTGAGATTCCGTCGAAGACCACATCGAGCAGCAAGATCGCGATCGCCGATGACAGCCACAACACGGCGAATTCGATGAGAAGGCCGACCAGGCGGGCTGTGGTGCGCATAGGGCATCCCTTTCGCGTGATCTCTGGGATCGTAATGCGTGTGGGGGCGACACCGGGCGCAGACGACGATGACCGTGTCGGCGTGGCGCTGCGCTGGCTCGGGCATGCGAGCACGGTGATCGAAGACCGCGGCACCACCGTGATGACCGATCCGGTACTCACCTCACGGGTCGGACATCTACGCCGCCGACGAGGCCCTGTCCCCTCCGGCCTCACGGTTCAGAGTCCAGACGTCGTCCTGCTGTCCCACTTGCACGCCGATCACACGCATCTACCGTCGCTTCGGCTCCTGTCCGAGAACGTGCCGATCGTGGTGCCGTCGGGTGCTCCCGACTCGCTGCCTGCGCTACGCGACGTCGGCGACCGGCTGATCGAGGTGCGGCCGGGTGACGCCGTATCGATCGGCGAACTGTCGATTCAGGCAGTGCCCGCCGACCACGACGGGCGCAGGTGGCGCCGCGGGCCGCAGACAACGCCGGCGCTGGGTTACGTGATCACCGGCGACAAGCGCACCTATTTCGCCGGTGACACCGACCTCTATCCGGCTCTGGCCGACTGGGTTTCGGACATCGACCTGGCCCTGCTCCCGGTCGGCGGCTGGGGTCCGACGCTGGGCGCGGGACATATGGATCCGTCACGCGCAGTGCGCGCCGCGGAGATCATCTCGGCCCGCCGTGTGGTGCCCATTCACTTCGGAACGTTGTGGCCGGTCGGGATGGGCAGGGTCCGGCCCGAGCGGTTCTTCGGTCCCGGTGGCGAGTTCGTACAGCTCGCCACCGAGACCGGATTGCGTGCGACCGAGCTGGAGCCCGGCGGATCGCTGCCTGAGTAGACCCGGCGAGTGTGGCTACTTGTTCCCGAACCCCGCGTCGCGAAGCGCCTGCGCAAGTGACCCGTTGGCAGGCACCGGGGTGGACGACTTCCGCCCGGAGTTGTTGTCGCGTTTGGGGTTGCCCCGCTGATCGGGACGCGGTCCACGGCGCTGACCACCCTGATTGCCGCCTTGATTTCCACCCTGATTGCTACCGCGCTCGGGCTTGGCCTTTCCGGCACCGGGCTCGTCGTTCAGGCGTAGCGACAACCCGATCCGCTGCCGGTCGACGTCGACCTCCATCACCTTGACGCGGACAACCTGTCCGGACTTGACCACTTCATGCGGGTCGGAGATGAACTTGTCGGACATCGCGGAAACGTGAACCAGTCCGTCCTGGTGGACGCCCACGTCAACGAAGGCGCCGAATGCGGCCACGTTGGTGACAACGCCTTCGAGCACCATGCCGGGCTTGAGGTCGGCGACCTTCTCGACGCCCGCGGCGAATGTTGCGGTGGTGAACGCCGGACGCGGGTCACGACCGGGCTTTTCGAGTTCGGCGAGAATGTCGGTGACCGTCGGGACACCGAACCGGTCATCGGCGAACTCGGCCGGACGCAGCGCACGCAGCGCACGCTCGTTGCCGATCAGTTCCGCGAGGGTGACACCGGATCGATCAAGGATCTTGCGGACCACGGGGTACGCCTCGGGGTGCACACCCGACGCATCGAGGGGGTCGTCGCCCTCCCGGATGCGAAGGAAGCCGGCACACTGCTCAAAAGCCTTGGGCCCCAGGCGCGGAACCTTGAGCAGTGCCTTCCGGCTCTGGAACGGTCCGGTCGCATCGCGGTGAGCCACAATGGACTCCGCCAGCGTATTTGTCACGCCGGACACCCGCGAGAGCAGCGGCACCGATGCGGTGTTGAGGTCGACGCCGACAGCGTTCACGGCGTCTTCGACCACCGCGTTGAGGCTGCGGGCGAGGATGCCCGGGGTGATGTCGTGCTGATACTGCCCGACACCGATCGACTTCGGCTCGATCTTCACGAGCTCGGCCAGCGGATCCTGCAGACGGCGGGCGATAGAGACCGCACCGCGCAGCGAGACGTCCATGTCCGGGAACTCATGCGAGGCGTATTCCGAGGCCGAGTAGACCGAGGCGCCGGCCTCACTGACCATCGCCTTGGCCGGAGCTTTACCGGCGGCCTTGCCGATCTCGGCGATCAGTTCACCGGCCAGCGCGTCGGTTTCCCGAGAAGCGGTGCCGTTGCCGACCGCGATCAGTTCGATGCCGTGGCGGGCCACCAACGCGGCCAGTGTCGCCTTGGACTTGTCCCACTGGTTCTGCGGCTGGTGCGGAAAGATCGCGCAGGTGTCGAGGACCTTGCCGGTGCCGTCGACCACCGCGACCTTCACGCCGGTCCGGAATCCGGGGTCCAGGCCCAGGGTCGTGCGAGCGCCGGCGGGCGCGGCCAGGAGCAGGTCGCCGAGGTTGCGGGCGAACACCGCCACCGCATCTTCTTCAGCAGCACGACGCAGCCGGACGCGGGCGTCGACCATCGCAGTGATCATCAGTTTGGTGCGCCAGGCCAGACGAGCGGTTCCGATGAGCCACGGCGTTGCCGGGCCGGAGTTCGCGACGTCCACGCCCAGCGACGCTGCCGCCATCGCCTGGTAGCCGTCGTCGTCACCCCCGTCGAGTGTCAGCGACAGCATTTCTTCCTTCTCACCGCGCATGACAGCGAGCACGCGGTGCGACGGCATCTTGTCGAGTGGTTCGCCGTATTCGAAGTAGTCGCGGAACTTCTGTGCCGCAGGGGTATTCGCCACCGATTCCGACTTGGCGGCAGTCCGCAGCGACCCTTCCTTCCAGAACTTCTCCCGCACCGCGCCGACGAGCTCGGCGTCTTCCGAGACCTGCTCGATCAGGATGTGGCGCGCGCCCTCCAGGGCTGCTGCCGCATCCGCAACATTCTCGGACACAAATCCGGCCGCGACATCTTCAGGAACCAGCGACGGATCACTCAGCAGCTGCTCGGCCAGCGGGGCCAGGCCATTCTCGCGAGCGATCTGCGCCTTGGTGCGCCGCTTGGGCTTGTACGGCAGGTAGATGTCTTCGACGCGCGACTTGGTCTCGGCGGCGTTCAACGCAGCCTTCAGTTCGTCGGTGAGCTTGCCCTGCTCCTCGATCGAGGCCAGCACTGCTGCCCGCCGCTCATCGAGCTCCCGCAGGTACCGCAGCCGTTCATCCAGGGTACGGAGCTGAATGTCATCCAGACTGCCTGTGGCCTCTTTGCGGTACCGGGCGATGAACGGCACCGTCGAGCCCTCATCCAGCAGCTTTACCGCTGCCGCCACCTGTTCTTCCCGAACATCGAGTTCTTCGGCGATACGAGCATTCACGGACTTCACAGCTGGGGTCGATATCACCCGCTGAACCCTACCGAAGCAGGCTGACAATGGCCGACAGCGGTGGCATGGCCACGTCGTTAACATGGGCGAGACCGACGAACCGTCGACTGTTACTACAGAACGGGACTGATCTGTGCTGGAGATGACCAAGGGCTCGAGAACAGATCTGGTCGACGATCGTTACGTCGTCCGCATATCCACGACCGGGCAATCCGGGCTGGTGGATCTCGCTGCGGTGTTGCTCGCCGAGGACGGCAAAGTGCGTTCGGATGGTGACTTCATCTTCTTCAACAACCCGAAAGCATTTGGCGTTGCACTGACGTCGGACGACAGCATCACGGTCGATCTCAGCTCGATTCCCGATGGCGTCCAGCGCATTCTTCTCACTGCCAGCACCGAGGCACAGAACATCGATTTCGGTGCGGTACCGGGACTTTCGATCGAAGTTGCGGGTAGCTCCCAACAGTTTCGCTTCGCTCCTGCGAACCTGACAACCGAGACCGTCCTTCAGGCCGTCGCGCTGTACCGTCGCGGCGCCGGCTGGCGGATCGATGCCATCGGGCAGGGCTACAGCCAAGGTCTTGCTGCACTCGCTGTCGAGCACGGCATCGACGTCGAGGAGCCCACAACGCCGGAGGTTGCCCAGCCTGGCGTCATCCCGCCCGTGCCGGCCGAATCGCAGCCGCAAGCGGCATCGTCGTCGACGATCTCATTCGACAAGGTGAAGGTCGCTCTCACCAAGGACTCCCCCAGTCAGATCGCGAAGATCGATCTCCGAAAGTCGCAGGGCGACAACGACTGGGTGCTGACCGTCGGGCTGGAATGGGATGGCCGCGGTGCGACCTACGACGACAACGGCAATGTCACGAAATACGGCACCGGCGACCTTGACGTTTATTTCTTCTGCCGGAACGAGGTCACCAACGACTACGTCGTCATCAGCGGCGACAAAGGCCATCAGGGAAACCTGAAGAAGTGGCCGTTCATGCACCACTATGGAGACAGCAAGGGCCCAGGTAAAGGCAATAAGCCTGCCACAGAACAGGTTCGGGTCATCCCGAATGAAAACGGTGATCTGCTCGTCAACATCTATCAAAGCGTCGACAACGGCGGTGGCGCCATCGACAAGTTCGGTCGACCACGGGTGGCGATCCGCTACGGCCGCGCCGGCAAAGGTGGTTTGCCTGACGCTGATGCCGACGAGATCCTTGTCTACGTCGGCAACAGCAAGAACTCGTTCTGGGCGACCGTTGCCCACATCGATGTCCAGGACGGCGTTTTGACCGTCGACGGTGAGACCCGCTACAGCCGGATCGGTAGCGAGAAGATGCCCGGCCTGGACTCGAAGAGCAACTGGGTGCGCTCACCGGCAGACGGACCCAAAGGCCGCAGCAAGAAAGCCAACAAGGGTCTTGGCCTCAACAAGTACAGCGGGAAGTGCCCCACGTAGAGACAGTCGTCACTGCGGCTTCGAGAACACCGCCACCAGGAAGTCGGAGTTGTCGGAGAACGGACGTAGGTCCCACGTGGACATCAACAGGTCGACCACCAGACCACTCGCCTCGGCGTCGGCGAAGAAGTCGGAGAACTCGTAGTCCCGGCCGGCACCGAATCCGATGACCACCCGGCCATTTGGAGCCAGATGCCGTGCAAATCCGCTGAGTACATCGCGCCGGGTTGACGGTGCAACAAACGTGACCACGTTGCCCGCGCACAGGATGACGTCGAAGTCTGCGGCTATCCCCTGGCCCGGCAGATCCAGTTCGGCCAGATCACCGACAATCCACGTCGGGCCCGGATAATCCGCCTCGGCCTCCGCGATGAGCACCGGATCGACATCGACCCCGACCACCTGATGCCCGGTCGCATACAGGTGCCCTCCGAGACGGCCCGGACCACAACCTGCATCGAGGATCCGCCCGCCGCGGACCAACATCGCATCGATCAACCGCGCTTCACCCACGATGTCCTGGCCTTTGGCAGCCATCGACCGAAACCGCTCGGCGTACCGAGTCGAATGTGTGGGGTCAGCCGCAGTGATCTCTTCCCACTTGGTCGGCACACGATCACGTGGCACGTCGTCGCTCACTTTACGTAACTCCCTGGGGTCAGACCGGTGCTCGAACAACGTCGACCCGGTAGGACGACGTTGCCACTCCCCTACAACCCTAGTGCCATGTGACCCCGGTCAGCTGCTACCAAGGTCCGGAGCCGGTCACTCAACTCCCACGTATGCGGCGAGGTGTTCGCCGGTCAGCGTCGACCGATCAGCGATGAGGTCCGCCGGTGAGCCTTCGAAGACGACTTGGCCGCCATCGTGACCGGCGCCGGGACCGAGGTCGATGATCCAGTCAGCGTGGGCCATCACCGCTTGATGGTGCTCGATGACGATGACGGACTTACCGGAGTCGACCAGGCGGTCGAGCAGACCGAGCAGATTTTCGACGTCCGCGAGGTGCAGGCCGGTGGTCGGCTCGTCGAGCACATAGACGCCGCCCTTGCCTGCCATCTGGGTCGCCAGCTTGAGCCGCTGCCGTTCGCCACCGGACAGGGTCGGAAGCGGTTGGCCGAGTTTGATGTATCCCAGGCCGACATCGACCAGCCGCTCAAGGATCTTGTGTGCGGCAGGTATTTTGGCCTCGCCCTCGCCGAAGAACGCCTCGGCTTCAGCCACCGACATCTCCAATACCTGGCTGATGTCGCGTCCACCGAGGAGGTAGTTGAGTACCGCGGCCTGGAAACGCTTGCCCTCACACTCTTCGCAGGGAGTCGCCACACCGGCCATCATCGCGAGGTCCGAGTAGATCACGCCGGCGCCCTTGCAGGTGGGGCAGGCACCTTCGGAGTTGGCGCTGAACAGTGCCGGTTTCACGTTGTTGGCCTTGGCAAACGCCTTGCGGATGGGTTCGAGCAGTCCGGTGTATGTCGCCGGGTTGCTGCGCCGTGAGCCGCGGATCTCGGACTGGTCGACGGTGACCACGCCTTCGTTGCCGGCCACTGAACCGTGGATCAGTGAACTCTTGCCCGAGCCCGCCACACCGGTGACGACAACCAACACACCGAGCGGGATGTCGACGTCCACATCACGCAGGTTGTGGGTGGACGCACCACGCACCTCCAAAATCCCGGAGCCGGCGCGCACCTCGGTCTTGAGCGAAGCCCGGTCGTCGAGGTGGTGACCGGTGATCGTGTCGCTGGCCCGCAACCCCTCGACCGTTCCCTCGTACATCACCTGGCCACCGTCGCTGCCGGCCCGCGGACCGAGGTCGATCACGTGGTCACCGATGGCGATGGTCTCCGGCTTGTGCTCTACGACCAGTACTGTGTTTCCCTTGTCCCGCAGACGCAGCAGCAGCGTGTTCATCCGCTCGATGTCATGGGGGTGCAGGCCGATGGATGGTTCGTCGAAGACGTAGGTGGTGTCGGTGAGCGACGATCCGAGATGTCGAATCATTTTGGTGCGCTGGGCTTCACCACCGGACAACGTGCCCGACGAGCGGTCCAGCGAGAGATAGCCGAGGCCGATCTCGACAAAAGAGTCGAGAGTCCGCTGCAAGGTTGTCAGCAGCGGGGCCACCGACGGCTCTTTGAGTCCACTCACCCAGTCGGCAAGGTCACTGATCTGCATCGCACAGGCGTCAGCGATGCTGACCTTGTTGATCTTCGACGACCGCGCCCCTTCGTTGAGTCGGGTGCCGTCACAGTCGGGACAGATGGTGAACGTGACGGCCCGCTCCACAAACGCGCGGATGTGCGGCTGCATCGCGTCAACATCCTTGGACAGGAACGACTTCTGGATCTGCGGGACCAGACCGGCATAGGTGAGGTTGATCCCGTCGACCTTGATCTTGGTCGGCTCGCGGTAGAGCAGATCGTTCAACTGCCTCTTGGTGAACTTGCTGATCGGCTTGTCGGGATCGAAGTAGCCGCAACCGCGATAGATGCGGCCATACCAGCCATCCATGCTGTAACCCGGGATCGTGATGGCACTTTCGTTGAGCGACTTGGTTTCGTCGTACAGCGCGGTCAGATCGATGTCGGAGACCGATCCGCGGCCCTCGCATCGCGGGCACATACCGCCGGTGATCGAAAAGCTCCGGCGCTCTTTGGTCTCGCGACCACCCTTTTCGATGGTGACCGCGCCCGCTCCGGAAATCGAGGCGACATTGAACGAGAACGCCTGGGGTGAGCCGATGTGCGGCTTGCCGATTCGACTGAAGAGGATGCGCAGCATCGCGTTGGCATCGGTGGCCGTACCAACCGTCGACCGCGGATCAGCACCCATCCGCTGTTGATCAACAATGATCGCGGTGGTCAGACCGTCGAGGACGTCGACCTCGGGCCGCGCGAGGGTGGGCATGAACCCCTGCACAAACGCACTGTAGGTCTCGTTGATCATCCGCTGAGACTCCGCGGCGATGGTGCCGAACACGAGCGAACTCTTACCCGAGCCGGACACCCCGGTGAACACAGTCAGCCGGCGCTTCGGGATCTCGACGCTGATGTCTTTCAGATTGTTGACGCGGGCGCCCTGCACCCGAATCATGTCGTGACTGTCGGCCACGTGCAGTTCTGGCGGCTGGGTCTGCTTCTTGGTGGCCATGTTTGGTCAAGTCTCCATATCTGCGGACAAGCGTCGTTTCTGGGCTACGACCATGGTGCCCGACGTTTGCTCAGTCGAACAGGCATCGCCGATGAAGATCCCCGAGAAGTCCCTGCGGGATATTGTGATGCCGCAGAGTCTGGAGAAAGGCGCAACGATGGTGACAATGAAGGTCGGAACCGACAAGAACGACCCCGATGTCGAGGTGACGATCTCGGCCGCAAAGTTCAATCGGCACACGTTCTGGTGCGGACAAAGCGGCTCAGGTAAGACCTACGCACTCGGCGTGATTCTCGAACAACTGATCCTCCACACCGAGTTACCGCTGCTCATCCTCGACCCGAATGCGGATTTCACTCGCCTGCAGGACGTCCGCGACGGCGCCGACCCCGATATCGCCCGTGAGATCTCAGAGTCCGATATCCGGGTTCTGCACTCCACCAACCGCAACGGAGAACGGCTTCGAACGCGGTTCCTCGCATTGTCGCTGGCGGCCAAAGCAGCGGTGCTTCAGATTGATCCGATCGCGGACGCCGACGAATACAACGTGCTCCTACATGCCGATTCGGATGCCGTCGCAGGTTTCAACGAGCAGACCTTCCTGGCCGCATTACGCAACTCCGACGATCAGGGCAAGCAACGACTCGCCACCCGCATCGAAAATTTGCAGGTGCTCGACTGGGATCTCTGGTCTCGCGGTGCCGTGCCGGTCACCGACGTGGTCGCCTCGCGGCCCCGTGCCACCGTTCTCGACCTCGGTGGCTTCTCGCACGCGGCAGAACCCAAAGTGGCCGCACTCAGTGTGCTCGAACAGCTGTGGGCGCAACGGGAAGAACGTCGCCCGATCCTGATCGTCATCGACGAAGCGCACAACATCTGTCCGCCGGTCGCGACATCGGCTGTCGAGAAAGCACTGATCGATCAGTTGGTCCAGATCGCCGCCGAAGGACGCAAGTTCGGACTGTGGCTGCTTCTATCGACGCAGCGTCCGACGAAGATCCACCCGAACGTGCTGTCCCAGTGCGACAACCTGTGCCTGATGCGGATGAACGCGCCGCGTGATCTCGCAGAATTGGCCGACGTGTTCGGGTTCGTGCCCGAACACATGCTCGCCGAATCCCCGGAGTTCCGCCAAGGTCAGGCACTGTTCGCGGGTGGTTTCATCACCTCACCGACCTTCACACAAATGGGTGCACGCATCACCGAGGAAGGCGGGGCCGACGTCCAGGTCCCGATGCCGGCCGCCGTCGGCTGACGCGGGCGACCGGGCTGCCGGAGTCAGCGCAGTTCTTGGATCCGCACCATGTTGCCCGACGGATCACGCAAGGCGCAGTCGCGGACCCCGTATGGCTGTTCGGTCGGTTCCTGAACGATCTCGGTGCCGCCGGCCTGCACCTTTTCAAAGGTGGCATCGAGATCCTTGGTCGCCAGCAACAGACTTGCGTACGTGCCCTTGGCCATCATCTCTTCGATGGTCCGGCGTTCTTCGTCGGTGGTTCCGGGGTCGGCACCCGGCGGGGACAGAACGATGTTCACGTCGGGCTGGCCGACCGGGCCAACCGTGAGCCAGCGCAGCCCGTTGTAGCCGACGTCGTTGCGTACTTCGAAGCCGAGCGTGTCGCGGTAGAACCCCAGCGCGGCCTCAGCATCATTGTGCGGAAGGAAACTTGAATGAATTGTGATGTCCATGGGTTTCACGCTAGCTGTGGGTCGGCGGTGCGCGCTTCTCGATTCCTGACCGGTCTGGTCACCTGCTTCTCCACACAGGACGGAATCCCGGCGGACCCGTCGGCCGACTCACGGCGATAAACACTCGGCGGCACTCCGACCAACTCCGTGAAGCGGGTGCTGAATGTGCCGAGCGATGAACAGCCGACCTCGAAGCACACTTCGGTGACGCTCATATCACCGCGACGGAGCAACGCCATCGAACGCTCGATGCGCCGAGTCATCAGATAGGAGTAGGGCGACTCACCGTAAGCACGCTTGAACTCACGACTCAGGTGGCCGGCGGAGATGTTCACACCCCGCGCGAGTTCTTCCACGTTCAATGGCTGCGCATGTTCCCGGTCGATGCGGTCGCGCACACGGCGCAACAGTGCAAGATCAGTCAGCTTCTGCGTATGCGTGGGGGCGCTGGTCACGCGTCCAATCGTGCCACGCGCTCACTTCTGGGGCGAGGGCAAAGCGCTACTCGTGCGGCGGTTCACCGGTGACGACGTGATCGGCATGGTTCATGCCCTCAGCCACCAAACGGGCCAGATGACCATCGCGGATCCGGTAGATGACCCGCCTGCCGTCCTTACGGGTGTCGACGAGTCCGGTCAATCGCAGCTTCGCCAGATGCTGGCTGACAGCTGTCCGCGATGCTGCAGAAGACTCGATGAGAGCGGAGACGTCAGCCTCGCCGTGGGTCAGCAGCCACAAGATATGTAGACGAGTTGGATCCGAGAGCATGCGAAAGGTGCTCGACGCGGCGTCCAGACGGGCCTGATCAGGCGCGACCGGATGCGCCAGGCTTGACGGCGCATTCTGCACTGCTGGTGACTTCTTTGCCATCGCAGTCATCGCCCTTTTCACTTCGCGCCACTCCGGGCATCCTGTTTGTCCCCTACCGGTCTGTGCGCCGGATGTACCGGACGTGCCGGCCAGATCATCGCCGCGCCAGTGGTGGCAAGTGTAGCCATCAGGGCCAACACGATCGCGGCCGCCGACTGACTCACCTGCGATCCAACCCAGCCCGCGATCAGGTAGGTCAGCAAAAAGCACGCGTGGGACAACGAGAACTGGGCTGCGAATACCTGAGCCCAGTTCTGCTGCGTGGACCCATCCCGAATCAATCGCGCCGCCGGCGTGTTGACCAGCGAGGTTCCGACACCCAACACCACCCACACCGTGCCGAGCACCGTCCATCCCACCGCGGGTGGCGGTGATGAGTACAGCATCACCACGGTCGCAGCCAGGCCAACCGGCAAAATGGCTGCGCCACAGATCATCACGCGGCGCACCCCGAGCACGTGCAGCAGAAGTGGCACACCGATGGCCGCTGCCATCGAACCGGTCCCGAAACAGGCCAACGCCAAGGCCACGCCCGCGCTGGAGCCGCCGAGCATTCCGCGCACGTAGACAACGGTGTTCACGAGAACAATCGCCGACGCGCAGGCAACCACCATGTTGAGCGCAAGCAGGGAGCGTAAGACCGGATCTGCCACCATGATTCGAGATCCGAGGGTAATCCTGCGCATCAACGGTCCCGACCGATCCGCCGGCTGCACACACGGCAGAACGGCGGTGGCCACCAATATTGCGGACAGCACGAACCCGAGTGCGGTACCGACAAACAGTGAGTTGTAGGTGATCACCGTCAACAATCCTGCCGCAATCACCGGACTCGCCAACGATTCCAGGTCGTACGCCAACCGCGACAATGACAGCGCCCGCGTGTAGTCGTCCTCCTTGGGAAGCACCGACGGAATGATCGACTGAAATGCCGGGGTGAACGTCGCCGACGCCGCCTGCAACACAAAGATGAGTCCATAGATCTGCCAGGCCTGATCCACAAACGGCAGCAGCACCGCGATCATCGCGCGCACGCCATCCGCAGCAACCAACACGACCTTGCGGGGAATCCTATCGACCACCGCCGACATCACCGGCGCCACAACAACATACGCAACCATCTTGATCGCCAACGCCGTACCCAACACCGCGCCCGCATCGCTACCTGCAATGTCGAACGCGAGCAAACCAAGTGCGACCGTCAGTAACCCCGTGCCCACCAACGCGACAAGCTGCGCAGCGAACAGCCTGCGGAACGTTCGCACAGCCAGAACTTCAAGCACGATCCCCCATCCCACCTGGGCTCGTCGTGTCTAATACGTGCATACTTGCGCAACTATACAACCTATCGGGGGTTGACGACAGTGGGTCTGACACGCGCAAAGCGGTCTCGGCTGATCAGGGCAGTCTCGGCTGAGCCGGCAAGCTTCATCTGTCCGAAATCTCCCGTTCGCTGCCTGGGTGCCTGGGGTTCGGTCATGCGCTTCCTACCCAAGACAACCTTTAGCGATGCGTCAGAAAACTCCGGTGATGAACCGCCGAACCCTGCTCCGCGCGTCCGCCATCGGCGCCCTTCTTGTTCCCGCCGGAGGCGCACTTGCCGCCTGCGGAAACTCAGGTTCGTCGGCAGCGCCGCTGTCGACCGGATTGGTGGTACCGCGTCCACGCCTGACCCACGGCATCGCATCAGGCGATCCACGCACTGACGGCGCACTGATCTGGGCACGGTCAGACGCTCAATCGACGATGATCGTCGAGACGTCGGCGACCGAGTCCTTCGCCAACACACAACGATTCACCGGACCTGTGTTGTCCCCGACCTCCGACGGCACCGGCCGGATTCGGCTGACCGGCCTCGAGCCAGGGCAAACCGTGCACTACCGCGTCACTTTGGAGGGCGAGGACGGCGCGAAATCCGAGGCCGCGACCGGCGTATTCCGCACCGTCCCCCAGAAGTCGGCGCCAGTTCATTTCCTCTGGTCTGGCGACGTTGTCGGACAGGGCTGGGGCATAAACGAAAGCCTCGGCGGGATGACCATTTTCGGCGCGATGGCCGATCTGGAACCGGACTTCTTCATCCACTCCGGTGATGCGATCTACGCAGACGGGCCGGTGCCCGGCACTCAGCAGCAGAGTGATGGCGGAACCTATGTCAACGTCACATCGGAGGCGAAATCGCATGTGGCACAGACACTCGACGACTTCCGCGGTAACTACGCCTACAACATGACCGACAGCAACTACCGCCGTTTTGCCGCGCACGTGCCACAGGTGGTGCAGTGGGACGATCACGAAGTGGTGAACAACTGGTTCCCCGGCGAATCATTGGCCGGACAAGACCGCAAGGGATACACCGAAAACGATGTGGACAAGCTGGCCGGTTTCGCCGCACAGGCCTGGCAGGAGTGGCAGCCGGTGCTGCCAAGCGAGGCAGTCGACGGGCGGTTGTACCGAAAGATCTCGTACGGTCCCGAGTTGGACGTCTTTGTGCTGGACATGCGCAGCTACAAGGATCCGAATCCCAATGCCTGGAGTACCAACAGCCCAGAAGGTGTGTTGGGCGCGAAGCAGACCCAGTGGCTCATCGACGGGCTGAAGACGTCGAAAGCGAGGTGGAAGGTCGTCGCCAACGACCTACCCATCTCCATTGTGGTGCCCGATAAGGCAACCGACCCCGGCAACGGACCAAAATCGATGGAGGCGGTGGCCCAGGGCGATCCAGGTGCACCGTTGGGTCGCGAGATCGCGTTCGCGAAGATCTTGTCGGAGACCAAGAACGTCCCGAATATCGTGTACCTGACTGCCGACGTGCACTACACCGCGGCAATTTCCTACGATCCGAGTCGCGCCGGATACTCCGATTTCGCCCCCTTCTGGGAATTCGTGTCCGGCCCACTCAACGCCGGCGCGTTTCCCGAAAGTCCATTGGACGGCACATTCGGTGCCCAGTACGAGTTCGTACACGCCCCCAAAGAATCAAACATCTCTCCTGCGGAGGGCTTTCAGCACTTCGGAGAGGTGACCATCGACCCAGAGAACCGGACATTCACGGTGAATCTGCGTGACAAGCAGGGCGCCAGCCTGTTCTCCAAGGTGCTCACCGCGTCGTAACCCCAGTACACAGCACAGTCGACCGCACCGATATCGCGCTGAAGAAGTTCTGACAAACACAAAAGCAGGGCGGTTTCCCGATCCCTGCCTCTTTCAAGATATAGCGCAACCGGGGTCTTGCCGCAAGACCCCGGTAGTGCTGCAGAATCACCCGTCGTAACCAGAACACACTGCGTTCAGGACTCGCGAAGTCGTGAAATATGGCTCTGCTGATGGGAATTCCATGATTGATGTGATTGTTGCGGGCGGGGGCCCGACCGGCTTGATGTTGGCGGCCGAACTGCGATTGCACGGCGTACACACCGTGATCTTGGAGAGGGACACCGAGCCGACGAAGATCGTCCGCGCGCTCGGCCTGCACGCGCGCAGCATCGAGGTGCTGGATCAGCGAGGTGTCCTGGCACAGTTTCTCGAAGCGGGCCAAAAGTATCCGGTCGGCGGATTCTTCGCGGGCATCGCCAAGCCACCGCCCAACCATCTGAACACCGCACATGGCTATGTACTCGGAATACCGCAACCTGTCACCGACCGACTACTGGCGCAGCGCGCTGCCGGGCTCGGGGCCGAGATCCGGCGCGGTCGTGAGCTGGTCGGCCTGGAACAGGACGATCAGGGCGTGAGTGTCGAATTGGCCGACGGGACAACACTGCGCTCGCGTTACGTCGTCGGTTGCGACGGCGGCCGTAGCACGGTGCGCAAGCTACTTGACGTGGCATTTCCGGGCGAAAACTCCTGCGTCGACACACTGTTGGGTGAGGTAGAGCTGACGGCCGATCCAGAGACTCTCGCCGCTGTGATGACCGAAATCCGTAAAACACAGCTGCGGTTCGGCATCGGACCGCTGGGTGACGGTCTGTACCGGGTCGTCGTACCTGCGGCGGCGGTGGCCGAGAACCGCACCACTCCAACCACTCTGGACGAACTCAGACAGCAGCTGCGGGTGACTGCAGGCACCGACTTCGGGGTGCATTCTCCGCGATGGTTGTCCCGATTCAGTGACGCCACCCGGCAGGCCGAGCGGTATCGGGTCGGCCGGGTGTTCCTGGCGGGCGACGCGGCACACATCCACCCGCCGGTCGGCGGGCAAGGACTGAACCTCGGCATCCAAGATTCCTTCAACCTCGGCTGGAAGCTGTCCGCCGAGATCAACGGTTGGGCACCACGCAGTTTGCTCGACACCTACGAAGCCGAACGACATCCCGTGGGGGCGGCCGTGTTGAAGAACACCCGCGCCCAGATGGCGCTGATGGCAACCGATCCCGGCGCGCTCGCGCTGCGCGAATTGTTCTCGTCGCTGATGGATTTCGACGATGCGAACACGTTCATCACCGAGATCATCACTGCCATCGGGATCCGCTACGACTTCGGTGAGGGCCATGAGCTCGTCGGCCGGCGTTTGCGCGACCTGGAGCTGAAAAACGGTCGCCTCTACGGGCTGATGCATGCCGGTCGCGGGCTACTCCTCGACCAGACCGGCCGGCTGTCGGCGGTGGGTTGGGCCGATCGGGTCGACCACATCGTGGACAAAAGCGAAGAGTTGGACGTGCCCGCGGTATTGCTGCGACCGGACGGTCATGTGGCCTGGATCGGCGACGATCAGCACGATCTCCTCGATCACCTGCCCCGATGGTTTGGCGCTGCCGCGACCTGAATCTTCGACGCGCGTTCACACACCCGCTTGAACGTCACAATCACCGTCACCATCGTGATCGGTACCCATCCGATCCCGCCATCTGTTCCGAACGGTCAGTGCAACAAGTTTTTGCCGAACTGACGCCCGGACACGGAGAACGAGACATGCAGTCGATGAAGTACCAAACCATCACCCCGTCCGTCGATGAGCTCGTCCGCGACCGGCACCGTGAGATCACGGCACTCGCGAACGATGCCCTGAGCACTCACGTGTTCGATCACTCCAACTTCTTACGCGGCCTGAGTGCAGAAGTCGCGCCGCTGACCACCGCGATCACGGACACGCTGGCCCGTGGAAAGCGGATCCGCGCACAGTTCTGTATGTGGGGTGCATACGGTGCGACCGGCGGCGATCAAATCACGGGGATTCCGGAGATGGCCGCGGCAATCGAACTGTTCCATCTCGCGGCACTGATCCACGACGACTTGATGGACAACAGCGACACCCGTCGCGGACTTCCCACCATGCATCGACAGTTCACCGACGACCACGCTCGACAGCATCGTCTGGGTGACAGCGACAATCACGGTTCGGCCGTCGCAATCCTCGTCGGAGACATGTGCCTGTCGTGGTCCGACGATCTGGCCGTGATGGCCACCGATTCCCTGGACGTCCATTCGCGTCGCGCGGTCCGGGCCATGTGGTCGCAGATGCGTGACGAGGCCTACGCAGGCCAGTACCTGGACATGCTCAGTCAGACCGAAGCGGACATCTCCCGATCTCGCACCGACCTCATCCTCCGGTTGAAGAGCGCCAAGTACACGATCAGCCATCCGCTCCGCCTCGGCGGCTCCCTGGCCGGAGCGGACGAGCTTCTCCTGCATCTCTACGACCAGATCGGACTGACGGCAGGCAAGGCGTTCCAGCTTCGCGACGATCTGCTGGGTGTCTTCGGCGATCCCGAGGTCACCGGCAAACCGGCGATCGACGACATCCGCGAGGGCAAGCGCACGCTACTGATGGCCGTGGCCGAATCGCGGGGTAACTGGTCGCAAAGGGAGCTTCTCCGCGATTGTCTGGGCAACCCGAACGTCGATGACGATGATCTCGAAGCGATCCGGTCCGTGCTCGTCGCAACCGGGGCCGACTCTGCAATCGAGGAGAAGATCACCGAGCTGACCGCCAATGCGATGGGTATCGTGGAGTCGCTGCCGGTCGATGATCTGACCCGGACAGCATTGACCGGCCTGGTCGAGCGGTGTGTGTGGCGCAAATCCTGATGATCGAGGCGATATGGTCGATACAAGGACCTGACACCCGACCACAGCACCGGAAGATTCTGGTGCAGAAGAGATTCGATGCGACGCAGTGACATTCCGCGGCGATTGGTGGCGATCGGCACCGCACTGGCAGCGGCTTCACTCGCGTTGACCGTTGACAACGCGATCCGGGTCCGGCGACCGGTGCCCACCGACTCCGCGGATGCCGAACCCCTGACCGTCCTCATTCCCATGCGAGACGAAGTGGCGGTGGCAGAGCGTTGCGTGACCAGCGTCCTGGCCGCGGCCGACAAATGGCCCGGGCCGGCGCGTGTCATCGTGCTCGACGACGGATCCACCGACGGCACCGGTACCGTGCTCGAGGCGCTTGCGCGGCGCGATCCCCGACTCGAGATCGTCGCCGGCGCGCCTCTTCCGCCCGGGTGGCTGGGCAAACCGTGGGCTTGCCACCAGCTCTCCGAGTTGGCCCAATCCCAATCGGCACCGCCCGGTGGCGTTCTTGTGTTCGTGGACGCCGACGTCGTACTCGAACCGTGCGCATTCACGTCCTCGGTGGCGTTGTTGCGGCGCACCGGCCTCGACCTGCTGAGCCCCTATCCCCGGCAGATCGCCGTCGGGGTCGGCGAGAGATTGGTGCAACCACTGCTGCAATGGTCTTGGATGAGCACCCTCCCCCTGGGTATCGCAGAACGATCGCCGCGTCCGTCCATGTCGGCAGCGAATGGGCAGCTGATCGTCGTCGACGCCGCCGCCTACCGACGCGCGGGCGGACACGCCGCCGTGCGCGACGAAATACTCGAGGACATCGCACTCTTGCGTGCGGTGAAGCGGGCCGGCGGTCACGGAGTCGCGGCGGACGGCAGCCAGATCGCAGCCTGTCGAATGTACGAGGGGTGGCGCGCAGTCCGGGCGGGATACGGCAAGTCGCTGTGGAACGCTTTCGGTTCGGCGCCGGGCTCACTTGCGGTCATGGCGTTGCTCGTGCTCATGTATGTGGTCCCATTTTTGGGCGCACTGACCGGATCACGCACCGGCGCAGTCGGATACGTCGCCGGAGTTGCCTCACGGGTGATCGCTGCGCGTACCACCGGTGGACAAGTGTGGCCGGACGCGTTGGCCCATCCGGTCTCGGTCCTCACATTTGCCGCCCTCACAGTCGATTCCGCGGTCGCGCGCCGGAGGGGGCTCCTCCAGTGGAAAGGTCGATCGATCGAGGTGAACAGATGAGCCGGGTCATCGTTGTCGGCGCCGGAGTCGGCGGTCTGGCTGCCGCATTGCGGTTGCAGGCCGGTGGACATGACGTCACCGTGCTGGAGCAGGCCGCGGACATCGGAGGCAAGCTCGGGGTCATCGAACACGACGGTTTTCGTTTCGACACCGGACCTTCTTTGGTGACGATGCCGCATGTGCTCGAAGAATTGTTCACCTCCACCGGAGCGTCGGTGCACGATGTGCTGTCACTGCAACGGCTTTCGACGGCTGCCCGATACCGGTTCCCGGATGGCACAGAACTGGACATGCCGGGCACGCTCGAGGAAATACCGGCCGCCATGGATGCGATGCTGGGCCCTGGTTGTGGTGCGCAGTGGTCGGCGCTGCTCGATCGGGCGGAGTCCATCTGGGACGTCACGCACGAACCATTCCTGGAGTCTCCGTTGGAGATCCGGCGGTTGCTCGGCGGGTTCCGGGCCTGGTCTGACCTCGTGACCATCGCGCCGTGGCGTTCTCTGCGCGGACTCGGTCGCCGCTACGTGCAGGACCCACGTCTTGTGCAACTGCTCGACCGGTACGCCACCTACACCGGATCCGATCCCCGGCGCGCGCCCGCGGCTCTCGCATCGGTTCCGTGGTCGGAGCAGGCCTGGGGGTCGTGGTACGTCGCCGGGGGCCTTGGCGAGATCGCCACAGCGATCCGCGATCGGTTTGTTGCCCTCGGTGGCACGATCGAGCTCGACACCGAGGTCACCCGTCTCACCACGGATTCACGCGGACATATCACCGGAGTACAGCTCGTGGACGGGACCGTCCGGAGCTCGGATCTGGTGGTCGCGAACGCCGATGCCACACAGGTGTATGAGCGCCTGATCCCCTCGCGCACCACCCGCCGGGTGGCAGCCCGACTGCGCAGCGCCACTCCGTCGTTGTCGGGGTTCGCGATCCTGCTCGCGCTCGACAATCCACCCGAGGTGGCCCACCACACGGTTCTGTTTGCCGAGGATTATGACGCCGAGTTCGATGCAGTCTTCGGGTTCAAGGGATCACCGCGGCCCGTGGAACGTCCGACGGTGTACGTCTCGGCACCCGATGACCCTGCCATCGTTCCCGGTCCCGGAACGGGTGCCTGGTTTGTGCTGGTGAACGCGGCCCGCCATGATCCCGAGCACGGAATGGATTGGGATGCACCGGGAGTCGTCGACGCACACGCCGATCACGTGATGCAGGTGATGGCCGACCGCGGCCTCGATGTGCGGTCGCACGTACGCCACCGGATTGTGGTGTCGCCCGCCGATCTGGAGCGGCGCACGCTGACTCCGGGCGGTTCGATCTACGGGTCGTCGTCGAACGGTGCACGCGCGGCATTCCTTCGGCCACCGAACACCTCACCGGTACCCGGCCTCTATCTGGTGGGCGGCTCGGCCCATCCAGGAGGCGGACTCCCGCTGGTGATGATGTCGGCGCGGATCGTCTCAGACCTCATCGGTCCGGCCGGTCGGCCACCGGGCCGGTGAATCCGATGTCCTCGTGGAGGGCACTGGATTCACCGGGCGAGGTTCAGCTGGACGGCCCGACCGACCGGTCGCCCCGCAGTCGCTTTCGGATGAGTTCGGCGCTGATCAGGCACATCGGCAAGCCGATCCCCGGACGCGTACTCGAACCCGCGTAATACAGACCCTCGACCTTGCGTGATCGGTTGGTTGCCCGCAGGAATGCGCTCTGGCGCAATGTATGTGCCGGTCCGAGCGCACTGCCCGACCACGAGTTGACGTCGTCGACGAAGTCGGCCGGTCCCACGGTGCGGCGGACCACGATCCGCTCGGCGAGATCAGGGATCTGAGCCCACTGCGCCACCGTCGCGATCGCGTGGTCGACGACCTTTTCGATGTCGGGATCACCGTTGCCGTCGATCCCGCCGTGCCCAAGCCCCGGGTCCGGGGGCGAGGGCACCAGGATGAAAACGTTCTCGTGGCCGACCGGGGCCACCGAATCGTCCGTCGCGGACGGCCGACACACGTACAGCGACGCAGGATCCGGCATGTGGGTCGGCTCCTCGAAAATCGCGTCGAAGTTCGTCGTCCAGTCGTCGGTGAAAAACAGCGAATGATGGGCCAGCTCCGGCAGATTGCCACTCACACCGAGATACGCCAGTACCGCTCCTGGCCCCGATGTCGCCTTGTCCCACCATCGTTGGGGGAATGTCTGCAGATTGGTCGGCAGGAGTTTGGTCTCGACGTGGTGCAGGTCCGCGGCACCGACCACGATGTCCGCTGCGATTTCTCGTTCACCACCGCGGCGATCCTGCACCCGGACCCCGACAACCTCATGCCGACGGCGCCCCATGCCCGCCCGGCCTTTTCGCGACTGGGTCAGAATCGCGGTCGCCGACGTACCGGCGTGTACGCGGACCCCGTGCTCGGTGGCCAGCCTGGCCAGCGCATCGACAAACGTCGTGAAACCGCCATCGGGATAACGGACACCGTCGGCCAGGTCGAGCCAGCTCATCAGGTGATAGATCGCCGGTGTGCGCTCGGGTGAAGATCCGAGGAACACCGCGGGATAGCCGAGCACCTGCTGCAACCTTCGATCAGAAAACCGTTGCGAGACAAACGACTCGAGGGACTTGGTGAGCAGCACCGCCAGCGTCGGGAGGTTTCGCAGCACCTCGGGACTGAGGAAAGCGCGCGGAGAGTCGAAACTGGTGTACAGGAAACGCTTGACGGCGATGTCGTATGCGTTGCGGGCGGAGTCGAGGTAGCCACTCAGCGCTGTGCCGGCGCCCGGTTCGATGGTTTCGAACAACGACAGATTGCTCGATTCGTCACCCTCGACGTCGATCTGTTTGTCGAAGCCCTCGAAGAACACCCGATACCCGGGGTCGAGGCGCACCAGCTTGACCTGCTCTGCCGTCGAGGTGCCCAACAGTTCGAAGAAGTGGTCGAACACCTCGGGCATCAGCCACCAGGAGGGGCCGGTGTCGAACCGGAAACCGTCGTGCGCCCACGATCCGGCCCGACCGCCGAGGTCCTCATTCTTTTCGACGAGGTCGACGTCGTGTCCGTCACGCGCGAGCAAGGCGGCAGTCGCCAACCCGGCAACACCACCGCCGATGATGACTACTTTTTTCGGTGTGGCGGTCACGAAAGACTGGTCTCCTTGTCGAAAGTGACAGGTCGACCGCGGTGAAGTGCGGCCGAGGCAGCGATGCGTACCTTCTCCGGATTGGGCACGCGCACTCTGCGACGTCGCACCTCGGCCGGTGATGTCGCTCGCAGACGGCGGGTCAACTCAGCGAACAGATCGTGAGCGGTGCACACCGCAACGCGGCAGCCGCGCGGAAGCCAGGGAATGACCTCCGCGGCCGCGGACAGGTCCAATTCGACGTCGTCGAGCCAGTTGTGCCAGATCTCTTCGTCGAGTTCATCAGGCTGGAGTCCGACGAGGTAACGCCGTCCGAGCCCGTCGGTGTCGTCGCCGAAATCTCGCAAGAAATTGATCTTCTGGAACGCCGCCCCTAGTCGTCTGGCCCCTGGGGCGAGCTCGTCATAGAGCGGTGCCGGATTTGGTTCATCGGCGACGAAGGCCCGCAGGCACATCAAGCCGACCACCTCAGCGGAGCCGTAGATATAGGTCGCGAGGCTCGCGAAATCGTGGTCCACGTGCTGGAGGTCGGTGCGCATTGCCGCGAAGAAGGGGGCGATCAGCTCTTGTCCGATGCCGACCCGCCGGGCACTGCGCGCGAACGCATGAACAACAAGATTGGTGCTCGATCCGGTCTCCAACGTCGCGTACGTTTCCTGTTCGAGCTTGTCGAGTTCGATCAGCCGATCAACGCTGCCCTGCCCGGGTCGCGGCGCGTCCACGACCTCGTCGGCCACGCGCACCAGCGCGTAGATGTTGCACACATCCTGTCGGACCTGTCCGCCGAGCAACCGCGTCGCGAGCCCGAAGGACGATGAGTATCGGCGAATCACCAACGCGGCACTGGCGTCGGCGGCTGCGTCGTACCGCAGATAGGGCTGCAACGCGTCTGCGTTGCGCCTCCGTGTTTGCACCATCAGATCTGTCCTTGCCCTCGGATCGTTTGCTCTCGTCACCTACTGCCCTCTATTCGGGCCGGCGGGCAATCCGGATGGGCTCGGCCACATGGTCGTACGGGTCTGGTCCCGGCAAGGAGCGGACCTGTTCGACAAACCACGGGCTCACCGCCCAGGGGGTGCGTTCAGCGAGCGTCCATATGTCCGAGATGGCCGACCAGGCGTACTCCGCGACCTCGTCGGGGTCCGGGCGCAGCTCGCCCACCGGACTCGCGACGAATACCGGACATATCTCGTTCTCCACCACACCACTGGCATCGACCGCCCGGTAGCGGAACTCCGGAAGCACGCACCGCAGCCCCTCGACATCGATCCCCAACTCGCGCTGCGCATATCGGTGGATCGCGTCCTCGACCGATTCGCCTGGTCGCGGATGTCCACAGAATGAGTTCGTCCACACTCCCGGCCAGGTGCGCTTGCTCAACGCACGTCGGGTCATCAGCAGCTGACCTTCGTCCACCAGATGGCAGGAAAAGGCAAAGTGCAAAGGCGTGTCCGTGGTGTGCACCGTCGTCCGGTCGGCGGTCCCACACGGTTGTCCATCGGAGTCGGCCAGGACGACCAAGTCGTCGGTCATGCATACCTCGTTCACTCGGGTATCTGTAGTTTGTCATCCGATATTCGGAACCGACGAAGCGATGGATGTCCTACACGAACACCAACCCGAGTTCGTGCGCGCTCTCGAAGAATCAACCGTCTCCCCCGACGGTTATGAAAACCGCGATCCTGGCGAGATGAGTCGGCTGATTGCACGGTCACACACTGCCGACATCAAGTCCTGCCGACCGCACACCAGGCAGTGGCCCCCAATTCAAAGGGCGCGTCCGGCAGTGCAGCGGCACATCGCTCACGTAAAGCGTTTCGCCGCTCTGGGGATAGTCCGGCAACGTAGGTGCCCGCGGGGCCGATCCCGTAGGTGTTGGGCTCCCACCATTCGTCAAAGCTGTTGTACGTCACCCGGACTGTGAGTTCGCTGGGCTCGATGTCGCGGATGCCTGCTCGAGTGAACAGCGACACCAATTGGTCCTGCCGTACGCCGGCCAGGTCGGACTCATCCTGAGCATTCGGATCCAGTTCGCGAACCATCCTCCACAACAGCGAGATGGGTCCTCGCTCGTTCGGGCCGAGGTCCCAGACGCAGGCTCCGACGGTCCCGCCCGGCCGTGTCACGCGAGCCATCTCGGCAAGTCCGAGTACGGGATCGGTCATGAAATGCACGACCAACTGCGCGAGCGTCACGTCAAACGAATTCGCCTCGAACGGCAGGTCCTCGGCTACCGCCGGGCGGACATCGATCCCGGGAAATCTGGCGCGGGTGGCGTCGACGAAGGACGATGACGGGTCGATCGCGCACACGTGATCGACTCCGAGTCGCGAGACCAGATGGGCGGTGAGAGCTCCCGGACCGCACCCGACATCGAGTGCGCGCTGTTCTCCCCCAACCCCCGCGGCATCAGCGAATGCAGCACCCAGGGGTTCGGAGTAGCGACCCATGAACCGGGCGTAAGCGTCCGGCGGAACTTCGAACGACACAGGCTCGAAATTACTCCGCACCCACCGCATCGGAGGAACGTTGCACAAAGTACTCAGCACCCGTGACTTCCCCACGTGAGTGGGTCGCGCCGGGTATACCGGACGAATGCCGGAACTTCCCGAGGTCGAGAACGCCAGACAGGTCGTCGAGAAAGCGCTGAACCGGGTCATAGTCGATATCGACGACACCGACACGTTTGAGTGTCGCCCACACCGCCCGGGTGAGATCGCCCGGGCGCTGAAGGGCGGCAAGCTGACCGAGGCCCGCCGTCGCGGCAAAGCCATGTGGTGCGAGACCGAAACAGCCGACGGGTCAGCGGGTCCCAGGCTCGGCATCCATCTCGGCATGGGCGGACGCATCATCGTCACAGCACCCGACGGTGACCAGACCTCGCTTTACGGTGGCGGTGATCCGCACGTTGGTGAGCGCGACACAGATAAACCCGAGTGGACGCGCTTCGCCATGACGTTCGACGACGGGGGTCAACTCCGGCTCTTCGACAAACGCCGCCTGGGCCGCGTACGCCTGGAACCCGATATCGACGCTCTCGGGCCGGATGCAGCGGAGATCTCACTTGAGGACTTTCGGCGTCGGATCGGTTCAAGCGGAGCGCCTCTCAAGGCCAGGTTGCTCGACCAGTCGGCCATCGCCGGGATCGGGAACCTGCTCGCCGACGAAGTCCTGTGGGAGTGCGAGCTGTCGCCGGCACGCCGCGCCAAGAGCCTCACCACCGACGATCTCGACAACCTGCGTGTCGTCCTGCGCCGTGCCATCCGATCCGCGATCAAGAAGGGCGGCGTCCACACCGGTGAGATCATCCCGTATCGCAAACCCGACGCCGTGTGCCCCCGGTGCGGGGCACCGATGTCACGCGGCACCGTCGGTGGGCGCACGACATGGTGGTGTTCACGGGAGCAGTCGTGAGCAACTCATCAGCCACGAGGGATTCCTTCTTGCACAGTCCATCTCCCAGAATCAGGCGGTAGCGTCGTCGCATGTCTCGACGCACAGTGTCCATTGTTCTGTTCGACGGCTTTGAACTTCTCGACGTATTCGGCCCGGTCGAGTTGTTCAGTGTTCTGCCGGATGAGTTCGACGTCAGCTTCCTCGGGCCCGCGGCGCGGCCCGTCGCAAGCTCCCAGGGCGTCACTGTCATTGCGAATCGCAACTACGACGACGCACCACCTGCCGACATCATGCTCATCCCCGGCGGCATCGGTACCCGCACACTGGTGTCAGACACAGCTTTCCTCGACTGGCTGCGCACGTACGCGACACAATGCCGACTGGTGACATCGGTGTGTACGGGATCGGCGGTGCTCGCTGCGGCCGGGCTCCTCGACGGGTACAGAGCAACGTCGAACAAGTTGGCGTTCAGATGGGCGCAAGAGCAGGGCAGCACGGTGGACTGGCTCCCCCGGGCGCGGTGGGTGCAGGACCGTGATCGCTGGACCTCGTCCGGTGTCGCGGCGGGCATGGACATGACCGCGGCCTTGATCAGCTCACTATGCGGCGCGGAGACAGCGCAACGAGCTGCCGACGTGATCGAACTAGAAGTTCAGACCGACCCGACGCACGATCGATTCGCGGAAATCCACGGGTTGTGAACTGCGACAGCAGCTGTCTGCTCGCCCCGACCATCGGGTCTATCCAGTTCAATGCCGGCAGGTCACCCAGTTGGTGCGACTATCCTCGGCCTACGTGACGCACGAAGATCAGCAGGTTGACGGAATCACCTCCGGCTCGCTGCCAACACCTGTCGGCGCGATCACCGTTTCCAGTAGCGGTGAGACGATCGTGCGAGTCGCGTGGCGGGCTCCTCCGACGACGAACGCTGCGCCAGACGATCCCCTGCTTGTCGAGGGGCTGGCCCAGCTCCGCGCCTACTTTGACGGGAACTTGACCGAATTCGATCTTCCGCTCGACCTGCACCACATGTCCGACGTCGCCCGCGCCGTCCTCACCACACTCGAGAAGACCGTGAAGCGAGGAGACACGATCACCTACGGCGAACTCGCAGCGCGAAGCGGCACCGGCGTCCCCGCCCGAAGTATCGGCACCCTCATGGGCATCAACCCCGTACCTCTGCTCATCCCATGCCACCGCGTCGTCGCCGCTGACGGTCTGGGCGGCTACTCAGGCGGCGACAAAGGGCAAGGCCTGCAGACAAAACGATGGCTACTCGACTTCGAGGGTGCGACTCCGCCCACGTTGTTCTGAAAGCGAAGGTCGGACAGCCAAAGGCTTGTAGGCGATAATCATTCACCCTTGATGACCAAGCTAGAGCCACGAATGGCGACCTTTCGACAACGGCTGCCTTATTCACATCCGCTTCGAGAGATGCTGCCTACAATCGGCGATCACCGCGGACTTCACGTGAACAGCCGCAACATCTACAGAAACAGAAAAAGCCTGGTCAGATGTACTCTGACCAGGCTTTACTCTGTCGGGCTGACAGGATTTGAACCTGCGACCACTTGACCCCCAGTCAAGTGCGCTACCAAGCTGCGCCACAGCCCGTGGCACTCCCCGTTAAGGGCGCTGAATGAGATTACCTCAGGCACCGCCCGCAGCGAAAATCGCCTGGTAGACGGCCCGACACGGCCGTGTAGGTCCAAGTCCGCGTCAGCTGTCCCCACTGGCTATAGCTCCCAGGCGCCCATTCAATAGAACTCCCTAAACTTCCCTATCTGCATGTATATTGACCTTTCGTGACGCCCTCGAATTACCTGTCTGCGGACGAGGTGGCCGACGAACTCGGACTGCATGTGCGAACCATCCGCGCATACATCCGTGATGGGCGGCTACGTGCCGCCCGCGTGGGAAAGCAGTATCGGATCACCCGAACTGATCTGGCCGCGTTTGTCGCTGCTGCCGGCAGCACCAGCCCCCGAACAGTGCCTCAACTGCTTCCCCAAGCGGACGTCACCGAACACAGCACCGTTGTCGTCGACCTCGGCAACCTCAAACCAGGCGACTGGGACCGCATCGCCACCGTGCTCACCGCCGCGGCGGGCGGCCGGGACCGCGGTCACCCACTACGCCTGACCACAGCCCCCGGCCCCGACGGCCGCTCACTGAAAGTGATTGCGCAAGGCAGCATCAGCGACACCGCAGACGTCCTGATCCTGCTCCGCGACCTGACCGAAGGAGGCAACTTCTCATGACGATGTTCCAGCAGACCCGAAACGGCGACGAGCTGATGATCTATCACGACACCGGGGAACCCGTGGCAGCTCTCGACGCCATCGGAGCAACATGGGGACACAAGGTGGCAGCAGTAGCGATACCTATCAATCGTCTGCCAGAGGGCTTCCTGGACCTCAGAACGGGCGTCGCAGGTGAGTACCTCCAGAAGATGGTCCAGTACCGCGTCGTGATCGCCATCGTCGGCGATATCTCCACAGAGGTCTCACACAGCGAACCGCTGGCGGCGTTTGTGCGCGAATCCAACCGCGGACGTCATGTGTGGTTTGTCGACTCGATCGATGACGTACAAGCCAGACTTGCCTGACTGCACCACCTTTCGAAAACTCCTGGTCAAGGGCTTGTCGGTGGGTGCTGATAGAACTGTTTCATGACCGCGGGGGTGGCACATCTCATCGACCGTATCGAGGGCATGGCTCTTGATGCGGAGGAGATCGTTGCTGTCCGTGAAGTGTTGTCCCGCAGACTTGTTGATATCTCGTTGGCGAACCTGTCGGACAAGGAGACCGTCGAACTCGCCCAAGCGATCGAAACCCAAACCCGCCGTGATGAAGCCGTCAAAGTACGGGTCGCTGTCGAGCTCCGAGAACGCTCGGTCGCCGCCAAACAAGGGCTCAAACACAACAAGTTCCTGCGCCATCATTTACGGATTTCCACGACTCAGGCCAGCGCCCGGTCCAAACGCGCTGAACGCGTGGGCCAGTGGCACACCCCATCGGGTGAAGTCACGGCACCGGTGTACCCGAACACGTGGTCGGCGTTGCGCGATGGTGCGATCGGGGTGGCGCATTACAACGTCATCGATGACACATTGCGGAATCTGCCCGGCACGATCCGCAGCAACCTCGAATTGTGGTCCGACGGAGAAAGGCTGATGGCCGAGGCTGCTCGGACGATGGACCCGGATGAGCTGAAAAAGGTGGGTCTGCACCTACATGCCCATCTGAACCCGGACGGCGAGTTCGATGACGCCGACCGTGCGCAGAAGCGGGAACTGTCGGTATCCAAGCAGGGCGCAGACCACATGGCCGGGATCAAAGGCACGTTGGATCCTGCGACCAAAGCACTGTGGGATGTGGTGGCCGCGAAATGGGCAGCCAAGGGCATGAACAACCCCAACGATCCGGACTCACCGACCGGCAACGCCGACAAGGCCGACAAAGACGCCCTCCGCGCGGCGGCCGAGCGCGATACCCGCACTCCGGGGCAACGCAACCATGATGCATTCAAGAAGCTGATGGAAATGGTCGTCGGGCAGGGCAAACTCGGCACTCACCGCGGTCTACCCGCGCAGGTCATCGTGACGATGACGTTGGAGCAACTCGAACAGGAAACCGGCCTGGCCACCACCGCCTCCGGTGGTGTCCTGGCCGTCAAGGATGCCCTCAAGCTCGCCGGAGTGAGCCGCAAGTTCTTGGCGTTGCTCGACGACAAACACCGCCCGCTATATCTCGGTCGTGAAGAACGGTTGGCCACCGCAGATCAGAGACTCGCTCTGATTGCCGCGGAGCGGGGTTGTTCGCGTCCAGGCTGTGATGCCCCGGCCTCAGAGTGCGCGGTCCACCACATTCGGGAGTGGGCCAAAGGCGGGCGCACCGATATCACCGTGCTGACCTTGGTCTGTGGACCTGATCATGCCCAGGTCACCGATGGTGATACCGGGTGGATCACCGAGATCATCACCGAAGGTACCGGCCCGCCGGGTTGGCACGGACGGGTCGGGTGGCGCCACCGCGGATCGCTGGAACCACTGCAGCCGAACAACACTCATTTCCGGAAAAATACTTCACCAACCCGGAGATGTGGAACCCGAACAGCGACGCCGACGCCGAATGGTTCCTGCAACGCGCCCGCACCGTGTTCGATAAGAAATCTGCGGAGGCGCAGGTGTTCAACATCGACTACGGATGGCGAAACTTCAAGTGGCTCAAAGTTGCCTGAACATGACCCTGCCCCGACCAACAATGTTGATCGGGGCAAGGGGTGCAAGCTATCTCGTCCTACTTCGTGCGCTCGCGCTTCTCACGGACTCGGACGTTCACCCGGACGGGCGAACCGTCGAAGTTGAAGGCCTCACGCAGCTTTCGCTCCAGGAACCGGCGGTAGCCGGCCTCCAGGAAGCCCGTGGTGAAGAAGACGAACGTCGGCGGCCGAGTGGCAGCCTGGGTCGCGAACATCACGCGAGGCAGACGCCCACCACGCATCGGTGGCGGGGTCTCGGCGATGACATCCTTGAGCCAGTTGTTGAGCTGCCCGGTCGAGATCCGCTTGTCCCATGACGCCAACGCCGTATCCAGTGCGGGCACGAGCTTTGCCACGGACCGACCGGTGTGGGCTGAAATGTTGACCGTCCGAGCCCAGGGCACGCGGGACAGGTCGCGGTCGACCTCCTTGGCCAACTGCAACCGGCGATCCTCGTCAACCAGATCCCATTTGTTGAACGCGATCACCAATGCGCGACCGGCTTCGATGATCATCGTCAGAACTCGCTGGTCCTGCTCGGTGATCGGCTCCGACGCGTCGATCAGCAGCACCGCGACCTCGGCGGCCTCGATGGCCGACCGGGTACGCAGCGACGCGTAGAACTCATGTCCGCTCGACTGCGTCACCTTCTTGCGCAAGCCGGCGGTGTCGACGAAGTTCCAGACCCGTCCACCGAGTTCGACCAGTTCGTCAACGGGGTCGACCGTGGTTCCGGCGACATTGTCGACCACTGCACGCTCTTCACCGGTGAGCTTGTTCATCAGCGAGCTCTTGCCCACGTTGGGCTTGCCAACCAACGCAACTCGGCGCGGGCCACCCATCGTGGTGGATTCGCGAGGCGTTTCGGGCAAGGCTTCGAGGATTCGGTCGAGCAGGTCACCGGTACCGCGACCGTGGGCTGCGGACACCGTGAACGGCTCCCCCAGTCCCAACGACCACAGGGCGGCCGCTTCGGCTTCCAGGCGCTCGTCATCAACCTTGTTGGCCGCCAACAACACCGGGGTCTTCGAGCGCCGCAGCACCTTGGCCACCGCTTCATCGGTGGCGGTGGCACCCACGGTGGTGTCGACAACCAGCACGATTGCGTCGGCCGTCTTCATAGCGATCTCGGCCTGGCGAGCCACGGACTGCTGCAGACCCTTGGCGTCAGGTTCCCAACCGCCGGTGTCCTGCACCATGAATCGACGTCCGGCCCACGATGCCTCGTAGGAGACACGGTCGCGGGTCACGCCGGGGATGTCCTCGACCACCGCTTCACGGCGTCCGAGGATGCGGTTCACCAGCGACGATTTGCCCACGTTCGGGCGACCGACGATCGCGACAACGGGCACCGCCAACGGTGCGCCATCAACGCCCAGATCGGTGAGCTCTGCGAGCTCGAAGTCGGATTCATCCGACCACATTCCGTCAGACGAGATTGCTGCCCCGTCAAAATTGTCACTCATGCTTCTACCCCAATCCGGTTGCGCGCCAACTCAACCAGCTTGGCGATCACCTCTTCGATGCCCATGTCGGTGGTGTCGACCTGTACGGCATCATCGGCCGGCCGCAATGGCGACGTCGGCCGTGTCGAATCCAGATGGTCCCGACGGATCACGTCCGCGAGCACCGTCTGGTAGTCACTGTCAATTCCTGCGGCGAGGTTCTGATCATGTCGCCGCTGCGCACGAACCTCGGGTGATGCGGTCAGGTACACCTTGAGCGCGGCATCAGGGAACACAACGGTCCCGATGTCGCGGCCCTCGAGCACGCTGAGTCCGTTCTGTGCCAGATCACGTTGAGCCTGCACCAGACGAGTACGCACCGCGGGCACGGCCGAGACGGCCGACACCGCGCGAGTCACCTCGTCGCGACGAATCTCATCGGAGACATCCTCGTCGTCCATCAACACGACCTGCTTGGTCGGGTTGCTGGTGACGGAAATGCGTACGCCCTCAGTCGCTTTGTCGATCGCGTCCGGATCGTCCAGAGCCGCACCCGCCCGCAGTGCGCGCAGGGTCGCGACCCGATACATGGCTCCGGTGTCGATGTAGTTGGCGTCCAACGCGGTAGCCACGCGGCGCGCCACACTCGATTTGCCGGTTCCGGCCGGACCATCGATGGCGATCACACCGGACGTGATCACCCCTGGGCTGGTCACATTCCCACCGCCTTGTAGAGCGCGCCGATCTCATCGTTGCCCATGACCCGCAAGGTGCCCGGACGCTGTTCGCCGATGTTGACCGCACCGATGTCGGTGCGCACCAGGCGAATAACCGGGAAGCCGGAAGCGTCAAGGATTCGACGGACGATGTGCTTACGACCTTCGTGCAGCGTCAGACGGAGCAGCGAAATGCCCTGGTTCACGTCGAGCAACGCGAACTTGTCGATCTTGGCCGGACCGTCGTCGAGCTCGATACCGTCGCGCAAGGTGCGACCCAGGTTGCGATGCACCTCTCCGCGCACGGTCACCATGTAGGTCTTGGGTACCTCGAACGACGGGTGCATCAAACGATGCGCCAGCTCACCATCATTGGTGAGCAGAATGAGTCCTTCGGTGTCGGCGTCGAGGCGGCCGACGTGGAACAGCCTCTGTCCCGACATGACGCGCTCGGCAACCAGGTCACCGATACACGGACGGGCGAACTCGTCGGACATCGTCGACTGCCAGCCCTTGGGCTTGTTGAGCGCGAGGTACTGATGTTCCTCGTTGACCACCACACGGGATCCGTCAACGCGGACCACCGCAGTCTCGGGATTGATCCGCAGACCCTGTTCGAGGACGACCTCACCGTCGACCTCGACGCGACCGGCCGCGATCAATTCCTCGGCACCGCGCCGTGAGGCGACTCCGGCCTGCGCGAGCACCTTCTGCAGACGCAATCCACCCTCGACATAGGTGGCGCCATCTTCCGAAGCATCCAGCGGATTCTGGTCGCGGGCGGGTTTTGCATTGTTCAGCCGAGCCTGGCCGCTCTTCGCGTCAGGGGCCGAACGAGCTCCGCGCTCCGGGTTGACGCCCTTGCGATGAGTCTTCTTGAACCGTGCTTCGGCGGCACCCTTGGTCGCCTTACCCGCGGGCCTTCCGGCAGTGGCGTTGCCACTGCGCTCTGTGCTCGGATTCGCGGGCCGTTCACCGGTCGGACGACCGAAGTCTTCGCCGCTGGGCCGCGCGCCACGCTCGTAAGCGGGCCTTTCACTGCGTTCGAATGCCGGTTTTCCACCGCGCTCGTACGACGGTTTTCCGCCACGCTCATGAGCCGGCTTTCCGCCACGCTCATGCGATTGGTTGCCGTAGCGCTCACCTGTGGGCCGACCACCGCGCTCGCCGCCGGTGGGCCGTCCGCCGCGATCACCGGTAGGCCGTCCACCGCGTTCGCCATCGGGCCGTCCGCCACGATCGCCAAAGCTGGGCCGACCTCCACGGTCACCGGTGGGCCTGCCACCGCGCTCGCCGCCGGTGGGCCGTCCGCCGCGATCACCGGTAGGCCGACCGCCACGCTCGCCATCGGGCCGTCCGCCACGATCGCCAAAGCTGGGGCGTCCGCCACGATCGCCGCCGCCGGTAGGCCTTCCACCACGATCTCCGGTGGGCCGTCCGCCACGTTCGCCATCGGGCCGTCCGCCACGATCGCCAAAGCTGGGCCGACCGCCGCGATCACCGGTGGGCCGTCCGCCACGCTCGCCGCCGGTGGGCCGTCCGCCGCGGTCACCCGTAGGTCGACCTCCGCGTTCGCCGGTGGGCCTGCCACCACGATCTCCGGTGGGCCGACTGCCACGCTCGGAGTAAGGCTTGGCGTCACGGTCGTCGTATGACCGTCCGCCCTCGCGAGGAGCTCGCCCTTTGCCTTGGTTGTTGTTGCTTCTGTCCGGTTTGCCGTCTCGGCTAGCGGGTGCCATTCTCTATCCCTAATTCCCGTCGTATTGATCGATCTGCAATGCGCAGCTCAATCGTCATCGACGGTGATGTTGTTGGTTTTGTTCTTCAAGTCTGACGGGTTACCTGCCAGTTTGGCGAATCGCGGGTCGCTGATGATCTCATCTCCGAGGGCGTCGATGACGTCCACGTCAGGGAGCAACGGCGCGAGATCCGGTAACTCGCCCAAAGAAGCCAACCCCAGACGTTCCAAGAATAGTTCCGTCGTGCCGTACGTCACTGCACCCGAATCGGAGTCTGTTCCGACTTCGGCGAGCAATCCGCGTGCCAGCAGTGTGCGAACCACACCGTCGACGTTGACCCCGCGCACCGCACTGACCCGAGATCGACTGACCGGTTGGCGGTAGGCAATCACGGCCAGGGTTTCGAGCGCCGCGCGCGTCAGCTTCGTCCGAGCTCCGTCGAGGAGGAGTCGCTCGACGTAGGGCGCGTAGTCGTTGCGGGTGTAGTACCGCCAGCCGTCGCCGGCGTAGCGGAGATCCATGCCGCTGTTTCGATCGGTCAGTTCATTCGACATCTGCCGCAACATCGCCTGGACCCGCGAGGTCTTCTCTTCCAGCACCGACGCCAGCTGATCGGTGGGCGCCGGTGTGTCTGTCACGAGCAACATCGCTTCGAGTGCCGACCGGAGTTCGTCGTCGGCGAGGAGGTCCTCCACCGGGAGGTCGGCGTCCGACGTGTCGCTGCCTGGGCCATCGTCCTCGGACAGAGCATCGGCCAACGCATCCGACACCTCGTCCGCCTCGGGCCCGGGAGTCTCCTGCGACTCTTCAGCTGGTATTTCTTCAGCCGGCACTTCTTCAGCCGGCACTTCCTCAGTCGGCACTTCTTCAGCCATAGTCTTCGCCCTTCTCGACGATCACTTGAGCGTCTACGAGTTCGCCTGTCCAGCTCACCAACAACGATCCGAGGGCCTCGGGCTGTTCGAACGCCACGGCCCGCTCGCGGAACAGCTCCAACAGTGCCAAGAACCGGGCAACCACCTCGAGGCCGCTGCCGCATTCGACAACCAGATCGGTGAAGCTCACCCACACCCCGGCACCGGCGTGCCGCAGGATCTCCCCTATCCGCAACGCGTGTTGCGGTACCGATACCTTCTCGATGTGCAGATGCCCGAGCCCCACCTGCGGGACCGGTTTGGGTGTCATCGCCGCCACCGCCACCTCGGCAAACACCGCCGGACTGACACCGATCGTCACCTCGGGCAGCAACGACTCGAATCGGGGTTCCAACGAAACCCCACGTGGATAACGTTGCAGTGCGGCAGCTTCCAGCTCCGCAAAGAGCATCGCGACCTGTTTGTAGGCCCGGTACTGGAGCAATCGCGCGAACAGCAGGTCACGGGCTTCGAGCAACGCCAGGTCCTCATCGTTCTCGACCTCACCCGAGGGCAGCAGACGTGCGGCCTTCAGGTCGAGCAACGTCGCCGCCACCACCAGGAACTCCGTCGTCTGGTCGAGTTCCATCTCGGCACCGAGGAGCTTGGTATAGGCGATGAAATCGTCGGTCACCTCATGCAACGCGACTTCGGTGACATCGAGGCGGTGCTGACCGATGAGATTGAGGAGCAGGTCGAACGGGCCCTCGAAGTTCGTCAGCTTGACCTGGAACCGCGATTTCCCGGTAATCACCGGCTCTGTCACCGGCTCTGCCGCGGGCGCCGGTACCGCCGGATCAACTCCGGGCGTGTCATCTTCCGGCGCCTCAACCTGCGAGGACCCGATCTCTGAAGGCTCGGTCTCTGACGGTTCGGTCATCTCTAGCGCGTGCGGTGAATGACTTCGCGGGCCAGTGCCCGATACGCCTTGGCGCCGCCTGATTTCGGTGCCCACGAGGTGATGGGTTCACCGGCGACACTGGTTTCGGGGAATCGCACGGTCCGGCTGATCACGGTGTCGTAGACCTTGTCGCCGAACACCTCGACCACGCGCTGCATCACCTCGCGGGAATGCAGGGTGCGGGCGTCGAACATCGTCACCAGGATGCCGCCGAGCGTGAGCCGCGGGTTGAGTCGGTCGCGCACCTTGTCGATGGTGTCGTTGAGCAGCGCCAGTCCGCGCAGGCTGAAGTACTCGCACTCCATCGGGATGACGACGGTATCGGCACACGCAAGCGCGTTGACGGTGAGCAGTCCCAGCGACGGCTGGCAATCGATGAGCACGTAGTCGTAGCGGTCGAGCAGCGGATGCAGTGCGCGGCCCAGCGTGTGCTCGCGGCCCACCTCGTTGACCAGCTGGATCTCGGCCGCAGAGAGGTCGATGTTGGACGGCAACAGGTCCATGCCCTCGACCCGGGTACGCATCAGGACTTCTTCAGCCGAGATCTGCGGCGGGACGAGCATGTTGTGGACCGTCAGGTCGAGTTCATGGTGCGGCACGCCAAGGCCCGCAGACAGCGCGCCCTGGGGGTCGAGATCGACCAGCAGCACCCGACGGCCGCATTCGGCCAGCGCGGCACCCAGGTTGATGGTCGACGTGGTCTTACCCACGCCACCCTTCTGATTACAGACAGCGACCACCGTGGCAGGACCATGCCGATCGAGCGGCGTCGGTTCGGGCACCGGACGCAGTTCGCGACCGGTCGGCCCGAGCTCTCCGGGTGCGCTGGGCTTTTCGCGGTCGAGTTCCTCTACACCGCGTGGCGGTGCCGAGATCATCAACTGATTCGCATTACGCCCGCGCCCGTATTCAGGTGGCTGCGGCGTTGTCACACCCAGAGCCTAGTGGGTCGGCGCGTCGGCGCTGTGGAGGCTCACCGCTATGAGGGTCCACAGCCCGATATTGACGGGTCTCATCGGGCGCGCGGATGTGCGAGGGCGTACACCTCACGCATCGTTCCGACGGTCACGAGCGTGTAGACCTGCGTGGTGGTCACCGACGCATGCCCGAGCAGCTCCTGCACCACGCGGACGTCCGCGCCACCGTCGAGCAGGTGCGTGGCGAAACTGTGCCGCAACGTGTGCGGTGAAACCGCCTTGTCCAATCCGGCCCGCTCGGATGCGTCGACCAGGACCTGCCAGGCGCTCTGCCGACTGAGCCGGCCGCCACGTGAGTTGAGGAACAGCGCCGGATTGAATTTCGAGACGAGCACGGGCCTGCCGCGCACGAGATAGGCGTCGAGCGCGGCGATGGCCGGGCGCCCCACGGGCACGATCCGTTCTTTGCCCCCCTTGCCCCGCAACACCACCGATCGGGACTCGGTATCGATGTCGTCGACGTCGAGGGTGACGGCCTCCGAGATCCGCGCACCACAGCTGTACAGCAGTTCGAGCAACGCCCGATTCCGCAACGACCGCGGGGTGTCCGCAGCATCCTCACCGCCGCTGGCGGTCAGGATCGCCAGGACCTCATCGACCGGCAGGCTCTTCGGGAGTCGGCGCGGCGCCTTGGGCGGCGCCACGCCATGCGCGACGTCGTCCGGCACGATCCCCTCGGCGGCGGCGAACTTGTGAAAACCTCTCGTCGCCACCAGGGTTCGCGCGATCGAGCTGTCGGCCAGCGGCGGCTTGCCGTTGTCGGCATCACCGCGGCGCAGCGCAACCAGAAACTCCCGGATGTCGGCCTCGGTGACGTCGGTGAGCGCCTCGATCCCACGTGAGCTCAGATACTCCTGATACCGCCGCAGATCCCTGGCATAGGACTGCAAAGTGTTACGCGCCGAACCCCGTTCGACCTCGAGGTGGTCCAGGTACACCTGCACCTGATCCGCGAGGCTCATGAGGTTCGGCGCGCGTTCATGATCGACCGGACCCGTCGTTGTCGGCCTTGCGGTTGGCGAACGCCACCGGACGGTCGGTCCAGGCAGCGTCGACATCACGTAACGGGATCGACTGTGACCGTGCGGCGGACAGGGCCAGAATCCCGGCCGCGGCCGTCGCGTTGACGATCTCGCCCGACAACACCTGTCGCACCGCCTCATCGAGCGACACCCAGTGCAGCGTCATGTCGGCTTCTTCGTGCTCCGGATCCGGCTGCGGCACTTCGGTTATCCCGGCGGCCAGATACACCCGCAGGGCTTCGTCGGTGAATCCGGGTGAGACGTCGATGTCGACCAAGACCTGCCACTGAGCGGCGGCAAGCCCGGTCTCCTCGAGCAATTCACGACGGGCCGCGTCGACGGGACTCTCCTGCGGACCCGCGTCGAGCAGGCCCGCAGGGAGTTCGAGAAGACGCCGACCGATCGGATGGCGGTACTGCAGCACCATCGCGATCTCGTCCTGATCGTTCACCGCGACCACCGCCACCGCGCCGTGGTGTTCGACCACCTCACGCTTGGCGGTGGTCGCACCCGGCATCGCGACCTCGTCGACACGGAGCGCAACAATCGCCCCGTCGTAGTGAACGTCGGTTCCGAGAGTCCGGAACTCGTGACGCTCGCTCAAATTCCGGCCTCTTTGGCGCCCGCCTCGGCAGCGGTCACGTCGAGAGCGGAGTCGAGATCGGGATCGACTTCTTCGTCACCGTGGACGTTCACCGGAAGACGCTCGGCCATCTTGTACCGCAGCGATGCACGCACGAATGCGCTGAACAACGGATGCGGACGCGTCGGACGGCTCTTCAATTCCGGGTGGGCCTGTGTGCCGACCAGGAACGGGTGAACCTCACGCGGGTACTCGACGAACTCCACGAGATGGCCGTCCGGCGACGTGCCCGAGAACACCAGACCGCTTTCGGCGATCTTGTCGCGGTAGCTGTTGTTGACCTCGAAACGATGCCGGTGACGTTCTGAAACATCAACGGAGCCATAGGCATTGGCCACAACCGAGCCGCGCTCCAGCTTCGCCGGGTACGCGCCGAGCCGCATTGTTCCGCCGAGATCGGCCTCACCGGCGACGGCATCTTCCTGATCCGCCATCGTCGAGATCACCGGGTACGGGGTCTCGGGATCGAACTCCGTGGAGCTCGCATCAGCAAGCCCTGCAGTACGCGCCGCCTCGATGACGATGCACTGCAAGCCCAGGCACAGTCCCAGGAGGGGAACGTTGTGGGTGCGCGCATACCGGACGGCGCCGACCTTGCCCTCGATACCGCGGATCCCGAATCCACCGGGGATCAGGATGCCGTCGACATCGGCAAGCGCTGCCTGCGCTCCGGCGTCGTCGGCACAGTCATCCGACTGCACCCACACCACGTTCACGCGAGCGCGATGAGCGAAACCGCCGGCCCGGATGGCCTCGGTCACCGACAGGTACGCGTCCGGCAGCTCGACATACTTGCCGACCAGCGCGATCGTGACCTCTTCGCGAGGCTCATGGACCCGCTTGAGCAGTTCGCCCCACACGGTCCAGTCGACGTCCCGGAACGGCAGACCGAGCTTGCGGACGACGTACGCGTCGAGCTGCTCGGCGTGCAGCACCTTGGGGATGTCGTAGATCGACGGCGCGTCCGGTGTCGAGATGACGCCTTCGATGTCGACGTCACACATGAGCGCGATCTTGTTCTTCAGCGCCTCGGGGACGTCGCGATCGCAACGCAGGATCAACGCGTCGGGCTGGATACCGATGCTGCGCAGCGCGGCGACCGAGTGCTGGGTGGGTTTGGTCTTCAGCTCGCCCGAGGGTGCCAGGTACGGGACCAGCGACACGTGGAGGAAGAACACATTGTCCCGGCCCACGTCGTGACGGATCTGACGTGCCGCCTCGACAAACGGCTGCGACTCGATGTCGCCGACCGTGCCACCGATCTCGGTGATGACGACATCGGGGATCTGGCCGTCGTTGTCGGCCTGGCCCATCGCCAGGATGCGGCGCTTGATCTCGTCGGTGATGTGCGGGATCACCTGCACGGTGTCACCGAGGTATTCACCGCGACGCTCTTTTGCGATGACGGTGGAATACACCTGTCCGGTGGTCACATTCGCGAATCCTGAGAGATCCCGATCGAGGAAGCGCTCGTAGTGGCCGACATCGAGATCGGTCTCCGCGCCGTCTTCGGTGACGAACACCTCGCCGTGCTGGAACGGGTTCATCGTTCCCGGATCAACGTTGAGATAAGGATCTAGCTTTTGCATCGTGACGCGCAGTCCGCGCGCCGTGAGCAACTGGCCGAGGCTCGAAGCCGTCAGACCTTTACCGAGCGACGATGCAACGCCCCCGGTCACGAAGATGTGCTTTGTGCCTGACCGCACATGACGTAATGGACGCAACGCTTCTCCCGTTAGTACTGCGGCAAGAAATCCTTGCCTACCTACGGGACTCCACGGTAACACCAATGGCCGGGTTTCTTGCTGTTGACACGACGTGGCGCTTGCTCAGAATCGGGCTATGCAGACATGAACGCCACGTGCCCTGCACCCCATTGTGGCGCAGATGACACGTGGCGTCGTATGCAGATCCGGTCGAGTGCAGATCCAGCTCAGCTCTCCGGCGCGATTGCGGTGGCGCCCGGGCCGGTGCCATAGGCGCCGTGCTTGTTGCCGAGCTCGTCTGTCAGCGCCAGGACGGCGGTGATCCGGCCGGTCGCCTGGTTGACGTTGTCAACCGTGGAGACCTCTGCGTTCAACGCCGGGTCGGCCCGGACCACAGCGATCGGTGACGAGCCCTCGGCCGAGCCGGCCCGGCCCACCAGGACAGTGCCGGCGCCACGCTCGGAGTAGGCGCCTGCAAAACGTGCGATCACCTGTCCACGCGCACCGGAGTCATCGGCAAACTTGTTGCCTGTCACGATGATCGAGAGTTGAGCCGGCGCAACCGTGCCTTCGGCGTAGTCGATGAATCCGCCTTGCTTGAGTGCTGCCAGACCGGCGTCTGTGTCAACGGAGTCGACCTGCGGCTCCGCATCGTCCGGTGACAGGCCGAGCAACAATCCCAACAAATCACCGGCGCGACCACCGGAGTCGGTCAATTCGGTGTTCAACGTGCTGCCCGCGGGTATCGACTGGTCGACGATCGAACGCATCTTCTCCGCGCTCTGATCACTCACGAACGTGTCCGTCAGTGCCAGCTGTCCACTGAGGATGGCTCCCGATTTGTTCAGGTTGTCCTTGACCGCAGCCACATCGCCCTCGTCGGCGCCCGGCGCGGTGATGATCAACACCGGACGATCGGTCAGGGAGCCCGCCAACAGTCGTCCCGCGATCGCGGTGTCGAAGTTGTTGGCGGCGTTGAGGTTGTTGGTCAGCTGCTGGTTCTCGTCGCGCAGTTCCTGCTCCCGCTCGTCCTGGGCATCACTGGCCGATCCGAACGTGTCAGCAACAAATCCGGATCCCAGCACCACCCCGACGGCGAGGGCAAGGAACACCGCGACCAGCGAAATAGCGTGCTGGCGAAGCGAAATCACAAAAATCTCATTCCAAGGGTATTGGATCGGACCAGCCAGAGCGAACCCCTGCGGGTTCGGTGGGGGTCAGAGGTCAGTGGCGGCGATCATTCATTCCACACGCGCTGAACCCAGTCGGTGAGGCGGTCCCACTGGTCGACGATCCAGTCGGTTACTTCCGAGCCACTGCTCGACATCATCACCGCAACGATCATGGCCACCAGTGCGGCCAGGATCAGCAGCGCGATGGCCGCGCCGGAAACCCGCGACCGGTACAGGGTGGCGACAGCCTTTGCGTCGACGAGTTTTGCGCCGACCTTGAGCCGCGTGAGGAACGTCGATGGATTCGACTCCCGAAGACTGCGATCGAAGAACTCGTCGATCGAGGCGGGGTGGCCGACGGTGACAATGAGCGCGGCTTCGTGGTGGTTGACGAGCAGCAGCGCGAGGTCGGCTGCGGATCCGGCGGCCGGGAACGTCATCGCCCCGATTCCGAGGTCCTGGATGCGCTCGAGTCCCGGGGCATGGCCGTCCGGGTCGGCGGGCAGGACAACCTGGGCGCCGGACTTGAGTGTTGCCGCCCGCATCCCTTCGGGATCGCCCACGATCAGGTCCGGGCGGTAGCCCATGTCCATGAGGGTGTCGGCGCCACCATCAACACCGACCATGATCGGCTGGTACTCCTTGATGAACGGCTTGAGTCGCTTGAGGTCGGCCACGTGATCGGGTCCGTCAGCGACCACCACGACGTGGCGACCCTCGATGCGGACGTCGACATCGGGTACGCCGACGCCGTCGATCAGGAGCGGTGACTCGCTGCGGATGAACTCGATGGTGTTGCCGGAGAAGGCTTCGAGGTGATCGACCAGGCCGGTCTTGGCGTCGATCATCAGATCGGCGATCTCACGCTCGCCGAGTTCGGTGCCCTTCGCCAGCCTGCGCTCGCCGGAGTACAGGCCACCTTCGTCGACGCGGATCTTGGCGCCGTCCTTGATGCGCTTGAAGACCTCGATGCCGACATCGTCGATCAAGGTGATGCCCGATGCTGCCAGCAGCTCGGGTCCGAGGTTGGGGAAACGACCGGAGATGGACGTCGAAGCGTTCACGACGGCCAGCACATCAGCGGCGACGAGTGCGTCGGCCGTGATGCGGTCCAGGTCGACCTCGTCGAGGATCACGATGTCCCCGGGGCCGACTCTGGACAGCAGTCGTTTGGTGTTCTTGTCGATCCTGGCGATACCGCTGATCCCAGGCAGAGTTTCGGTTGTGCGTGACAGCAGGGCAGGCATCCTCATGCGGGCAACACTGAACCACTACTCGACACTTTTGTTGGAGGCGCGCCGTAACACACGCCACTTTTGTCACACGAGCAACACGTGCATCAGGCTTAGAAAGCCGCCTTTTCTTGCTCTGCGGTCCCCAGAAGTTCCTCGGCGTGCGCCCTTCCGGTATCCGAATCACCCAGTCCGGCAAGCATTCTGGCCAATTCGGCCACCCGCTCGTCCCGATCGAGGACAGCCACCGAACTCGTCACCGACGAAGCCTTGGCCGATTTCGACCCCGACGAGGTCTGTTTTCCGATCAACAGGTGATTGTCGGCGAAGGCTGCCACCTGTGGCAGGTGCGTGACCACGATGACCTGGTGTGCCTGTGCCAGGCGGGCGAGCCTGCGACCGATCTCGACGGCCGCGCGACCACCGACACCGGCATCGACCTCGTCGAACACCATCGTGGAGCCCCCACCCGGGCCGGCGAGGACCACCTCCAACGCCAGCATCACGCGGGACAGCTCACCACCGGACGCCGATTTCGCGATCGGCCGCACCGGCGCACCTGCATGCGCCACGAGCCCGAACTCCACCTTGTCGGTGCCATCGGGACCGGCATGAACCTTCCGTCCGTCGATCTCGAGCGACCGGCGATCGTTGTCGGTCGCATCATCCGGCGAGACGGTGACCTCGAGCTGGGCATCCCCCATCGCCAGGCCGGTCAGTTCGGAACTGACCTTGGTGGCCAACGACTTGGCGGCCTTGAGGCGCACCTTGGTCAGCTTGCCTGCCGCCGCTCCCACGTCGTCGCGGGCGGCGAGGACCCGGGCAGAGAGGTCCTCGAGGGTTTCCGAGGAGTCACCGATCTCTGTCAGTCGCGACCGGGCGGCATCGGCCCACGCAATCACCCCGTCGATGTCCGGGGCATATTTGCGGACCAGCGACTTGAGTTCGGCCTGGCGCTGTAACAACTGTTCGAGTTCTGCCGCATCTGCCGGCAGGCCCGACAAAAATCCGCTCAGTTCCTCGCCGATGTCCCCGACGACACTGAGTGCCTCTTCGATCCGCGGCAACAGGCCCCGTAGCGTGTCGTCGCTGATCGTGCTCACGGCGGTACGGGCCACACCCAGACCATCGAGCACCGAACCTCCGAGCTGTGCGTCGGAGTTCGGGTCGGCACCGGTGACCGCCACCAGGGCGGCTGCGGCCGCGGCGCGCACGGTTTCCAGATCGCCGAGGCGTCGGACCGTGGCCGCGATCTCTTCGTCTTCGCGGGCCTGCGGCGCCACCTTGTCGATCTCGTCCACGCCGAACCGCAGGCGGTCGGCCTCCTGAGCGATCTCCCGCGAATTGGCCTGTCGCTCGCGCAGCTGATCGGCCAGCGTCACCCACCGCTCGCGCGCCTCGCGGTACGCCTTGAGCGGTTTGGTCACGGCGCCGGCGGCAAACCGGTCGAGCGCAACGCGCTGATGTTCCGCGCGCAGCAACCGGAGCTGGTCATTCTGTCCGTGGATCGCCAACTGGCCACTGGTGAACTGACCGAGCAGTCCGACCGGGACCGAACGGCCACCGAGATGAGCCCTGGACCTGCCATCGGCATTGACAGTGCGAACAGCGATCACCGTGCCGTCGTCGTCCAACTCGGCGCCCGATGAATCGAGCACCTCCGCGGCATCGGTTCCCGCGGTCCGGAAACGTCCTTCCACCACAGCCCGGCTCTGGCCGGTGCGGACGCGGCCGGCATCGGCCCGCGCACCGGACAACAGATGCAGGCTGGTGACAACCATGGTCTTGCCGGCACCGGTCTCGCCGGTCAGCACCGTCAGGCCTTCATGAAACTCGGCGCTGGCCTTGTCGATGACTCCCAGACCGCTGATCGAGATTTCTTCGAGCACTAGGTTTGCCTTCCCCTCCACCCGGTCACCGGCAGTTCGAACTTGCGCACCAACCGGTCGGCGAACGGATCGGAATCGATACGGATCCAGCGCACCGGCTTGCGACCACGGACTACCTCGATCCGGCCACCGGCCGGTACTTCGATGTTGCGGCGCCCGTCGCAGGCGACAAGTGCGTCCTGCCCGCGTGCCATCACCTCGACCGCGACGAGCGAGCGGGGGCTGGTCACCATCGGCCGGGCGAACAGAGCGTGAGCATTCGACGGCACCAGCAGGATGGCCTCGAGATCAGGCCACATCACCGGACCGCCCGCGGAGAACGCATAAGCCGTGGAACCGGTCGGCGTCGACACCAGGATGCCGTCGGCACCGAATGCGGAAACCGGACGTCCGTCGACCTCGGTGATCAGCTCCAGCACACCCTGCCGCGAGAGATTCTGAATGCTGACCTCGTTGAGGGCCCAGGTCTGTGCGACCACCCGCCCGTCGACCCGGATGCTGATGTCGAGCGTCATGCGATCCTCGATCGAGTAATCGCGGTCGACGAGTTTCGTCATCACCTCGTCGACCCGATTCGCCTCTGCCTCGGCGAGAAAACCGATGTGCCCCAGATTGATTCCGAGCACCGGCACCGACAGCGGATGCGCGAGTTCGGCGGCCCGCAAGAATGTGCCGTCGCCGCCGAGCACGATGACCACCTCGCAGCCTGCCGCCGACTGTCCACCGGCCGGAGTCACAGCGACGTCGGCGCCGATATCGCGGAGTTCCTCGAGGTCGAGCGGGTACACGGTGCCCAGATTCGGCGGTCCCGGCGGTGTGGGCATGATGTCGTGATCGATGACCCGCAAACCGATTCCGGCGTCCGCGCACCGTTTGGCGATCACCGCCATGGTCGTGTGCACGATGTCGCGGCCGGTGTGGGCGACAACAAGGAACTGACGTTCCTCGGGCTCCACCTCTACAACCGGCACCTCTACAACAGGGTCACCCACCAGATCGCTCACTGGGGCCCTTTCTCGATCGCCTCGGCAATTGCCATGCGCACATTGTCATCTACGACGGCGGGTTCGGTCTGCTTACGCAGCCAGAGGAAGTATTCAACATTGCCCGACGGACCCGGCAACGGGCTGGCCACAACACCCAGCGTCTGCAGGCCGTGACCCGCGGCGGTCTCCGCCACGGCAGTGACCGCTTGCGCACGAAGTTCGGCACTGCGCACCACTCCCCCGGATCCCACCCGGTCTTTACCCACCTCGAACTGCGGTTTGACCATGGGCAACAGGTCGGCTCCGATGTTGGCGCAATCGGCAAACGCTGCCAACACCAGGTTCAGCGAGATGAACGACAGGTCTGCCACCACCAGGTCCACCGGACCACCGATCTGCTCAGCGGTCAGGCTCCTGACATTGGTGCGATCGTGCACGTGTACGCGGTCGTCATTCTGGATGCGCCAGATGAGCTGGCCGTAACCGACGTCGACCGCAACCACCTCGGCGGCACCGCGACGAAGCAGGACGTCGGTGAAACCGCCGGTCGACGCACCCGCATCGAGGCATCGCTTGCCGGACACGGAAACACCGAGCGGCTCAAAAGCCGCCAGCGCGCCGAGCAACTTGTGGGCACCACGCGAGGCCCAGCCCTCATCGTTGGTTTCTGCAACCACGATCGGCGCGCCGAGGTCCACATTGGTTGCCGGTTTGGTGGCCACCGTGCCGTTGACCTTGACCAGACCCGATTCGATCAGGTCCCGTGCATGGTCCCGAGACCGGGCCTCACCCCGACGCACCAGCTCGGCATCGAGGCGTGCCCTACGCGCCATTGCGCACACGCTCAGACACGATCGACCTTCTCCAGGGCGTCGGTGATCACCGTATGGGCTTGTTCCAGCAGGTGAGCCTGCTTGGCCAGCTGAACCAGAGCCTCGCCGCCGGTACTCTCATCCGCCGAAGCCGCCACACTGTCGGCCTGCTCGAGCAACGCGGAAACATCGCGCCGGATCGTCTCCGGATCGACGGCAGCAGCAGGTGCGACCGGGGCCGGAACAAGGCCCGGGGTCGGTCGTGGTCCGGGAGTCGGTCCAGGAGTGGGTCTGGGTCCGGGCAGGGGTTGATTCATCGCCTGCCAAGGTTAGTCGATCTCGGGCCAGTTGATTGTTAGCGTCCAATGATGACCTCCACCACCGGAACGCGCCCGGATCCGACCGCACCCGACGCTCGAGTCCTGCGCCGCGATACTCGGCTGTGTATCTCGTTGTCGGGACGGCCGAGCAATATCGGCACCAAGTTCCACAATTACCTCTACAACGCACTCGATCTCGACTACGTCTACAAGGCATTTCGCACCACGGATCTACCGGCGGCGATCGCGGGAATCCGGGGACTCGACATTCGCGGCGCCGGGGTCTCGATGCCGTTCAAGGAAGCGGTCATCGACCTCATCGATGTGATGCACGATTCGGCGGCCGCGATCGATTCGGTGAACACGATCGTCAACGAGTCCGGCACACTGCACGCCTACAACACCGACTATCAGGCTGCGGCAAATCTGTTGCGCGACAGCGGCATCCCCACCAGCAGCTCGGTTGCGGTCGCAGGCAGCGGCGGGATGGCCAAGGCCGTGGTCGCCGCATTGCGCGACGAGGGCTTCACGGACACCGTTGTTGTCGCGCGCAACGAGTCGACCGGGGCCGCACTGGCGGAGCGATATGGCTTCACCTGGAAACCCGATCTGGGTACGCAACACGCCGAGTTGCTGGTGAATACGACGCCGATCGGGATGGCCGCAGGCCCGGATGCCGAGGGGATGCCGTTCACCGCCGCCGCGGTCGAGGCGGCCCACGCGGTGTTCGACGTGGTGGCGATGCCTTCACAGACACCGCTCATCAACGCCGCCGGAGGGAAGACCGTGATCACCGGCGCGCAGGTGATCGCACTCCAGGCCGCAGAGCAGTTCGTGCTCTACACCGGAGTGCGACCCACCGACGCGCAGGTCACCGCCGCATCGGAGTTCTCCCGAGCCTGAACAGATCAGATCTTGTTCAGGTCTGATCTGTTCAGGTCTGGATCAATTCAGGCGAGCAGGCCTGCGTTCTTCAGCGCGTCCTGTGCCTTCTCTTCAGCAGCTTCGACCGTCCACGTTGCTGCGGTGAGTTCGTTCGACCAGCCGGCATGCAGGACCGCATAGAGGACACCTGCCGGATCGGCGTCATCGTCGGTCGCGACCACGGTCAGCGTGCTGTCGAGTGCACTGACATGCCAGCCCGGGCGGGGTCCGACGATGATGTCGTCGGCGGCGGCGTTGAGTCCGCTCAGATCAGCAGAGACAAACGTCGGACGCTGCGCTTCGGGTGCGTTGAGCGCGTCGGTGGCGGTGCTGACACCCGTCAGCACCAGCAGGCTGTCCGCCTCGATCGCGTTGGCGCCTTCGATGTCCGTGTCGAGACGGTCGCCGACAACCAGCGGGGTCTTCGCGCCACTGCGGTTCACGGCGTCGATCATCAACGGCGCAGCCGGCTTACCGGCGACCAAGGGCTCCAGACCTGTGGCATGGGCGACGGCCGCGACCATCGAACCGTTGCCCACCTGGAGACCGCGTTCGGTCGGAACCGTCGCGTCCACATTGCAGGCCACCCACAGGGCACCGGCTCGCAGCGCCAGAGCCGCCTCGGAGAGGATCTCCCACCCGGTTTGGGTCGAATGTCCTTGCACCACAGCGGCCGGACGATCGTCAGCGCTACGGGTCACGCCGAGTCCGACCGAACGGATCTCGTGAACCAGTGCTTCGGTGCCGACGACCAGCACCCGAGAACCCATCGGCAGTCGCTCGGCCAACATCCGGGCTGCGGTCTGCGCGCTGGTGACGATCTCGTCGGGCTCGGCGGCAAAACCCAACTCGCGCAGATGTTCTGCGACCGTGTCCGGCGATCGGCTGGCGTTGTTGGTGACGTAGAAGTTCTTCTGATCTCCGGCGTCCAGCGCCGTCTTGGCACCCGGGATCTCCAGCTTGCCTGCGTAGACCGTGCCGTCGAGATCGAGCAGCAGGGCGTCGTAGGCATCCCGCAACCGGTCACCGGCTGCGGCGGGCGCGGCCGGGACGAGCGTGGGTCGGACCGTCTCGACAACGGTTGCCTGCTCGGCAACAGCTGCCGGGGCCTGCGCACGGACCTGCTGCACAGGTGCGGTCAAAACCTCGTCCGCCGACTCCGACTCCGACTCCGACTCCGACTCGGACTCGGACTCGGAGTCGGACTCGGAGTCGTAGTCCGGGTCGGACAGTTCCATCAGACGCTGTTCGGCGTCGGTGAGGTCGTCTTCGTCGGCAGCGGCCGCGTTCATGAACCAGGTGATCGCCTCTTCACGACGTCCACCGGCGAGCAGGGCCGCGGCGTATGCGTAGAAGTAGCGGGCTGCATCGGTCCCGACCCGCGACGGGTCGAGGTCACTGGTCTGCAGCGTGACGATTGCCTTGTCGAATTCACCGAGGTCCAGACGTGCACCGGATTCGACGATCCGCATCTCGGCGGCGGCCTCGCCGGTCAAAGTGCGACCCTCGTCGCTGCGTGCCACATCGATCGCCCGCTCGGGACGGCCCAGGCCGCGTTCGCAGTCCGCGATCATCGGCAGCAACGCATTGCCGCTCGACATACGCTTTGCCGCGCGCAGTTCGGAGAGCGCCTCGGCCCATTCCTGGGCGTTGTATGCGGCGAGGCCGGCAGCTTCGCGCACCATGGCGATACGACCGGCACGGCGGCGGGCGGCACGGGCATGTTCAAGGGCCAGCGGCGGATCTTCGTCCAGCAGGCGGAACGTCATGATCAGGTGGCGTGAAACCATGTCGGAGTTCGCTTTGTCGAGACTGAGCAGGTCGCGACGCACCTCGGTGTCGAGGTCTTGCGGGCGAACGTCTTCGGGAAGCGGGGGCTCCGGCGGACGGTTGGCCGAGCCGGTGCCACGACGTGCGTTCGAATCGTTTCGGAAGTTGCGATCGCTCCGGTCAGCACCACTGCGGACGAAACCACCCCGGTCGGATCCACCACGGTCGGATCCATCGCGGCGATCGGTCGGCCGACCGGTGTTGGAGTTGCCTCGACTGCTGCCGTTGCCGTTACGTCTGTCGTTCACGTCTGCCTTTTCGTCACGATCACACCACCTGCGGAGACCGCAGAATCGATGGATTCACGCTATGTAGTTCGGTTGGAATGGCCAAATGGCCGCTAGCCAGGATAGCCGCTTACTACGTCAAACAGTTAATTCGAGAAAAGCATTCCTCACAGCCGGCTCACCACTTCACCGGCGGCCCGCTGCCCGGAACGAACGGCCCCGTCCATGTATCCGGTCCAGTAGTCGGACGTCTCGGTGCCCGCCCAGTGGATCGGGCCGACGGGCGCGCGCAGTGCCCGGCCGTACCGCGTGAGCGTGCCCGGACTGCTGACTGCCACCGGCCCGCCTTGTGACCAGGGCTCGAGATCCCATTTGAAGATGCCGTGGTCGAGGCGATCACGCGCTTCGGGCCCGAAATAGTCGACGAGGTTCTCGGTGCATTCGGCGACGATCTGTTCCTCGGGGGCCCCGTCCAGTCGACGCATGGCGTCACCGGAGATGAAACCCATCAGGACATGGTTGCCTTCGGCGTAGTTCTCGAAGCAGACGTCGATCGGGTCACCGTTTCCGATCACCTGTCCCGACAGACCCTTGGTCCGCCAGAACGGCTTGCTGTAGACGGCGGCGAACTTGCTCACTGCACCCATCCGGTAACCCGCGTGCAGTCCCGCACGCTGCGCAGGCAGGCCCTGCAGATAGTCGATCTGGCCGCTGATCGCCGGCGACATGGCAACAATCACCTTGCGCGCCTTGACGTTTCCGACATCGGTGGACAACGTGGCGACGTCGTCGGTCCACCCGATCGAACGAACTGCCGCGTTATAGACGATCCGCTCACCGAGTTCGGCGGCCATGCGAAGTGGTATCAGCGCCGCGCCGCCGACAAACAGTCGTTCCTGCGCGCCGCCTGCGGTGCTCAGCAGCCGGATGAGACTGCCCGGATTCGCTTCGTCGCCCGCAGCTGCCACGTAGTTGAAGAAGTAGAGCGCAGAAAACTCATCGGCTTCCGCCGACAGCGCAGCCGAACTGGCCAAACCGAGCAACATGCGTGCGGTCGGCGACATGGTCCGGCTTTCCAGCCACTGTTTCCACGTCACCGAGTCCAGATACGCGGCGTCGGGATGATTCCATGGCTGGCCCACCGGAAAGTTCAGGAGTCCCTGGAGTTCGACCTCCGCAAGGGCCAGGCCTGCTTCCGGGGTCGCCGGATCGATGGGGAGGCCCAGCGCACTGGGCATGGTGGACCGTTGTCCGCTGTTCCAGAAGACGCTGTCTCCCTCGTTGTACGTGGGCAACGTGGCGACACCGTATTCGCGGGCCAGCGCAGCGATATGCGTCTGCGTCGGCCCGATGAACTCCGCACCGGCATCCAGGGTCACACCCAACTTGGGTGTCGAAATGTTGTGGACTCGGCCGCCTGCGCGTTCGCGGGCCTCGAGAACCAGCACCGACCGGCCAGATTCGGCGACCGACTTGGCCGCAGCCAGACCGGACAACCCACCACCGACCACCACAACGTCATACGTCTGCGAGTCGGGATTGCCGCCCGGACCCGCGAACGCCGCCCCGGCACCGAACAGGCTCCCACCGACCGATAAGCCGACGGTTCCCAGAGCGGCAGCTCCGAGGAGCTGCCGCCTGGACATCGAACCCGCCGTTGGTGGCCGCTGACCTGCACTGTTCGCATCGTGGGTGAGCATGGCCGGAATCGTAACCCGGCGAAGAGAAAAAAGTGGGTCAAGCGACCCAGTCCGGGCAATGAGTAGCCCTCCGGGGTCCGTGGACCCCCAGAGGGCTTGGGCTCATCAGTATCGAGACTCAGTAATAGTGAGTCCGACCTCCGACCTTGCGCCCGGTGGCACCGAGCACCCACAGAACTGCGCCGACAACAACCAAGATCAGTCCGATCGTCCAGAGAATCGGGACGCTGAATATGAATCCGAGGATGAGGAGGATAGCTCCGATGGTGATCAAATGAACTCCAGACGTCGTTGCGGTGGGGGGCTACAGGCCGGCGGCCCGTACTCCCACTCGCTGGGTTTTGACTGTTTCAGCACGTGTGTGCCGTAACCCGCTGTGTCTGTTTACCCAGACATAACGGACTCAAACACCCCCGTGCTGGGGCTCACATTCCCGGCACCCGACTTGAGGTATCCAGCGCCATCATCGCGTCTTCCGCCCGCTCCGTTTGACCACAGCTCGTCCCCCAATCCTCGCCGCCTGCGCTCACCCTGCTGCGTCGGGCTGTGCGTCAGGCACTGTGCGAGCCGGGTAGTGCGGTGGGTACCGGCACCACGGCAGTGTGGCAAAATGGGTAAGCCGGTCGAGACAGCAGCCGCGAGTTTCGATCGCCAGAATTGGCACGGTCGAGCTCTTTGTATTAGAGGTCGAAAGGACTGGCTGTGCACCCCAAGAACCCGGAATTCGTTGATTCCGGCGCCACCAATTCTGGTAGTGCTGCCGTATCGGTGGTCACCGCCCACGACGGTGAGCTGGCCGTGCTGGCTGTCACCGGCAGCATGGACATCCTGACCGCACCAGAACTCGCAGAAGCGGTTGGCAAGATCTTGACCGGTCAGCCCAGCGGCTTGATCATCGACCTGACCGCCGCAGAGTTCTTGTCTTCTGCCGGTATGTCCGTGCTGGTCACCGCGCACGAGGCCATCGCACCTTTCGGCTCGTTCGGGGTCGTCGCGGATGGCCCTTCGACCGCCCGACCCCTGCGATTGGTCGGTCTCGACCAGACGTTGACGATCTACCCCACCATCGAAGCTGCCATCGCCGCGATGTCTGGACCGATCAGCCCCTGATCTCCACGAAGATAGGAACGCGGCGTATCACGTATCTATAGTGTCGAAGGTCTGAAGAAAAAGGGGGCAGCGATGGATTGTTCACAGTTGGTTTTGACGAATCGCATGGCTGAGGTGGCGCGAGAATTGCGCTCCGAAAGCAACGATATGGAGACCATTCTGCGTGCAATAACCAAGGCGGCGGTTGACACGATTCCCGGGACCGAATACGCAAGCGTCACGGTTGTATCCGCAAATACCCAGGTGGAGACGCCGGTATACATCGGCGACCTCGCCGGCCACTCCGATGCGCTGCAACAACAGCTCGGTGAAGGCCCCTGCATCAGGTCCGCGGTCGGCGAAGAAACCGTGTGGATCGACGATATGCGTTCCGAGCCCCGGTGGCCACGATTCACGACCGCAGCGGACAAACTCGGCATCGCTTCGATGGCGTGTTTCTGTCTGTACGTCGACGGCGAGAACTTCGGCGCGCTGAACCTGCACAGTACGTCCGTCGCAACCTTCGACGAGGAAGCGCGCTCGATCGGTCAGCTCTTTGCGGCGCATGCCGCCATCGCCTTCTCCACCGTGCGCGAAAAGGAACAACTCCGCACTGCGCTGAACAGCCGGGATCTGATCGGTCAGGCCAAGGGCATGATCATGGAGCGTTATCGCCTCGATTCGACTGCGGCTTTCCGACTCCTGGCCAAACTGTCACAGGATTCCAACGTCAAGCTCGTCGATGTGGCAAAGAGCGTGGTCGAAGCAGGTCCCGAAAACCGCTGAACCGGGTTCACACAAGCCCCTCGAGTTCGGCGACCGTCTGCCCCGGTGTCTTGCGATAGATGTCCAGTCGAAAGTCACGGTCGCCGTACCCAGCAACCTGCGACAGATCGGTCCGCGACAGCCGGTCGTGAACGACGTCTCCGCTCGTCGGATACTCCTCGACTTTGCGACGCCAGTGCACGGCAACCAGGTCGCCATCGTCGGTCAGGGCCTCCCGTGATTGGCGAATCACCGCCTCGAATTGCGTCGGGTCGAGGTAATAGAGCACCTCGCTGAGGACGATCAGGTCGAATCTCCCGTTCGGCCAGTCCTCGACGAAATCCCGCGTCTGAACCTGCACCCGATCGGCGACCGGAGCCAGTCGTTCTGTAGCGATCGCGGTGGCCCGTTCACTGAGATCAACCGCCAACAACGTGTCGCACCGCTCGGCCAGCAGTTCGGAGAACACACCGATCGAGCAACCCGCTTCAAAGGCGTTCCGATACCGCTGTTGCGGCAACGCCGCCAGCGTCAGCTGGTACTTGCGCTGCTCGTACCAGCGGGTGTTGAAGCCCCAGGGATCATCGCTGGCGCGATACATCGCGTGGAAATAGCTGTTGTCCAATATGGCCCCTTCAGGCAAAAACGTACTCGTGTGTGCGGGTCAACCGTTCGAGGATGTGTGGCAGCAGAACAGGTTGGTCAGCCGGGTCCGGTGACAGCGGGTTGATCTGGGTGTCGAAAGCCGCGATCGCGGCACGCTTGGTGGCAAGTGCGGCCGCCGAAAGTCGATGGCACCGCAAACGGTCCCACGGGACCTGTGGATCACCGGGAGTTGCCCAGTGCCACATCCAAATCGGGTACTGCCACAGATCGAGCCCACGACGCACGGCGACCTCCCGCGCACAACGTCCCACCGCCTGATGGTCCGGATGACCGTCGTTCTCCCACACCGTGAGTAGGCCCGTGGATGCAACGGACGATTCGTCGCAGATCTCATCGATGATTGCGGTCATCGCATCGTGTTCCCGGTCGAGTTCTCCATCCGCCAGACCCGCCCAACGAGATGTGCTGACTCCCAGAACCTTCGTCGCGACGTCGAGCTCATCGCGCCGACGGACGCCGAGCTCACCCGGTGACAAGGTTGGAGATCCCGGATGCGAACCCGATCCGTCGGACAGACAGACCGGCACCACCTCGATGCCGGCCGCGGCTGCGGCGATCATGATGCCGCCTGCCCCCAGAATCTCGTCGTCGGGGTGCGCGGCAAGCACGATCAGTCGTTCGACCTGCGCTTCGAACAGCGGCCAATCACGTCCGGACAGCCAGCTTTGCCAATGATCCTCGGTGGTCCCCTGCTCGTTGATGGGTACAGCACCGAAACGCTCTGATGAGGTCATGGCGCCTGCACCGCGGCAAGCTTGCCGAGTTCCACCAGATCGCGGTCGGCGTGCGACTGCCGGATGTACACGCTCAGATCTGCGACCGACTGCGCATGCTCGGCGTCGCCGACGAGTGGAACTGGCCCGAGCGCGCGAGCCACCCGGTCGAGAACCCCGGTCGCGATCTGTTCGATCGACCACCGCACACCGAAGGCGCGACGACGCGCGGCTGCCATATCGTGCGGGCTCTGGTCGATGTCGAGCGCAGCCTGGTTCAGCTGTGCACGTCCGGTGGCCAGGAGCGCATCGACCGCACCCAGATGCATCAGCGTGATGTCATCGCCGGCGGATTGTCCTTTGTCATACAAAGGCTGCGCCACCTTGACTGCACCACCAAACCAGCAGGCGGCAACACCCACACCGCCGTGCCAGAATCCGGCCCTGTCCAGGTAGGCCCCGGGTTCACCGACCGGCCGGGCTGCAACATGGTCGAATTCGATCGCGGCAGTGTTGGTTTCGGCCATGCCCGGGGTGTGCCAGTCACTCGCCACCGCGTGCACGCCGCTGGACCGAAGATCCACCGCAAACAAGCGCCGATATCCATCGGCTTTCGCTGTCACCAGCGCATGGGTGCAGCCCACAGCGCCCGAACACCAGACCTTGGTCCCGTTCAGCGTCCACGTCCCCGACTCGATTACCGCAGTCACCACGGGGGCCGGCGGTTCCGCAGCCCACACACCCCATAATTCACCAGGGCCGACTCCCGGCCCACCGAGTTCGTGCAGGATTGCCACGGCATCGCAGTGCGCCTCGACCATGCGCCCCACTGCGATGTCGCTGCGGGTCAAGCGCGTCAACGCGCGAAAGCGCCCGCCGGTGTCACCTTCTCCCGGCAACGGAAGGCTGAACTCGGAGTCAGAGACGATCTTGATCGCTCGCGCTATCGCTTCGCTGGTCACGACGCTTCCCCGGCTCTGCCGAGGTCCGCCAGATAGTCGGCAAAGCCGCCCGATGCACGGCCGACACGTCGCGTCGACGTCAGGACGGGGGCCCGTCCGCTCCAACAGATCGGCACCCTTGCAAGTCGCAGGCGGGCGATCAGATCGACGTCCTCGTCATGATCGACCAGCGCAAACCCACCAACCTCGAAATAGACCGACGCCCACATTCCCAGATTTGCTCCATGCACATGGCGATGCCCGTCCATGGGCTGATACTCGGACAAGAACTTCTCGGCGACCTCCGGTGGCCACTCCTTCCAATCGCGGGCGGCGATGGTGCCGACGAAGGCGTCCCAGCCTTCAGCGGCCGCCATCACCTGTTCGCTCAGCCAGTTCGGAGGAACCACCGAATCGGCATCTGTGGTGGCGAACCACGTGTTGCTGCCCCATGTGCCGTGGTCGAACCCAGCTTTGCGGGCCTGGCCAACGGACCGTCCCGTCACCTCGATCGCGGCGATGTCGGACGGGATGCAACCCGCAGTTCCATCCGTACAGTCATCGAGCACCACAACCACCCGAACCGGAACATCCACCTCTTCTCTGGCGATCTCGATCGAACTCAAACACTCAGGCAAAACTGCCATCTCATTGTGCGCAGGAACCACGACCACGATCTCCTGCGGCCCACGTCCAGGACCTGACACTCCCTACGCCTTCTGTTGTGCGCCGGCCCGTGCCGGATTGCTCTGCTCAGCGGCCTTGGGGTCGAGCTCATCGGCCTTGGCACGAACGCCGGCTTCGACCGCGCTGCCCAGATCAGGATCGACTCGCTTCCAGTAGTCGAAGGCCCGGGCCAGCACCGGCTCAGTGACACCATTCAGCAGATGACCAACAATGTTGTCGGTCAACCGCTTTCGTGCGGCGTCGTCGAGAACCTCACGCACCATTGTCCCGGCCTGCCCGAAGTCGTCGTCTTCCGGGTGGTCCACGTAGGCCGACCGAACGATCTCACCGTTGGCCGCCCACCCCGGATCCACCTGGAAACCTGTGGTCGCGGCGGGTCCGCCCTTCGAGTTCGGCGCGTAGACCGGATCACTCACTTTCGTGACGCGCATCGCGCCGTCTTTTGAGTACGAATGCACCGGATACTTCGATGCGTTGACCGGTATCTGCTTGTAGTTGGCACCGATGCGGTACCGATGCGCGTCGGCGTAGGAGAACCCACGGGCCAACAACATCCGGTCCGGACTCAGCCCGATACCGGGAACAAGATTGTTCGGTTCAAACGCCAGCTGTTCGATCTCCGTGTGGTGATCAGTGGGATTGCGGTTCAACGTCATTCGCCCGACCTCATGCAGCGGGTAGTCGCCGTGCGGCCAAACCTTCGTCACGTCAAAGGGATTGAAGCGATACGACACCGCATCATCAAATGGCATCAACTGAACCTTCAGCGTCCACGACGGGAATTGACCATCATCGATGTGCTCGAACAGGTCGCGCGTGTGATAGTCCGTGTCGATCGAAGCCATCTGATCGGCCTCGTCCTGTGTGAAGAACTCGTGACCCTGGTCTGTGATGAAGTGATACTGCACCCAGTGCTTCACACCCTCACTGTTGACCCAGAGGTACGCGTGGGAGCTGTAGCCATTCATATGGCGCCAACTGCGCGGAATACCGCGATCACCCATCAACCAGGTCACCTGGTGCGCCGACTCCGGGGATAGGCTCCAGAAGTCCCACTGCATGTCGTGGTCACGGAGGTTGTTGTCGGCCCTACGTTTCTGAGACCGGATGAAGTGCTGGAACTTCATCGGGTCCTTCATGAAGAAGACCGGGGTGTTGTTTCCGACCATGTCGTAAACGCCCTCGGTGGTGTAGAACTTCAGCGCGAATCCGCGAGGATCCCGCCACGTATCAGGGCTCCCACGCTCCCCTGCGACAGTGGAGAACCGTGCCGCCATCTCGGTGGCGACACCCGGCTGGAACACTGCGGCGCACGTGTAGGCGGACATGTCCGCAGTGACTTCGAAAACACCGAACGCGCCGCTGCCTTTGGCGTGGGGCTGCCGTTCCGGGATTCGTTCCCGGTTGAACTGGGCCATCTGCTCGATCAGGTAGTGATCGTGCAGGACAATCGGACCGCCTGCACCAACGGTCAACGAATGCTCATCGCTTGCCACCGGGGCGCCGGCGTCAGTTGTCGTGAAGATCTGCTCGTCAGACATGCGCACCTCCATGCTCGGAATAGGCCATCGGGAGGCCGACGTTGGGGCTGGAGCCGCTCTCCCACGTCTCAGGTACCCACAACGGCAACTCCCGAAACCGGTAGCTACCGAAACAAATGGTCCTTGATGGACGCACACCGAAGAATCGGGTGGAGATAGCAAAATACCCTGTATTCGAGACCATTGCTGGTGTCGAATACAGGGTATTCGCAAATTGTGTTCGGCGGTGTCCTACTCTCCCACACTGATTAGGGTGCAGTACCATCGGCGCTGGTAGGCT